>NZ_OLMK01000037.1 GCF_900290235.1 Streptomyces sp. MA5143a
GGCAGACGACGCTACTTTCGCAACGCGCCCTAGTGCTGTTCCACGTGGGCCCGCGCGGCGCATACGTGCGTTACCCCGTGACATGAACGAGGAGTGACCACTTCCCCTCGGTTGCCCTTACCTTCGGCAACCCCCGGCGAACACCCGGCGTCCGCGAAGATCCACGTACGGTGATCGGCGCCACCCGTTGCCACCTCGTTAACGTCCAGGTCATCCCGGCTGCCAAGCATTCAGTACGAGCGGGAACCCCACTCCGGCCCCCTACGCGGAGCGGCCCCGCGACCACTGCCGACGCGTTCGCACTCGGGGAGACCGCGCCATGTCGCGCATACGCTCAGTCGCTGCCGCCGCCACCAACCCTGACCGCCGTGCCTTCCTCGCCGCCACCGGCGCGGTCGGCCTCTCGGCGGGCATCGGGCTCGCCCTGCGGCCGGAGACGGACGCCCACGCCGCCGCCACCGGGACCACCACCGAGGTCCCCCTGGCGAACCTCTCCAACCGGGAGGCCCCGGCCGCTCCCCTCGCGCCGTACACAAGAGGCACCACCCTCGCCTCGGTCGCGGCACCGCGCAACGCCTCCGGCTACCGCCGGCTCGGCGACGGTCCCGCCTGGAAGCGGGTCGTGCGCTCCGACCTCGCGACCCCCAAGTCCGGCCGGGAGAAGCGCCGTATGGCTCTCGCGTCGTTCGTGCAGTTCACCGATCTGCATGTCGTCGACGTGCAGCACCCGCTGCGCTACGAGTACCTGCGTGCCCAGACCGCGAGTGCCTGGCGGCCGCAGGAGGCCCTGTCCGTGGCCGGGGCGGTCTCCCTAGTCGAGCGGGTCAACTCGCTGCGCGGCGCCCCCGTCACCGGCTCGCCGCTGCACTTCGTGATGACGACCGGCGACAACACCGACAACAACTCCAAGACGGAACTGGACTGGTTCCTGAAGGTGATGAGCGGTGGCCGCGTCACCCCCAACTCCGGTGACCCGCGCCGCTACGAGGGCGTCCAGAACAGCGGCCTCGGGCTCTACTGGCAGCCGGACTCCACGCTCCGCGACGCCGACAAGAAGCTCGGCTTCCCCCACCTGGAGGGCTTCCTCGCGGCCGCGATCCGCCAGGTCAACAGCCCCGGCCTGAACGTCCCCTGGTACTCCACCGTCGGCAACCACGACTCCCTGCCCGGCGGCTGCTACGCCCCCGGCGACTCCTTCTTCGCGGACTTCGCGGTCGGCGGCAAGAAGCTGATGACCCTGGACGAGCAGGTCGGCAAGGCCCTCTGGGACAACGTCAAGAGCGGTGGCGACCCGCGCGGGGCCGACTGGAAGGCCGTCCTCAAGTCCCAGGCGAAGAAGATGCGTTCGGTCACCCCGGACGAGGGCCGGGCGCCCTTCACGCCCCTGGAGTACCTGAAGGCGCACCTCGACCCGGCCCACACCGGCCCGGGCCCGGTCGGCCACGGCTACTCGCAGGCCAACCTCGACGCCCGCACCCAGTACTACGTCTTCCGGATCGCCGACGACGTCATCGGCATCAGCCTCGACTCCACCGACCCAGGCGGCCACTACGAGGGCTCGCTGGGCACGGCGCAGCTGAAGTGGCTGGAGCGGACGTTGAAGGACGCCGCCAAGAACGGCACGTACGCCGTGGTCTTCAGCCACCACACCAGCACCACCATGCGCAACCTCCGCAAGGACCCGTCCCGTCCGGGCGAGGCCCGGCACGGCGGCGACGAGGTGCTGGCCCTGCTGGGTCGCCACCGCAACGTCCTCGCCTGGGTGAACGGCCACAGCCACCGCAATCGCGTCACCCCGCACAAGTACGCGGGCGGCGGCTCGTTCTGGGAGATCTCGACCGCGTCCCACATCGACTTCCCGCAGCTGGCGCGGGTGATCGAGCTGGTGGACAACAAGGACGGCACGATCTCCGTGTTCACCACCCTCATCGAGTCGGCCGCCCCGCACGCCACGCGTTTCACCGACCTCAGCCAGACCGGTCTGGCGGCCCTGTACCGCGAGCTGTCGTTCAACGCGCCGGGCCGCCGTGACACCCTCACCGGCACCCCCGGTGACCGCAACGTGGAGCTGGTGCTCCGAAAGGGCTGAAAACCGCTCAACGCCCGTACCTCTGTCAACCCCGGCCACACCGCCGGGGTCCCCCTCCGTGACCGGACGATCATCACGGAAACAGGGGGAACGATGTCAGTACGTACGGGTCTGGTGGCGGCGACCGCGGTGGTCGCGGCGGTGGCGCTCGCCGCCCCGGTGGCGGCGGCCGCTCCCGCCGCCCCGAGAGACGGCCACGGCGCGACCCGCGAGGCGATGGACGCCAACGTGAAGGACGGCGTCGTGGGCATCGCCCTCCAGGCGAAGGACGCCCACGGCGTGTGGAAGGCGACGGCGGGCAAGGGCGACCTGAGGACCGGCGCGCCCCGCACCGCCCACGACCGCTTCCGGGCCGGCAGCATCACGAAGACCTTCGTGGCGACGGTCCTGCTCCAGCTGGAGGCCGAGGGCAGGCTGTCGCTGGACGACAAGGTCGACCGGTGGCTGCCCGGCCTGGTGCGCGGCAACGGCCACGACGGCCGCCGGGTGACGGTCCGCCAGCTCCTCAACCACACCAGCGGGATCTTCAACTACACCGCCGACGAGCAGCTCCAGCGGGACGTCTTCCTCGCCGACGGGTTCCTGAAGAACCGGTACCGCACCCACACGCCGGAACAACTGGTCGGCATCGCGATGAAGCACAAGCCGGACTTCGCCCCCGGCGCCCGCTGGAACTACTCCAACACCAACTACCTGCTCGCCGGTCTGGTGATCGAGAAGGTCACGGGCAACCCGTACGGCGACGAGGTCCGCGCCCGCATCATCGAACCCCTCGGCCTGCGCGGCACGAAACTCCCCGGCACGTCCCCCGGCATGCCGGGACCGCACAGCCGCGCCTACTCCAAGCTGGCCGAGACCGCGGACGGAAAGACGTACGACGTCACCAGGATGAACCCGTCCGTGGCGGGCGCCGCGGGCGAAATCGTCTCCAGCGCAGAGGACCTCAACCGCTTCTACGCCGCGCTGCTGCGGGGCCGGCTCCTGCCGAGGAAGCAGCTCGACGCGATGAAGACGACGATCCCCGTGGAGAACCTCGGCGGCTACGGCCTCGGCCTCACCGAGCAGAAGCTCTCCTGCGGTGTGCGGGTGTGGGGCCACGGCGGCGGCATCCACGGCTCGGTCTCCGAGTCCGTCACCACCGAGGACGGACGCCACTCCCTCACCTTCAACTTCAACAGCGACTGGACGGGGGACACCGGGGCGATCGTGGAGGCGGAGTTCTGCGGCGAGTAGACGCCTGACCACGGTATGAGGAAGGGCCGCCGTGAGGTGCGGCGGCCCTTCCTCTCCCCTCCTGCGTCCCGCCCGGGTGAGGGCGGGTTCCCGGAATTACCGGGGAAGCACCACCACATACGCGGCCGGATCGCGGTCGGACGACGCCATCAGCGCGGTGCGGACGACCGCCGCCTGCTGCTCCAGGGCCTCACGCAGCTTCCTGGGAGTGAGGTGGACGACGGTGACGCCGAGCCGTTCCAGGGTGTCCCGCTTGCGGGCGTACTCGGACCAGAGCGCGTCGTCCTCCTGCCCGGGGGTCCGGGTGTCCAGCTCCACCGCGACGGCCTGCTCCGGCCAGTACGCGTCGAGGCCGCCGAGGTGCGGGCCGCCGGGGAGCCGAAGGTCCACGTTCCAGACCGGGTCGGGCAGGGCGAACTCCCGGACCATGCGGTACAGCTGGTCCTCCGCGATCGCCCGCCCCTCGGCGAGCAGCGCGTCCACCGCTTCCGCGACCTGAGGACGGTTCAGCAGCCGCGCCTTGGCCAACTCCCGCACCACCGCCGTCGGCTCGGTGTGCCCGCCGCGCACGGCCTCGGTCAGAAGCCGGCGTACGGAGTCCACGTCGACCAGTTCCGCGACCGCGTCGGCCAGGGCGCGCGGCACGGGCGCGACGGGCAGCCCGGTCACGTACGACGGGGTCGGCAGGGATGCGGTACGGACGACGCGGGCGCAGCCGACGGTGCGCAGCCGGCGCAGGCGCGGCACCAGGACGTCGATGGTGTCCAGGGACAGCAAGGGGGGAGCGGCCGAGAAACCGTGCAGCGTCAGGGCGGCGAGGCCCGTGATCACGGCGTCCGCGTAGGGGGTCGCGCGGGGCTCGTCGGCGTTCGGCTGCGCGGGGACCCCGGCGACCGGCTCACGGAACGGGGTGCGGGCCGCGTACGACAGGACGGCGTGCAGCCGCTCCTCGGAGGTGGGCGGGCCGGGGTGCAGCAGGTAGACGCCGGGGAGGAGCTGCTGCCAGGGACCACCCTGCCGGCACTGCTCGTTCGTCTCGGCGGGGGTGACACCCTGCGCGCGCAGCTGCGCGGCCGTCAGTACGCGGCGGTGCACGTTCGTGAGCCGGCTCAGGGGGCGGGAGGAGAGCGGGGTGTTGTGGTTCATGCCCCGGAGGTTTCCGCGCCGGGAGTGGCTCCGAACCCCTGTTACAAGTCCGTCGACAAATCAGGACAAGACCGCACTAAAGTACGTGCGTTCGACTGCCGATAGCCGCTGGTCGACCCCGTGATCGGAAAAGGTTACGGCCTCGGCTACCCGAACTTCGTAACGCGCAACCGGACAAGGGGAATTGACGCGGCCCAGCTGGACGCCGCCGCTCGTCGACCGCGGGCGGTCGCGGGGCGGTCGCGGGGCGGTCGCGCACCCGAACCGGCCGGTGGCAGGGGCCGGGTGCGCGACACCGTTGAGGACAGGGAGGGTTACCCCTGGCCCCCCGCGTCACACGCCTGCGCCCGCAGCGCCCGGGCCAGGTCGTCTCGGGCCTCCACCACCAGGCGGCGCAGCGCGGGCGCGGCCCCCTCGTGGGCGGCGAGCCACGCGTCCGTCGCCTCCAGGGTCGCCGGGGAGTCCTGCAACGACGGGAACAGCCCCCGCACCACGTCCATCCCGATCTGGATGGACCGCTCGGCCCACACCCGCTCGATCACCTCGAAGTACCGCTCGGCGTACGGCGCCGCCAACTCCCGCTGGGACGGCCGCGCGAACCCGGCGATGGTCGCCTCCACCAGCGCGTTCGACAGCACGTCCGACTCCACCACGGACGCCCACGCCTGCGCCTTCACCGCGGCCGACGGCCGGGCCGCCAGGCACCGCACCTGGTGCCGCTTCCCGGACGCCGTGTCGTCGCGGGCCAGCTCCGCCGCGAGGATGCCCTCACCGGCCACCCCGTACGTCGCCAGCGGCTCCAGGAACGCCCACCGCAGCTCCTGGTCGACCTCCAGTCCGTCGACCTTCTCGGTCCCGGCGAGCATCCCCTGGAGCACCCCGAGGTCGGCCTCGCTCGCCGCCACCGCCGCGAAGAACCGCGCCCACGTCAGCTGGTGCTGGCTCCCCGGCTCGGCGGCCCGCAGCTCCCGCAGGGCGCCCTCCGCCAGCAGTCGGCCGCCGGTCTCCCGCCACTCGGGCGCCGCGTAGAAGGTGAGCGCCGAGTTCGCCCAGGCGTGCAGCATCTGCAGCACGCCGATGTCGGACTCCCGGCCCGCGAACCGCAGCACCAGGTCGACGAAGTCCCGCGCCGGGAGCAGCGCGTCCCGGGTGAGGTTCCACAGCGCCGACCAGCACAGGGCGCGCGCCAGCGGGTCGGAGATGTCGCCGAGCGCGGCCCGCAGCGTGTCCAGCGACCCGGCGTCGAAACGGATCTTGCAGTACGTGAGGTCGTCGTCGTTGACCAGCACCAGCTCCGGTGCCTCGGCCCCGGCCAGCTCGGCCACGACCGTCCGCGCCCCGACGACGTCCGCCTCGGCCCGCGCGTACCGCTCCAGCGCGCCGTCGCCGCCGCGCCGGTACAGACCGATCGCCACCCGGTGCGGCCGCAGCTCGGGATGGGACTCGGCGGCCTCCTGCACCACCGCCAGCTCGTCGATCCGGCCCTCGGCGTCGAGCAGCACCTGCGGGGTGAGGGAGTTCACCCCGGCCGTCTCCAGCCAGGCCCGCGACCAGGCCGGCATGTCACGGCCGCTGGTCTCCTCCAGGACCGACAGCAGGTCGCCGAGGCGCGTGTTGCCGTAGGCGTTGCGCTTGAAGTAGCGGCGGGCGCCCTCCAGGAACGCCTCGCGCCCCACGTACGCCACCAGTTGCTTCAGGACGGACGCGCCCTTGGCGTAGGTGATGCCGTCGAAGTTGAGTTTGGCGTCCTCCAGGTCACGGATGTCGGCCGTGACGGGGTGGGTGGAGGGCAGCTGGTCGGCGCGGTACGCCCAGGACTTGCGGTTGTTGGCGAAGGTGACCCAGCCGTTGGTGAAGCGGGTGGCCTCGACCATGGAGAAGGAGCCCATGAAGTCGGCGAAGGACTCCTTCAGCCACAGGTCGTCCCACCACACCATGGTCACGAGGTCGCCGAACCACATGTGCGCCATCTCGTGCAGGATGACGTTGGCCCGCCGCTCGTACGACGCCCGGGTGACCTTGCCGCGGAAGATGAACTCCTCGCGGAAGGTGACGAGCCCCGGGTTCTCCATCGCGCCGAGGTTGTACTCGGGGACGAACGCCTGGTCGTACTTACCGAACGGGTACGGGTAGTCGAAGTGGTCGTGGAAGAAGTCCAGACCCTGCTTGGTGATCTCGAAGACGTCGTCGGAGTCGAAGTAGGGGGCGAGCCCCTTGCGGCACATCGCGCCGAGGGGGATCTCCAGCCGCGTACCGTCGCCGAGGACCCGCTCGTAGGAGTCGGTGACGTAGTGGTACGGACCGGCGACCACGGCGGTGATGTACGTCGAGATCGGCTTGGTCTCCGCGAACCGCCACACCCCGTCGGTCCGCTCGCCGGCGCCGTTGCTCCACACCACCCAGTCCTCGGGCGCGCGCACCTCGAAGCGGAACGGGGCCTTGAGGTCCGGCTGCTCGAAGTTCGCGAAGACGCGGCGGGCGTCGGCGGGCTCGTACTGCGTGTAGAGGTAGACCTCGCCGTCCTCCGGGTCGACGAAGCGGTGCATGCCCTCGCCGGTGCGGGAGTAGGCGCACTGGGCGTCGACCACCAGCTCGTTCTCGGCGGCCAGGTCCTCCAGGACGATCCGGGTGCCGTCGAAGACCGCGCGCGGGTCGAGATCCTTGCCGTTGAGGGAGACCGACGTCACACTCGGCGCGATCAGATCGGCGAAGCTGGTGGCGCCCGGGTCGGAGCACCGGAAACGAATGGTCGTCACCGAGCGGAAGGTCCGCGGCTCGTCACCCCGGTCGCCGACGGCGGACCGCAGGTCGAGGGAGACCTCGTAGCCGTCGACGGACAGCAGCGCGGCCCGCTCCTGGGCCTCGTCGCGGGACAGATTCTCACCGGGCACGGGCGGCACTCCCTCGGGGGTGGTGTTCAGTATGCGGACAGGGCCGATCCTGCCATGCGCTCCTGACGCCGGGCAGTCGGGAATGAGGCGAGCGGTCGCCGGTGTTGCGGGTTGTTGCGCTGTAAACCGACCACCGCACTCTTGCTCTTCTCGAGGAGAACCATGTCCGAGCAGACCTCAGGCAAGACCCCCGTCGACTTCTGGTTCGACCCGCTGTGCCCCTGGGCGTGGATGACCTCGCGGTGGGTCCTGGAGGTGGAGAAGGTCCGTGACATCGAGGTCCGCTGGCATCTGATGAGCCTCGCCGTCCTCAACGAGAACAAGCTGGACGAACTCCCCGAGGAGTACCGCGAGCTGCTGGAGACGAAGGCCTGGGGCCCGGTCCGCGTGGTCATAGCCGCCCAGGAGGAGCACGGCGCCGAGGTGCTCGGCGACCTCTACACGGCGATCGGCACGCGCGCCCACAACCAGGGCGAGGGCGCCGGCAAGGAGGTCGTCGCCGCGGCCCTGAAGGAGGTCGGGCTGCCCGACTCCCTGATGGACCACTGGGACTCCACCCCGTACGAGCCGCAGCTGCGCGCCTCCCACAAGGAGGGCATCGACAAGGTCGGCCAGGACGTCGGTACGCCCGTCATCGCGGTCCCCGGCGCCGACGGCGAGCAGATCGCGTTCTTCGGCCCGGTCGTCACCCCCGCCCCGCAGGGCGAGGAGGCCGCCAAGCTGTGGGACGGCACCCTCCTCGTCGCCTCGGTCCCCGGCTTCTACGAGATCAAGCGCACCCGCACCAAGGGCCCCGACTTCAGCAACCTGGTCTGACGCGCCCCGGCACCGGGCGTCCACCGCGCCCGGCGCCGGACGGTGTTCACGCCGACCGGTGTCTCGCGTACAGGGCGGCCAGGCGGGGCAGTCGGCGCTCCGTCTCCGCCCAGTCGTCGAAGTCGAAGTTCCACGACGGGTCCAGCGCCGGGTAGCGGATGCGGAAGCAGTCCGGGGGCAGGTCCTCCCCGGTGGCCGCGCGATGGGCGTCCCAGGCGATGCCGAGGGTGCTCTCGCACTCGACCTCGGCCCAGTCCTCGGACGCCCGCCGGATCACGGGCGACAAGGCGAGGGAGTCGGGGTCGGCGACGGCCCGCTCGAAGACCTCGCGGCCCTGGAGCACGAGCCAGCCCCGGAAGTAGTCGAAGCCGTCGTCCGAGCAGCCCCCGTTGATCGTGTACGCCGCGGCCCACAGGGGAGCGCGGTACGACATGCCCAGCAGGTCCCACAGGATCTGCTGGGCGGCCACGATCTCGGCGGCCGGCCGGGCCGCGAGCAGCGCGGCGGCCCGCTCGGCGACGACTCGGGCGCCGTCCGGCTCCTCGGGGGCCGCGGCCGTGCGGCGCGCCTCGTCGACGATGCTCCAGAACTCGTTCACGTCCATGGGGCGAAGCGTGGCAGCAGGGTCTGACAAGGCGCTCCGACCTGCGGCTCACTCCAGTTCGTCGGGCAGGCGCTTGGTGAGCCTGAAGTGCTTCTCGTGACCATGGGTGCGGAGGTTGAGGCAGACCTTGCCGTCGGGGCGGTCGTTGACGCACTTGTAGTAGTTGTCCGAGACCGGGTTGCCCAGCTGTCTTTGCAGCCAGTCACGCTCCTTGGCGTTCAGTGGCTCGTGCGGCTCCTCCGAGCGGCAGGTCTGGCAGGTCAGTCGTCGCGACGTCGGCATCCCCCAAGAATCCCGCCAAAACCGCCCGTAACAGAAGAGGCGGCGCCGAAAGACCGTCGGAAACAGGAGGACCGAGGCGCGGGCGAGCGCCGACGGGGCGACCTCAGCGCCTCTCCCGCGCCCGCTGCCACCCGTACCCCACGGCCGCCAGGACCGCCGTCATCCCGCCCGACCAGTACAGCTGCGTCCGGGTCGCCGGCTCCCGTGCCATGAGGACGAACACCGCCGCCATCCCGGCCAGCGCCACCCAGGTCAGCCAGGGGAACGCCCACATGCGGACGACGAGCCGCTCGGGGGCCTCGCGTTCGATGCGGCGGCGCAGCAGCAGCTGCGAGACGGCGATGAGGATCCACACGACGAGGATCACCGCCCCGATCATGTTCAGCAGCCACGCGAAGACGTCGTCCGGCCGCCAGTAGCTGAGCACGACGCAGAGGAAGCCGAAGACGCTGGAGGCCAGCACCGCGATCCGGGGGACCCCGCCCGAGACCCGGCCGAGGAACCTCGGGCCCTGACCGCGCTCCACCAGGGAGTACGCGATGCGTGAGGAGCCGTAGATGTTGGCGTTCATCGCGCTCAACAGCGCCACGAACACCACCACGTTCATCAGCTGACCGGCGCCGGGGATGCCGATGTGGTCGAGGGCGGCGACGTACGGGCCCTTCTCGACGACCGCCTTCGAGTCCCACGGGACCAGCGTCACGATGACGGCCATGGAGCCGATGTAGAAGACGGCGATGCGCCACATCGCCGTCCGCACGGCGGTCGCGACGCCCTTCACGGGGTTCTCCGACTCGGCCGCCGCGATCGTCACGGTCTCCAGACCGCCGTACGCGAAGATCGAGGCGAGCAGGCCGACGACGAGGCCGTCCGTGCCGTGGGGCAGCAGACCGCCCTCGCCGGTGAGGT
Source organism: Streptomyces sp. MA5143a (assembly GCF_900290235.1). GTDB lineage: Bacteria > Actinomycetota > Actinomycetes > Streptomycetales > Streptomycetaceae > Streptomyces. The sequence continues at coordinate 9,971 of NZ_OLMK01000037.1, forward strand.
TGCTGAGGCCGGGCGAGTCGCCGCCGGGCAGGACGCCCGCGACGGCCAGGACGCCGAGCACCAGGAACAGGGTGATCGCGCCGACCTTCAGCGCGGCGAACCAGAACTCGAACTCGCCGAAGTTCTTCACGGCCGCCAGGTTGGTGCCGAGGAACACCAGCATGAACAGCGCGACCCACGCCCACTCGGGCGTCCCGGGCACCCACCCGGTCACGATCTTCGCGGCGCCGATGCCCTCCAGGCCCACGGCGGTGCACAGCAGCACCCAGAACGACCAGCCGGCGGTGAAGCCCGCCCACGGGCCGACCGCGCGTTCCGCGTGCGCCGAGAAGGAGCCCGACGAGGGATACGCGGCGGACATCTCGCCGAGCATCCGCATCACCAGCATCACGAGGAGCCCGGAGAGCGCGTACGCGAGGACGATCGACGGGCCGGCGGCGGCGATCCCCGCCCCGGAGCCGACGAAGAGTCCCGCGCCGATCACCCCGCCGAGGGCGATCATCGACAGATGGCGCTGCTTGAGGCCGTGGGAGAGGGAGGCGTCCTGCTCCGGTGGAGCCTTGACGGTGCTGTGGGGCATGGGCGCGGCTCGTCCAATGCGTGAGAGGGCAAAAACGTCCACAGTCTGGACAGCCCCTTCGCGCGCACGAAGGGGCTGTCCGCTATCCGGACGTGTCCGGCACGCAGGGTGACTAGGCGGCCACGGGGACCGCCACCGGGGTGTAGTGCGCCGCGTCGCCCTCGACGGAGTAGCTCTCCTTCCCCTCGACCCCCACCGGCACGTCACCGGCGACGGTCACCCGGTGCAGCCGGCGCGGCAGACCGTCGTAGTTGTCGATGGCGTAGTGCTGGGTGATGCGGTTGTCGAAGATGACGAGCTGGTTCTCCGACCAGCGGTGGCGCAGCACGTTCTCCGGCCGGGTGACGTACGACTGGAACAGGTCGAGGACCTTGCGGGACTCGCCCGTCGACAGACCGACGATGCGCTGCGCGAACCCGCCGATGAACAGCCCGCGTTCCCCGGTCAGCGGGTGGACGCGCACCACCGGGTGGACCGTGCGGTACGTGATGGACGTGAACTGGGCGCGGGCGGCCGCCTGCTGCTCGTCGAGGGCCTCCTCGGGCACCGCGTAGTCGTAGTCGTTGGTGTGCTCCGCCCACAGGGTGTCGGCGAGGGCGCGCAGCGGCTCGGGCAGGTCGCGGTAGGCGGCCGCCGCGTTGGCGATCAGCGTCTCGCCGCCGTACGGCGGGATCGTGATGCTGCGCAGGGAGGTCGCCTGCGGCGGGTTGAGGACGAAGGTGACGTCGGTGTGCCAGTGGTTGGCGGCGCGGCCCCGCTCGCTGTCGACGGGCAGCACGTTCGGGGTGCCGTCGACGGACGGCACGGTCGGGTGGGCGGTGGTGATGTCGCCGAAGTGCCGGACGAAGGCCTGCTGGCTCGCGTCGTCGAGGTTCACCACGTCGAACACCAGGGCCTTGTGGACGTTGAGGGCCTCCCGGAGTTCGGCGACGGTCCCCTCGTCGAGGGGGCGGGCGATGTCCACGCCGGCGACCTCGGCGCCGATGTTCCCGGTGATCTTGCGGATCTGGACGTCGGACATGTGCGGGTCCTTTCAGACGAGCGCGGTCTCCCGTGCGGGGCCGGCGTACTGGTTGACGGGGCGGGGGAGGCCGTAGCGCTCCCGCAGGGTCTGGCGCGGCCCGTACGCGCCGCGCAGCAGACCGCGGGCGCGCAGGATCGGGACGACGTGGTCGACGAAGGCGTCCAGGCCGGACGGCAGGACCGCGGGCATGATGTTGAAGCCGTCGGCGGCGCCCCCCGTGAACCAGGTCTCGATCTCGTCGGCGACCTGCTCGGGCGTCCCGGCGAAGGTCAGATGGCCGCGACCGCCGCCGAGCCGCCCGATCAGCTGCCGTACGGTGAGCCGCTCGCGCCGGGCCAGTTCGACGACGAGCGTGTAGCGGCTCTTGGCGCCCTCGATGGCGCTCTCCGGCGGCAGGTCGTCCGGCAGGAGCGCGTCCAACTCCAGGGTGCCGGGCTCCAGCTGGAGCAGCGCCTCCAGGCGGCCCACCCCGTGCGTGTACACGATGTGGTCCTCCAGCACCTGCTCGTTCGCCAGCGCCTCCGCCTCGGTGGAGCCGAGCACGGGGACGATGCCGGGCAGCACCTTGATGTGGTCGGGGTCGCGGCCGGCGGCGACGGTACGCGCCTTGAGGTCGGCGTAGAAGGCCCGCGCGTCCTCGATGGTCTGCTGGGCGGTGAACACCGCCTCCGCGTACCGCGCCGCGAACGCCTTGCCGTCCTCGCTGGACCCGGCCTGCACGAGCAGCGGGTAGCCCTGCGGTGTGCGCGGCACGTTGAGGGCGCCCTCGACGCTGAAGTACGTCCCCCGGTGCCGGGGCGGATGGATCTTCGCGTCGTCGCCCCAGACACCGGACGCCTTGTCGGCGACGATCGCGTCGTCCTCCCAGCTGTCCCACAGCTTCAGCGCCACATCGAGGAACTCGCCGGCCCGCGCGTACCGCTCGGCGTGCGCGGGCTCGGCGTCCAGACCGAAGTTGCGGGCCGCCTCGGCGCCGGCGGTGGTGACGATGTTCCAGCCCGCCCGGCCCCGGCTGATGATGTCGAGGGAGGCGAACTTGCGGGCCAGGTTGTAGGGGGAGTTGTAGGAGGTCGACGCGGTGGCGATCAGACCGATGTGCTCGGTCGCCGTCGCGAGGGCCGTCAGCAGGGTGAGCGGTTCCAGCGCCCCGGCGGGACGCTGCGCGAGGTTCCCCCACAGCTGGGGGCCGTCGGCGAGGAACAGCGAGTCGAAGGTGCCGCGCTCGGCGGTCCGCGCGAGCCCGACGTAGTGGTCCAGCTCGACATGCGCGTACGGGTCGCTCTCGGGCAGCCGCCACGACGCCTCGTGGTGGCCGGTGTTCATCAGGAACGCGTTCAGGTGAAGCTGTCTGGTGGTCATCGGTGGTCCTTCGAGGTCACTGGTGGTCCGCTGGGGTCACTGCTGGGCCGGCGTCCGCCCGGTTCGGCCTCCACGGCGCCTTCCGGGTCCTCGGTCACCCCGAGCGCGGCCAGCAGCCGCTCCCGGTACTCGCCGAGCAGCGGATCGCGGTACGACCGGGGATGCGGGCGGTCGATGGTCAGGTCGAGGCCGATCCGACCGTGCTCCAGCACCAGCACCCGGTCGGCGAGCACGATCGCCTCGTCGACGTCGTGGGTGACGAGCAGGACGGAGGGGCGGTGGCGCTCCCACAGCTCCCGCAGCAGCGCGTGCATCCTGATCCGGGTCAGCGCGTCCAGTGCGCCGAACGGCTCGTCGGCCAGCAGCAGTTCCGGCTCCCGGACGAGGGACCGGGCGAGCGCGGCACGCTGGGCCTCACCGCCGGACAGCTCGTTGGGCCAGGCGCGCTCCCGCCCCTTCAGGCCCACCTCGGCGAGGGCGGCCCGCCCCTTCTCCTCGCCCTCGGTGCCCAGCAGCACGTTGTCCAGCACCCGCCGCCAGGGCAGCAGCCGGGAGTCCTGGAACACCACCGAGACCCGCTGCGGCGCGGTCAGCCCGCCGCTGCCCGCGACCTCGTGGTCGAGGCCCGCGACCGCCCGCAGCAGGGTGCTCTTGCCGGAGCCGCTGTGCCCGAGCAGGGCCACGAACTGCCCGGCGGGGATGTCGAGGTCGACGCCGTCGAGGACCGCGCGCCCCTCGAACGACCGGGTCAGTCCCCGCAACCGTACGGCGGTCCGCTCTGCCGTGGCGGTCGCCGCCGCGCCGGCGCCCGTGGCTGTCGCCGCTTCCGCGACGGTCAGCTGCTCAGTGTGCGTCGCCATGACAGCACCCTCCGTTCGATGAGCCGGACCGCGCTGTCGGAGACCAGGCCGAAGATCCCGTAGACGACCAGCCCGACGAGGATGACGTCGCTCTGGCCGTAGTTCTGGGCCTGGAACATCAGATAGCCGAGCCCGTTGGTGGCGTTGATCTGCTCCAGCACGACCAGGCCCAGCCAGGAGCCGGTCACCCCGAGCCGCAGTCCGACGAAGAAGCCGGGCAGCGCGCCGGGGATGACGATCTCGCGGATGAACCGGAACCGTGACAGGCCCTGCACCTCGGCGAGTTCGACGAAGCGGGTGTCGATGCCGGCCAGCGCGGCATGCGTGTTCAGGTAGATCGGTATGTAGACGACGATGGCGATGATCGCGATCTTGAAGGTCTCGCCGATGCCCAGCCAGAGGATGAACAGCGGGATCAGACCGAGGGTCGGGATCGCCCGGTTCAGCTGCACCGTCCCGTCGATCAGTGCCTCACCGGCCCGGCTGAGCCCCGAGGCCAGGGCGAGCGCGATCCCGGCGGTCAGCCCGATCGCGAAACCGGCCCCGGCCCGGCGCAGCGACGTCAGGATGTCGGTCGGCAGGGTCCCGTCCGTCCACAGACGGACACCGGTCTCCCCCACGGTCCACGGGGCCGGCACCGCCGCGGGGTCCAACTGCCCCGCGGCGGAGGCGGCGGCCCACAGGGCGAGGAAGAGCAGCGGGCCGACGAGCCGGGAGGCGGGCAGCCGCCGCCCGGGGGAGAGTCGGCGCCGCCTGCGCACCTGGCCCGCCGCCCCGACGGTCACCGGCGCACCGGCCGCGCCGGACGGGGACGTGCCGGGCGGCGTCTGGTCGGACCGGGCCTTCGTGGTCTCCGCCGTAGTGGCCGTACCCGCCGTACCCGCCGTACTCGCGGTACTCACCGTACTCGTGGTCATGGCCGTCACCTCCGGTACTCCGCGGGCACGGCCTTCGCCGCGATGGCTTCGAAGCGGCGGTCGAAGAGCGTGCCGACATCGAACTTCTTCACGAAGCCGCCCTCGGCGAGCAGATCCGCCGTCTCCTGCTCCCACTTGATCGCCTCGTCCCAACTGGCCTGGAACAAAGGCTTGTTGGCGAGATCACTGATCGACTTCGCCTGGGCGGCGGTCAGGTTCTGCGTCTTGACGTAGAACTCCTCGTTCCAGATGTCCGGGTGCTCGTACTGCCAGACCGCGCCCTTCGCCCAGTACGGGATGTACGCGGCCACCGCCGCGGCCTTCGCCGAGTCGGCCAGTACGGACGTCGGCGCCCACAGCAGGTTGAGCAGGTCCACCACGTCGGTGGTGATGGTGCGGGCACCCTTCGTGCCGTACTGCTGGAGGTAGGCGGGCGCCTGCTGGTTGCCGAGCGGCGCGATGTCCACCTGGCCGGACTGGAGGGCCGTCAGGAACTGGTTGCTGGTCAGCGGGACGAGCTCCACGTCGTCGTAGGCGATGCCCGCCTGCTTCAGCGCCCGCAGCAGGACGACACCCTGCGCCTGCCCCTGCGAGAAGGCGAGTTTCCTGCCCTTGAATTCCTTGACCGAGGTGATGTCGCTGCCGGGCTTGGTGGCGAACAGATAGTTCGGCTTGCGGGTGATGTTGATCGCGACGATCTTCGCGTCATAACCCTGGTAATGCGCCTGGATCGGCGGGATTCCCGCGTTGTTGGCGACATCCAGGGAACCGGAGCGGAAGGCGTTGATGACATCGGGGCCCGCCCCGATGTTCGCCCAGCTGCTCACCCTGAAAGGCAGATCGCCCAACCCGGCAAGTTTCAGCTGCAATTGCTGCTGGTTCTGGAACGAGGCGATCTTCAGGCTGGTGCCCCGGGGGACCTTGGTCGCCAGCGGCGCGTCCGCGGCCGTCTCGGCGGTCGCCGCACTGCTGTCGGCGCAGCCGCTCAGCCCGACGGCGGCGGCGCCGACGCCGAGGAGGGAGGTGAGGAAGAGACGTCGGTCGAGACCGGGCGAGGCGGACGAAGGCATGGGAGGACCCCCTGGGGTTCACAGGAAAAGCGCGAACAGGCGTGAGGCGGGAACGCGCACGGAAATCACGGCGAACGGACGCCGGAAAAGGAGAAATCACTGCGGGAGAAGGCCGGAGAAGTGGGCGTCCACGCAGGAGGGAGAACGCGCCGGGGGCGCGTCAACGTGTCAGCAACAGAGGGTGCGACAGGTCGTGAGAAGCATGAACATGATGTTCCCGGTCTCGCGTCGGGGCTGTCAACATTCGGAGATTCTGAATTAATTCACCGGGGCGCGGCGGCCAGCGGATCGCGATAGAGCACGTCCAGGGCGACCGCGCCGCCCGCTGTGGCCAGCACGGCGTCCGGGAAGCTCGTCGGACGGACGTCCGCCGCCCGGTCGTGCGCCACGGCGCCCCGCAGTGCGGCGAGGCAGTCCTCGCGGGCGATGACCCCGATCTCGGTGACGACGACGGTCTCCGGATTCAGCACGTCGAGCAGCAGCCCCACGGCCCGCCCCACGGTCCGCGCCCGCTCCACCAGCAGTCGTACGGCCACCGGGTCGCCGCCCGTCGCCGCGTCCACCACATGCGTCGGGTTCGTCCCGGCGATGACCCCTGCCTCCCGTGCCCGTCGGCACAGCGTCCGCTCGCTCAACTCGGCCTGGAGGCAGCCGGTCCGCCCGCAGTCGCAGGGCTCCGTCCCGCCGGGCAGCGGCAGATGGGCGATCGCCCCGGACTGGGAGCGCGGTCCGTGGTGCACCTCGTCGTTGGTCGCGAAGGCCGCGTCCACCACGTTGCCGGCGAACAGATGCAGCACGCTCCGACTGCCCCGGGCCCGCCCGAAGAGCCGCTCCGCGCCGACCAACGCCCGCGCGTGCCCGTCGACATGGACCGGCAGCCCGGTGCGGGCGCCGAGCACCTCCCGCACCGGCACCTCGCGCCAGCCGAGCAGCGGATGCTCCACCACCGTCCCGGTCTCCCGGTCCACCCAGCCGCCGGCCGCGAACCCGACCCCGAGGAGCCGGCGCGCCGGCAGCGCCGCCGACAGCGCGGCGATCCCGTCGGCGGCGCGTGTCAGCACCACGGCCGGATCGGTGGTGCCGTCGTGCTTCGTCTCCCGTCGCACCAGGACCCGTCCGCGCAGATCCAGTAGCGCGACCGTGGTGTAGGGCACCGCCACATGCACCCCGGCCACCGCGAACCGCGAGTCGTCCAGGTCGAGCGGTACGTGCGGGCGCCCCGACCCCTTGGACTGCCGGGGCGGTTCGGCCTCCCGGATGAGCCCCAGCCGCGCCAGCCCGGCGCAGTGGTCGGTCACCGACGCCGGCGACAGGCCCGTCACCCGCGCGATGGTGCTGCGCGCCACCGGCCCGTGCTCCAGCACGGACCGCAGCACGACGCTGGCACTGGTGCGCCGCCGGTCGCTGTCGGCGGCACGTGGCACGGGAGAGGAACGGGACGGAAGAGGGGAGCGACGGGGAACGGAAGGGGAAAGAGTGGGTGCTGCCGCGGTACGGGGCATCGCGATCATCCTCGGGTACGGGTCCGACACTGCGCCGTCGTGAGGCGAGGCGCGCCGGAGCCGCCTCACCCGGGGCGGCGACAGGTGGCCGTGCCCACGCGTCGCAGGTCGACGTAGCGACGCGACGAGAAGTACCGGGCCTGGGCAACCATGCGCCCGAAGCTAGCAAAGCGGCTCACCTCTGCCCAGACGGCGACCGACGGGCGAGACGGCACCTGTCCATCCCCACCACCCGATTGGTGAATCCCTACAGACCCCACCGACCACGCCGACGTGGCACAAGCCACTCCACCTCAGTGACCGGCGTCACGCCTGCCCGGTGTAACCCAAGGTCATTGTCGAAAGCCCACCATGCGGTCGTTCCCGCCTTTGTGGACGGCTGACGGTGTCCTGTCCATGACCGCTGGGATAGCGTCACCGTGTTCGATGCCACGTACACCCTTCTTTCCCCTCTACCCTCGCGGAGTCCTCATGAGTACGGCCGTCGCCCCCGCCCGCACCGGTCAGGTCCTCGCCGACCTGCTCCCCGCCTCCCGTGTGCGGGACATCGCGCTGGTGGTCGGTGGCGCCGCCCTCACCGGGCTCGCCGCGCAGATCGCCGTGCCCGTGCCGGGCTCGCCGGTTCCGGTGACCGGGCAGACCTTCGCCGCGCTGCTCGTGGGCACCGCGCTCGGCGCCGGCCGCGGTGTCGCGTCCCTCGCCCTGTACGCGCTCGCCGGTCTCCTCGGTGTGCCGTGGTTCGCGAACGGCACGTCCGGTGTCGGCGTCTCCTTCGGCTACATCCTCGGCATGATCCTGGCCTCCGCCGCCGTGGGCGCCCTCGCCCGCCGGGGCGCCGACCGCTCCGTGCTGCGCATGGCCGGCACGATGCTCGTGGGCGAGGCCATCATCTACGCCGTCGGTGTCCCCTACCTCGCGGCCACCGCCGACATCACCCTCGCCTCCGCCGTCGCGGTCGGCCTCACCCCGTTCCTGATCGGCGACGCGCTCAAGGCCGCGCTGGCGATGGGCGCGCTGCCGACGGCGTGGAAGCTGCTCGACAAGTGACGCCGTAGTCGCTGGGTGGGGGCGTCGCTGCGTGCGACGCCCCCACCCGTCATGTCCCCTGTCGGGCGCGCCGGTTGTTCCACCACAGGCCCGCCGCGCCGGCGGAGATCAGTGCGGCGCCCACCATGCCGAGCGGCAGGACCCGGTCGGCGGGACCGGTCTGCGGCAGCTCGTCGGGCTGGTCGTCCTTGCCGCCGCCTCCGTTTCCGCCGCCTCCGTCACCGCCGCCCGGTGTGACCGGGCTGTTGTCGGTGCCGAGGAGCAGCGGTGTGGCCGGCTCGTTGGGCGACTGGTTCGTCGTGCCGAACGGCACCGGACCCTGCTGCCAGAACGTCTTCGAGCCGTCCGCGTTCTGCACCGGCAGGCAGATGTCGCCCTTCTTCTTCAGGTTGAAGGTCGCGTCGATCGCATAAGTCTTCGACTTTCCGGCCGCCAGATCGTCGATCGCGCACGCGAAACCGCTGTTGGCCCCATCGGGAAGATCGCCCTTCGCGATTTCCGTGCAGCCTTCGACATTCTTGACCGTCAGGCCGTCGAAACCGACCACGAGCAGACGGATTTTCCCGCTCGTCTTGCTTCCCTCGTTCTTTACGACCCCTGAGATCTCCGTTTTCTGCGACGTGTTGTCGACTTTGATCTCCTTGGACAACAGCGTCGACAGCTTCACCCCTGCCGGTGCCGCGTCCATGACCTTTCCGCCGTGATCGCTCAATCCCCCCTCGTCATCCGCCGAGGCCGTGAAGCCCAGGATCATCACCGACGAGAACGACGCGGTGAGCAGCGATCCCGCGACGGCCGTCCTGGTCTTCCCCTGACGAGAACTCATGTTCCATCCCCCTTGCTCCCCCTGGCCGTGCCTGAATTCACGGCCATTGAAGAGGTACCACAAGATTTCTCGCCACTATGCTGGAGCGGCGAGAAGTGTGACCAATGCGCGACTTTTTGGTTCGGCTGTTGCAGAAGCGGGCACGTGTCGGTCGAAGGGGGGCACGGGGGTGCCGGGAACAACGAGGGGCGGAGTGCCGGGGCTTGTGGTGGCCGGCCGTTATACGTTGGTCGAAAGCATCGGCCAGGGCGGAATGGGGCGGGTGTGGCGGGCCGCCGACGAAATACTCGACCGGCAGGTCGCGGTCAAGGAAATGCGGATCGACGGCCTCGATCCGGAGGACACCCGCACCCGACGTGAGCGCACCCTGCGGGAGGCCAGGGCCACGGCCCGTATCGACCACCCCCATGTCGTCCGCATCTACGACGTCGTCGACGAGGGCGAGCGGCTCTGGATCGTGATGGAACTGGTCGACGGCCGCTCCCTGGAACGGCTCCTCTTCGAGGACGGCCCCCTCGACGTACGGGAGACGGCCCGGATCGGCCTCGAACTCGCCGACGCGCTGGGCCAGGTGCACGCGCAGGGCGTACTGCACCGTGACATCAAACCGGCGAACGTCCTCGTCCGCCGGACCGGCGGACGCCGCGTCGTCCTCACCGACTTCGGCATCGCGGCCATCCAGGACGCGGAGGCGCTCACGATGGCCGGCATGCTCGTCGGTTCCCCCGACTACATGGCGCCCGAGCGGGTCTCCGGCCGCCCCCAGGGCCCGCCGTCCGACCTGTGGTCCCTGGGCGCGACCCTCTGCGCCGCCCTCGGCGGCCGCTCCCCCTTCTCCCGCACCACCACGCTCGCCACCCTGCACGCGGTCCTCTACGAGGAGCCCGAACTGCCCGCCACGGCAGGCGACCTGCACGACGTCCTCGCCGCCCTCCTGGAGAAGGACCCGGACGTACGCCCCGGGCTCCCCGAACTCACAGCGGCCCTCCACACCATCGCGACACCCCCACCGGCCCCACCCACCGCCACGGTCACCCAGGAACCACCGCCCCCGCCGGGGGCCGCTCCGGAACCAGGGAGTGCCGCAGCGGACGCCGCCGACCCACGGCGCCTGGGGCAAGAGGGCGCCGATCCGAGGGCCGTCGGGCCGAACGGTGCCGATCCGAGGGTCGCCGGGAGGGACACTCCTGATCCGCGGGTTGCCCGTACGGACGGCCCTGATCCGAAGGTCGCCGAGACGGATGCCCCCGACCGGCGCGCCGTCATGCGGGCGGTCGGTACGGAGCCGTCGGCCGTGCGCGCGGTCGCCCCGGAGCCCCCGGGAGGGGCAGCGCAGGACGCCGGGGCGGCGGTGGCAGGGACTGGCACCGAGCCCCCGGCGACAACCCCGGAGCCCTCGCGCGAGCCCACCCTCGTCGTGCAGCCGACCCCCGTGCCGCCCACACCCGCGCAGCCGACTCCGACGGCGCCGAACGCCCCCGTGCGGCCGACCCCGACGCCCACCGTGCTGAACGCCCCCGAGACGCCCCCGGCCACGGACCCCGAGCCCGAAGCCTCCGCCGCGGCACCACCCCTGGACACACCCGAACTCCCCACCCGCCCCCGGCCCACCCCCACACCGCCGGGCGACCTGCTGGGTCGTGTCCGCACAGTCCCGACTTGCGGACACGACCCAGGCCCCCCGCTCCCGGCGAGGCCCGCCGCACCCGGCCGGAACAGGCGCCGTACGGTGCTCATCGCGGCCGCCGGGGTGGCCGTGGCCGGAGTCCTCGCGGCGGCACTCGTCCCGACACTGGGCGCGTCGTCCGACGACAGGAGGAAGGCGTCCCCCTCGACACCGTCGAGTCCGTCCCCCACCGTCGCCGGCACCTCCCGCCCCCCGACGCTGCCGCCCGGCGCCCGCACCGAGGCCGGGGTCTTCGCCTGGGTCCCGCCCGACGGCTTCTCCCGCGAGGTGCACGCCGGCGCGGAGGTCCACTACACCTCGCCGGACGCCCGGCAGGAGATCGTCGGCAAGGCGTCCCTGGCCCGCGGCGACCTGCTGGCCCAGTGGGAGAAGAAGGAGGAGAGCACCAGTGAGGGCCCCGGCTACCGGCGGATCCGTCTGGAGGAGACCGAGTTCCGCGGCAGGCCGGCCGTGGTCTGGGAGTACACCGTCACCGCCCAGGAACTCCCCTGGCACGTCCGCTCCCTGGGCTTCAACACAGGCGGCAAGTCGTACCAGCTCACCACCTGGTACCACCCCGACATCGAGGACCGGGCCCTGCCCGTCTACAAAAAAGTCGAGAAGAGCTTCACCCCGTTGTGAAGCCCTTCCCGACGAACCACGAATCACGAACCGTGAACGCAGGACCGCGGACCGCGAACCGCTCAGCCCACCTTGTCGGTGACCTCCGCCGTCGCGCCCGCCTTCTGCCCCTTGATCTTCTCCTTGACCAGGGAGATCCCGACGACGACGGCCGCGACCAGCAGCGAGAGCAGCAGGATCTCCCGGTTGCCGTGCTCCGTGTCGGTGAGCATGTAGGCGAGGACGAAGAGGATCAGCCCGATCGTGGCCCACGTCAGATACGGGTACAGCCACATCTTCACGACGAGCTTCTCCGGGGTCTCCCGCTCGATGATCCTGCGCATCCGCAGCTGGGAGAAACAGATCACCAGCCACACGAACAGGGCGACCGCGCCGGAGGAGTTCACGAGGAACAGGAACACGCCCTCGGGGAAGAAGTAGTTGAAGATCACCGCGACGAACCCGAAGACCACCGACGCCAGGATCGCCGTCATCGGCACACCCCGCGACGTGGTCCGCCCGAACGACCGCGGCGCGTCCCCGCGCTCACCCAGGGAGAACGCCATCCGGGAGGCCGTGTACAGGCCGGAGTTGAGGCAGGACAGCACCGACGTCAACACGATGAAGTTCATGATCTGACCCGCGTGGGCGATCCCCAGCGAGTCCAGCGCGGCGACGTAGGAACCCTTCTCCTTGATCGAGGGGTCGTTCCACGGCAGCAGCGCGACCACGACGAAGATCGAACCCAGGTAGAAGACGCCGATACGCCAGATGATGCTGTTCGTCGACTTCGTGACGGCCTTCTGCGGGTTCTCCGTCTCCCCGGCGGCCAGCGTGGCGATCTCACTGCCCATGAACGAGAAGACCACCAGCAGCACGCCGATGAGGATGGCGCCGGGCCCGTTCGGCAGGAACCCGCCGTGGTCGGTCAGGTTCGCCAGCCCCGCCTTCTCGGCCTCCACACCCGGCAGCACGCCGAACACGGCCAGCCCGCCCACGACGATGAACGCGGCGATCGCGACGACCTTGATCCCGGCGAACCAGAACTCGAACTCGCCGTACGAGGCCACCGAGACCAGGTTGGTGGCGGTCAGGACCACCATCACGATCAGGGCCCAGCCCCACTGCGGTACGGCCGGGATCCAGCCCTCCAGGATCACCGCGCCGGCGGTCGCCTCCACCGCGAGGACGACGACCCAGAAGAACCAGTACAGCCAGCCGATCGAGAACCCGGCCCAGCGGCCCAGCGCACGGTCCGCGTGCGCGGAGAACGACCCGGAGGTGGGGTTCGCCGCGGACATCTCACCGAGCATCCGCATGACCAGCACGACCATCGTGCCGACCAGGGCGTAGGACAGCAGGATGCCGGGACCGGCGGTCGCGATACCGGAACTCGACCCGACGAAGAGGCCCGCCCCGATCACACCTCCGATCGCGATCATCGACAGATGGCGGTTCTTGAGACCGGCGTGGAGGCCGGGGGAGGGGGGAGAGGAGGAGCCTGGTGTGCCGGTGTCGGTCGGCAGAGTCGGCTGCGAGGTCATGGGGGAGTTTCCTTTGCGCCGTTGTGGGGACTTCCCTGCGTCTGCCCACGCGTTCCCCGGTGACTCTCGCCAGAGCGGGACATGAGAGGCGGCGGGGGTACTGCGTGAGCCTCCGTAAAGATCGGTCCAGTGAATCGGAGGCGAAAGGAATCCTGAACCTTTGAATCCAGATCGTTACTTGAGGTTTACTTGAGGTTCCGTGGTGTGGCTCACGCTTTACGGGCGTCGGGCCCCCATCGCGCCCCGACGAAACAGGCGTGTCACACTCGGACCATGCGCGTCTACCTCGGCTCCGATCACGCCGGATACGAACTCAAGAACCACCTCGTCGAGTGGCTGAAGGCCGCCGGTCACGAGGCCGTCGACTGCGGTCCCCACATCTACGACGCCCAGGACGACTACCCGCCGTTCTGCCTCCGCGCGGCGGAGCGCACGGCCGCCGACCCGGGTTCCCTGGGCGTCGTCATCGGCGGATCCGGCAACGGGGAGCAGATCGCCGCGAACAAGGTGGCCGGCGTGCGGGCCGCGCTCGCGTGGAGCGCCGAGACGGCCGCGCTGGGCCGCGAGCACAACAACGCGAACGTCGTGGCCGTCGGCGCGCGGATGCACTCGCAGGACGACGCGACCAAGTTCGTCGAGACGTTCCTCAACACGCCGTTCTCCGGCGACGAGCGTCACATCCGCCGCATCGACATGCTCGCGGCGTACGAGACGACGGGCGACCTCCCCCCGATCCCGGCACACCACCCCCAGCGGTAGGACGCCTGACGACTCGGGGGTGCGGGTTCGTCGGCGAGTGCGGGCCCGTCGTGGCTCCTCGCGCAGTTCCCCGCGCCCCTGAAAAGCGCCCGGGGCTGCGCCCCGTGCTTTTCAGGATGAAGGCCGGGCCGAAGGCCCATGCCTTCAGGGGCGCGGGGAACTGCGCGACAAGCCCCCACTCACCCGCACCCGCCATACGCCCCCGCGCCCCCCACCCATGAGGCGCCCCGCCCAACCCCCGGAGGGCCCCGTGCCGGAAGGCCACACGATTCATCGCCTGGCCGAGGACCACCTCTCCCACTTCGGCAACGGCACGGCCATCCACGTCACCAGCCCCCAGGGCAAGTTCGCCGACGCCGCCGCCCTCCTCGACGGCGCTCCTCTCACCGCCGCCGAGGCCCACGGCAAGCACCTCTTCCTCCACTTCGGCGCCCCCGACGCGGAGGACTGGGTCCACATCCACCTCGGCCTCTTCGGCAAGGTCGACCTCGGCCCCACCCCGGCGCCCCCGCCCACCGACACCGTCCGCCTCCGCCTGCGCAACGACACGTCGTACATGGACCTCCGCGGCCCCACGACCTGCGCGCTGATCACGGACGCCGAGAAGCAGGCCGTCCACGCCCGCCTCGGCCCGGACCCGCTGCGCCCGGACGCCGACCCGGCCCTCGCGTACGCCCGGATCTCCCGCAGCCGTACGACGATCGCCGCGCTCCTCATGGACCAGAAGATCATCGCGGGCGTCGGCAACGTCTACCGCGCGGAGGTCCTGTTCCGGCACGCCATCGACCCGTACCGCGCCGGCCGGGACATCACCGCGGCGGAGTGGGACGCCATCTGGGCCGACCTCGTCGCCCTCATGCGCGAGGGCGTCCGCAACAACCGCATCGACACCGTCCGCCCGGAACACACCCCGGAGGCCATGGGCCGCCCGCCCCGCGTCGACGACCACGGCGGCGAGGTGTACGTGTACCGCAGGGCCCACCTGCCCTGCCACATCTGCGGGGGCGAGATCCGCACCGCCGATCTGGCCGCCCGCAACCTGTTCTGGTGCCCCGCCTGCCAGCGGCGCTGACGCCCCGGGAGGGCGCCCGGCCTCAGAACGAGTGCGGCAACCAGGGCGCGGCGGTCGAAGAGCAGAACCCGACGGACGCCTCGGTGAGCGCCCCCGGCCGCAGTTCCCGCACCCGCCCTGCCGCACCCAGCGACGCGAGGCTCACCCCGCCCAGATAGGCCGACGCCAACTCCCGTACGGACAGGGCGAGATCGGCGGCCCGCCCGGTCCGCTCACAGCTCGCCCCCCGCGCGTCGCCGACCAGCCGCCAACGCCCCTCGTTCCAGGGGCAGAAGGCGTCCTCGACCTCCAACACCAGGTCCACCGGCGCCTGATAGGTCCGCGCCTCCAACGCCGCCCCGACGTCCACGAGCCGTACGTGCGCATCGTCCTGCACCCGCAGCCCGCACCGCCGGACGTCCGACACCATGTGCAGCCACGGCTCGTCCACCGGCCGCCGGTACGCGACGACCGACGACGTCAGATCGATGTCGAGGAGGAACCGCCACAACGCGGCGTGCGCGGCCGGATCCACCGCCTCCAGCGCGCTCAGCCGGACGACCCCCGCGGCCCCGCCCGGCCCCCAGTCCGGTTTGACCCGGAACCGCGCGTACCCGACGAGCCCCTCGTCCCCGCCCCGCTCCGCCACCACGCACTGCAACGGTGAGCCGCCCGCCCGGTGCCGGTCCGTGTCGAGCAGCTCCACCTGCTCCCAGCCCGGCCGCCGCACCAGCATCCCCGCCCGCTCCGGCACCCTGCGCGCGTACACCGCCTCACAGGCGTCGAGGGCCTCGGCCGGGTCGGCGTACCGCAGCCGTACGTCGTCGGTGCCGGGCGGCACGGACAGCCGGACCCGCGTGGTGTCGACCTCGACCACGAGCCGGTGCGTGGCGACGCCGTACCCGAACCGGCCGTAGATCGCCGGTTCCGACGCGACCAGCACGGCCAGCGGCTCGCCCCACGAGCGGACGTCCGCCAACTGCCGCCGCATCATGGACGTCAGCACCCCGCGCCGCCGGTGCGTGGCCGCGACCCCCACCATCGTCACGCCCGCCGCGGGGACGGCCGCACCACCGGGAACCGTGATCCGGAAGTCGAACGCCCCGGCCGTCCCCACGCATTGGCCGCCGTCCCAGGCGCCGAGCGCGCGGCCGTGGTCGAGGAGCGACTCGTCGAGGTCGCGTTCCTCGGCGGGAGCCCGCATCCCCCCGAAGGCCCTCAGGAGGTTCGCGTACCAGACATTCCAGTCGTCCTTGCCCAGCACCCGCAGCTCAGTCGTCATGTGCCATGCGTAGCAGCGCCCTTCGTTACGAGCGAGTTAATTTCCCCATGCCGCACGGGGACATCGTGGGATCCTTCACAGGTGCCGCGCGAGGGCCGCAGGACGGCTCCCGTGTGAGATCTGTGTGAGATTCGTCGTGAACCGGCCCTCGGAAGGGGGACAAGTAGGACCTCCTGTGCACAGGGGCTGGTCCGATGGATAAGGTCCCGAACAATGGCAGCAGGACGAGAGCGGCGCGCGGCGGCCGATACGCTCACGGCCCGGATGAAGAAGCTGGTTCACCGGGTCCGCACCGGCGTGCGCAAATCCGCCGTCGACTACTTCCGGGGCGACGGCTCCGACTGGGTCGCCCTGGCCGGTCTGCTGCTGATGATCCCGCTCATCGCGATGCTCACCATGATCGACCCGGTGTGGTTCTCGCCCGCCGCGCTGGTCCTGCCCATCGTCGCGGGCGGCCTTCTGCTGCGCCCCGCCAGCCTCCTCGGCCTCTACGCCGGCGCCGCGACCGCGCTGATCATCGAGTCCGTGCAGCTCGGCCCCTACACCGAGGGCCCGGCGAGAGTGACACCCGGCATCGTGCTCGTGGTCGCCGCCTGCGGGTTCTTCGGCCTGCTCATAGCCCAGTTCCGCAGCCGCGTCGGCGTCCCCTGGCGACGCGGCGGCACCATGCTCTTCGACCTCCGCGAACGCATCCGGGTCCAGAGCAAGTTGCCACAACTGCCCTCCGGCTGGCACCGCGAGATGGCGCTGCGCCCCGCCGGCGGCCAGTCGTTCTCCGGTGACTTCGTCGTCGCGGCCCGCACGAACGGCGGCCGCACCCTCGAAGTCGTCCTCACCGACGTCTCCGGCAAGGGCATGGACGCCGGCTCCCGCGCCCTCCTCCTCTCCGGCGCCTTCGGCGGCCTGCTGGGATCGCTCCCACCGCACGCCTTCCTCCCGGCGGCGAACGGCTACCTCCTCCGCCAGGACTGGGACGAGGGCTTCGCGACCTCCATCCACCTCGTCCTCGACCTCGACTCCGGCGACTACGAACTCTTCTCCGCGGGCCACCCGCCCGGCCTCCAGCTCAGCGCCGGAACCGGCCGCTGGGAGGAGAAGGCCGCCGAGGGCCCGCTCCTCGGTGTCTACGACGGCGCCCAGTTCGACCCCGTGAAGGGCTCGCTGCGCCCCGGCGACGTCCTCATGCTGTTCACCGACGGCCTCGTCGAGACCTCCGACCGCGACATAGTCGAGGGCATCGACCGCCTCACCGGCGAGGCCGACCGCTACGTCCCCGGCGGCTTCCACGGCGCCGCCTGGCACCTCATCGAAGCGGTGGCCAAGGACGTCAACGACGACCGGGCCCTGCTCCTGATCTGCCGAGAGGGCCCCACGGCCCCGAAGTGACAGCGCGCGCCCCCGAGAGGCGCGCGCACCCGGGCGAACGGGCCACCAGGGGCCGCAGGTGCCGGGCGTACCCGCCACCGGGGACCGCGGGGACCGGGCGTACCGGCCTCCGGGGACCGCGGGGACCGGGCGTACCGGCCTCCGGGGACCGCGGGGACCGGGCGTACCGGCCACCGGGGACCGCGGGGACCGGGCGTACCGGCCTCCGGGGACCGCGCCCGCCTGACACACCACAGGAGCCCACCCCATGAACCTCTCCCTCGCGGACATCGAAGCCGTCGCCCGCGGCGCCCACGCCGGCCAGACCGACAAGGCGGGCCGCCCCTACACCGAGCACCTCCAGGCGGTCGCCCATGGTGTGGCCGCCCGCGGCGGCGACGAGGACCAGATCGCCGCGGCCTGGCTGCACGACGCCGTCGAGGACGAGGCCCTCACCGAGGACTGGCTCGCGGAGGCCCCGCTGACCGTCCGTACGAAGAACATCGTGCTGGCCCTCACCAAGCGCCCCGGAGAGGCCCCGGAGGCGTACGCGGCGCGCATCCTCGCCACCCCCGGCGCCGTGCTCGTCAAACAGTCCGACCTCGCCCACAACGCGAACCCGGCCCGCCTGGCCGTCCTCGACGAGTTCACCCGGGCCCGGCTGACCCAGAAGTACGCCCGCATGCGAAACCTCCTCGGCCTGCCGGACGAACCGGCGACCGAGGAGGTCAGGGACAAGCAGGACGGCTGAGCCTCAGGTCCTCGCGCCGGCCTTCCCGCGCTCGCGGGCCAGCTCGGTCGCGTCCCGCTTGAAGGCCCACTCCATCTTCGGCTCCATCGCGAACCGGAACATCCGCTGCACCGGCGGCGTGCACAGCACGGTGATGACGGCGGCCGCGAAGAAGGTCACGAACAGCTCGCCGAGCGGCTGGTAGATCCACGCTTGGAGGTCGTACCAGTCCCAGAAGCGCGAGCCCTTCGCGAGGAACCCGTGCAGCAGATAGCCGTACAGGGTGCCCGCGCCGAGCACGGTGAACCACATCTTCCGCCGGGGGACCCAGGCGAAGAAGCACGTGGTCAGCACCATGGAGCAGCCGAACAGCGCGAACGTCATCACGACACCGGCCCACCACGGCGCACCCAGCTCCTGGGCGCTGTCCCGGTGGTAGAACCAGGCCGAGTTCATGTCCGGGCCCAGCCAGTACGCCATCGCCAGCGCGCCCGCCAGCACCGGCACGGACAGGATCCGCACCTCACGTCGGCGCATGAACTGGAAGTGCGCCGGCTTCATGAACAGACCCACCACGAAGAACGGCAGGAACTGAAGGACGCGCTGGAGGTCGAGGTCGTCACCGATGTCCGGCGACACGGAGGCGAGCGCCGCGATGGCGAGCGCGAGCGGCACCGGCCAGCGCACGACCTTCCACAGCGGCGTCGTCAGCCGCCAGACGAACAGCGCGATCAGGAACCAGGTGAGATACCAGGGGTCCAGCAGGCTGATCGGGTGCGACGGGTCGTCGTCGGCGTACCGCTTGAAGAACGAGTACGCGATCTCGAACAGCACGTACGGCACCGCTATGCCGGTGACCAGCCGCCGCAGCCGGTCGGGACGCATGTCGAAACTGCGGGAGAAGTAGCCGGAGATGATGATGAACGCCGGCATGTGGAAGGTGTAGACGACCATGTACAGCGCCTCGGCGGCGCGGCTGTGGTCGGTCAGCGGCTCCCAGGCGTGGCCCATCGCGACGAGCACGATGGCCAGGTACTTGGCGTTGTCGAAGAACGCGTCGCGTTGTCTGGCCGGTCTGGTGTCCGGGGACGCGGCGCTCGTGGCCGGGTGGGGGGACGAGGACTTCAGCGAGCGTGGACTCGGCACTCCGTCCGCCGGCGACTGGGCCGGGGGGAGCGGCGCGCTGGTGTGGCCATGCGGTCGCAGCGAGTTCGTCACAGACCCTCCCGCCGTGAACGACGCGGGCCGGTCCGAGCACTCGCTGCGCAAAGGGGGGACGAGGCAGCGGTGAACATCTGAGGCACCCTAGCGTTGTCTGTGCGAGTCAGTAAAACCATCGACGTTAATCCCGTATTGGTGAGTGCGTGTCCTCTCCGGGTACCCGGGATTCGGTGAAGTGAGCATCAGTCAGAGCGTCACTGTCCGTGCACCGAAGTGGCATGACACACGACCCTTCTGTCCGGATACATCCGGACTAAACGGTGCATAACATGCTCGGGCGACTCCGGCGGAATGTCCGGTTAATTACCGTTCTCTGCACGGCCCTTGATGTGTTCGTGGCGACATTTCGAATTACCTGCGAACGGGATGTGTGTGCACGGAAACGATCACCGTGAATTCCCTCCCGGCGCCTTGTCGCCGGTCGCGGGACCGCCCGCGGATCCGCGTCACCGTGGCCGACGTTGCCTCACCTGCCGCATAGGACGGCGAGGTTGGTGGCACGATGGTTCTGGCGGGGTGCGCGTGGGGTCGGCGCCCCGGGCCGGGAGTGCGGACCGACCGAGGGTGTGATCTGTTGTGGCCATTTCGCTGTCAGTGGTTCTGTTGCTGGGGATCATTCTCATCGTCCTGATGAGGGGCGGGACGATCAAAGCCGGCCCAGCCGTCGTCGCCATCCTGTTCGGTTTCTTCCTCGCCTCCACCGGCATGGCCGACGACATCCAACGCTTCCTGAACTCGATAGCGGAAACGATCAACTCGATCCAGTTCTAGCGAGTCGCCGCGACGACGCCGCCGTCACACTCGGTGGAGGTGAGGCGAAGGGGGGCGGAAGCTCCGCCAAGCGCCGAGCGCCAAGCGTCGACGCGAACCGCGCTGCGGTCGTCAATCCGGGTCGGCGTTCCGCGCGGTCGTCTGCCTGGCCGCGCTCTGTCGCGCCATGCCGCCGAAGAGTCGTACCAAGCCGCGTCGCAGTGCGGGCGGAGGGACCACCAGACGGTGCGGCGACTCCTCGGCCCACGCTGCTCAGCCATAGGGAAGCGAGCCGGCTACCCCCACAAGTCAGCCCTGCGGCACGCTCCGCGGCAGCACGCATCACCGCGAAAGCCCAAGGGGCACGAGAGGGGCGCGAGAGGGGCACGGCGGGCTGGTCGGAGCACCGGAAATGATCAGGGCCAGGTCGGAGGAGAGATCCTCTGGCCTGGCCCTGAGTCGTCTGGAGCGGGCGACGGGAATCGAACCCGCGTAGCTAGTTTGGAAGACTAGGGCTCTACCATTGAGCTACGCCCGCACAGGTCGCGCCGCAGGTCGGGAGACCGCGGCACAGAAGGCATCGTAGCGGGTCGGGCGCCCTCGCCGCACACCCCTTCCGGCCGGCCCCGCGCGTCCGCCCGCGCACTCGGCAAATACGGCGGCTCCCCTGGCCCGGGACATGTACCCTACGTGTCGCACCAGACGGGGTGTGGCGCAGCTTGGTAGCGCGTCCGCTTTGGGAGCGGAAGGCCGTGGGTTCAAATCCCGCCACCCCGACCACCAGCCGGAACCCGCCGGGCCGACCGGCCGGGGCCTGCCGGGGCACGACCCGCGGGGCACCCGGTGTCTCAAGATCACCTTTTGGGGCGTGTACCGCCTGCGGTTACTATGCAAGCTGCGCGCCCGTGTGTCTGCACTCTCACGTCTCTCAAGGGCCGCGAATCCGCTGAGGCTCTGCCGGATCCGGCAGGGGACCCAGCAGAACCCCAAGAAGTCAGCCACAAGGAGACCGAACCGTGAAGAGCGCCGTGGAGACCCTGAACCCGACTCGGGTTCGGCTCACTGTCGAGGTGCCCTTCGAGGAGCTCAAGGACAGCCTCGACGCGGCGTACAAGAAGATCAACCAGCAGGTCACGGTGAAGGGCTTCCGTAAGGGCAAGATCCCGGCCCGGGTCATCGACCAGCGGTTCGGTCGCGGCGCCGTGCTGGAGGAGGCTGTCAACGACGCGCTTCCGAAGCTCTACACCGAGGCGGTCAACGAGGCCGAGCTCAACGTCCTCGGCCAGCCCGAGGTCGACATCACGGAGCTGAAGGACGGCGAGACGCTGAACTTCACCGCCGAGGTCGACGTCCGCCCGACCATCGAGATCCCGGACTTCTCCGGCATCGAGGTCGAGGTCGACGCCGTCGAGGTCACCGACGAGGACATCGACAAGGCGGTCGAGCAGCTCCGTGAGCGCTTCGCCTCGACCTCCCCGGTCGAGCGGGCCGCCGAGGACGGCGACGTCGTCACGATCGACCTGCAGGCCAAGGTCGACGGCGAGGTCCTGGAGGACGGTGTCGCCGAGGGCGTCTCCTACACGATCGGCTCGGGCGAGCTGCTCGACGGCATCGACGACGCCGTGAAGGGCCTGGAGGCCGGCGCCGAGGCCACCTTCACCTCCGAGCTGAAGGGCGGCTCGGCGGCGGGCAAGGAGGCCGAGGTCACCGTCAAGGTCACCCAGGTCGCCGCCCGCGAGCTGCCGGAGCTGGACGACGAGTTCGCTCAGCTCGCCTCCGAGTTCGACACCCTCGAGGAGCTGCGCGCGGACAGCCGCAAGCGCCTGGAGAACATGAAGCAGTACGACCAGGCCACGCAGGCCCAGGAGCGCGTCCTGGAGAAGCTGCTGGAGCTCGTCGAGGTGCCCGTCCCCGAGAAGCTGCTCGAGGACGAGATCAACACCCGCAAGCACAACCTGGAGCACCACCAGCTCGGCCAGATGGGCCTCGACCTCGAGAAGTACCTCGAGATCCAGGGCAAGACGGTCGAGGAGTTCGACGCCGAGACCAAGGAAGCGGCCGTCAAGGGCATCAAGACCCAGTTCGTCCTCGACGAGCTGGTCGCCAAGGAGAAGCTGAACGTCAACCAGGAGGAGCTCACCGAGCACCTCATGCGGCGTGCGGCCTCCTCCGGCATGTCCCCCGACCAGTTCGCCCAGGCCGTCGTCCAGAACAACCAGGTCCAGCTCCTGGTCGGCGAGGTCGCCCGCGGCAAGGCCCTGGCCCTGGTCGTCGAGGCGTCCACGGTCAAGGACACCAACGGCGAGCTCGTCGACCTCGACGACGAGGACGAGGACGAGACCACGGAGGGCTCCGCCGAGACCACGGAGGAGACCCCGGCCGCCGCCGAGGCCGAGGAGAAGGCCCCCGAGGCCTGATCGCTCCGCTCACAGCACCATGACGGGCCCCCGGATCACTTGTGACCCGGGGGCCCGTCGGCCTGCCCAGGGGCGCGGGGAACTGCGCGACCGGCCCCGTCCGAGCCGCACTCGCGTCTGCCACGCCAGGCGAATCGGCGGGTGCGGCTTTGCCATGGGCCGGTCGCGCAGTTCCCCGCGCCCCTGGGCCGGGCCGGGCGTGACACGGTGCCCTGGGCGGGGCAGGGCGTCGCGGTGCCCTGGGCGGGCCGGGGGGGGGTGACACGGCGCCCTGTTCCCGCAGCGGAGCGCATGCGCTGACAGCGAACAGTTCCCTTTGCGGGATTCCCCGGCGGAGCCTCCGCGTTAGGGTCCATGAATACGGGGCCGGAGCACTCGGCGAAACCGCCGGAGGCCCCCGCAGGGAAACGTGAGACGGCCCGGCGCCGTCGTAAGACGAGCAGGTGGATACGTGACGAATCTGATGCCCTCCGCCGCCGGCGAACCTTCCATCGGCGGTGGCCTCGGCGACCATGTCTACAACCGGCTGCTCAACGAGCGGATCATCTTCCTCGGCCAGCCGGTCGACGACGACATCGCGAACAAGATCACCGCACAGCTGCTGCTCCTTGCCGCCGACCCGGACAAGGACATTTACCTGTACATCAACAGCCCGGGCGGTTCGATCACGGCCGGCATGGCGATCTACGACACCATGCAGTACATCAAGAACGACGTGGTGACCATCGCCATGGGCCTCGCGGCCTCGATGGGTCAGTTCCTCCTCAGCGCGGGCACCCCCGGCAAGCGCTTCGCGCTGCCGAACGCCGAGATCCTGATCCACCAGCCCTCCGCCGGCCTCGCCGGCTCGGCCTCGGACATCAAGATCCACGCCGAGCGGCTGCTGCACACCAAGAAGCGCATGGCCGAGCTCACGTCGCAGCACACCGGCCAGTCGGTCGAGCAGATCACCCGCGACTCGGACCGCGACCGCTGGTTCGACGCCTTCGAGGCCAAGGAGTACGGCCTCATCGACGACGTCATCGCCACGGCCGCCGGTATGCCGGGCGGCGGCGGCACCGGGGCCGGGCAGGCGTAACGGCACCCGCCGCGCCGCGCGTCGCCGTACGCGAGCCCGGCCGCGTCCGGACGCCGCAGGAGCCCGTAGGAGGGCCCGCGGCGGAAGGACCGGCTCCGGGCACCGTACGGGGCGCCCCGCGGCCGTACGACGGCCGTCACGGACGTACGACGGCGCGCAGCCCGGCGGCAGCCGACCCGCACCCCCCGAAAGCCCCAGCCGACCGCCTCAGCCCCTCTCAGGCTCCCAGGAGACCCACAGTGAACGACTTCCCCGGCCGCGGCCTCTACGACCGTGCGAGCTCCCAGTACACCGGCCCGACGGCCGAGTCCCGCTATGTGATCCCGCGCTTCGTCGAGCGCACCTCGCAGGGCATCCGCGAGTACGACCCGTACGCGAAGCTCTTCGAGGAGCGGGTGATCTTCCTCGGCGTCCAGATCGACGACGCCTCCGCCAACGACGTCATGGCGCAGCTGCTGTGCCTGGAGTCGATGGACCCCGACCGTGACATCTCGGTCTACATCAACAGCCCCGGCGGCTCGTTCACGGCGCTCACCGCGATCTACGACACGATGCAGTTCGTGAAGCCGGACATCCAGACGGTCTGCATGGGCCAGGCGGCCTCCGCCGCGGCGATCCTGCTGGCCGCCGGTACGCCCGGCAAGCGCATGGCGCTGCCGAACGCGCGCGTGCTGATCCACCAGCCGTACAGCGAGACGGGCCGCGGTCAGGTCTCCGACCTGGAGATCGCGGCCAACGAGATCCTCCGGATGCGTGCGCAGCTGGAGGAGATGCTGGCCAAGCACTCCACCACGCCGATCGAGAAGATCCGCGAGGACATCGAGCGCGACAAGATCCTCACGGCCGAGGACGCGCTCTCGTACGGCCTGATCGACCAGATCATCTCCACGCGGAAGATGAACAACAACAGCGTCCGCTGACGGCGGAAAGCCTGTATTGTTCGCCGCCCCTTGGCATGGTTGGCACCGTTTGACCCAGTGCACGACAAGGTGCACGTCAAAGCGAACCGTGCCAAGGGGGGCCCGAACGGGGGGCCCGGCAAGGTACCGTCGACATAAGGCAGCACCAGGAGCCGCTGGATTCCAATCGTCCAGGCGTCTCCCAGGCGAAGGGGAAGCACACCGTGGCACGCATCGGTGACGGCGGCGATCTGCTCAAGTGCTCGTTCTGCGGCAAGAGCCAGAAGCAGGTCAAGAAGCTCATCGCAGGGCCCGGTGTGTACATCTGCGACGAGTGCATCGACCTCTGCAACGAGATCATCGAGGAAGAACTCGCGGAGACCAGTGAGGTCCGCTGGGAGGAACTCCCGAAGCCCCGCGAGATCTACGAGTTCCTCGAGGGGTACGTGGTCGGTCAGGAGGCCGCCAAGAAGGCCCTGTCGGTCGCGGTGTACAACCACTACAAGCGCGTCCAGGCCGGGGAGAACGGCGGCGGCCAAGGCCGCGACGACGCGATCGAGTTGGCGAAGTCCAACATCCTGCTGCTCGGCCCCACCGGCTCCGGCAAGACCCTGCTCGCCCAGACGCTGGCCCGCATGCTGAACGTCCCGTTCGCCATCGCGGACGCGACGGCGCTGACAGAGGCCGGCTATGTGGGCGAGGACGTCGAGAACATCCTCCTGAAGCTCATCCAGGCGGCCGACTACGACGTCAAGAAGGCCGAGACCGGGATCATCTACATCGATGAGATCGACAAGGTCGCGCGGAAGAGTGAAAACCCGTCGATCACACGGGACGTGAGCGGCGAGGGTGTGCAGCAGGCCCTGCTCAAGATCCTCGAAGGCACCACGGCCTCGGTCCCGCCCCAGGGCGGCCGCAAGCACCCGCACCAGGAGTTCATCCAGATCGACACGACGAACGTCCTGTTCATCGTGGGCGGTGCGTTCGCCGGCCTGGAGAAGATCATCGAGTCGCGGGCGGGTGCCAAGGGCATCGGCTTCGGCGCGACGATCCGCTCGAAGCGGGAGCTGGAGTCCAAGGACCAGTTCGAGGACGTCATGCCCGAGGACCTGGTCAAGTTCGGCATGATCCCCGAGTTCATCGGCCGCCTCCCGGTCATCACCTCGGTCCACAACCTGGACCGGGAAGCCCTCCTCCAGATCCTGGTGGAGCCTCGCAACGCCCTGGTGAAGCAGTACCAGCGCCTCTTCGAACTCGACGGCGTGGAGCTGGACTTCGAGCGCGAGGCCCTGGAGGCCATCGCCGACCAGGCCATCCTCCGCCAGACCGGCGCGCGCGGTCTGCGCGCCATCATGGAGGAGGTCCTGATGTCGGTCATGTACGAGGTCCCGTCCCGCAAGGACGTGGCCCGCGTGGTCATCACCGCGGACGTGGTCCACTCCAACGTCAACCCGACCCTCATCCCGAGGGACGCGCGGGGCCGCGGATCGGGCGAGCAGAAGACGGCGTAACCGCCGAGCACGTGCGACAAGAGGGCACCCGAGGCATCGCCTTGGGTGCCCTCTAGCGTTGCTCTCCCAGCCCTGAACCCGCCGATCGTTGACAGCAAGATCGAGGGCGCCCGGTGTGCTTCGCCGAGCGCCCTCAACCTGTGTGCGGCCTACGAGGTCAGGCCTTGACGCGCACCTCGTCGCGGAGCTTCGCGGTGGTGTCCGCGGCGGTGGACTGGTCCGTCGCCTTCTCGGCCATGATGCTGGCGAGGTCCATCGGCATCACGATGCCGACCGTGCTGTAGTCGCCCCACACACAGAACGACAGGTTCATCTCGCTCGGTCCGCCGCTCGTGTTGCCGTCGGTGGGCTCCATCTTGGCGTCCTGGCACTTGAGGACGGCGCCCTCGGCGGAGTCGTACGACTTGGGGTCACCGACCATGGTGACCTTCACGTCGTCGTCGTCCTTCCCGGACTCGGACTGCATGTGGTCCAGCATGGCGTCGACGACCGCCTCGGGGTCCTCGATCTCCCCGTACACGCCGGTGAAGTGCAGCTGCTTCTGCGCCATCGGGTTGTTCTCGTTGCCGGCCACGTACGAGGCGCTGACGTCCTTGGGGTTCTTCACACCCCACTTCTCGGCGTCCTTGACGTCGCTGTCGGACAGCGCGCCGCCGCCGCTGTCCTTCTTCTTGTACTCACTGAGCACCGTCGCCGGCGTCGTCAGCTTGTGCGGGCCGTCGTCCGCGATGTCCGCGCTGGCGCCTCCGCCGAAGACGAAGTACGCGCCGACCGCGACCGCCGCGACCACGGCGACCGCGCCCAGGATGATGCCGACCTTCTTGCCGCCACCGCCGGGGGCCACCGGGGGCTGGGGCACGGTCGGATAGCCGGGCTGGCCGCCGTACGGGGCCTGCGGCTGGCCGTAGGGCGGGGTCTGGGGCGGGACACCCTGGTGGGCCTGCGGGTACCCGTAGCCCGGCTGCTGCGGGGGCGCCTGCTGCGGGTAGCCGTAGCCGGGCTGGGGGGCGGCCTGCGGCTGCTGCTGGCCGTAGGGGCCCGGCTGGCCGTACGGTCCGGGCTGCTGGGGCTGCCCGCCGTACGGGCCCGGCTGGTTGTGACTCATGTTCTGGGTTCCCCTCCAGATGCTTATGTGTTCCTGACATCCTGGCGCAAACACGATGGGTCCCACGCACCGGGGGTCACACCGTTACGGAAGAATCCGGTTTCGGGACGACCCCGTGACACCCCTAAACTGACCGGGTGACCGAGAACGCTCAGCAGCAGCCTCCAGCGCCCGCCACCGATCTGCCGACCCAGTACGCGCCGGCCGATGTAGAGGGGACGCTGTACGAGCGCTGGGTAGAGAAGGGTTACTTCGCGGCCGACGCCAAGAGCGACAAGCCCGCGTACACCATCGTCATCCCCCCGCCGAACGTCACCGGCAGCCTGCACCTCGGGCACGCCTTCCAGCACACCCTCATGGACGCCCTGACGCGCCGTAAGCGCATGCAGGGGTACGAGTCCCTCTGGCTCCCCGGCATGGACCACGCCGGTATCGCCACGCAGAACAAGGTCGAGCAGCAGCTCGCCGAAGAGGGCAAGTCCCGCCACGACCTGGGCCGCGAGGAGTTCGTCGAGCGGGTCTGGCAGTGGAAGGAGGAGTACGGCGGTAAGATCCTCGGCCAGATGCGTCGGCTCGGGGACGGGGTCGACTGGGACCGTGAGCGCTTCACGATGGACGAGGGCCTGTCCAAGGCCGTCCAGACCATCTTCAAGCGGCTCTACGACGACGAGCTGATCTACCGCGCCGAGCGCATCATCAACTGGTGCCCGCGCTGTCTGACGGCCATCTCCGACATCGAGGTCGAGCACCAGGAGGACGCCGGCGAGCTGGTCTCCATCCGCTACGGCGAGGGCGAGGACAGCCTCGTCGTCGCCACCACGCGCGCGGAGACGATGCTCGGTGACACCGCCGTCGCCGTCCACCCGGACGACGAGCGCTACCAGCACCTCATCGGCAAGCTGATCAAGCTGCCGCTGACCGACCGCTCCATCCCCGTCGTCGCCGACACCCACGTCGACCCGGAGTTCGGCACCGGCGCCGTCAAGGTCACCCCGGCCCACGACCCGAACGACTTCGCGATCGGCCAGCGCCACGACCTGCCCTCCATGACGATCATGGACGAGCACGGCGTCATCACCGTCCACGGCCCGTTCCTCGGCCAGGACCGCTTCGAGGCCCGCTCCGCCGTCGTCGGCGCGCTGCGCTCGCAGGGCCGGATCGTCGCCGAGAAGCGCCCCTACGTCCACTCCGTCGGCCACTGCTCCCGCTGCAAGACGACCGTCGAGCCGCGGCTGTCGATGCAGTGGTGGGTCAAGGTCGCCCCCCTGGCCAAGGCCGCCGGCGACGCGGTCCGCGACGGCCGGGTCAAGATCCACCCCGAGGACATGTCGAAGCGCTACTTCGACTGGGTGGACAACATGTTCGACTGGTGCATCTCCCGCCAGCTCTGGTGGGGCCACCGCATCCCGGTCTGGTACGGCCCGAACGGCGAGACGGTCTGCGTCGGCCCCGACGAGGAGCCGCCCACCGGCGAGGGCTGGACCCAGGACACCGACGTCCTCGACACGTGGTTCTCCTCCGGCCTGTGGCCGTTCTCCACGCTCGGCTGGCCAGAACAGACCGAGGACCTGCGGAAGTTCTACTCCACCGACGTCCTGCTCACCGGCCACGACATCATCTTCTTCTGGGTCGCCCGGATGATGATGTTCGGCCTCTACGCGATGGACGGCGAGGTCCCCTTCAAGACCATCGCCCTGACCGGTCTGGTCCGCGACGAGCGCGGCAAGAAGATGTCGAAGTCCTTCGGCAACGTCGTCGACCCGCTCGACTGGATGGACAAGTACGGCTCCGACGCGCTCCGCTTCACCCTGGCGCGCGGCGCCAACCCGGGCACCGACGTCCCGATCGGCGAGGACTGGGTCCAGGCGTCCCGCAACTTCGCCAACAAGATCTGGAACGCCACGCGCTTCGCGCTGATGAACGGCGCGACGGTCGAGGGCCCGCTGCCGGACGCGTCGAAGCTGTCGGCGACCGACCGCTGGATTCTCGCCCGTCTGAACGAGACGGTCGAGCAGGTCGACGCGTACTACGAGGACTTCCAGTTCGCCAAGCTCAGCGACGCCCTGTTCCACTTCGCGTGGGACGAGGTCTTCGACTGGTACGTGGAGCTGTCCAAGACCACGTTCCAGGCGGGCGGCGAGCCGGCCGAGGTCAGCAAGCGGGTCCTGGGTGAGGTCCTCGACGTCACCCTGCGCCTGCTCCACCCGGTCGTCCCGTTCGTCACGGACACCCTGTGGACGACGCTGACCGGCGGTGAGTCCCTGGTCATCGCCGACTGGCCCCACGACAGTGGCTTCCGTGACGACGCCGCCGAGCGCGAGATCGAGCTCGTCCAGCAGGTCGTCACCGAGGTCCGCCGCTTCCGCGCCGACCAGGGTCTCCAGCCCGGCCAGCGCGTCCCGGCCCGCCTCACCCTCGACGGCACGGCGCTCGCCCCGCACGAGGCGGCGATCCGCCAGCTGCTCCGCCTCCAGCCCGAGGGCGAGGGCTTCTCGGCGACGGCGACCCTGCCGGTGGCCGGGGCCGAGGTCGCGCTGGACCTCTCCGGTGTGATCGATGTCGCCGCCGAGCGCAAGCGGCTCGCGAAGGACCTCGCCGCCGCCGAGAAGGAGAAGGCCCAGGCCACGGCCAAGCTGGGCAACGAGGCGTTCCTCGCGAAGGCCCCGGACCAGGTGGTCGACAAGATCCGCGGCCGACTCGCCAAGGCCGAGGAAGACATCGCCCGCATCACCGCCCAGCTGGACCGCCTCCCGCAGGCGTAACCACTCGAAGGCCCATGAAGGCCCCGGTGCTTCCAGGCGCCGGGGCCTTCTGCTGCCCCGGCGGGGAAGGGCGCAGCCCTTTCAGGGGTGCGGGGAACTGCGCGACCGGCCGTCCACGACCCGCGGCCGCCCAGCGGCGGGTACCCCCGAGCTCATAGGCGCCCGGTCCGTAGACTGGGCCCCGTGAGCGAACGCAGTGAGCAGCAGCCCGACCCGATCGACCCCTTCGAGGAGATCATCGCCGCCGAGACGGACCGTGACCCGGACCTCGCGGTGATCGAGGCCGGCAGCCGCACCCTGCGCGCGCAGGGCGGCGCCCCCCAGTCCGAGGTCCCGTCGCGGCCCACCGACCCGGAGGTCGACAAGGCGCTGCGCGAGGTCGAGGCCGACCTCGCGACCCGCTGGGGCGAGACCAAGCTGGAGCCGTCGGTCCAGCGGATCGCCGCGCTGATGGACGTCCTCGGCGAGCCGCAGCGGTCGTACCCCTCGATCCACATCACCGGCACCAACGGCAAGACGTCCACCGCCCGCATGGTCGAGGCCCTGCTCGGCGCCTTCGAACTGCGCACCGGCCGCTACACCTCCCCGCACGTCCAGTCGATCACCGAGCGCATCAGCCTGGACGGCGCCCCGATCTCCGCCGAGCGGTTCGTCGAGACGTACCAGGACATCAAGCCGTACGTCGAGATGGTGGACGGCTCCCAGGAGTACCGGCTCTCCTTCTTCGAGGTGCTCACCGGCATGGCGTACGCCGCCTTCGCCGACGCGCCGGTCGACGTGGCCGTCGTCGAGGTCGGGATGGGCGGTTCCTGGGACGCCACCAACGTCATCGACGGGGATGTCGCCGTCATCACCCCCATCGACCTGGACCACACGGACCGGCTGGGCTCGACGCCCGCCGAGATCGCCGTGGAGAAGTCCGGGATCATCAAGCAGGACGCGACCGTGATCCTCGCGCAGCAGCCGGTCGACGCGGCGCAGGTGATGCTGAAGAAGGCCGTGGAGGTCGACGCGACCGTGGCCCGTGAGGGCCTGGAGTTCGGGGTCGTCTCGCGGCAGGTCGCCGTCGGCGGACAGATGCTCACCCTGCGCGGCCTCGGCGGCGAGTACCCCGAGGTGTACCTCCCGCTGCACGGCCCCTACCAGGCGCACAACGCGGCCGTCGCCCTGGCCGCCGTCGAGGCGTTCTTCGGCGTCGGGTCGCAGCGGCCGGAACCGCTGGACGGAGAGACGGTCCGCAAGGCATTCGCGTCGGTGTCGTCGCCCGGCCGGCTGGAGGTCGTACGGCGGTCCCCGACGGTCGTGCTGGACGCGGCGCACAACCCGGCGGGCGCGCTGGCCACGGCCGAGGCGGTCGGTGAGGCGTTCGACTTCAGCCGGCTCATCGGGGTCGTGGGCGCGAGCGGCGACAAGAACGTACGGGGTGTCCTGGAGGCCTTCGAGCCGATCTTCGCCGAGGTCGTCATCACCCAGAACTCCAGTCACCGCGCGATGGACGCCGACGAGCTGGCGGCGATCGCGGTGGAGGTCTTCGGCGACGAGCGCGTGCAGGTCGAGCCCCGGCTGCCGGACGCCCTGGAGGCGGCGATCACGCTCGCCGAGGAGGAGGGCGAGTTCGCGGGCGCCGGTGTCCTCGTCACCGGTTCCGTCATCACCGTCGGCGAGGCCCGGCTGCTGCTGGGGAAGGGCTGATCTCACCCATGCGTACCCTGTGTGCCTCCACCCTGATCGGCGAGTTCTTCGTGATCGGCTTCGCCGGGCTGGTCGCCATGAAGGACCCGGACCTGGCCATGTCGACGGTCTGGACGGTCAGCGGCGTCGCCATGTTCCTGTGCGTCGTGCTGTGCGGGCTGGTCACCCGGCCCGGCGGAGTCCAGCTGGGCTGGGCGCTCCAGATCGCGCTGATCCTGTCCGGCTTCTTCGTGCCGACCATGTTCTTCATGGGCGCGGTGTTCGCGGCCCTGTGGTGGGCGTCCGTCCACTTCGGCCGCAAGGTCGACGAGGCGAAGGCGCGGTTCGCGGCCCAGGCGTCCTCCACCGGGGCCGGGGCAGGGGCGTCCTGACGCTGCGTGACGCCCGGTCGGGGCCGCCCTGTAGCCTCTGAGCTCCGCACGCCTGTGAAATGAAGGAGTCACCACCGTGAGCCAGCGCACCCTCGTCCTCCTCAAGCCCGACGCCGTCCGGCGTGGCCTGACCGGCGAGATCATCAGCCGAATCGAGCGGAAGGCCGGCTGGCGCATCACCGCGCTGGAACTGCGGACACTGGACCAGGAGACCCTGGAGCAGCACTACGGCGAGCACAAGGGCAAGCCGTTCTACGAGCCGCTGGTGGAGTTCATGTCCTCCGGTCCGGTCGTGGCGCTGATCGTCGAGGGCGAGCGCGTCATCGAGGGCGTGCGGGCGCTGGCCGGTCCGACCGACCCGATCGCCGCGGCGCCCGGGTCCATCCGTGGCGACTACGGCGCCATCGTCCGCGAGAACCTCATCCACGCCTCCGACTCCGAGGAGTCGGCCGAGCGCGAGGTCAAGATCTTCTTCCCCGGTCGGGCGTAGTACTCTTCGCGGCGGCGGGGGCGGTGACGTCCGCTCGCCCCCACCGTCCTTGTCCCACCGCGGTATCCGGCCACCACCCACACGGCCCACCTCCCGCCCGACCTGCCGAACCGCCGAAAACACGGCAGTTCAACGGCATATGCGTGGCGATCGGGGGAACGCGCACCCCCGATGGCTCGTCTCCAGAGGCGAGGCGGCGCATCGCATGCCCACAATGGCGAAGACCCTCGCGCAGTGTTCGTGCGGGCGAGACTACGATGTAAGCCTTCACGTCACAGCACCCACTTCGCCGACCCGGAAAAGCCCTGAAACGCCCTCAAAAGCCCTCAGCGCTCTACCAGGGAGGCCAGACGAATCCTGATGGGGAACTCAATGTCGTTCATCGGCCGTGACATGGCTGTCGACCTCGGGACCGCCAACACGCTGGTGTACGTCAGGGGTCGCGGGATCGTACTGAACGAGCCGTCCGTCGTCGCGATCAACACCAACACCGGTGGCATCCTCGCGGTCGGCGCGGAAGCGAAGAAGATGATCGGCCGGACGCCCGGCAACATCGTTGCCGTACGCCCGCTGAAGGACGGTGTGATCGCCGACTTCGAGATCACCGAGCGGATGCTCCGCTACTTCATCCTGAAGATCCACAAGCGGCGCTATCTCGCCCGGCCCCGGGTCGTCGTCTGTGTGCCGTCCGGCATCACAGGTGTCGAGCGGCGCGCCGTCATCGAGGCGTCCTCCCAGGCCGGCGCGCGTCAGGTGCACATCATCGAGGAGCCCATGGCCGCGGCCATCGGTTCCGGCCTGCCGGTCCACGAGGCCACGGGCAACATGGTGGTGGACATCGGCGGCGGCACCACGGAGGTCGCGGTCATCTCCCTCGGCGGCATCGTCACCGCCCAGTCCATCCGCGTCGCGGGCGACGAGCTGGACAACGCGATCATCCAGCACATCAAGAAGGAGTACAGCCTCCTCCTCGGTGAGCGGACAGCCGAACAGATCAAGATCACGATCGGTTCGGCGTACGACCTCGACGCTGACGAGCACACCGAAATCCGCGGCCGGGACCTGGTGTCCGGGCTGCCCAAGACGGTCGTCATCTCCGCCGCGGAAGTGCGGAAGGCGATCGAAGAACCCGTCAACGCCATCGTGGACGCCGTGAAGACGACCCTCGACAAATGCCCGCCGGAACTCTCCGGCGACATCATGGACCGCGGCATCGTCCTCACCGGCGGAGGTGCCCTGCTCCGCGGACTGGACGAGCGGCTGCGCCGTGAGACCGGTATGCCGATCCATATCGCCGAGGACCCGCTGGACAGCGTGGCGCTCGGTTCCGGCAAGTGCGTCGAGGAGTTCGAGGCGTTGCAGCAGGTGCTCGATGCCCAGCCCCGCAGATGACGTAACACTTCGATTCCGCCGTACGAGACGACCTCCTCTCGTACGGCGGATCGTTGATATTGAGGCATAAGCTCGCAAAGGCGCCCCTCCGGTTCCCGTCCCAGGGAATCCCAGGGGCTACCCGAATTCCCCAATTCCTGTCGAATTCCTATGAGGAAGGCACGGCCGCCGCACGTGAGGGACACACGAGAGAGCCGGCTGCTCCTGGTGCTGCTGATCGCCGTAGCGTTCGCGCTGATCACGGTGGACATCCGCGGCGGGGAGGACTCACCGGTCGACGGTGCCCGACGTGCCGCGGCCACCGTCTTCGGCCCGATCGAGGACGGGGTGTCGACCGCCGTCGACCCGATCGGCAACGCCATAAGCGCGGTCCGCGCATCCGGGTCCCGCCACGACCGCCTCGCCGCCCTGGAGAAGGAGAACGCGGAGCTGAAGGCGTCGCTCGGCAGCGGCGACCGCAACCGCAGCAGGGTGCGCCAGCTCGACAAGATGCTCAAAAGCGCCGCGGGCGGCCAGTACGGCATCAAGGGCGCCGAGGTCATCGCCATAGGAGCGGCCCAGGGTTTCTCATGGACCGTCACCATCGACATCGGCACCAACGACGGCATCACCCGCGACATGACCGTCCTCAACGGCGACGGACTCGTCGGCCGCGTCACCACCGTCGGCCCGAACACGGCGACGGTCCTCCTCGCCAACGACCCCGACTTCACCGTCGGCACCCGGATGGAGGCCACCGACGAACTCGGCTTCGCCTCCGGCCAGGGCGACCGCCCGTTGCGCGTCGAACTCCTCAACGGCAAGGCCAAGGTGAAGGCGGGCGACCGCCTCGTCACCTTCGGCTCCCAGGCCGACAAACCGTTCGTGCCCGGCGTCCCCGTGGGCGTCGTCTCCCGCGTCGACCCCTCCGGCGGCGACCTCACCCGCACCATCTACGTCAAGCCGTACGTCGCCTTCACCCAGCTCGACATCGTCGGCGTCGTCGTCCAGCCGCCCCGCAAGGACCCCCGCGACACGGTGCTCCCCGACAAGCCGAAGCCCACCCCGCGACCGACCGTGACGGTCACCGTCACCCCGGGCGCGAACGAACCCGGCGACGGTGCCGACGGGCAGCAAGAGCAGTAGACGTAGGACAGTAGGAGCTGACCCCTTCATGCGTTTCAACCGGATGCTGCTCTCCACCACCCTGGTGATCGTCGCCCTGGTGATCCAGGTGAGCGTCCTCGCCAGACTCCATCTGCCGGGCGCCGTACCCGACCTGGTGCTCCTCACCGTCCTCGGCCTCGCCCTGGTGTACGGCCACGTCGGCGGCGCCCTCATCGGGTTCGGCGCCGGACTGCTGTCCGACCTCGCCCCGCCCGCCGACCACGCCGCCGGACGGTACGCCCTCGTCCTCTGCGTCATCGGCTACCTCGCGGGCCTCGCCAAGCCCGAGACGGGCCGCCTGAAGTCCGCCACCGGGCCGATGGTCGTGGTCGTCGTCGCCGCGCTCGGCGCCACCCTGCTGTACGCCGGGGTCGGCGCCCTCGTCGGTGACGACGCCGCCCGCCACGTCGGCCTGCCCAGCCTGCTGTTCACGGCCGCGCTCTACGACCTGCTGCTCGCGCCGTTCGTCGTCCCCGGCATCATGGCCCTCGCCCGGCGCGCAGAGAACGACCCGCTCGCCGAGACCAACAACGCGGCCAAGGCCGCCGACGTCTCCGCCGGCTGGCTCTCCTCCGGCACCGGCCTGCGCATCGGCAGCCAGCGCGGCGGCCTGCGCATGAAGGCGGCACGCTCCCGGGCGGCCCGCGCGGGCCGCATCAAGGGGGTCAAGCGACTGTGAGGGAACGTCAGCAAGCCCGCGAAACCGCCGCCGTGGCGGCTGGCCACCGCCACGCGCACCCGTCGGGAACCGATCACCGGCGAGCGGTGTACTCCATGTACCGGCATCACCGGTCCACGCACTGAGAGGGGGAGACAGTGACCAACATCCCGGAGACCGGGCGGACGCCACGGGTCCAGATCCGGCTCGTCATCATCCAGATCCTCGTCTTCTCCCTCCTCGGCACCCTCGGCGGCCGCCTCTGGTACCTCCAGATCCGCGAGGGCGACGCCTACGCCAAGGAGGCCTCCGGCAACCACGTCCAACAGGTCGTCCAGCCCGCCGTGCGCGGCTCGATCCTGGACGCGCGCGGAGTGCCCATCGCGGACAACGAGACACGGCTCGTCGTCTCCGCCTCCCGCACCGAGCTGCTGAAGATGGACGACGACGGCAAGGGCGTCCTCGCCAAGCTCGCCGGGGTCCTCGGCATGAAGCCCCAGGAGGTCATGGACAAGGTCCGGCTGTGCGACTCCAAGACCCCCCAGCCCTGCTGGAACGGCTCGCCCTACCAGCCGATCCCCATCACCGACGAGGCCACCGCCAAGCAGGCCCTCCAGATCCGCGAGCGCTCCGAGGACTTCCCCGGCATCACCGCCGAACCCCAGGCCGTCCGGCGGTACGCCAGCCCAGGTGGCGCCAACACCGCGCAGGTCCTCGGCTATCTCTCGCCGGTCACCGACGAGGAGATCACCAAGGCGCAGGACACCGACTCGCCGTTTCTGCGCTCCGACCAGGTCGGCCGCTCCGGCCTGGAGCGGCAGTACGACAAGGAGCTGCGCGGCAAGGCCGGCGTCACCCGCTACGAGGTGGACAACCTCGGCCGCGTCATCGGCGAGGCCGAGGCCGACCCCGCGCGGCCCGGCGCCAACCTGGTCACCAGCATCGACGCCCGGGTCCAGCGCATCGCCGAGTACGAACTCAACGAGGCGATGAAGGAAGCCCGTAAGCAGATGGACCGGAACACCGGCACCCACTACAAGGCCGACTCCGGAGCCGTCGTCGTCATGGAGGCCAAGACCGGCCGCGTCGTCGCCATGGCCTCCAACCCGGACTACGACCCGAACGCCTGGGTCGGCGGCATCTCCGCCAAGGACTACGCCAAGCTCACCGGCAAGAAGTCCAACTACCCGCTGCTGAACCGCGCGATCCAGGGCCAGTCCGCCCCCGGATCCGTCTTCAAGGTCGTCCCGACCGCCGCCGCGGTCAACGCGGGCTACTCCTTCGACGGCCCCTACGAGTGCTCCAGCGCGTACTCCATCGGCGGCCAGGTCTTCAAGAACTTCGAGTCCAAGGGATACGGCGCGATCAGCCTCGGTCGTGCCCTGGAGGTCTCCTGCGACACCGTCTTCTACCGCCTCTCCCACGAGGAGTGGAAGCGCGACGGCGGCACCAAGCCGAAGAAGCACCCCAATGACTGGTTCTACAAGACGGCCCACCAGTTCGGCCTCGGCGCCGAGACCGGCATCGACCTGCCCAACGAGGTCACCGGCCGTATCCCGGACCGCAAGTGGAAGCAGGACTACTGGAAGGCCAACAAGGACGCCTGGTGCAAGTACGGCAAGAAGGGCGGCACGTACGCCGAGCAGATCGCGTACGAGAACTGCCTCGAAGGCAACCGCATGCGCGCCGGTGACTCCGTCAACTACTCCATCGGCCAGGGCGACACCCTCGTCACCCCCATCCAGATGGCCACCATCTACGCCGCCATCTCCAACGGCGGCACCCTGTACGACCCCACCGTCGGCAAGGCCGTCATCAGCGCCGACGGCAAGCATGTGCGGGAGATCGCGCCGAAGTCGCACGGCAAGCTCCCCATGACGAAGCAGACCCGCGACGAGATAGACCAAGCCCTTGAGGGGGTCGCCACCCGCGGTACGGCAGCCTGGCGTTTCCAGGGCTGGCCGCAGGACGAGATCCCCATGCACGCCAAGACCGGTACCGCCGAGGTCTACGGCAAGCAGACGACCTCGTGGTTCACGACGTACACCAAGGACTACGCGATCGTCATGACGATCTCCCAGGGTGGTACGGGCTCCGGCGCCTCGGCGCCCGCCGTGCGCAAGCTCTACAACGCGCTCTACGGCGTCTCCGAGGACGGCAAGATCGACAAGCGGAAGGCGCTGCTGCCGACCCCACAGAAGAAGCTGCCGAAGATCGAGTCCGACGGTTCGATCGACGCCCCGAAGCTGGACACGTACCCGCCGAAGAAGACCAAGGAGGAGCAGGCCGCCGAGGACGCCCAGACCCTGGCCGCGGGCCCCGGCGCCCTGCCGGTGTCCTACGTGCCCGGGACGGACGGCGCGGTCACCGCACCGGTGACCGGGCCCGTCGGCACCGCGGCGTTCACGGCCGCCGTCGTCACCGAGCCGGACGCCCGGCCGGTGGCGCCCGACGAACCGGCGGCGATCGTCAGCACCCGAGGCGGTGGCGGCAACCGTGCGGCGCGACGGCGAACGGGCCCCGGCGCACCCGGCGGAGCACCCACACGGAGGAGGTCCCGATGACCGGCAACAGCTTCTCCGTCTCCGGGTACGGGCCCGAACGCTCCGGCTGGACCCGGCTGTTCGCCCGTGACTCGCTCGCCCGCCGGCTCGACTGGCCGATACTGTTCTCGGCCATCGCGCTCTCCCTGATCGGCGCGGCCCTCGTCTACTCGGCGACCCGCAACCGCACCGAGCTCAACCAGGGCGACCCCTACTACTTCCTCCTCCGGCACCTGCTCAACACCGGCATCGGCTTCGCCCTGATGATCGGCACGGTCTGGCTCGGCCACCGCACCCTGCGCACGGCCGTACCGATCCTCTACGGCATCTCGGTCGTGCTGATCCTGCTGGTGCTGACCCCGCTCGGCGCGACCATCAACGGCGCCCACGCGTGGATCGTCATCGGCGGCGGCTTCTCGCTCCAGCCCTCCGAGTTCGTGAAGATCACGATCATCCTGGGGATGGCGATGCTGCTGGCGGCGCGGGTCGACGCGGGCGACAAACCGCACCCGGACCATCGCACCGTCGTCCAGGCCCTCGGGCTCGCCGCCGTCCCGATACTGATCGTGCTGCTCATGCCCGACCTCGGCTCGGTCATGGTCATGGTGGTCATCGTGCTCGGGGTGCTGCTCACCTCCGGCGCCTCCAACCGATGGATCTTCGGTCTCATCGGCACCGGCGCGATCGGCGCGATCGCCGTCTGGCAGCTCGGGGTGCTCGACGAGTACCAGATCAACCGGTTCGCGGCGTTCGCCAACCCCGAGCTGGACCCGGCGGGTGTCGGCTACAACACCAACCAGGCCCGGATCGCCATCGGCTCCGGCGGACTGCTCGGCACCGGGCTGTTCAAGGGGTCGCAGACCACCGGGCAGTTCGTGCCGGAGCAGCAGACCGACTTCGTCTTCACGGTGGCGGGGGAGGAGCTGGGCTTCGTCGGAGCCGGGCTGATCATCCTGCTGCTGGGGGTCGTCCTGTGGCGCGCCTGCCGGATCGCCCGGGAGACCACCGAGCTGTACGGCACGATCGTCGCCGGCGGCATCATCGCGTGGTTCGCGTTCCAGGCCTTCGAGAACATCGGGATGACCCTCGGCATCATGCCGGTCGCCGGTCTGCCCCTGCCGTTCGTGTCCTACGGCGGCTCGTCGATGTTCGCGGTGTGGGTGGCGGTGGGGTTGCTTCAGTCGATCAGAGTGGAGCGGCCCATGTCGGCGTAGCCGCGTAGCCCGCGAAGGCCCTTGTGGACGACGGCCCACGTGCTCCTTCAGGGTGCGCGTGGGCTGCCCTTTTGCCGTGGGTCCGACTAGATTCAATTCATGGCGGACACGAAGCGCGAGATCGAGCGGAAGTACGAGTCCGACGAGAGCGGCCTGCCCGATCTCACCGGTGTGGCCGGGGTCGTGTCGGTCATCGACAAGGGCGTGGCGGAGTTGGACGCCGTCTACTACGACACCCCCGACGAACGTCTCGCCGCCGCCTCGATCACCCTGCGCCGCCGTACCGGGGGAGACGACGCCGGCTGGCATCTGAAGTTCCCCGTCTCCTCGGGGGTGCGGGACGAGATCCAGGCCCCCCTGTCCGAGACCCTGCCCCGCGATCTGGCGGGGCTCGTGCGTTCCCGGGTCCGGGAGGCGGAGCTGGTGCCGCTGGTCCGTCTCCGGTCCAGCCGTGACGTCAGGGACCTGCTCGACGCGGACGGCGCCCTCCTCGCCGAGGTCAGCGTGGACGCGGTGCACGCCGAGCGGCTCACCGGCGGCGGCCGTACCGCGCAGTGGTCCGAGATCGAGGTGGAGCTCGCCGACGACGGCGACCCGGCGTTCCTCGACAAGGTCGAGAAGAAGCTGCGCAAGGCGGGCGTACGACCGTCCGCGTCACCGTCGAAGCTGGCGAGGGCCCTGCGGGAGACGGAGGCCCCCAAGAAGGGCAAGGCCGCGAAGGGCAAGGCCGAGAAGGACGCGGTCGCGAAGGGCGGGCAAGGGAAGAAGGGCAAGAAGGGCAGGAAGGGCGGAGGCGGTGCGGGCAAGCCCGGTGGTGCCGCCGAGCACGTCCTCGCGTACATCCGGGTCCAGCGGGACGCGATCGTCGAGCTCGACCCGGCCGTCCGCCGGGACCTCTTCGACTCCGTGCACAGCATGCGGGTGGCCACCCGCCGACTGCGGAGCACCTTCAAGTCGTACGGGAAGGTGCTGGACCGGACCGTCACCGACCCCATCGGTGACGAACTGAAGTGGCTGGCGGGAGAGCTGGGCCTCGGCCGGGACCACGAGGTGCTGGCCGAGCGGGTGACCGAGGCGCTCGCCCAGATGCCCGAGAGCCTGGTCGTCGGCTCGGTCCGCACCCGGGTGCGGACATGGGTGGAGGCGGGGAGCAGCGGGTCCCGGCGCGCCCTGATCGCCGCGCTGGACGGCGAGCGGTATCTGGCGCTCCTGCGGACCCTGGACGCCGTGATCGCCGAGCCGCCGCTGTTGAAGGGGGCCGGGGGCGACCCGGAGAAGGTGATCGGCAAGGCGGTCTCGCGGGCCTTCGGCAAGGTCTCGGACCTGGTGGAGGAGGCCCTGGCCCAGCCGTCCGGCGCCGAACGCGACCTCGCCATGCACGAGGCCCGAAAGAAGGGCAAGCGCGCCCGGTACGCGGCCGAGGCGGCGACCGGGCTGCTCGGCGCCCCCGCCAAGCGGCTCGTGAAAGACATGAAGTCCCTGCAGTCCCTCCTCGGCGACCACCAGGACAGCGTGATGGCCCGCGAGGCCCTGCGGGACCTGGCGTTCCAGGCCGGCCAGGCGGGCGAGAGCTCCTTCACGTACGGGGTGCTGTACGGCAGGGAGGAGCGCAGGGCGGAGCTGGCGGAGGCGGCGTTGCCGGAGGCGTGGCGCACGATCAGGGCCGACAGCGCCTTCTGAGGGGGCCGGTGCGGTGAACGCCGGCGTGCGAGGGGTGGCTCCCGGGGCGTTACGCTAGATGGTCACCCCTGTCAGCTCACGAAGGTAATCCCCGCGATGTCTGTCGAGTCGGTCTTCCCACAGCTAGAGGCCCTGCTCCCGCATGTGCAGAAGCCGATCCAGTACGTGGGCGGTGAGCTCAATTCCACCGTCAAGGAGTGGGACGCCTGCGACGTGCGCTGGGCGCTCATGTACCCGGACGCGTACGAGGTCGGTCTGCCCAACCAGGGCGTCATGATCCTCTACGAGGTCCTCAACGAGCGCGAGGGCGTCCTGGCCGAGCGCACCTACAGCGTGTGGCCGGACCTCGAGCAGTTGATGCGTGACCACGGGGTGCCGCAGTTCACGGTGGACAGCCACCGCCCGGTGAAGGCGTTCGACGTGTTCGGCCTGTCCTTCTCCACGGAGCTGGGCTACACGAACATGCTGACCGCCCTCGACCTCGCCGGCATCCCGCTGGAGTCCAAGGACCGCACGCTGGACGACCCGATCGTCCTGGCCGGCGGCCACGCGGCCTTCAACCCGGAGCCCATCGCGGACTTCATCGACGCGGCGATCATCGGCGACGGCGAGCAGGCCGTCCTCGACATGACCGAGATCATCCGCGCCTGGAAGGCCGAGGGTCGCCCCGGTGGCCGCGAGGAGGTCCTGTTCCGCCTCGCGAGGACGGGCTCGGTGTACATCCCGGCGTTCTACGACGTCGAGTACCTCGCCGACGGCCGTATCGCCCGTGTGGTGCCGAACCGGTCGGGTGTGCCGTGGCGTGTGTCCAAGCACACGGTCATGGACCTCGACGAGTGGCCGTACCCCAAGCAGCCGCTCGTGCCGCTGGCCGAGACGGTCCATGAGCGCATGTCGGTGGAGATCTTCCGTGGCTGCACCCGCGGCTGCCGCTTCTGCCAGGCCGGCATGATCACCCGCCCGGTGCGTGAGCGGTCCATCACGGGCATCGGCGAGATGGTCGAGAAGGGCCTCAAGGCGACGGGCTTCGAAGAGGTCGGTCTGCTGTCCCTGTCCTCGGCGGACCACAGCGAGATCGGCGACATCGCCAAGGGCCTGGCGGACCGGTACGAGGAGGACAAGATCGGTCTGTCGCTCCCCTCGACCCGTGTCGACGCCTTCAACGTCGACCTGGCGAACGAGCTGACGCGCAACGGCCGCCGGTCCGGTCTGACGTTCGCCCCCGAGGGCGGCTCCGAGCGCATGCGCAAGGTCATCAACAAGATGGTCTCGGAAGAGGACCTGATCAGGACCGTCGCCACGGCCTACGGCAACGGCTGGCGCCAGGTGAAGCTGTACTTCATGTGCGGCCTGCCGACGGAGACCGACGACGACGTCCTCCAGATCGCCGACATGGCGATGAACGTGATCGCGAAGGGCCGTGAGGTCTCGCGGTCGAACGACATCCGCTGCACGGTCTCGATCGGCGGCTTCGTGCCGAAGCCCCACACCCCCTTCCAGTGGGCGCCGCAGCTCTCCGCCGAGGAGACGGACGCGCGTCTGGAGAAGCTCCGCGACAAGATCCGCGGCGACAAGAAGTACGGCCGCTCCATCGGCTTCCGCTACCACGACGGCAAGCCGGGCATCGTCGAGGGCCTGCTCTCGCGCGGCGACCGCCGTATCGGCGCCGTCATCCGCGCGGTCTACGAGGACGGCGGCCGCTTCGACGGCTGGCGTGAGCACTTCTCCTACGACCGCTGGATGAGCTGCGCCGACAAGGCCCTCGCCGACTTCGGCGTGGACGTCGACTGGTACACCACCCGCGAGCGCACCTACGAGGAGGTCCTGCCCTGGGACCACCTCGACTCCGGCCTCGACAAGGACTGGCTGTGGGAGGACTGGCAGGACGCCCTCGACGAGACCGAGGTCGAGGACTGCCGATGGACACCGTGCTTCGACTGCGGTGTGTGTCCGCAGATGGACACCCACATCCAGATCGGCCCCACCGGCAAGAAGCTGCTGCCCCTGGCGGTCAAGAACGCTGCGCCGGCGCCGAGCGGTCACTCTCACTGAGGTGCGCGAGACACTCGATCGGGTGATGGCGGCCTTGGCGGGGGACGGCTCGCAGATCCGTCAGGAGTGCGCGGACGGGAAGTTGGCCGTTCGGGCCGGCCGGGCCGTGCGAGCCGGTGCGAGGGCGCTGGTCGGCCGGGTGTGACGAAAGGCGTCGCCGCGCGACGTGGGTCCGTCCCGGCCGGCTGGGCCGACCCGGTGCACGTCGTGCGCGAGACCCCCGCCCTGACCGGTCGGGGGTCTCGCGCGTGATGCGGGGGCGGAGGGCTCGTCAGGTGACGACGATTCCGCCGTTGACGACGTTGGGAGCCGGGCGTCTGTTCATCTCCACCCAGTCGTTGCCCGTCGGGGTGCCGCATTGCAGGATTGCGGGGTCCGGGCCGTTGGGGTCGAACGTGCAGGTGATCTCGTAGACCCGCCCGGTCGTGGTGATGAGGTCGAACTGGATGCCGCCGGATGTCGGATGTTCACCGACGGCGGCGGCGCACGGGACGCCTGGCGCTCCCCCT
This sequence comes from Streptomyces sp. MA5143a, assembly GCF_900290235.1. Lineage (GTDB taxonomy): Bacteria > Actinomycetota > Actinomycetes > Streptomycetales > Streptomycetaceae > Streptomyces. The sequence goes on from NZ_OLMK01000037.1 coordinate 53,664, forward strand.
GTGGGATAGCCCTCGTGGGTGCTGAGGTCGGTCCACAGCATGGGGTTGGCCTCGCTGCCGGTGAGGTCGCGGATGCCCGCGTAGTAGTGCCCGTCGGCGCTCAGTGCGGCCCGGTACTCGACGTTGCCCTGGGGGTGGTAGGCGTCGATGTCGATGCAGGGGCCGGTGGCACCCGGCGAGCCCGTGGCGCCGGTCGGCCCGGCGGGGCCCGTGGCGCCGGTCGGCCCGGCGGGGCCCGTGGCACCCGTCGCGCCGGTGGCTCCCTTCGGCCCGGTCGGCCCGGTGGGGCCCTTGCAGAGGTCCTTGTCGCCCGTCGGCGACAGGCGGTGGTGCGGCTTCGGCTTGTGCTGGCTCGGCTTGCACTCGTCGCCCTTGTCGGGGGCGGCGGTCACCCGCGGACGCTCGGCCACGGCGCGGGCTGCCGCGGTCGCGGGGCTCACGACGCCCGCCGCCATGACCAGGGCGAGCGAGGCCATGATCCCGGCCTTCTTGAAACGGTCGCGGGCCAACGGCCCGAGCGACCTGTCGTCATGACGCATCTGCGTGCTCCTCCTAGGCATCGGTCCGGGAGTCGTCCCGAACTCGGTGCTGAGCCTCATGGGAGTGCGGCGGATCCGCGGGCGCAGCGAGGCCGAACGCTTCCGTTTATCAACAAATGTGATTAATTCGTGCGTCTGATGGGTTGTCTCGCGTGGGTGCCCGACGGCCCGGCCGCCGTCTGCCACGTTGACGCCGTGACGAGGACGACCAAGCCCACGAAGGCGATGAAGTCACCGGGGACGGGACCGGAGCGCCGACAGACCCTCTGCCTCTGCATGATCGTCAAGAACGAGGCGCAGGTGATCGAGCGGTGCCTGGGCTCCGTGCGCCACCTCATCGACACCTGGGTCATCTCCGACACCGGCTCGACGGACGGCACCCAGGACCTGATCCGCGCCGCGCTCGCCGGTGTCCCCGGCGAACTCGTCGAGGACACCTGGGTCGACTTCGGCCACAACCGCACCCGCAACATCCAGCAGGCCCGGGGCAGAGCCGACTACCTGCTCACCCTCGACGCCGACCACGTGATGCGCCAGGACGCCCCCCTGCCCCGGCTGACGGCGGGGTCGTACATGCTGCGCTACGACACCGCCACCCAGCACCGCTTCAAGCATCTGATGCGCGGGGACTGGCTCTGGCGCTACGAGGGCGTCACCCATGAGTACCCGTGCACCGACGAGGACGACGTCCAGGAGAACCTCGACGCGCTCGTCATCGAGGACCACGCCGACGGCGGCTGCCGGGCCGACAAGTTCGAGCGCGACGCCCGGCTGCTCCGCAGCGAACTCGCCCGCGACCCCGCCAACCCGCGCACCGTCTTCTACCTGGCCAACACCGAACGCGACCTGGGACACGCCCAGGAAGCCATCGACCTGTACGAGCGGCGCGCCGCGCTGGGCGGCTGGCCCGAGGAGGTCTACTGCTCCCTCCTGGAGGCCGGCATCCTGCGCGCCGAGCAGACGGACGACTGGCCGGGGGCGATGGACGCCTTCTCCCGCGCCTGGGAGGCCCGTCCCGCACGGCTCGAAGCGTGCTACGAACTGGCCTCGCGCCTGCGGGCCCGGGGCCGCCACCACACCGCCCACGCCCTCCTGGCCGACGTGGTCGGCAGACCCGCGCCGGACGACCTGCTGTTCACCAGGCCGTGGGTGTACCGGTGGGGGCTGCTCTTCGAGTTCTCGATCACCGCCCACTGGGTCGGGGAGTACGCCGCCGCCCTGCGCGCGTGCGACCGACTGCTGGCGATGCGCGACCTGCCCGAACCCATCCGTCAACAGGTCGAGTTGAACCGGCGGTTCTCCGCTCGACACGCCGTCGCGGCGCCCCGGCCGGCCGCCTCGACACGCCGCCCGAAGTCCAAGGCCGGCAAGGCCGCGAGGTCCTCGGCGCGCAGACGCTGAGCGCCCCCACCGGCGTGGGCGGCCGACCGTCCAGGCCGGTGGGGAAGTCGAGGGGGCGGGGCCGCATCCGGACAGGTCGCCGATGCGTCTACGTCGTCATGGACCTGGAGAAACGGCCCGCACCGCAACCCGCCGAGCCGGCGCGCCGGACACCCCCGCGGCAGGCGCCCGCACCGCAGGCGCCCGAGGGATGCCTCACCGCGGCGATCCGGATTCCCGTCCGGATCGTGGTGCTCGTGCTGGTCCTTCCGGTGCGGATGGCGTGGGACGCGCTCGTCGTCGCGGGCCGGTTCCTCAACGACACCGTGCTCCGGCCGACGGGGCGGGCCCTGCTGTGGCTCGCCAAGGCCGTGCTGGTGTGGCCGTGGGTGGCGCTGTGGCGCCATGTCGTCGTACCGGCCGCCAAGGGGCTCGGCCGGCTCGGTTACTGGCTGCTCGTCCTTCCCCTGGTCTGGCTCTATCGGTACGTCCTGTCTCCGAGCGGCCGCGCTGTCGCGTGGGCGGCGTTCGGTGTCTGGACCGGGGTGGTGTGGGCCGCCAACGGCACGTGGGCCGGGGTGGTGTGGGTCGCCACCGGCCTCTGGGCCGGGCTCGTGTGGCTGTACGGGTGGACGCTGGCGCCGCTGGGGCGGGGCCTCGCCTGGCTGGCCGGAGGGCTCTGGCGCGGGATCGCCGCCCTCGGGCTCGGGGTGTCCGCGGTCGTGGCCTGGCTGGTGCGGTACCTCGTCGTCGTACCGGCCGGGTGGCTGTATCGGTGGGTGCTGACGCCCATGGGCCACGCCCTCGCCCGGACGGCCGGGGGAGCCCTGTGGCTCATACGGATGATCTTCACCGGGCTCGGGCTCGGCCTCTACTGGACGCTGCGCGTCCTGCTCGTGCTGCCCGCGCTCGCGCTGTGGCGGTGGGTGCTCGCCCCGGTCGGGCGCGCCCTCGCCGTCGTCGGACGCGAGGTCCTGGGCGCGCTCGGCCATGCCTGGCGGATCGCCGGACGCCTCTCCCTCGCTGTCGGACGGGCCCTGGCCACGCTGTTCCGCCGGCTCGTCGTCGAGCCGGCGCGCTGGGTGTACCGGACCGTCCTTACCCCCGTCGGCCATGTCGTACGGGACATGATCTGGAAGCCCGCCGCCGCGGTCGCCCGCGCCGTCGGCCGCACCGCCCGCCAGACCCTGGACACCGCCCGCGCCTCCCTCCGGCAGGCCCGCGCCACGGTGCGCCAGGCACTCCTCGGGCGTCCGGCGGAACCGATGCCGGTCGCCCGGCGGGAACCGCGAGCCGCCGAGGCACGTACTCTTGGTAGCAGTACGACCGCTCTCACGAAGGAATGAACGACACTGGGCAAGCGACAGCCCGAAGGCCCGCCGCCCGCACCCGCGGTGCAGCGCATCCGACTGCGCTACACCAAGCGCGGCCGCCTCCGGTTCACCAGCCACCGTGACTTCCAGCGCGCCTTCGAGCGTGCGCTGCGCCGCGCCGAGGTGCCCATGGCGTACTCGGCGGGGTTCACGCCGCATCCGAAGGTGTCGTACGCCAATGCCGCACCCACCGGCACGGGCAGCGAGGCGGAGTACCTCGAGATCGCGCTCACCGACGCGCGCGACCCGGAGAAGCTCCGGATCCTCCTCGACGAGTCGCTGCCCACCGGGCTCGACATCGTCGACGCGGTCGAGGCCCGCACCTCCGGCCTCGCCGACCGGCTCACGGCCTCCGTCTGGGAGCTGCGGCTGGACGGCGTGGACCCGGCGGACGCCGCCCGCGCGGTAGCGGCCTTCAACGCGGCCGACGCCGTCGAGGTCCAGCGCATGACCAAGAACGGCGTACGGACGTTCGACGCCCGTGCCGCCGTGGTCGAACTCGACCGGGTCGACGGCGCCGAGGCGCCGAGTCCCGAGGCTGATAGGCCGACCGACCAGGCCTGTGCGATACTGCGGCTGGTTGTTCGGCACGTGACGCCTGCCGTACGACCCGACGACGTCCTGTCCGGTCTCCGCGCCGTGGCCGACCTGGCGCCGCCGGTCCCCGCAGCGGTGACCAGGCTGGCGCAGGGGCTGTTCGATGAAGAGACCGGCACGGTGACCGACCCGCTCGCGCCCGACCGCGAGGCAGCGGCGGCCCTCACAACGGCCGCCCCCACTGCCGCCGCGAAGGCGTCGGAGCCGGTCGGCCCCGCGTAGGGACGGACGTCGTAGCGCCGCCCTCGGATCCGGGAGCCACCTGGGTCGGGCAGCGCACCGACCACAAGACTTTCGCCAGGCCGTACGCAACACGGCGTACGGAACCGGCGAGACAGGACACAGAGAGCTCCCGAGCGGCGCCCGCGCCCCGGACGGCGGCAGACGCGTACCACGCGAGCCGCGGACGTCACCGGCCACGCCGGACCCGGGTGCGGCGCCCGGGAGCCTGACGGGAGAAACGCCCGCATGCCCGAACAGATCGAGAACGCGGAGCCCGCGCAGGGCTCCGACCGCAACACGCCCAGCGACACTCTGCCGCCGCGCCGTCGCCGCCGTGCCGCGTCCCGCCCGGCGGGACCGCCGTCCGCGGCGGACGAGGTGTCCGCCGAGACCGTCGAGCCGACCGTGTCGGTGGCGGAGGCCGCGGACCTCGCGAGCAGCGGGCCCGGTGAGGCCGCTGTGACGGACGAGGTGGAGGAGACCGCGGAGGCCAAGGTGGCTTCCGAAGCCGAGGTCACCGCCGACGGTGAGGCCGACAAGGCCGCAGAGGTCGCCGAGGCCGCGCCCGCCGGGCGCACGCGCCGTCGTGCCACACGCCGTGCCTCCGCCCCCGCAGGCGCCCCCACGGGTGCCCAGGCCGCCGAGATCGCCGAGACCGTCGTGCCGGCCACGGTCGAGGAGAGCGCCGCCGCCGTCACCGAGGCGCCCGCTGCCGCCGAGGTGTCCGCCCCCGCCGAGGAGGCCGCGCCCGCCGCCCGTCCGCGTCGCCGCGCCACCCGCCGTGCGTCGGCCCCCGTCGGCGCGCCCCAGGCCGCCGAGACCGTGGTCGCCGCCGAAAGCACCGAGGTGGCCGTGCCCGAGACCGCCGCCGATGCCTCCGCAGGGGCAGCCGACAGCAAGACCGCCGAGCCCGCAGAGGTCGCCGAGGCCGCGCCCGCCGGGCGTACGCGCCGACGCGCCACGCGTCGCGCCTCCGCGCCCGCCGGGGAGCCGAAGGCGGCCGAGGCCGTGACGGTGCCCGCCGAGACCCCGCAGGCCCCGGAGACCGTGGCCCCCGTGGAGGCCGCGCCTGCCGCCGTCGCGGACGAGGCCGCCGCCGAGCCCGCTCAGGACGCCGCGGCGGCCGAGGAGGCCGCGCCGCGCCGGACGCGCCGTCGTGCCACGCGCCGGGTGACCGCCCCCACGGGCGCCCCCGAGAGCGAGACCTCCACCGGCACCCCGTCGGCCGGGACCACCGCCACCGCCGAGACCACCGCCACCGCTCAGGCCGCCGCCGAGCCCGCGCCCGCCCAGGCGCCCTCCGCCCCGGCCGCGAAGGCGTCCGCCGAGGGTGAGGACGGCGGGGCGCGGCGCGCCCGGCGCCGGGTCGCCCGGAAGGCGGCCGTCGGGTTCTCCGAGCCGGCGGCGTCCGCGGCCGAGGACGCGCCCGCGCGGCCCGCCCGGCCCGCCGTGGCCGTGTTCCAGGCCCCGGTGTTCACCGAGCCGATGTTCCAGACGCCGGAGCGGGCCGCCGCACAGGCCGCCGCCGAGGCCGAGGCGGAGGTCGCCGAGAGCGACGAGACCGTCGAGCCCGGTGGGTACGCCCAGGAGGAGACCACCGGCGGCTCGCGTCGTCGGCGCCGCCGCCGCGGCGAGTCGGCCGAGGCGGAGCCCGTGACGGCGGACGAGACCCCCGAGCCCATCGAGGTCGACGAGGCCGAGGAGTCGGACGAGTCCGAGGAGCCCGAGGGGGCGTCCGAGGACGGTGCCGACGACGAGTTCGGCGAGGAGGAGGCCACCGGGTCGCGGCGTCGCCGGCGCCGTGGCGGCCGTCGCCGTCGCCGGGGCGAGTCGGCCGAGGGCGAGGGCGACGAGCTCGCCGCCGAGCAGGCCGCGCAGGACGCCGAGGACACCGCCGAGCAGGTCGACGAGGACGCCGAGGACGAGGGCGACTCCGACGAGCGCGACGAGACCTCCGGCTCCAGCAGCAGCCGACGCCGTCGTCGCCGCCGCCGGCGCGCCGGGGACTCCTCCGGCGAGGCCGACGCCGCGACGGACGACCCCGAGCGCACCGTAGTCAAGGTCCGCGAGCCGCGTGAGCGGCGCGCCAAGGAGACCGAGCCGTCGGACGAGGTGCAGTCCATCAAGGGCTCGACCCGTCTGGAGGCGAAGAAGCAGCGCCGCCGGGAAGGCCGTGAGCAGGGGCGCCGGCGCGTCCCGATCATCACCGAGGCCGAGTTCCTCGCCCGCCGCGAGGCCGTCGAGCGCGTCATGGTCGTCCGCCAGAGCGGCGAGCGCACCCAGATCGGCGTCCTCGAGGACAACGTGCTCGTCGAGCACTACGTCAACAAGGAGCAGGCCACCTCGTACGTCGGCAACGTGTACCTCGGCAAGGTCCAGAACGTGCTGCCGTCGATGGAGGCCGCCTTCATCGACATCGGCAAGGGCCGCAACGCCGTCCTGTACGCCGGTGAGGTCAACTTCGAGGCACTCGGCATGGCCAACGGGCCGCGCCGTATCGAGTCCGCCCTGAAGTCCGGACAGTCCGTGCTCGTCCAGGTCACCAAGGACCCGATCGGACACAAGGGCGCCCGCCTGACCAGCCAGGTCTCGCTGCCCGGCCGCTACCTGGTGTACGTCCCCGAGGGGTCGATGACCGGTATCAGCCGCAAGCTGCCCGACACCGAGCGGGCCCGGCTGAAGACCATCCTCAAGAAGATCGTCCCCGAGGACGCGGGCGTCATCGTGCGCACCGCCGCCGAGGGCGCGAGCGAGGACGAGCTGCGCCGTGACGTCGAGCGGTTGCAGGCGCAGTGGGAGGACATCCAGAAGAAGGCGAAGAGCGGCAACGCCCCGACGCTGCTGTACGGCGAGCCGGACATGACCGTCCGCGTCGTGCGCGACATCTTCAACGAGGACTTCTCCAAGGTCATCGTCAGCGGTGAGGACGCCTGGGAGACCATCCACGGATATGTCTCCCACGTCGCGCCCGACCTCGCGGACCGGCTGCAGAAGTGGACCTCCGAGGTCGACGTCTTCGCGACGTACCGCATCGACGAGCAGCTGATGAAGGCGCTGGACCGCAAGGTGTGGCTGCCCAGCGGTGGTTCGCTGGTGATCGACAAGACCGAGGCCATGGTCGTGATCGACGTCAACACCGGCAAGTTCACCGGCCAGGGCGGCAACCTGGAGGAGACGGTCACCAGGAACAACCTGGAGGCGGCCGAGGAGATCGTGCGCCAGCTGCGGCTGCGTGACCTCGGCGGCATCGTCGTCATCGACTTCATCGACATGGTGCTGGAGTCCAACCGGGACCTCGTGCTGCGGCGCCTGCTGGAGTGCCTGGGCCGCGACCGGACGAAGCACCAGGTCGCCGAGGTCACCTCGCTGGGCCTGGTCCAGATGACCCGCAAGCGGGTCGGGCAGGGTCTGCTGGAGTCCTTCTCCGAGACCTGCGTCCACTGCAACGGGCGCGGCGTGATCGTGCACATGGACCAGCCGACGGCCGCCGGTGGCGGTGGCAAGCGCCGCAAGCGCGGGCGTGGCGGCGCGGAGCACGACCACGAGCACGTGGCCGCGCCCGAGGCCGTCGAGCCGGAGGCCGCCGAGACGGCGGAGCCGGCCGAGGTCGCGGAGGTGGCCGCCGAGGTCGCCGAGCCCGTGGCGCTGCCCTCGCCCGAGTTCGAGCCGGACGAGGAGCTGTACAGCAGCGTCGCCGAGGCGGAGGCCGCGGTCACGCGCGGTCGTTCGCGGCGCCGGGTGACCCGTCGGGCCTCCGCGCCCTCGGGTGCGCCGAAGCGCCGGGAGACCGTGGCGGACGCCCCGTCCGAGGACGCCGAGGAGCGGGCTCCCAAGTCGCGTGAGGCCGCCGAGGCCGAGCCGGTCGCGGTGGAGGACCCGGTCGTCGAGACGCCGGCCGCGGTGAGCGCCGAGGAGACCGCGCCCAAGGGCCGTACGCGTCGGCGGGCGACCCGGAAGGTGTCCGCGCCCGCGGGTGCCCCCGCCGGGACGGCCGCGGACGACGCCGTGGTGACGGTGGCCGAGTCCGTCGCGGAGCCGGTCGTCGAGGCCGTGGCCGAGCCGGTCGTGGAAGCGGCGGCGGAGCAGCCCGAGGCGGTCCCCGTCGAGAGCGCGGCTCCGGCCCGCCCGAGGCGGCGTGCCGTGCGCAAGGCGACGGCGCCCACCGCGTCGGAGGAGACCGCGGTCGTGGTCGTGCCGTCCGCCGCGGCGGAGGAGACGGCGCAGGCCCCGGCCGAGGACGCCGCCGCGGTCGCGGAGGAGTCCGAGGTGCCCGCCAAGAAGGCGGCGGCGCGGAAGACGGCCAAGAAGGCGACGGCGAAGAAGGCCGCCACGAAGAAGACGGCGGCCAAGAAGACGGTCGCCAAGAAGGCCACGGCCAAGAAGGCGGCGACGAAGAAGTCGGCCACGAAGAAGACCACGGTCGCCGCCGAGCAGGCGTCGAACACGGTCACCGCTTCGACCGACGAGAGCTGAGCCCCACGGGACGGGCCACGGCCCGCCCCCCACGAAGGCCCCCGTCCGGCGGATCAACTGCCGGGCGGGGGCCTTCGCGTTGCCCGGACAAGGGCGAGAAAGCTCACACAACGCGGCGACGTTTGGGGCGGTTTGGGCGGCACTTTTGGCGCGTAAGCACCCCCTGCCTCTTGGATCACCCGCAGACGCCTGCAAAACTCACGTAGTCGTACGAGCAAGAGCGTGGAAGCACTACCTCGACGCACGGTCCGTCCGCGGGGGCGAGCACCCGGGGCCGTGAGCGGGGAACGGGGAGGGGATCGCATGGCGCGTGTGCGCCTGATGAGCACGAGGCGGCACCGCCCTGGGGGGCCGGCCGGGGCCGCGCGCAAGGCGCTGGCGCTGGCCACCGTCCTGTCGGCGGCCGGGGTGCAGACCGCGGTCTCCGCCGGGACCGCGCAGGCCGCCCCCACCTGGACCGAAGGGCCCGTCTTCAACGACCCGTTGGGCGAGGAGAGCGAGCAACTCGCGATACGTACGCGCCTGATCGACCTGACGGCGGCCGCGCTGCCCGGCTCCACCATCAAGGTCGCGGTCTACCACGTGTGGGAGGCGCCCGTCGTCGACGCGCTCGTCGCCGCCAAGGACCGGGGCGTCAACGTCCAGGTCCTGCTGGACGAGTCGAGTGTCAGCGACCGTCCCGCCAACACCGCGTACGGCAGCCTCGTCGCCGCGCTCGGCACCGACCGCACGAAGGGCTCGTACATAGCGACCTGCCCCGTCGACAAGTCCTGCCTCGGCGACCCGAAGTACGGGCAGTCGATCATGCACAACAAGTTCTGGCTGTTCTCGGCGGTCGAGGGCGCCACCAACGTCGTCGTGCAGACGACCTCGAACTCGACGCCCTCCGCGCACACCAAGTTCTTCAACGACGCGCTGCTGCTGCCGAACAACCCGACGATGTACGACGCCTACGCGGACTACTTCGACACGATGGTGGGCCGGGACTGGGCGGGCTGGGAGTACCGGACCGTCAGCAACGGCCTGTACAAGGCGTACTTCTTCCCCCGGGCGGGGAGCACACGGGCCACCGACAGCGTGTACTCGGTGCTCAACAACGTGCAGTGCTCCTACAAGGACACCGCAGGGGTCACGCGGAAGACCTGGGTACGGGTGGCGATCTTCAAGATCACGCGGATGGCGATCGCCGAGAAGCTGGTCGCGCTGAAGAAGGCCGGCTGCGACGTGAGCATCGTCTACGCCGAGTCGGACAGCGCCAAGAGCTCGGGAGGCACACCGGGCACCTGGGAGAAGATGCACACCTCCGGCGGGCCGACCGTGCGCTGCTACAACGACGACCGGGACCCGCTGAACCCGGGGCAGAAGCTCACCACGCCGTACATCATCCACTCCAAGTACATCCTGGTGGACGGCGCGTACGACGGGGTGCGCAACAAGATCAGCTTCACCGGCTCCGGGAACTACACCGGTCCCGCGCTGCGCGAGAACGACGAGTCGATCGTGAAGGTCGACGACGACGCCGTGCACGACAGGTACAAGTCCCACTTCGACCAGGTGATCAAGGTCGCGTACCCCGGCAAGTCCGACACCACGGACCTCTGCAAGGGAGTGAAGCCGCTGCCGGCGGACGGCGAGAAGCCGACCCGGTGAGGCCCACGGGCGCCGTGCGGGGCTCGGTTTGACCCGTTCGAGCGTCGCCCCGTAACCTTGACCGTCGGCGTGTCCGTAAGCAGGCACGTCACATCCTCGTAAACCTCATCCTTCCGGGCGCCGGGCGCCTCGGGAGAGGCCGCACGCATGTCGGGTGGCTGGACTGCGGGGGTGCCGTTCCCGAGCGAGAGAGTGAGATCCGCGTGTACGCCATCGTGCGCAGCGGTGGTCGCCAGCACAAGGTTGCTGTCGGCGACATCGTTGAGGTTGACAAGATTTCCACCGCCAAGGTTGGCGACACGGTCGAGCTCTCGACCCTGCTCGTTGTCGACGGCGACGCTGTGACCAGCGACCCGTGGGTGCTGGCCGGCATCAAGGTCCAGGCCGAGGTCGTGGACCACCACAAGGGCCAGAAGATCGACATTCTGCGCTACAAGAACAAGACCGGCTACCGCCGTCGTCAGGGCCACCGCCAGCAGTACACGGCGATCAAGGTCACTGAGATCCCCACGGCTGCGAAGTAAGGGACTGAGGAGACATGGCACACAAGAAGGGCGCATCGTCCACCCGGAACGGTCGCGACTCGAATGCCCAGCGGCTCGGCGTGAAGCGCTTCGGCGGTCAGGTCGTGAGCGCGGGTGAGATCCTGGTCCGCCAGCGTGGCACCCACTTCCACCCCGGTGCGGGTGTCGGCCGTGGTGGCGACGACACGCTGTTCGCGCTGAACGCCGGTGCGGTGCAGTTCGGCACCAGCCGTGGCCGCAAGGTCGTGAACATCGTTCCGGTCGCCTGAGTCTTCCGACCAGGGCTTCCGTAGAGCGATTTCGTCGAGGCGGACCTCACTTCCCGTACGGGAAGCGGGTCCGCCTTTGACGTGTTACAGCTAAGACAATTCCGTACACCACGCATTGCGCGTAACTGGAGGCACCCACCATGACCACCTTCGTGGACCGCGTCGAGCTGCATGTCGCCGCGGGTAACGGAGGCCACGGCTGTGCCTCCGTCCACCGTGAGAAGTTCAAGCCGCTGGGCGGCCCCGACGGGGGCAACGGCGGCCGCGGCGGCGATGTGATCCTGACCGTGGACCAGTCCGTCACCACGCTGCTCGAGTACCACCACTCCCCGCACCGCAAGGCCACCAACGGCAAGCCGGGCGAGGGCGGCAACCGCTCCGGCAAGGACGGCCAGGACCTCGTCCTGGTGGTACCGGACGGCACGGTGGTCCTCGACAAGCAGGGGAACGTCCTCGCCGACCTCGTCGGCCACGGCACCTCCTTCGTCGCCGCGCAGGGTGGCCGGGGCGGCCTCGGCAACGCGGCCCTCGCCTCCGCCCGCCGCAAGGCGCCCGGTTTCGCGCTGCTCGGTGAGCCGGGAGACCTGCGGGACATCGTCCTGGAGCTGAAGACCGTCGCCGATGTGGCGCTGGTCGGTTACCCGAGCGCGGGCAAGTCCTCGCTGATCTCGGTGCTGAGCGCCGCCAAGCCGAAGATCGCGGACTATCCCTTCACGACCCTCGTCCCCAACCTGGGCGTGGTGACGGCCGGCTCGACGGTCTACACGATCGCCGACGTGCCGGGGCTGATCCCCGGCGCCAGCCAGGGCAAGGGCCTCGGCCTGGAGTTCCTCCGGCACGTGGAGCGCTGCAGCGTCCTCGTCCATGTCCTGGACACGGCGACGCTGGAGTCCGACCGCGACCCCGTCTCCGACCTCGACATCATCGAGGAGGAGCTGAAGGAGTACGGCGGGCTCGACAACCGGCCGCGCATCGTGGTCCTCAACAAGATCGACGTGCCCGACGGCAAGGACCTCGCCGAGATGGTGCGGCCGGACCTGGAGGCACGCGGCTACCGGGTCTTCGAGGTGTCCGCGGTGGCCCACATGGGGCTGAAGGAGCTGTCCTTCGCCCTCGCGGACCTCGTCGGCAAGGCGCGGGCCGCCAAGCCGAAGGAGGAGGCGACCCGGATCGTCATCCGCCCGAAGGCGGTCGACGACGCGGGCTTCACCGTCACGCGCGAGGAGGACGGTCTCTTCCGGGTGCGGGGCGAGAAGCCGGAGCGCTGGGTACGGCAGACCGACTTCAACAACGACGAGGCGGTGGGCTACCTCGCCGACCGTCTGAACCGCCTCGGCGTCGAGGACGAGCTGATGAAGGCGGGCGCCCGCTCCGGCGACGGCGTCGCCATCGGCCCCGAGGACAACGCGGTCGTCTTCGACTGGGAGCCGTCCGTCACGGCCGGCGCGGAGATGCTCGGCCGCCGAGGCGAGGACCACCGCTTCGAGGAGCCCCGCCCCGCCGTACAGCGCCGCCGCGACCGCCAGGCCGAACGCGACGAACTCGACCAGGCGTACGACGACTTCGAGCCCTTCTAAAGGGGCAGGTGGTGCCCCGGGGAGCGGGTCCTGTGCCCTCGGGGCACCCCCGGCACCGCCGACCAGCCGCAGCCACCCCGGCACGGGCAAGGCACCCTCGTGCGAGCAGGGCGAGCGAGGGCGCTGCGGCGGCGTGAGGGGCGTGCGCGGCTGAGCGAGGGCGCTGCGGCGGCGTGAGGGTCGTGCGCGGCTGCGGCGGCGGAACTGCTGTGGCGACGTGCGGGCGGGTGGCCGGAGGTCTGCCTACGGCACCCCTACGCAGCCGGGGCCAGCCCCCACCAGGGGCGCGGGGAACTGCGCGACAAACCACAACGCACCCGCAGCCGCCCCGCAACGCATCCCCCCGAGCCAGTGGGTGCACCCGCACCCCACTCGCACCCGAACCCGAACCCACCCCACCCTCGGCAACAGCAAAGGGCCCCGGCGGCACAACGCCACCGGGGCCCTTCGGCTGGACCTGTTCGGCTGAACCTAGCGGAGCGCCTCCGCGTCCTCGGCCGCCTCGCTCGCCTCTCCCTCGACCGTCACCTCGTCCCGGGACTCACGGGGAGAGGGGATCTCGTTGGCGAGGCGGGACTCCATACGGACCCGGCGGTCGTCGGCCTTGGCGCAGAGTGTCCGGACGGCCGCGCCGAACCGGACGATGGACGGCGGGTCCGACGGACCGAGCAGCTGCTCCTTCAGGTCGGCGCGGGCCTTGGTGAAGTGGTCCTTCTCCGGGTTGCGCACCGCGTCCAGCAGCCCCGGCACCTCACGTGCGTCCGGCGTGATCACGACACCCGCCGACACGGTCGGGAACGCCGTGCGGAACGCCGCCTCCGGCAGCCCGGAGGTGTTGCCCACGGCGTACGGCTTCTCGCTGGACAGCCAGTCCGACACCACCGACGAGACATCGCTGATGAGCAGGTCGGACGCGTTGAAGCAGGCGAAGATCGCCGGCCGGGCCTCGGTGATGACGAGGTGCTCCCACTCGGGGAACGACGCCCAGTACGCCTTCTCCCAGGCCAGCGTGGCCTCGGCGATGGCCGCCTCACGGTCACCGCTCGGCGTGCCCTGGAGCAGCATCCGCTCCATCTCGTCCGCGCTGGGCCGGAACGACGTCGACGTCAGCCTGTCCAGCTCGGCCGTGCGGCGCGCCAGCTCCTCGGCGGCGTCGGCACCCGGCCGGGCCCCCGAGCGCTTGGTGTTGGCCTCGCGGATCATCGCCTTGATGCGCTCGTTCGCGGCGCCCGCGCGCGGGTCGACCGAGCCGGTCATCGGGTGCGGCTTGTACAGCAGCCGTACCTTGTCGTCGGCGAGCAGCGCGCGGACGATGTTCTCACCGGCCAGGACCACCGAGGTGTTGCCGGGGTTGCCGTCCCAGCCCTCCCAGGTGGGGGCGTACAGGACGGTCGTGTACGTGCCGGTCGGCGGGCCCGCGTACGGGCGGATCGGGGCCAGCTGCGGGCGGCCCACCTCCACGATGTCCTTGTCCTCGACACCGACCTCGGCCAGCGCGTACCGCTCGCGCGCGGCGGGACCGGCGACCCACACCTCGTCGTACGCCTTCGCGTACGGGTTGCAGGAGGACAGCTTGTCGCTCTCGCCGTGGTTGATGAAGGCGTGCTTGATGGTGGGGATGCGCAGGACCTGGGAGGTCTTCGCGGCGTTCGCCGGGTGCAGCATCATCTTCAGGGTCGAGTTCTCCAGGGAGAACATCGTCGCGACCTTCGGGAAGCAGATGATCGGGACGTCGGTGGCGTCGATCTTCTGGACCATGAAGCGCTCACGCAGCACGATCAGCGGCTTGTCCAGCTGGGACAGCGTGGAGAGCCACATGTTCGCCTGGTACGCCGAGGTCGTGCCGCCGGAGAAGTACATGGCGACGGTCGGCTGGTAGCGCTCCAGCCACGCGTCCAGCCACTCCATGACCTGCTGCTCGCTCTTCGCCCGCTTCTTGGGCAGCAGCCAGGTCGCCAGGTGGGCGGTGCCCCCGACGAGGAGGGTGAGGCCGAAGCCGAGGCCGAGACCGCCCCAGGTGGCGTCCTTCGTGGCCGCCGTGGTCAGCAGACCGGCGGTGATCGGCAGCGAGAAGGTCAGCAGCCGGTGGGCCTGGCGGCGGGCCAGGATCCGCGGCGGGGCGGCGGTCAGGCGCAGCGCGGAGGCGTCGATGTTGCGCGTGACGATCGGCAGCGTCCGGGTGCGGCGGACCAGCACGGAGACGCCCTGGCAGGCGAAGTGCACCGCGTAGAAGAGGCACAGACCGACCAGCAGCGGTGCCTGCTCGCGCAGCGGGTCGATGCCGTCGATGCGCAGCAGGCCCACCAGGATCAGCATGTCGCGCAGCAGCTGGCGCACCAGCGCGTCGAAGCGGACCTTGCCCAGCAGCGCGAGGAGTCCGGGGTCCCGGTACTGCAGATACGTGTCCAGGACGAGGCCCGCCGCGCCGGCGGCGACGAACAGGGGAATGTTCGGCAGCAGCGCGGAGACGATCTGGACCGTGAAGAGCGCGAACATCGCGAACAGCGCTGACAGCTGCACGATGCGGCGGGGTACGAGGCCTGCGGAGGGCACGGGCGGGGCTCCTGCGGAGGGTGCGACGGACGGAAGGGGGAATGAGAGTAGTGGGAGTGGCCCGCCACGGTGCGCGCACCCCCCGGGCGCCTTCCGACCCAGGAATGCCGCACGAGATGAGGAAGACCGATCCTGACCGTATGACCTAGGGCGGTCGAGGAGCAATCTCCCGTGAGATCAGTCACCAGTAATCGGTCATATCGCCCTGAACCGCGAGGTGTTTCTCACGTTCCGCCCCGCGGAGGCTGGCCGCCGGACCGGGTGGACGCGTGCCGTCCGCCCCTCGAAATGAGGACGCGTCCGGCCGGGCGGCTCCCGTAGATTGCGCACTGCACACACCGGGCTGGTTCGGAACATTGGGGATACAGGTGTCAGCGGCAAGGCAGGGAGTGGCGCAAGCCCACCGGATCGTCGTCAAGGTGGGCTCCTCGTCACTGACGACGGCCTCCGGGGGTCTCGACGCGGACCGGGTGGACGCCCTCGTGGACGTCCTCGCCAAGGGGCGCAGCGGGGGAGAGCGGGAGATCGTCCTCGTCTCGTCCGGTGCCATCGCCGCAGGGCTCGCGCCGCTGGGTCTGCGCCGCCGCCCCAAGGACCTCGCCCGGCAGCAGGCCGCCGCCAGCGTCGGCCAGGGGCTCCTGGTGGCCCGCTACACGGCTTCCTGCGCCCGCTACGGCATCCGCGTCGGCCAGGTGCTTCTCACCTCCGACGACATGAGCCGCCGCTCCCACCACCGCAACGCCTCCCGCACCCTGGACAAGCTCCTCGCGATGGGCGCGCTGCCCGTGGTCAACGAGAACGACACGGTTGCCACGGACGAGATCCGCTTCGGTGACAACGACCGTCTCGCCGCCCTCGTCGCCCACCTCGTCCGCGCCGACCTGCTGGTCCTGCTCTCGGACGTCGACGGCGTGTACGACGGCGACCCCAGCCGTCCGGGCACCTCGCGGATAGCGGAGGTACGGGGCCCCGAGGACCTCGCGCACGTGGAGATCGGCAGCGCGGGCAAGGCAGGCGTCGGCACCGGCGGCATGGTCACCAAGGTCGAGGCGGCCGCGATCGCCACAGGGGCGGGCATCCCCGTCGTCCTGACCAGCGCCGTCCACGCCGCGGACGCCCTCGCCGGCCGTGACACCGGCACCTACTTCCATCCCACAGGCAAACGCTCCGCCGACCGGCTGCTGTGGCTCCAGCACGCGTCCACCCCGCAGGGCGCGCTCACCCTGGACGACGGCGCCGTGCGCGCGGTCGTCGAGCGCCGCAAGTCCCTGCTGCCGGCCGGCATCGCGGCCGTCGACGGCGACTTCAGCGCCGGGGACCCGGTCGAACTGCGCGACGGAGCGGGCCGGGCCGTGGCCCGCGGGCTGGTCAACTTCGACGCCAAGGAGATCCCCCAGCTGATCGGCCGCTCGACCCGGGAACTGGCGCGCGAGCTGGGTCCCGCGTACGAACGAGAGGTCGTACACAGGGACGACCTGGTGCTCCTGCATCCCTGACCAGCCGCCCCGCGAGGGTGCCGCGGCACGGCCCGCGCCGGTGCGCGTTCCGTAAAACCGCCCCACGGAGCCCTTGAGCCTGCTCAACTTTGTCCCAGGGGCATTCCGCACCACCCCATGCGAAGCCCGCATCCTTGCGAAGGAGGCCGTCGTGAGACGAGTGCGCCCCGGGGCCACGGCGTCCCGTGGTGGTGGTACCTCCCGTGCGGCAGGCGAGGAGCGGACGCTCACCAGCGTCGGCTCCTCGGACGCGTACGAGGGCGGCGCCGAGGAGCCGCAGGACCTGCCCCGGCTGTGGCACGTCACGCTGAGCGTCTCCGGGCCCGAGGCCCCGCTGAAGGAGGTGCGGCGCGGCCTGGAACAGCTCGCCCACGACCACCCCTTCCTGCTGACCAGCCGCTACGCCAACGACCACGCCGAGATCCGCTACTGGGAGGAGGCCCGCGACCTCCATGACGCGGCCGCCGTCGCCCTGCGCCTGTGGGGCGAGCACCGCCGCACGGCCGGACTGCCGCCCTGGGAGATCGTCGGCCTGGAGGTCATCGACCGTCAGACCTACCACCTGCGCATCGCCGAGGGCTACGGCCCCCCACCGGCGGCCCGCGTGGGCGTCCACCCTTACTAGGACGCGCCGCGAGGGGTTGCGTCCGGGGGCGTCTCGGCTTGTGGGACAGCGACTGGGGCCCTCTCCCGCGGCGCACTACCCTTCCCTTATGACCACGCTCTCGCCGTACGACTCCATGTCCCCGGTCACCCGGGCCGCCTATCGCGCCAAGGCCGCCGCCGCCGACCTCGCGCCGCTCCCGCGCGCCGACAAGGACGACGCGCTGCTCGCCATCGCCGACGCGCTGGAAGTCCGTACGAGTGAGATCGTCGAGGCCAACGCCAAGGACATCGAGCGCGCCCGCGAGGCCGGCACCAGCGAGTCGGTCATCGACCGGCTGACACTCACCCCCGAGCGGATCCGCGCGATCGCCGCCGATGTGCGCGACGTCGCCGCGCTGCCCGACCCGGTCGGCGAGGTCGTCCGCGGCTCGACCCTGCCGAACGGCATCGACCTGCGCCAGGTCCGCGTCCCGCTCGGCGTCGTCGGCATCATCTACGAGGCCCGCCCGAACGTCACCGTCGACGCCGCCGCCCTCTGCCTGAAGTCGGGCAACGCGGTCCTGCTGCGCGGCTCGTCCTCCGCCTACGAGTCCAACACCGCCCTCGTCCGCGTCCTGCGCGACGCCGTCGGCGGCGCCGGGCTGCCCGCCGACGCCATCCAGCTCGTCCCCGGCGAGAGCCGCGACTCCGTGCGCGAGCTGATGCGCGCCCGCGGCCTGGTCGACGTGCTCATCCCGCGCGGCGGCGCCTCCCTGATCCGCACGGTCGTCGAGGAGTCCACCGTCCCGGTGATCGAGACCGGCACCGGCAACTGCCACGTCTACGTCGACGCCAACGCCGACCTCGACACGGCGATCGAGATCCTGATCAACTCCAAGGCCCAGCGGGTCAGCGTCTGCAACGCCGCCGAGACCCTCCTGGTCCACCAGGACATCGCGCCCGAGTTCCTGCCCCGCGCCCTCGACGCCCTCGCCGACGCCGGCGTCACCGTCCACGGCGACGAGCGCGTCCTCGCGTACGCCAAGGAGACCCGCGCCACGGTCGTCGAGGCCACCACGGAGGACTGGGAGACCGAGTACCTCTCGTACGACATCGCCGCCGCAGTCGTCGACTCGCTGGACCGGGCCGTGGAGCACATCCGGCTGTGGAGCTCCGGACACACCGAGGCGATCGTGACGACCTCCCAGCAGGCCGCCCGCCGCTTCACCCAGTTGGTGGACTCCACGACCGTCGCCGTCAACGCCTCCACCCGCTTCACCGACGGCGGCCAGTTCGGCTTCGGCGCGGAGATCGGCATCTCCACCCAGAAGCTGCACGCCCGCGGCCCGATGGGCCTGCCCGAGATGACCAGCACCAAGTACATCGTCACGGGCGACGGGCACGTACGCCGCTGACATCCGGTCGACACCCGGCGCGTACGGTGCCCGGCGGGGCGTACGCGCCTCGTGGGGCGCCGGCCCGTTCCCGGGGAACGACCGGCGACCCGCTGAGCAGAACGGATGAATTTCCTTACCGTCTGCCCAAATTGACCACCCCGGTCTACTCTGGATCCGTGCCGGAGGACGTGGGGGGCACGCCGTTCCCTGACGGCTGGGAGCCCGACGACGACCGCGACCGCGGAGGTATGGACGAAGAGTTCGCCTCCGTGGTCTTCGACGAGGACTTCGTACGGGCGGCCGTGGTCCATGAGCCGACCGCGGTCGAGCGGCTGCTCGCCGCCGCGGAGGCCCGTGCCGCGGCCCAGGAGGCCGAGGCCCGCAGGGCCCACTCCAGAGGCCCCCGCGGCGACGACTACGACGACGGCTTCGCCGACGGCCCGGACTTCGGTCACGACCTCGATGATCTCGACGACCCCGAGATCCTGGAGGGCCGCTTCGGCTCCGACGGGCCCTACGGCAAGCAGACCCGCTGGCACCGCCCCGTCGCCTGGCTCCTCGCCCTGGTCATGGGCATCGGCATGGTCGCGCTGGCCTTCACCGCCGTCTACCGGGGCGCCTCCTCCAGCCGTGGCGACGAGGTCCCGCCCCCCGCCACCACCGGAGTCGAACAGGGTGCCTCGGCCCGTCCCTCGGCCTCCGCGGACTACTCCCAGCCGGCGGCCTCGGCGAGCCCGCGCCAACGCTGACAGCTGGTTCGACGAGACGTTCGAAAACCTGGTGAGAACCTGTCAGAAGTTGTCGCGCACCTCGGCGTTTATCGGAGCTCCGCCAGACCTACCCTGAAGGTATGGGCGGGCCCGGAGACCCACCCGAGGGGACACCCGAGGGCACCCCCGGCGGTGGAGGCGAGGACGAATACCGATCCGTCGTGTTCGACGAATCGTTCATTCGCGCTGCCCGTCTCCAGGAGTTCTCCGCCCAGGAACGCCTCACCGACCACGCCCCCGCCGTCCGTCGCCGCCCGCCCGCGCGCCGCGGCTTCTCCCGGCAGGCACTGGTCCTCGTCCTGCTGATCGCCGTCGCCTTCGGCACCGCCATCTACATGGGCGTCCGCCATCCGTACCAACCCCGGGCCACGAGTCCCACCGAGCCGCTGCGGATGACGGTGATCCCGCTGGCCCCCCAGGCGCGGGTCCCGGGCGCCGACGACCCCGAAAGGCTGTACGAGAACAGTCCCGCCGCCCACTTCCGCACCGGCGCCGACGGCATCACGATGCCGGCCACCCGCCGCACCGAGCACTTCTCCGACAGCCAGGTCGTCACCTCCCTGATCGTCGCCAAGGAGTACCTGGTCGCCTCCGCGCTCGACCCGCAGGTCCTCGCCGGCACCACCGTCGAGCCGGTACGACGGCTGCTCGACTCCGACCAGCTCGACCAGTTCGACCAGAGCTTCGACCGCCCCACCGCCGACGGACGCCACGCGCCCACCGGCTGGCTGGTCCGCTTCGACCCCTCCCGAGCCCAGCTCGCCGATACCAGGATCCGCGTCCAGGGCACCCTCCAGGCGGCGGAGTTCGACTCGGGCACCCTGGAGGTCGTCGCCGCGCACACCTTCGTGTACGCGCTGCGCCCGGCGAACCCCAAGGCGGGGGCCGAGGCGTCCCTGTTCACCGTGCGGCGCGAGCTGCACTTCCGCTTCGACCAGGACGACCTGCGCACCCGCCAGGCCGAGGTCGTCGTCTCCTACGTCCAGGCCGGACCGCTGGCCTGCGCCGACGACGCCACGAACCATCTGCGGCCGCTGCTCGCCGGCCAGCAGGACAAGGCCGGCGGCCCGGCCGGCACCGACCCGTACGCCACCGGCGGCACCACCGCCCTGTGCGGCGCCCTGGCCCAGAGCGCCCAGCCGAAGGTGTGACCACGACGAAGCGCCCGGCCCGGAGGGGAACCTCCGGGCCGGGCGCTCTCGGCGCACCGGCGGTGTCCGCCGCGTCACTCGTCGTCCGGGCGCCTGTCCTCGGCGGTGTCCGTGGTCGTACCGCCGCCCGACGCGGTGCCCTCCGACGCCGTGCCGCCGGACGCCGGGCCGCCGCCCGCGAAGCCGCTGAAGCCGCGCCGCACCCGGCCGCCGAGGTCGCCCGCGCCGCCCGCGATGTCCGTGACCAGCTTCATCAGCGGGTCCTTGGAGCTCTTCACATGGTTCGTGTAGTGCTCCGCCGACTCACGGAAGGAGTCGGTCACCTTGGTGTCCTTGTCCTCGCTGCGCCGCGGGTAGTGGCCGTCCATGATCCGCTGGAAGTCGCGGGACTCCGCCCACTTCTTCAGCTCGGCCGCGCGCACGGTGGTGAAGGGGTGCGAGCGGGGCAGCACATTGAGGATCTTCAGCACGGAGTCGCGCAGGTCGCCCCCGGCCTCGTACTCCTCGGCCTGCGCGAGGAACGCGTCGACGTTCATCTCGTGCAGGTGGTTGCCGCCCGCGATCTTCATCAGACCGCGCATCGAGGCCTTCAGGTCCTGGCCGACCAGCAGCCCGGCGCGGTCGGCGGACAGCTCCGACTTGCGGAACCACTCCCGCAGCGCGGTCACGATCGCCATGATCGCGAGGTTGCCCAGCGGGATCCAGGCGACCTTCAGCGCGAGGCTCGTCAGGAACAGCAGGATCGTGCGGTACACCGAGTGGCCGGAGAGGGCGTGGCCCACCTCGTGGCCGATGACGGCCCGCATCTCCTCCTCGTCGAGCAGCTCGACGAGCCCGGTCGTCACGACGATGATCGGCTCGTCCAGGCCGATGCACATCGCGTTCGGCTGCGGGTCCTGGTTGACGTACATCGGCGGGACCTTCTCCAGGTCCAGGATGTAACAGGCGTCCCGCAGCATGTCGTTGAGGTGGGTGAACTGCTGGTCCGAGACCCGTACGGAGTCGGACAGGAACAGCAGCCTGAGGCTGCGCTCGGGCAGCAGACCACTGAGTGCCTTGAACACCGTGTCGAAGCCGCTGAGCTTGCGCAGCGCCACCAGCGCCGAGCGGTCCGCGGGGTGTTCGTACGCCCGCGAGGAGATTCCCTCGAAGCGCCTGCGCTGCCTGCTCGGCACGTTCTCGTGCCCGTTCTGCTCGTGGCTGTCGTCCGGCATGTTTCCCCCATGCGTTTGATTGCCCATATTGCCCCCGAAGCGGAGACCAGCCTAGGCGGAGTTACCGTGGCAGGGCATCAACCGTAAGGAGCGATCTCATGGAGCATCTCCCCCACGTCACGACGGCCTCCTGGTTCACCGAGGCCGCGGACGCCGCCGCCAAGGAGCAGGGCGCGGGAAACCTGCTGCGTGTGGTGCTGATCGTGATGGTCCTGGGGTCGGTCCTGATGGCCTGGTTCCTCCTGCGCGGATACAAGCGGGACGACTGACGGTACGGAGACGGAGCCCCGTCCGTTCATCCCGGGGCGGAGTCGGCGTGATCGCCGACGCGGCCCCCGCTTACGATGGGCCGAGTCTTTATCCCGATCCCACACGGATAGGTCCTGCCGACGATGAGCTTCCACAGCACCGCTGCCGACTTGGTCACTTTCGCCGCCGAGGGCGGCGGGGAGCACGGCGGCAACCACGAGAGCCTCAGCCCCTACCTGACCGGCGGCGGAGCCCTCTTCGCCCTGCTCCTGCTGCTGTGGATCACCACGCGCTTCAACCGGGACCGCTGATCCGCGCAAAAGGTCATTCGAACAGAGTGTGTCCGCCGGGCCGGTAGTGTCTCGACGCATGGGAGAGCAGGAACCGCCTACCGGTCCGGAGCACGACACGGCGAACGACCAGGCGCACGAGACCACCGGCGGCCGGGCCGGCAGCACCGGCACGGCACCGGAGAACACCCCGTCGAACACGGAGTCGAACGCGAGGCCGAAGCCGGGGCGCAGGCGCCTCGGCGTCATGGGCGGGACGTTCGACCCGATCCACCACGGGCACCTCGTCGCGGCCCAGGAGGTCGCCGCGCAGTTCGGTCTCGACGAGGTCGTGTTCGTACCGACCGGCCAGCCCTGGCAGAAGTCCCACCGCACGGTGTCGGCCGCCGAGGACCGGTACCTGATGACGGTCATCGCGACGGCCGAGAACCCCCAGTTCTCCGTCAGCCGCATCGACGTCGACCGCAAGGGCCCCACGTACACCATCGACACCCTGCGCGAGCTGCACGAACTCAACCCGGACACGGACCTCTTCTTCATCACGGGCGCCGACGCGCTCGGCCAGATCCTCACCTGGCGCGACGCCGAGGAGCTGTTCTCCCTCGCGCACTTCATCGGGGTCACCCGTCCCGGCCACACTTTGGCCGACCCCGGCCTGCCCGCGGGCGGGGTCACGCTCGTTGAGGTTCCGGCGCTCGCCATCTCGTCCACCGACTGCCGTGCGAGGGTCGCCAAGGGCGACCCCGTCTGGTATCTGGTGCCGGACGGAGTGGTGCGCTACATCGACAAGCGGCAGCTGTACCGCGGCGAGTGAGCCGAGAGGGGCACCGGTGAACGACCGATACGACGCTGGCCACGGGGGCGACCAGCCGTACGAACTCGTCGGCTACGACGAGTTCGGACAGCCGGTGTACCGACAGGCGCCCACCCAGCAGGTGCCTCAGCAACAGACGTACGACCCCTACGGGCAGCAGCAGGGCTACGGTCAGGGTTACGGCCAGAACCACGGACAAGGTGGTTACGGCCAGGGCTACGGGTACGACCCGTACGCGACCGGCCAGGTCCAGCAGCAGCCCACCCAGGGCTACGGCACCGCCTACGACACGGGCCAGCAGGCACCGGCACCCGCGTACGACCCCTACGACCCGTACGGGCAGACCGCGGTCACCGGCCATCAGGCCCCGGTCGCCGAGCAGACGGCCCTCATCCCGCACCAGACGGGCCCGCAGGAGACCACCGAGGACGGCGGTCCCGAGGCCGGCGCGGAGACCGGCGACCCGGAGTACCGCACCGAGCAGTTCGCCTTCGTCGACCAGCCCGACGGCGACTCCGAGGACGTCATCGACTGGCTGAACTTCACCGAGAACCGCACCGAGCGCCGTGAGGAGGCCAAGCGGCGCGCCAAGAGCCGCATGATCGCCCTCGTGGTCGTGCTGGCGCTGGTCGCGGTCGGCGGCGTCGGCTATCTCTGGTTCGCGGGCGTGCTGCCCGGCTCCTCCGCCGACCAGAAGACCGGCACGACCACCGCCGCGGGCGCCCAGAAGCGCGACGTCATCGCCGTCCACCTGCACGACACCAAGAAGGGCGGCACCTCCACGGCGCTGCTCGTCGACAACACCACCACCAAACGGGGGGCGACCGTCCTGCTGCCCAACTCCCTCGCCCTGACCGGCGACGACGGCACCACGACCACCCTCGCCAAGTCCGTCGAGGACGACGGCTCCGCCGGCACCCGCGAGGAACTCGACACCGTCCTCGGCACCGACATCGAGGGCACCTGGCGCCTGGACACCCCCTTCCTGAGCAACCTCGTCGAACTCGTCGGCAACATCGACCTCGACACCGACGTCTCGGTACCGGACCCGGAGGCGAAGAAGAAGGGCGAGGCGCCCCTCGTCACCAAGGGCGAGAACCAGACGCTCAGCGGCAAGATGGCCGTCGCCTACGCCACCTACCGGGCCTCCGGCGAGTCGCAGGACGCCCAGCTGAAGCGGTTCGGGCAGGTCATGCAGGGCGTGCTGCGCAAGCTGTCCTCCGACGCCCAGGCGGCCACGGTCACCGTGCAGACCCTCGGTCAGATCCTCGACCCCTCGCTCGGCGAGAAGGACCTCGGCGCGTTCCTCGCGGGGCTCGCCGACCGCGCCAAGGGCGGCGACTACACGTCCGAGCTGCTCCCCGTCCAGCAGGACGGCACCCTCAGCGCCGAGGACTCCGACAGCGTGGTCCGGAACCTGCTCGGCGGCACCGCCAGGAGCCCCGAGGCCGGGGACACTCTCCGCGTCGGCATCCGCAACGCCACCGGCGACAAGGACGCCACCGAACAGGCCCGTGTGGTCCTGCTCAACGGCGGCTACACCTTCCTGGACGCCGGCACCGTCGGCACCGCCGAGGCCACCTCCCGGGTGCTCTACTCCGACGCGGCCCGCAAACAGGACGCCGTCGAGGTCGCCAAGACCCTCGGCCTTCCCGCGAGCGCCGTGAAGAAGGGCGAGACCACGTCCAACGCCGACGTCACCGTCGTCCTCGGCCGGAACTACGAGACGACGGACCCGCCGGGCACGGGCGGCACCACGGGTACGACGGGGACCACGGGCGCGGGTAGCACGGGTACGACCGGCACCACGGGTGCCACGAGTACGACGGGTACGAGCGGGACCACCGGCTGACCGTCACCCCCTCGGATCGGCAGTGATCGCGATCAGGCCCCGGAGCCGCTTCGACGGCGGTGCTCCGGGGCCTGATCGCTTAACCCGTGGGGCTGTGTCGGCGGTACATGAGACCCTTGTGGTAGCCCGTGAGGGTTCCTGACCGCCTACGGAAAGCCATGTAGTGACCGCCACCGACCGCTCCATCGAGCTCATCCACACCGCCGCACAGGCGGCCGCCGACAAGCTCGCGCACGACATCATCGCGTACGACGTCAGCGATGTGCTCTCCATCACGGACGCCTTCCTGCTCGCCTCCGCGCCCAACGACCGCCAGGTCAAGTCGATCGTCGACGAGATCGAGGAGCGGCTGAACAAGGAGCTCGGCGCCAAGCCGGTCCGCCGTGAGGGGGACCGCGAGGCCCGCTGGGTGCTGCTGGACTACGTCGACATCGTCGTGCACGTCCAGCACAGCGAGGAGCGCGTCTTCTACGCCCTGGAGCGGCTCTGGAAGGACTGCCCCGAGCTGGACCTGCCCGCCGACGCGCAGGCCACCAAGGGCAAGGCCGCGGAGCACGCGAAGCTGCAGGCCGCCGAGGAGGCCGCCGAGCTGGGCGGGGAACTGCGATGACCCCGGGGGCCGACCCGGCCGACCGCAAGGGTCGCGGGCGCCGGATCATCCTGTGGCGGCACGGCCAGACCTCGTGGAACGTGGAGCGCCGCTTCCAGGGCACCACCGACGTCGAGCTCACCGAGACCGGCCTCGGCCAGGCCCGCCGCGCCGCCCGGCTGCTCGCCTCCCTCAAACCGGACGCGATCGTCGCCTCCGACCTCCAGCGCGCCGCGCGGACGGCCGCCGAGCTGGCCGCTCTGACCGGCCTGGAGGTCTCGCACGACGAGGGCCTGCGGGAGACGTACGCGGGTGTCTGGCAGGGCCTCACGCACGACGAGATCATCGCCCGGTACGGCGAGGAGTACGGCGCGTGGAAGCGCGGCGAGGCGGTCCGTCGCGGCGGCGGTGAACTGGAGACCGAGGTCGCCGACCGTGCCGCCCCCGTGGTGCTCCGGCACGCCGACAAGCTCCCGGAGAACGGCACCCTCGTGGTCACCAGCCACGGCGGCACCATCCGCACCACCATCGGCCGCCTGCTCGGCCTGGAGCCGCAGTACTGGGAGAGCCTCGGCGGCCTCTCCAACTGCTGCTGGTCCGTCCTCGGCGAGGGCGTCCGTGGCTGGCGTCTGCTGGAGCACAACGCCGGCACCCTCCCGGAGCCGGTGCTCGGCGACGACGACTGAGCGGCCGCGCGGGGCCCCGGCGGCGGGGCCGCGGCCCGGATTTCACTTTCCGGCAGGTCGCAGGCTAAAGTTCTTCTTGTTCGCCCCGCCGAGCGGGGCGAAACACCATACGGCTTCGGCCGCATGGGGCAAGGGGCTATAGCTCAGTTGGTAGAGCGCCTGCATGGCATGCAGGAGGTCAGGAGTTCAATTCTCCTTAGCTCCACACATCGGACAGAAGATCCCGTTCCCGGCAGGGGACGGGATTTTTCGTGTGAGATCCGTGACCTCCTTGAGCGCGGGGCGCCCCACGGGCGTATACCTCTGCGGACGACCTTCTTTCCTGTCGCGTGTCCGGACTGGTACGAAGGCGTCGCTGACCGTATTGGTCCGGCCGTGGCAGAATCAAACGGCCGGAAGGGGGCGCGGCCCGACGGGAGGGAGAAGCGATGCCTGCGAGCATCCGCGGGAAGGTCCACGACCTTCCCGCCGCTGTGATGATGCGGAGCAAGACCACCCTCCTGTGCCCTTCCTGCGGCTCGCTCCACGTTGCCCAAGTACTCGGTGACAACGGAGGTATTTCCTACGTGTGCACGGCCTGCGGCCACAGCTGGAGCTGATCGATGGGCGCACACAGGAGGAAATGCGACTGGTGCGGCAGCGGCACCCCGATCGTCCGCGACATGGAACCCGTCAACGCCGACTACCAGTACTGGTGCGAGGAATGCGCACGGGCGCTGATCATAAAAGGCGACCCCATCGAGACGTACCGCGAGCTCGAGGGCGAGCCGATCTACGGCCGGCTCCTCGAGGAGCACTGCACGCTCAAGCGTTTCTACTCGTTCGTGACCGCCTGAGCGGCCAGGTGTCAACGCGACGCCCCAACAACGGGCGTAATGCGCTGAAATCGCCCATAAGGTGCGCCGCTCGGAAAGGATTTGGTGGTCGGCGCGGGGACCGGTAAAGTTGGCGATGTCGCCGGGGGAACCCGGCGGAAACAGCAAGGGGCTATAGCTCAGTTGGTAGAGCGCCTGCATGGCATGCAGGAGGTCAGGAGTTCAATTCTCCTTAGCTCCACAGAAAAGACCCCGTCCAAGTGGACGGGGTCTTCGCGTTGTTGACGGTGTTTCGGGGGCCGGCCGCCGACCGTGCGACAGGGCCTGAGAGCGCCTGTGACGGCGGCCAGGGGGACGGAAAAGGGCGGGCCGCCCCGTAACGGGTGGCCCGCCCTCGCGTCGCTTCAGCGGGGTCTCAGCGGCCGCTGCCCAGAGCCCGGCGGCCACGGCCCTGGGAGAGGACCGGGAGGTTGCGGGACGGGGCGTTGCCCCGGGTGTCCTCCTCGATGCGCAGGGCCAGCGCCGGGCAGCGCCGCACCGCACGCAGTGCCTTCGCCTCGGCGTACTGCGGGACCTTCGCCTGGGCGACTGTGGGGAAGCCGTCGGCGCCCAGCTGGAAGACCTCCGGGAGGATGTCGGCGCACAGGCCGTGCCCCCGGCACAGCGTCCAGTCGACGAAGATCTTCTGGCGGCTCGCGCCGGACTCCTCCTGAGCCGCGCCGCCCGGGAGGCCCGTGGGCCCCCTGCCGCCCTCGAACAGCGGCAGGACACCTTCCACGGGCCGCCCGCAGCCGTTGCCGAGGACATGCGCGGCGAGGTCGTCGGTGAAGGCCTTGATGGTCGACTCCAGGAACATCGCGGAGCCGTCGGGGTGCGAGCACGCTCCGCGCCGCTTGACGTTCTTGGCGACCTGCTTGAGTGCCTCCAGGGCGGCCGGTCCGCCGCCGTTGAGGATGTCCTCCATGCCGCGCGCGGCGGCCGGCAGACCGAGGTAGCAGGGACCGCACTGTCCCGCGCTCTCCTCGGCGAGCCACTTGGCGACCTGGAGCGACTCGCCGAGCGGGCAGGTGTCCTGGCTGATCGGCAGGATCGCGCCCGCGCCGAGCGCACCGCCCACCGCGTCCAGGGAGTTGCGGGAGACGACCGCCTCGTTGACCGTCGCCGCGTCGATCCACTTGCCGTGGTAGCCGCCCGTCAGCACACCCTGCGGGACCGGCGGCGCGCCGGCGAGCTGCAGGATGTAGCGCAGCGGCACGCCGGTCGGTGCCTCGATCACCATGGGCCGGGCGACCGCGCCGGAGACGGTGAGCATGACGGTGCCCGGCTCGTCGTACAGGCCGGTGTTGGCGTACCGCTCGGCGCCGATGCGGGCGCCGATGGCGAGCTGGGCGAAGGTCTCCGCGTTCGAGAGCAGCGTCGGCGCGCCTCCGACACCGCTCTTGGACGCGCTGGTCTTACGGCCGGGCGGGATCGCCGGGCCCCCGTCGATGGAACGGATCAGCGAGGCGGCCGCGCCCGTGACCATGCGGACCGGATTGCGCTGCACGCTCGCGCGGATGGCCGCGCCGCGCCGGTTGCCGAGGCCGCGCTCGGCGAGGGCGGCCTCCATGGACCGCTGGGTGGATTCACGTGTCACCCCGATGACCAGCTGACGGGCGCCGAGGGCCTCCGCGACCAGCAGGGCGCCGTCCAGGATGAGGTGCGGGGCACGGTTGATCAGCACCGTGTCCTTGCGGCAGGCGGGTTCGTCCTCACTGCCGTTGACGACCACGACCGGCCGGATGCCGCGCTTGATCGCCGACTCGGCGACCGAGCGCAGCTTCTTGTGGAACGGGAAGCCCGCGCCGCCCCTGCCCTTCAGATTGATCCGCTCGGAGAGCTGGGCCAACTGCTCCCCGCCCATGGGTTCGAGCGGACCGTGCACCTTCAGGTGCATGGGGAGATCGAGTCTCTCGACGAGGTCGAAGCCCGAGGTGAGCTGGGGGAGCCCCACCACACGGACTTCGGGGACGTCGGGAAGGGCCTCGTTCACTTAAAGCCTCCGGAAGGCGCGTTCCAGGGTTCGCCTGAGCCCGGCTGGTCGTACCCGGGCAGCGTTTCAGTGGCGGGACCGCTGTTGTACGTGTCGTTCGGGTTGTACGTGCCGTAGGGGGCGTTCGTCTCAGCGGTTCCGTAGGAACTTTCCGGAACCCCCGTGGGGTACGCCTCACCCTGGTACGTCTGGCCCGGGTATGCCTGGCCGCCGAGGGTCTGGCCGCCCAGGGGCTGCCCGGCGAAGGTGTCCTGCATGGGGTCGTACGACGACGGGGGCGCCTCGCCGACCGGCGGCGGGGACGGGGACGGCCAGCGCGTGCCCGTGGCCGGACCGTCGTCCAGACGGGGCATGGCCTGCGTGGGCTGCATGTCCAGCGGGGGCTGCTGCTGGGTCAGGTAGGGCGCGGTCGGCTCCGGGGAGCGCGGTGTCATCGACACGGCGCGGTAGGCCGCCGCGAAACCGGGGCCGTCGGCCGACGCGCCCGTGCGGGGCGGGGGCACGAGGCTGTCGCCCAGCGCGGGGCCCGGGGCCTGGCCGCCGAAGCCCGGCAGGGGGAACTGCCCGGTGTCCCGCTGCCGGGAGTCGCGCGGTCCGTCCTCACGGCGCCCGCCCGGCTCCTCACGGCGCCCGCCCGGGTCCTGGCGGGCGGCCCGGGACTTGACGAGCTCGTCGACCTCGGGGGGACGCTGGCCGTCGGTGCCCAGGACGGCCGTGATGCGCTCCACGAACTGCCGCTTGACCGAACGGGGGGCCGCCCGCAGCAGCAGCGCCGCGGCCACTGCGGCCAGGCCCAGCGAGTAGAGCGTGATGAAGATCGGCTTGGCTTCGCGACCCGCGTAGAGTCCGTGCACGAGAGCGAAACACCAGGCCGCGTAGGCCAGCATGTGCATCGCCCGCCAGCGCGCCGCGGTCTCCGCCGGGGAGGCGAAGTTGCTGCGCAGTGCGCCGGTGACGGCGACGAAGATCATCAGGGATGCGGCGGTCGCACCGAAGCCGATGAGCGCGCCCGTACCCGTCACGCCGAGCGCGAAGGGGAACAGGGCGATCGCGGAGACGTGGTCCAGCGCCAGCTTGACGGTGACGTGGAGGACGAGGAACGCGACCGACGCGATGGCGGTCGTCCGGTGGACGGCCTGGCCGATGATCCGCTGGCGCACGCTGAGCAGGGTGCGGTCCTGGGCGACGAGTCCCCAGAGCACCGACAGGGTCAGCGACACCAGCGAGAGGACGCCGGCGCCGAAGTCGAGGAACTCACGGTAGGCGTCACCTCCGACCAGCACACTTACGGGTATCAGCAGCAGAGCGGCAGCGGTCGCGATCCCGTAGGCCGAACGGCCGGTCTGGGGCAGCGTGCTGTTACTGCGACGAGGGTTCATGGGGGCAACTCCGAACAGTTCGGGAAAGCGGTCCCGTCGTCGAACTGTAAGTGGTGCCAAACCGAGCAGTAGGTGGTTTGAGTTATTGCGCTGTTATCAAGGGCCAATCTCACATCGGTGATGTCCCTTAGTGGTTGTTACGCGAAGTAAGATTTGAACTTTGTTCAACTTTTTTGGCCGGATCCTGTGGCTGACACACCGCTGGTCCTGTCCTGTGACGGCCCGGAACCTCGTCGCGACGGCTGGGGACCCTGGGGTACCCTGAGCCCATGCGTGCCGTACGCCTTCTGCTTAGCGAGCCGCGCTGATCAGTCCCGACCGCCGATGAACGGCGTGGTCGGAATCGGCGCGGCGTCCCCTCCTGTGCGAGGGGATTTTTCGTTTCCGGACGAACCCACCGCTGGCAGAGACGATCGATGGAGCTTTGAGGATCATGAGCGAGACGAACCCCGCTGCCGCAGGAGCGTCGGTGGATACCGCGCCGCACCGCTACACGGCCGCCGTCGCGGCCGAGATCGAGGCACGCTGGCAGGACTTCTGGGACGCCGAGGGCACCTACGCGGCACCGAACCCCAAGGGCGACCTGGCGGGCGACCCGGAGCTGGCCGCCCGCCCCAAGAAGTTCATCATGGACATGTTCCCGTACCCCTCCGGTGCGGGCCTGCACGTCGGTCACCCGCTGGGGTACATCGCCACCGACGTCTTCGCCCGCTACCAGCGGATGACCGGCCACAACGTCCTGCACACCCTGGGCTTCGACGCGTTCGGCCTGCCCGCCGAGCAGCACGCCGTGGCCACCGGCGAGCACCCCCGGGTCACCACCGAGGCCGCCATCACCAACATGAAGTCCCAGCTGCGCCGGCTGGGCCTGGGCCACGACAAGCGCCGGTCGTTCGCCACGATCGACCCGGACTACTACAAGTGGACCCAGTGGATCTTCCTGCAGATCTTCAACTCCTGGTACGACGACGAGGCGAGGAAGGCCCGCCCCATCGCCGAACTGGTCGCCCAGTTCGAGTCGGGTGAGCGCGCCGTGCCCGGCGGGCGCTCCTGGAACGCGCTGAGCGCCGTCGAACGCGCCGACGTCCTGGGCGAGTACCGCCTGGCCTACGCCTCCGACGCGCCCGTGAACTGGTGCCCCGGCCTGGGCACCGTCCTGGCCAACGAGGAGGTCACCGCCGACGGCCGCTCCGAGCGCGGCAACTTCCCCGTCTTCAAGGCCAAGCTGCGCCAGTGGAACATGCGGATCACGGCCTACGCCGACCGTCTGCTGGAGGACCTGGAGGCGCTGGACTGGCCCGAGGCCATCAAGCTGCAGCAGCGCAACTGGATCGGCCGCTCCGAGGGCGCCCGCGTCGACTTCCCGATCGACGGCGAGCACATCACCGTCTTCACCACGCGTCCCGACACACTGTTCGGCGCGAGCTACATGGTGCTGGCCCCCGAGCACCCGCTGGTCGACAAGTTCACCCCGGCCGCCTGGCCCGAGGGCACCCACGACGTGTGGACCGGCGGGCACGCCACCCCCGCCGAGGCCGTCTCCGCCTACCGAGCCCAGGCCGCCTCGAAGTCCGACGTCGAGCGGCAGGCCGAGGCCAAGGACAAGACGGGCGTCTTCACCGGCTCCTACGCCACCAACCCCGTCAACGGCGAGAAGATCCCCGTCTTCATCGCCGACTACGTGCTGATGGGCTACGGCACCGGCGCCATCATGGCCGTCCCGGCGCACGACGTGCGTGACTTCGCGTTCGCGCGCGCCTTCGAGCTGCCGATCATCTGCGTCGTCGAACCGACGGACGACCGGGGCACGGACACGTCGGCGTGGGACGACGCCTTCGTCTCGTACGACGCGACGATCGTCAACTCCACCGGTGCGGGCGTCTCCCTGGACGGCCTGGGCGTCGTCGAGGCCAAGGCGCGCGTCACCGAGTGGCTGGAGCGGTCCGGCATCGGCGAGGGCACCGTCAACTTCCGTCTGCGCGACTGGCTGTTCAGCCGCCAGCGCTACTGGGGCGAGCCCTTCCCGATCGTCTACGACGAGGACGGCGTCGCCCACTCCCTGCCGCAGTCGATGCTGCCGCTGGAGCTGCCCGAGGTCGAGGACTACTCGCCCCGCACCTTCGACCCGGACGACGCCGACACCCAGCCCGAGACTCCGCTGTCGCGGAACGAGGAGTGGGTCGACGTCACGCTGGACCTGGGCGACGGGCCGAAGAAGTACCGGCGCGAGACCAACACCATGCCCAACTGGGCCGGTTCCTGCTGGTACGAGCTGCGCTACCTGGACCCGCACAACGACCGGCAGATGGTCGACCCCGAGATCGAGCGCTACTGGATGGGCCCGGGCGAGGACCGGCCGCACGGCGGTGTCGACCTGTACGTCGGCGGCGCCGAGCACGCCGTGCTGCACCTGCTGTACGCGCGCTTCTGGTCCAAGGTCCTGTACGACCTGGGGTACGTCTCGTCCGCCGAGCCGTTCCACAAGCTGTTCAACCAGGGCATGATCCAGGCGTTCGTCTACCGCGACAGCCGTGGCTTCGCGGTGCCCGCCGCCGAGGTGGAGGAGCGCGACGGCGCCTTCTACTACGAGGGCGAGCAGGTCAGCCGTCTGCTGGGCAAGATGGGCAAGTCCCTGAAGAACGCGGTCACCCCTGAATCCATCTGCGAGGAGTACGGCGCCGACACCCTGCGTCTGTACGAGATGGCGATGGGCCCGCTGGATGTCTCCCGGCCGTGGGACACGCGCGCGGTGGTGGGCCAGTTCCGGCTGTTGCAGCGGCTGTGGCGCAACATCGTCGACGAGGCGACCGGTGAGGTCACGGTCGTCGACGCCGAGCCCGGCGAGGACACGCTGCGGGCGCTGCACAAGGCGATCGACGGGGTGCGCCAGGACCTGGAGGGCCTGCGCTTCAACACGGCGATCGCCAAGGTCACCGAGCTGAACAACCACCTGACCAAGGCGGGCGGTCCCGTCTCGCGGTCCGTCGCCGAGGCGCTGGTCCTGCTGGTCGCGCCGCTGGCCCCGCACATCGCCGAGGAGCTGTGGCGCAAGCTGGGCCACGGCGACACCGTCGTCCACCAGGACTTCCCGGTCGCCGACCAGGCGTACGTCGTGGACGAGGCCGTCACCTGCGTCGTCCAGATCAAGGGCAAGGTCAAGGCCCGCCTGGAGGTTCCGCCGGCCATCTCCGAGGAGGAGCTGGAGAAGGTGGCCCTGGCCGACGAGAAGGTGGTCGCGGCGCTGGCCGGGGCACCGATCCGCAAGGTGATCGTGCGTGCGCCGAAGCTGGTGAACATCGTCGTCTAGGGCTGGTCGGGCCCGGGCTGGGGGCGGGGCCGTGCGGTTGTCGTGTGGTCGCACGGGGTGATCCCCTACGGGCAGGTTCGGGGTTCTGCTGGAACTGTGGACCTGCCCGTTGCGTTTACCGTGGAAGAGCGCCGCAGTATGTGGCGTGCCGGTCGAAGGAGGAGCGCGCCGTGGAAGCCGTGATCGCAATCGTCGCCCTGCTCTTCGTGCTGTGCGTGGTGCTGGGCGCGTACGCCACGGTGAAGGCGGTCGGCGCGGCCAAGCGCGGCGTGGACCGCACGATCACCCAGGCCAAGCGGACGGTCGAGGACACCACCCTGCGCGCCAGGAGCCTCGCCCAGCCCGGCCCCGTCGGCCAACTCGCGGACCTGCGCCTGAGGTTGCGCACCTCGATGCGGGCCACCCAGGAGGCGCTCCAGGCGGGCGTCGGCGAGGACGAGTCCCTGAAGGAGTCCCTCGCCCTGTTCCAGCAGCTCAGCAGGCACGGCCGTGAGCTGGACGACGAGCTCAGGCGGTTGGAACCCGAGCCGGACCGCGCGAAGTTGGTCCAACGGCTGCCCGATCTGCGCACCCGCACGGAGAAGATCATCAAGTCGGCCGACGCCCTGCGCTGGGCGGCGCACGACCGGGCCCGCAAGTTCGCCGAGGACGACCTGGAGACGCTCAGCGCCCAGATCGACGTCGAGGCGGGCGCGCTGCGGCACTGGACGACCGATCCGTCCGAGCCCGCGCACGTCTGGCCCGAGGCACCGAAGCCCGAGCCGACCGCCTCCGGCGGGCAGAAGTGGCAGGAGAGCACCGGGGCCCGCACCACCGAGGAGCCGTCCCGGCCGGCGATCACCCCGCCGGGACCGCGCCCGACATATCCATGGCAGAAGAAGCCGCGCCCGGAGAGCACGACTTGATGAGGTGCGGAGCGGCCCGACGCGGTGGCGAGGCGGCCGGTGGGGCCGGGCTGCCGTCGACGGGACTTGGCGGGTAACCTCCAGCTCATGTCCCGCCATGTCGCGATCGTCACCGATTCCACGGCCTATCTGCCGCCGCAGACGATGGAGCGTCACGACATCATCGCGGTGCCGTTGACCGTGGTCCTCGGCGACCAGGCGCTCGAGGAGGGCACCGAGATCTCGGCCCGCTCCCTGGCCCAGGCACTGCAGAAGCGACGATCCGTCACCACCTCCCGCCCCAGTCCCGAGCTGTTCGCGGAGACCTACCGCAAGGTGGCCGAGGCGGGCGCCACGGGCATCGTCTCGCTCCACCTGTCCGCCGAGTTCTCGGGCACGTACGACGCCGCCGTGCTCGCGGCGCGCGAGGCACCCGTGCCGGTGCGCGTCGTGGACACCGGAATGGTCGCGATGGCCCTCGGATTCTGCGCGCTGGCCGCCGCCGAGGCCGCGGAGGCGGGCGGCACGGTCGACGAGGCCGTCACGGCCGCCGAGAAGCGGGCGGCGGGTACGTCCGCGTTCTTCTACGTCGACACCCTCGACTATCTGCGCCGGGGCGGCCGGATCGGCGCGGCGCAGGCCCTGTTCGGCTCGGCGCTCGCGGTGAAGCCGCTGCTGCAGCTGGACGGCGGCCGCATCGAGCCGCTGGAGAAGGTGCGCACGGCCTCCAGGGCGATCGCCCGCCTGGAGGAGATCGTCGCCGAGCGGGCCGGTGCCGCGCCGGTCGACATCGCTGTCCACCATCTCGCCGCGCCCGAGCGGGCGTCGGCGCTCGCGGAGCGGCTCCGGGAGCGCGTTGCGGGGCTCGCCGATCTGCATGTGAGCGAGGTCGGAGCGGTCATCGGGGCGCACACGGGGCCGGGGTTGCTGGCGGCGGTTGTCTCTCCTCGGTGAGGGGTGGCGGGTGGCGGCTGAGGGGTGGTGGGTGGCGGCTCATGGGCGGTGGGTTGCCGCTTTCGGTGTGGCTTGTCGCTCGTGTGGGTGACTGAGTTATCCACAACCAGGGAGTAATCCACCGGAATTGAGCAAGATCCTCGTGGATGTGCGGGCTTGGCCCATCCTCGTCGCATGGCACTTCGATCACGTTCACGTACAGCGACAGTCACGAGTGGGCCGGGGCGGGGTCCGTCCTCCGACGGCCGCGCACGCGACCGCCCCCGGCGGCCGAGGGGCCGTGCCGGCCGCCACCGGGCCACCGCGGAGACGCTGAGGCTGCGCGCGGAGGCGCTGTTCCCGGAGAGCGCCGCTGAGCCACGGGAGTTGGGGCAGCCGCCGGGTGGGCGGAGGGGTGGGACGGCGGCTGTGGAGGCCGGGGACGCCGGGGCTCGGGATTCCGGTGCTGGGCATGCGGGGGATGAGGATGCCTGGGGTGCGGAGGGGGATGACGTCGGGGACGCCGGGGACGGGGATGCCTGGGGTGGAGGCAGCAGGACCGGGCGTGCCCGGCGTGGGGATGATGTTGCCCGTGGAGGTGGCGTCCGCCGCGATGGTGACCTTGGCCGTGGTGAGGACCTTCGCAACGGTGACGGCTTCGACAGCGGTGGTGGCGTCGGCCGGGGCGGTGGCGTGGACCCTGGCGACGGTGGTGGTGATGCCCTCGGCGGAGGCGTGAGGGACGGCTGGCGGGATCGGGTGGGGCCGGCTGTTCGGGAGCGGTTGCCGTTGTGGTTGCAGGCCCGGTGCGGCATCGAGCGCAAGAACGTGGTCGCGCTGAGCGTCGTGCTGGTCGTCGCCGCGGTGTTCGCGGGGCAGCACTTCTGGGCCGGCCGGACCCAACCGGTCAGCGCACCCGAGGTGGTGCGGGCGGGAGCCCCGTCGGCTGCGTCGGCCCCGGCGGCGTCGTTCGGTGAGGACGGCGGTGGTCCGGCGGAGGGAGCGGGGGTTCCTACCGGAGCCGGTGCGCCCACGGCCGGCCCCTCGATCGTCGTCGACGTCAGCGGTAAGGTCCGCCGCCCCGGCATCCAACGGCTGCCCGCCGGCTCCCGTGTGGCCGACGCGCTACGGGCCGCGGGCGGAGTGCGGCCGGGTGCGAACACCGACGGGCTGAACCGCGCCCGCCTCCTCGTCGACGGGGAGCAGGTCCTGGTCGGCGGTCCGGCAGCGGCGACAGGGGCGGGTGCGGGCGCGGGTGCCGGCTCGGGGGCGGGTGGTGTCGGCGCGGCCGGATCCGGGGCTGGGTCCGGGGGAACGGTGGCCGGAGCGGGCCCCGCGGCGCCGGTCTCGCTCAACACCGCCACCGCGGAGCAACTCGACACGCTGCCCGGAGTGGGTCCCGTCCTCGCGCAGCACATCATCGCCTACCGCACCGAACACGGCGGCTTCCGCTCCGTCGACGAACTGCGCGAGGTGAACGGCATCGGTGACCGCCGCTTCGCCGACCTGCGGAACCTCGTACGGCCATGAGCGCGCCGGAGACAGGGGCACCGGTGCCCGCCGATGCGCGGGTCGGGGCGCGTGCCGAGTCGCGTACCGGGGTGGGGCGGGCGACTCCCCGCCGTCCGGACGTGCACGCGGCCTCCGCGCACCGGCTCGGTGTCGCCCATCCGAGACAGGAGGGCCCGACGGACCTTCGTCTCGTGCCACCGGCGCTGGCGGCGTGGGGGACGGCGGCGCTGATGGTGCACGCCTCGACCGGGTGGATCGTCGGCGTGGTCGTGGTCAGCCTGGTCGTGGGGCTCGGGCTGCTCGTGGCCCATCGAGGGCGCGGGCGGGCGCTGCGGGGCGGGCGGCAGGCACGTGTGAGGCCGGACGCTCGGATCGTGCGGCAGCCTCGCGGGGGGTCGGAAGCTCGGATCGTGCGGCAGCCACCCGTGAGGTCGGAACCTTGGGCCGAGCGGCAGCCTCGTATGAGGCCGGAACGCCGAGTGACGCCGGAGCCCCGGGTGGGCGGCCCGGAGTCCCAGGTGGGCCCGGACCCACGGGCGGGCCCGGAGCCGAGGGGCGGCCCCGAGTCGCAGGTGGGCCCCGAGTCGCAGGTGGGCCCCGAGTCGCAGGTGGGCCCCGAGTCGCTGGTGAGCCGGGGCCCTGCCCGTCTGTTGTCCTGCTCCGCAGGGGCGAAGGTGTCCGTGGCCGCGGTGTTGCTCTGTGTCGCCGCCTCGGCTGTCTCCGCCGGGCTGCACGGGGCGGATCTGCGGCGTGGCCCGGTTCCACGGCTGGCCGAGCGGTACGCGTCGGTCACCGCTGAGGTCGAGCTGACGTCCGACCCCCGGCTCACCCGCCCGCGGATCAACGGCAACCACGCCACCCCGACGGCCGTGCTCCTCCAGGCCGAGGTCCGGAGGGTGAGGGGGCCGGACGGGGCGGTCGTGGACACACGGACGCCGGTGCTGGTGATCGTCGACCTGGCACGGCGGTCGTCGGCGGGAGAGAGGGGCCGTTCGCCGTGGCTCACGCTGCTGCCGTCGACGCGGGTGCGGGTGCGCGCGCAGGCCGTACCTGCCCTGGCCGGGGGAGACCGGGTCGCTGCGGTGCTACGGGTGCGAGGGGGCGGGCCCCCGGAGGTGGTGGAGGAGGCGAGCGCGGCACAGCGGTTCGCGGGGCGGTTGCGGGAGGGGCTGCGCGAGGCGACGGACGGGCTGGACGGGGACGCGCGGGCGCTGTTGCCGGGGTTCGTCGTGGGGGACACCTCGCGGGTCCCGGCCGAGTTGGACGAGGCGTTCAAGGCGACCGACCTCACTCACCTCCTGGCGGTCAGCGGTGCCAACTTCACGATCCTGCTGGCCCTGTTCATCGGCCCGCCGGGGCTCGCCCAGCGGGCGGAGCGGCGGGGGCTCGCGCCCCGGCTGGGGATTCCGCTGCGGGCGACCGCGCTGGTCGGCGGTGCGCTGACGCTCGGCTTCATGATCGTGTGCCGGCCGGAGCCGAGCGTGGTGCGGGCGGCGGCCTGCGGGTCGATCGCGCTGCTGGCCATCGTGACGGGGCGCCGCAGATCGCTCGTGCCCGCGCTGGCGACGGCCGTGCTGCTGCTGGTGCTGTACGACCCGTGGCTCGCCCGGAGTTACGGCTTCCTGCTGTCCGTCCTGGCGACCGGGGCGTTGCTCCTGCTCGCCCCACGGTGGAGCGCGGCGCTCCAGCGGCGTCGGGTACCGTCCCGCCCGGCCGAGGCGCTGGCGGCGGCGGGGGCCGCGCAGGCGGTGTGCGCGCCGGTCGTGGTGGTGCTGTCGGCGAAGGTGAGCCTGGTGGCGGTGCCGTGCAATCTGCTGGCGGAGTTCGCCGTGGCGCCGGCGACGGTGCTGGGGTTCGCCACGCTGGCGGCGGCGCCGGTCGCGATGTCCGTGGCCGAGTGCATCGCCTGGTGCGCGAGTTGGCCCGCCGGGTGGATCGCGGACATCGCACGCACGGGGGCGTCCCTGCCGGGGGCGGGGGTGGACTGGCCGGGCAGTTGGACCGGCGCGGCACTGCTGGCCCTCGTCACGGTGGTGGCGGTGGTCGTCGGGCGGCGACTGGTGGGCCGCCCGTGGCTGGTGGGGGCCTGCCTGGTGGTGTTCCTGCTGGCCGTGGTGCAGCCGCCGCCCCTGACGAGGGTGATCACGGGATGGCCGCCGCCCGGTTGGCGGTTCGTGATGTGCGACGTGGGGCAGGGTGACGCGACCGTGCTGGCGGCGGGCGACGGCACAGGGGTGGTCGTGGACGCCGGCCCCGACCCGGTGCTGGTGGACCGCTGCCTGACGGCCCTCGGCATCACCGAGATCCCTCTCGTGGTGCTCACCCACTTCCACGCCGACCATGTGGCCGGATTGCCGGGTGTGCTGCGGGGGCGGGCGGTGGGGGCGATCGAGACGACGGGGTTCCAGGAGCCCGCGGACCAGGCCGAGTTCGTGCACAGGGAGGCAGCGGCCCGGCGGATCCCGGTGACCCGCGCCGTCGCCGGACAGGAACGGCGTACCGGGAGCCTCGCGTGGCGGGTGCTGTGGCCGCCGGGCGACGCGGCCACCCCGGACGGGCCGAACGACGCCAGTGTGACCATGCTCGTCCGCTCGGCCGGGCTGACCCTGCTGCTGCTCGGCGACCTCGAACCGCCCGCGCAGCGGGAGCTGTCGAGATCCCCGGCGGTCGCGGAGCTGGCAGCGGTGGACGTGGTGAAGGTCGCCCACCACGGTTCGGCCTACCAGGACCCGACCCTGATACGGGCGATGGCGCCGCGGCTGGCGCTCATCTCGGTGGGCGCCGACAACCCCTACGGCCACCCGGCGCCGAGCACGGTCGCGGCGCTGCGGGGCGGGGGCGCCAGGGTGCTGCGTACGGACGAGGACGGCGCGATCGCCGTCGCGGGTACGGCCGAGGAGCTGCGGGTGGCGAGAGACTGAGGTCATGGATACCGCAGAGCTGGACACCTACCTTCGCCGCATCGGAGCCGAGCACCCGGCCTGGCCCACCGTGGACGTACTGCGTGAACTGCACCTGCGCCATCTGCGGACGGTGCCGTTCGAGAACCTGTCGATCCACCTGGGGGAGGAGATCGTGCTGGAGGAGAAGCGGCTGCTCGACAAGATCGTCGGGGAGCGCAGGGGCGGCTTCTGCTACGAACTGAACGGGCTGTTCGGGGCGATGCTCGCGGCGCTGGGTTTCGACGTGACGCTGCTCGCGGCACGGGTCCACGGCGACGAGAAGCGCCTGGGCATCCCCTACGACCATCTCGCGCTGCGGGTGCGGACGGTGGACGGGGGTGACTGGCTGGCCGATGTGGGGTTCGGGTCGAACAGCCACTATCCGCTGGACTTCGGGGGGAGAGGGGAGCAGGAGGACCCGGCGGGCACGTTCCGGGTGGTGGAGGCGGACCGGCAGAGCGGGGCGCGGGAGTTCGGGGACCTGGATGTACTGCGGGACGGCAAGCCGCAGTACCGGCTGGAGGTGCGGCCGCGGGTGCTCGGGGACTTCGTGGCCGGGGCCTGGTGGCACAGCACCTCGCCGGCCTCGCGCTTCACCCGGTCGGTGATCTGCTCGCGGCTCGGTGACGACGGTGGACGGACGACGCTCAGTGGCCGCACCCTCACGGTCACGTCCCGGGAGGGCGAGAAGGAGGTGACCGAGCTGGGGACGGACGAGGAGGTCCTGGCGGTGTACCGGGAGCGGTTCGGGATGGAGTTGGGGCGGGTGCCGCAGGTGCGCGGGGCGAAGTAGCGCGGGCCCGGCCACCGGCCGGGTGGGGCGCGGACCGCCGGGCATGGGATGCCCGGCGTGGGGTGCCCGGCGTGGGCGGTGGGCGGGTCGCGGAAAATGGGGGCGTGAGCGATGTGAGACATGTGCTGGTGCTGCCCGATCGTGACGCGGCGGAAGAGGCGGCGCAGGCCCTCGGGGAACGGTTCGGGCTGAAGGAGGAGCCCCAGCTGGTGCGGGACGCGCTGGCCGGGGAGGACGACGCGGAGGACGCCCAGTGGCTGCTGGTGCTGCGCGACGAGGACGGGCGGCTCGATCCGGTGGCGCTGGACGAGTTCGCGGGGGAGTGGGAGGGGTGGCGTGAGGAGCCGTAGGGCTCGTTGTCGGTGCCCCGTGGGATGCTGTGCGTGATGGCCAAGAAGACCGCTCACGATGATCCCCTCGCTTCTGTCACCCTCGCCGTGGGGCAGGAGGAGTTGCTGCTCGACCGGGCCGTGCAGGAGGTGGTGGCCGCCGCCAGGGCCGCCGACGCCGACACAGATGTGCGGGACCTCACCTCGGACCAGTTGCAGCCCGGCACGCTCGCCGAGCTGACGAGTCCCTCGCTGTTCGCCGAGCGGAAGGTCGTGGTCGTGCGCAACGCGCAGGACCTGTCGGCCGACACCGTCAAGGACGTGAAGGGGTACCTGGGCTCCCCGGCCGAGGAGATCACCCTCGTGCTGCTGCACGCGGGCGGAGCCAAGGGCAAGGGGCTGCTGGACGCGGCGCGCAAGGCGGGGGCGCGGGAGGTGGCCTGCCCGAAGATGACGAAGCCGGCGGAGCGGCTGGCGTTCGTGCGGGGGGAGTTCCGCGCGCTCGGGCGGTCCGCGACACCGGAGGCGTGCCAGGCGCTGGTCGACGCGATCGGAAGCGATCTGCGGGAGCTGGCTTCGGCGGCGTCGCAGTTGGTCGCCGATGTCGAGGGGACCATCGACGAGGCCGTGGTCGGGCGGTACTACACGGGTCGGGCCGAGGCGTCGAGCTTCGAGGTCGCCGACCGGGCCGTCGAGGGACGGGCGGCGGAGGCGCTGGAGGCGCTCAGGTGGTCGCTGTCCACCGGGGTGGCGCCGGTGTTGATCACCAGCGCGCTGGCGCAGGGTGTCCGGGCGATCGGGAAGCTGTCGTCCGCGCGGGGCGGCAGGCCGGCGGACCTGGCGCGGGAGCTGGGCATGCCGCCGTGGAAGATCGACCGGGTGCGGCAGCAGATGCGGGGGTGGACACCGGAAGGGGTCGCCGTCGCGATGCGGGCCGTCGCCGAGGCCGACGCCGGGGTCAAGGGCGGCGGGGACGACCCCGAGTACGCGCTGGAGAAGGCGGTCGTGACCATCGCCCGGGCGGCGCGTTCCCGCCGGGGGTGAGTCCGCCGACCTCGCCAGGGCGCGGCGCCCGCTGCCGTGCGTGCCCGCTGCCGTGCCGTTGTGACTTCTCGCGCGTTCGCCGCGCCCCGGCGCCCCGGCGCCCCGGCGCCCCGGCGCCCCCGAGCGCTGAGGGCCCTCGTCTCACGGCTCCCGGGTGTCCCGGGGCCCCGGCCCGGCACGACGCGCGCACCGGCACGACCCGCACCAGCCCCCAACGCGAAGACCCCGTGGCCCTCCCTGGGGAAGGGAGGGCCACGGGGTCTTCGTTTCACGATGGTGGACTTGCACCCGCGTGGCGAACGCAGGCCGCGTGCAGGTCCGGGGGTGCCGGGCGGGAGCGGATGAGAGAGGGCCCGCTACGGGTCCGTCCGGCGGTCAGATCAAAGGTGAAGCTCAGCCCTTGAGGGAAGCGACCTTGGAAGCAAGCGCCGACTTCTTGTTGGCGGCCTGGTTCTTGTGGATGACGCCCTTCGAGACGGCCTTGTCGAGCTGACGCGCGGCAGCGCGCTGGTACTCGGTGGCCTTCTCGGCGTCACCCGCGGCAGCGGCCTCACGGGCCTTGCGGATCGCGGTCTTGAGCGACGACTTGACGGCCTTGTTGCGCAGGCGCGCCTTCTCGTTGGTCTTGTTCCGCTTGATCTGGGACTTGATGTTCGCCACGAATGAGCCTTCTCAGCTACTGGCGACCGAGGACACGCAGGCATGCGGACCCCGGGCACCTTTGGTTTTCTTTGGGATGTGCCTCCTGCAGAGAGGGCATGAGACACAGCCACCCAGGCTACCAGTGGCTCCGCGAGTGGCCCAAACCCGCCCCAGCCCCGCGCCCGTGGGACCATGGAGCCTACGCATAGACCCGGTAGACCCCGTTCGTACAGACCCGCTAGATCCGACCCGAGACCGCAGACGGCTGCGGACGCCTCAAGAATCAGGACCCTGCGTGCCCGCGATCCCTAGCCATGTGCCCGAGCCGAGCCGTACCGACCCGGCTCTGATCCGCAATTTCTGCATCATCGCGCACATCGACCACGGCAAGTCCACGCTCGCCGACCGGATGCTCCAGTTGACCGGTGTGGTCGAGCAGCGGCAGATGCGTGCTCAGTACCTCGACCGCATGGACATCGAGCGTGAGCGCGGTATCACGATCAAGTCCCAGGCGGTGCGTCTGCCCTGGGCGCCGACCGGCGACCCGGGCAACACGCACATCCTCAACATGATCGACACCCCCGGGCACGTCGACTTCACCTACGAGGTGTCACGGTCGCTGGCCGCCTGCGAGGGGACCGTCCTCCTCGTGGACGCCGCGCAGGGCATCGAGGCGCAGACCCTCGCCAACCTGTACCTGGCGATGGAGAACGACCTCACGATCATCCCGGTCCTCAACAAGATCGACCTGCCGGCCGCCCAGCCGGAGAAGTTCGCCGAGGAGCTCGCCAACCTCGTCGGGTGCGACCCCGACGACGTGCTGCGGGTCTCCGCCAAGACGGGTGTCGGGGTCGA
Organism: Streptomyces sp. MA5143a; assembly: GCF_900290235.1. Taxonomy (GTDB): domain Bacteria; phylum Actinomycetota; class Actinomycetes; order Streptomycetales; family Streptomycetaceae; genus Streptomyces. The sequence goes on from NZ_OLMK01000037.1 coordinate 97,381, forward strand.
CGCGCTGCTCGACAGGGTCGTCGCCGATGTCCCCGCCCCGGTCGGCGTCAAGGACGCCCCGGCCCGCGCGATGATCTTCGACTCGGTGTATGACTCGTACCGCGGCGTGGTCACGTACGTCCGGGTCATCGACGGGCAGCTCAACAAGCGTGAGCGCATCCGGATGATGTCGACGGGCGCCACCCACGAGCTGCTGGAGATCGGTACGAACTCGCCCGAGATGCTGGGGGCCGACGGCCTCGGCGTCGGTGAGGTGGGCTACCTCATCACCGGTGTGAAGGACGTCCGCCAGTCCAAGGTCGGTGACACCGTCACCAGCCAGCAGAAGGGCGCCACCGAGGCCCTCGGCGGGTACAAGGACCCCAAGCCCATGGTCTTCTCCGGGCTGTATCCGCTGGACGGCTCCGACTACCCCGAGCTGCGCGAGGCCCTCGACAAGCTCCAGCTCAACGACGCCGCGCTCGTCTACGAGCCGGAGACGTCCGCCGCGCTCGGCTTCGGTTTCCGTGTCGGCTTCCTCGGGCTGCTGCACCTCGACGTGATCCGCGAGCGGCTCGAGCGCGAGTTCGGGCTCGACCTGATCGCCACCGCGCCGAACGTGGTCTACCGCGTCGTGATGGAGGACGGCACCGAGCACACCGTCACCAACCCGAGCGAGTTCCCCGAGGGCAAGATCAACGAGGTGTACGAGCCCGTCGTACGCGCCACGATCCTCGCGCCCACCGAGTTCATCGGCTCGATCATGGAGCTGTGCCAGACCCGGCGCGGCACCCTGCTGGGCATGGACTACCTCTCCGAGGACCGCGTCGAGATCCGCTATACGCTGCCCCTGGCGGAGATCGTCTTCGATTTCTTCGACCAGCTGAAGTCGAAGACCCGCGGCTACGCCTCGCTGGACTACGAGCCCACCGGCGAGCAGACGTCCTCCCTGGTCAAGGTCGACATCCTGCTGCACGGCGACAAGGTGGACGCGTTCTCCGCGATCACCCACAAGGACGCCGCGTACGCGTACGGGGTGCGGCTCGTCGCCAAGCTGCGCGAGCTGATCCCGCGCCAGGCCTTCGAGGTGCCGATCCAGGCCGCCATCGGCTCCCGGGTCATCGCCCGCGAGACCATCCGCGCCATCCGCAAGGACGTCCTCGCCAAGTGCTACGGCGGTGACATCTCCCGGAAGCGGAAGCTGCTGGAGAAGCAGAAGGAGGGCAAGAAGCGGATGAAGATGGTGGGCTCTGTGGAAGTTCCGCAGGAGGCCTTCATCGCCGTGCTGTCCAGTGACGACAGCGCCGGCGGAGCCAAGGGCAAGAAGTAGCCACCCGCGGGGATCTCCGCAGGTGCCTGCGGTAGCCGTTGTTACCCCCGGAAACTTGGGCAGGATGCGGGCCCGTCGCGTTTCGGCGCGGCGGGCCCGCATGTCTTCGGGGCGCGGCGGCCGCGTGCTCGTACGGTCGTTCTCGGTGAAAAGTGACGGCCCGCCGCCCCTTACGAACCAGCCAACCTCGCTCTACCCTGATCACCACTCGATGGTTACTCGCGAGTTAAACAACAGCCGCTTTGAGCCAGCCGCACAGTCCATGCTGACCCTGCCGCACTGTCGCGGGCCCCGGAGGATGTCGTGAGCGACACACAGACCCTGATCGAGAACCGACCGCCGTCCATGGCGGCCCTCTTCCTGGAGCGCGTGGCGGCCACGCCCGACGCGGAGGCATTCCGCTACCCGGTGCCGCCGGCCTCGGGCCAGGGTCCTTCGGACTGGAAGCCGCTGACCTGGGCGGAGGCAGCCGCGCGCGTCGACGCCATCGCGGCCGGGCTGGTCGAGCTGGGCGTACAGCCGGAGGAACGCATCGCGCTGTCCTCCGCCACCAGGATCGAGTGGATCCTGTGCGACCTCGGCATCATGTGCGCCGGCGCCGCCAATACGACGATCTACCCGTCGACCAACGCCGAGGAATCGGCGTACATCCTGTCCGACTCGGCGAGCAAGGTCCTCATCGCGGAGAACGCCGAGCAGCTTCAGAAGGCGCGGGAGAAGAAGGCCGAGCTGCCCGAGCTGACCCATGTGATCGTCATCGACCCCGAGGGCGCCGACCTCTCGGAGGACTGGATCCTCTCGCTGGCCGAGCTGGAGAAGCGCGGGACGGCGTACCTGGAGAAGAAGCCCGACCTGATCAAGGAGAAGGTCGGCGCGATCACCAAGGACCAGCTCGCCACCCTCATCTACACCTCGGGGACCACCGGCCGCCCCAAGGGTGTGCGCCTCCCGCACGACAACTGGGCGTACATGGGCAAGGCCATCGCCGCGACCGGTCTGCTCGGCGCGGAGGACGTGCAGTACCTGTGGCTGCCGCTCGCGCACGTCATGGGCAAGGTGCTGCTGTCCGGGCACATCGAGGTCGGGCACATCACCGCCGTCGACGGCCGGGTCGACAAGATCATCGAGAATCTGCCGGTCGTGCGGCCGACGTACATGGCCGCGGTGCCGCGCATCTTCGAGAAGGTCTACAACGGGGTCGCCGCGAAGGCCCGCGAGGGCGGCGCCGCCAAGTACAAGATCTTCCAGTGGGCGTCCGAGGTCGCCCGCGAGTACGCCAAGGTCAGCCAGGACAACTTCCGCCGCACCGGCACCGCGTCCGTGCCGTTCGGGCTGGGGGCCAAGCACAAGGTCGCCGACGCGCTGGTCTACAAGAAGCTGCGTGAGGCGTTCGGCGGGCGGCTGCGCGCCTGTATCTCCGGTTCGGTGGCTCTGGCACCCGAGATCGGCTTCTTCTTCGCCGGCGCGGGCATCCCCATCCTGGAGGGCTACGGCCTGACCGAGTCCTCCGCGGCGTCGTTCCTCAACCCCGGTGAGGCGTTCCGCACCGGGACGGTCGGCAAGCCGCTCCCCGGCTGCGAGGTGCGCATCGCGGACGACGGCGAGATCCTGCTGCGCGGCCCCGGCATCATGGAGGGCTACCACGGGCTGCCGGACAAGACCGCCGAGGTCCTGGAGGCGGACGGCTGGTTCCACACCGGTGACATCGGTGAGCTGTCGCCCGACGGGTACCTGCGGATCACCGACCGCAAGAAGGACCTGTTCAAGACCTCCGGCGGCAAGTACATCGCGCCGACCGAGATCGAGGGCCAGTTCAAGGCGCTGTGCCCGTTCACGTCCAACGTCATGGTCATCGGTGCCGACCGCAACTTCTGCACGGCCCTCATCGCCCTCGACGAGCCGGCCCTCCTCGGCTGGGCCAAGGAGAACGGCTTGGAGGGCAAGTCGTACGAGCAGATCATCGCGGCTCCGGCCACGGTGGAGCTCATCGAGGGGTACGTCACCCGGCTCAACCAGGGGTTGCAGCGGTGGCAGACCGTCAAGAAGTTCCGTCTGCTGCCGCGGGACCTGGACGTCGAGCACGGTGAGCTGACGCCGAGCCTGAAGCTGAAGCGGCCGGTGGTGGAGAAGGAGTACCAGCACCTCATCGACGAGATGTACGCGGGAACCCGGGAGAAGTAGCGAGGTCAGCTGCCCTGGTCCCTGGTCACCAGGGAACGGAGTTCCTGGACCTGTATGCGGGCCTCCGCCAGGTCCGGGGACTCCTCGGACAGCTGTTTCTCCAGTGCGCTCAGGCGGGACAGGACCTGTTCCGCCTGTTCCCTCTGCCGTGCCCGCAGGGCCTCCAGCTTGCGGGTCTTGCGGTGCAGCTCCAGGAAGACGCTGACCTTCGCGCGGAGGACCCAGGGGTCGAAGGGCTTGGTCAGATAGTCGGCGGCGCCGGTGGCGTATCCGCGGAAGGCGTAGCCCATCTCGGCGTCCGTGCCGGTGAGGAAGATGATCGGGACGTCCTTGGTCTGGTCGAGGCGCTTGAGGTTGGCCGCGGTCTCGAAACCGTCCATACCCGGCATACGGATGTCCAGGAGGACGACGGCGAAGCGCTGCCGCAGCAGGGCCTTCATGGCCTCCTCGCCGGAACGGGCCCGTACCAGCGGCTCGTTGAGCGATGCCAGGACGGCCTCCAGCGCGATCAGGTTGTCCTCCATGTCGTCGACGAGGAGGATGCCCGCGCGTCCGTCGGTCCGGTCCTGAGTGGTCATGGTGAGGGTGCCTCGTTCTCTTCGGTGCGTTTCTCGGGCGACGGCTCGACGCCCTCCGGGTCCAGGACGGCGCACACCACGGTGAGCAACTGGTCGACGTCCACCGGCTTGGGTACGTAGTCGTTGGCGCCCCGGGCGATGGACTTCTCGCGGTCGCCGGGCATCGCCTTCGCGGTCAGCGCGACGATGGGCAGACCGGCCCAGCGGGGCGTGCGACGGATGGCGGAGATCGTCTCGTAGCCGTCCATCTCCGGCATCATGATGTCCATCAGGACCAGCTCGACGTCCGGGTTGCGCTCCAGGGTCTCGATGCCCTCCCGCCCGTTCTCCGCGTACAGGACCGGCATGCCGACCCGGCCGAGGACATGGGTGAGCGCGAAGACGTTGCGGATGTCGTCGTCCACGATCAGCACCCGCCGGCCGGGGAGGATCTGGCCCGCGCGCCCCGCCTTCCACGCCTCCAGCTTGGTGGGCGCGGGCCAGGTGTCGTCCTCGGGGGCGGCCGGGTACGGCTCGGCCGCCGGCTGGTCGGGGATCAGCGCCGTGGCGGGGTTCTCGGGGCCGCCGGTCACCGTGTGGCCGGGGCTGAAGACGGGCACGTACAGCGTGAACGTCGAGCCCCTGCCGGGGATGCTCTCGGCGATGATGCGGCCGCCCAGCAGGCCCGCGATCTCCCGGCTGATGGACAGCCCGAGGCCGGTGCCGCCGTACTTGCGGTTCGTGGTGCCGTCGGCCTGCTGGAACGCCTCGAAGATCACCGGCAGTTTCTCCGGCGCGATACCGATGCCGGTGTCGGACACTGCGAACGCGATCACCTCGTCGGTGTCCTCACGGGCGTAGCGGTGCTCGGGGTCCTTCACGCGGTTGACGGTCAGCTCGACCCTGCCGGACGCGGTGAACTTGATCGCGTTGGACAGCAGGTTGCGCAGGATCTGCTGGAGGCGCTGCTCGTCCGAGTACATCTCGCGCGGTACGTCCTCGCCGACCGTGACCTCGAAGGCCAGGCCTCGGTCGAGGGTGAGCGGGCGGAACGTGGCGTGGACGTAGTCCAGCAGCTTGATGAGCGGCAGCCGCTTGGGCCGTACGTCCATCCGGCCCGCCTCGATCTTCGACAGGTCCAGGATGTCGTTGATCAGCTGGAGGAGGTCGGAGCCCGAGCGGTGGATCGTCGACGCGAACTGCACCTCCTGGTCGGAGAGATGGCCGTCCGGGTTGTCGGAGAGCAGACGCGCCAGGATGAGCAGCGAGTTGAGCGGTGTGCGCAGCTCGTGCGACATGTTGGCCAGGAACTCCGACTTGTACTGGGAGGAGGTCGCGAGCAGGGCCGCCTTCTCCTCCAGTTCGGCGTTCGAGCGCTGGAGTTCCGCCTGCTGCTTCTGGAGTTCGTCGGAGCGTTCCTGGAGCTGCATGGCCAGGCGCTGGGACTCTCCGAGGAGGGACTCCGTGCGGGAGTTGGCGATGATGGTGTTGATCGCGACGCCGATGGTGTTCACGAACTGGTCGAAGAACGCCAGATGGACGTCCGAGAAGCGGGAGAACGAGGCGAGTTCGATCACACCGAGGAGCTTGTCCTCGAAGAGGATCGGGATGATGACCACGCTGGACGGGGCCGCCTCCCCGAGACCGCTGTTGATCTTGATGTAGTCGGGCGGTGTCTGCTCGACCAGGATCCGCTTCTTCTCGCGGGCCGCCTGGGCGACGAGCCCGTGCACGGGCAGACCGCCGGTCTCGACCGTCGCGTCCTGCGCCGACCCGTAGCCCGCGATGAAGGCGAGGCCCTTGCCGGGGGCCACCGTGCGCAGCGCCGCCCCGTCCTGGTCGGGGTCGGCCAGGTAGAAGGCGCCGTACTGGGCCTTCACCAGCGGCGTCAGCTCGCGCAGGATCAGATCGGCGACCTCCATCAGATCGCGGTGGCCCTGCATCAGGGCGGCGAGGCGGGCGAGGTTGGACTCCAGCCAGTCCTTCGCGCGGGTCGTCTCACGGAGGTTGGCCACCATCAGGTTGATGTTGTCCTTCAGCTCGGCGACCTCGCCGCGCGCCTCCACCGTGATCGAACGGGACATGTCGCCCTGGGCCACGGCCGACGCCACCTCGGCGATGGCGCGGACCTGGGTGGTCAGGTTCAGCGCGAGTTCGTTCACGTTCGTCGTGAGGCGTTTCCAGGTGCCGTACACGCCCTCGACCCGCGCCTGCCCGCCGAGTTGGCCCTCCGAGCCGACCTCGCGGGCGACGCGGGTGACCTCGGAGGAGAACGACGAGAGCGTGTCGACCATGGTGTTGATGGCGGTCTTGAGTTCGAGGATCTCGCCGCGCGCGTCCACGTCGATCTTCTTGGAGAGGTCGCCGTTGGCGACGGCCGTCGTCACCTGGGCGATGTTGCGGACCTGCGAGGTCAGGTTGTCGGCCATGGAGTTGACGTTGTCGGTCAGGTCCCGCCACACACCGGACACGCCCAGCACCTGGGCGCGCCCGCCGAGCCGGCCGTCGGTGCCGACCTCGCGGGCCACCCGCGTCACCTCGTCGGCGAACGCCCGCAGTTGCTCCACCATCGTGTTGACGGTGTCCTTCAGCTCCAGGATCTCGCCGCGCGCGTCGACGGTGATCTTCTTGGAGAGGTCGCCGTTGGCGACGGCGGTCGTCACCTGGGCGATGTTGCGAACCTGGGAGGTCAGGTTCAGGGCCATGAAGTTGACGTTGTCGGTGAGGTCCTTCCAGACCCCTGAGACTCCTCTGACCTGCGCCTGACCACCGAGGTTGCCTTCGGTGCCGACTTCGCGGGCGACGCGGGTGACCTCGTCGGCGAAGGCGGAGAGCTGGTCGACCATGGTGTTGATCGTCGACTTCAGCTCCAGGATCTCGCCCTTCGCCTCGACCGTGATCTTCTTGCCGAGATCGCCCTGGGCGACGGCCGTGGAGACGAGGGCGATGTTGCGGACCTGCGAGGTCAGGTTGTCCGCCATGAAGTTGACGTTGTCGGTGAGGTCCTTCCAGACGCCGGAGACTCCTCTGACCTGGGCCCGGCCGCCGAGGTTGCCTTCGGTGCCGACTTCGCGGGCGACGCGGGTGACCTCGTCGGCGAAGGCGGAGAGCTGGTCGACCATGGTGTTGATCGTCGACTTCAGCTCCAGGATCTCGCCCTGCGCGTCGACCGTGATCTTCTGGCTCAGATCGCCGTTGGCGACGGCGGTGGTGACCTGGGCGATGTTGCGGACCTGCGAGGTCAGGTTCGACGCCATGAAGTTGACGTTGTCGGTGAGGTCCTTCCACACCCCCGAGACCCCTCTGACCTGCGCCCGGCCGCCCAGCTGGCCCTCGGTGCCGACCTCGCGGGCCACCCGCGTCACCTCGTCGGCGAACGCGGACAGCTGGTCCACCATCGTGTTCACGGTGAGCTTCAGTTCGAGCAACTCGCCGGTCGCCTCGACCGTCACCGTACGGGTGAGATCGCCGCGGGCGACGGCCGTGGTCACCAGGGCGATGTCCCGGACCTGCGCGGTCAGTCGGGAGGCCATCGTGTTGACCGCTTCGGTCACATCCCGCCAACTGCCGGACAGACCACGCACCTTGGCCCGGCCGCCGAGCCGTCCCTCGGTGCCGACCTCGCGGGCCACCCGGGTCACCTCGCCGGTGAACAGCGACAACTGGTCCACCATCTTGTTGACCGCTCGGCCCAACCGGCGTAAGTCGCCGCGCAGTTGCCGGTTGCCGTCGTGCAGGTCGACACGCTGGGTCAGATCGCCGCCGGCCACCGCGTCCAGCACCCGCGTGGCGTTCACCGCGGGGGCGACCAGCGCGTCGAGCGTCTGGTTCACGTCGTCGACGCGGGTCGCCCAGGCGCCCTGGCCGGGGCTGGCCGAGAGCCGCTCGTCCAGTCGGCCGTGCCGCACCAACTCCCGCTTCACGCGCTGCACTTCGCCGCCGAAGTGCGTGCTGCGGTCGATGATCTGGTTGAAGAGGGCGCACAGCTCCGCGACCGGCGCGGGACCCGTCTCCGGGGTCTTGATGAAGGTGCCGTCGCGCGCCGCGGTCATGGCGGCGGCGAGCGCACGGAGGTCGGACGCCTGGATCAGTCCGTCCGTTCCGCTGTCTTTCCGACCGTCTTCGAGCGCCCGCGTAGCACTGTTCTCACTCATGGTTGCCCACTTCGGTGACTCGGCGCTTATGAGCGTGGCCAGTCTGTCACTCTGTCCGTGCCGCCTGAGGCCTATTCGTCCGAACTTCTCAGGGAGCCGCTCAGTGGGGGCCATTCCGACGCAACGGGAGACCGTGCCGCGTTCTCCCGATGCGCCCGCGCGTCCGGAGGGCGGGAGCGCCCCCGCGGGCTACGCCGGCGCGGCCTACGTCGGCTCCGTACGCGCCGGGGCCGACCGGCGCGCGGTGGCGCGGCTGTCGTTGCCGGGTGGGCCGCTCGCGCCCGGAGCCGCCCGGCGCTTCGTCGGCAGCGCGCTCCAGGAGTGGGCGGACCTCGAACTCCCGGGCGCGGACGCGTTCGGCGGCCGACTGGTCGAGGACGTGCTCGTCGTGGTCAGCGAGCTGGTCACCAACGCGGTCGTCCACGCCGGTACCGATGTCGAACTGCTGTGCCGCTACGACCGCGACGACGGCACCGCCTCAGGCTGGCTCGTCGTCGAGGTCTCCGACCACCATCCCTCCCGCGCGGTACGCGACGAGGGCGCCGCCCGCCCGTACCTCGTCGAACGTCCTTACGGCGCCGCCGAGTACGGCCGGGGCCTGCGCCTCGTCGCGGCGGTCTCCGAGGCATGGGGCATCACGTATCGGACCGGCACGAAGACGGTCTGGGCCCGGCTGTCGGTGGATGGGGCGCTGGCGGTGGACGGGACGCCGGTGGAGGGCGGGGGGTCGGGGGCGGGGGCGCACGCCGGGCCCGAGGGTGGGGGCGCGGGGGCGTACGCCGTGGGGTCTGGACCGGGGCTCGGGGGCGAGCCGGGTCTTGGGTGTGAGGGTGACGGCTCGGGCCTGGTCGGGCCTGGTGGCCCGGACGGCTTTGTGGAGACGGTGGGTTCGCTTGCCCCTGAGCCGGTCGCCCCGGGCGGTTCCGTCGGCGTGGTCGGTCCGGTCGATCCGGACGGCTTTGTGGACACGGTGGGTTCGCTTGCCCCTGAGCCGGTCGCCCCGGGCGGTTCCGTCGGCGTGGTCGATCCGGTCGGTCCGGTCGACTCCGTGAACCTGGTCGGCTCCATGAGCCCGGTCGGCTCCGACGCCTTCCGTGACCCCGGTGACTCCACCGGGCTTCCCGGCCCCGTCGACCGAGGGCCGGCCGATCTCATCGCGCCGGTTCCGCGGCGTGGGGTGGAGGGGGACCGGGAGTGGCTGAACCGGGGCGCCCTCTCGTTCCTCGCCGAGGCGTCCGACCTGCTCGCCGGTCAGCTCGACGAGGACCTGGTCGCCGCACTCGCCGGACAGCTGCTGGTGCCCCGCCTCGCCGACTGGTGCGCGGTGTGGCTGGAGGACGAGACCCTCGGCTGGCGCGGCTCCGACGGCTCGCTCGGCCCCGCGCCCCGGCTCGCCCGGGTCTGGCACGGCAGCGAGAACCGCATCGAGGACCTCCGCAGGGCCCTGGAGAAGGACCCGCCGAGGCTCCCCGAGTCGGTGCGGTCGCGCGCGGTGCCGGTGCCGTGGCCGCGGATGGGGGACGCCGGGGCCGTGGCGGACACGGGTGCGGCTGCGGGTTCGGGTGCCTCGGCGACCTCGGGTGCCTCGGCGACCTCGGGTGCCTCGGCAACCACAAAGACCCCGGCGGCTTCGGCGGTCAAGGCGGCTGCGGCGGCGACTACGGGCGCGCCGGAGAATACCGGCGCTCCGCGAAGCTCGGGCGCCCCAGGGAGTACAGGTGCGCCCGTAAGCACAGGCGCACCCGGAAGCGCGGCCGCGGTCGAGCCGGCCCCCGCGTCGCGGCGGGCAGGCGGGTCGGGGGCGTCGTCCGAAGGCCGGGACGAAGGGGAGCCCGGAGGCGGCGTCGAGGGCGGGGCGGCGCTCGCGTACCGGCTGATCGCCGGTGGGCGGCCGCTCGGGACGCTCGTGATCGGCCGCGCCGGGCTGCTCCGTTTCCCGGACGAGTTGACCGGGCTCGTCGAGGACCTCAGCCGCCGGATCGCGCTGGCGATCGGCGCGGCCCGGCAGTACGCCCGCCAGGCCACCATCAGCCGCGTCCTTCAGCGCGGGCTGCTCCCGGGCGCGGTCGCCGAGATCCCCGGCGTCACCAGCGCCCTCGTGTACGAGCCGCGCGACAAGGGCGGGCCCAGCGGTGACTTCTACGACCTGTTCCCGGCGGGCCGGGGCCGCTGGTGCTTCGCACTCGGCGACGTCCAGGGCAAGGGCCCCGAGGCCGCCGTCGTCATCGGCCTCGCCCGCCCCTGGCTCCGGCTGCTCGCCCGCGAGGGCTACGGCGTCGCCGACGTACTCGACCGCCTCAACCAGCTCCTCCTCGACGACGCGACAGAGACGGCCGACGCCGCCGCGCGGGCCCTGGTCACGGCGGGCGACCCCGGCCTCGTCGACCCCGAGGCCTCCCAGACCCGCTTCCTGTCCCTCCTCTACGGAGAACTCGTCCCCTTCGACGGCGGCGTCCGCTGCACCCTCGCCTCCGCCGGGCATCCGCTGCCGCTGCTCCTCGGGCCCGACGGCGACGTACGCGCCGTGGCCGAGCCACAGACCCTGCTCGGGGTGATCGAGGACGCGGAGTACGTCTCCGAGACCTTCGAGCTACGCCCCGGCGACACGCTGCTCAGCGTCACCGACGGGGTGACCGAGCGGCGCAGCGGGCCCGTGATGTTCGACGACGGCGACGGCCTCGCGAGCGCGCTGGCCGGCTGCGCCGGGCTCAGCGCCGAGCTGATCGCCGAACGGATCCGTCGACTCGTGCACGAGTTCGGCCAGGGTGCCCCGGAGGACGACCTGGCGCTGCTGGTGCTCCAGGCGGAGTAGACGCCGCGCCGGTGCTGGACAATGGAACGCATGCCTTCCGCACTTCCCGACGGTGAGCCCGTTCCCGACGACGGGGCGCTGCCCGCGCACGCCCTGGCCGGGGCGGCCGAGCGGCCCCTCGGGTTCTATCTGCACGTCCCGTACTGCGCGACCCGCTGCGGGTACTGCGACTTCAACACCTACACCGCGACCGAGCTGCGCGGCACCGGTGGTGTGCTCGCGTCCCGCGACAACTACGCGGACACCGTCGTCGACGAGATCCGCCTCGCCCGCAAGGTCCTCGGCGACGACCCGCGGCCCGTCCGCACGGTCTTCGTCGGCGGCGGTACCCCCACGCTGCTGGCCGCCGACGATCTCGTACGGATGCTCGGGGCGATCCGGGACGAGTTCGGGCTCGCGGACGACGCCGAGGTGACGACGGAGGCGAACCCGGAGTCCGTGGACCCCGGGTACCTGGCGACACTGCGGGCCGGCGGCTTCAACCGGATCTCCTTCGGTATGCAGAGCGCCCGGCAGCACGTGCTGAGGATCCTCGATCGGACGCACACACCGGGGCGCCCCGAGGCGTGTGTCGCGGAGGCGCGCGCGGCCGGGTTCGAGCACGTCAACCTCGACCTGATCTACGGCACGCCCGGCGAGTCCGACGACGACTGGCGGGCCTCCCTGGACGCGGCGCTCGGCGCCGGGCCGGACCACCTCTCGGCGTACGCGCTGATCGTCGAGGAGGGCACCCAGCTCGCGCGGCGGATCCGGCGGGGCGAGGTGCCGATGACGGACGACGACGTGCACGCCGACCGCTATCTGATCGCCGAGGAGATGCTCTCGGCCGCGGGCTTCGACTGGTACGAGGTCTCCAACTGGGCGACCTCCGACGCCGGCCGGTGCCTGCACAACGAGCTGTACTGGCGCGGCGCGGACTGGTGGGGCGCCGGCCCCGGCGCGCACAGCCATGTCGGCGGCCTGCGCTGGTGGAACGTCAAGCACCCCGGCGCGTACGCGGGCGCGCTGGCGGCGGGGAGGTCGCCGGGAGCGGGGCGGGAGGTGCTGTCGGACGAGGACCGCCGGGTGGAGCGGATCCTGCTGGAGCTGAGGCTGAGGGAGGGCGTGCCGCTGGACCTGTTGCGGGAGGCCGGCCGCGCGGCCGCGCGCCGGGCGCTCACGGACGGGCTCCTGGCGAAGGAGCCGTACGAGGAAGGGCGCGCCGTACTGACCCTCCGCGGCCGCCTCCTCGCCGACGCGGTCGTCCGAGACCTCGTCGACTGACCGACCATGAGCCGCCGACCGACCCCGAGCGGGCCGCCCCGGCCACCCCACGCGTCTGCCGGGAGACTGTGATCTCGCGGCCGCGGGTCGGTTTGTGGCCGGTCGCGCAGTTCCCCGCGCCCCTTTGCCGCATGGGTGGCGCCCGGCGCGCTCAAGTGGCGCGTGCCGCGCTGCGGGCCCCCGCCGGCCGACCGGCCGGCCGTCGCCGACCGGGCCGCCCTCGTCGGCCGCCCCGCCGTCCGTCGCGGTTCCGGCTCTCGCCGGCCGCCCGCCATCCGTCGGCCTGCGAGACCCCCGTGGGGCGACCGGCTACCCCTCGCCGGCCGTGACGAAGTCGATCAGTTCCTCCACTCGGCCCAGCAGGGCCGGCTCCAGGTCCTTGTAGGACCGGACGCTCCCCAGGATCCGCTGCCATGCCGCACCGGTGTTTTCCGGCCATCCCAGCGCCCGGCACACCCCGGTCTTCCAGTCCTGGCCGCGTGGCACCCGCGGCCACGCCGTGATGCCCAGGGAGGACGGCTTCACCGCCTCCCAGATGTCGATGTACGGGTGGCCCACGACCAGCGCGTGGTCGCCGGTCACGGACGCGGCGATGCGGGACTCCTTGCTGCCGGGGACCAGGTGGTCGACCAGGACGCCCAGGCGCGCGTCGGGGCCGGGGGCGAAGTCCGCGACGATCGCCGGGAGGTCGTCCACGCCCTCCAGGTACTCCACCACCACGCCCTCGATCCGCAGATCGTCGCCCCAGACCTTCTCGACCAGCTCGGCGTCGTGACGGCCCTCCACGTAGATGCGTCCGGCGCGGGCCACCCGCGCGCGGGCGCCGGGGACGGCGACCGAGCCGGACGCCGTCCGCGTCGGCCGGGGCGGGGCGGCGGACGAGGGGCGCACCAGCGTCACCACCCGCCCCTCCAGCAGGAACCCCCGAGGCTCCAGCGGGAACACCCGGTGCTTGCCGAAGCGGTCCTCCAGGGTCACCGTGCCCGCCTCGCAACGGATCACCGCACCGCAGAAACCGGTGTCGGCCTCCTCGACCACCAGGCCCGGATCGGCCGGGACCTCGGGAACCGGCTGGGGCTTCTTCCACGGCGGGGTCAGATCCGGAGAGTACTGGCGCATTCGGATGACGATAGGAGAACCCGCGCCCGGAGTCGCCCCCGCTCAGCCCGACACGCCGAAGCGGTGCGCGAGCGCGTCGCGCTGGGCGCGGACGAACGCCGCGTCGACCACCGCCCCGTGCCCGGGTACGTACAGCGCGTCCTCGCCGCCCAGTTCCAGGAGCCGGTCCAGGGCGGCCGGCCAGTGGGAGGGCACGGCGTCCGGGCCGGCCTGGGGTTCACCGGACTCCTCCACCAGGTCCCCGCAGAAGACGATCTCGGGGGCGGCGGACGAACCGGGCACCAGGACCACCAGATCGTGCGGCGTATGACCGGGGCCCACGTTCGCCAGCAGCACCCGCAGGCCGCCGCCCAGATCCAGGGTCCACTCGCCCGAGACCTGATGCCGGGGGCGTACGAGCAGGTCAGCGGCCTCGGCGGCGTCCTCGACGGGGAGGCCGTGGCGGACGGCGTCGGCGCGCAGCCCGTCCCGCTCGGCGGTCAGGACGCCGTCCAGGCCCACCGCGCCGAAGACCTCCACCCCGGCGAAGGCGGACGCCCCGAAGACATGGTCGAAGTGCGAGTGGGTGAGCGCGAGATGTGTCACACGGGAGCCGTCGAGCAGCTCGTGCGCCTGGCCCCGCAACCGCACGCCCTCCCGCAGGCTCGACCCCGCGTCGATCATCAGGGCCGCGCCGTCCCCGGCCACCAGCCCGACCGTGCAGTCCCAGCCCGGCAGGCGGCACCGTCCGACCCGCGGCGCCAGCCCCTCCCACCCGCACTCTTCCCACGTCACCGTCATGGCCCGACGCTAGCCCCAGCGGGTGGCCGAGGGCTCGGTGCGGTGCCCGTGGCGCCCCGGGGCTCCGGCCACCCGTCGGCGCCCCCGTGTCCCACATCACTCCCGCCCGTCCCCGGCGGCCCCGCGCCCCGCCCGTACCCGTCGGTAGGAAGCGGTGCGACATCGTCGGACAGGTCGGTACACGTCGGCACGACATGGCTGGACCGGCCTTGCCGGGGGCGTACCCCACCGCCGTACACTGGGCGGGGAGTGTTGGCACTCGCCCGCGGTGAGTGCCAAGGGGGATGTCGCGCGGGAGACGAGCTGGAGGTGTGCGCGGATGCTCAGTGAACGCAGGCTCCAGGTGCTGCGCGCCATCGTCCAGGACTATGTGGGCACCGAGGAGCCGGTGGGGTCGAAGGCCCTGACCGAGCGGCACAACCTCGGCGTGTCCCCGGCGACGGTCCGCAACGACATGGCGGCGCTGGAGGACGAGGGCTACATCGCGCAGCCCCACACCAGCGCGGGTCGCATCCCCACCGACAAGGGGTACCGGCTCTTCGTCGACAAGCTGGCCGGCGTCAAGCCGATGACCGCGCCCGAGCGCCGCGCCATCCAGAACTTCCTCGACGGCGCCGTCGACCTGGACGACGTGGTCGCGCGGACCGTACGGCTGCTCGCCCAGCTGACCAGGCAGGTCGCGGTCGTGCAGTACCCGTCGCTGACCCGCTCGACGGTGCGGCACGTGGAGCTGCTGTCGCTGGCCCCCGCCAGGCTGATGCTCGTGCTGATCACGGACACCGGCCGGGTCGAGCAGCGGATGGTCGACTGCCCGGCGCCGTTCGGAGAAACGTCTCTCGCGGATCTGCGCGCCCGGCTGAACAGCCGGGTCGCGGGCCGCCGGTTCAGCGATGTGCCCCGGCTGGTCGAGGACCTGCCGGAGGCGTTCGACGTCGAGGACCGGGGTACGGTCTCGACGGTGCTCTCCACGCTGCTGGAGACCCTTGTCGAGGAGAACGAGGAGCGGCTGATGATCGGCGGCACCGCCAATCTGACCCGCTTCGGACATGACTTCCCCCTCACCATCCGGCCCGTCCTCGAGGCCCTCGAGGAACAGGTCGTCCTCCTCAAGTTGCTGGGGGAGGCGGGGGATTCGGGCATGACCGTCCGCATCGGTCACGAGAACGCGTATGAGGGACTCAACTCCACGTCCGTCGTCTCGGTCGGCTACGGTTCGGGCGGCGAGGCAGTCGCCAAACTGGGCGTGGTCGGACCTACGCGCATGGATTATCCGGGAACGATGGGAGCGGTACGAGCGGTGGCACGGTACGTCGGACAGATCCTGGCGGAGTCTTAAGTGGCCACGGACTACTACGCCGTACTCGGCGTGCGCCGCGACGCGTCCCAGGACGAGATCAAGAAGGCGTTCCGCAGGCTCGCTCGCGAGCTGCACCCGGACGTCAACCCCGATCCGAAGACGCAGGAGCGGTTCAAGGAGATCAACGCGGCGTACGAGGTTCTCTCGGACCCGCAGAAGAAGCAGGTCTACGACCTCGGTGGCGACCCGCTGTCCCAGTCGGGCGGCGGAGGCGCGGGCGGCTTCGGCGCCGGTGGCTTCGGGAACTTCTCGGACATCATGGACGCCTTCTTCGGCACGGCGTCCCAGCGCGGCCCCCGCTCGCGTACGCGCCGCGGCCAGGACGCCATGATCCGGCTGGAGGTCGACCTCGACGAGGCCGCCTTCGGCACGACGAAGGACATCCAGGTCGACACGGCCGTGGTGTGCGGCACCTGCAGCGGCGAGGGCGCGGCCCCCGGCACGAGCGCGCAGACCTGTGACATGTGCCGCGGCCGCGGTGAGGTCTCGCAGGTCACGCGGTCCTTCCTGGGCCAGGTCATGACCTCGCGGCCCTGCCCGCAGTGCCAGGGCTTCGGCACGATCGTCCCGAACCCCTGCCCCGAGTGCGCGGGCGACGGACGGGTGCGGTCGCGGCGGACGCTGACGGTGAAGATCCCGGCCGGCGTCGACAACGGCACGCGCATCCAGCTCGCCGGCGAGGGCGAGGTCGGGCCCGGCGGCGGTCCCGCCGGTGACCTGTACGTCGAGATCCACGAGCTGCCCCACCCGACGTTCCAGCGGCGCGGCGACGACCTCCACTGCACGGTGACGATCCCCATGACCGCGGCGGCGCTCGGCACGAAGGTGCCGCTGGAGACGCTGGACGGTCTGGAGGAGGTCGACATCCGGCCCGGCACCCAGTCCGGTCAGTCGATCCCGCTGCACGGGCGCGGCGTCACGCATCTGCGTGGCGGGGGCCGGGGCGACCTCATCGTCCACGTCGAGGTGCAGACCCCGACGAAGCTCGACCCCGAGCAGGAGCAGCTGCTGCGCCAACTGGCGGCGCTGCGCGGCGAGGAGCGGCCGACGGGACAGTTCCAGCCGGGGCAGCAGGGGTTGTTCTCGCGGCTGAAGGACGCGTTCAACGGGCGCTGACCGTCGGTTGTTCGGCTGCGGGCTCGTCGTGGTGGTGGGCGCGGGGCGGTGACACATGCGGCTGTCGCCGCGTGGGCGTGACCAGCCCCCACCCACCCGCGGCCGAACCGTCCGCGCACCCGGTTCGGCGGCGGTCCAGGGACGTGACAACATGCGGCCATGTCCTCCTCCGCACTGACCGATCTCTTTCCCCTCCCGATCGTGCAGGCCCCGATGGCGGGCGGTGTCTCCGTCCCGCCGCTGGCCGCCGCCGTCTCCGAGGCCGGAGGCCTGGGGTTCCTGGCCGCCGGGTACAAGACGGCCGACGGGATGTACCAGGAGATCAACGCGCTCCGGGCGCTCACCTCACGCCCGTTCGGCGTGAACCTGTTCATGCCGCAGCCCGAGTACTCGGAGCCCGCCGCCGTCGAGGTGTACGCGGAACAGCTGGCCGGTGAGGCCTCCTGGTACGGCACGGAACTGGGCGACCCCGACAGCGGGCGGGACGACGGCTACGAGGCCAAGCTCGCCGTCCTCCTCGACAACCCCGTCCCGGTGGTCTCCTTCCACTTCGGCTGCCCGACCCCCGAGGTCGTCGAGTCCCTCGCCCGCAAGGGGACGCTGATCCTCGTCACCGCGACCTCCGCGGAGGAGGCGCGGGCCGTGGAGCGGTCGGGCGCCCACGCGGTGATCGTGCAGGGCGTCGAGGCCGGCGGTCACCAGGGCACCCACCGGGACGACCCCGAGCGGGACTGCGCCGGTGTCGGACTGCTCGCCCTGGTCGCCCAGGTCCGGGAAGCCGTGGCGCTGCCGATCGTCGCGGCCGGCGGGATCATGCGCGGCGGCCAGATCGCCGCCCTCCTCACGGCGGGCGCGAGCGCCGCCCAGCTCGGTACGGCGTTCCTCGCCACGCCCGAGTCCGGGGCCGCCGCCGTGCACAAGCGGGCCCTGACCGACCCGCTGTTCGTGCGGACGGAGCTGACCCGCGCCTTCTCCGGGCGCCCGGCCCGGGGACTGGTCAACCGCTTCATGCGCGAGCACGGGCCCTACGCGCCTGTCGCCTACCCCGAGGTCCACCATCTGACGTCGCCGCTGCGCAAGGCCGCCGCCAAGGCCGGGGACGCGCAGGGCATGGCCCTGTGGGCCGGGCAGGGGCACCGGATGGCGCGGGAGCTGCCCGCCGGGGAACTGGTCGCGCTCCTGGCCGCCGAGATCGCCGAGGCGCGGGCCGCGGTCGTCTCCGCCGGGATCGGCACGGCCGGGCCGGGCTCGGCCTCCGCGTCGGCCGCGCCGGCCTCCGCGCCGGCTTCCGTTTCCGGTTCCGACGAGGACGGCTCCGGGGCCGTGGAGGGCGGTGAGGGCCGATGACCGCTCCCGTCTTCGTCGTCGAGTCGCTGGAGCTGCCGCCCGGCAGCGGCGGCGAGCTCGTCCTCGACGGTCCCGAGGGACGGCACGCCGTCTCCGTGAAGCGGCTGCGGCCCGGCGAGGACGTCGTCCTCACCGACGGCCGCGGGCGCTGGTCCGAAGGGATCGTCAAGGCGGCCGAGGGCAAGGACCGGCTCGTGGTGATGGACCTGGAGTCCGTCCACGAGGAGCCGGTCGCGCGGCCCCGGATCACCGTGGTGCAGGCACTGCCGAAGGGGGACCGGGGCGAGCTGGCCGTCGAGACCATGACCGAGGTCGGCATCGACGCGATCGTGCCGTGGGCGGCGTCGCGGTGCATCACCCAGTGGAAGGGCGAGCGCGGGCTCAAGGCCCTCGCGAAGTGGCGGGCCACCGCGCGGGAGGCGGGCAAGCAGTCACGGCGCGTACGGTTCCCCGAGGTCGGGGAGCTGGCGACGGGCAAGCAGGTCGCCGAGTTGCTCGCGGGGGCGGACTTCGCGGGGGTCCTGCACGAGAGCGGTGACGCTGCGCTGGCCTCGGCCGGGCTTCCCTCCGCCGGGGAGATCGTGCTGGTCGTGGGGCCCGAAGGGGGTGTCTCCCCGGAGGAGTTGGCGCTGTTCGCGGAGGCCGGGGCCGGGGCGTACCGGTTGGGGCCGAGTGTTCTGCGGACGTCCACGGCGGGTACGGCGGCGGGGGCGTTGTTGCTGACGCGTACGGGGCGGTGGGGGTGACCGGGGGCGCCTAGTAGCTCGGGGGTGCGTGTTCGTTGGCGTGTGCGGGTTCGTCGTGGTTTCTCGCGCAGTTCCCCGCGCCCCTG
>NZ_OLMK01000034.1 GCF_900290235.1 Streptomyces sp. MA5143a
GAGCTCCAGGGTCGTGACCCCGAAGACACGGTCGCGGGCGTACGGCCGGATCGGGCCCGTGTACATACGGGCCGTCTCGAAGGACGGCGTCAGTCCGTACTCCTCGGCCAGGGCGACCGCCGCCGTGTTCTCCTCGGGGATGTCGACGGCGAACACCCGGCCCGCGGCCTCGGCGGCCAGGCCCGCGAGGAGCGCCCGCGCGTCCGCGGCGGTGTCCGCGAACAGGGGGCCGACGCGCAGCGCGTCCCGGCCGGGCCGGATGACGCCGTAGCCGGTGAGCCGTCCGTCGACGACCCGGGCCAGGGCCCGGTGCCCCTCGGTGGTCAGCCACCGCTCCAGGAAGCGGGGGCGGTCGGCGGCGCAGCAGGCGCTGTCGTACGCGGCGACGGTCCGCGGGTCCTCGACGGGGCGGACGTCGGCGGGCACCTCCGCCCCGGGGGCTGTGCCCGTGTAGCGGAAGGTGCGGTAGGCGAACTCGAAACCGGACTGCCGGTAGTTGTCCTGCTGCGCGACCACCCCGTCGAGCCCGATGGTGCGGCCCTCTGCGTGGGCGAGGGCGGTCTTCCAGGTGGTGAGGCCGTAGCCGCGGCCACGCCGGTCGAGGCGGACGAGGTAGAAGCCGAGGAAAGCGTAGTCGGCGCCGTAGGTGACGACGGAGACGGACGACACCGGCTCCCCGTCGATCCTGCCGATGAAGAAACCGTCCGGGTCCTGGGCGAAGAAGCAGGGGGCGTCCGAGAGCCCCGGGTTCCAACCCTCCTCCCCCGCCCATGCGGCCACCACCGCCCAGTCGTCGAGCGTGGCCCGGCTGACGACGAGGTCCTGAGCCCCCGAAGTGGTCATCTGTGCGCTCCGTTCCATGGGGTCGCGCGTGCGGTGGTCGGCCGCACGCCCGCAGCATCCTGGTCGAATCCGGGGGCCGCCGCGACGCGGGATACGGACGAGATCGGTCGTCCCTCGGGCTTCGCGGAGGCCGGATTCACGCGGACGGGTGAGTGACGTCCGGCCGGTTCCGGCGGGTGTCGCGGCGCAGGTTACGGCAGGTCCGGGCGGGCCGCCCGCCGGGAGGCGTGGGCGCGGGTGCCCGCCTATCGTGATCCGGGGGTCGTCCCCGGCCGCCCCTGGCCGGGTGCCCCTGGAGGCACGCATGCGGTCCACGCGCAGACGGCGTCCGTTCAGCGGAGCCGCGGTCATGGTGCTGGCCCTGCTGGGCGCCGGGCTGCCGGCCGCGGCGGCGGGCGCCGACGAGCAGGACGACAAGCAGCCCGACCTGTCCCGCTTCTACGACCAGAAGATCAAGTGGCGCAGATGCACGGGCGTGGAGATGCCCAAGGAACTGCGCTGCGGCAAGGTCACCGTGCCCCTCGACTACGCGCGGCCCGCGAAGGGGACGCTCGACCTGGCGTTGGCCCGCTACCGGGCGACGGGCGACTCACGGGGCAGCCTGCTGCTGAACTTCGGTGGCCCCGGCGGCCCGGGTGTCCCCGAACTGGCCTATGGCGGCGCGGAGTTCATGGCCCTCACCAAGGGGTACGACGTCGTCTCCTTCGATCCGCGCGGCGTCGGCCGCTCCTCCCCCGTGAGCTGCGGCGAGGGCACCGAGGAAGCCGTGGAGGCGACGGACGACGGCAACGACGCGAGCGACCCCGAGGTCGCGCTCCAGCAGTTGAAGAAGGCCGCCGCGGCCTGCGGCAGGCATTCCGGTCCGGTGCTGCCGCACATCGGCACGATCAACGCCTCCCGCGACCTGGACGTGATGCGCGCCGCCCTCGGCGACAAGAAGCTCAACTACCTCGGCTTCTCCTACGGCACCCGGCTCGGCGCGGTGTACGCGGCGCAGTTCCCGAAGAAGGTGGGCCGCATGGTGCTCGACGGCGTCGACACCCTCACCGAGCCGCTGGCCGAGCAGGGCCTCGTCGGCGCCCAGGGCCAGCAGACCGCGCTGGAGGACTATCTCGACGCGTGCGCGGAGCAACTGACCTGCCCGTTCGGGCAGGACGCCCGGTCGGCCAGGGAACAGGTCGTCGACCTCGTCGAGTCGCTGGACGAGTACCCCGTACCGACGGACTTCGGGCCGGAGTTCTCCGGGCAGGACCTGGTGGGCGCCATCAGCCAGGCCCTGTACAGCGAGCAGATGTGGCCCGCGCTGACGCAGGCCCTCAACATGCTCGTCCACGACGGCGACACCCGGGGCGTCGTGGCGCTCGCGGGTGGCGGCATGAGTAAGCCTCCCCGGTCCGCGACCCCGAGTCCGAGCGGCGGACTCGTCGACGAGGAGGACGTGCCGCTCGACAACGTCCCCGCCGCGCTGATGGCGATCAACTGCGCCGACGACCCCGACCGGCCCACCGCCGGCCGGATCACGGAGGAGATCGCGGACCTGCGCGCCGCGTACGAGGACGCCTCCCCGGTGTTCGGCAAGTACCGCCTCACGCAGGTGCTGATGTGCTACGGCCGCCCGAAGGGCACCGACTTCATCCGCGAGGAGGTGCGGAACGTGGACACCCCGAGGATGCTGCTGGTGGGCACCCGGGGCGACCCCGCGACGCCGTACCGCTGGACCGTGGAGACGGCGAAGCGCCTCGGCTCCTCGGCGGTCGTCCTCGACAACAAGGGGAAGGGGCACACGGGGTACGCCTCGTCGAAGTGCGTGCGCGAGACGGTCGACGAGTTCCTCTTGTACGGCTCGCTGCCCGACGACGGAAGTTCATGCGGAGCCGACGATTGAGCATCAGGCGTGTAACACGGGCGGATCGGCTACAACCCTGCCCGCACCTCGCCCGTCACACTGGGTGTGCGTCGCATTTCACGCGACCCGCACTCGTATGTGACCGAACCTGGGGGAATACACCGATGCGTATCCGTTCCGTCCTCACCGTCTCGACCGTGGCGACCGCCGGCGCCGCGCTGCTCCTCGCGGCCGCGCCGCAGGGTCTGGCCGCCCAGCCGGCCGCCAAGGTTCCCGTCTGCAAGGCGAAGGTCCTCAAGATCGGCGCCAAGCAGGCGAAGGACACGAGGATCGTGCACATCACCGTCAAGAACACCGGCACCCGTACCTGCACGATCGACCGCCTGCCCGTGGTCACGTTCGGCGACCTGGACGGGTCGGCCCAGCCGGTGCCGTCGGGCGAGAGCGGGCCGTACAAGCTGGGCGCCGGGAAGACGGCGTACGCGACGGTCCGTACGATCGCCGACCTCAAGGACCCCGAGGCGCGCCGCGTCGACACGATCGGCGTGTCGGCCAACCCGAACCTCGGCGGCCGTCTGTTCACGCTGAAGCAGCTGGGCGCGACCAAGAAGGTGAAGGTCTACGACCCGGTGACGACCTGGTGGAAGACGTCCCAGGCCGCCGCGGACAAGTCGCTGAAGAAGGAAGTCGGCTGACGCGCACGGCGGGCACCCGCCACCGCTGAACGACCGAGTCGGGCCCGTCGGGCGCGCACCCTCACCGGTGCGCGACGGCGGGCCCGACCCGTGCTCGCCGCAGGCCCGCCCGCCCCCTCGCCCCCGCCCCGGTCCGGGCTCCGGCCCACCGTGTCGGGTGACCCGGATACCCCAAATGCCCGATACGCGAATCAGTCCTATCGTGAAGTCATGGAGCATGTCCTCAGCCCCGCGACCCTCACCGAGCTGCGCCGTCCGCGGCCCTACCCCGCCGTGTCGGTGCTGACGCCGACGCATCGGCGGGAACCGGAGAACGCCCAGGATCCGGTGCGGCTCCGCAATGTGCTCGCCGAGGCGAAGAAGCAGCTGGACCACGATCCCGCGGTCAGCCGTGAGCGGCGCAACGACGTCGTCGAGCAGTTGGACCGCGCGCTGGCGGAGGTCGACCTGACGCACGCCGAGGACGGTCTGGCGATCTTCGCGGCGCCGGGCGAGCACCAGGTGTGGTCACTGGCCCGGCCGGTACCGGAGCGCGTGGTGCTCGCGGAGACCTTCCTGACCCGGAACCTGGTGGCCGCGCAGGCCGCCGAGCGCCCCTTCTGGGTGCTGTCGGTCTCCTCCGACCGGGTCGCGCTGTGGAACGGCGGCGGCGGCCGGGTCACGCCCGCGCGCTCCGGCGGGTTCCCCCTCACCCGGGACCGCGACAACTTCGACGCGGAGCGGCAGCAGCGGATCGGCGACATGCCGAGCGCCTTCCGGGACGAGGACACCCGGCACTTCCTGCGGGACGCCGACAGCGCGATGGGCCGCGTGCTGCGCACACATCCGCGGCCCCTGTACGTGACGGGCGAGACGGCGGCGCTGTCCCTCCTGGACGAGATCGGCACCGTCACCAAGGACGCCACCCACATTCCGCACGGCGGTCTGGCGCACGGCACCCCGGAGGCGGTGTGGCAGGCGATCGGCCCGATGATCGAGGCCGAGAACCGCAGGAACGTCGACACGGTCGCCCGGCGGCTGGAGGCGGCCCGCGGCAGCAAGGCGTTCGCGGCCGGCGTCGACGAGGTCCGGCAGAACGCGGAGCAGGGGCGCGTCCAGCTCCTGGCCGTGGAGGAGAACTACCGGGCGACCGTCCGCGCCGACGGCGGGGTCCACCTCGTCCCGGCGGAGAGCGGTGAGCTGGACGCCCGCGAGGACATCGTGGACGAGATCGTCGAACGGTGCCTCGACACCGGGGCCGAGGTGCGGTTCGTGCCCGACGGCACCCTCGGCGACGCGCGCGGCATCGCGGGCGTCCTGCGCTACTGAACCCGCCGTCCCGTGCACGCCGTCGGTCAGACACCGTCGAAGAGGGCCGTGAGGCCCCGGTCGACGGCCCGCCCGACCGGCTCGCTGCCGGAGCCGACGACGGCGAAGGTGCGCACCAGGAAGCGCCGGAGGGCGGCGGTGTCGAACCGGAGCAGGGCCATGCCGTGCGGCGAGTGCAGCTCCACGACCGTGCGGGTGCGCCCGCAGGGCCAGATGTGCACGTCCCCGGTTCCGGCGGGCCCCCGCAGCCCCTCGTCGAGCAGCTCTCGGGCGAACGTCCAGGTCACCATGGACCCGCTGAGCGAGATGTCCGCGGGGAAGTCGAGATGCACGGCCAGCGGGTCGTCGGAGGTGTAGCGCAGC
This sequence comes from Streptomyces sp. MA5143a, assembly GCF_900290235.1. Lineage (GTDB taxonomy): Bacteria > Actinomycetota > Actinomycetes > Streptomycetales > Streptomycetaceae > Streptomyces. The sequence goes on from NZ_OLMK01000034.1 coordinate 5,056, forward strand.
GTGGTGGGCACCGGCAGCTCGCGGTCCTCGGCCGTGACCAGGAGGACTCGTGCGGGCTGTTCCAGTGTGACGGTCATGCGCGCTCTCCGTTTCGGATCCGGGTCGGCCCTGCGCCGACATGCCTCATCGGCCTCGCGAAGGGCATTCGCGCGCCACGCTTTCCTGGATTCACCGCTGTGACCCAAGTCACCCGTTTCCCCCGTACCCGAGTCCCTCGTTCCCCCGGCGGACGCCGGTTCTTCTCGGATGTACCGACACCGCCGCACAGGATCAAAGCGGCTCGCACAAACGACCTTCGAACACGGGCTTGAAAGCGGCTCGGAGCAGAGCCGACAACCCATCAAGTCGCGTACGCTGCCTACGACTTGCTCCCTCGGGGCACGTGGCGAGATGCCCTGGCGGACCCGGTCCGCGAGGACAGCGGCATATGCCGGAAGCACCACCGTATCGTGTCTTGCCAAATCCCTTACAGCGCGTCGCGGGCTGTGCAACAGTCGTAACCGGCCCATCCGTCAGCGTTGGTCGTACCGTCCCCCCTCGGAGTACGTGATGCCGTCCCATCTCTCTGCGGATCGCCCCGCCGCGCAGCCGCCCCGGCGCGGCACGGTCGACGCGCTCATCTCGCAGACGCGCCGGCTGCGCGGCGACATGGACGCGGTACGGCGTGGCACCGCCGCCGACGGGACGGACGCCGAGGGCCGGTGGCAGCGCGCCCTGTACGACCTGGCCCTTCATCAACTGAACGATCTGGACGAACACTTGGCCCAGCTGCGGGACGGTCCCGACGTCCCGGCGGCCGACGCGGACGAGGCCGGCGCTCCCGCCGAACCGGTCGCGGCGCGCCCGCGCGAGTCGCTGCTCAGCCGGGTCGGCAGTGCCGAGTGGAACCTCCTCACGGACGAGGCGAGCTGGTCCGGGGAGCTGTACGAGATCCTCGGGCGCGATCCGTCGGCTCCGGCGCTCACGCTCGACGAGCTGCCGTCGCTGGTGCTGGAGGAGGACCGGCCGCAGCTGACGGCGATGGTGACGGACTGTCTGATCGACGCCCGGCGCATCGACGGCGAGTTCCGGATCGTACTCCCCGACGGGGCGGTACGCACCGTGCACATGATGGGCGAGCCCGTACTCGACGACGACGGCAGCACCGCCTCCATGTGGGCGGTGCTCCGGGACGTCAGCGAACTTCGGCGCAGTGAGCGGGCGGTGAGCGACACCCGTGACTCGTTCGAACGCCGACGGCACATCGCTCGGGCCGAGCACCGGATCGCGGTCGAGCTCCAGGAGGCCGTGCTGCCGCCGTGGCGTGGCGCCCTGCGGCTCCCGCACCGGGGCCCCGAGACCCTGGACGTGGCGGCCCGCTATCTGCCCTGCTCGACGACCGCACTGATCGGCGGGGACTGGTACGACGCGCTCGAACTGCCGGGCGGTGAAAGCCTGTTGAGCGTCGGCGATCTCACGGGGCAGGGAGTGGCCGTCACCTCGGGCATGGCGACGCTGATCGGCGCGGTGCGCGGGATGGCCATGGCCGGCACCGAACCGGGGCAGCTGATGGCCTGCCTCAACCAGTTACTCGACGCGACCGGGCAACCCGCCCTCGGCAGCGCCGTGTGCTGCCGCTACCGGCCGGCGACCCGCAGCCTGGTGTGGGCGCAGGCGGGGCACCCCGCCCCGCTGCTGTTCCGCGACGGGACGGGGCGCGTGCTGCCGGCGCCGGACGGCATCCTGCTCGGAGCGACCTCGGGCGCCGTCTACGGGCAGGCCGAGGTGACACTCCGACCGGGTGATCTCCTGCTCCTGCACACCGATGGGCTGGTGCCCGGGGGCACCGCAGCCGTCCAGCGGCTACTGGACCTGGCCCCGCGGTTCGCCGAGGCGCGGACGGCCCGGGACGGCGTACGGGCCGTGGTGGAGGAGTTCGGCGAGGGCGAGCGCGAGGACGACGCGTGCGTGCTCGTCGCCAGGGTCCTCGCCTGACGTCAGGTCGCCCCGCCGGCGGTCACGCCGGTGCGATGTCGCCCCTGTTCCTCGACTGCGGCTTCGGCAGGGCGAGTTTGATCTCCTCCCGAAGGTCCTGGATCTTGGGATAGCTGGAGTACTGACCGGTGAGCCGGTACATCTGGCGCAGCCGGTCCCACGTACGTCCCGACGAGTTCGACCCCATCGACATCAGGGCCAGCCTGGCGTACCGGTTCGCCTGCTCGGGGTCGTCCGCGATGAAGCAGGCGGACGCCATGGAGAGATGGTCGAAGATCTTCGACCGTTCCCGGCCGTCGTTGCGCAGGGCCAGGGCCTTCTCCGCGTAGTGCTGGGCGTGCGCGGCCGCGCCGGGCTCGAACTCGGCGAGGGTGCGGTAGGCGAGGGCCTGCATGCCGTACAGGTCCTCGTCCTTGAAGGTCTGCATCCAACTCGGCGGCGCTGTGTCGCCCTTGTCGGAGACGAAGAGGTCTTCCGCCTGCCCCAGGGTGCGGCGCATGGCCTGGCCCTTGCCCATGGACGCCTGCGCCCACGCCTCGATGGTGTGGAACATGGCCTTGGTCCGGGGCAGCACCCGCTCGCCGGAGCCGGACTGGGCGAGTTTCATGAGGTCGAGCGCCTCGTCGGGTTTGCCGAGGTGCACCAGTTGCCGGGCCGCCCGGGAGAGGGCCTCGCCGGCGCGGGGCCGGTCACCGCCCTCCCGGGCGGCGTGGGCGGCGATGATGAAGTACTTCTGGGCGGTGGGTTCGAGGCCGACGTCGTGCGACATCCAGCCCGCGAGGACGGCGAGGTTGGCGGCGACGCCCCACAGGCGCCGCTGGAGGTGTTCGGGGTGGCGGTAGGAGAGCATGCCTCCCACCTCGTTGAGCTGTCCCACGACAGCCTTGCGTTGCAGCCCGCCGCCACGGGCCGCGTCCCAGGCCCGGAACACCTCGACGGAGCGCTCCAGTTCCTCGATCTCCTGCGATCCGATGGGGGCGGCCTCATAGCGGTCGAACCCGGCGGGGTCGGCGTGCAGGGGGTTGTCGAGGTCGGGAGCGTCGGCCTTGAGCGTCGGGTCGGTGTGCAGCCAGTCGTGCATGGCGCTGCTGAGTGCTGATCCCGCGGTGAGCGCGACGCCCGCACCCACCAAGCCGCGTCGGTTGAGCATGAGGTCCATTCCCGTGAATTCGGTGAGGACCGCGGCAGTCCGTTCGGGCGCCCACGGCATACCGTCGGGATGCTCCGCATTCCCGCCGCCCTGCCGTTTCCCCGTACGCCCGTGCCGGACCAGACCGAGGTCCTCGATGGTCACGACACGGCCGAGACGCTCGGTGAACAGCGCCGCCAGCACCCGCGGCACGGGATCGCGCGGGATCTCTCCCATGTCGATCCACCGCCGCACCCGTGAGGTGTCGGTCGCCAGCTGCGGATGGCCCATGGCCGCCGCCTGCCGGTTGACCAGCCTCGCGAGCTCGCCCTTCGACCAGCCGGCCAGGCCGAACAGGTCTGCGAGTCGGGTGTTGGGTTGTCCGCTCACGTCAAGCCCCCAGGTTCTCGGCTGAGTTGAATGTAGCCCGCTGTCAGTTGCTGGGGGACTATTCGCCAGGCTTCGCCAGGGTGCGCTAGATGGTGTGCCACGGGCCGTGCGGTGTCAGGTAGGAAAGCGCCACCCCGGCCCGGTCGCCCGACAGGCACTCCCCAGGGTGCCCCCGGTCGGCCGGGGCGGGTGGCGCGTGACATCGCAGGCACACGAAGGGATCTGTATTCGCCCATGTACGCAGCATCGTCCTCCGTGTCCGCTCCGCCCCGGCCGCTCGCACCCCGCCAGCCGGGCGGTGGCGGCCCCTATCTCGACCCCACCCGTTCCGCGGCCCCCGGGCTCGGTGCCGGCCGGGCCCGGCGTGTTCCGGGGCTCGGCCACCAACCGCTCAGCGGGAGACTCGACTTGTCCGGCCCCCAGGGCGCGCAGCTGCGCACGGCGATCGCCTCGGTGCATCGCATCTGTCCGGAGTTCGCTCCGGTCCAGGTGCTGCGCCGCAGCGGCCGCTCGGTGCTGCTCGTCGGCACGACCGGGCGCAGCACGGCCGTCGCCAAGTGCTTACTGGACCACTCCTCCATCTGGGAGGAGCGGCTCCGCCACGAAATAGCCGCATACCGCTCGTTCGTCCGGCACCGCCCCCCGGTGCGGGCGCCGAGGCTGATCGCGGCGGACCCGGACAACTGCACCCTGGTCGTCGAGCGGATGCCGGGCCGGGTGGCCGCGCTACAGCGGCATCCGGTGGAGGCGCCGCCGCGTGCCGACATCCGGGCGGCGCTCGGCGCGATCTGTCGGCTGAACGCGTGGCGGCCACCGGCGGGCACGTTCGACGCCCCGCTGGACTACGCGGAGCGGATCTCCCGATTCCATGAGCTGGGTCTGCTCACCGACCGGGACATGGGCGATCTGCAGAAGCTCCTGCACGGCATCGCGCACGCGGCGGGCCGTCAGGGCATGGGCCAGTTCTGCCACGGCGACGCCCTGCTGTCGAACATCCTGCTCTCACCGGCCGGTCCAGTGCTGGTGGACTGGGAACACGCGGGGTGGTATCTGCCGGGCTACGACCTGGCGACGCTGTGGGCGGTGCTCGGGGACGCCCCCGTGGCGCGGCGTCAGATCAGTCAGCTGGCGCAGTCCGCGGGCCCTGCCTCGCGGGACGCGTTCCTGGTGAATCTGATGCTCGTACTGACCCGTGAGATCCGTACCTACGAGACGGCCGTGCAGCGTTCGATGCACGACGCGACCCCGGCGGCACCGGGCCCGGCCCACCCGGCTGCTGCGCCGTCCGGCGAGGAACAGCGGCTGCTGCTCAGGCGGCTGCACGACGACTGCCAACTGGCCCGCAAGGCCGTACGGGCGGCGGTCGGCACTCGCTGAGGGGAAACGAAGGCTCGCGGCGCGCCCCGCACACCGGCGCACCGCGGGCCTTCGTCATGTCAGCCCCCGAGTAGTTGTCGCGCTCAACCACCGCCGTGCCACGGGCAGATAGGCAGGCAGGCGGGGCTTGACTCCTGTCGCGGCCGGGGCGGATCGTGGACGGAGGGGCTGTACCAGAGCAGTCCTGGCAGGTGATCTCTATGCAGGCTGTCATCAGTAAGCGCACGGCCGTCACCGCATGCGGCTTCCTCCTCTGCGGAGTGCTCGCCGCACCAGCGGTCAGCGATGTGGTCTCGGCCCTGACCGACCACAGCGAACAGACCCAGGTCGACGCCGTGCGGAAGAAAGAGAAGAAGGCCCCGCGGCACTAGGAGGCCGCACTGCACCGCAGCCACTGGCCCCGTGCCCCGTACCCGTGCTCTGGTGTGGCCGGGGCCGGCTGGCCACCCGCATGACTTGTCGCTTGCCCCTCGGCGGCGGTCATGGATGCAATGTGCGTCATGATCACGCACATGCGCTCGCCGGGGCGGAGTGAGAGGGGCCCCTCGGCCGTCCGGATCGGTGTACTCGTCCCGCTGAGCCCACCCGGCTGGGTGGAGGCAGGGCGGCACTTGCTGGCCGGCCTCGAACTCGCCGCCGACGAGGTCAACGACGGCGGTGGAATAGGCGGAAGACCCCTGGAACTGCTGGTCCGGGACACCGCGGCCGACCCGCGGAGGGCCGCGGCGGTCGTGGACGAGCTGGCTCGGCTGGGTGTCGCCGCCCTGGCCGGGGAGTACCACAGCGTCGTCGCGCGCTCCGCCGCCGCGCGGGCGGACGCCCTCGGTCTGCCGTTCCTGTGCTCGTCGGCGGTCCTCGACGTGCTCACCGACCAGCCGACGGATCGGGTGGCGCGCCTGTGCCCGGCCCAGTCCCACGGCTGGCGGATCTACGCCGAGCACCTCCTCGACGCGGGCCACCGGCGGGTCGCCGTGGCGGCCCAGTCGAGCGTCTACTGGGCGGCCGGGACCCGCATCCTGCGCGACCACCTCGCCCCGCACGGCGGCTCCGTCGCCGTACTCGACATGGGTCTGCTCGACCCCACGGCCGTGTGCGACGAACTCGTCCGCCTGCGAGCGACGGCCCTGCTGCTGCTCACCGGCCACCCGGAGCCGGTCGTGCCGATCGTCAGGGCCGTCCGCCGCGACCCGCGGCTCGCCGACGTCCTGGTCGGTGCCCCGGCCGGGCAACCGGAGCTCCCCTCGTGGGCGGCTCTGCTGGGCGGCGACGGTGCGGGGGTCCCGTTCCTGCGCTATCTGTCCGAGCGTCCAGGTGCCCTCGGCACACGTGTCGAGGCGGCCCTGCGCGAGCGGCTGGGCGAGGCCCCCTCGTTCGTCGCCTTCGAGGGCTACGACACGATCGCCGTCCTCACCGACGTACTGCGCTCCGAGGGCACGGACCGGGCACGGATCGCCGCCTCCTGGCCGCGTGTGGTGGTCGAGGGGACCCGGGGGCAGATCCGGTTCTCCCGAAGCCCGGGCGTCGGTGTCTGGCAGTGGGCCTGGCCGCCGGTGCAGGTCGTCGATCGGGATCCTACGGAGCCCGAGCGCTTCCGGATCCTCCGGAGCGGGTGACGCGCAGGAGGGCGGCGAGCGAGGTCGGAAGGAGGCGGAGGCCCGGGGGGAGAGTGCTGTCCGCCGTTCCACGCGCCACGGGCCGTCATGGCCGGTGACCGGGCCTCCGGGCGGGCATGATTGACGGATCGTCGGCCGACCCGATAGCACTGGTGCACGATCGGCCCCGCACGCCCCCCCCACGCCCCACCGTTCCAGGAGGCCGCCTTGCGAGGATCCCCCATCGACCGCAGGCCCACCACCCGTCGCAGACGTCTTCGCGGTACGGCGGTCACCGCCGCCCCGGCGGTGCTGATGCTGCCGCTGCTGGGCGCGGCCCCGCCCGAAAGCCAGTCGTCCTCGGCCCGGCTGCAGGGCGCCTTCGCGGCCGCGGCCGCCGAGTACCAGGTGCCCCGCAGTGTGCTGCTGGGTGTGTCGTATCTCCAGTCCCGCTGGGACGCGCACGGCGGTTCCCCCAGCGTCACCGGCGGCTACGGCCCCATGCACCTCACGGACGCGCGTACGGCGCTGGCCGAGGCCCCGCACCACAGCGAGGGCGCCGAGGACCCGCGCGGTGACGGCTCCCGTCCACCGCTGCGACCCGAGGCGCACCTGCCCGAGAACGCCGAACTCCCGCCCCGGCTGCGGACCTTGCCGCGGGCGGCCGAACTGACGGGACTGCCGGCCGAGACCCTGCGCACCGACGCCGAAACCAATGTGGCCGGCGGCGCGGCACTGCTCGCCGCCGCGCAACGGGAGCTGGGCCGCGAGCCGAGCGCCGACCCGGCCGACTGGTACGGGGCGGTGGCGCGGTTCTCCGGAGCCGACGACCGGGCCACGGCGGCGGCGTACGCGAACGAGGTCTTCGCGGTGATCCGGGACGGCGTCCACCGGCTCACCGACGCCGGTCAGCGGGTGACACTCCCCGCCGAGCCCCGACTCGCCCCCGACAAGGGGCAGTTGTCGCGGGTCGGGCTGCGCGCCGCCGCGGCGGACGGCACGGAGTGCCCGAGGACGGTGTCGTGCGAGTGGATCCCGGCGCCGTACGAGGAGTTCGGTGACAAGGACTACGGCAACCACGATCTGGCCGACCGCCCGGCGTCCCAGAGCATCCGGTACATCGTCGTCCATGACACCGAGGGCACCTGGGACACCACGTTGAAGCTGGTCCAGGACCCGACGTATGTGTCCTGGCACTACTCGCTGCGCTCCACGGACGGGCACATCGCCCAGCATGTGAAGAACAAGGACGTGGCCTGGCACGCCGGCAACTGGTACGTCAACGCCAAGTCGATCGGTCTGGAGCACGAGGGCTTCCTCGCCTCGCCGGACGCCTGGTACACGGAGGCGATGTACCGGACGTCGGCACGGCTGGTGAAGTACCTGGCCGCCAAATACCGCGTCCCGCTGGACCGCCAGCACATCCTCGGCCATGACACCGTGCCCGGCCCGACGACGGCGAACGTCCCGGGCATGCATACCGACCCCGGCCCGTACTGGGACTGGCGGCACTACTTCGAGCTGCTCGGCAGGCCCTTCGGCCCGACCGCCGGCCAGAACAGCCGTCTCGTCACCATCCTCCCCGACTACGCGGACAACCGGCCCGAGTTCACCGGCTGTGTGAGCGGCGGACAGCCGTGCCCGGTGCACGGCTCCAGCGCCGTACGCCTGTACAGCGAGCCCGACACGTCCTCGCCGCTCATCAAGGACATCGGTCTGCGGCCGGACGGGAGCCCCTCCACGACCGATGTGAACGACCTCGGTTCACGGGTCTCCACCGGCCAGCAGTACGCGGTCGCCGAGCGGCGCGGCGCGTGGACGGCGATCTGGTACCTCGGGCAGAAGGCGTGGTTCCACAACCCGGCGGCACAGCGCACGGCGGTCGGCGCGGCCGGTCTGGTCGTGACGCCCCGGAAGGATCTCGCGGAGATCCCCGTGTACGGCAGGGCCTACCCGGAGCAGGAGGCGTATCCGACGGACGTCCCGGCCCAGGCGGTGTCGCCGCTGCCGTACAAGCTCCTCAAGGGGCAGCGCTACGTGGTCGGTGACCGGCTGAAGGGCGAGTACTACTACGCCGTCTCCTTCGACACGTCCGGACACAGGGTGGTGAGGGGTGACGACGTCTACTACGAGATCCAGTTCGGACACCGGGTGGCGTTCGTGCGGGCGGCGGATGTGCGGGTGCTGCCGTTGATCTGAGGGGCGCCTCGTAGCTCGGGGTGCGTGTTCGTCGGCGGGTGCGGGTGGTGTGTGATTGCTCGCGCAGTTCCCCGCGCTCCTGGAGGGGCGGGCCTACGGCCCGCCCCCCCTCCCGCGGACGGCGCGTCCGCGGGTCTGTGGGGCCCGGCCGGGGTCAGCCCTGCTGGAACAGCTCTGCGGGGAGTGGCTTCAGCAGCGCGTACAGATCGTCCGTGATCGGACGGTCCCAGGCGGCGATGGTCACCAGGACGTTGTCGCTGCGGTCGAACTGGACGCAGGAGATCCGGGACTCGGAGAGCTTGAGGCGGCGGACGATCAGGAGGTTGTCGCCCTGCATCACCGGCATGTCCTCGGTGCCGACGACGGTGATGTCCTCCTCGTTCTCCAGCGCCAGCAGCAGCTGGGCCACCTCGAAGGGGATCTCGCCGTCGGCGACCTCGCGGGCGGGGGAGCCCTCCGGGAGGTTGCCGATGATCATCGCGGGGCCGCGGCCGCCGTACAGGTCGTAGCGCAGGAAGACGCCCTGGCAACTTCCGTCGGGTGCGGGCAGCAGGCCCGCGCCGAGATTGCCCGGCCAGTCGCCCGGGTCCATGGCCAGTACGTCGAATTCGGGCCCGGCAGGGGTGGCACTGCGGCGGCGGAGGAAGGACATGCCGCCATGGTACGTGTCCGAAGGTGGTCGGTGCCGGGTGGGCGAGGCCATTCCAGGGCCGGAGGGGAAGCTGCTCGTCACCGGCCGGTGGACGCCTTGTGGCGTTCGTGGTGGCGGGCCACCCGGGCCCGGTTGCCGCAGGCCGGTTTGCACCACTCCTGGCGGGGGTGCTCCTTCAGGAAGTAGCGCACACAGCGGGGTGCGTGGCAGGCCCGCAGCCGCCGCCGTTCGGGGCTCGCGAGGAAGGCGATGGCGGCTCGGGCGAGGGCCGCGGTGAGCGGGTCGCCCCCGGTCGCGGGCTCCTGGCGCAGGACGGGGTCGCCGCTCGGGGACCAGGTCAGCACCGGGACGGTCGGGGACTGGGCCGCGGCCCGGTTGACGTGCTCCAGGGCTTCGGGGAGGGACAGCAGCCGGGCGGCGTCGGCCGGGCTGGGCTCGGCGGGGCTGACGGCACGGGCGAACAGGGCGCGGACGGCCCCCCGGAGATCGCGTACGGCGGCGAGGGCGGTCTCGTCGGCGGTGAGGCCGGCGGCGCCCGGCAGGAGATCGGCGTGGGCGCGGACCCAGCCGGCGAGCCCGGCGGGCTCGGCCAGGTCGTCGGCCACCCCGCCGTCGCCGTCGTGGCGCACGGTGAGGGCGAGGTCGAGGGCTAGCCGCGCGTCCGCGCTGATCGAGTACTCCATGACGTTAATGATAGGTGAGTCGGCATCCATTAGATCGAGTCGGCGTTCCGCTTCCTTCCACTCCCTCCCGCGTAGGGGGTGCGCGCCGCTCGGCGATGTCACCGCGGCTGGCGCTGCTCCTCGGGGGCCGCCGGGTGATGCGCCGTCACGGCACCGGTCGGCGTCACGGCGGAGCCGGTGCGTGCGGCGTCCGGGGCGGAGGGGGCCGAGGTGGCGGGGCGGCGGTCCAGCCAGCGCAGCAGGAGACCGAGTGTGCAGGCCAGCGCCGACCAGTAGACGTAGCGGTAGTTCGTCGCCGGCATGATGGGCAGGTACCCGAGCACGTAGACCATCGAGCTGACGCCCAGCGCCCGGACGGGCAGGGAGAACCGCCCCCTGCCGGGGCGGACGGTGAGGAAGAGGGCGACGGCGAGCCAGAACCAGCCCCGGAACAGCGGCCGGAGATCCGCGCCCAGGCCCCCGATGTACGCGCCGAGACCGGCCTCCAGCCGGGGGTGGGCGACCTCGATGCCGAGCTCGTTGGGGAAGACCCCTGCCTGGTACGGGTAGCCGGTCTCGAAGAGCAGGCCGGCGAAGAGCCGCATCCGGTACTGGAGATAGCCGGGGGCGTGGGAGCCCATCTCGCTCAGCCACAGGGAGGTGATGCCGTCCGCGTCCCTGGCCATCCCGTCCGGCCTGCGTTCGTAGCAGGCCCAGTAGGCGTCCGAGAGGGCGCCGACGCTGCGGCACTGCTCGGCGGCCGTCACCAGGCGGTTGCGGAGGTCCGGCGGGACGTCCGCCGACCGCAGCTCCTCCACGGTCAGGACGTGGACCAGGTCGTCGAGCATGATCTGCGCGCCCTGCCGTGTCTGCACGGGATGCGCGATCCGGGAGATCGCGACGGCGGGCACGACGAGCGCGGCCACGAGCGCCGCCGCACACAGCGCCCAGGTACGGCGGCCTGGTGCGGGCCACAGCGCGAGAACCAGCAGGACGAACAGGGGGATCGCCGCGACGAACACGTTCTTGCGGACGAGCATGGCGTAGGCGAGGAAGAGAACGCCCAACCCGAACAGGCCCCAGCGCACGGCAGGGGGCACGTCGCGCTCCCGCAGTCGCAGTCCCACGAACGCCACCGCGCACGCGGCGAGCAGGGCGGCGGCCGCGTGGACGTCCTTCCACACCACGCCGACGAACGTCAGTACGGGAGGAGTCAGCCCGATACCGAGGACGGCGAGCGAACCGGCACGGCTCGCGGTCAGGTCCCAGACGCACCGGGCGACCACCCACAGCGCGCCCCAGAGGACGACGGACTGGAGGACGGCCATGGAGGAGGGCGTGCCGGTGACGGCGATGAGCGCACGCCACACCAGACTCAGCACGGGCGGGTGCCAGTCGGTGAGCGGTGTCCTGCCCATCGCCTGTCGGAGCTGCTCGATGCTGTCGGGACTCATGTACCCCGGGGCGAACACGACGGTCGTGCCCAGACAGCACGCGACGGCGACAGCGGCCAGCCCCCAGCCCCAGAGCTTTTCACCCTGAAACCACACATTTCGTCCCATGCGGCGGATGCTAACAGCGGCGACCGGACCGCACGGATCAGGGCGCGACGAAGACGTAGCGCCGGTAGGCGAAGAAGCGGAACAGGGTGGCGAGGACCCAGCCGAAGACGCGTGCGACGTTGTCGCTGAGCACCGAGCCCAGGCCGAGCAGATGTCGTGACGCGTACACCGTTCCCGCCGTGATGGCTACGCCGACGAGGTTCGCCAGCAGGAAGAGGACCAACTCCTGGGTCAGCTTCTCCCGATGCCGGTGGCGGTAGGTCCAGTAACGGTTCCCCGCCCAGCTGAGGAGCGCGGCGGCGCCCGTCGCGAGGACGGACGCCTGGACGGGCAGCTCCCGCATCACCCCGCCCTCGGAGCCGCCGGGAAGCCCGAACACCAGCAGGTTGTAGCCGCCGTTGTCCACGACGAAGGCCAGCGCTCCGACCACCCCGAACTTGGTGACCTCGCGCCAGACACCCCTGACGGCGTCACGCGCACGCAGCGCCACAGACGCGAGGACCGACACCCCGCGAGAGTAACGACACGGCGCGCCCCCGCCCCCCGGACGCGCCCATATCGCATGATTTCCACCTCATGTGTCGCCGATGCGGACAGGGAGTGGACGTGCCACCGACGATCGCGTGTGTCGTGCCGTGTCACAACGAGGAGGCGGCCGTCGGCAAGGTGGTGCGCGACCTGAGGGCCGCGCTCCCGGAGGCGGACATCTATGTGTACGACAACGCCTCGACCGACCGGACCGTGGAGGTCGCCCGGGAGGCGGGCGCGATCGTCCGGGAGGAACGGCGCAAGGGGAAGGGCAATGTCATCCGGCGCGCCTTCGCCGATGTCGACGCGGACGCCCTGCTCATCATCGACGGCGACGACACCTATGACGCCTCCCGGGCGCGGGACCTGGTGGACCTGCTCTTCGAGGGGCCGTACGACCAGGTGGTCGGGGCACGCCGGGAGACGGTAAGCGCCGCCTACCGGGCGGGACACGCGTTCGGCAACAAACTGCTCACGGGCGTCGTCGGGTCCCTGTTCGGCAACGACGTGACGGACATGCTGAGCGGGTACCGGGTCTTCTCACGGCGCTTCGTGAAGTCCTTCCCGGCGCTGGCCCGCCAGTTCGAGACCGAGACCGAGATGACCATCCATGCGCTCCATCTCCGGCTTCCCACGGCGGAGCTGGAGGTGGACTACCGGGTCAGGCCCGCCGGGAGCGAGAGCAAACTGCGCACGTTCCGGGACGGCTGGCACATCCTGCGGGTCATCCTCGATCTGGCGCGGCGGGAGCGGCCCTCGCTCGTCCACACCGCGGTCGCGGGGCTCCTGGCTCTCGTCTCGGTCGTCCTCGGCATCCCCGTCATCGCCGACTACATCCGCACGGGCACGGTCCCTCGCATCCCCACGGCGATCCTCGCCGCGGCGGTCATGACGATCGCGGCGCTCGTCCTGCTCGTCGGGTACATCCTGGAATCGCTCATGCACATGCGTCAGGAGCAGTCCCGGCTGGTGCATCTCGCGTACGCGGCGCCGACCCGCGTGCCGCGCTACACCACACACCACGTGGGGACCGGCCGGGTCCGCGTGCGGAACGTCTCCGGCGGCCTGTGACCAGCTCGGGCCACGACCGCCCCGGCCGCCGAGGGGCGCGGGCGGGCAGGTCGGTGAGCGGCTCGGGCGCCCACCGACGGCCTTCGCGGGGGCGGTTCTAGGTCAGGTCGAACTCGCCCTCCCTCGCGCCCGACACGAAGGCACCCCACTCCGCGGGGGTGAAGATCAGTGAAGGGCTCTCGGGGCGGCGGCTGTTGCGCATGGCGATGAAGCCCTCGACGAAGGCGATCTGGACGTCTCCCCGCCCTCGGCTGCTGGACCGCCAGTCCGCGTTGCTCAGGTCGAGCTCCGCCGGCTTGCGCCAGCCGTCGAGCGATCGCTGCTGCTCCATGGTGCTCTCGGCCACGTCCGTGCTCCTCCCGGTTCGTCGTCCGCCCGCCAGACTAGCGATCGGTCCCCGCCGCGGACAGGCCACGTGAGGAGGGAGGTTCAGGAGGTGGGCGGCTCGGCGCCGACCAGCCACATCGCGAAGAACTGCGAACCACCGCCGTAGGCGTGCCCGAGGACCCGGCGGGCGCCGTCGACCTGGTGCTCCCCGGCGAGGCCCCGTACCTGGAGCGCCGCCTCGGCGAAGCGGATCATCCCGGAGGCTCCGATGGGGTTGGTGGACAGCACCCCGCCGGACATGTCGACGGGGAGGTCTCCGTCCAGTTCGGTGACGCCCGACTCGGTGAGCTTCCAGCCCTCCCCCTCGGCGGCGAAGCCGAGGTTCTCCAGCCACATCGGCTCGTACCAGGAGAACGGCACGTACATCTCCACCGCGTCGATGTCCCGGCGGGGATCGGCGATGCCCGCCTGCCGGTACACGTCGGCGGCGCAGTCGCGCCCTGCGCGCGGTGACACGCAGTCCTTGCCGGCGAACAGGGTCGGCTCGCTGCGCATCGCCCCGCCGTGCATCCACGCGGCCGGCCGGGGCGCGCGGGCGGCCCCGGCGCGGTCGGTGAGGACCATCGCGCAGGCCCCGTCGGAGGACGGGCAGGTCTCCGAGTAGCGGATGGGGTCCCACAGCATGGGTGACGCCTGGACCTTCTCCAGCGTGATGTCGTGCTCGTGGAGGTGTGCGTACGGGTTCTTCAGGGCGTTGCGGCGGTTCTTGTACGCGACGAGGGAGCCGACGGTGTCGGGGGCGCCGCTGCGTCGCATGTACGCGCGGACGTGCGGGGCGAAGAAGCCGCCGGCGCCGGCCAGCAGCGGCTGCTGGAAGGGGATCGGCAGGGACAGGCCCCACATGGCGTTGGACTCGGACTGCTTCTCGAACGCCAGCGTGAGGACGGTGCCATGGATGCGGGCGGCGACCAGGCTCGCGGCGACCAGCGCGGTCGATCCGCCGACGGAGCCCGCCGTGTGGACCCGCATCATGGGTTTGCCGACCGCGCCGAGTGCGTCGGCCAGGTACAGCTCGGGCATCATGACGCCCTCGAAGAAGTCGGGCGCCTTGCCGATGACGACGGCGTCGATGTCGGCCCACGTCAACTCGGCGTCGTCGAGGGCGCGTCGGGCGGCCTCGCGGACGAGTCCGGCGATCGACACGTCCCGCCGGGCCGCGACGTGCTTGGTCTGGCCGACGCCTATGACGGCCACGGGCTCCTTGCTCATCGGGGATCCCCTTCGAGTACGGCGACCAGGTTCTGTTGCAGACAGGGCCCGGAGGTGGCGTGGGCGAGGGCGCGGTCCGACTCGCCGCGGTGGATGCGGGCGGCGGCCTCGCCGATGCGGATCAGCCCGGCGGCCATCACCGGGTTCGCGGCGAGGGCGCCTCCCGACGGGTTGACGCGCACGCCGTCGTCGTCGAGTCGCAGCGCCTCGCGCAGGACGACCTCCTGGGAGCTGAACGGGGCGTGCAACTCGGCGGTGTCCACGGGGCGTTCGAAGGCCCCGGCGCGTTCGGCGGCGAGGCGGGTGGAGGGCGAGTCGGTGAGGTCGCGGACGCCGATGCCGTGGGCCTCGATGCGGTGGTCGATGCCCCGGATCCACGCGGGCCGCTCGCACAGGTCCCGGGCCCGCTCCCCCGCCGCGAGGATCACGGCCGCGGCCCCGTCGCCGATGGGCGGGCAGTCGCCGGTGCGCAGCGGCCGTACGAGGTACTCGCCCTGCGGCACCGAACCCCTGAGCTGGGCGTGCGGGTTGGTCGCGGCGTCGGCGCGGCTGCGGGCGCCGACCGCCGCGAGGGCCGGCTCGTCGGTGCGGCCGGCGTCGATGAGCGCCTGCGCCTGGAGGGCGGCGAGGGCGACGGAGTCGGGCCACAGGGGGGCCACGTAGTACGGGTCGAGCTGGCGGGTCAGTACGTCACGCACGGAGCCGGGTGAGGACTTGCCGTAG
This sequence comes from Streptomyces sp. MA5143a, assembly GCF_900290235.1. Classification (GTDB taxonomy): domain Bacteria; phylum Actinomycetota; class Actinomycetes; order Streptomycetales; family Streptomycetaceae; genus Streptomyces. The sequence continues at coordinate 20,511 of NZ_OLMK01000034.1, forward strand.
GAGTAGACGAGGGCGGTGTCGGCGTCGCCCGTCTGGAGTTTCACCCATGCCTCGTACAGGGCCCAGGCGCCGTCCATCTCCACGTGCGACTCGGAGATCGGGGGCCAGGCGCCGACGCCGTCGAGTGCGAGGGTGAAGGAGAAGGCCCGGCCGGCGAGGTAGTCGCTGGACCCGGAGCAGGTGAAGCCGATGTCGGCGGTCTTCAGCCCGGTCCGTGCCAGTACCTCGTGCAGGACCGGCATGAGCATCTCCACCTCGGAGGACTCGTCGCTGGTGCGGCGGTGGTCGGTCTGGGCGAAGGCGACGACGGCGATCTCCCGGTTCACAGCAGCTCCTTGTACGTGTCGTACGCGGCGTCCGGCTCGCCGGTGGGCCGGTAGTGGTCGGGGTAGCGGCCTCCTTCCGTCCACACGGGTTCGACGCGCAGCCCCATCCGCACCTGGTCGTAGGGGATGCCGGCGATCCGGCCGTGCAGGGCGAGGTCGGCGCCGTCGAGGGCGATGTGGGCGTAGACGTAGGGGACTTCGATGTCGAGGTTCTTCGCCTTGATGTTGACGATGCAGAACGTGGTGACGGTGCCGCCGGGGCCGACCTCGACCTGTTCGGCCGTGGCCACGCCGCAGGTGGGGCAGGCGCCCCGCGGTGGCACGTACACCTTGCGGCAGGACGGGCAGCGCTCGCCGACCATGCGGCGCCCGGCGAGGGCGTGCAGGTATCCGGTGGTGGCGCGGCCGGGCGAGTAGGTGTAGTCGAGGCGGGCCGGGGCGACGATCCCGGTCACCGCGTCGGCGAACTCACCGCTGTGGCCGCCCGGTTCGGCGCGCTCTCCGTCGTACGGCTCGAAGCAGGCGATGTCGGTGATGGCCCCGCTGCGTTCCCCGGCCCACCGGACCCGGACGCGCATCCCGGTGTGCACGGCGTCGGGGCCGGGGGCGTCGAGGGCGTGCAGGAGCGCGGTGTCGGCGCCGTCGAGCCGTACGAGGACCCAGGCGAAGGGGGTGGTCAGAGGCTGTCCACGGCGGGGGGCGTGGTTCCAGGCCCAGGTGGTGACGGTGCCGGTGGGGGCGACCTCGACGAGGTCGCGGATCTCCTCGGCGGTGACGGGGTCGTACTCGACGGGTGGGACGAGGGTCCGTCCGTCGCCGGTGCGCACGCCGAGGATCACGCGTTCGCGCAGCCCGGTGAGGAAGGCGCTCTGCACGGGCCCGAGGGATCGGGTGAAGGGGAACTCGACGGTCAGGGGTGCCTTGAGGACTGCGGACATCGGCGGGGTTACTCCTTCGGGAAGGGGGCGACGCGTCCGGGGCGCGGGAGTGAGCCTCCACGTGGCCGCACCGGGGGCGCCGGGCGGCCGGGAGCCGCCCCCGGCGGGGCGCTCACGCCCGTTTGTAGACGGGGGGCCGTTTCTCGGCGAAGGCGCGGGCCCCTTCCTTGGCGTCGTCCGTGTCGAAGACCGGCCATCCCCGTTTCAGCTCGGCGGCCAGTCCGTCCGTCTCGCTCATCTCGGCCGTCTCGTACACGGACGCCTTGACGGCCTCCACGGCGAGCGGACCGCACGCGTTGATCCGCTCGGCGATCTCCAGGGCCTTCGCCAGGGCGTCGCCGTCGGGCACGACATGCCCGATCAGTCCGATGTCCGCGGCCTCGCGGGCGGAGTACGGGCGGCCGGTGAGCAGCATCTCCAGCGCGTGGGTGCGGGGGATCTGCCGCTGGAGGCGGACCGTGGAGCCGCCGATCGGGAAGAGGCCGCGCCGCACCTCGAAGAGGCCGAAGGTGGCCGACTCCCCCGCGACGCGGATGTCGGTGCCCTGGAGGATCTCGGTGCCGCCCGCGACGCAGTGGCCCTCGACGGCGGCGATCACGGGTTTGCGGGGCCGGTGGTGGCGGAGCATCGCCTTCCAGTGGAGGTCGGGGTCGGCCTTGAGCCGCTCCCGGTGCTGCTCGCCGTCCATGCCCCTGCCGGCGAGCGCCTTGAGGTCCATCCCGGCGCAGAAGGAGCCGCCGGAGCCGGTGAGGACGATCGAGCGGATCTCGTCGTCCGCGTCGGCGGCGAGCCAGCCGTCGTACAGGCCGACGAGCATGGACAGTGAGAGCGCGTTCTTGGCCTCGGGCCGGTTGAGCGTGAGCACCAGTGTGGCGCCTTCGCGCCGCACGGTGAGGTGTTCCGTGCCACCCATCGCTTCCTCCCGTGGGGCAGGGCGAGAACAGGTTCCGTCTGCGGAACGAGAACAGGTTGCAGGAGGCGCGGAGCCAGTACAAGAGTTTTCTGACAGTCAGTCAGATTTCTTCTGCGCGAGCCCTTCACAGTCACGGCCCCCTTTGCTCTGATGACCGGCAACCGACGGATGGCAGCCACCCGCCAGGCGCGCCCGGGGTCAGGAGGAGCACGGTGGAGTACAACCTTGCCGACCTGTTCGAGTCGGTGGTCGACGTCGTCCCGGACCGGGCGGCGCTCACGTATCTCGACATCCCCGGTACGGGCGCGGACCGGCGGCTCACCTACGCGGAACTGGACGCGGCGGCGAACCGGATCGGCCACCACCTGCTGGACAGCGGGCTGCGGCCCGGTGAACACGTGGGCCTGCATCTGTACAACGGCGTCGAGTACCTCCAGACCGCGCTGGGCTGCCTCAAGGCGCGGCTCGTACCGGTCAACGTCAACTACCGTTATGTCGAAGAGGAGTTGGTGTACCTCTACCGCGACGCGGATCTGACGGGCCTGGTGTTCGACGCGGAGTTCGGCGGGCGCGTGGCGAAGGCCGTGCCGCGGACGGAGAAGCTGCGGCATCTGGTGCGGGTGGGGACCTCCGCGCCGGACGCGCCCGATCTGCCCGCGACCGACTTCGCCGACGCCGAGGCCTCCGGGTCGGCCGGTCGGGGCTTCCCGGCCCGCTCGGGCGACGATCTGTTCATCATCTACACCGGCGGCACGACGGGCATGCCCAAGGGTGTGATGTGGCGTCAGGAGGACCTGTTCTTCTCGGGGCTGGGCGGCGGGGCGCCGACCGGGGAGCCGGTGAAGGCACCCGAGGAGCTGGCCGAGCGGGTCGCGGCGGGCGGTGACGGGATCACGTTCTTCCCCACCGCGCCGCTGATGCACGGCACGTCGACGCTCACGGCGTTCATCGGGTTCAACTTCGGCCAACGGGTCGTCATCCACCGCAAGTTCGTGCCCGAGGAGGTACTGCGGACGATCGAGCGGGAGCGGGTCACCAGTGTGTCGCTGGTGGGCGACGCGATGCTGCGTCCGCTGATCGACGCGCTGAACGGCCCGATGAAGGGTACGGACTGTTCGTCGCTGTTCAGTGTGTCGTCGTCCGGCGCGATCATGTCGGAGACGGTGCGCCGGCAGTTCCAGGCCCTGGTGCCGAACGTGATGCTGCTGAACAACTTCGGTTCGTCGGAGTCCGGCTTCAACGGCACGGCGACCGACGACTCGGGGGCGGGCGACGGCTTCAGGATCCGCGTCCACGCCCGAACCCGGGTGGTGGACCCGGCGACGTACGAGCCCGTCCCGGTCGGCGTGCCGGGCCGGGTCGCCCAGCGCGGCCATGTGCCCCTCGGCTACTACAACGACCCGCGGAAAACGGCCGAGACCTTCTTCGAGAAGGACGGCGAGCGCTGGGTGCTCCTCGGCGACATGGCGACCGTCGACGAGGAGGGGGTGGTCACCGTCCTCGGCCGGGGTTCGCAGTGCATCAACACCGGTGGCGAGAAGGTGTACCCGGAGGAGGTCGAGCAGGCGCTCAAGGCCCACCCCGACGTGTACGACGCGCTGGTCGCCGGGGTGCCGGACGCCCGCTGGGGCAACCATGTGGCGGCCGTGGTGCAGCTTCGCGAGGGCGCCTTGCGCCCGACCCTGGAGGACATCCAGACCCACTGCCGCACCCGCCTCGCCGGGTACAAGATCCCCCGCCAGCTCGTCCTCACCGACACCATCCAACGCTCCCCCAGCGGCAAGGCGGACTACCGGTGGGCCCGGTCGGTGGCGGTGTCGGCGGACGGGTGAGCGCCTCGGGCCCCGCCGGGCGGGGCCGCCCCGGCTACTCCGAGGGGCTGTCGGCCGCCTCCGGCCACGGCCCTTCGACGGCGGGCCCGCAGTCGTCCGGCAGATGGGCGACGACGAGCGCGGCGGCCTCCTCCGGGGTGGCCGTCTCCCCGAGGATCTCGGCGGACCGGGCGGCGTACACCACGTAGCCGGTGAAGCCGGTGGCGATGTGGGGAAGGTCGTTGCTCCAGGGAAACTCGGTGTTGCGGTGGAAGAACAGGGCACCGTGGCTGGGGAACGGGTACAGCCGGCGGAGTCTCGGCTCGGCGAACGCCGCCTCGATCACCTCGGGACAGCCCCGGCGCGCCTCGGGGTGCCCCTCCCGCAGCATGCGCCAGGTCCGCTCCACCACCGACTCGTCACCGGCGAGGAACGTCGTGACACGGCGTACGAACCACTCCGGGTCGTCGAGCCAGGGGAAGTGCGCGGCGCCGGGCTGGATCGAGTACTCGCCCTCGGGGAAGAGACCGGCCGCCTGCCGTACGAGCCCCGGGGTCGGGCCGGTGTCGAGCGCGCCGCCGAGGTAGAGGACGGGGGCGGCCAGTTCGGCGAGGGCGGCTCGGGTGGCCTCGGGGTCGTACGCGCCGGCGGAGCCGTAGGCATCGGCGGCGTCGTCGTTGGTCTGCGCCACCTCGGCGGCCATGTGGGCCTCGGCGGCGGTGTCCCAGCGGCCGTAGAAGAACGGCATCATCGCGTCGTCGAAGGGGCCGCGTCCGGTCCAGGCGGCCTCGAAGTGCGGGTACGCGTCGGCGAACCAGGGCTCGTCCGCGCGCAGGCGGGCCGCCGCGAGCCGGTCCTCGACCGTTACCGGCAGGCCCAGCGCCCAGGGGGTGGCGGTGATCAGGGCCAGCCGGGAGACCCGGTGCGGGTGGCGGGCCGCGTACAGCGTGGCGAGGTTGCCGCCCGCCGAGTGGGCGAGGACGTCCACGCGTTCCAGGCCCAGGTGCGCGCGCAGGGCCTCCACATCGTCCACCTGCCGGTCGCACCGGTACGTCGCCGGGTCGGCCGGGACCGCCGAGTCGCCCGTACCGCGCAGGTCCAGCAGGATCAGACGACGGTGGGCGGCGAGTCCGCCCAGGTCGCCCAGGTAGGCGGAGGCGCGCATGGGGCCGCCGGGGAGGACGATCAGCGGATCGCCCTCGCCGCGCACGTGGTAGGCGAGTTCGGTTCCGTCGGGTGCGGTGAGGCGTGGCATGGAGTCGATCTTGCTGGCCGGGGGTGGTGCCACGCAACGGAGTTCGAGGGGAACGGCGCGGGAGCGGGGCTCAGGGTCGCGCGTACCGGTCCCTCAGTTCCCGCTTGAGGATCTTCCCGCTCGCGTTGCGCGGCAGTTCGTCCACGAAGAGCACCTTCTTCGGCGCCTTGAAGTGCGGGAGCTTCTCCCGTGCGTGGGCGACGAGTTCGGCCTCGGTGACCTCGCCACGCGGGACGACGACCGCGGTGACGGCCTCGATCCAGTGGTCGTCGGGCAGTCCGACGACGGCGACCTCGGCGACCTGCTCATGGGTGTAGAGGGCGTCCTCGACCTGGCGGGAGGCGATGAGGACGCCGCCGGAGTTGATGACGTCCTTGACGCGGTCGACGATGGTGAAGAAGCCGTCGGCGTCGCGGACCGCGAGGTCGCCGGAGTGGAACCAGCCGTCGCGGAACGCGGCGGCGGTCTCCTCGGGCTTGTCCCAGTAGCCCTCGCACAGCTGCGGGGACTGGTAGACGATCTCACCGGGGGTGCCGTCGGGCACGTCCGATCCCTTGTCGTCGACGACCCTGGCCTCGACGAACATGACGGGGCGCCCGCAGGAATCCATGCGGCCCTTGTGCTCGTAGGGGCCGAGGACCATGGCGAGGGGGCCGATCTCGCTCTGGCCGAAGCAGTTGTGGAAGGCGAGCTTCGGCAGGCGCTCCTTGAGGCGCTCCAGGACGGGCACCGGCATGATCGACGCCCCGTAGTACGCCTTGCGCAGGCCGCTGAGGTCGCGGCTGTCGAAGTCGGGACGGTTCGACAGCGCGATCCACACGGTGGGCGGGGCGAAGAGGCTGTCGGCGGCGCCCGACTCGACGAGGTCGAGGATCCGGTCGCCGTCGGGCGCGTCGAGGATGGTGTTGGTGGCGCCGACGGCGAGGTACGGCACCAGGAAGACGTGCATCTGCGCGGAGTGGTACAGCGGCAGCGAGTGCACCGGCCGGTCACCGGCGGACAGGTCGAGGGCGGTGATGGCGCTCAGGTACTCGTGGACCAGCGCGCGGTGCGTCATCATCGCGCCCTTGGGCAGGGCGGTGGTGCCGGAGGTGTAGAGCAGTTGGACCAGGTCCTCGGCCTTCGGCTCCTCGCCGTCGTACGGCTCGGTGGCGGCGAGCCGGGCGAGCAGTGAGTCGTCCGCGTCGCGCAGCGGGAGGGTGCGGGTCGCCTCGGGGAGGTTCCCGGCGAGGTCCGGGTCGGTGAGGACGAGGGTGCTGCCCGACTGGTCGAGGAGGTACGCCAGGTCGTCGCCGGTGAGGTGCTGGTTGACCGGGACGTGGACGAGGCCGGCGCGGGCTGCGGCCAGGAACGCGATCAGATAGGCGTCCGAGTTGTGGCCGTAGGCGGCGACCCGGTCGCCCGGCCCCAGTCCGGTGTCGCGCAGGGCGCGGGCGGCGCGGGAGACGGCGTCGTCCAGCTCGGCGTACGTCCAGGAACGGTCGCCGTAGCGGATCGCGACGCGCGCCGGGGTCCGCCGGGCACTGCGCCGCAGCACCCCGTCGACCGTCACATTGCGTCCAGCCGTCATGATCCGCCCTTTCGTCCACCGGTTCCCGGCGTGATCCTCGTTCGGCCGCGCGAGCAAGGTCAAGCGTGCCGCGCACCTGGCCGGAATCCGGTCCGCGTGGCGGGAAACGACTCAACTCCGTTCCCTGGTTCACGAGTCAACCAAGGTGAAGATCAACGCACCTCTGGACTACGTACGAACGCACTGTCAGGCTCAACCGTTTCTTCCCCCATGACGTCGGGAGGCCCCCATGCGCACCCGTCTGAGACATCTCGTCGTCTCGGCCGTCGCCCTGCTCACCGCCTCGGCCGCCTTACCCGCGGCCACCGCCGCCGATGGCGACCGTGGCGGCGGTGACCATCCCTCCCACGGCGGGCTGTCCGCCGTGATCCGCTACACCGAGTACGGCATTCCGCACATCGTCGCCGATGACTACGCGGATCTCGGCTTCGGCACCGGCTGGGCGCAGGCCGCCGACCAGGTGTGCGTGCTGGCCGACGGATTCGTGACCGTGCGCGGCGAGCGGTCGCGCCACTTCGGGCCGGACACCGCGCCCGACTTCTCGCTCTCCTCGGCGACGAAGAACCTCACGAGTGACCTGTACTTCCGGGGCGTCCGGGACACCGGCTCCGTGCGGCGGCTGCTGGAGCGGCCCGCGCCGGTCGGCCCGAGCCGCGAGGTCAAGGAGCTGATGCGCGGCTGGGCGGCCGGCTACAACGCCTGGCTGAGGAAGAACCGGATCACCGACCCCGCGTGCCGGGGCGCCGCCTGGGTGCGGCCGGTGACCACGCTCGACGTCTTCTCCCGCGCGTACGCCCTGGCCGTCCTCGGTGGCGAGGGGCGGTTCGTGGACGCCATCGCCACCGCCCAGCCGCCCGCCCCCGGAGCGGCGCCGAAGGCCGCGGCGCCGGACGTGAAGGCCGCCGCGCGGGCCGCGAGCGAGCTGTTCTCCGCCGGCGACGCCGATATGGGCTCCAACGCGGTCGCCTTCCGCGGCGACACCACGGCGAACGGGCGCGGTCTGCTGCTGGGCAACCCGCACTACCCGTGGGCCGGGGGCCGCCGCTTCTGGCAGGCGCAGCAGACGATCCCCGGCGAGCTGAACGTCTCCGGCGGTTCGCTGCTGGGCTCGCCCATCACCCAGATCGGGTTCAACGCGAAGGTGGCGTGGAGCCACACGGTCGCGACCGGCACCCCCATGAACCTGCACCAGCTGACCCTGGATCCGGCCGACCCGACGACGTACCTGGTCGACGGGAAGGCGGAGCGGATGACGAAGCGGAGCGTCACCGTCGCCGTGAAGGACGGCGCGCCGGTCACCCGCACCCAGTGGTGGACCCGCTACGGACCGGTCGTCACCTCCCTGGGCAGTGACCTCTCGCTGCCGTGGACGGCCGGCACCGCGTACGCGCTGTCCGACCCGAACACGACGAACCTGAGGTTCGCCGACACCTCCCTCGGCTTCGCCAAGGCACGCGGAACGGCCGACATCCTGAAGGCCCTCGGCCGGCACCAGGGGCTGCCCTGGGTGAACACCGTGGCCGCGGACTCCGCCGGGCACACCCTGTTCACCCAGTCGCAGGTGCTGCCCCGGATCACCGACGAGCTGGCGGCGCGCTGCTCCACCCCGCTGGGCCGGGCCACGTACCCGGCGGCGGGTGTCGCCGTCCTGGACGGCGCGCGTGGCGACTGTGCGCCCGGCAGTGATCCCGACGCCCTCCAGCCGGGGGTCTTCGGGCCGGCGAGGATGCCGACGCTGAAGGACGCCCCGTACGCGGAGAACTCCAACGACAGCGCGTGGCTGGCCAACGCGGACCGGCCGCTCACCGGCTACGAGCGGGTCTTCGGCAACCTCGGCACCCAGCGGTCGATGCGCACGCGCGGCGCGGTCGAGGACGTCGCGGCGATGGCCGGCAAGGGCGGGCTGACCGTACGGGACCTGCAGAAGCAGCAGTTCGCCAACCGGGTGCCCGCGGCCGATCTGGCCGTCGGCGACGCGGCGCGGGCGTGTGCCGCGCTGCCGGGTGGCACGGCGACGGGCAGTGACGGCACGGCCGTCGACGTGTCCGAGGCCTGCCGGGTCCTCGCGGGGTGGGACCGGACCGCGGACACCGGCAGCCGGGGTGCGCTGCTCTACGACCGGTTCTGGCGCAAGCTGACCCGCGCCGTGCCGAACGCGCAGCTGTGGAAGGTGCCGTTCTCGGCGGCCGATCCGGTGAGGACGCCGAACACGCTGAACACGGCCGCGCCCGGCTTCGCCACGGCGCTCGCGGACACGGTGACGGAGCTGCGGGCGGCGGGCATCGCGCTGGACGCGAGGCTCGGGGAACACCAGTTCGTCGTCCGGGGGGACCGGCGCATCCCGGTGCACGGCGGTACGGAGTCGCTGGGCGTCTGGAACAAGATCGAGGCGCCGTGGAACGCCGCCGCCGGCGGCTATGCCGAGGTGTCGTCGGGTTCCAGCCACATCCAGGCGGTCGGCTGGGACGGCAGCCGCTGCCCGGTGGCCCGCACCCTGCTGACCTACGGGCAGTCCTCGAACCCGAACTCCCCGCACTACGGCGATCAGACCCGGTTGTTCTCCGCGAAGAAGTGGGTGACGACCCGGTTCTGCGAGAAGGACATCCGGTCGTCGCCGAAGCTCAAGGTGGTGCGCGTGAGCCAATGATCCGGGGAGGTGTGGTGCCGTCCCGGTGCGGGACGGCACCATGCCGTTGGCATATAACCCTTTCCCCGTAGGAGGCGATCCGGTGGCGCAGGACTCGTTACGCCCGGAGACCGACGCTCTCGCCAAGATCGACACGACGGTGCCGCACTCGGCCCGGATCTGGAACTACTGGCTCGGCGGCAAGGACAACTACCCCGTCGACCACGAGGCGGGCGACGCGTTCCGCGCGGTGTTCCCCGGCATCACCGACCTCGCCCGTGACTCCCGCGCCTTCCTCGGCCGGGCGGTGCGCTTCCTCGCCGGTGAGGCAGGGGTGCGCCAGTTCCTCGACATCGGCACGGGACTCCCGACGGCGGACAACACCCACCAGATCGCCCAGCGGGTGGCGCCCGAGGCACGGATCGTCTACGTCGACAACGACCCGCTGGTCCTGACGCACGCACGGGCCCTGCTCACCAGCACGCCCGAGGGCACGACCGACTACGTGGACGCCGACCTCCACGACCCCGCGACCGTGCTGCGCGAGGCGGCGCGCACGCTCGACCTCACCCGTCCGGTCGCGCTGACGATGATGCAGGTCTCCGGGCACATCGCGGACTACGACCGGGCCCGCGCCCTCATCGGCACCCTGCTGGACGCCCTGCCCTCCGGCAGCTGGTTCGCGTTCAACGACAGCGTCGACACGCACAAGGCCAACGCCGAGGCCACCCGGCAGTACAACGAGAGCGGCGCGGTGCCGTACTTCCTGCGCGCCCCGGAGGAACTCGCCGGGTTCTTCGACGGGTTGGAGCTGCTGGAGCCGGGGGTCGTCCCGCTGAACGACTGGCGCCCCGATCCGGCGGAGGGTCGCGGCGGGTCCGGTGAGGTGATCGCGCTCGGCGGGGTGGCGCGCAAGCCGTGACGCTCACACGGTCCGCTGACGTCCCTCCCAGTACGGTTCGCGCAGCCTCCGTTTGTAGAGCTTGCCGTTGGGGTCGCGGGGCATCGCGTCGGTGAAGTCGACGGTCTTCGGCCGTTTGTACCCGGCGAGTTCGCGGGCGCAGTGAGCGAGGATCTCCTCGGCGAGCGCGGGCCCGGCGGTGAAGCCGGGGGCCGGTTCGACGACGGCCTTCACCTCCTCGCCCCAGTCGTCGTGCGGGATGCCGAAGGCGGCGGCGTCGGCGACGGCGGGGTGGGTGAGGAGGGCGGACTCGATCTCGGCGGGGTAGATGTTGACGCCGCCGGAGATGATGAGGTCGATCTTGCGGTCGCGGAGGAAGAGATAGCCGTCCTCGTCGAGGAGACCGAGGTCGCCGACGGTGAAGAAGTCACCGATGCGGTTCTTGCGCGTCTTGCCCTCGTCCTTGTGGTACGAGAATCCGCCGGTGCTCATCTTCATGTACACGGTGCCGAGTTCACCCGGGGGCAGCCGGTTGCCGTCGTCGTCGAAGATCGCGAGTTCGCTGATGGGCCAGGCCTTGCCGACGGTGCCGGGCTTCTTCAGCCAGTCCTCGGCGGTGGCGAACGCTCCCCCGCCCTCGCTGGCCGCGTAGTACTCCTCGACGCTGTGCCCCCACCACTCGATCATGGCCCGCTTCACATGGTCCGGGCAGGGGGCGGCGCCGTGGATGGCGTGCCGCATGGACGACACGTCGTAGCGGGCGCGCACCTCCTCGGGGAGCGCCAGGAGCCGGTGGAACTGGGTGGGAACCATGTGCGTGTGGGTGCAGCGGTGGGTGTCGATGGCGCGGAGCATGCCCTCGGGGGTCCACTTGTCCATCACCACGAGTCGGTGCCCGATGTGCAGGGACGCGCCCGCGAACTGCAGGACGGCCGTGTGGTAGAGCGGCGAGCACACCAGGTGGACGTTGCCGTCGAACGGCCTGATGCCGAAGATGCCGAGGAAACCGCCGAGGTACGACTCCTCGGGGAGTTTGCCGGGCAGGGGGCGGCGGATGCCGCGCGGGCGGCCCGTGGTGCCCGAGGTGTAGTTCATCACCCAGCCGAGGGTGCGGCCCTCGGGCGGTGACTCCGGTTGCCCGGCGAGGAGTTCGGGGTACGGGCGGAATCCGTCGACCTCGCCGACCGCGTACCGGTGGCTGCCGGGGAGGCCGGCCTCGTCGGCCGCGTGGCGCGCGGCCCCGGCGAACCGTTCGTGGGCGATGAGCACCTTGGCGCCCGAGTCGGAGACGATCCAGGCGATCTCGGGGCCCACGAGATGGTGGTTGACGGGGACGAGGTAGAAGCCGGCCTGGCTGGCGGCGAGGTAGGCGGTGAGGAACTCGACGCCGTTGGGCAGGACGACGGCGAAGGCGTCGCCGCGTTCGAGGCCGGCCGCGCGCAGTCCGCGCACCAGCCGGTTGGCGGCGGCGTGCAGGCGTCCGGCGGTCCATTCCTCGCCGTCGGGGGCGACGAGCACGGGGCGGTCGGGGTCGGCGGTCGCCTGGGCCCAGAACCCCTGCGGGGCCTGCGCCTGCGCGGCGTGCTGCTGAAGGGCTCGGCTCACTGTTCCTCGCTCCTTCCGGCGATCCTGTTGACGCGGTCCACGGCCTGCTCGAAGCCCCGGGTGAGGTCGTCGAAGACGGCCTGGACACTGCGTTCGCTGGTCATGCGGCCGACGATCTGGCCGACCGGGGTGCCGAGGAGCGGCTCCACCTCGTACTTCTGGATGCGGGAGACCGCGTCGGCGACGAGCAGTCCTTGCAGAGGCATGGGGAGGGCGCCCGGGCCCTGCGGGTCGTCCCAGGCGTCGGTCCATTCGGTGCGGAGCTGGCGTGCGGGTTTGCCGGTGAGGGCGCGGGAGCGGACGGTGTCGCCGGAGCCGGCGGCGAGGAGCTTCTCGATCAGACGCGGCGAGGGCAGTTCGGCCTCGGTGGTGGTGAGCCACAGCGAGCCCAGCCACACTCCTTGAGCGCCGAGCGCGAACGCGGCGGCGATCTGCTGCCCGCTGCCGATGCCGCCGGCCGCGAGCACGGGCAACGGGGCGACGGCGTCCACGACTTCGGGGGTGAGCACCATGGAGGCGATCTCCCCGGTGTGGCCGCCGGCCTCGTAGCCCTGGGCGACGACGATGTCGATTCCGGCGTCGGCGTGCTTGCGGGCGTGGCGGGCGCTGCCGGCGAGCGCGGCGACCAGGACGTCCTGATCGTGGGCGCGGTCGATGACGTCGGCGGGTGGGGAGCCGAGGGCGTTGGCGAGCAGTCTGATCGGGTAGTCGAAGGCGACGTCCAGCTGGGTGCGGGCGACCTGTTCCATCCAGCCGGTGATGCGCCAGCCGGAGGGATCGCCCTCGGCGAGTTCCGGGACGCCGAACTTGGCGAGGGTGTCCTTGACGAACTGGCGGTGCCCTTCGGGGATCATCGCCTCGACGTCCGCCTCGGTGACGCCCTCCACCTTCTTGGCCGGCATGACGACGTCGAGCCCGTACGGCTTGCCGTCGACGTGGGCCTCGATCCAGTCGAGGTCGCGCTTGAGGTCGTCGGGGGCCGTGTAGCGGACCGCGCCGAGCACGCCGAAACCGCCGGCCCTGCTGATGGCGGCGGCGACGGCGGGGAACGGCGTGAAGCCGAAGACGGCGTACTCGACTCCGAGTTTTCTGCTCAGCTCCGTCTGCATGGTGCGCAGGATGCCGCAGTCCTCCGGACGAGGGAAGGGGTTTTCTGATGCACCGTCAGTTTTTGTGTGTAGCGCGGACGTGCGGTGGCCGCCCAGGGAGGGGATGGGTGCAGGATGACGGGCGGCTGCGGGTTCGTGGGGGCTTGTCGCGCAGTTCCCCGCGCCCCTTGGGTCGGCTGCCGTCAGGGGCAGGCGTACGTGAAGCGCTTCGTGGTCTTGTGGTCCGTGGGGGTGAGGATGTGGAGGTCGACCCGGGCCGTCTGGCGGCCCCTGCCCTCGAAGGTCCACAGGAGGTGGAGCTTGGCCCTGGTCTGGCCCCGGACCATCACCTCGCGCAGGACGCCCGATTCGGTGCCGTCGCTGCGGGTCCAGCGGTAGGTGAGGGTGCCGGGGCGGCCGTCGGTGGTGACCAGGCCGACGATGTCCACCGTCTTGTCGCAGCCCAGCACCGCCGGCCGGGCCTTGACCGCCACCGCGCGCACCTCGACGGAGGGGCCGAGACGCTGCCAGGCGAGGAAGGCGATGACGCAGAGCAGCACGAACGCGGGCAGCGCGTGTCGGCGCAGGCGGCGTCGGCGCGGGGGCGCGGGGAGCGGCGGCATCGTGGGCAGCGTCCGGTGGGTGCGCTGCGCGACGGTGGCCGTCACGCCGGGGCCGAAACGGAGCACGGTGCCGTCGGTGCGGTCCGGCTGCGGCAGCGGCGCCTCCGCGTCGGACGGGCCGACCAGCGTGGTGTCCTGCCTCACGAGGGTCGTGTCCGGCCTCACGAGTGTCGTGTCCGGCTTGACGAGGGTCACGTCCGGTTCGGCCCGCGTGCCGTCGGGCTCGACGAAGGTGCCGTCCGGGCCGAAGGCGACGGGGGCCGCACCGGCAGGGGTGGCGTCCCGCGGTTCCGGCGTGGTGGTGTCGGGCTCGAACGGCGTCGTCTCGGGCTCGATCAGCGTCGTGTCCGGGTCGGGCCGCTGGATCCACTGGCTGCCGAGGACGGTGGCGCTGTAGTCGGGGTCGTCGTAGCCGGACGGGTCGTGCGGGGCGGAGCGGCCGGCGGTGTCGAGCACCTGGGTGTGCTCGCCGTCCTGGCCCTCGGCGGACGCGGGGTCGCGGTCGTACGGTGCGGTCATCTGATCTCACACTGCCTGGTCAGGAGTTGCTGCGAGGCGCCGCCGTCGGCGGAGGCCGGAGTGGTCGTGGCCCGCACCGCCCAGTAGCAGCCCTTGCCCTGGAAGGTGTGAACGACGGTGAGGGTGTACGTGCTGGCTCCGCTGCGCTGGAACGTCTGGGCGGCGCCGTCCGGGGCGAGCTGCCGGATCTCGCCCGACAGCCACGAGACGGTCAGGGAGAACGGCCCGGTGCCGTCCGTGGTGATCTGGATCGTCGCCGTGGCGGTGGTCAGGCCCGTCTGCCGGAAGCCCGTCACCGTGATGTCCTTGACGGCCGGCGCGCTCGGGGCGCTGGGGGACGCGCTCGTCGGGGTCGCCTCGGTGGTCGTCTCCGTCGGCGGTGTCGTCTCCGTCGTCGTCGGAGCGGTGGTGGTGGTGGACGGGGACGGATCCCCCGTGTCGGTGCTCTCCGACGCCGAGGCCGAGGCCGACGGGCTGGTGGACTCGCTGGGGGTGGTCGACGCCGAGGACGAGGAGGAAGGCGTCCCGGTCGGGTCGGCGGGATCCGACGACTCGGCGCCGGGCTCGAAGCTGGTGGTGGCCAGGGCCTGCGCCGCCTCCTGCGGGGTCACCGGTGTGTGCTGCACACCGTAGGTGAGGAACGCGCCCAGGAGCAGCGCGGCGCCGGACACCGCGAGGCCCGGCCGACCGGGGCGCCACGAGCGGGCCCAGTCGCGGCGCGGCCCCTGGCTCAGGACGGTGCGGGCGGTGTCGGTGGTGGTCTCCGGGGTGCTGCGGGCCGAGGGCAGCAGCAGGGCCAGCAGCGCCACCAGCGCGGCGAGCCGGCCACGGCCGCGTTCCTCCCAGTCGGGCCCGTAGGCGGCACCGGCGACCGCCTCCAGGTCGGCGACGAACTCCTCGGCGTGCGACGGGCGGTCCCCGGGGTTCTTGGCGAGACCGCGCCGGACGAGGTCCCGCACCGGCGCGGGGACCTCCTCGGCGGGGACGGGCGCGTCGACGTGCTGGAGCGCGAGGGCGGCCAGGTTGTCGCCCGCGTAGGGCTTGTGGCCGGTCAGGCACTCGAAGAACGTGGCCGTGGCCGCGTACACGTCGGCGGCGGGCGAGGCGGGCGCGCCGGTCCACTGCTCGGGCGCCATGTAGGAGGGGGTACCGGCGGCACCGGCCTTGGTGCCGGCGTCCGCCGCGATCCCGAAGTCGACGAGCTTGGACGCCCCGTCCGGTACGACCATGACGTTCTCGGGCTTGTAGTCGCGGTGGACGACCCCGACGCGGTGCGCGTCGGCGAGTCCGAGCAGCGAGCCCTTCAGGATCACGAGGGCGGCCTCCGCGTCGAGGGGGCCCTCCCGGGTGAGCAGGGTCCGCAGCGAGACCCCGTCCACCAGCTCCATCACGATGGCGGCGCCGTCGGTGCTCTCGACGTACTCGTACAGCTCGGCGACGTACGGGCTCTCCAGGCCGGCGAGGAGCCGGGCCTCGGCACGGAAGTCGCGTACGAAGCCGGGCCGGTCACGCAGTGACTCGCTGAGGTACTTCATCGCGACCGGGACACCGGTCTCCTCGTGCACGGCGAGGACGACCCGCCCGCTCGCCCCCGCCCCGAGCTCCAGTGACTCGGTGTATCCGGGCACCGCCCATGTGTTCATTCCAGCCCCCCAAGGCCGCCGTGCCGCCGGAACCCCCACGCCCCGGAGTAGGACCACGCGTCCTGAGACACATATTCGGCCACTTCGGTTGCGGTCCGACACCCGCGGTCCAGCCCGTGGACTTTCCCCGCGGGTGCAACCGAACCGGGGGCTCGACAGGAACGGATGGCATCCGGACACGGCGCGATGGTGGAGGCCCTCGGTGACAGAAGCGGTGCGTATCGGCAGGCATCCCTCGGCGGAGCCCGACCTCCAGGAACTGGTGGGCCTGGTGGCCCTGGGGGACGAGGAGGCGTTCGCCCCGCTCTACGACTCCGTGGCCGGTCCCGTCCTCGGCGTCGTGCTCTCGGTGCTGCGGGACCGGGCACAGTCGGAGGAGGTGGCGCAGGAGGTCCTGGTGGAGGTGTGGCGGACCGCACCCCGCTACCGGTCCGACCGGGGCACCGCCATCAACTGGATCCTCACGCTGGCCCACCGCCGAGCGGTGGACCGGGTCCGCTCGGTGGACGCCGCGGCCGCCCGTGACCACAGGGCGGCGCTGCTGGCGCGGCTGCCCGAGTACGACGAGGTGGCGGAGCAGGTCGAGGCGCGGCTGGAGCGCGAGCAGGTCCGGCGCTGTCTGCGCACACTGACCGAGGTCCAGCACCAGGCCGTCACCCTGGCGTACTACCGGGGGCTCACCCACCGTGAGGTGGCCGAGGCGCTCGCGGTCCCGCTGGGCACCGTCAAGACCAGGCTGCGCGACGGCCTCATCCGGCTGCGCGACTGCCTGGGGGTGACCGCGTGAGGACCGTCGACCCGCACCGGCTGACCGGGGCCTACGCGCTGCACGCCCTGTCCCCGGAGGAGACCGTGCGGTTCGAGCGTCACCTCGCGGGCTGCGACGCCTGCGCACAGGAGACGGCCGAGCTGTCGGCGACGGCGGCCCGGCTGGGACTCGCCGTCGCCACGGCCACCACGCCGGGCATGCGGGACCAGGTACTGCGCCGGATCACCACCGTGCGGCAGGAGACGCCCGGCGGGCCGGGGCCGGGACGCCGCGGCCGGGCCGGGCCGCGGGCCCGGCCGGTCTCCCGCTGGGCCCTGGCCGCCTGCCTCGCGGCGGCCTCGGCTCTCGGCGGGACGGCCGTGTGGCAGCACGAGCGGGCGGAGGACGCCCGCGCTGAGGCGCGCGGTGCCGCGCGGACGGCGGACGAGATCGCCGCCGTGCTGGCCGCGCCGGACGCCAAGGTGCGGGCGGCCGAGCTGTCCGGCGGCGCGTCCGGTGCCGTCGTCGTCTCCCGCGACCAGGACCGGGCCGTGTTCGTCGCCTCGGGGATGACGCGTCCGCCGGGCGGCAAGGTCTACCAGCTCTGGTTCGACGACGGTGTCGGCATGCGGTCGGCCGGTCTGATGGACCCGGGCCGCGCCGACCAGACCGTGCTGCTGCGCGGGGCCGTCGACGGCGCGTCCGGCATGGGCATCACCCTGGAACCCGAGGGCGGCTCCGACCACCCCACCTCCGCCCCGCTCGCCCAGCTGCCGTTCCCCGTCTGACCGGGAGAAGACCGCCGAGCGTGCTCAGAGCACGGGGAAGCCGTCCGTGCCGTAGGACTCCTCGGGGAGGGGGTCCGGTGCGTCGGTGGGGTCGAGGAGGTGGGCGACGAGGGTGGTCGCGGTGCGGTGCCAGAACTGGCGGCGGCGGAGCATCGCGTGGTCGCCGCCGTGGACGACGGCCATGCCGGCGCGTGCCGCCGTGTGCTGGGCCCGGCGCACGCAGTGCGCCGAGTCGGCGGGTGAGGTGATGCGGTCGCGGTCGCCGTGCAGGGCGACGACCTGACGGCCCGTCAGGTGGTCCACGGGCTCGTCCGGCGGCCACCACGGAGCGAGGGCGACGACGCCGGCCACCTGTGGGTGACCGGCGGCGCGCAGGGCGGCGCGGGCGCCCATGGAGTGGCCGAGCAGGACGGTGGGGACGGGGCCGACGCGTGCGCCGAGGTCGTCCAGGGCGAGTTCGGTGTCCCGTACGGGGTCGGCGCGCAGGTCGTTCCAGCCGCGCAGGCGGTAGCGGACCTGGGCGACCAGGACGTCCCGGTCGGGCAGCGCGGCGGACACCGCCCGGACGAAGGGGTCCATCCGCAGCGCGGCGAGCTGCCAGGGGCGGGCGGGGCGGTGGCTCACCGCCTGCCCGCCGTGCAGCACCAGGACGGCCGCCTGCGGCCGGGTCGGGGAGGCCCTCAGGAGGAGGGCCTCCGCCTGCCGCGGTCCGTATGTCATCGTGCTCCCGCCCCACTGTGCTTCCGCTTCGGCGGCCTGGGGAAGAAGCCGCTGGTGCGGGCCTGGTACTCGGTGTAGCCGGGCCGGTCGGCCATGTGCTTCTCCAGCAGCCGTTTGCCGCTGCCCCGGGTGAGCAGCAGGCTCATCACCACCGGTGATACCACGGAGACGGCGCCCGCCGCCGGGGAGTCGCAGGCCGTGAGGAACAGGCCCCACCAGACGCAGAAGTCCCCGAAGTAGTTGGGATGCCGGGTCCACGACCACAGGCCCCGGTCCATGATCCTGCCCTGGTTGGCGGGGTCGGCCTTGAACCGGGCCAGTTGGGCGTCACCGACCGCCTCGAAGCCGAGGCCGACCGCCCACAGCCCCGCGCCGGCCCAGGTGAGGACCGACGGCGGGTCGGGTACGTACTGCGCGGCCTGCACGGGCAGCGACACGAGCCACACCAGGGCGCCCTGGAGCAGGTAGATCATGCGCAGGGCGTAAGCGTTCCGGTTGCCGGGGGCCTTGGACAGGATGGCCTCGTAGCGGGGGTCCTCGCCGTGACCACGGCCCCGGCGGGCGATGTGTGCCGCGAGGCGCAGCCCCCAGATCGCCGTCAGCGCGGTGACCAGCAGCCGCCGCACGGGGTCGCCCTGGCCGGCGGAGGCGACGCAGGTGACGACGGCGACCGCGGTGAAGCCGACGCCCCAGGCGATGTCCACGATCCGGTGCAGACCGAGGGGGTGTTGTGGAAGTCCAGTGCGGTGCCCGCGGTGTCCGGTGCGTGGCCTCGTCGTGCCGGACGAAGGCCCTCGTAGCGGCGCTACGTGGGTCTTTGGCCGGTGCGGCGAGTGGGGGTACCCCCTGCTCGAAGAGCTTGGGGGAGCGTGCCGGGCGCCGTGGGTGCTGTGCGGGACTTCCACAACACCCCCTGGGCGGACCGCGACGGCGAAGGTGACGAGCATGACCGCGAGGGCCGCAACGGCGGACCAGGCGAGGTTCAGCGCGAAGGCGCTCCACGGGAAGTCGCTCACGGCCGCTCCAGCCCCTCGTACCAGGTGTGCGTGGTCGCCGGGAGGCCGCTGTCGCCGCCGGGGCCGGGCCGAACGGCGAGGATCTGGTCGACGCCCATCCGGCCCTCCTCGAACGCCAGGGCCGCCCCCACCAGGTACAGCCGCCACACGCGAGCGGTCTCCTCCCCCACCAGGCGGACGAACCGCTCCCAGCGGTCCTCCAGGGTGCGGTGCCAGGCGCCGATCGTGCGGACGTAGTGCTCGCGCAGCGACTCGGTGTGCCGGACCTCCAGGCCCGCCCCCTCCAGCAGGCCCACCGTCTCGCCCAGGGGGCGCATGTGCATGTCAGGGGCGATGTACGCCTCGATGAAGGGCCCGCCGCCGGGGGCGACCCGGCCGCGGGACATCTGCTGGACCAGCACCCGGCCGCGCGGCCGGACGAGGCGGTGCAGGGCGGCGGTGAACGCCGGGTACTCGGCGTCCCCGACGTGTTCCCCCATCTCGACGGTGGCGACGGCGTCGTAGGGGCCGCCCTCGATGTCGCGGTAGTCCTGGCGGACCACGTCCACCAGGTCGGTCAGACCGCGCTCGCGGACCTGCTCCCGCACATGTGCGGCCTGTTCGCGCGCCAGGGTGACGGCGGTGACCCGGGCGCCGTACCGCTGGGCCGCGTGCAGGGTGAGCGAGCCCCAGCCGCAGCCGATGTCGAGGAGCCGGGCGCCGGGTGCCAGGGCGAGCTTGCGGCAGATCAGCTCCAGCTTGGCCCGCTGGGCGTCGGCGGGCCCGAACTCGGCGTGCTCCGTGGCGTGCTCCGGGGCCCAGTAGCCGCAGGAGTAGGCCATGGTCCCGTCGAGGAGGAGGGCGTAGAAGTCGTTGGAGAGGTCGTAGTGGTGGCTGATGGCGGCCCGGTCGCGGGCCCGGCTGTGCAGTCCGCCGCGGAGCCGGGCCTGGGAGGCGGGGGCGGACGGCCGTGGGCCGAGCGCGCCGAGCCGTACGGCGGTGGTGACGGCGCGCGCCCGGTCGGCGGGTGTGAGTCTCGGCGGGCGCGGACGCAGCTCGCGGTGGGCGGCCCACACCGTGCGCAGGCCGTGCGCGAGGTCGCCCTCGATGTCGAGTTCGCCGGTGACGTACGCCTGGGCGAGGCCCAGTTCGCCGGGCTGCCACAGGAGGCGGCGGAGCGCGCGCCGGGACCGTACGACGACCACGGGGGCGTCGGCCGGGCCGGTCTCGCTGCCGTCCCAGGCGCGCAGCCGCACCGGCAGGGGGCCGCCGAGGACGTCCTCGGCGAGGGCGGTGAGCAGGTGGGCGGCGCCGGAGCGGGCCGTGGTGGGGGCGGTGGTGGTCATCGGCTGGGGCCCTCCTTGGCGAACAGGTAGTGGTGCACGTCGAGGTAGCCGGCCCGGAACCCGGCCTCGGAGTAGGCCAGGTAGAAGGTCCACAGTCTGCGGAAGGTCTCGTCGAAGCCGAGCGCCGCGACGTCGTCGGCGCGCTCGGTGAACCGCTCCCGCCACAGGCGCAGCGTCTCGGCGTAGTGGGCGCCGAAGGCGTCGCGCCGTGCGAGGCGCAGCCGGGTGTGGTCGCGGGCGGTCTCCTCGATCGCGCGGGTGGAGGGGATGCGTCCGCCGGGGAAGACGTACTTGTGGATCCAGGTGAAGGTGTCGCGGGTGGCGAGCATCCGGTCGTGCGGCATGGTGATGGCCTGGAGCGCCACCCGGCCGCCGGGGGCGAGCCGCTCGTCGAGGGCGCGGAAGTACACCGGCCAGAACTCGGCGCCGACCGCCTCGATCATCTCGACGCTGACGACGGCGTCGTACTCCCCCCGTGCCTCGCGGTAGTCGCACAGTTCGACGGAGACCCGCTGGTCCAGGCCCGCGGCGCGGATGCGGTCGCGGGCCAGGTCGCGTTGTTCCCGGGAGAGGGTGAGGGAGGTGACGTGGGCGCCGCGGGCGGCGGCCCGCAGGGCGAGTTCGCCCCAGCCGGTGCCGATCTCCAGCAGCCGGGTGCCCTCGCCGACCTCGGCGAGGTCGAGAAGGCGGTCGATCTTGCGGTGCTGGGCGGCGGCGAGCCGGTCCCGGTGGGCGGGGAAGCCGCGGAAGACGGCGGAGGAGTAGGTGAGGGTGTCGTCGAGGAAGAGGGCGAACAGGTCGTTGGACAGGTCGTAGTGGCGGCTGATGTTGGTGCGGGACCCCTCGGGTGTGTTGCGCTCCTCGTGCGGCTGGCGCGGCGTCCACAGGCCGCGCAGGCGTTGCAGCGGGGCCGGGATCAGTTCGGCGGCGTGGGCGGCGAGCACCGTGAGGGCGCCGACCAGGTCGGGGGCGTCCCACTCGCCGGCCATGTACGACTCGCCGAACCCGACGAGGCCGGAGGTGCCGACGCGGGCGTGGAAGGCGGCCGGGTCGCGCACGTCCAGCAGCGGCCCGCCCAGGCCGACGGTGCCTTGTCCGGCGAGCCGGGACCGCAGCGGCAGGTCGCGCAGGGCCCGCCGGACGAGGGCGGAGGTCACGGCCGTGCGCAGCGGGGAGGAGACGGGGACGGCGGCGACATCGGGCCAGCGCGCGGGATCGACCGGGGCGGTCGGGCCGCCGGGGACGACACGGGGTTCTGCTGTGGTCATGCGGCGTTCTCCGGGATGCGGTGGTCGGGGCGCGGGTGGACGGGCAGTCCCCGCAGGTAGAGGCGTATGCCGTGGGCCCGGATGGCGGCCGACACGGTGAGGGTGGACCAGGGGTGGCGCGCCGCCAGCCGCAGCAGGGTCCGCGCGGTCGCCTCGTGCCGGGTGCCCCGGACGGTGGCGGTGAGCGTGCGGCCCTCCTCGCGGTCCAGGTGGACGGTCAGGTCGAGCCGCGTTCCGGGCGACGGCAGCCGCATGCGGTAGCGGCCGTCGACCGGGAGGAACGGCGAGACGTAGAACTCCTTGTCGGCGCGGTACGGCCCGCCGGCCGTGCCGGTGCCGTCGGCGGGCAGGAGGTAGCAGTGGCGTCCGCCGTAGGTGTTGTGGACCTCCGCGACGACGCAGCGCAGTTCGCCGTCGGGTCCGTGGCACCAGAACAGGGTGAGCGGGTTGAACACGTATCCGAGTACGCGCGCGTGGGTGAGCATCAGCACTCGGCCGCCGTCGAGGCGCACGCCCCGCTCGGCGAGGAACGCGTCGAGGCCGGCCCGGATGGAGGGCTGGTCGCCGGTGAAGTGGTCCCGCGGGTCGAACCGGGCCAACGGCCGCAGGAGGCGGGGCAGTAGGGGCGGACGGTCGGGGTCGAGGAACCACAGGTAGGTGCGGTGCCGCAGCGCGTAGCTCCGGGGCGTGGTCCGTACGTGGGCGATCACGCAGGAGTAGAGGGCGGGGGCGGCGGAGTCCGGTACGGCGTTCACCAGCGCGCTCCCAGGGCCGCGGCGGCCTCGACGCCCGAGCGGCAGCCGTCCTCGTGGAACCCCCACCCGTGGTAGGCGCCGGCGAAGGCGCAGACCCCGCTGTTCAGTTCCGGCAGCCGCCGCTGGGCGGCCACCGACTCGGAGGTGTGGACGGGGTGTTCGTAGACCATGCGGGCCAGGACCCGGCCGGGGTCGACACGGTCCTCGCCGCCCAGCGTGACCACGAACGTCTCGGCGGCGTCCAGGCGTTGCAGCCGGTTCATGTCGTAGCTGACCCGTACCCGGTCGGCGCCCGCGTCGCAGGACGGCAGCAGATGGTTCCAGGAGGCGCGGGCGCCCCGGGACCGCGGCAGCAGCCGGGGGTCGGTGTGCAGGAGGGTGGTGTTGCGGGAGTAGCGGAACGCGCCCAGTACGTCCCGCTCCGCCTCGGTCGGGTCGGCCAGCGTCCGCAGCGCCTGGTCCGGGTGGACCGCGATCACGACGGCGTCGTACGACTCGGTGGTGCCGTCGGCGGCCGTCACCGAGGCGCCGTCGGCATGGCGTCGTACGGCTCGGACGGGGGTGCCGGTGCGGACCTCGTCGATGTGTTTGGCGACGCGGTCGACGTACTCGCGCGATCCGCCGGTGACCGTGCGCCACACCGGTGAGCCGCCCACCGACAGCAGTCCGTGGTGTTCGAGGAAGCGGAACAGATAGGCGGCCGGGTAGCGCTGGGCGGTGGCGGCGTCGCAGGACCAGACGGCGGAGACGACCGGGGTCATGAAATGGGTGCGGAAGTAGGCGGAGAAGCCCTCCCGGTCCAGGAACTCCCCCAGGGTGAGCGGCGGATCACCACCCCGGGCGAGCAGTCGCCGGGCCGCCCGGTGGAAGAGGGGCACCTCCGCCAGGAGCCGCAGATAGCGGCCGCGCAGCAGGTTGCCGGGGCGGGCGAACAGTCCGGCGGGGCCCCGGGCGCCGGCGTACTCCAGTCCGCACCCCTCGCATCGGACCGACATGCTCATGTCCGACTCCTGCGTGGTGACGCCGAGTTCGTCGAAGAGTCGCAGCAGCCGTGGATAGGTGCGCCGGTTGTGCACGATGAACCCGGAGTCGACGCGGTGCACACGTCCGTCGTGCGCCGAGGTCAGCTCGTGGGTGTGCGCGTGTCCGCCGAGCCGGTCGTCGGCCTCGTACAGGGTGATGTGCCCGGCCCGCCCCAGGATGTACGCGGCCGTCAGGCCGGCCACCCCGGCGCCCACCACGGCCGTGCGCCGTCCGTACCGTGCCGTGTGCTCCGAGTCGTGCGGAGCCTTCCCTCTGTCCCGCGGATCCATCGCCTCTGCCTCCCACCCTGCGTGCTCCGGTTCTCGCGTAATCCGGAGCAGGTCGGGCGGTGGATTGGCACAGCGGTGAATCTTGTGGCTGCGGGCGGGGACGGACGGGCCGCGCGGGCCGCCGGGACCCTCGTGACCTGCGACGAAAGGGGTCAGCGGTGCTCGGGGTTCTCCGCACCCGGGCGGCAGCCCGCGTCCCACTGGGTGCGCTGGTTGCCGTGGGCGGGCATGCCTCCGGCGCGCTTCAGCAGGGCTGCCATGTGCATGAGGTTCCAGGTCATGAAGGCGGTGTTGCGGTTGGTGAAGTCGTTCTCCGGTCCGCCCGAGCCCGGGTCCAGGTACGACGGTCCGGGGCCGGCCGCGCCGATCCAGCCGGCGTCGGCCTGGGGCGGGATCGTGTAGCCGAGGTGCTGGAGGCTGTAGAGGACGTTCATGGCGCAGTGCTTGACGCCGTCCTCGTTGCCGGTGATCAGGCAGCCGCCGACGCGGCCGTAGTACGCGTACTGTCCCTGCTCGTTGAGTTCGCTGGAGCAGGCGTACAGGCGCTCGATCACCTTCTTGGTCACCGAGCTGTTGTCGCCGAGCCAGATCGGCCCGGCGACGACCAGGATGTCCGCGGCCATCACCTGCTCGTACAGGGCCGGCCACTCGTCCGTCGCGAAACCGTGCTCGGTCATGTCCGGGTAGACACCGGGCGCGATGTCGTGGTCGACGGCACGGACCTCGGAGGTGGTGACCCCGCGCGACATCATGATGGCCGCGCTCTTGTCGATGAGGCCCTGGGTGTGGCTGAGCTGCGGGGACGGCTTCAGCGTGCAGTTGATGAACAGGGCGGTCAGGTCGTCGAAACGGTACGGCTGGTCAGCGGCGGGCGCCGAAGGAGCTGTCATGGGGTCAGCGTCTCGCGCGACATCCGACTTGTCCCACTCCGACGCACCGCCCGTAGGTCACCTCAGCTCCGGCGCAGCGGACCGAAGAAGGTGCGCAGGTCGGTGACGAGCAGGTCGGGGGCGTCGTGGGCCGCCCAGTGACCGCCGCGGTCGAACCGCGACCAGGAGACGATGTTCTTGTGGTCGCGCTCGGCGAATTTGCGGACCGGGCTTAAGTCGTGGGCGAAGCTCGCCAGCCCCGTCGGCGCGGTGGTCGGCTCCGTGGGGTGCTCGGTGTGGCGGTCCTCCCAGTACAGCCGGGCCGAGGAGGCGCCGGTGTTGGTCAGCCAGTAGATCGTGGCGATGGTCAGCACGGTGTCGGGGTCCACGGCGGTGCCCAGCAGCTGGCCGATCCAGGCGAGCTGGCCGGCCGGCGAGTCGGCGAGCGCGTGGGCCAGGTTCTGCGGCTTGGTGGCCTGTAGTTCGGCGTACGCCGACATCTCGGTGTTGAACGACTGCAGGAACCCCAGCAGCCCCATCTCCTCCTCGGTCAGGCCCTCGAACTCGCCCGGCGTGCCGTCGGGGAAGGAGAAGATCTGGTCGACGTGCACGCCGATGACGTTGTCCGGGTTCTGCCGGGCACCTCTTCCGCGCGGTCAGCCGTAGGCGTCCTCCCCCTCCGGGCCGGGCACGCGGATCATCAGCAGCGTCACGTCGTCGTCATGGGCGGCCGGGTCCGGCAGGAGGGTGGTGATCAGCCGGTCCGCGGCCCGGTCGAGGAGCTCCGGGTCGTCGGGGGCGCCCTTCAGCGCCAGGTCGAGGGTGTGGGTGAGGACGTCGATCTGGACCTCGATGTCGGTGCCCGGTCTCTCCACGAGTCCGTCGGTGTAGAGCACGAGGGTGCTGCCGGGCGGCAGCGGCTGGGTGGACTCCTCGAACGGCACCCCGCCGCCCAGGTCGTTGACGCCGAGCGGCACTCCGACCGGGTTCCACAGCCGGCGAGCGGCCCCGTCCGGGGGCAGGGCGATGACGGGCAGATGCCCGGCCGAGCACAGGGTGACCTCGTCCGCCTCCTGGTCCATCACGAGGTAGACGCAGGTGACGAGCTGGTCCGCGAGGTCGCTGACGAAGGCGTCGAGGGCGGTCATGAGCCGGCTGGGCGTGGCGCCGGTGCGGGCCAGCGCGTGGGAGGCGGCGCGCAGCTGCCCCATGACGGCCGCCGCCTCCAGGCCCCGGCCCATCACGTCGCCGACGATGACGCCGGTGCGGCGTTCGCCGAGGGGGATGACGTCGAACCAGTCCCCGCCGACCCCGGGGTCCTGGACGGAGGCCAGGTAGCGGTGCGCGCTGGGCAGGTGCGGAAGTCGGGGCGGGTCCCCCATGAGGCTGTGCTGGAGGGTGTAGGCGATGTGCCGGTGCTGCTCGTAGCGTTCGGCGCGGGCGGCCTCCGCCAGTCTGCGCTCGGTGATGTCCCGCACGGTCAGGACCACCAGGGTCTCCTGTTCGGCCTGGAGTCTGCTGACGCTCACCTCGACGGGGAACTCGGAGCCGTCGGGGTGCCGCCCGTACAGGTCCCGGTCCACGACGGTCGGCCGGGGATCGCGCAGGCGCAGGTAGGCGCTCAGCAGGGCGCTGTGCCGTCGGCGCCGTGCGTGGGGCACGAGTCGGACGACGTCGTGGCCGACGAGGTCGCCGGACGCGAGGCCGAACAGGCGTTCCACCTGGGCGTTGGCCATGACGATGGTGCCGTCGCCGTCCGTGATGAGCGTGGCGTCGGGCGCGGATTCCAGGAGGGAGAGGAAGCGCCGCCGGGCCCGCTGGACCTCGCGCTGGGCAGCGACACGCTCGGTGATGTCAGTGATCACCCCGCACACGGCGTAGGGCTTGCCGTTGGCGTCGTTCAGCGGGAACAGGGAGCTGAGGACGTCCCGGTCGCCCTCCGGCAACTTGATCAGCTCCTCGCGCTGTACGGGGGCGCCCCGGGCGAGCATGGCGAGGTCGGCGGCGCGGGCCTGACGTGCCAGGTCGGGCGGCAGGACGTCCTCGTCCCGCAGGCCCATCACCTGGTCACGGGACAGGCCCGTGCTCGCCTCGAACGTCGTGTTGACGGCCAGGAAGCGGCCCTCCAGGTCCTTGATGAACACCACCGCCGGTGTGTGGTCCATGAAGGCCTGGAGGAGTTCGTTCTGCCGTACCTGCCACTCGGCGCGGGCATGGGCCTCCTCGACGCGGCGGCCCACCGCCGCGGCCGCGAGGACGACGGCCGTGAACACGGCGGCATGGCCCGCGACGAGCAGCGCGGTGCCCAGCCGCGGGCCGAAGAGGTCCGCGTCCTCGCCCACGAGGACGGCCCAGCCGAGCAGCGGCGGGACGACGAGGACGGTGGCGAACAGGCGGCGCCCGAGAGCGCCGGTGGTGCCCGCGTTCATCAGCAGTCCCGCGAGGCCCTCGTCCGGCCGGGCCAGGAACGCGGCGGTGCCCAGCAGCACCAGGGCGATCGCGGTGTGCAGGGCCATGCCGGTGTAGGGGCCGAACCGTTCCAGCTCGGTCACGGCGTAGGCGGCCCCGTACAGCCGCAGCATGCCGAGGCCGAGGACGGCGAGGCCGGGGACCTGGCTGGTCCAGGCGGGTGCCCGGGGTGTGGCCGCGGACAGGGCGGCGGCTCCCCCGAGGACCAGGGCCGCGGCCGCGTTCGGTGACATCCGCCCGGGTGTCCCGGTGCCGACCCCGGCGGTGTCGTCGTCGAAGAGGAGTTCGTCGAGGCCGAGTCCCCTCCCGGTCAGGTATTCGAGCACGGTGAGTCCGCCGACGAGGAGGGCCGGGAGAGCGGCGACGCGGGCCGTGGTGAGCGTCCGCCCGCCGACGGGGCGGCGGGCGGCCAGGAAGAGGGACAGGCCGAGGGTCAGGACCGCCACCGCGGTGTTCGCCTTCATGGAGACGTCGACGCCGGGCAGCGGGCTCTTGAGCGCGTCGGCGTCGACGATCCATCCGGTCAGGCTCAGCGCTCCGAACAGGGCGGCCAGCAGGGCGGCGATCCGAGCCCCCGCCCGGGCGGCGGTCAGGACCGGGGCGTGGAACGGCAGGCCCCCGGCCTGCGTCGCTCCACCCGCGCCGGGCGGCTGGGACGCCCGCTGCTCTCCCGTCACCGCGTACTCAACTCTGTGGACGAAGCCGTATCCGCACACTCGGCTCGGGTGCGGAAGGAAGGTACCTACAGCGTCGCCCGCCCGGCCGGAATGCGCGATCGAGAGCGGAGGTCGTCCACGGGTCAGGACGGGCCGTCGAGGGCCTCCAGCACGGCCATCGCCGCGTTGTGTCCCGGCACCCCGCTGACCCCGCCGCCGCGTACGGCGCCCGCGCCGCACAGGAGCACGTTCGGGTGGCGGGTCTCCACGCCCCAGCGTCCGGTGTCCTCGTGGGTGTGGGGCCAGGCGAGGGCGCGGTGGAAGATGTTGCCGCCGGGCAGACCGAGGTCGCGTTCCAGGTCGAGGGGGGTCCTGGCCTCGATGCAGGGGCGGCCGTCGGCGTCGGTGGCGAGGCAGTCGGCGAGGGGCTCGGCGAGATGGGCGTCGAGCTGGGCGAGGGTCGACTTCAGGAGTTCCTCGCGCACGGCGTCGTTGTCGGCCTCGAACAGCCTCGCGGGGGTGTGCAGCCCGAACAGGGTGAGCGTCTGGTAGCCCTGCTCGACCAGGTCCGGGCCGAGGATCGTCGGGTCGGTGAGGGAGTGGCAGTAGATCTCGGAGGGCGGTGCCTCGGGGAGCCGGCCCGCGGCGGCCTGCGCGTAGGAGGCCGCCAGCTGGTCGTAGCCCTCGGCGATGTGGAACGTGCCGGAGAACGCCTCGCGCGGGTCGACGGACCCGTCCCGGAGCCTCGGGAGCCGCTTGAGCAGCATGTTCACCTTGAGCTGTGCGCCCTCGGCGGGCGCCGGCGGCGTGTCGCCGGTCAGCTTCGCGAGTTCCCGGGGTGAGGCGTTGACCAGGACGTGCCGGGCGGCGACGGTGCCTTCGCCGTCCGGTGTCCGGTAGGTGATCTCGGCGGACCGGCCGTCGGTCGCGATGTTCCGTACCTCGTGGCCGGTGGCGAGGACCGCTCCGGCCGCGCGGGCGGTGGCGGCGAGGGCGTCCGTGAGGGCGCCCATGCCCCCGACGGGGACGTCCCAGGCTCCGGTGCCGCCGCCGATCACGTGGTAGAGGAAGCAGCGGTTCTGGCTGAGGGTGGGGTCGTGGGCGTCCGCGAAGGTGCCGATCAGGGCGTCGGTGAGGACGACGCCGCGCACCAGGTCGTCGTGGAAGGCCGACTCCACGGCGACGCCGATCGGCTCCTCGAAGAGGGCCCGCCAGGCGTCCTCGTCGTCGATGCGGGCCCGTAGCTCGCCCCTGGTGGGCAGCGGCTCGGTGAGAGTGGGGAAGACGCGTTCGGCGACATGGCCCGTCATGCCGTAGAAGCGCTGCCAGGACTCGTACTCGCGCCCCGAACCGGTCAGTCGTGCGAACGCCTCCCGGGTGCGGCGCTCGCCGCCGCCGACCAGCAGACCGGTGGGGCGGCCGTCGCGTTCGACGGGGGTGTACGAGGAGATCGTGCGGCCCCGGACGCGGAAGTCGAGGTCGAGGTCCCGGACGATCTTCTTGGGCAACAGGCTGACCAGGTAGGAGTACCGCGACAGGCGGGCGTCGACCCCGGTGAAGGGGCGGGTGGAGACGGCGGCGCCGCCCGTGTGCCCGAGCCGCTCCAGGACCAGCACGGACCGCCCGGCGCGGGCCAGGTAGGCGGCGGCGACCAGGCCGTTGTGGCCGCCTCCGACGATCACCGCGTCGTAGGAGTCGTGGGGTCGGGGTCCGGGGCGGCCGGGGTGCGCATCTGGGGCGGGGGTGGCAGGCATGGCTCTTGGTAACACGCGTCGATCGGGGTCGGCCAGGGGGCCGGGGCAGGTGGACCAACGCCGGCGCGCCTGGGGGTCAGGCGCCGCCGAGTGCCCGCTGCTGCCGTAGGGCCGCCACCCTGCGGTACAGCCGCACCGCTTCCGGGCCCCGGCCGAGTTGCTCCAGGCAGTGGGCCTCGTCGTTGCGGCTGGCGAGGGCGTCGGGGTGGTCGGCGCCGAGGATCCGTTCGCGGGCGTCGGCGACGCCCCGGTACTCGGTGAGGGCGTCGGCCCAGCGCCCGAGCCAGCCGAGGCCGACGGCGACCTCACGGCGGCTGACCAGGGTGTCGGGATGGTCGGGGCCGAGGACGCGCTCGCGCAGGGCGCACACGTCGCGGGACTCGGCAAGGGCCTCCTCCCAGCGGCCGAGCCGGCCGAGGTTGACGCCGAGGCCGTGGCGGGCGCGCAGCGTCTCGGGATGGTCGGGGCCGTGGACCCGGGCGCGGTCGTCGACGAGGGCGCGGTAGAGGGGCAGGGCCCGGGTGCTGTGGCCGAGCCTGCCGAGGCTGATGCCGACCTCGTGGCGGGCGGCGAGGGTGTCGGGGTGGTCGGGGCCGAGGGCCTGGGAGCGGGCCTCGGCGACCTCCTCGTAGGTCTGGAGCGCCTCGGGCCAGCGGCCCAGCTGGCCGAGCGCCCAGGCGACCTCGAAGCGGGTGACGAGGGTGTCGGGGTGGTTGGCGCCGAGGACGCGGGTGCGGGCGGCGGCGACCTCGCTCGCCGTGCGGTACGCGTCCTCCAGCAGGCCGAGCCTGCTGAGGGTGAAGGCGAGGTTGTGGCGGCAGCGCAGGGTGTCCGGATGGTCGGGGCCGGCGAGGCGCTCCCGGGTGGCGAGCACGGACGCGTACGCCTGGTGGGCCTCCTGGTGGCGGCCCAGCTGGCCGAGGACGTACGCCATCTCCTGCCGGGCGGCGAGCGTGTCGGGGTGGTCGGCGCCGAGGAACCGCTCGCGGGCGTGGGCGACATGGGCGAACTCGCGCAGCGCGTCGGCGGGGCGGCCGGTGCGGCTCAGGGTGAAGCCGACCTCGTAGCGGCTGGCCAGGGTGTCGGGGTGGTCCGCTCCGAGGGCGTGCTCCCGTTCGGCGGCGACCGCCCGGTGCACCTCCCCGGCCTCCGTCCAGCGGCCGAGGCGGCCCAGGCTCAGGCCCGCGTTGTGCCGCCCGGCCAGGGTGGCGATCAACGCCGGTGAGGGGGTGGGCCGTTCGGTGCGTACGGGTTCCTCGGAGCGTACGGCGGCAGGGCGGGCGATCCACTCACCGGTGAGACCGGCGGAGGCGTCCGGCGGGGTGAGGCGCAGTCCGGTGCCGGTGGCCTTGTGGCCGGTGGTCATGCCCTGGGTCCAGGACGGCAGCCGGGGCTCGCGCGCCGCGGCCGGCTCGGGGCGGGCCGGGGGCCGCGGGGTCACGGGTACGGGGTCGGGCGTGGTGTCGGGCGTAGGGGCGCGGCCGGGGCCGCCCGAGGGTGCCGGAGCCGGCGTCGTCCGGCCCTCGTCGATGCGGCGGCCCAGCTCGCGGGCGTCCTGGGGGCGGGCCTCCGGCTGCTTGGCCAGCAGGTCCAGGATGAGCCGCTCCAGGTACGCGGGGAGGTCCTCGCGGTGGCTGCGCGGGGGCAGGGGCACGGTGTCGCGGTGGCCCATGAGGACCGCCCAGGGGTCGTCCAGGTCGAACGGCGGTACCCCGGTGGCGATCTCGTAGAGGACGCAGCCGAACGAGTACAGGTCGCTGCGCCGGTCGACCTGGCCGCCGCTGATCTGTTCCGGCGACATGTAGTGGGGGGTGCCCATCGCGATGCCGGTGCCGGTGAGGCGGGAGGTGAAGGTGACGTCGCGGCCGAGGCGGGCGATCCCGAAGTCGCAGATCTTCACCGTGCCGTCGGTGAGCCGCATGATGTTGGCGGGTTTCAGGTCGCGGTGCACGATGCCCCGCCGGTGGGTGTAGGCGAGGGCGGAGGCCACCTGTCCGGCCACCTCGACGACATCGGCGACGGGCAGCGGATGGTGTTTGTTGTCCTCCAGGAGCTGGCTGAGGTTGCGGCCCTCCAGCAGTTCCATCACGAGGAACAGCACTCCGTCGGACTCGCCGAAGTCATGGACGACGGTCACTCCCCGGTGCTGGAGTCCGGCGGCGACGCGCGCCTCCCGCCGGAACCGCTCGCGGAGCACACTGACGACGGACTGGTCCGGCCGGGTGTTGACGGGTTTGAGGCACTTGACCGCGACCTGGCGGTCCAGTGACTCGTCTCTGGCACGCCAGACCTCGCCCATGCCGCCACGCCCGATCAGATCGAGCAGCCGGTACCGGCCCTGGATCAGCGTGGTGTCCGTCATCGCCAACGATCGCCCCCGTCCGTACGGACCCGCCCTCCCCTGACGTGTCCGATGTCCAGTATGGCGACCTATCTCATGACTTTGTACGGTGCCGGGCGGGTGTCGGGACCGAGCCGCGCCATCGCCTTCAGGATGTGCTTGGGCGGGAGCTGCCAGCGCAGACGTGCGGGAACGCGGCGCAGCAGGGTGCCGGCGCGCCGCAGGCGGCGGGTGACGACCGCCGGCGCGGGGGCCGGTCTGCCGTACAACTCGTGGGCGTACGGCGGCAGGGAGGCGTACGCGAGGTCGGCCACGCGCCGCCAGAGCGCTTCGCGTGCCGGTACGAGCAACGGGTGGGTGGGCGGGCGGCGCAGGAAGTCGTCCACGTCGCGTGCCTCCGGTCCGGCGGCCAGTTCGGAGCGGACCCGTTCGAAGTACGCGGTCAACTCGGCGCGACTGCCGGGCGCGTCGGCCGGGTCGAGTCCTACCAGGCGGGCGCTGACGCGGTGTTCGGCCACGTACCGGTCGGCGGCCTTCTCGCCGAGGGGGAAGCCGGAGCGGAGCAGGATGTGCACATAGGAGTCGATCTCGGCGCAGTGCACCCACAGCAGCAGTCCGGGTTCGTCGACGCCGTACCGCTCCCCCGTGTGCGGGTCGGTGGCGGTGAGCATGCTGTGGATCTTCCGGACGCGGGCGGCGGCCCGCTCGGCGGCGTCCGTGGTGCCGTACGAGACGGTGCCGACGAAGTCCGCCGTGCGCAGCAGCCGGCCCCAGGCGTCCTTGCGGAAGTCGGAGTTCTGCATGACGCCGCGTACCGCCCGGGGGTGCAGGGCCTGGAGGTAGAGGGCGCGGACCCCGGCGATCCACATCATGGGATCGCCGTGCGTCTGCCAGGTCACCGAGTCGGGCCCGAAGAGTCCGGGGTCGCCCCGGTGCGGGGCGCCCACGCCTTCGGGTCGGGTCACGGTCATGTGAGGTCACCTCGGATGGCTGTCGGCTCGCACGGCTGGTCGACCGTTCAGCATCATCCCCCCAGAGGGAGACAGAGCGGAAGGTGCTGGTGACCGTGCCCGACAGGCAGGTCACCCGCTCGTGGTCGGGTGTGCTCGGGTCAGCGCCGGGTATTCCGCTGCGTGTCCTGATCGGTGGCGGGCAGCAGTGCCTTCACGTGCCGCCACGCCTGTTCGACGGTGAGCGTGCTGTCGCCCGTCAGCAGGGCCACGCTCAGCCCTTCCATGAGGGCGACCACTCGCTGGGTGAGCGTGTCGACTTCGTCGGTCAGCTCGCCGAGGATCCGGGCGATATCAGCGCGCCAGGCGGCGTCGAACTCGAGCTGAGCCTCGCGCAGGGCGGGCTCGCGCATCACCCGCGGCCACAGCTCGACCCAGAGCAGCCAGCGGGGGTCACCGGCGGCACGAGGGAAGTTGAGCATGCACAGGCTGTGCAGCCGCTCCTCGGCCGAGCTGTCGGACTCCAGCAGAAGTGCCCGCTGCTCCGCCAGTTCGCCCTCGCTCCAGCGGAGCAGCTCCAGGAGCAGCCCGCTCTTACTGCCGAAGTAGTAGGAGAGGTGACCGGCGCTCGTGTCCAGGCGCCGCCCGAGCTCGGAGAGGCTCAGGTCAGCCAGGCCGCGCTCGACGAGCAGCGCCCACGCCTCCTCCATGACCCGCTCGCGCGGACGCTCGAGTCGGCGGCGTCGCCTGAGGTTTTGTCTGGTCACCTCTTGACTCTAGCCACGGGGAGCCCCACATTGGCGCGAGGCCCATTTTGAAAGCCTTTCAAACCGAGGAGTCGTTATGGCATCGCCCCCCGGCGAGATCACCGCCGAGCCTCCCGACCGGGCGTCGTCATCGCGTTGTGCCATTGAGAATTGCGCAACCGACAGGGGGCCGCAGTGAAGGTCAGTCAGCACGACAGCCTCGATCCTGAGCTACGGGCACCGTTGGAAGAGCTCCTCGAGAACTTCCCCGGTGGGGTGTGTGCCATCGAGGACCTGGCGGAGCGTAGGCGTATCGATGCCACGCATGCGGCCGAGATGGCCGAGGTGGTCAAGGCAGCCCAGACATGCTCCACCGAGGACGTTCGGGTGCCAGGTCCGGTGGGGTGCGCAGACGTACCCGTTCGCATCTACCGGCCCAGGCGGCTTGAGCCGGCCTCGCCCGCGGTGTTCTTCATCCACGGCGGCGGGATGTGCCTCGGTGACATCGACTTCGAGCACGGAGCGGCCGTGAAGATCTGCGAGGAACTCGGGGTACTCGTCGTCTCCACCGGCTACCGCAAGGCGCCCGAACATCCGCACCCGGCACAGGTCGACGACTGCTACGCCGCCCTCAGCTGGATGAGCAACCACGCGACATCCCTGAACTTCGACCCAGGACGGTTGGCGGTCTTCGGGGGAAGCGCGGGCGGCAACCTGGCCCTTGCCACTGCCCTCAAGGCGAGAGACCTCGCAGGACCCGCACTCTCCTATGTCATGGCCCTCTATCCGATGGTCGACCACCGCAACACCACACCGTCGGCTCACGAGGTCACGGAGATCGGGGTGTGGGACCGAGGGACCAACGTCGAGGCCTGGGAGTGGTTCCTCGCCGGGCAGGAGCCCGACGGATATGCCGCTCCGCTGCACGCGGAGGACCTGGCCGGCTTGCCGCCCACGTTCATCGACGTCGGAACCGCCGATGTCTTCCGGGACGAGGACCTCGCCCTGGCGCAGCGGCTCCTCGCCGCAGGTGTCACCACAGAGCTACACGTCTACCCCGGCGTCTACCACGCTGCGGAGCACTACGCACCCGACGCGGAAGTGGCCCGCCACATGTGGACGGTCCGGTTCCGGGCGCTTCGCAGGGCTCTCGGCATTCAGCCGGTTCGAATCGACCCCGATGGGAGTAGTCATGACAGTTGATCATCGGCGTCGACCCTGAGAGGGCGTTTCCTCACGATGCGTCGCCGGGCGTGAGGAGAAGGTGCTCCTCACGCCCGGCGACACAGGGGTCATTCACGTGTCAGACGACCATCCACTGCTGGTTGACACCGGTGTTGCAGGTGGACTGTTCCAGGGCCGCCCCATTGGCGGTGGATGCTCCGGCGACTTGCAGGCACTTGCCGCTGTTGACGTTGGTGTAGGTGACGTAGCCGCCGATCACGGCGGTCTTCCTCCACAGCTGGTGCGAGGCTCCGGTGCAGGTCGACTGAACGGCCGCGGCGCCGTTGGCGGTGGCGGCGCCGGCGATCTGCAGGCACTTGCCGCTGTTGACGTTGACGAGCCGGTAGTCGGAGCCGACGGCGGTGGGGACCCATTGCTGGTTGGTACCGGAGTTGCAGTTCCCCGAGTTCACCGATGCCTCGTCGGCCGTGCTCGCGAACCAGACGTCGGCGCATTTGTCGGCGTTGCGGTTGAGGAGGTGGTTGTTCGCGGCCCCGAGCGGGCCCGCGAGGACGGGCCAGCCGTTCGCGAAGGTCACCTGACGGATGTCGAGCGTCTCCCGTCCGGCGTTGTCGGCGTCGTAGTAGTGGTAGGCGAGGAACTTGGAGGCGCCGTCGTCGTAGGCGTCCGCGCCACCGGCCGCCACCTTGGGGCGGGCTCCGGTGAGGACGGTGGTTCCGCCGTTCGAGAGCATGTTGACGCCGCTCTGGTCGAGGTACGGGCCGGTGATGCTGGTGGACCGCCCGACCACCGTGTAGTAGTTGCTGTTGGTTCCGCTGCAGCACAGCCCCTTGGAGCCGAAGAGGTAGTAGTAGCCGCCGTTGAGGATGATCGTGGGGTTCTCGATGCCGACGGCGAGGTGCCAGAGGTTGTTGTCGGTGGTCGACAGTTTGCCGGTGGCCTCGTCCAGGACGTGCATGTAGGTGCCGGGGCCGGTGAAGGAGCCCCAGGTGATGTACAGCCGGCCGTCGGGTCCCCAGTCGACGTTGGGGTCGATCGGGTAGTTGACGTCCGTGACCATGCCCTGGTCGGTCCAGGGGCCCTCGATGTCGGTGGCGGTGGCCAGACCCATCACCGCGTAGGCGGAACCCCAGAGTGAACCGGCGTAGTACAAGTGGTACTTGCCGTTGAAGTACTTGATGTCGGGGGCCCAGATGTTCGGCGGGGTCGAGCCGAGCTTGGCGGTGATCCAGGACGGCGTCGACGACCAGACGTTGCCGACCTTCGTCCACCCGGACGCCGCGGTGCCGGCGCACGTCTTGCGCACGGTGATGGATCCGCTGGGGTTGAGCGGGTCGTTCTCGAAACCGGTGGAGAAGCCGTAGTAGCAGCTGCCCACCTTGATGAGGCTGGGGTCGTGCATGCGCAGGTCACCGCTGAGTGCCTGCGCGGGCCCGGCGGTGACCGGGCCCAGGAGGGTGAGCAGTGCCACCAGGATCGATGCGAGGGCGGGGCGTCGGGCCCTGCCGCGTATGGCGGGGCGGGGCGGTTCGGTGTCATGTCCGGTCACGCGAGACTCCTTCGTGTCGCTGTGGCTCAGTGGGTCGTGTCGGGGTCGGAGCCAAGGTGGTGCCGACGCGTGCTCGTGGTCCCGGTCGGCAGGAAGGTCACGCCTCCGTCGGGCCACTCGATGCGTCCGGTCGCGCCGGTGGGCACCGTCGTCCGCACGGTGAGCTCCGTCCGTCCGAGCTCCCATCGGATCGCCACGCGCCCGTACGGCGACTCGTGGGCGGCGCTCGCCCAGCTGATGCCGCCACCCGGACGGGGGCGGAAGACGACCTCCCGATAACCGGGCGCGCTCGCATCGAGTCCCGCGACGGTGGTGTGCAGCCACTGGGCGACGGCGCCCAGGGCGTAGTGGTTGAACGAGGTCATCTCGCCCGGATTGACGGTGCCGTCGGGCAGCATGCTGTCCCAGCGTTCCCAGACGGTCGTGGCGTCGTGCTTGAGCGCGTAGAGCCATGAGGGGCACTCCTGCTGGAGGAGCAGGGCGTAGGCGCTGTCGTCGTGGCCGGTGGCGCTCAGGGCGGGTGCCACCAGCGGGGTGCCGATGAAACCGGTCTGGATGGTGTGCCCGCCCGTCGCGACCAGGTCGGCCAGCCGCCGCCCGGCAGCGGCCCGGGTCGCCGCGTCGGGGAGGAGGTCGAACTGGAGGGCGACGGCGTAGGCGGTCTGGGTGTCGCTGGACATCAGGCCGCCGGGTCGGGCGTACTCGGCGACGAAGGCCTGCCGGACCCGGTCCGCGAGTACCTCGTAGCGGCGGCGTTCGTCCTCGCGCCCCAGGACACCGGCGGTCCAGGCCACATGACGGAGGGACCAGGCGTAGTACGCCGTGGCGATGAGGTGCCGGTCGGTGCGCCCCGCTCCCGGGTCCTCGGGGGGTGCGAACGGGTCGAGCCAGTCGCCGAGTTGGTACCCGCGGTTCCACAGGCCCGACTCGTCGGCGAGCTCGGTGACGAGGTCGACCCAGCGCCGTGCGCAGGCATACTGCGCGGCGAGGAGTCCGGCGTCGCCCGAGGCCCGGTACAGGTCCCACGGCGTCAGTGCCACGACGTCGCCCCAGCCGGCGCCCGGTCTGGCCGGGGTCCACTGTTCACCGCCGGGGATCTCGGGGACGTACCAGGGCACGGTCCCGTCGGCGTGCTGTTCCATGGCGACGTCCCGCAACCAGGAAGCGAGCATGCCGTGGCAGTCGTACAGGAAGGCGGCGGTGGGGGCGAAGATCTGGATGTCGCCGGTCCAGCCGAGCCGTTCGTCGCGCTGCGGGCAGTCGGTGGGCAGGTCGACGAAGTTGCCGCGCAGGCTCCACACCACGTTCTGGTGCAGGCGGTTGACCTGCTCGTTGGAGCACTCGAACCAGCCGGTCCTCGCCATGTCGGTGTGGTGGACGCGGGCGACGATGTCGCGACGGGGGTCGCCGCCCCGCCAGCCGGTGATCTCCGCGTAGCGGAAGCCGTGGAGGGTGAAACGCGGCTCCCAGGTTTCCGGGCCCCCGCCCCGCAGCACGTACCGGTCGGTGGAGATCGCGTCGCGCAGCGGGCGTACGCACAGCTCGCCGTCCTGGAGCACCTCGGCATGGCGGATGACCACCGTGTGCCCGGCCGGGCCGGAGACCGTGACGCGGACTCTCCCGACGAGGTTCTGTCCGAAGTCCACCAGGAGCCGGTCGCCGTCCAGAGCGGTCACCAGCACCGGCGCGATCTCCTCGGTGCAGCGCACCGGCGGTCCGGTGGGCGCGACCAGTGTCGCCGGGTCCCGCGTGACGACGTCCACCGCTGCCCAGTCGCCGTCGTCGAATCCGGGGCTCGACCAGCCGGACCGTTCCTGCCGTGCGTCGTACGTCTCGCCGTCGAGCAGTCCCGAGGAGAGGATGGGTCCCCGGCCGGCCCGCCACGAGCTGTCGGTGCCGATGACGGTGACGGTTCCGTCGCGGTGGAGGATCTCCAACTGCGCGAGGAGAGCGACGCGGTCGCCGTAGAGGTCGGCATGGCCGCCGCCGAAACCGAGGCGGCCGCGGTACCAGCCGTCGGCCAGCCAGGCGCCGATGGCGTTGTCGCCGACGCGCAGGTGCTCGGTGACGTCGTGGGTCTGGTAGCGCAGCCGGTGGTGATAGCTGGTCCAGCCGGGGGCGAGCGTGTGGTCGCCGACGCGGCGGCCGTTGATCTCGATCTCGTACAGGCCGTGGGCGGTGACGTACAGCCGGGCGCGCTCCACCTCCGCGCCGGCCTGGAAGTCCTTGCGCAGCAGCGGTGGACGCCGCTCCGCGTCGCGCCGCTCGACCGACCCGCGCTGCGGCGAGATGGCCTGCGCGGTCCAGTCCGTGGGCTCCAACAGGCCCGTCTCCAGGTGCAGGGCCGGGCTCCAGTCGGAGGCCGCGCCATCGGCTCCGCGGACCCGGAGGCGTACCCTGGCGGGTTCCCGCGATGCCAGTGGCCGGTCCGGCCAGTCGACGAGGACGGATGCCTCGGAGGTCGTCCAGGGCGCGCGGTGCGTTCCCTCGGGGCGGGCGATCTCGATCTGGTAGGCGTGCTGAGTCCACCCGGGAGGCGCCGCGGTCTTCCAGGAGAGCCGGGGAGAGGACTCGCCGATGCCGAACGGCTCCCGGTGGTGCTCCGCGGTCGGAGCGGCCACGCTCGGTACGGGCCGGTGGGTCATCCCTTCACCGCCCCGGCGGTCAAACCCTTGATGATGCGCTGGTTGATGAGCAGGTAGAGCACCAGGGCGCCTACGACGTTGATGCTGATCGCGGCGAACAGCGGGCCGTAGGACGTCTCGCCGTACTGGCCGGTGAAGTTGAGCAGTCCGACCTGAATGGTGCGCAGGTCGTCGTCGGTGGTGAAGGTCAGCGAGATGAGCAGGTCGTTCCAGATGAAGAAGAACTGCACCAGCGCGACCGTGAAGACGGCGTTGCGGACGACGGGGAACCCGATCCGCCAGAAGGCCGTGAGCATGGAGGCCCCGTCGAGAGTGGCGGCCTCGAACATCTCGCGCGGGACCGCGCGGAAGTAGGTGGCCATCATGAAGACGGTGAGCGGGAGGCCGACCGCGGTGTAGGTGATGATCAGCGGCCACAACGTGCCGGACAGTCCGGACTGGAAGTACACCCGGAACAGTGGCAGCAGGATCATCTGGCTCGGCACCATGATGCCCAGCAGGAAGACCAGGAGGACCTGGTGGCGTCCGCGCCAGATCATGACCTCCAGGGCGAATCCCGCAGCGGTGCCGAGCACGATGATGAGGGCGAGCGAGGGAACCGTGGCCAGGAGGCTGTTGCGGACGTAGAGGGCGACGTGCCCGGTCGTCCACGCCTCGGCGTAGTTGTGGAAGTCCCACGTGCCGGGGAGCGACCAGGCGGGGTCGTTGACGAACTCGGACTGGGTCTTGAAGGAGCTGAGCAGCAGCCACACCAGCGGCGTCAGCTCGACGACCACCAGCAGGGCGACGAGCAGGTTGCGGGTCAGGCGCCGGGCGTACTCGCGTTTGCGGACGCCGGCGGGCCGTGAGGTGGGCTGGAGTTTCCGCGGCGGGGCCGTCAGGGTCTCGGTCATGGGGGTTCAGCCCTTGGTCAGGTCGCGTCGCGAGAAGCGGAAGATGATGAGGGTGACGCCGAGGCAGACGACGGTGAGCAGGGATGCGATGGTGCTGCCGTAGCCGTAGTCGCCGTAGGAGAACGCGGTGCGGAACATGTAGAGGGTCAGGGGGGTCGTGTCGCTGCCCGGTCCGCCGTTGGTCAGGGCGAGGACCGAGTCGAACACCTTGAGGGTGCCGTTGATGCTGAACACGATCGAGGAGAGCAGGACGGGCGCGGACAGGGGCAGCACGATGTGCCGGATCAGCCGCCAGCCGGTGGCGCCGTCCAGCCGTGCCGACTCGAGCGTCTCCTCGGGGATGTCGAGGAGCCCGGCGAAGATCAGGACGCCGTAGAAGCCCATGGAGCGCCACACGTCCATGACGACGAGGACGACGAAGGAGCCGCCGGCGCTCGCGAACCAGTCGCCGTGGTGGAGGCCGAGCCCCTCGAGGGCCGCGTTGGCCAGGCCGTTCTGCGGGGCGACGGCGAAGAGCTTCTGGAACATCAGGGCGACCGCGACCGTCGGGAGGATCACCGGGAAGAACACCAGCGTCCGGACGGTCGCGGACGACCTGCGAAGGACGAACACGTAGAGCAGGGCGAGGAGATATCCGCACAGAACCTGCCCGACGCTGACGGCGAGTCCGTACTTGAAGGTGAACCACAGGGCCGAGTGCGCCTGCGGGTCGTTCCAGAGCTTGTCGAAGTTGCCGAACCCTCCGAAGGTGAAGCCCTCGATCACGTTGCCCTTGAAGAAGGTGTACCCGAGGGACCAGCCCATCGGGACCAGCATCACCAGGGTGTACACCAGCAGCGCGGGGCCCAGCAGGACGGCGATGGCACGGCGGTCTCCCAGAACTGAACGCATGACGGCTCTTTCACGAAGGGTGTGGCGGACGGCGGTGGTGCGGCGGGATCAGCCGTTGTCGAGATCGGTCTGGATCTTCCGCATGAAGTCCTTGGCCGAGAGGGATCCGTTGACGAGCGACGCGGCGTTCGTCTGACTGGTCTCCGTCGCCTTCGTGTTGAACAGCGCCTCGAACCACAGGGTGCTGGTCGTGGTCTTGCCGATGGTGTCCTGGACCGTCTGCGTGAGCGGGGGAAGGGTGCCGGTGTCGCCGTTGGGCTTGAACCCGGAGACGGTGCCCTGGTCCTTCAGGGAAGCGGCGCCGTAGTTCTTGGTGATGCAGGAGAGCCAGGCACCGACCTTGGCGTCGTAGGACTTGGCGGAGACGGCGACCGGCAGACCGACGTTGGCCGGGATCTGGTCCGCGCTGCCCTTGCCGCCCGCGACCGTGGGGAACGGCATGAAGCCGACGTTGTCCGCGCCGATCTTGTTCTTGGTCTTGTCGTTGAAGTCGCCGAGTGCCCAGCTGCCCATGTAGAACATGGCGGCCTTGCCGGTGAGGAACTGCTGGGTCGCGGTGTCGTAGTCGATCGATCCGACGCCCTTGCCGAAGTAGCCCGCCTTGCCGAGGTCGGCGATGGCCTGGGCGGCCTTCACATAGGCGGGGTCGGTCAGCTTGGCCTTGCCGTCCGCGACGTCCTGGAGGGCGTCCGGGCCGAGGTCGCGGTAGAGGTAGCCGCTGACGAGGCGGGTGAGGGGCCAGCCGTCCTTGCCGTCCGCGGAGAACGGGGTGACACCGGCACCCTTGAACTTCTTGGCCGCGGCGACCAGTTCGTCGTAGGTGGTCGGCGTGGCGACGCCGTTCTCGGTGAAGAGCTTCTTGTTGTACCAGATGCCCTCGATGTTGAACTGGTACGGCATCACGTTGAACTTGCCGTACAAGTTCTCGACGGTCTTGATCGCCGCCGGCTGGAGGTCGTCCCAGACACCGAGGTCCTTGAGCGTCTTCTCCAGGTCGAGGACCTGGCCGGCCTTGTCCAGGGTCTTGGTGAGCTGCGGGGTGCCGCCCG
Source organism: Streptomyces sp. MA5143a (assembly GCF_900290235.1). Taxonomy (GTDB): domain Bacteria; phylum Actinomycetota; class Actinomycetes; order Streptomycetales; family Streptomycetaceae; genus Streptomyces. The sequence goes on from NZ_OLMK01000034.1 coordinate 62,259, forward strand.
CCGCGAACTGCACCGGCAGGGCGTTCTGCCCGGCGAGCAGCTGCACCTTCTGGTCGACGTTGCCGATCGGGAGCGTCTGGATCTTCAGCGGTAGGGCCGTGTTCTGCGTCTTGCACGCGCCCTTGCTCAGGGTGGTGAGCTCCTGCTGCACGATGTGGTTGTCATCGTTGATGGTGAGGCTGAATTCCTTGGCGCCGCCGCTCGACGTGTTCGAACCGCCGCCGCAGGCGCTCAGCAGAAGACCGGCGGAGGTGGCGGTCGCCAGGACGGCAAGGCTGCGGGGCTTGAGGGTGTGGTGCACGGGGTTGCTCCTCGCGGTGCACAGCGCATTGAAGCGCTTCAATGTTGCCCCGGAACCTACGGCCCGCTACGCGACCATGTCAAGAATGATTCGCCGGTATTTCCGAACCGCAATGTGCCCGTCCCGGCAGAGAACAGGTGCCCCCCGAGTCGGAGACGGGGGGCACCTGTTCTCTGCCGGGACGGATGGGGCGACTCAGTGCGGCGCGCTGGCCCGGACGATCAGCTCCGGTTCGAGCACGACGGTCGCATGCCGGTGCTGCGCGCCCGAGGCCACCTCGTCCAACAGCAGTCGCATCGCTTCCTGCCCCATCGCCCGCCCCGGCAGGTCCACCGCGGTCAGGGGAACGGCCGCGGATCCGGCTGTCCGGTTGTTCTCGCATCCGACGATCGCGATCCGGCCGGGCACGTCCGTGCCCGCCACCGTGTGCAGTTCGTGGATGATGCCGTTGGCCAGCTCGTCGGTGACGACGACCAGACCGTCCGGCAGGTCGTCGGGCTCCCGTCCGGCGAGCGCCCGGCCGACCAGGTGCCCGTGCGCCGTGGTGAGGCCGGCGCTGTCGATCTCCTCCAGCGCCACACGTCCGCCGGTCTCCTCGACCGCCGCGCGCACCCCCCTGCGGCGGTCACGCACGGGCTGGTAGTCGTCGTGCGCGACCACGTACGCCAGCCTGGTGCGGCCCGTGTCGATGAGGTGGCGGGCCGCCAGATACCCCACGTGTTCGTTGTTGACCAGCACCGAGCAGCACGTGCCCGGCCGCGGCGCGTAGTTGAGGAGCACGATCTGACGTCCGTGCGAGCGCATCCGGGCGATGCCCTCGGTGGAGTCCTCCATCGGAGCCAGCAGCACGCCGGTCACCCGGGCCTCGTCGAACACGTCCAGGTAGTCGTTCTGGAGTCCCATGTCGCACGCCGTGTTCGCGAGCAGCAGGTTGAGGCCGGCCGTGCGGGCAGCCTCCTGCGCGCCGTGCGCCATGTCGATGAACAGCGAGTTCTCGATGTCCGCGAGCACCATGCCGACACTGTCGTTGGACCCCGAGGCCAATGAGCGGGCCGCGTCGTTGCGCACGAAACCCAGCCGGCTTATGGCCTCACGCACGCGCTGCGCGGTCACGGGGCTGACCTTGGCCGGATGGTTCAGGACGTTGGAAACCGTTCCGAGCGAGACGCCCGCCGCCTTCGCGACATCCTGCATGCTCGGACCGGCATGTCCCTGTGCTCGTGGACCTGCGGCTGCCACGACGCTCCTCGGCTTCCGGTCTCCTTCGAACTGGACACGTCACTGACAGGGCCCAGTCGGTGTGAACACCCGCAGGATACACGCTGGCGTTAAAGCGCTCCAACGTCTGTAGGTGACTCACACCCCGGAACTCGCTGGATGCGAGCCCATATGCCCGGCTCGCGGGGTTTTGACTGGTGTGCTCGCGAGCTGTCAGTCTCCGGGGCAGCGCCCACTCCACGAGCCTCGCCACAGGAGCGGCGGCACGCACCGGACTTGCTGCTGTCCGCAGGATGCTGCGGGAGCCCTTGACGTGCGGACCGGACAGTGCCAGCCTCACACCGCTGAAGCGATTGAAGCGTATCAATCCGCGCTTCGGCTCTGGAATGCTGGCCCACGCGGCGACCTCCCCACAGCCGTACCGGCCATGCACAGGCCTGACCATGTGCTCCGGTTCCGCGCGGGAGCACATGGTCGGCCCTCACGCAGCCAAACCCGCCCGCCGTCCTCTCACACCGCCGAGGAAGCCGCGAAGCCATGACAGCCGGCCTCGGCGCCCCCAGGGCGGGGTGGGGAGACAGGGACGTGTCGGGTCCGCATCGAGCTGTGGACGCGCGAGGCGGCGACCGGACACCCGCCGCGCGGTCGCGCCCATGCATCAGCGACACGAAGGAGTCTCGAATGACAAGCCGGCGCGCCGCAGGCGCATACCCCGAGATCCGCAGACGTTGTGTCCCTCCCACCCTTGCCGCGATCCTGGCCACCCTCTTGGTCGTCATGGGTCTGGTCACCGCCGGCCCGGCAAAGGCACTCAGCGGTGACGTCCGGATGCACGACCCGAGTGTCATCAAGGTGGGACACTGCTACTACGGATTCTCCACCGGGTTCGAGAAGGACCCGCTCAACCCCAGCGGATCCATCACCATCCGCAGGACATGCGCCCGCACCGCCGCGACGGGCTGGGCGAAGGTGGGCAACGTCTGGGAGACGACCCCGTCGTGGATCAGCAGCAAGCTCGGCGCGACTCCGCCGAACATCTGGGCCCCCGACATCGCGTACTTCAACGGCAAGTACCACCTGTACTACGCCGGTTCGCGATGGGGGACGAACTACGCGGTGATGGGCCTGGCCACCGCCAGGCACATCGAAGGCCCGTGGACCGACCAGGGCATGGTCACGGACGTCAACTACCCGATCGACCCCAACGTCGAGAAGGGGCCCCACGGCCGGCTGTACATCTCCTGGGGCTCCTGGACCGGCAGCGGCACCTACATGCACGCCCTGAACCCTCGCACCGGCAAGTTGTCCGGCACTGACAACAAGCTCCGGCACGTCGCCATCAACATCGAGAACCCCACCATCATCCACAACGGCGGCTACTACTACCTCTTCGGTTCCAAGGGGTGGTGCTGCAGCGGGGTGAACAGCACCTACTACACCGTGGTGGGGCGGTCCACCAGCATCACCGGCCCCTACCTGGACCAGAGCGGCACGGACATGCTGTCCAACGGCGGAACCACCGTCCTCACCGGCGCGTACCCCAAGGTCGCCGCGGGTGGCGCCGACGCGTTCGAAGACGGCAGGTCCGACTATCTCGCCTACCACTACTACGACGGCGACAACGCCGGGCAGGAGACCCTCGACCTCCGCCGGGTGACCTTCGCGGGCGGATGGCCCGTCATCGCCGGTCCTCGCGGTGCCGCCAACAACCATCTGCTGAACCGCAGCAGCGGCAAGTGCGCGGACGTCTGGTACCTGAGTACGGCGGACGACGCGTCGGTCAACTCCGGGAACTGCAACTCCGGCGCCAACCAGCAGTGGGTGTCGACGCCGGTGGGCCGCGACTACCAACTGGTCAACGTCAACAGCGGTAAGTGCCTCCAGGTCTCCGGTGCCTCCACCGCCGACGGCGCGGCGGTCGTCCAGTCGACGTGCACCGGTGCCTCGCACCAGTTGTGGAAGAAGACACCGGTGATCGGCGGCTACGTCACCTTGACCAACGTCCGCAGCGGCAAGTGCCTGGAGGTCGCCGGGGCGTCCGGCGACAACGGCGCGGCCCTGGACCAGTCGACCTGCGCCGCCAGCGCCAACCACCAGTGGATGGTCGTCTGACCGCTACAGCGAGCGGTGTCCCAGGGGGCGACACGCTTGGCAGGCCATGCGCACCCCGGGCGGGCAGGCTCCGCCCGGGGTGCCGTCGTGCCGTCACACACTCGTGCGGTGATCGCCGCTGGTTCAGCCACTGGCGGAGTCCGGGTGACTGACACCCGTCACCCGGACCGGTCCGGGGAGCAGACGGGCTGCGGTCCCTGGGTTCCTATCGCTTGCTGCCGTTGCCGTGGCCGTTGGGATGCAGGACCACCTTGGTCCAGCCCTCGTCGCGGGCGTCGAAGTGCTCGTAGGCGGTGGGGGCCTCGTCCAGGCTGAGCTCGTGGGAGACGATGAAGCTCGGCGTCGCCTTCTCGGCGGCGATCAGGTCCCGCAGCGCCCGGTTGTACTTCTTCACCGGGGCCTGGCCGGTCCCCATGTGCTGGCCCTTGAACCACATCGTCCCGAAGTCGATCGGTACCTTGCCCTGTGCCTCCAGCTCTCCCTGCGCCTCTTCGCCGCCGGGGTCCTGGGGCAGGAACACGCCCACCACTCCGATGTCGCCCGTGAACCTGACCGAGTCGATCAGGCCGTTGAGGGTGAGGCTGGCGTCCTCGTCTCCCTCGTGGTCGTGGGCCTGGTAGCCGACGCATTCGCACCCGTTGTCGGCGCCGAGGCCGAGGGTGGCTTCCTTGACGACCTCCGCCGGGTCCTGCTCGGCGGTGTTGATCGGGATGGCCCCGATCTCCTCCGCCTTGCTCAGCCGGTCGGGCTGGTGGTCGGCCACCCAGACACGCCCGGCGCCCTTGAGGAGCGCGGAGTAGGCCGCCATCAGCCCGACGGGGCCGGCCCCGAAGACGATCGTCTGGTCGCCCGGTTTGACGTTGGCCATCTCGGTGGCGTGGTAGCCGGTGGGGAAGATGTCGGCGAGCATCACGTAGTCGGTCTGGCGCTCGGCGGCGTCCTCGCCCAGGCGCAGCGCGTTGAAGTCGCCGTAGGGCACACGCAGCAGCTCCGCCTGGCCACCCTGGTAGGGGCCCATGTCGGCGAAGCCGTAGGCGGCTCCGGCCAGGGCCGGTTCCGGCTGCATGGTCAGGCAGTAGTTGGTCAGCCCCTGCTCGCACTGCTTGCAGAAGCCGCAGGCGATGTTGAAGGGCAGGACCACGTACTCGCCGACCTGGACCTTGCGCACGGCCGGGCCGACCTCCACGACCTGGCCCATGTTCTCGTGCCCCAGCGTGCGGCCGGACTCGAACGAGGTACGGCCCTCGTACATGTGCAGGTCCGAACCGCAGATGTTGGTGGTGGTGATCTTGACGATGATGTCGCAGGGATGCTCGATCTTCGCGTCCGGTACGTCCTTCACCGTGACCGTTCGCGGTCCTTCGTATACCGCTGCCTTCATGATTGAAATCCCTTGATGTCGCGGCACGACCGCACCACGGCGGCGATGGAGACGGCGCGAAATGCCTCACTCCCGAGCATTGAACGAGGGGGGTGCGGGACGCGGTCCGTGGCTCCGACATGCCTCTACGGGTCGTCCACCCGGATCAGGTGCAACGGCGCGGCCGACGGCTTGCGATACGGAGTACCGGCGGCGTGCCGCACGGGTCCCCGTCGACCCTCGACGCGAAACGAGCACACGCACATCAATCAGGAAAATCTTGATGCAGACAATCCTGCTGAACACCAGTGGACGGGGTAGCAGGAACTCGGCAAGGTCCCCCCGCACGAAAGTGAGGCCTCTTCCCATGGCAGAGACACGAGACGTCGTTGAACTCATTCTTCAGGACCACCGGAAGATGGAGGAGCTCTTTCGCCTGATGCGCAGCGTCGAAGCCGACCGGGCCGCCGCTTTGCGGGAATTCTCCGATCTGCTGATCGCGCACGCGCTGGCGGAAGAGGCGAAGGTCTATCCCGCGCTCAAGCGCTACAAGAAGATCGACGACGAAGAGGTGGAACACGGCGAGGAGGAGCACGAGGAGGGCAACAAGGCACTCCTGGAACTGCTGGAAGTCGACGAGGTCGGCTCCCCGGAGTGGGACGAGAAGCTGGAAGATCTCGTTCAGGCCGTCACCCACCACGCCGACGAGGAGGAGCGCACCATCCTCAACGGGGCGCGCGAGAACGTGGCCATGGAGCGCCGCGAGGAACTGGGCGCGGCTTTTGTGGAAGAGCGCGAGCGTCAGCTGAAGGAAGGCTGCGGCGCCGTCGACAATGTGCGCCGCATCGTCAGCTCCTGACCACAACCCGTGCCACTCCCCTGGAATCAGGGCCGCCATCCGAGGTGGCCGCTTGACTTATTTCAGACCGGTGTGACGCTGGAGAAGAGGCGGTTCCGCCGCCGTATCGCGTAGAGCCTGGCAGCGCCGCCCATCGGGTCCAGTCACCCACCGGTTCGCGGCGGCGACAGATGACCCGACCCCTGCTCCGTAGGGGAAGTCTCGGGGACGCGAAATGAGGCGATCAAATGGACCGGGTTCCCGAGGTGGCCGTGATAGGAGCCGGCATCGTCGGACTCTGCACCGCCTATGCACTGGCCGAACGCGGAACGATGGCGCGGGTCTACGAAAGCGGCCTTCCAGGCAACGGGCAATCCGGTGGCGAGTCCCGCATATTCCGTCACGCGCACGACGACGCCCGCCTGGTTGAATTCACCCGGCAGGGCCGCGCCGTCTGGGACGAGTGGGCCGACCGGTTCGGCGCCGAACTGATCTCCCAGGATGGCGTGGTCGCCCTGGGCGATCCCGTTCCTGGGAGACTTCGCATTCTGCGGGATGCCGGCGGCATACGGGCCCGGACCGTGGACAGCGACGAGCTTCAGGCCGGCATGCCGCTGCTCGCGGACTACCGCGGGCCCGCGATGCTCGATGAGGACGGCGGTGCCATCCGCGCCCGGGTCGCGGTCCAGTGCCTGGCCGACGCACTGGGTGACTCCGTGGTCACCGACGAGGTCCTCTCGCTGCGTCCCACGGGCCGCGGCACGGTGGAGGTGCTCAGCACCGTCGGCCGCGAAGAGTACGCGAGCGTCGTGGTGTGCGCGGGCTTGGGCGCCGCCCGACTGGCGCGCAACGTGGGGCTTTCGCTCCCCATACGGTCGGCGGCCCACGTCCGCCTCACCTTCCAGGTCAGGGGAGCACCCCCGGAACGGGTCGCCTGTCTGCAGGACAGCAGCGGCGACTTCGGGGAGGTCGGCGTCTACGCAGCCCCCTACCCGGGCAACAGCCGATATGCGGTGGGCCTCAGCCAAGCGGTCGAGGTGCGGGAGGACGGCAGTGTCGTGGACCCCGAAGCGCTGGCGGCACTCAGCGACCGCGCCAGCGCGTATGTCTCCCACGCATTGCCCCGCCTCGACCCCGAGCCCGTCGAGCACCTGCACTGCTGGGTGACAAGCCTGCCGTGGAGCGAAGACGGCCTAGCGGTCTGGGAAGCCGACAGAATCCTTTTCGTAGCCGGGCACAACCTCTTCAAACAGGCACCTCGACTGGGGCGGGCATTGGCCGGCGCGGCCATGGCCGAAAAACTCGAGGAGAACCTGCGTCCGGCGGCAACACTCGGCCGGCCCGGCTGAACGCCCAACTGGGGCCATGTCGCTGGACGCCCTGCGGTACGCCCCGGCCGCGTCGCCGGGCAACACCCTTTAGTCATCTCGGCCGTTCTGAAGCTTGCGGCGACGTTCCTGTTCGCGCTTGGAGTAGGCGGCCGCCCGGATCGCCTCGTCGCTCTCCAAGCCTGATCCCAGTGCGCCGCCCACCGTGGCGACCGAAGCGACGAACCAGGCCAGCGTCACGTACTCCTCGGCGTGCAGTGGGGTTCGCGTCATGGAGGCGAACACTTGGTCGTTGAGGATGAACAGCGCCCACACCCAGTTGATGAGCATCAAACCCACGTAGCAGACGAGCACCCCGATACCCACGGTCGCGACCGTCGAGGCGTTGTAGAGCCGCGCTCTCTGCCTCGCCTCCGGCGAGCTCTCCGCTGATCGATGCCACAGCTCCGCGTCTATGATCAGCCAGCCGATCATGATCGCGACAGATCCGACGGTGGCGATCACAAGGCGTGGCGTGCTGAGGAACGCGGCCAGGCTCCAGACGGTGGAGTTCACGGTGGCGACTGCCCCGGTGGCGAGCGCGGCCGCCAGGGCTTTCGACAAGCCCGGCACCAACCGCCACGGCCGGTTGGCGCGGACCATCCCGGCGAGCACTCGCAGGTAACCGCGCGGTCCGCCGACGACGTACCGAAGATCGTCGGTCTCCTCCTCGCCGGTTCGGCCCGGATGAACAGGCGCGAGCCGCTTGCCGGAGGGCCCCGGAAGCGGCTGACCTCGTGAAGGTCCTTCAGCACCAGTGGTTGACGGACCCGAGATGTCAAGCACGGCTTCTTCGACGGCCCGCCGGGCCCTCGTCTGCAGCCGCAGGCCTCCCAGTGAAGGAAGAGAGAGCAGCGCCAAGCCGTGTTCGTGATTCAGGTTCACAGCGAGCCTGCGCCCGTGTGCGTGCAGTGGGAGATCGGTGAGGGCCACGACGATGTCCCAGTTCTCCGCACTCCCACGGTCCATGATCTGGCGCATCAAGGTGGGCGGGTCTTCCGCCCCGGCGGTGAAGGGCTCACTGACCACCTCGACGTCGAACCGTCGCCCCTGGCCCGACTTGTCGGCGAGCCGAGCAGAAAGTGTCCGGGCCATGCGCTGCGCGATTTCCGTAGGCGTGTCCGGATCCGCCAGGAGAGCCACGACCGTGACGCCTTGAGAGGACACCTGCATTGCTGGACCCTCCTCACCGGCTGCCCCGCCGCTCCCGAGTGCCCACAGACTCCGCCGAGGTAACGTCGATGCCGCGCGTCACGCCTGCCCCCGCCTGCGGGTGCAGGCGGTCACACGGTCTGCTCCCACCGGTCCACGAGCGCGTCCGCCATCCGCGAAGGACGGGCGTAGTCACTCCCCCATCGCCTGCTTCTCCTTCTCCGGTCATGCGAGCCAAGCGGACTCCTTCCGACGGGTGTGCGGGGAGCTGTCGGTGCCGCCGGGCGCGGCCGTGTGGCCCAGGTAGCGGTGCACGAAGTGGATGCTCATCGCGCCTTCGCCGACCGCGGAGGCCACGCGTTTCACCGAGCCGCTGCGGACGTCGCCGGCGGCGAAGACGCCAGGGAGGCTGGTCTCCAGCGTCAGACAGTCGCGGCCCTGGCTCTGCCAGACTTCGGCAACGGAGCGGGCCTGCGCCTCCGTGCCGGTGAGCACGAAGCCGCGCGCGTCGAGGGCGAGAGCGCCCGACAACCACTCGGTGTGGGGGTCGGCGCCGGTGAAGACGAACAGGGCCCGCACCGCGAGCTGCCGATGCTCGCCCGTACGGTGGTCGACCACGGTGACCGCCTCCAGCACCTTGTCGCCGAGTGCCTCGGTCACCTCGGTGCGCAGCAGCACCCGCACTCGCGGGTGGCGCTCGACCTGATCGATCAGGTAGCGCGACATGTGTGCCTCAAGACTCGGCCCACGGACGAGCAGATACACCTGCGGTGCGTACCCGGCCAGGAAGAGTACGGCCTGGCCCGCGGAGTTGCCGCCCCCGACGACGGCCACCGGGTCGGTGCGGCACTGCTGGGCCTCGTAGACCGTCGCCGAGTAGTGGACGCTCGTTCCCTCCAGGCGTTCGATGCCGGGCACATGGAGGCGACGGTAGCGGGCGCCGGTGGCCAGGACGACGGTGCGGGCGGTGATCTCGCTGCCGTCGGCGAACCCGACGGCGTAGTGGCCGTCCCGCGGTTCGAGACGGGCCGCCTCCACCGGGACGCTGATCCGGGCGCCGAACTTGTCGGCCTGGAGCACGGCGCGGTCGGTGAGTTCGGCGCCGGAGATGCCGGAGGGGAAGCCGAGCAGATTCTCGATGCGGGACGACGTCCCGGCCTGGCCGCCGGTGGCCATCGCCTCGACCAGGGTCGTACTGAGACCTTCCGAGGCGGCGTTCACCGCGGCGGCGAGGCCGGCGGGTCCGGAGCCGACGATCAGGAGATCGCCGTGATGGTTTCCCGCGGGCAGCGAGGGCAGGCCGATGAGCCGGGCCAGTTCCGCGTTGCTGGGGTTGCGCAGCAGAGTGGTGTCCCGCCAGATGACGAGCGGTGTCTCCTCCGGGTCGACGCCGAAGCGGCGCAGCAGCGCCTCGGCCTCCTCGTCCGTCTCCAGATCGATCCAGCGGTACGGCAGCCGGTTGCGGGCGGCGAACTCACGCAGCCGCCGGGTGTCGGGCGAATAGCGCGAGCCGACGATGCGGAAACCGGCGCCCTGCCCGACGAGCAGGGCACGGCGGCCCAGGCAGGCGCGCAGCACCAGATCGCCGAGGACGGAGTCCCGGGCCACCAGGTCACGCAGTTGCTCCATGGACAGAGCGAGGACCTCACCGGGGTCCCTGACCGTGGCGGTGTAGAAGGCCACCTGCCCGTTCAGGAGGCCGAGTTCGCCGATGAAGCGGCCGGGGCCGTGCACGCGCAGCAGACGTTCGTCGGGCGTGCCGTAGTCCTCGACGACGGCGACCGAGCCGCTGAGGACGACGTAGAACGTCTCGCACCGCTCCCCCTCCCGGATCAGCACGTCGCCGGCGTCGACTTCGCGCCGCCGACCACGCTGCGCCAGGCGGTCGATCTGGTCCTCCGACAGGCGGGGATAGGCGCCGTAGAGGTCGGCGGTCTCGAGGGGGACGCTCTCCTGCGTCTCGTCCGTCTGGTCCGGCACCTGCGCTGCGCTCGGCCGTGTCCCGTCGCCGGACATCACACGAACGCCTCGTGGACGAAGCACCACCGCCAGTCCTCGCCGGGCTCCAGCGACGCGGCGATCGGGTGGCCGTCGGCGGCGGCGTGACGGCGCGCGTGCCGGTTCGGCGAGGAATCGCAGCAGCCGACGTGGCCGCAGGTCAGGCAGAGCCTCAGGTGGACCCACGGGGAGCCGAGCAGCAGACACTCCTGGCACCCTTCGGGGGTACGCGGCTGGACCGGCCGGACGAGCGCGAGGTGGGGGTCGGTTCGTACGGTCATGGCTGATCACCCTTTCCCGGCGGGCGGACGGGCCGGTTCGCGGCCCGCGATCGACTGCTCCACCCACCGCCGCAGGGCTGGGGCGGGTGCGGCGCCCGCTTGCCGGGCGATGGTCTGTCCGTTGTCGAGGACCAACAGTGTCGGTACCGCCTGGACCTCGAACCGCTGCGCCAGGCGTGGGTTCTTGTCGATGTCGACCTTGACCAGTTTGATCTTTCCCGCGAGATCGGTGGCGACCTTCTCCAGCGCGGGGCTCACCATGCGGCAGGGTCCGCACCAGGTGGCCCACAGGTCGACGACGACGGGCACGGTGGCCTGCTCGACGACCTCGGTGAAGTCGTCGTCGCCCGCGTCGGCCGTCCACGGCAGCGGCTGTTCGCAGTTGCCGCAGGTGGGGCGGCCCTCGGCGGCCACGGGTACCCGGTTGGTGCGCCCGCAGTGCGGGCAGGTGACGTTGGTGGCCTGAACAGTGCTCATGCCGCTCTCGCCCCCTTCTCCTCCTCGGGCTCGTCGTAGCTGACCACCAGCTCGCCGTGCTCGGCGTCGACGCGGACCGTCGCGCCGTCCTGGACGTCGCCGCGCAGCAGGGCGCGCCCGACCAGGGTCTCGACCTCGTGGGAGATGTAACGCCGCAGCGGCCGGGCCCCGTACACCGGGTCGTAGCCCTGGTGGGCGATCAACTCACGGGCAGCCTCGGTGAGTTCGACGGTGATGCGGCGCTCGGCGAGGCGACGGCGCAGTTCGTCGAACTGCAGCTCCACGATCCGCTCGATCTGAGGCTCACCGAGCGGCTTGAACAGCACGATGTCGTCGACGCGGTTGAGGAACTCCGGGCGGAAGTGCCCGCGCAGCTCGCCCATGACCAGGGCGCGGGCGTCCGGCTTGATCTCGCCCTCGGCGGTGGCGCCGTCGAGGAGGTGCACGGAACCGATGTTGGACGTCATGATGATCACGGTGTTGCGGAAGTCGACGGTGCGGCCCTGGGCGTCGGTGATGCGGCCGTCGTCGAGGATCTGGAGCAGGGTGTTGAAGACATCGGTGTGCGCCTTCTCGATCTCGTCGAACAGCACGACCGAGTACGGCTTGCGGCGTACGGCCTCGGTGAGCTGACCGCCCTCCTCGTAGCCGACGTATCCGGGCGGGGCCCCCATCAGCCGGCTGACGGTGTGCCGCTCCTGGTACTCGCTCATGTCGAGGCGGACCATGTTCTCCTCGGAGTCGAACAGGGCCGCCGCGAGGGTCTTGGCCAGTTCGGTCTTCCCGACGCCGGTGGGGCCGAGGAAGATGAACGAGCCGATGGGCCGGCGAGGGTCGCGGATGCCGGAGCGGGCGCGGATGATGGCGTCGGCGACGAGCTTGACGGGCTCGTCCTGGCCGATGACGCGCTCGCGCAGGATCTCGTCGAGGCGGAGCAGCTTCTCGCGTTCGCCCTCCTGGAGGCGGGCGACGGGAACGCCGGTCCAGGCGGCGACGATCTCGGCGATCTCCTCCTCGGTGACGACCTCGCGCAGCAGCCGGTTCTGCCCCTGCTTGGCGACCAGTTGCTCCTCCTCGGCCTTCAGCCGGCGTTCCACGTCCTGGAGGCGGCCGTAGCGGAGTTCGGCGGCGCGGTTGAGGTCGTAGGCGCGTTCGGCCTCCTCCGCCTCGTGGCGGACCTGTTCCAGTTCCTGGCGCAGTTCCTGCACGCGGCGGATGGCCTGCCGTTCGGCCTCCCACTGGGCGTGTTTGGCGTCGGCCTCGCCGCGCAGGTCGGCGAGTTCCTTGCGCAGTTCCTCGAGGCGTGTCCTGCTCGCGGGGTCGGTCTCCTTGGAGAGGGCGGCCTCCTCGATCTCCAGGCGGGTGACGCGGCGGGTGATCTCGTCGAGTTCGGCGGGCATCGAGTCGATCTCCGTACGCAGCCGGGCGCATGCCTCGTCGATGAGGTCGATGGCCTTGTCGGGCAGGAACCGGTCGGTGATGTAGCGGTGGCTGAGGGTGGCCGCGGAGACCAGTGCGGTGTCCTGGATCTTCACGCCGTGGAAGATTTCCAGGCGTTCGCGCAGTCCGCGCAGGATGGAGATGGTGTCCTCCACGCTCGGCTCGTCGACCAGGACCTGCTGGAAGCGGCGTTCGAGGGCGGCGTCCTTCTCGATGTGCTTGCGGTACTCGTCGAGGGTGGTGGCGCCGATCATGTGGAGTTCGCCGCGGGCGAGCATCGGCTTGAGCATGTTGCCCGCGTCCATGGCTCCTTCGGCGGCGCCCGCGCCGACGACGGTGTGGAGTTCGTCGACGAAGAGCAGGATGTGCCCCTGGGCTGCCTTCACCTCGGACAGCACGGCCTTGAGGCGTTCCTCGAACTCGCCCCGGTACTTGGCTCCGGCCACCAGCGAGCCCATGTCGAGTGCGAACACGGTCTTGTCGCGCAGCCCTTCGGGCACGTCGCCCCGGACGATGCGCTGGGCCAGGCCCTCGACTATGGCGGTCTTGCCGACGCCGGGGTCGCCGATGAGGACGGGGTTGTTCTTGGTCTTGCGGCTGAGGATCTGGGTGACGCGGCGGATCTCGGCGTCCCGGCCGATGACCGGGTCGAGTTTGCCGTCCCTGGCCTCGGCGACCAGGTCACGGCCGTACTTCTCCAGGGCCTCGTACGCCACTTCGGGGTTGGCCGAGGTCACGCGCTGGTTGCCGCGGATCTGGGTGAGCGCGCTCAGGAACGAGTCCCGGGTGATGCCGTGCTCCTTGAGGAGCCGTCCGGCGGCGGTGGACGAGCCCTCCTCGGCCAGGGCGAGCAGGAGGTGCTCCACTGAGACGTACTCGTCCTTGAGGCGTTTGGCCTCCCGCTCGGCCGCGTCCAGCAGCCGGGACAGGCGCTGGGTGACGAACACCTGGCCCGGCGCCGCACCCGGGCCGGTCACCTTGGGCCGACGGGAAATCTCCTCACGCACAGCCGCACGGAGTTCCTCGGGCTCCCTGCCCGTCTGTTGCAGCAGCCGCGGGATCAGGCCGTTCTCCTGGTCGAGGAGAGCGAGCAGCAGATGCTCACCGTCGACCTCGGTCTGGCCCATACGGACGGCGGCGGTCTGCGCCTCCTGGAGGGCTTCCTGTGACTTCTGGGTGAGACGGTTCATGTCCATGGCGGTATGTCACTCCTCGTACCGGCGCGGCGCAGTGCGGCTTCGAGCAGGCTGATGCGGTCCAGCAGATCGAGCACCAGACCGATGGATGCGTAGTTGAGACACAGACCCGAGCGCAGCCGCTGAACGCGGGCGAGAACTGCCGGGGCCGCGGAGTCGAACACCAGGCGCCCCGCGGCGTCGCGCTCGGCGTCGACCAGGCCCAGGGCGACGAACCGGCGGACCAGGTCGGGATGGACGCCGGCGCGGCGGGCCACGGTGTCCAGGGAAAGCCTGGGCACGGGGACGAGCGCGTACCGCACGGCCGTGGAGCCGGCGCTCGTCCGTACGGGACGCCCGCCCGCCTCGGCCCGGGCGGTCCGGCCGCCGGTCGCAGCCCTTGAGGGTCGGTCGCTCATCTCGGCCTCCTGGGGTCGTACGAAGAGGTGGCGGCGAGCTCCTCGAACAGCTCGCGTTCCCGGTCGCTGAGCTTGGGCGGCACCATGACGCGGAGTTCGGCGTAGAGGTTGCCGTCGGCACCGCGCGGGTTCGGCATGCCCTCGCCGCGCAGTCGCAGTCGCCGGCCACTTGACGAGCCTGCGGGCACCGTGACCTTGGCCGTGGAGCCGCCCGGGGTGGGCACCGGAACCGTCGCGCCCAGCGTGGCCTCCCAGGGGGTGACCGGAAGCTGCACGTACACGTCCCGGCCGTCCAGCCGGAACCGAGGGTGCGGTGGGATACGCACCCGCAGATACAGATCCCCCGCGGCGGCGGCACCACTGCCCCGTCCGCCCTCGCCCGCCAGGCGGACGCGCTGCCCGTCGGTGACGCCGGGCGGTACGTCGACCTCGTACCGTCGCGGCTGCCCGGTGGGGCCGGCGAGCGTGACGCTTCGGCGGCCGCCCTTGTACGCCTCCTCGACGGTGAGCGGCAGCTCCGCCTCCTGGTCGGCTCCCGGTACACCGCCGGGGGCGGCGCCTGCTCCGAAGAGCGAGCCGAGCAGGTCCTCGATGTCGACGCCCTCCGCTGCGAAGTCGTCGCCGAAGCCGGTGTACCGGACACGGGGGCCGCCCGCGCCCGCGGTCCTCCGAGCGCGGAAGCCGCCGTCGGTTCCGGCACCGACCCGCTCCTCCCAGTCCTCGGGGACCTTCCGGAAGTCCTCGCCGAAGCGGTCGTAGCGGGCCCGAGTCTTGGGGTCCGCCAGGACGCTGTATGCCTCGTTGAGGTCCTTGAAGCGTTCCTCCGCCCCCGGGTCCTTGTTGACGTCGGGGTGGTACTTGCGGGCGAGTCTGCGATACGCCTGCTGGATCTCGTCCTGGCTCGCGGTCCGTGACACGCCCAGTACCTCGTAGAAGTCCTGTCCCATGACCGGTCACTCCCGCTTCGCGACCGTCACGGCGGCGGGCCTGAGCTGCCGTTCACCGTCCCCGTAGCCCGGGCGGAGCACGTCGACGACCGTGCCCGGTGGGGCGTCGGGGTCCTGGACGACACCGACCACCTCGTGCCGGGCCGGGTCGAAGGCGACGCCGGTCTCCGCGTGTCGCGGGTAGCCGAGCAGTTCGAGGACGTTCACCGCCTGGTCACGGACCGCCCGGATGCCCTCCGCGATCGCGCCGGGGTCGGATCCCGCATGGGTCAGGGCGAGTTCGAGGTTGTCCACGACGGGCAGGAAGGCCGCGGCTGTGCGGGACCGCTCGACCGTCCGCTCCCGCTCCAGTTCCCTGGCGTGGCGCTTGCGGAGGTTGTCGAGGTCGGCGAGCGCGCGCCGCCAGTGGTCCTCAAGTTCCTTGAGCTCGGCCGTGTGCTCGTCCTCGGACGGGGCGGGGCCGCCGGCCGCGTCGGGGCCGGGTTCCTCGTCCGTGTCGGGCCCCGTCCCGGCCGGCGTGCCCGAGCGCGGAAGATCCCCTCGAGGAGGACGTACGGCGCCCTCCGGAGCCAGGTCGACCGGGTCCGGCACGGCCGGGTCGGATTCCCTGGGGTGGATGGGCATGGCGGTTCCTCAGTCCTTGTCGAACTCGGCATCGATGACGTCGTCGTCAACGCCACCGCCGCTCGGGCCGCCGCCGGTCGCACCGTCCCCGGTGGTGTCCTGGTCGGGACCGCCCGTGGTAGCGCCGCCCTGATGCACCGACAGCCCGGACAGCACCTGCTGGAGTTCGGAGGTCAGGGGCCACACCCGCTCCACGCCTGCCTCCTCCTTGACCGCCGCGCGGGCATCCGCCACCAGCATCTCGGCGCGTGCCTTCTCGTGCGCGGGTGCGGCGTCGCCCAGCTCGGCGAGGCGCTTTTCGACCTGATAGGCGACGGCGTCGAGCTCGTTGCGGGCGTCGACGGCCTCGCGCAGGGCCTGGTCCTCGCCCTGGTTGCGCTCGGCCTCCTTGACCATGCGTTCGACCTCGCCGCGGTCGAGGTTGGAGCTCTCGGTGATGGTGATGCCCTGTTCCTTGCCGGTGTCCCGGTCTCGGGCCTTGACGTTGAGAATGCCGTTGGCGTCGACGTCGAACGTGACCTCGATCTGCGGTTCGCCGCGCGGCGCCGGGCGGATGTCGGTGAGCTGGAAGCGGCCGAGCACCCGGTTGTCGGCGGCCCGTTCGCGCTCGCCCTGGAGGACGACGATGTCGACGGCGGGCTGGTTGTCCTCGGCGGTGGAGAAGGTCTCGGCGCGGCGCACGGGGATGGTGGTGTTCCGCTCGATGATCTTCGTCATCACACCGCCCCGTGTCTCGACACCCAGCGACAGGGGGGTGACGTCGAGCAGCAGGACGTCCTTGACCTCGCCCTTGAGCACCCCGGCCTGGATCGCGGCGCCCAGGGCCACGACCTCGTCGGGGTTGACGCTCATGTTGGGTTCCTTGCCGCCGGTCAGTCGGCGCACGAGGGCCTGGACGGCGGGAATGCGGGTGGAACCGCCGACGAGGATGACCTCGTCGATGTCGCTCTCGCCGACCTTGGCATCGGCCATCGCCTGCTGGACCGGCTCCAGGCACCGCTTCACCAGATCGCTGGTGATCTGCTCGAACGTGGACCGCATGACCGAGTCGGTCAGATGCTTGGGCCCCGAGGCATCGGCCGTGATGAACGGCAGGCTGACCTGCGTCTGCGTCACCGAGCTCAGCTCGGTCTTGGCCTTCTCCGCCGCCTCGAACAGGCGTTGCAGGGCCTGCGGGTCCTTGCGCAGATCGATGCCGTTCTCCTTCTGGAAGTCGTCCGCGAGGTAATCCACCAGACGCCGGTCGAAGTCGTCGCCGCCCAGGTGACTGTCGCCCGCCGTGGAACGCACCTCCACCACGCCGTCGCCGACGTCGAGGATGCTCACGTCGAAGGTGCCGCCGCCCAGGTCGAAGACGAGGACGGTCTCGTGCTCCTTCTTGTCCATGCCGTACGCGAGGGCGGCCGCCGTCGGCTCGTTGATGATCCGCAGCACCTCCAGTCCCGCGATCCGCCCGGCGTCCTTGGTGGCGGTGCGCTGGGCGTCGTTGAAGTAGGCGGGCACGGTGATGACCGCCTCCGTGACCCGCTCCCCGAGCTGCTTGGACGCGTCGTCGGCGAGCTTGCGCAGCACCTGGGCGCTGATCTCCTCGGGCGCGTGGAGCTTGTCACGCACCTTGAAGCGGGCGACGCCGCCCGGACCCTCGACGACGTCGTACGCCACCGCCCTGGCCTCGTCCGAGATCTCGTCGAAGTGCCGGCCGATGAACCGCTTCGCCGAGTAGATGGTGCCCTTGGGATTGAGGATCGCCTGGCGTCGGGCCAGCTGGCCCACCAGCCGTTCCCCGGTGTCGGTGAACGCCACCACGGACGGTGTCGTACGGTTGCCCTCGGTGCTGGGCACGACGGAAGGCTCGCCGCCCTCCCACACGGCGATCACCGAGTTCGTGGTACCCAGGTCGATGCCCACTGCCTTGGCCATGAGGAGCTCCTCCCGGTGCGGCGGCATGCGCCGCGGCCGCGGTCCGATCGTTCATGTATGGGCGGGACGTCCGCCGACGCCGGTACGTCCGCCGACGCCGGTGGTTCGCAACCCGCCGAGCAGCCGTACAGCCTCGTCGGCGACCTCTTCGTCCACGACGACGTCGTACCGGCTGGGCTCCATCGAGCGGAAGAGGGCGACGAGCAGGGTGGAGACGAGCGGGTCCACCCAGTCGACCAAGCCGAAGAGCCAGCCGATCAGCGCTCCGGGAAGGGCCCCGCTCGCCGCACCGTGCAGGGCGGCCCGGCCGTAGTCCATACGTCCGACGACCTGCTCGGTCATCGCCCAGTCCTTCCTGCCGGTATGCACGGCGGCCCCCGGCACGCCCCAGACTGGCCAACGAAGCAGCTCTACGCCTGCGCCCGGCAGGTCAAAGAACGTCGGCGCCCGTCCCCCCGTGAGTACGAGGCGAAAACCCCGAAGACCTCGGGTGAGCCGGTAGCCGCTGGGTACGCGAAGTACGCCCACCTCCATGAGGCTCGGGAAAGGGAGTGATCCCATGGTCGGCCGCTGGGGCCGCTGGGCCCGGAACATGCGCCGAGGCCGTCCCGGCCAGGAAGGCAGCCCTCCACGGAGCCGTCCCGGGCGACACCCGACGACCTCGCGGAGTGGGTCCCGCCCGCACCTTCCCAGCCCGGCCGACCCTTCCCGCGAACTGCTGGCGGTCTCCCGCGCCCTGTTCGACACCCGGAACGAGGGCGAGATCCTGCGCCTGGCCATGGACCATGTGTCGGCCGTCGGCCCGTACCGAGCCGAGGCCGGATACCTCAGGGTGCACGGCCAGCTGGTCCCCAGCCCGCAGGGCGGGCCGGACCGTGCGTCAGAAGTCGACCGGACGGTGCGGGAGCTGGCGGGGCGGGACGGCCCCGTGGCCGTTCCCGGCCGGTCACGGGGCCGGGCCCTGGCCCTGCACGGACCCGGTGGACCGCACGGCTACCTCGTGGTGACGTCCCGCTCCCGGCCCACCCATGCCCAGCACTTCCTGCTCGCCGTGCTGGTACGCCTCACCGCCGCGGCCCTGTCGGTCGCCGTCGCGCACCGCCGCCAGCAGGAGGACGCGCTGGAGCTGCACCGACTACGACGAGAACGAGCGACCCTCCAGCAGCGGCTGATCTCCCTCGTGGTCGAGGCGGGATACCAGCGAGCCGTCCACGACGCGCTCGACGAGGCCGCGGCCGCGGGCGGCAGCGAGGAGGCCATCACCGGCGCGCTGCATGAGCTCACCGGATTTCCGGTGCTGGTGGAGGACCGCTTCGGCCGACTGCGGTCCTGGACCGGCCCCGGCCGGCCCGACCCCTATCCGGAACCGGACCCCGCACGCCACGAGGCGATGCTCCAGGGGGTCGCCCGGAGAGGCGGACCCGTGCGGATCAAGGACCGGCTCATCTGCGTGATACGCCCCCGCGGTGAGGTCCTCGGAGTGCTGGCCCTGGTCGATCCCCGGGACGAGGCCGACGATTACGCCGTGTTCGCTCTGGGGCACGCCGCCACGTCACTCTCCCTGGAACTGTCGCACCTGCGCCATCTCGCGGGGGTGGAGCTGCGACTGCGTCGCGAACTGGTCGACGATCTTCTGGCGGGCACGGACGAGGCGAGCGCCTACGCCCGGTCCGAGGCGTTCGGACACGACCTGCACCGCATCCAGTACGTGGTCGTCGTGCAGTGGAGGAGCCAGGTCTCCGACGACGCTTTCGCGCGGACCGTGGACCGGGCGGCGTCGGCCGTGGGCATGCCGTCATTGGTGACTCGGCGTTCCGACCACGTGGTCTTGGTCGCCGAGGGCAGGCCCCGTGACCACGCCTTGTACGAGGCGCTCGCCCGGGAGACCGGAACAACTGAAGGGACGATCGGGGTGAGCGCCCGCTGCGACACCCCGGACGGCATCCCCGGCCGCTACCAAGAGGCACTGCGTGCCCTGGAGGTACGCCGCCGGTCCCGAAGTCGGTACGGCACGACGTTCTTCGACGATCTGGGCCTCTACCGCATCCTGGGGCCCGGCAACGAATACCGGGAGCTGGAGGCGTTCGTTCAAGAATGGCTCGGACAGCTCACCGACTACGACGGCCGGCACCGCACGGCGCTCGTGGAGACCCTGTCCCGGTACTTCGACTGTGGCGGCAACTACGCCGAGACCGCCGAGTCCCTCACGATCCACCGCAGCACGCTTCGCTACCGGCTCCAGCGCATCCGGGAGATCAGCGGCCATGACCTCACGAACGTGGAGGACCGCCTCAACCTGCAGGTCGCGACCCGGGTGTGGAAGATCATGCTGGGCGGACCCGGTTGAGGCGCCCACCCGCAGGGGGGCCGGCTCCGCTGTCCCCATCCCACGGGGAGCAGGATGCGGTCCGCCGACATGGCTCGTCAGACGATGGCCTGCCGCACACCGCGAGTGTCCTGCTCCGAGCGGTTCCTCCGCGCCGTGCAACCCGAAACCTCGCCTGGCAGCAGCCACCGGTCACCACCGACAGCGGCATGAACCTCGGAATCCTTGGTGCCGTCCATCCCTCTTTTGTGCCAACTGAAAGTCCTCGTCACCACATCGCGTCAGCGTCGGACACGGGGCATCCCCAGGCCGATCCAGGCGATGATCTCGCGCTGGATCTCGTTGTTGCCTCCGCCGAAGGTGAAGATGACGGCAGAGCGGTAGCCGCGTTCGAGTTCGCCGTGCAGGACCGCGCCCGCCGAGCCCTCCTTGAGGGCGCCGCCGGCGGCGACGATCTCCATGAGCCAGGCGTAGGCGTCGCGGCGGGCCTCGGAGCCGTAGACCTTGACGGCGGACGCCTCCTGCGGGGTGAGGGTGGCGTCCTGGACGGCGCTGACCATGCGCCAGTTGAGGAGCTTGAGCGCGTCGAGCCTGGTGTGGGTCTGGGCGAGGCGGCGGCGCACCCAGGGCAGGTCGATGACGCGGCGGCCGTCGGCGAGCTTGGTCTCCATGGCCCAGCGCTGGACGTTGTGCAGGGAACGGATCGCCATGGTGCCGTGGGCGGCGAGGGTGACGCGTTCGTGGTTGAGCTGGTTGGTGATCAGCCGCCAGCCCTTGTTCTCCTCGCCCACGCGGCGGGAGACGGGGACGCGGACGTTCTCGTAGTAGCTGGCGGTGGTGTCGTGCGAGGCGAGGGTGTTGATCAGGGTGCAGGAGTAGCCGGGGTCGGTGGTCGGGACGAGGAGCATGGTGATGCCCTTGTGCGGCGGCGCGTCCGGGTCGGTACGGGTCGCGAGCCACACCCAGTCCGCCGTGTCGCCGTTGGTCGTCCAGATCTTCTGCCCGTTGACGACGTACTCGTCGCCGTCGCGCACCGCGCGGGTCTTCAGCGAGGCGAGGTCCGTGCCGGCGTCGGGCTCGCTGTAGCCGATCGCGAAGTCGATCTCACCGGAGAGGACGCGCGGCAGGAAGTACGACTTCTGCTCCTCGCTGCCGTACTGCATGATCGTCGGGCCGACGGTGTTGAGGGCCATCAGCGGCAGCGGGACGCCTGCCTGGGCGGCCTCGTCGAAGAAGATGAACTGCTCGATGGCGCTAAGGCCGCGTCCGCCGTACTCCTTGGGCCAGCCGACGCCGAGCCAACCGTCCGCGCCGAGGCGGCGGATGGTCTCCCGGTAGAAGCGCTTCTGCGCCGCCGGCTCGGAATGCCGGGTGTAGGCGCCCGCCGGGACCAACTCGGCGAAGTAGGCGCGCAGTTCGGTGCGCAACCGCTGCTGCTCGGGCGTGTATTCGAGGTGCACGGCGCCTCCAGGCTCCCCAAGGCCGACCTGACGGCGCACACGCTAGAACGTGTTCCAGTAATTGGGAACACGCGGGAGCCCGGCGGTCGGACCGATCGACGTGGACACCGCGCGACGGCGCCCGAGCGGACCGGAGGGGCCGTGCGGTTCAGCCGAGGGTGACGAGGAAGTCCGTGCAGGCCCGCGCGCAGGCACGGCAGGCCCGGGCGCTCTCCTCGGCGCCGGGGTGCTCGTCGAAGACGCGGGCGCACTCCAGGCTGACCGTCCGGCACCACTCGACCTGGACGCGGACGGCCGCTTCGTCGAGGTTGGTCTGCTCGGACAGCGCACGGCAGGTGGCGTCGCACACCTCCGCGCACATGATGCCCTTGCGCCGCATGTGCTCCTGCTCCTCGGGGCCGCCCGGATCGGCGAGGCTCGCCCGCTGGGCACACGCACGCGCACATTCGGTGCACGCCTGCGCACACGCGAAGCGGTCCTCGAGGAATCGGATGAGTTCCTGCTGCTGGGATGTCGTCGTCGAGGTCACCCGAGGCGGGTAGCCGGAGCGGTGTCCGTCAAACGCGGGCGCCCGCCGAGCCGGATTCACCCAGGGTCTGCCGTTTGGATCATGCCGGCTTCGGGCTACGGCACGTCGCGGCCCAGGCGTGATCGAAACGACAGGCCCGAGGCCGGTTCGCCGAGTTCCGTTTTCCCCGGCGCCCGACCGGGCACCCGTGCACACCCCGGAACGGGGGCAAGGAACGGTCGTCCCGACCGCCTCCCATGTGAGCCGACCCGGTTCACCCGACCCTTTGGGGGTATTCATCCGATATGAACACGGAATGGGCTAATTTCGCAGCAGAGCGCAGCGTGCTGGGCGGCGCCGCCCCGTTCATCGCCGGGGTGGTCGTCGTGTCGGTGCTGATCGGGGCCCTGTGGCTGGGTGCGCGCGTCCGTGCGCGTGAGCCGCGCCGTCCCCTCCCCGAGGAGCAGCCGAAGCTGCCCGAGGGCGGCCCCGTGCGCGAGGAGCAGGCGAACCGTGAACCGGACGAGATCCCGAAGAGCGACTACCGGCTGACGCCGTACGAGGTGCACGGGAACCAGGGCACCCGGCCCAACCCCGACAAGAAGCGGCCCCGCTGGAGCAAGAACAGCAGCGGCTCCTTCGGCAGCGGTGGGCTCGGCGCCCACTGACACCGCATCGCGACGGGCCCCGGCTGCGGCAGGGGCCCGCGCGCTGCCCGGACGGTCGCCCGGCCGACCCCCGGATCACACAGTTCCCTCATGGCCGCACGCGCGCGTACGGCCATGAGGGAACACGAAGGAGTGAGAGTCATGGCAGACCACCGGACGCTGCCCCTGCCCGACTACGACCATCTGCCGATCGGCGGCCTGGAGAGCCGCGTACGGTCGCTCACCGCCGAGGAGGTGGAGGAGCTGCTGACGTACGAGCGCGACCACGCCGACCGGCTGCCGGTGACCCAGTTGCTGACGGCGCGCCTGGACCAGCTGGGCTCGGGCGCCGAGCCCACCTCGGGCGACCCCGGTGCGCTGCGGCCGGAGCAGCACGGCCGCCGCTCAGGCTCCCCCGTGTCGCCGGCGACCTCGCCGCAGCCGATGAGTCCGCCTCCGCACGGCACCCCGGACCAGCGCGGCAGGCCGAAGGGCGACCGCACATAGGTCCAGGACCACGCGTGGTCAGTCCTCCAGCGCCAGCCCGGTGTAGTTCTCGGCCAGTTCGGCCGCCGCGTGGCGGGAGGTGGCGACGCGGTGCAGCTGGGAGAGCTGGAGCTGGGTCTCGAACGGGGACTGCTCCGGGTCGGCGTGCAGGGTCGTGGTCATGAAGTAAGAGAAGTGCTCGGCCCGCCACACCCGGCGCAGACAGGTGTCGGAGTACGCGTCGAGCAGCTCCGTCGACCCGGTCTCCTTCAGCCGCGCGAAGGCGCGGGCGAGCACGATGACGTCGGTCGCGGCGAGGTTGAGGCCCTTGGCGCCGGTGGGCGGCACGATGTGGGCGGCGTCGCCGGCGAGGAGGAGGCGGCCGTACCGCATCGGCTCGGTGACGTGGCTGCGCATCGGCAGGACGGCCTTGGCGGTGACGGTTCCGCGCTTGAGCCGCCAGCCGGGGTTCGCGGTCAGGGCGAACCGGGCGTCCAGCTCGTCCCAGATCCGCTCGTCGGACCAGTCGGCGGGGTCGGTGCCGTTGGGGACCTGGAGGTAGAGGCGGCTCACGGACGGCGAGCGCATGCTGGCCAGCGCGAAGCCCCGCTCGGAGTGGGCGTAGATCAGCTCGTCGTAGACGGGCGGGGCGTCGGCGAGGATGCCCAGCCAGGAGTAGGGGTAGGTGCGCTCGTACGTCGTCCGCACGCCCTCCGGGACGGCGTCTCGGGCCACACCGTGGAAGCCGTCGCAGCCGACCACATAGTCGCAGGTCAGGGTCTGTTCGCGGCCCTCGTGCGTGTACCGGATCACCGGGCGGTCGCCGTCCACGCCCTCCACGGCGTGCACCTCGGCGTCGAACAGCAACGGGCCGCCGTCGGCGAGCTGGAGGGCGATCAGGTCCTTGACGACCTCGGTCTGGGCGTAGACCCATACGCGGCGGCCACCGGTCAGCTCGGGGAAGTCGACGCGGTGGGCACGTCCGGCGAAGCGCAGTTCGATGCCGTCGTGCGGCATCCCCTCGGCGTCGAGACGGGCGCCGGCGCCGCAGGCCCGCAGCACGTCGACGGTGGCCTGCTCCAGGATTCCGGCGCGCTGCCGCTGCTCGACGTACGCCCGGTCCTTGCGTTCCAGGACGACACTGTCGATGCCCGCGTTGTGCAGCAGACGGGCCAGCAGCAGCCCGGCCGGGCCGCCGCCGATGATGCCGACGGTGGTGTGCATGAGTAGTACTCCTCGCCGTTGAGGACGAGCCGCGTCCCGCCTTCGGGAGCCGACCTTGGTCGTCAGATGTTCGTCAGGTGAAGTTCAGTTCACTAAGTTGTGGTGATGAGTCTGCGCCCGGCCCGCCCGCCTGTCAACGGTCACACACGGAGGGACGGTCGCGGAGGGCGGACGGTTCGGACGGGGCGGCGGCGGAGGCGGCGGCCGGGGGTCGAGAGGGCGGCTCAGTCCACGAAGTGGAACCCGGGATGCGGGTGCATCAGGAAGTCGTGGTGGGAGATGTTCCAGGCGTAGGCGCCCGCGAGGGAGAACGCCACCCTGTCCCCCGCGCGGAGCCCCGGCGCGTGGACGTTCCGGGCGAGGAGGTCCTTGGGGGTGCAGAGCTGACCGGCGAGGGTGACACGGTCCCCTTCGGCCGTGGGACGTGGCCACGGATGGGGCCACTCCCCCACGGGCAGCACCGAGCAGGGCTGGTCGTGACCCTTGGTGGCGGGGGTGCGCAGATGGTGGGTGCCGCCGCGCACCACGGCGAACTCCTCGCCGTGGCTGTGCTTCACGTCCAGCACCTCGGTGGCGTACCAGCCGCAGTAGGCGGTCAGGGCGCGGCCGGGTTCGATGCGGAGCGTCAGTCCGGGGTGGTCGGCGAGGAGGCGGGCGAGTCCGTCGCCGTACGACGGCCAGTCGAAGCGGCGGTCCGGGTCGGCGTAGTCGACGGCCATGCCGCCGCCGATGTTCACCTCGGCGAGGGGCACGCCGAGGCCGGTCGACCAGTCGACGATCGAGCGGGCGACGGACAGGTGCTCGGGGGCGTCGAGGCCGCTGGCCAGGTGTGCGTGGACGCCCCGCAGTTCGAGGTGGGCGCAGCTCCTGTCGGTGAGGGTGCGCAGGACGTCCGCCGCCCGGGTGGGGTCGATGCCGAACGGGGTGGGGCGCCCGCCCATCGCGAGGGAGCTGCCCGCGAGGGCGCCGTCCGCGACGGCGAGGTTGAAGCGGAGGAGGACCGCCACGCGGCGGCCGGGCGCGACCCGCCGGGACAGGTCGGCGAGCATCCGCAGGTCGTGCTCGCTCTCCACGTGGAAGCGCTCGACGCCGCGCTCCAGCGCGGTCGTGATCTCGTCGGGTGTCTTTCCGGGCCCGCCGAAGGCGAGCGGCCGGCCGGGAACGGACTCGGCGACGTGGACGAGTTCACCGCCGGAGGAGACCTCGTAGCCGTCGACGTACGGGCCGAGCGCGGTGAGGAGCTCCGGCTCGGGGTTGGCCTTCACGGCGTAGTACAGCTCGACCCGGTCGGGCAGCGCGGACCGTACCCGGGCGGCGTGCTCGCGCAGCGCCGTCATGTCGTGGACATAGGCGGGGAGTTCGGTCGGCTCCAGGGACAGGACGCGGTCGCGTACGGCGGGGGTCGGGGCGGTCATCGGGTGCTCCAGCGGAGGATGTCCTCGGCGAGGGGCGAGGGCAGACGGACATAGCCGGCCTCGCGGTCGGCCCTGCGTTCCCAGCGGGTGAGCAGGTTGGCCTTGGCGGGCAGCGGCACCCCGGCCAGCAGGGCGGCGAGCAGCGGTGGACGGCTCTCCTCGTCGGCGTGGGTCCGCAGCACTGCGCGGACCGCCGCCCACAGGTCGGCCTCGGTCTCGGGGTGGAGATCGGCGAGGGCGGCGAGCAGCTCGGCGAGGTGGTTGACCAGCAGGCAGTACACGATCCGGTCCCAGCCGCGCCGGGCGTCGTACGTCATCGGGCCGGCGACCTTGGGCGGGAGGGCGGCGAGGGTGTCGGCGTGGTGATCGGGGACGAGCTTGGTGCCCTCCAGGTCGCGGAAGAGGACCCGGACGGGCATGCCGTCGGTGTCGACGCAGATCAGGACGTTCTGGAGGTGGGGTTCCAGGACGACGCCGTGGTCGAAGAAGGCGGACAGGACGGGCGGGACGAGGAGGCGGAGGTAGGCCCGCCACCAGTCGAGCGCCGCCTCGGGGCCGCGTCCGGACAGGAGCCGGGAGATGTGGGCCGGGCCGGTCGGGTACTCGTCGGCGACGGCGGCCGCGAGCAGCGGGGTCGTGCCGGGCGGGAGCCGCCGGGACAGGCCCTCACGGACGATCACCCCGAAGCCTTCGAGCAGGGTGCGGTCGGGGGTGCCGTCGGGGCCGGGCAGGGCGAGGCTGCGGTAGGCGGGTTCGCGGAGCAGCGCGCTGCCGGGGAAGCGGGCCTCCAGGTCGGCCAGGGCGGGGGCGAGGACGCGGGTGAGGGCGACGGCGCCGGAGAGTTCGTAACGGGCGTGTCTGCGGACGCAGTTGGTGATGCGGACGTTGAGGCTGAACTTCAGGAAGGCGTCACCGTCGAAGAGGGTGCGGACGGAGGCGGTGGCCGCGTACTCGGGGCCGCCGGGCCCGAGGTCGAGGATGTCGCCGCGCCCGAGGGCCTCCCGCAGCAGGCGGTGGTCGCGGAGCATCTCGTACTGCCAGGGGTGCGCGGGCAGCAGCCGGTAGCCCTCGGGGACGTCGCCGCGTTCCGGGTCGAGGACGTCGGTGGCGCCGGGCTCGGCGCTCTCCTCGGCGATCAGGTCCTCGCGTACGGCGAGGTGGCGCAGCGGGAAGACGGCGCGGGCCTCCGGGGCGTACGACCGCCAGGCGGCGGCGTCGCCGGTGCGGGCCTTCGGGGTGGGGTGGAAGCGGTGCCCGAACAGCAGGGACTGCTCGGAGGCGAGGTAGTCGGGGCGCCCGTGGGGGTCGGTGTCGCGGTCGGCGAGCGCGGCGGCGAGGGTGCGGTGGCTGGAGTCGACCTGGGGCAGGAACTCGTCGTTGTGGAGACCGGTGCGCAGGGTCAGTTCGTCGTGGGTGTACTCGGCGAGGCGGCGCCAGTCGAGTGCCGTCCAGCCGGTCGCGGTCTGCTCGTGCACCGGGCCGGTGAAGCGGTGGGCGCCGAGCAGGGAGGTACGGCGCAGGGCCACGCGGAGGAGCGGGCCACGGCGGGGCAGTCTCAGCAGGAGGTGGCCGTCGCTGACGGCGGTCTGGCGCTCGGGCCCGGAGACCTCGCGCAGCAAGCAGTTGAGGAGGGTGTGGGCCGTCGCGTCGTCGGCGGTGGGCAGGTGAGCGGTACCGAGCGAGTCGGTCAGCGGGGGCATGCGGGGGCTCCAGCGGGTACGCGGGGGGTGGAGTGGGGCGGGAGGGTCACGGGGAGGGGCGGGGCGACGGTTTCGTCACCTGGGAGCCCGGCGAGCGTGGGCGGCTTCGGGCCGCGTCGTCGGACGGGTCGCCGGACGCATCGCCGGACGCGCCGTCGGACAGGTCGCCGGACCGGTCGCCGGGCACATCGGCGGCTTCCTCGGAAGCATCGCCGGACGCATCGCCGGTCGTGCGTCGGCCGTCACGCCGTACCTCCGCCTCGGAGGAGGTAGTTGGGGCCGGTCGTGTAGTGCTTGTTGATGTCGGCGGCACCCGATCGCTCCTTGCTGAGCAGGGTCCCGGCGGTCACCATCGCCTTCACCGGCAGTTCGGGGGCATTGAGGACCCGCTCCCGCAGTGCGGCGGCCGCGTCGCCACCGAGCCGGTCGACGGCCTCGGTGAGCCGGTCCCGTACGAGGTCCAGCAGCACCGGGAGCGGGGCGCGACCGTGTCGGGCGAGGCCGAACGCGTAGGCGCCCGCGCAGAGGTGCACGGTGATCGTGGTGAACACGTCGGCCACCGCCCGGTCGCCGGGAGCGAAGGTCCGGTCGTCGTCGAAGCCCCAGGTGCCGCCGCCGAGTGTGGCGGTCAGCCGGGTGCTGTTGACGCGGGGGCCGTCGTTGTCCTTCAGCAGCAGCCGCAGTTCACCGGGGGCGGGACCGAACACCAGGGAGATGTTCTGCTGGTGGGACTCCAGCGCTATGCCGTACCCGAAGAGGGTCGTCTGCCAGTCGAACAGCAGGGTGAGCACCGCGTCGAGCAGGGCGGTCACGTCACCGCCGTGGTGGCGTGCGGCGAGGTGGTCGACGACCAGGCCGCCGCCGGGCGCCTCGGCGAGGAGGGCGGCCATCGGGACGACGGCGCAGTCGTCGAGGTCCCCCGGGTAGCGGCGGCACAGAACGGCGAGCAGTTCGTGCCCGGCGTGCGCGTACACCGTCTCGTCGGCGTGCAGCACCCTGCCCCGGAAGCGGGGTTCGCGGTCGATCACCGCCTCCAGCAGCCGCTGGCCGGCGGCACCGTCGACGAGGGTGCCGGGCTTGACGGATCGCTTGTTGCGCAGGCCCAGGGTCGAGGTGGCCAGCGGGAGTTTGAGGTGCAGGGAGGGAGCGGCGGTCGGGGCGACCGTGCGCATCGACAGGGTGGGGACGACGTCGAGGTACGGCCAGTCGGCGAGTACGGCCCGGCCCGCGAGTCCGGTCTCGCGCAGCGCGGCGTCGAGGGGGGCGCCGACGGTCGACGGGTGGACGGGCAGGGCGACATGGGTGCGGTCGAGGTCGGCGAGACCGAGGGCGGAGGGGGTGGGCCATCCGTCCGGGAGCTGCCCGGCGACGGTGACCGACTCGCGGGGCAGGGCGAGCCACTGGAGTCGGAACTCTGGGTGGAACTCCGGTGCGTGGGCGAGGAGTTGCTTCTCGTCGAGGCCCGCGCGGCCGTGTGCGGTCGGGTAGACGGGGTGGTCGAGCCGGGCGGCGAGGGTCTCGTACGCCAGTTGACCACGCAGCCCGGTCCATTCGGCGAGGTCGGTGCCGTACAGCTCGCCGAGCCCGTCGGCGACCTCCTCGGCGGTGTCGTCGTGCAGCCTCGTCGCCACGAGGGTCTCGCGGCACTCCTCGGCGAAGGCGTCGAAGCCGTCGTGGTCGACGGGGTCGGCCAGAGCGCGCAGTTGGGCGAGGGCACTCGCGCAGGTCGGGTAAGCGGTGCCGTCCGACTCCCGGAGGAGCAGCGGCAGTCGGGCGGCGTACACCTGCTGGAAGCCGTCCTCGGTGACGGGGAGCAGCAGGGCGTCGTCGCCGACGGGCAGACGCAGCCAGGGGCCGTCCGGCCGCTCGACGAGGGTGCTGTTCCCCCGCAGCCCGACGACGTTCTCGCGCAGCAGGGCGCTGAGCACGCGGACGAGGAGGGCGGCCTCGGCAGGGTCGGCTGGGTCGGGGGAGGCGAGGGAGTGGGGTGCCCCGGAAGCGGCGGGATCGGAGGTCCCCGGGGTGGCGGGGGCGGCGGCTTCCGGGGCGGCGGGGGCGGCGGCTTCCGGGATGGCGGCGTCGGCGAGGGCTGCCGTCTCGACGGCGGCGGCGGTGGCGGTCGAGGTCACGGCTGGATCTCCCATCTGTGTGCGGCGACGAACTCCCCCACCGCCTGATCGACGGCCTCCTGACCGGTGCCGGTCACGCGGAGCACACCCAGGTAGTCGCGGTTGGTCCGGTACAGCTCGTGCCGCTCGCCGACGCGGCGCAGCGGACGGTACGTCAGGTGGACGCCGTCGAGGCGGAGCTCGGTCGGCTCCGGTGCCGCGACGAGCGTTCCGGCCCGGTCGGCGCACGGGTACTCCAGGAGGGCGGCGCCGTCGCGTCGTGGCTCCAGGTCGGCGGGGAGTGGCTCGCCGAGGTGGGTGCGCAGGATGTACTCGAAGAGGGGCAGGTCGAGCAGTTCGGCGAGAAGCAGGTCGCACTGGTCGCCGATGGCCCGGTAGTTGACCTCGATGACGCGGGCCCGGCCCTCGTGGACGACGAACTCGGTGTGGCAGGCTCCGAAACCGACGCCCAGTGCGTCGAGTTGGGCGAGGACCTGCGCGACGACCGGCTCCGGGTGGGCGGGGACGAAGGTCATCCGCTCCTCGATGAAGTACGGCGGCGGGGAGACCTCGGTGTGGAATCCGCCGAGGACGTGCCGGACGCGACCGTCTCCGAGGGTCTCCAGGGTGTACAGCTCACCCGGCAGATACTCCTCGACGACCAGGGCGGCGCCGGGGCGGCGGGCGAGGATCTCCTTGCCGTGGGCGACGAGGTCGGCGGCGTTCTCGACGAGCACGACGTCCTCGCTGGCGACGCCCTCGCGGGGCTTGAGGACGCACGGGTACGGCGCGTCGGCGACCGGCGGTCCGGTCAGGTCCGCCGGTTCGGCGATCTCGGAGGACCAGACGGTGTCCACCCCGGCGGCGGCGAGCCGGCGGCGCATCTCGCCCTTGTCCTTGCAGCGCAGGGTGGCCCGCCAGTCCTTGCCCGGCAGCCCGAAGTACTGCGCGGCGAGGGCGGCCTGGGTCTGGAGGTGGTCGCTGTTGGTGAACACCGCGGCGGGCCGATGGTGGGTGGAGATCCGGGTGATGACGGCGCGGAAGTCGCGTACGTCGCACGGGAGGACCTCGACACCGAGGTGCTCCGGGTACACGGCGCGATGGGCGTCCGGCTGGTCGGTGAGGATCGTGACGTCCGGACCGAGCCGGGCGGCGGCGGGCAGGAAACCCTCGGTGACGGAGTCGGTGGGGTTCAGGGCGAGGAGGTACAGACGCATGGGACGGTGCACGGCTTCCGCTGGCGGATGAGGGGTCGGACGGGGCGGGCCGGCGACGAAGAGGGCCGCGGAGGCGGTCTGGTCAGCCCCGCGATTCACGATCCGCACCCCACTTGGCCATCAGCACTTGATCTTGCAGCTAAGGTAAGGCTTACCTCCTCGCCTCACCAAACTCCCTCACGCTCTGGAGTTGCCGATGACCATGGCCTCCCTGGCGCTCCCCCGGGCCGCCGCTCCCCCGCACACCCCGGGCCTCCCCGCCGCCACCCCCACGCACGTCGCGGACCTCCTCCCCTCCACCCAGACGGGCGTCGCGGGTCTCCTCGCCGCCGCCTACCGCCGTCTGGACGAGATGGGCGAGGTGCTGTCCGTACGGGTCGGGGAACCGGGCCAAGGCCCCACGGCGGCGTCACCCGCAATGACCACCGGTGCCGTGTTGTTGACGGACGGCCGGGAGGGGGTGGAGGCGTTCGTCGAGGCCGAGGCCACGCGGATCCGGAGCCGCTACGACCACACCGCGCCCCGCCATGTCGCCGCGTCCCGGGCCCTCCATGACTATGTGTGGTCGGTCGCCCTGCTGATGAGCGGTGTCTGGTACCTGGAGCGACGGGTGCCGCGCATCGCCCCCGATGACGTTCGGGTGGACGTCACGTCGGGCACGTACGAGATCCGCCCGGGACGCGCCCTCGTCTGTCTGCCGGACGATCCCGCGGCGGTGCTCGACGGCGCGCGGACGGTCGGCCACCAGGAGGCGTTGCGGGCCGAGTTGCGGGCGGCCGTGGCGGACCACATGGGGCCGGTGCTGGAGGCGTTCGGGCCGTATGTACGCCGGGGCTCGCGGGCTCTGTGGGGCATGGTCTCCGACGACCTGGTCTCCGGGCTCTGGTACCTCGGGCGCGTACGCGGCGACGAGGCCGCGGGGGTCAGGGCCGCGTCGGAGGTACTGCCCGCCGCCCGCGCCCCCTTCCCGGGCGGTGCCGACTTCCGCGTACTGCGCACGGCCGACGGCCACGAGCACCCGACCCGCACCCGCAGGGGCTGCTGCCTCTACTACACGATCCGCCCGGCCGAGGCCTGCTCCACCTGCCCCCGCACGTGCGACGCGGAACGTCTGCGACGGCTGGAGGGCTGAGGCGAGGCGGCCAACGGCCTGCGGACGGCGCGGCGGCCCGTAGGCGGCGGTCGGGAGCCTGGCGGCTCGATTGCCGGGCGCCTGGGCTGCGGGGCGACTCCGTTGCGGGGCGGCTCCGTGGACCGGGAAGGAACGGCGGTGGCGTCAACCCCGAAGCCGACGCCCTGAAGTCGACTGCGGGCCCGCCGACCGCCGTGCCATCGACCCCGTAGCCGACGGCGAGCGCACCACGTGCCTCGCCTTGGCGCACATCACCCCTGCCAGCCCTCGACCACCGACGGGGCCAGCGCGCCGGCCTGGGCGTGGCCCGCGCGGGCCGCGGCCGGGCGGTGTGTGTCGTCCGCCAGATTGCGGCCCATCGCGCGACGCGCGGCAGCGTCCGGGGTGAGCAGGACGACACGCGCCCCTTCGCCGGAGAGTTCGGCGGCCTGCCGCGCGGCGCTCGGATGCGGGCCGACCGCCCGTGGGACGGGTACGACGGCCAGTACCCGGCCGTACTCGCGGGCGAGTTGGAGGTTGGCGGTCGAACGGCTGCCGCCGTCCATCCAGCGTCGGCCGGCCACGGTGACCGGCGGCCACACGACGGGCACGGCGCAGCTCGCCGCGACCGCTTCGAGGAGTGTGACCCCGGACGTCGAGTCGAACACCTCGGTCCGCCCGTTCCGCGCGTCGACCGCTGCGATGCGCAACTCCCCCTCGGGCCAGTCGCGTACGCCGCCCAGGAGCGGGGCGACCGTGTCGAAGACGTCCGACTCCGGGCCGGTCCGGGCACGGAGTGCCGCCCGGCCGAGGCGTTCGACGGACCGCTGGGGGTCACGGGAGCCGAGCGCCGCCCAGAGGTAGGTCGCGGTCTGGCGGGCCGTCACCGGCAGCCGGACCGCGTCGGCCCCGGAGAGCTGACGCTCGTAGAGATCCGCGGCCGGGACGCCGGACCGGAGCCGGGAACCGAAGACAGCGCCGGCGGACGTTCCGATGACGACATCGGCGCTCCCGAGATCGACCCCGGCCCCGCTGAGCCCGGCGAGCACTCCCGCCATCCAGGCTCCGCCCACCGGTCCGCCACCACCGAGCACGAGTGCGGTACTGGACATGGGCGCTCCTCCCCCTTGAGGCCCGCGGACACCCGATCCGCAGGACACAGAACGGGGAGCTGTCCCCGTTTTCCCGGTCGACCTTAGCACTTGAACCGGGGAGCAGTCCCCGGTAACAGGGGGCGGGAAGGGAGGGAGGGAGTTGCGGCGGGCGCCCGCCCCACCGACCAGGCAAGGAGGCCGTGATCCCCCGAGGCCCTGATGCCCGGCCAGCCTGGTTTCACGGGGTGGGTGACCCACTGGGCCCAGGGCCGCCGCCTGGTTCGCGGACGCCTGAGCGCTGTTGCCGTCAGGACGTGCCTGAGGGCTGTTGCGGCATGGACGTGGAGGTCTTCGCGGTACGGGCTCAAGGGCGGGTGTGGATCGGCCGATGACGGTGGCATGGAAGCGCACTCGCCCGTTGCACGCCGTCAGGTCTCCCGCCGTCTGATGACTGCCGGGCTTCTCGCCGGGGCCTGGGAGGTGGCGGCCGGGCCTCTGGCCGGGACGGCGAGAGCTGCTTGCACGCGCCCGGGAGCGACCCCGGACGGTCTGCGGGCGCTGTTCGGGTCGGAGAACCGCGTGATCCGTACGTCTGAGCGGGTGGCCGCGGTGACCTTCAACGCGGCTTGGAACGACGCCGGCCTCGACAGCATTCTCGACGACCTCGCCCGTCGGCGTACACCTGCCACGTTCTTCCTGACCGGCGCTTTCGCCGACCGTCACCCCGAGGTGGTCAGGAGGGTAGCGGCCGCAGGGCACGGGCTGGGCAACCACTCCTACAGCCATCCCTCCTTCAAGGACCTGACCACAGCCGGACGACGCCGCGAGGTCCAGGCAGCGGACCAGGCCCTGCGCGCGGCCGGGGCGGGACAGTCCCTGACACCGTTCTTCCGGTTTCCCTACAGCGAGACCGGCGCCGCCCTGATCGACGAGGTCAACGGCCTGGGTTTCGCGGACATCGAATACACCGCCGACACCAATGGATGGAAGGGCACCGAAGGCGGCATGACCGTGGACCTCGCGGTGGGCCGGGCGCTGGACGCCCTGCGTCCAGGGGCGATCACGCAAATGCACGTCGGTACGTCCGAGGGCGGCGCCGAGGTGATCGACGCGCAGGCCCTGCCGCGGATTCTCGACGCGATCACCGCACGTGGCTACCGCGTCATCGACCTCCGCACCCTGCTCACCCCGGTGGCCGGCCCGGCAGACCGCGGGAACCCACCGGGTTGAGGCAGGCGCCCGCTCCGGAGCAGCTCAGCAGCAGAATGCGGGGCCGACGAGACCAGCGAGCAGATCATCGGGTTCTACCGGCGTGCGTGGGCACACTCGGACGCGACGACCAACGAGCTTTCACTCGACGCCCCCGGCCATGTGCCGTGGTGGCCCGAGCCCCGTCCCGACACGAACCTGTTCGCCGTCATGGTCCATGTCCTCTCCGAGTCCGTCCGGCGTGCCGGGCACGCCGATGTCCTCCGCGAGGGCCTCGACGGCCGGACCGGGTTGCGCGCCGAACACGAGACGCGGATCGACGAGGAAGACCGTGCAGCGTACTGCGCGAAGATCGAGCGGGCCGCCAGGTCGGCCGCGCCGATCAAGGCGTAGACGGTGCGATCATTTTGAGCCAGTCCTCGACGGTGACGACATCCGCCCACTGCGGGAACAGCCTTTCGGTGAGCATCGTGTGGACCTCGGGGTCGGTGTCGAGGCAGGCGTCCGTCAGGACGGTGAGACCGAAGTCCAGGTCGATGGCGCGCCACAGGGTGGACAGCACCACGGCGCTGGTGGCGATGCCGGTGAGAACGAGGCTGTCGATGTCGCGGGCCCTGAGGACCAGGTCGAGGTCACTGCCCGAGAACGCGCTCCCCCTCCTCTTGGTCACCACCACGTCGCCCTGCTGGGGCGCGACGTCGTCATGGATCTCGGTGCCGGGGGCGCCCTCGGTGAACAGGCCGGCCCGCAGCACGTTCGCCATCACCTTGTTGCGCGGGCTGACTTGCGGATCGCCCGGCCGTAACCCCATCACCACGTAGATCACGGGGATGCCGGCAGCCCGGGCACCGTCGATCGCTCTGCGGAGGCGCGGCAGGTAGCCGGAACCGTGGTCGGCGATGGCCACGACGTCCCGTTGGACGTCCATCACCAGAAGTGCGCTGTTCGCCATGGTCGCCATTCCTTCTCCGTCGGGAAACGAGCGAGTCTGATCCTTGTCCTGCACCCCTCCTTCGCGGTCGAAACTTTCGAGGGCGTCAGGGAGTAGTTCGGTGATTGACGCGCGTCAGCGCAGATAGCAACACTCTTCGACGGGTTTCCAACAGGAAGCGCCAAAAGCTCGCAGCCCTGGAGGTCGGCTTGCAGGACTACGCCGGTTACGTCTTCGTCTACTTCACCGGCGAGGGCAGCCCGGACGGCGAGCAGATCCGGTTCGCGCTCAGCCGGGGCGACGACCCCCTCCGCTGGCGCGAGATGAACGGCGGGGCCCCTGTCCTGACGTCGGACCTCGGGACGAAGGGCCTGCGTGACCCGTTCCTCGTCCGCTCGCCGCGGGGCGACGGGTTCCATCTGATCGCCACCGACCTCCGTATGCACGGCGAGCAGGACGGCGACTGGGACCGTGTCCAGCGCACGGGCAGCACCGCGCTGATGGTCTGGGACAGCACCGACCTCGTGAACTGGACCGACCCGCGCCTGGTCCGCCTCGCCCCCGGCACGGCCGGGAACCTCTGGGCGCCGGAGGCGTGTCACGATCCCGACCGGGACGAGTACGTCGTGTTCTGGGCCTCCAAGCTGTACGCCACCGACGACCCGGAGCACACCGCCGACACGCACAACGTGATGCTGTACGCGACCACCCGCGACTTCCGTGTCTTCGGCGAACCCCGGCTCTGGAACGACCCCGGTCACTCCGTCATCGACTCGACGGTCGTCCGGCACGACGGCGCCTACTACCGCTTCACCAAGGACGAGCGCGCCAACTCGCCCGAGGCGCCCGGCGGGAAGTTCATCACCGTGGAGAAGTCGGCCGACCTGAGGGCGACGTCGTACGCGTTCGTGGCCGACGGCGTGGGGCAGGGAGTGATCGAACAGGGTGAGGGCCCGATCGTGTTCAGGTCCAACTCCGAGGCCAAGTGGTACCTGTTCATCGACGAGTTCAGCGGGCGCGGCTACGTCCCCTTCGAGACCACCGACCTCGACTCCGGCACGTGGACGCCCTGCGAGGACCACGCACTGCCACCCGGGGCCCGGCACGGCTCCGTCCTGCCCGTGACCCGGGCGGAGTACGAGCGGCTGTTGGCCGCGTACGCGCCGGGCACGTCCGTCGTCGACGCCCATCTGCGGGCGGGGCTGAAGGCGTACGCCCTCGTCGACGAGCACACCTCGAAGGTCGTGCTGCCCCTGCACCCGGGCACCGAACTCGACACGCTCGCACCGGACTTCGACCTCGCTGCGGGCGCGAGCATCGACCCTCCGTCCGGCACCCCGCGCGACTTCCGCACCCCGCGCCCGTACACGGTCACGGCCGCCGACGGCACCCGGCGGACCTGGACGGTCGAGGCGCTCCCCATGCGCAGCCCGCTGCTGCCGGGGCTGACCGCCGACCCCAACATCCAGGAGTTCGGCGGCCGTTACTACATCTACCCGACGACGGACGGCTTCGAGGGCTGGGGCGGCACCCGGTTCACGGTGCACTCCTCCGACGACCTCGTCACCTGGCAGGACCACGGCGTCGTCCTGGACCTGGAGACCGATGTGAGCTGGGCGGACCGGTATGCCTGGGCACCGGCCGCCGGGGAGCGCGACGGGGCGTACTACTTCTACTTCTGCGCGAACCAGCAGATCGGCGTGGCCGTCGGGGCCAGCCCCACCGGCCCGTTCCGCGACGCGCTCGACCGGCCCCTCATCGCACGGGACGACTACGCCGGCCAGATGATCGACCCGGCCGTGTTCCGGGACGACGACGGCGCCACGTACCTGTACTGGGGCAACACCGAGGCGTACGGGGTCCCCCTCCACGACGACATGGTGTCGTTCGACCCGGAGCGGGTGCGCCGGTTCACCCCGGAGGGCTTCCGCGAGGGCGCGTTCGTCATCA
This sequence comes from Streptomyces sp. MA5143a, assembly GCF_900290235.1. Lineage (GTDB taxonomy): Bacteria > Actinomycetota > Actinomycetes > Streptomycetales > Streptomycetaceae > Streptomyces. The sequence continues at coordinate 99,274 of NZ_OLMK01000034.1, forward strand.
AGCGGCGGGGCGTCTACTACTTCATGTGGTCGGAGGACGACACCCGCAGCGAGGACTACCGGGTCGCCTACGCCACCGGGCCCTCACCGCTCGGGCCGTGGACCAAGAAGGGGGTGATCCTGCGCAAGCGCCCCGAGTACGGGATCCTCGCCACCGGCCATCACACGGTCGTCAACGTCCCCGACACCGACGACTGGTTCATCTGCTACCACCGGTTCGCGATCCCCGGCCCCAAAACGCCGCGCGGCGACGGCACACACCGCGAGTCGACCCTGGACCGGCTGGTGTTCGCGGCCGACGGCTCCATCGAGGAGGTCGTCCCCACGCTCGGGTCCATCGACCCCGTCTGAGGCCCCTCCGGGCGCACGCCTCGGATCGGTCGTACGGCGGCCGTTCACCAGGACGCGGCGTCAGTCGTGGGGCGCCTGTCCGCTGACGCGGTGGTCGGCGTGGCTGAGCGCCTCGACGACCAGGCGCCGCAGATGTCCGTCGCTGAGGCTGTAGTGGATGTGGCGCCCCTCGCGGCGGGTCTGCACGAGCCCCGCGAGCCTCAGCTTCGCGAGGTGCTGGCTGACCGCGGTCCGGGACGCGTCGCAGCGTTCGGCCAGGGATCCGACGTCGGACTCGCCCTGCGCGAGGAGCCACAGCAGATGCAGCCGGGTGACGTCGGAGAGCATCGCGAACACCCCGGTCGCCTCGGTGAGCCGCGCGCTGTCGGGAGCGCGCAGATGCGCACCAGGTGCAGGTGACACGGCGTGGCGTTCTGGCATGAGGCCAGCCTAGGGCCATCGGCCGGGCAGTGGGCCGATCGAGACGGTCGAGACGGTCGAGACGGCGACTCCAGGACCATCATGTGCGCAGATGCGCACATGAGGGCTACACTCGGAGGACATCGCGCGCGGTCGCTTCGACCCGTCGCGCCGAGCCTTCGTGCACAGGGGAGCCGCCCGTATGCTCGCCGTCCTGCGTCACCGCACCTATCGGCATCTGTTCGCCGCCCAGGTCATCGCACTGGTGGGTACGGGTCTCGCGACCGTCGCCCTGGGGCTGCTGGCGTACGACCTGGCGGGCTCCGCCGCCGGGTCCGTGCTGGGCACCGCACTGGCGATCAAGATGGTGGCGTACGTGGCGGTCGCCCCGGCCGTCGGCGCGATCGCGGACCGGCTGCCGCGCCGGGCGCTCATGGTGACGGCGGATCTGGTGCGCGCCGGGGTCGCGGTGTTCCTGCCGTTCGTGGACTCGGTGTGGCAGGTGTACGTCCTGGTGTTCCTCCTCCAGTCGGCGTCCGCGGTGTTCACGCCGACGTTCCAGGCCGTGATCCCCGATGTGCTGCCCGAGGAGCGCGCCTACACCCGGGCGCTGTCGATGTCCCGTCTCGCCTACGACCTGGAGAGCCTCTTCTCCCCCGCCCTCGCGGCGGCCCTGTTGTCCGTCATCACCTACAACTGGCTGTTCACCGGTACCGTTCTCGGCTTCCTCGCATCGGCCGCGCTGGTCGTCTCGGCCGTGCTGCCCGAACGCGCGGCCTGTCCCCGGCCGGGGGGCGGCCGCCGCTCGGGCATCCGCGGGTTCCTCACCGTTCCCCGGCTCCGGGCGCTGCTCGCGCTGGACCTGGCGGTCGCCGCGGCCGGTGCGATGGTCACCGTCAACTCCGTGGTGTACGTCCGTGATGTGCTGGGCCTGTCCGAGGGCGCCGTACCGCTGGCGCTCGGCGCGTACGGGGCCGGGTCGATGGTGGTGGCGCTGGGGCTGCCGCGGCTGCTGGACCGGGTGCCCGACCGCGCGGTGATGCTGCCGGCCGCGCTGCTGCTGACGGTCGTCTTCGCCGGGCTGGGCGCCGTCACCGCGGCGCCGGGCGGCGCGTGGCGGGTGCCCGCGCTGCTCGGCGTGTGGGCCGCGTTCGGCGCGGCGTGCTCGGCGGTGCTCACGCCGACCGGGCGGCTGATCCGGCGGTCCGTGCCGGCCGGGGAGCGCACGGCCGCGTTCGCCGCCCAGTTCTCCCTCTCGCACGGCTGCTGGCTGCTGACCTACCCGCTGGCCGGCTGGCTCGGCGCGACGGCCGGACTCGACTGGACGACGCTCGCCCTGGGGTCGATCGCGCTGGGCGCGGCGCTGCTGGCCCTACGGCTCTGGCCGGCGCCGCCCGCGACCCATGTGCACTCCGACCTGCCCCTCGGCCACCCGCATCTGGCGAACGCGCTACGGGTGCCGACGGGCTGGCGCCACAGCCACGGACGACTCACGGACGGACTCCACGCCGGCCTGTGACGACACCGGTACAGACGGCTCCCCTGGTGACTCACTGGCGCAACTGACTCGGTGGCGCACTGGCGCACTGGCGCACTACGGGAGTTCAGCCCGTCGTCCACTTCTCCTCGATCCGGGCGAGGCGCCACACCAGCAGGGCGATCACCCAGGTCGCGAGGAAGAGGGCGACGACGACATAGCCGACGGTATTGAGGTCGACGCCGGCGACCCGGTCCCAGAACGGGCCGTGCAGGTGGGCCTTCTCGGCGATCAGGCCGAGGAGTTCGACCGTGCCGATGATGAGGGCGACGGCGACCGAGAGGCCGGTGACGGTGAGGTTGTAGTAGACCTTGCGGACCGGCTGGGAGAACGCCCAGCCGTAGGCGAAGTTCATGAACGAGCCGTCGATCGTGTCGAGCAGTGACATGCCGGCCGCGAACAGGACGGGCAGGCACAGGATCGCGTACCAGGGCAGTCCCGAGGCCGCGCCCGATCCCGCCAGCACCAGCAGTGCGACCTCCGTGGCCGTGTCGAAGCCGAGGCCGAAGAGCAGTCCGAGCGGATACATCTGCCACGGCTCGGTGATGGACCGCATCAGCCGGCCGAGGAGCCGGTTCATGAAACCCCGTTTGTTCAACTGCTCCTCCAGCGCGGCCTCGTCGTAGGAGCCCGTCCGCATGGCGCGGAACACCTTCCAGATGCCCGCCGTGATCACCAGGTTGACGATCGCGATGGCGTACAGGAACGTCCCGGAGACGGTGGTGCCGATCCAGCCTGCGACGGCGTGCAGTCCGGAGTCCTCGTTCCGGGTCGGCCTGGCGAGCGCCTTGACGCCGAGGGAGAGCAGGAAGGTGAGGGCGAAGACGACCGATGAGTGGCCGAGGGAGAACCAGAAGCCGACCGACAGCGGCCGTCGCCCCTCGCTCATCAGCTTGCGGGTGGTGTTGTCGATGGCCGCGATGTGGTCGGCGTCGAAGGCGTGCCGCATACCGAGGGTGTAGGCGGTGACGCCCATGCCGATGCCGAAGGTCCTGCTGCCGACGCTGTAGTGCTCGGGGGCGACGATCACGACCAGGGTGAACCAGCCGATGAGGTGCAGCGCCAGGATGAACGCGGCCATCGTGCCGAGGCTCGCCCACTCCTCTCGGGTCATGGAGGCGCGGATCCGACGCCAGGAGAAGCCGCCCTCCCGGGCGGGGGCCGGGCGGGCGGTGTCGGGAACGGTGGCCATGGAGCGTGCGCCTTCTGTCGTCGAGCGGTCGGCCCCCTCAGCCTTGTGCCCGGCGATCAGTAGCTGCAAGTAGGTCGCAGTAAAGCCCGTGCCACGTTTCGGTCAGGTCGCGGCACGGCCTGCGGTCGCCGGGGTCAGGCGGAGCCTTCTCGGCGGCTTCGCCACCACCACAGGCCGCCGCCCAGGACGAGGACGGCCGCGCCGATGCCGAGGGGGACGGCCAGGGGGAGGCCGTCGTCGTCGGTGTCGTCCGCCGCGGGCTTCGCCGACGGATCCGGGGACTTGTCGGCGCTGGGCTCCTCCGAAGGGGCCGCCGTCGAGGGCTCCTCCGAAGGGCTGGGGGTGGGGCTGACGAGCTTCGCGCCGGGCGCGGCGGGCTTCAGGTCCAGACGGGGCGCCGGGTGACCGTGGCCGTGTCCGTCACCGCCGGAGTCGTCCAGTTCGATCCAGCGGTCCACCTTGCCGTCGCTGTAGGACTGAAGGGTCTTGAACACGAGCGACGTGACGTCGGGCAACTGCCGTACGGTGACCTCGTACTCGGCGTCCTCCCCCACCGCGAGCTTCGGTCCGGAGACGGTGTAGCCCCGGTCGGTGGCGGCGAACTTCCAGCCCTTGGGGCCCTCTTCGTACGTGACGTCGGCGGGGGCGATGCCCTTCGGCAGGATCACCTCCAGCTTCGTGATGCCGGCCGAGGCGGACTCCGACTCGGCGGAGAAGGTCAGCTCGACGTTCTGGTCGAGGGCGCGGGCGCCCTCCGCCTCGACCTCCGTATGGGCCGCGGCCGGTGCCGCGGTGGCGACGGCGACCGCGAGCGCGGTCGCGGTGAGGACGCCGAGACGGCGCGTGCTGCGTGCCAGGGTCGGGCGGTGCACAGCTGACTCCCTTGTGCCGAAGGTGTGAAGCCTGCATTCAAGCGCAGGGCTTACGGACCGGCAAAGGGCGGCCCCCGGCACCGGGACGGTCGCGGCACCGGCAAATCCGTCGTACGGGGCAGGGGTGTTGTGCCTCCCGGGGTGTGCGCCGCGTGGGACTGCTGGGGTGTGCGCCGGGGTGTGTGCTGTTCACCACCGTCCTCACGCCCCCGTCTGCGCTTGTCAGCGCCCTTGTCCGGGCACTACTGTCACCACGCCTTGGTGAACGGGAAATCCGGTGTGATGCCGGTGCGGCCCTCGCCACTGTGATCGGGAAGTCCGGCTCCAGTCCTCGCGGACAGCCACTGGGTCCTTGTGACCCGGGAAGGCGGAGCACGGGCGGTGGTACCCGTCAGCCAGGAGACCGGCCAAGGCACGTCAACCATCCACGAGGTGCTGGAGAGGGTCTGCTGAGCCATGCACATAGCCGAGGGTTTCCTTCCTCCGGCGCACGCGATCGCCTGGGGTGTCGCGTCCGCGCCGTTCGTCGTCCACGGAGTACGGTCACTCACCCGTGAGGTCAGGGAGCACCCGGAGAGCACGCTGCTGCTCGGTGCCTCGGGGGCCTTCACCTTCGTCCTGTCCGCGCTGAAGCTGCCCTCCGTCACCGGCAGTTGCTCCCATCCCACCGGCACCGGACTGGGCGCCATCCTGTTCCGGCCGCCGATCATGGCGGTGCTGGGCACCATCACCCTGCTCTTCCAGGCCCTGTTGCTCGCCCACGGCGGCCTGACCACGCTCGGCGCGAACGTCTTCTCCATGGCGATCGTCGGCCCCTGGGTCGGATACGCCGTCTACAAGGTGCTGCGGCGCTACGACGTGCCGTTGATGGTCGCGGTGTTCTTCGGCGCGTTCTTCGCCGACCTGTCCACCTACTGCGTCACCAGCGTCCAGCTCGCGCTCGCGTTCCCCGACCCGAGCAGCGGGTTCCTGGGCGCGCTCGGCAAGTTCGGTTCCATCTTCGCCGTCACCCAGCTCCCCCTCGCGGTGAGCGAGGGCCTGCTCACGGTGCTCGTGATGCGGCTCCTGACGCAGTCGAGCAAGGGCGAGCTGACGCGGCTCGGGGTGCTCGTGGCGGGCAAGCGGGACACGACGACCGAGGCGGTGGCGCGATGAGCCGGAACACGAAGATCAACCTCCTGCTGCTGGTGGTCGTGGCCGCGCTCGCGGTGCTGCCGCTGGCCCTCGGCCTCGGCGACCACAAGAAGGAACCGTTCACGGGGTCGGACGGGGAGGCCGAGAGCGCGATCACCGAGATCGAGCCGGACTACAAGCCGTGGTTCTCCCCCCTGTACCAGCCGCCCTCCGGTGAGATCGAGTCCGCGCTGTTCTCCCTCCAGGCCGCCCTCGGCGCGGGCGTCCTCGCCTACTACTTCGGCCTGCACCGGGGCCGCCGCCAGGGTGAGGCGCGGTCGCTGGCACAGCAGGGGACCGCGAAGACGCCGGCCGGGTCCGGCGCCGAAGAGGTCTGACGCCACGTGCTGCCGATCGACGAGGCGGCGCACAGCAGTCGCTGGCGCCGCCGCCACCCCGTGGACAAGGCCGTGCTCGGGCTCGGCCTCACCGTGCTCGCGATCTCGCTGCCGCCCTGGCCCGGCGCGGCCCTGGTCCTGCTGACGTCGCTGGTCGTGCTGCTGGGACCGGCAGGCGTGCCGCGCCGCCGACTGTGGCGCGCCTACCGGGTGCCGCTCGGGTTCTGTGTGACCGGGGCGCTGCCGCTGCTCGTCCAGGTCGGCGGGCCCGACGGTTTCGTGACCCTCGCCGAGGGCGGTCCGGTCCGTGCGGCGGAGCTGCTGCTGCGAACCTCCGCCGCCTCCCTGGGCGTCCTGCTGTTCGCCTTCACCACCCCCATGTCCGATCTGCTGCCCCGGCTGGTGCGGGCCGGCGTGCCCGCGCCGGTGGTGGACGTCGCCCTGGTGACGTACCGCATGAGCTTCCTGCTCCTGGACTCCGTACGCCGGATCCGCGACGCGCAGGCGGCCCGGCTCGGGCACACCACGCGGGCCGCCACCTGGCGGTCCCTCGCCGGGCTCGGCGCGACGGCGTTCGTGCGGGCCTTCGACCGGGCGGCGCGGCTCCAGACGGGTCTCGCCGGGCGGGGCTACGACGGGACCCTGCGTGTCCTGGTGCCCGAGGCGCGGGTCTCCGTCCGCTTCACCACGGTCAGTGTGGTCCTCCTCGCGGCCGTGGCCGCTCTCACCTTCGTCCTGGAAAGGCCGCTGACATGAGCGAGCCCGTGCTGGTCGCCCTGCGGGGCGTGTCCTTCGCGTACGAGGACGGCCCGGCCGTGCTCAGCGATCTCGACTTCGAGGTGCGGGAGGGCCGCGCGCTCGCCCTGCTGGGCCGCAACGGCAGCGGCAAGACGACACTGATGCGGCTCCTCAGCGGCGGACTGCGGCCCCGCTCGGGCGAGTTGTCGGTCGAGGGGCGGCCGGTGTCGTACGACCGCAAGGGCCTGACCGGGCTGCGGACGACCGTCCAGCTGGTGGTGCAGGACCCCGACGACCAGCTGTTCGCGGCGTCGGTCGCCCAGGACGTGTCGTTCGGGCCGCTGAACCTCGGACTGCCCGACGACCAGGTGCGGATACGGGTGGACGAGGCACTCGCCGCGCTCGGTGTCTCCGCCCTGGCGGACCGGCCCACCCATCTGCTCTCCTACGGCCAGCGCAAGCGGACCGCGATCGCCGGAGCCGTGGCGATGCGCCCCCGGGTGCTGATCCTCGACGAGCCGACAGCGGGCCTCGACCCCGACGGCCAGGAACGGCTGCTCGCCACCCTGGACGGGCTCCGCCGGTCCGGCACGACCGTGGTGATGGCCACCCATGACGTCGATCTGGCGCTGCGGTGGGCCGACGACGCGGCGCTGCTCACCCCGGCCGGCGCGCGGACGGGCCCGGTGGCCGCGATGCTGGCCCGCACGGACCTCCTCGAACAGGCGGGGCTGCGCCTCCCCTGGGGCATCGCGGTCACCCGGCTCCTGCGCGAGCAGGGCCTGTTGCAGGACGACGCGCCCGGCCCGCGCACCCCCGACGAGCTGGCCGCGCTGGCGGGTGCCGCTCCCCCGGTGCCGGCCGACGGCTGACCCCGGCCGTACAGCCGGGGCGGGCGCTTCGGCGGCGTGGGTCAGATCCGCAGGCCGTAGGTGCGGACGGCGCAGCCCGCGAAGACGTCGCGGTGTTCGGCCGGACTGAGCCCGGACACCAATGTCTCGGCCGTGTCCAGGACTTGGCGGTAGTCGGAGGCGAGCCGGCAGACGGGCCAGTCGGAGCCGAACATCAGCCGGTCGGGGCCGAACGCGTCCAGGACGGTGTCCGCGTACGGCTGGAGATCCGTGACCCGCCAGGTGTCCCAGTCGGCCTCCGTGACCAGACCGGACAGCTTGCAGACGGTGTTCGGCAGGGCGGCCAGCCGCCGTATCTCCCCTGCCCATGGCTCCAGTTCACCGGAGGCGACGGGCGGTTTGGCCAGGTGGTCGAGGACGAAGGTGAGCCGGGGCAGGCGCCGGGCGGCCTCCACGGCGGCCGGGAGCTGGTGGGGCTTCACCAGCAGGTCGTAGACGAGACCCGCGTCGGCGACGGCGGCCATGCCGCGCAGTACGTCGGGGCGCGTCAGCCAGCGGGGGTCCGGTTCGCCCTGCACCTGGTGGCGGATGCCCACCAGGTGCTCACCGCCCGGCCCTTCGCGCAGCCCGGCGAGGGTGTCGGCGACCTCGGGCGAGGTGAGGTCGGTCCAGCCGACGACCCCGGCGACCAGGTCGCTGCCGGCGGCCAGGGCGAGGAACTCGGGGGTCTCCTCGGCCACCGTGACCGTCTGCACCAGCACGGTGGCGGCGACTCCGGCGGCACGTGCCTCCGGTTCCAGGTCCACGAGGGAGAAGTCACGGCGCAGCGGGGCGAGTTCGGGACCGGTGATCCAGTCCTGGTCGCGGACGGAGAGGTCCCAGACATGGTGGTGGGCGTCGACGACCCCGACGCCCCCTTCCGTGCCCCCGCCCGCGACACCCGTGACGGTGGCGCCGGCGGACGCGGGCGGACCGCCGGTGTCCGTCCCGCTCACAGTTCCCACACCACGGGCAGTGAGGCGTCGGAGCCGTCCGCGGAGTAGTCGTGGACGACGTCCAGGATCTCGGCCATGCGGGCCTGCCAGGCGATGTTGACGGGCAGTCTCTCCAGCTCCGCGATCATCGCCGGGTAGTCCTCGACCTCCAGGACGTGGAAGAGGTCGGTGCCGCTGCGCCAGATCGTCCATGCGCTGACCCCGGCGGCGCGGATCGCGGCGGTCAGTTCCTCGGGCACCTCGCGGTGCGCCGACTCGTACTCGGTGACGCGGTCCGCGCGGACCTTGGTGTGCAGGGCGACCCTCACGACGGCTCCTTCGGCAACGGGGTTCCCTCGACGGGCGGGTGCGGCGGCGTCGTCGTCCGGGGCGTGGGCACCGGGACGTCCGGGGCGAGCAGACCTTCCGCGCGCAGCTCGTCCCAGAGGGCGGCCGGCAGGGGGGCGGTCAGCTGATCCACGGTGTCGCGCACCTCGGCGGTGGAGCGGGCGCCGGTGAGGACGCTGGCGACCGCCGGGTGGCCGAGCGGGAAGCGGAGGGCGGCGGCGCGCAGGGGCACGCCGTGGCGTTCGGTGACCGCCTTGAGGCGGCGGGCCCGGTCGAGGACGGGCTCCGGCGCGGGCGCGTAGTCGTAGGTGGCGCCGGGAGCGGGGTCGGTGAGGAGGCCCGAATTGAGGACGCCGCCGATGAGGACGCTTCTGCCGCGGACGGCGGCCTCGGGGAGCAGTTCGGTGAGGCCCTCCTGTTCGAGGAGGGTGTAGCGGCCGGCGAGGAGGACCACGTCGATGTCGGTCTCGCGCAGGAAACGGGCGGGGAGCGCGGACTGGTTCATGCCGACGCCGATCGCGCCGACGGTTCCTTCGCCGCGGAGGCGTTCCAGTGCCGGGTACGCCTCGTCGAGGGCCTGCTCGGCGTGGTTGTCGGGGTCGTGCAGGAGGACGATGTCCACCCGGTCCAGGCCCAGACGGTCCAGGCTGGCTTCGAGGGAGCGGCGGACGCCGTCGGCGCTGAAGTCCCAGACGCGGCGCAGGGTCGCGGGGACGGCGAAGCCGTTGGCCAGGTCGTCGCCGTCCCCGTCGCCTTCGGCGGGCACGAGCAGGCGGCCGACCTTCGTGGAGACGGTGTAGGTGTCGCGGGGGCGGTCGCGCAGGGCCTCGCCGAGGCGGCGTTCGGACAGGCCGAGGCCGTAGTGGGGTGCCGTGTCGAAGGTGCGGATCCCGGCGTCCCAGGCGGCGTCGATCGCGGCGGCGGCCTCCTCGTCGGTCACCGGGCGGTAGAGGTTGCCGATGCCGGCGGCACCGTAGGACAGTTCGGTGACCTCGACATCGGTGCGGCCGAGGGTCCTGGTCCTCATGAGGCCGCCGGTCGGACCCGGAGGCCCTGCATGCCGCCGTCGACGGCGAGGGAGGTGCCGGTGACGGAGGCCGCGGCGGGGCTCGCCAGATAGGCGATGGCGGCGGCGACCTCGTCGGGGGCGACGAGGCGTCCCATGGGCTGGCGGGCGTTGAGGGCGGCGCGCTCGGCGTCGGGGTCGTCGGCCGCGTCGAGGAGCCGGCCGACCCACGGGGTGTCGGCGGTGCCGGGGTTGACGCAGTTGACGCGGATGCCCTCGCGGACGTGGTCGGCGGCCATGGCGAGGGTCAGGGAGAGGACGGCGCCCTTGCTGGCGCAGTACAGGGCGCGCTGCGGCAGCCCGGCGGTCGCGCCGATGGAGCAGGTGTTCACGATGGCCGCGTGGTCGGAGTTCCGCAGGTGCGGCAGGGCGGCGCGGCTGGTGCGCACGATGCCGAGGACGTTGACGTCGAGGACCTGGTGCCACTGTTCGTCGGGGTTGTCCTCGACGGTGCCGATGGCGCCGACGCCGGCGTTGTTGACGAGGATGTCCAGACCGCCGAGGTGTGCGACGGCGTCGCCCACGGCGGCCCGTACGGAGGCGTCGTCCGTGACGTCCGCCTTGACGGCCAGCAGCGGCGGCGGGACGTCGGAGGGGTTCAGGTCGAACACGGCGACCCCGGCCCCCCGCGCGGCCAGCAGCCGGGCGGTGGCCAGTCCGATCCCGGACGCGCCACCCGTGACGATCGCGCGCAGCCCTGTCAGATCCGTCATGCGACTTCCTCCCGTCCAGCGAGGTCGGCGGCCCAGAACGTGCCGTCGGGGTAACGGTATTGGGCGAGCGACCCGGGGTGCATGGTGGCGGAGAAACCGGGGGTGCGTGGTGCGAGGTAGTGGCCCTCGTGCAGCACGACCGGGTCGGTGAAGTGCTCGTGGAGGTGGTCGACGTACTCGATGACCCGGTCGTCGGTGGTGCCGGAGAGGGCCAGGTAGTCGAACATCGACAGGTGCTGGACCAGTTCGCACAGGCCGACCCCGCCGGCGTGCGGGCAGACCGGTACGCCGAACTTCGCGGCGAGCAGCAGGATGGCGAGGTTCTCGTTGACGCCGCCGACGCGGGCGGCGTCGATCTGGAGGACGTCGATGGCGCCCGCCTGGAGGAGCTGCTTGAACACGATGCGGTTCTGGACGTGTTCGCCGGTGGCGACCTTCACGGGGGTGACGCCCTCGCGGACGGCGGCGTGGCCGAGGATGTCGTCGGGGCTGGTGGGCTCCTCGATCCAGTACGGGTCGAACTCGGCGAGGGCGCGGGTCCATTCGACGGCCTCGCCGATGTTCCAGCGCTGGTTGGCGTCGATGGCGATGCGGACCCCGGATCCGACGGCGGCACGTGCGGTGCGCATCCGGCGGACGTCGTCGGCGAGGTCTGCTCCGACCTTGAGCTTGATCTGGGTGAAGCCGTCGGCGACGGCCTGCACGGCGAGCCGGGTGAGCTTCTCGTCGGAGTAGCCGAGCCAGCCCGGTGAGGTGGTGTAGCCGGGGTAGCCGCGCTCCAGCAGTGCCGCCTCGCGCTCGGCGAGCCCGGTCCTGCCCTCGCGGAGCATACGGAGGGCGTCCTCGGGGGTGAGGGCGTCGGCGATGTAGCGGAAGTCGATCTGGGAGACCAGCCACTCGGGGTCGGCGTGGGCGAGCAGCCGCCACAGCGGCTGGCCCTGCCGCTTGGCGGCCAGGTCCCACACGGCGTTGACGACGGCGCCGATCGCCATGTGCATCACGCCCTTCTCGGGGCCGAGCCAGCGCAGCTGGCTGTCGCCGATCAGGTCGCGGTTGAGGGAGCCGGGGTCGGCGCACAGCGCGTCCACCGAGCGGCCGAGGAGGTGGGGGCGGAGGGCGCCGATGGCGGCGACCTGGACGTCGTTGCCGCGGCCGATGGTGAAGGTGAAGCCGTGGCCTTCGAGCCCGTCGCCGGCGTCGGTGCGCAGCACGACGTAGGCGGCGGAGTAGTCGGGATCCGGGTTCATGGCGTCGGACCCGTCCAGCTCCCGTGAGGTGGGGAACCGGATGTCGTAGGTGTCGACCGCGGTGATCCGGGCGGGGGTTGCAGTCAAGGGAGTGCCTTTCACGCTTGGCCGAAGGTCTGGCGCTGGCCTCCGAGCCCGTCGATCTCGAGCTCGACGGTGTCGCCGGCGCGGAGATAGGGGGTGCCGGGCAGGCCGAGGGCCACGCCCGCGGGCGTCCCGGTGTTGATCACGTCGCCCGGCTCCAGGACCATGTACCGGCTGAGGTACGCCACGATCTGGTGGACCGGGAAGATCATGTCGCGGGTGTGGCCGTGCTGGCGCTTGACGCCGTTGACGCTCAGCCGCAGCTCCAGGTCCTGCGGGTCGTCGACCTCGTCGGCGGTGACCAGCCAGGGCCCCAGCGGGTTGAAGGTCTCGCAGGACTTGCCGAGGTCCCACTGGGGCGAGTACTCGAGCTGGAACTCGCGTTCGGAGACGTCGTGGCTGACCGCGTAGCCCGCGATCACCCCGGCCGCCTCGTCGGGGCCCTCCAGGTAGCGGGCGCGGCGGCCGATCACGACGGCGAGCTCGACCTCCCAGTCGGTCTTCACCGAGCCGCGCGGGACCAGCACCTCGTCGTGGGGGCCGACGACGGTGCCAGGGTCCTTCATGAAGACGACGGGGCGTTCGGGGATCGCGGCCCCGGTCTCGGCGGCGTGGTCGCGGTAGTTGAGTCCCACGCAGACGATCTTGCCGGGGCGGGCGACGGGGGCGCCGATCCGCAGGCCGCCGGGGTCGAGCTCGGGCAGTCCGCCCGCTTCGAGGGCGGCGCGGACCCGCTCGATGCCGCCGGAGCCGAGGAAGGCGCCGTCGATGTCAGCGGTCACGGCGGACAGGTCCAGCAGCCGGCCGTCAGCGGCGCGGACCGCGGGGCGCTCCTCGCCGGGGGCGCCGACGCGTAGCAGTTTCACTGAGCAGTTCCCTTGCCATAGGAGATCAGGAGATCAGGAGATCAGGAGTCATCGGAGGAATGGCGCACCGTGACTGTAGAGGTCGAACGGCGGACTGACAACGCATTCCTCGGATGTATTTGCCGGATGCGGCCACTCCCCGCAGGTCAAAGGTCCTTCATGGGCGAAATAGTCCTGTGGTCACCGAGAGAGGGTCGTCGGACCGCCGACGGAAATCACTGCGAACTACCTCTTGTCAGTGCCCGCAATGCCGTCGTAACGTCCTCGTCGTCCGAGATACATCGGAGGAATCGTTCCGCGGGTTCCCACGGATTCCCACGGCGTCATGTCTGCTCAAACTCCGTTGCTCGCACACCGGTTGACCCTCGCCCCTCCCCTCCCCTCCCCGCCCCTCCCATCGGTCCGCGCATGCCCTCAGGGGGCTTCCCCCATCCTGGCTAAGGAGAGAACCCGGCCATGAAGTTCGCTCGCACCCGCTCCACCGCCGTAGCGGCCTGTGCCGTCGCTGCCCTCGGTCTGCTCACCGCGTGCAACCGCGACAGCTCCTCCACCTCGGCGGGCTCGGGCGGTGACAAGCCCGCCATCGGCATCGACCTGCCGCGGTCCGACTCGGACTTCTGGAACTCCTACGCGGACTACATGAAGAAGGACATCAAGACCGAGGGCGTCAACGCGCTGCCGCTCAGCAACTCGCAGAACGACGTCACCAAGCTCGTCGCCAACGTGCAGGTCTTCCAGAACACCGGCGCCAAGGCCGTCGTCATGGCCCCCCAGGACACCGGCGCCATCGCCTCCACCCTCGACACCCTCGCGTCGAAGAAGATCCCCGTGGTCAGCGTCGACACCCGGCCCGACAAGGGCGACGTCTACATGGTGGTCCGCGCCGACAACCGCGCGTACGGCACCAAGGCGTGCGAGTTCCTCGGCGAGCAACTCGGCGGCAAGGGCAAGGTCGCCGAACTCCAGGGCGCGCTGGACTCCATCAACGGCCGCGACCGCTCCGAGGCCTTCGCCGCCTGCATGAAGGAGAAGTTCCCCAAGATCAAGGTCTTCGAGCTGCCCACCGACTGGAAGGGCGACGTGGCCTCCGCCAAGCTGCAGAGCCTGCTCGCGCAGCATCCCGACCTGAACGGCATCTACATGCAGGCCGGCGGTGTGTTCCTCCAGCCCACGCTGGCCCTGCTGGAGCAGAAGGGGCTGCTGAAGCCGGCCGGCCAGAAGGGCCACATCTCGATCATCTCCAACGACGGCATACCGCAGGAGTTCGACGCCATCCGCAAGGGCCAGATCGACGCCACCGTCTCCCAGCCCGCCGACCTCTACGCCAAGTACGCGCTGTACTACGCCAAGGCGGCCGCCGAGGGCAAGACCTTCGAGCCGGGCCCGACCGACCACGACTCCACCATCATCAAGATCCCGGGCGGGCTGGAGGACCAGCTGCCCGCCCCGCTGGTGACCAAGGACAACGTGGACGACAAGACCCTCTGGGGCAACACCGTCGGCTCGTGACCGGCCCGACCGGAGACCCCTCGTACGCACCCGACGAAGGACGGTACTGACCATGGCGGACACCGCGACCGCCCCGGCGAACGGCGGCGGGCCCGCGGCCGGCCGGAACCCCGCTCCGGTGGCCGAGGCCACCGGGATCACCAAGAGGTTCGGCGCGACCGTCGCCCTGCGTGACGCCCGTATCACCGTCGCCGCGGGCGAGTCGCACGCACTCGTCGGCCGCAACGGCGCCGGCAAGTCGACGCTCGTGTCCATCCTGACCGGCCTCCAGCACGCCGACACGGGCACCCTGCGCTTCTCCGGCGCACCGGCGCCCGCCGTCGGCGACATCGACGCCTGGCGCTCACGGGTCGCCTGCGTCTACCAGAAGTCGACGATCATCCCGGACCTGACCGTCGCCGAGAACCTCTTCCTGAACCGGCAGAGCGCCGGGCCGCTGCAGCCGATCCGCTGGAAGCAGCTGCGGCGGCGGGCGGAGGAACTGCTCGGCGAGTACGGCGTGGACGTCGACGCCGCCGCGCGAGCGAAGGACCTCACGGTCGAACAGCGGCAGTTCGTGGAGATCGCCCGGGCCCTGTCGTTCGGGGCGCGCTTCATCATCCTCGACGAGCCGACCGCGAAGCTCGACGCCCGCGGCATCAACCGGCTGTTCGACAAACTCCGCGACCTCCAGCGGCAGGGCGTGGCGTTCCTGTACATCTCGCACCACCTCCAGGAGGTGTACGACCTGTGCGCCACGGTCACCGTCTACCGCGACGCGGCGCACATCCTGACCGCGCCCGTCGCGGAACTCGGCCACCGGGCGCTCGTGGAGGCGATGACCGGGGAGTCCACCACGACCGCCGCGGAGACCGTGGAGAACCGGGGCCCGGTCGCGTCCGACTCCGCCGAACTCCTGGTCGTGCGCGGGCTCACCCTGCCCGGCGCCTGCCGGGACCTGTCGCTGACCGTGCGGGCCGGTGAGGTCGTCGGCCTGGCCGGCGCCACGGCCAGCGGCAACGTACGGGTCGGCGAGGCCATAGCCGGCCTGCACCCCGCCGAGGAGGGCACCGTCTCGGTCGGCGGCCGGCGCGTCCGCACCGGAGACGTCCCCTCGGCGCTCGCCGTGGGCGTCGGCCTGGTCCCCGAGGACCGGCATCTGCAGGGCCTGGTGAACGACCGCAGCGTGGCGGAGAACGCGACGCTCACCGTCACCGACCAGCTCGGCCCGTACGGCACCGTGCTGCCGGCCCGTACCCGGGTCTTCGCGCAGCGCATGATCCGGGCCCTCGACATCAAGACGCCGGGGGCGGCGACCCCGGTCTCCGCCCTCTCCGGAGGCAACCAGCAGAAGGTCGTCGTGGCCCGCGCGCTGGCCACCGACCCCAGGGTGCTGGTGGCGATCCGGCCCACCAACGGCGTGGACGTCAAGTCCAAGGAGTTCCTGCTGCGCCGGATCCGCGAGGTCGCGGACGGCGGGAAGGCCGCGCTGATCGTCTCCGACGAGCTGGACGACCTCCGGGTGTGCGACCGGGTCGTCGTCATGTTCCACGGCCGTACGGTCGCCGAGTTCGACCGCGGCTGGACGGACGAGCAGGTGGTCGCCGCCATGGAGGGCGTGGCCGGCCGGACCGGAACGTCCGACGAGAACGGGACCGACCGCACCGCAGCATCCGACACCACCGAAGATCACGGAAGGTAGCCATGTCCGCCACCACTGATGTCACCGACCCCGCAGCGGGCGTGGCACGGGAGACCGCGGGCGGCAAGCGCCGCGGGCTCGACCTCGGTCGCTTCCGTGAGCTGTCCCTGGTCCCCGCCATCCTCGTGCTGGGCCTGATCGGCTTCATCGTCTCCCCGGCCTTCCTGACCGCCGACAACCTGATCGGTGTGGCCCAGCAGTCCACCGAGCTGAGCCTGCTGGTCCTGGCCACCGCCCTGATCCTCATCGCCGGACGGATGGACCTGTCGCTGGAGTCCACCATCGGCGTGGCCCCGGTGATCGCCGTCTGGCTGGTCCTGCCGACCAGCGGCGCCCGGTTCACGGGGCTCGGGCTGCTCCCGGAGTGGACGGCCGTCCCGCTCTGTCTGCTGGTGGGCGTGGTGATCGGGGCCGTCAACGGCTTCCTGATCCTGAAGCTCCGCCTCAACGGGTTCATCGTCACCCTCGGCATGCTGACGATGCTGCGGGGCCTCCAGGTCGCCCTCTCCGAGGGCCAGTCCATCGTCGAGCTCCCCTCCTCGTTCACTTATCTGGGCAAGGCGTCGTGGCTGGGCGTACCGGCCGCGATCTGGATCTGCGTGGTGCTGTTCGCGGCGGGCGGCAGCGCGCTGGCCTGGCTGCGGCACGGCCGGGCGCTGTACGCGATCGGCGGCAACGCGGAGGCCGCGCGCACCGCCGGCATCAGGGTCGACCGGATCGTGTGGATGGTGCTGGTCCTCGGCAGTGTGCTGGCCGCGTTCGCCGGCATCCTCTACAGCGGGCACTACGGGTCGATCTCGGCCACCCAGGGCAGCGGCTGGATCTTCCAGGTGTTCGCCGCGACCGTCATCGGCGGGGTGAGCCTGAACGGCGGCAAGGGCTCCGTGTTCGGCGCGCTCACGGGTGTGCTGACGCTGCAACTCGTCGTCAACGTGATGACGTTGGCGGGTGTGCCGCCGCTGTGGAACCAGTTCCTCAACGGAGCGATCATCATCGTCGCGCTGATCATCTCCCGCTTCGCCTCGGGCGAGAAGCAGGAGTAGCCGTGGCTCTGACGGACGAGGCGATGGACAAGATCAAGGCGATGATCGTCGCCGGTGAGCTCGCGCCGGGCTCCCGGCTCCCCAAGGAGGAGGTCCTCGCCGGCCAGCTCGGTCTGTCCCGCAGTTCACTGCGGGAGGCGGTGCGGGCGCTGACCGCCATGCGGATCCTGGTCACCCGGCAGGGCGACGGCACCTACGTCTCCAGCCTGGAGCCCCATCTGCTGCTGGAGTCGCTCTCCTTCGCCTCGGACGTCTCCCAGGGGCAGACGGCCCTGCAACTGCTCCAGGTACGGCGGCTGCTGGAACCGCAGGCGACGGGGCTGGCCGCCGCGTTGCTCACCGCCGACGACCTCCGGGAGCTGGGGTCCGTCCTGGAGCGGTCCCGGGCCGCGGCGACGGTGGAGGAGTTCGTCGCCCACGACATCCTGTTCCATCTGCGGATCGTCGAGGCGGTCGGCAACCCGGTGCTGTCCATGCTGCTGCGGGTGCTGTCCACCCGCACCCAGCGGGCCCGTATCGTCCGGGGCACCCGCACCGAGCGTGCCGTGGAGCACGCCCACCGGGAGCACGACGAGATCCTCCGCGCCCTACGGACCCGTGACGCCCAGCTGGCGGTCTCCGCGGCCACGGTGCACGTGGCCGCGGTCGAGCAGTGGCTGGCCGCCGGGCTCGTCGACGATCCCCTCTGCGCGGAGGACTGACCTCACAGGTCGGCGGCTTCCACCACGTCGCCGAGGTCCACGAACGGGAAGCCTGCGCGTGGGCAGACGCGATCTGGCCGTGCCGTGACCAACGCCCCGTGGGGCCCGCCGTCGCGCCCCGGTGCGCCCTCACCGAGGGCCGGATCGGCCGCTGGTTTTCCGTACCGCCCTCGGCACGGGGCGCACGGCGGACCTATCGTGTAAGAAGCACAGTTTCGCCCCGTGCTGCTCCTGCCCTCCGCGGGGGACCCCATGAAGGTCGAACTGGTTCAACAGGCCGCCGACGCACTGTTCGACGTCCCGGACACCGTCCACGAGGAGATCGTGGCCCTCATCGAGGCGGTGGCCGAGGAACCGAGGATCCAGGTCAGGGAGCTGGCCGCGGTGTTCGGTGACTGGTGCTGGCTCGTCTACACGGTCCACGGCGACGTGATCGAGGTGCTGGACGTCGGCTGCGCCCGCTGACGCGGACCAGGGCCGTGAAGCCGGAGGGGCAGAAGGTGCGTTCCGTCGCGGGGCGCTCCACGCCGGTGTGCGCACCGGCTCACCGCGCCGTCTCGGCGGCGACCCCGGGCTGCTCGCCCGTCCCCGGAAGGGTGTCAGCCGTGCCGGGGCGGTCCGCGCCGAACCGCCTCAGGACGATTGCGGCCGTCGTGGCCAGGAGGACGAGGGCGACGCCCGAGAGGACGAAGGCGTGGGCCGCTCCGACGAGGCTGATGGCGCTGGAGGCCACGAAGGGCGAGACCGTCAGGGCACCGGCGATGCCGGCCTCCCACAGGCCGAGCGCCTTCGCGAGATGGCGGTCGGGGACGCGCCGCTGCACCAGCGCGATCAGCGGGATGTCGGAGAGAGCCGAGGCCAGCCCCGTCGCGGCCAGGAGGAGGGCCGCGACCGCCGTGGAGGTGAGGGTTCCCAGCGGGGCGCGGAAGATCCCGAGCACGGCCCAGGCCAGCACCGCCGCCAGGGCCGGCCGGCGGATCGGCAGCCTGGCCAGCAGCAGGGCGCCTGCCACCTCGGCCACGCCGGCGACGCCCAGCAGCAGCCCGTACTGGCCGCCCTGTCCCACGACGGTCACCAGACCCACCGTCAGGAACCCGTTGGCCAGCGCCAGTGCGAGCACGAAGGTCACGATGACGACCAGGACGTCTGGGGCGGCGCGCACGGCCTTCAGGCCCGCCGCGAGATCGGACCACAGGCCCGTCCGTTCGCCGGCCGGTGCGGGGCGCCGGACGCGGAGGCCCGCGAGGGCGGCCGCCGACGCCAGGAACGTCAGGCCGTTGACCACCAGCGCCCACTGGAGCGAAGCGTGGTCGAGCAGCGGCGCCAGCATCAGCGGGCCCACGAAGAAGGCGGCCCTAAAGGCCACTTGGAGCAGGCCGTTGGCCTGCTGGAGGGCTTCGGCGGGCACGATCTGCGGGACGATGGCGTTGCGGGCGGGGGCGAACGGGGCGCCGAGCAGCGCCAGCAGTGCCGTGGTCGCCACCAGGACGGGCAGGTTCAGCAGCCCGAGGTACAGCAGGACGGCGCCCGCGGCGACCACCACGACCCGGGCCAGATCGGTGGCGATCATCAGCTTCCGTCGGTCATAACGGTCGGCGTACGAGGCGACGACGAAGGTGGCGAGGAACGCGGGCGCGAAGGCGGAGACGCCCACGAGGGCGACGGCGGCCGGGTCCTTCGTCAGGGTCCAGGCCAGCCAGGCGGTCGAGGCGGTGTAGAGGCCGTCGCCGAAACGCGATACGCCCTGGCCGACGAAGAGAAGGAGGAAGTCGCGGTCTCTCAGCAGTGACATGGCGCCCACTGTCGGCCCGCCGCCCGGTGGTGATCCACTTATTAGGCAGATGGCTAATCACTGGTGGCCGGTCGCTCCGGCCGGTGGTCGTCGGGGTCGTCGTCGCGGCGCAGGAAGCTCTCCAGTCCGGGTGTGAGGCCCGCCACCTGACCGGGCACGAGCCGGTACAGGACGTAGTAGCCCTCGCGTCGGCGCTCCAGCAGGCCGGCGTCGGCCATCACCCGCAGATGTTTCGACAGCGCGGCCTCGCTCACGCCCACGAGCGGCGCCAGTTCCTGGGTGCTGCGGGGGCGTTCGGCGATGAGCCGCAGGGCGCGCAGGCGGGTGTCGTCGGCGAGGGCCCGCAGGATCCCGACGAGCCGGGCCGGTGGGATGCGCGGGCGGGCCTCCCTGGCGATGGAGGAGACGGGGAAGACCAGGCCGAGGGGCCACGGCCCGTCGCAGTTCACCCGGACGTGGGGCCAGACGTAGGTGCTCGGGGCGAGGAGGAGTGTGTCGTCCTGGCCGATGACGACCTCATGCTCGTGGGGGCGCTCCAGCCAGAACCGCTCGGCCCGGTGGTCGCTGCGTACCTCGGGCCACAGGCCGCGGAGCATCCCGTACAGGCCGCTGCGCGCGATCTGCTGTCCCGCCTCACTGACACCGGCGGCCAGATCGGGCTCGATCCGGGCCCATTCGTCCTCGAACGCCTCGCGCCAGTAGCCCTCCAGCATGTCCAGGAACCGCTCCAGCAGGGCGCGGGGGTCGTCCAGGAGCATCGCGGCCATCGCGGGGTCGCTGTCCCGCAGGGCCAGGGCGCGCAGCCGTTCGCGGAGGTCCGGACGGTGCAGCAGCCGCGGGTCCCGGCCCCCGCCGTCGTCGTCCGGCCAGGGGGTGAGCAGGGGGATGGCGAACTCCAGGCGGATCAGGTCCGGGTCCGCCGTGCGCAGGGCCGCCAACTCCTCCCGGAAGTCCCGCAGTCCGCCGGTGGGGCGGGGGAAGAGGAACTCGGGGAAGTACGAGCGGACCGCGTACGCGAACGCCTCGATCTCCCTCTTCAGCGCGGGTGACAGTCTCCGCATCGCGCGCACCCAGCCGTGCTGGACGGGATGGTGTTTCGGCTCCACCAGGACATGGAGACTGAGGACGGCTTCCATCGCCGGCGAATAGGCGAAGCCCACCCGCTCGGCCCCGTCGGCGGGCACCCGGAACACGATCGTCATGACCCGTCATCCTCGTCGTGCGGCCCCGCAGGTCAACCGGACACGCCCCGGCGGCGTGGGCGTGCGCCCTCCCGTCCGGCGAACGCCGCACCGGCGCGTTCGACTTCTCGGATTTCGTTCGCAAGACCGGCCAGACGTCAGGGGTGAGGTGAACGAGGCGTCAACACTTCTCGCACGACGAACGCCCTGGCCCGCTCTCGTAGTTGGGCCAGGGCGTCCGGGTGCCGGGTGGTCCGCGCTCGGACCGCCGGTCGTGTCAGACCACTCGTGGTTGCAGATAGCGGGCCAGCAGGTCGTCGAGGCTGACCAGTGCGGTCGGGTGGCCGGTGTCGTCACAGATGACGGCGAGGGAGGCGCGGTTCCTGCGGAGTACCTCGATCGCGTCGGCCACCGTGGTGTCCTCGGTCAGCTCGGGGACGGGCCGGGCGAGCGTACGGGCCGTGGCGGTCCGTCCCCTGGCCCGGGCCACCAGCGCGTCACGGGCGTGGACCGAGCCGAGAACGGTGCCGCGGTCGCGGACCAGGAGCCGGGTGCGGTCGTGGGCGGCGGCGGTGCGCAGGATGTCCTCGGTGTCGGCGTCCGCGTCGACCGAGGTGATCTCGGCCGCCGGGACGGCGAGCTCGCCCACCGGGGTCTCGGGTTCGGTCAGCGAGCGGGTGATCAGCTCCGAGTCCGTCTCCGTGATGAGGCCGAGCCGCTGCGACTCCTCGACGAGATGGGTGAGCTGCTCACGGTTGTGGACCGAGGCCAGCTCGTCGCGCGGGGTGACCCGGCACAGACGCACCAGCGCGTTGCTGACGCGGTTGAGCAGTCCGATCAGTGGACGTACGGCCTTGACCACGGCCCGGAAGGGTGGGGCCAGCAGCATCGCCGAGCGCTCGGGGTGGGCGATGGCCCACGACTTGGGTGCCATCTCACCGACCACCATGTGCAGGAACACCACCACGACCATCGCGAACACGAACGCCACGCCGTAGCTGAGCGCGCTGGGCAGGCCCAGGTCGTGCAGCAGCGGGTCGAGCTCGTGGGAGATGGCGGGCTTGGAGACCGAGCCGAGACCCAGGGTGCACACGGTGATGCCGAGCTGGGCGCCGGCCAGCATCAGGGACAGCTCGCGCATCCCGGCGAGCGCCGCCCCGGCGTCCCTGCGGCCCTCCGCCACGGCCTTCTCCACGCGGTGCCGTTTGGCGGCGACCAGCGCGAACTCGGCGGCCACGAAGAATCCGCTGCCGATCAGCAGCAGCACGGTGACGAAGAGCGCCATCGGGAAACTCATGCCTGCTCCTCAAGCTCACGCGCGGGCAGCCGTTCGATGCGGACCCGGTCCGGCACATGCCGGTCGAGCGTGCGTACGTCGATCACCGCGCGCCCGCCCTCGGGCAGCTCCACGGTGAGACGGTCACCGATGGCCGGGAAGCGGCCGAGGCGGTCCACGACGAGCCCGGCGACGGTGTCGTAGTCGTCCTCCTCGGGCAGTCGGACGCCGGTGGCGTCGGCGATCTCGTCGAGTCGGCGTCCCGCGTCGACCAGCCAGCCCGCGCCGTCGGCTACGGCGGGTTCCACGACGGTGTCGGACTCGTCGGCGATGTCCCCGACCAGTTCCTCGGCGATGTCCTCGTAGGTCACGATGCCCGCGACGCCGCCGTGCTCGTCGAGGACGACGGCGAACTCGTCGTCCTGCTCCCGCATCCGCGTCACCGCGTCCGGCAGGGGCAGGGTGTCCGGCAGGACGAGCGGGCGGCGGGCGAGGGCGCCCGCGGTGGTGGCGGTGAGGTCCGCGGCGGGTGTGCTCATCAGCTCCCGCACGCCCAGGACGCCGGTGACGTCGTCCGGGTGGTCGCCGAGGACCGGGTAGTTGGAGTGGCCGTACTTCGCGATCAGCTCGACCGCCTCGGCCGCGGAGGCGTCCACGCGGACGAACACCGCGTCGACCCGCGGCACCATCACCTCGTCCAGTGTCCGCTCGGAGAACTCCAGTGCGTGGTCGAGGAGTTCGGCGGTGTCCTTGGGCAGTTCGCCCCGCTCGTGGGACTCGCCGACGAGGTGGCCCAGCTCCTCCAGCGTCGCGCCGTGGTGCAGTTCCTCGACGGGCTCGATGCCGACCCGGCGCAGCAGCTTGTTCGCGGCGCTGTCGAAGACGTGCACCACCGGGCCCACGACCCTCAGATAGGCGAGGGTGGAGGCGGCCAGCGACTTCGCGAGGCGCTCCGGGACGGCGATCGCGAGGTTCTTCGGGGCCAGCTCGCCGAGCACCATCTGCACGACGGTCGCGAGGACGAAGGCGAGCACGACGGAGATGCCGCCGACCGCGCCCTCGGGGATGCCGACGCCGGTCAGGGCGGGCTCCAGCAGCGCCGACACGGACGGCTCGGCGATGAAGCCGACGACCAGACCGGTGACGGTGATGCCCAGCTGCGCGCCGGACAGCATGAACGACAGCCGCTCCAGCACCTTCAGGGCGCGGGCCGCCCGTCGGTCGCCCGCCTCCGCCTCACGCGCGAGGGCGAGGCGGTCGACGGAGACGTACGCGAACTCCTGGGCGACGAAGTAGCCGGTGCCGGCGGTCAGGACGAGCACGGCCAGCAGGCCGAGCACGGCGTTCACGGCACTCATCGGACACCACCCCGCCGTGTGCCGTGGCCGAGACGGTCGGCTCTGTCTCGGCGGGGTGGTCGGGGACTGTGCCCCGGGGAGTCCGTCAGGTCGGCGGACGCGGACACGGGCTTGCTCCTTGTGTCGATGTGCTCAGTGAACGATTCTGACCGGATCGGTGTTCCCGGGCCTGCTCAGCCCCGCTTCGGCGAGGCGTCCGAGGACGTCCCGCCCGGCCGTGCCGGGCCGACCAGTTCGGACAGGACGTCCTCCATGGTCACGAAGCCGAGGACCGTGCCCGTCCCGCCGGTGACGGCGGCGAGGTGGCTGCCGTCGGCGCGCAGGGCGGTGAGGGTGTCGTCCAGCGGGGTGTCGATGCGGACCCGGGTGACCGGGTGGAGGGTGCCGGGCGGGAACGGCTGGTTCCGGTCGGCGAGGCCCAGGGTGTCCTTGATGTGCAGATAGCCCAGGAGGTCGCCGCCGGGCCCGGTGACCGGGAAGCGGGAGTAGCCCGCCGCGGCGGCGGTGCGTTCCAGTTCGGCCGGGGTGACGGTGTGGCCGACGGCGCGCATCCGCGGGGCGGGGACGAGGATCTCGCCGACCGGGCGGGTGCCCAGTTCCAGGGCGTCGCGCAGCCGCTCGCCGTCGGCGGGCGAGAGGAGTCCGGCCTCGCTGGAGTCGAGCACCATCCGGGCGAGCTGGTCGTCGGTGAACGCCGACTCGACCTCGTCCTTCGGTTCCACGCGCAGCAGCTTCAGCAGGGCGTTGGCGAAGGCGTTGATCCCGAAGATCACCGGCCGCAGGGCCCGGGTGAGCGCGACCAGCGGCGGGCCGAGGAGCAACGCGGTGGGGACCGGTGCGGCCAGGGCGATGTTCTTCGGGACCATCTCGCCGATCAGCATGTGCAGATAGGTGGCCAGGGTGAGCGCGACGACGAACGCGACGGGGTGCACCAGGCCGTGCGGGACATGGGCCACCTCGAACGCGGGTTCCATGAGGTGGGCGATGGCGGGTTCGGCGACGGCACCGAGCACCAGGGAGGACGCGGTGATGCCGAGCTGGGCCGTGGCCATGAGGGCGGAGAGGTGGCGCAGGCCCCACAGGGTCATCCGGGCCCGTGTGTCGCCCTGTTCGGCGCGCGGTTCGATCTGGCTGCGGCGTACGGAGATCAGGGCGAACTCGCCGCCGACGAAGAAGGCGTTGGTGAGCAGGGTCAGCGCGCCGATGGTGAGCTGCAACGCGGTCATCGGGCGGCCTCCGACCGTTCCCGGGCGGGCCGGGCCGTCGGTGCGGTGATACGGACGCGGTCGGCTCGGTGGTGGTCGACGTCGAGGACGTCCAGCGTCCAGCCGTCGTCCAGGTCCAGCGCGTCGCCCTTGGCGGGGATGCGGGCGAGTCGGGTGGCGACCAGCCCGGCCACGGTCTCGTACGGGCCGTCGGGCGCCGCCAGCCCTATCTCGCCGAGCCGCTCGACGCGGACCGAGCCGTCGGCCTCCCACACCGGGCGGCCGTCACCTGTCGCCCGGGCGGGCAGCAGGTCGGGGACCTCGACGGGGTCGTGCTCGTCGCGGACCTCGCCGACGACCTCCTCGACGATGTCCTCGACCGTCGCGACGCCGGCCGTGCCGCCGTACTCGTCGATGACGACGGCCATGGTGCGTGTCTCGCGCAGTCGCTCCAGCAGCCGGTCGGCGGTGAGGCTGTCGGGCACGAGCAGGGGTGCGGTGGTCAGCGCGGTGACCGGTGTGGCGGCGCGGCGGGCGGGCTCCAGGGCGAGCACGTCGCGGATGTGGACGGTGCCGATGACCTCGTCCAAGGTGTCGCGGTACACGGGGAAGCGGGACAGGCCGGTGGCATGGGTGAGGTTGGCGGCGTCGGCGGCGGTCGCGTGCGCCTCCAGCGCCTTGACGTCGACCCGCGGCGTCATCACGTTCTCGGCGGTCAGCTCGCCCAGGTGCAGGGTGCGGACGAAAAGCTCGGCGGAGTCCGCCTCCAGGGCGCCCTCGGCTGCCGAGTGCCGGGCGAGCGCGACGAGTTCCTCGGAGGTGCGGGCGGAGGCCAGTTCCTCGGTCGGTTCCAGGCCGAAGCGGCGCAGGAAGCCGTTGGCCGTGCCGTTCAGATGGCGGATGAACGGGCCGAAGGCGGCGGTGAAGCCGCGCTGGGGGCCCGCGACGACCTTGGCCACGGCCAGCGGCCGGGAGATCGCCCAGTTCTTCGGCACCAGCTCACCCACCACCATCAGCACGACGGTGGAGAGGGCCACGCCCAGCACGGTCGCCGCCGACGGGGCGGCGCCGCCCAGCCCGATCGCCCGCAGGGGGCCTTCGAGGAGGGCCGCGAGGGACGGCTCGGCGAGCATGCCGATCACCAGCGAGGTGACGGTGATGCCGAGTTGCGCGCCGGACAGTTGGAACGTCAGCCGGCGTACGGCCTTCAGGGCGCCTTCGGCGCCGCGCTCCCCCGCCTCGACCGCGCGTTCCAGCTCGGCGCGTTCGACGGTGGTCAGGGAGAACTCGGCCGCGACGAACAGCGCGCAGGCCAGGGTGAGGAGCAGAGCGAGCAGGAGCAGCAGGATCTCGGTCACCGCGCCACCCCCGCTCCGTCGTGCGGTCGGGGCACGCTGCGGCCGGTACTGGGAGGCTCACCCATCGGGGGTCTTCGGCTCCTTCGTCGCTCGGTGGTCGGGAATTCTTCGCAAGCTCCGTTCCCATAGTAAAGGGACGGCAAAACCCGCTGTTCGTGTCGTCACGGTCACATCTGCGACGGTTTTCGGACTTTCCTGTTCCGGATCCCGTGACGGCGCCTCGACGGGCGCTGTCGACCCTATGCTTCTACTCGCTTGTAGAACAACCGTGGTTCCCGGTTGTTCCGCGACGCATGACCGCATGACTTGGACGCACGAAAGAAGGAGTGAACGCCGCGATGGTGTTCAAACGGCTGCTCGGCACGCTCGGTCTGGGCGGACCCACGGTGGACACGGTTCTCGACCCGGGCCCGGCCCGGCCGGGCGGCAGCCTGTCGGGAGAGGTCCATCTCAAGGGGGGCGAGGCCGACTTCGAGATCGAGCACATCACCCTGGAGCTGGTGGCGCGGGTCGAGGCCGAGCACGAGGGAGGCGAGAGCGAGGGGACCGTTCCCTTCGACCGGTTCGTCGTCGGCGGAGGGTTCCGGCTCGCGGCGGGCGAGGAGCGCACGGTGCCGTTCAGCACGACGCTGCCGTGGGAGACCCCGATCAGCGAGCTGTACGGTCAGTCGCTGGGCATCGTCCTCGGCGTGCGCACGGAACTCGGGGTGGCCGGAGCGAAGGACAAGGGCGATCTCGACCAGCTCACGGTGACCCCGCTGCCCGTGCAGGAGGCGATCCTGGAGGCGCTGGGGCAGCTCGGCTGCGGCTTCCGGTCCGCGGACCTGGAGTACGGCCGCATCTCCGGCACGGGGCAGCAGCTGCCGTTCTACCAGGAGATCGAGATCACCCCGGCGCCCGCGTACGCGTCCCGGGTCAACGAGATCGAGCTGACCTTCCTGGCCACTCCGGGCGGTATGGAGGTCGTCCTGGAGGCCGACAAGCGCGGCGGGTTCCTCTCCGAGGGCGGTGACGCCGTCACCCGGTTCACCGTCGCCCACGACGGCGTCGAGCACCAGGACTGGACCGCCCTCGTCGACGGCTGGATCCGGCGGCTGGTGGAGAGCAGGCCCGCGTACGGCTCCCCCGCCGGGTACGCCCCCGAGGGCCACTACGGCCACACCGGGCACCACGAGGAGGGGCACCGCTCCGGCCCCGGCATGGGCACCGCCGTGGCAGCGGGGGCGGCCGGTCTGGCGGTCGGTGTCGTCGGCGGGATGGTCGCCGCCGAAGTGGTCGACGAGGTCGGGGACTTCTTCGAGGGCGACGAGGAGGAGGACGAGGGCTGACGCCCCTCAGGCGCCGGACGACGGGCCGGCTCCCCTCGGGGGGCCGGCCAAGCGCGCGCAACGGCCGCCGGCGCTCACAGTGGTGTCGCCGCGTGCAGGATGAGGGCCATGGTGACCGCGGAGTTCGCGGAGGACAGGGCGGAGACCGCGGTGCCGGCGGCCGCGCCCCAGGTGGCGAGGCCCACGCTCGTGAACACCGGCGGCCAGCTGCGCGGCACCGGCTCCGGCGCCAGCAGCGCGGCCACCCTGCGCGGCACCGGGCCGGGCACGGCGAAACCCGCGAACGTCGGGGCCGGGGTGGAGCGGGAGACCAGCGCCGCCTTGCCTATGGCGCGGGCCACGGCCCGGCGGCTGCCGACCGACCGCGCGGCCTCCTCGTCCGCCCACCGCTCCACGGTGTACGACACGGCCGTGCACAGGGGCCGCAGGAACGGGTTGGCCCGCGCTGCCAGTTGCACGGCCAGCAGGAACCGGTGGTGCCGGGCGACGAGATGGGCGCGCTCGTGCGCGAACAGCGCCCGCCGCTCGGCCGGTTCCAGTCGGGCCAGCATGCCTGTGGTCGCCACCACCCGGTCGCGCCGCCCGGGAAGCGCGTACGCGTACGGCGTCTCGTCCGGCAGGACGGCGACCGCGGTGCCCGGCAGCCCCGCCAGGGCCCGGTGTGCGGCGCGGCGGGTGCGGCCGTGCCGCCACCCCGTCCGGGCGCAGGCCAACAGGACCGCGAGCAGCGCCGGGATGGCGAGCCTCCCGGCGACCTCGTCGTACGGGACCGCCGCACGGACCTCGGGGTCCGACCAGCCGTCGGGCAGGGGATTGCCCGGCAGCTGGGCGGTGCCGACGACCATCAGCAGTCCGAGCGAGACCGTGCTGCACGCCGCCATCACGGCGGCCACGCCGGTCAGCAACCGCGTGGTGGTCCTCGGGTGCAGCCGCTGCTCGGCGAGGCGGGCGATCGGCCATGCCGTGAACGGCAGGACGAGCGGTAGAAAGACGAACAGCCCCATGAGGTCTCAGTCTTCCCCTTCGCCCCCCGCCTGCCCGAGCAGTTCTCTCAGGAGTCGCTCGTCGTCCGGCTCCAGGGAGGTGACGAAGCTGGCCAGGACCGCCTCACGGTCGCTCTGCCCGTCGAGCACCTTGCGCATCTTGTGCGCGGCCAGGCCCGCCTGGTCCGAGGCCGGCGTCCACACGAAGGACCGGCCGGCGCGCTCCCGGGTCACCGCGTCCTTGGCCAACAACCGGGTGAGGATCGTGATCACCGTCGTGTAGGCGAGGTCGCCGCCCAGACGTTCCTGGACCCAGCCGGCGCTCGCCGGGCCGTCCGCCTCGCGCAGGGCCGACAGAACGAGCGCCTCCAGCTCACCCTGGCCCCGCCGCGGGCCGCGCTGCCGCCGGTCCGTCACTCCTGGCCTCCCGTACGTCGCCTCTGCGTTCACTTTCACAGGCGTTCCATCGTATAGACGCCCTGCTCCGCGACGTCGACCGACGACTGGAGGGCCCCGGTAAGGACGCCTTGCGCTGAGCCCGGATTGACGATCAGGCGGGGCCGCAGCAGCGCTGACCAGCGCTGGACGAGATCGCCCGGAAGACGCCCTCCAACGCACCCCGTCAGCGCCCGGCCAGGCCCCACCCCCACCCCTCAACTCGCCCTAATGGAGCGTACGGAGGGTCTCGATGACCTCCCCCGCGTCGGTGTCCGGGTTCACGAAGGCCAGGCGGAGGACCGTCATGCCGTGCCACTGGGTCGGCACGCACAGCATCGCGCCCGTTTCTGCGGTGCGGGCGGACCAGGTCGCGTAGTCCTGCGGGCCCCAGCCCGGACGGTCGAAGAGGAGCACGGACAGCTCGGGTTCGACCAGCAGCCGGAGCCGGTCGTCGGCGCGGATGGCGTCGGCCACCAGGCGGCTGGTGGTGAGGGTCTGTTCCACGGCTCGCACGTACCGCTCGGTCCCGTGGACGGCGAGGCTGAACCAGAACGGCAGTCCGCGGGCCCGGCGGCTGAGGTGGAGCGCCAGGTCCGTCGGATTGTGGACCTCGCGGTCGATGGCGTCGAGATAGCTCGCCGTCTGGCTGTGCGCGGCGCGTGCCGGCGCGGGGTCGCGATACAGCAGCGCGCAACAGTCGTAGGGGGCGAACAGCCACTTGTGCGGATCGACGATGAAGCTGTCGGCGCGTTCGATGCCCGCGTAGCGGTGCCGCACGCTGGGCGCCGCCAGGCCCGCACCGCCGTAGGCGCCGTCGATGTGCAGCCAGACCTGGTGGCGCTCGCAGACGTCGGCGATGTCGTCGAGGTCGTCGATCAGACCGGCGTTGGTGGTGCCGGTGGTCGCCACCACGGCGAACACCCCGGTCGTGGAGGTGAGCACCGCGTTCACGGCGTCTCCGGTGAGGTGCCCCCGCCGGTCCACGGGTGCGGTGACGACGGTGACGTCCATCGCCCGGGCCGCGGATCTGATCGAGGAGTGGGCGCTGTCGGCGCACACGATCTTCCAGCCGTCCGTGGGCCGCGGCCTCGACGCGGCCGCGGCGGCGCGGGCCGTGATGAGCGCGGAGAGGTTGCCCATGGTGCCGCCGCTGACGAAGCATCCCGCCGCGGTGCTCGGCCATCCGAGCAGTCCGGTGAGCCAGGCCAGCGCCTCGTTCTCGGCGTGGATGGCGCCGGCTCCCGCCTCCCAGGTGCCCGCGAAGATGTTCGCCGCGCCGGTGACCGCGTCGAAGGCGAGCGCGGCACGGGTGGGGGCCGCGGGGATGTAGGCGAGGTTCGTCGACGCGCTCTGGCTGCGGGTGGCGGGCAACAGGACCCGGTCGAACAGTTTGATGGCCGCTTCGGCGCCGATCCCCCACGGGGTGACGGCCGCGCCGGCCGCGAGGGCGAGGTCGGCGGCGGGGCGGGCGCCCGACACCGGGTCCGGGTCCTCCGTGATGCGCCGCCACGCGTAGTCGATGGCGGCGTCGACGATCTCGGCCTCGTCGCCCCACACACGGTGGTCGGCTCGGGACTCCTTCTTCGCTGACGTGCTGTCGCGTTGCGCTTTTTGCATGGCGTGAACCTAAAAACGCCCACCGAAATGCGCAATATACGTCATGAAGGTTGAGCAGAATGCTCAATGGGACCTGGTCCGCGCCCTGTCATACTGAGCAGCATGCGACATGTCGACGACCTCGACGCCCGGATCCTCCTGGCGCTCGACGCGGATCCACGGGCCACGACGGTCGCCCTCGCGGACCGGCTGGGCCTCGCCCGGAACACCGTGCAGGCGCGCCTGAAGCGGCTGGAGGAGAGCGGTCTCCTCAGGGAGCACAGTCGGCGCGTGGCGCCGGCGGCCCTCGGTTATCCGCTGACGGCCCTCATCACGATGTCGATCAGCCAGCGCGTGGGGCAGCCGACGCAGGAGGCGATCCTGCGGATCCCCGAGGTGGTCGAGCTGCTCGTCACCACCGGCGACGGCGATCTGCTCGCCCGCGTCGTCGCGCGGGACACCACGGACCTGCACCGGATCACGAACCTGCTGCTGGAAGCACCCGGCGTGGTCCGGTCGAACACCACGATCGTGCTGCAGGAGGTACAGCCGTTCAGTGTCCGGTCGCTGCTGCGAAGGCACGCCGGGGACTGACCCAGCCGGTGCGCGCCACGATCGTGCTCAACGGGCCGATGCGGGGCCGGACGCGCACCTGGCCGGAGGAGACCCCCGCTGGCGACGGCTTCGAAAGGTGTCGCTACGCACTCTGGATACTTTCCGAACGAGGCCAGTCAGGGGCCGCCCGTGGGGCCAACGGCCCTCGGGTACCGCCGGGAGCGCAAGGAACCGGCCGGTACGGCCTGTTGACGTCCACCGAGACCGAACCGCCCGTCACTCGCGCTCCCGGTCACTGCGTGTCGGCGCTCCCGGCGGGGGTGGGGACTGCGGCATCTCTTCCGTCACAGCTGTGGCCCCGGCCACTGCTTCATGTTAATTTCTCCGCCGCTCATCGCGAAAGTTGCTCTGTCGAATCCATACCTGTGTCGGCCTCGGGCCGGCTCCACGTGTCGCACACCCCCACAACGGAAGGTGCACGTGATGACGAGGAGACTCGCACGACTTCTTCCGCGACGGCGCCGGTCGCCGCGGATCCCGCGGAGACTGACGGCTGTCGTCCTGGCGCTCGTCCTGCTTCCGCTGCTGCCCGCCGCGGCGCTGGCCGCCGATCCCCCGGTGCCGCCGCCCAGTTCCCCGGCCGCCCGGAGCGCGGTGGCGGCGATGCAGCCCGGCTGGAATCTGGGCAACACCTACGACGCCATCCCCGACGAGACGTCCTGGGGCAATCCCCCGGTGACCAGGGCGCTCTTCCAGAAGGTCAGGTCACAGGGCTTCAAGAGCATCCGGCTGCCCGTCACCTGGGGCATCCACCAGGGCTCGGCGCCCGACTACCGGATCGACGCGGCCTGGATGGCGAAGGTGCGCCAGGTCGTGGACCTGGCGTTGAGCGAGGACCTGTACGTCCTGCTCAACATGCACCACGACTCCTGGATGTGGGTCAACAGCCTCTCCACGGACCACGACGCCGTGCTCGCCCGCTACACCGCGACCTGGACGCAGATAGCGGCCGAGTTCCGTGACAGGTCGCCGAAGCTGGCGCTGGAGAGCATCAACGAGCCCACGTTCAGCGGTACGTCCGGGGACGACGAGAACTACCGGCTGCTGGCCGAACTGAACAAGGTGTTCCACCGGATCGTCCGCGGGTCCGGCGGCGGGAACACGAACCGTCTGCTCGTGCTGCCGACGCTGTACACCAACGCCGACCAGGGCCGGCTCGACGCTCTGGCCGCCGAACTGGCCGACCTGCGCGACCCCATGGTGGCAACGACCGTCCACTTCTACGGCTGGTGGCCGTTCAGTGTGAACATCGCCGGCTACACCCGGTTCGACGCCACCTCCGAGCAGGATCTCACCGGGACCTTCGACCGGGTGCACAACGCCTTCACCGCGCGCGGGATCCCGGTCGTCATCGGCGAGTACGCGCTGCTGGCCTACGACCACTACCGGCCCGGCATCATCCAGCGGGGCGAACAGCGCAAGTACTTCGAGTTCCTCGGCGACTACGCCCGCCGGCGGAACCTCACCACCATGCTGTGGGACGCCGGCCAGTTCCTGAACCGCAACACCCTGCGATGGCGTGACGCGGAGCTGTTCGGGCAGATCAGGTCGAGCTGGGCCACGCGGTCGGGAACCGCCTCCAGCGACATGGTGTTCGTGCCGAAGTCCGGGGCCGTCACGAGCCAGGAGCTCACGCTCAACTTGAACGGCACCGACTTCCAGGGCCTGCGGCACGGCTCCCGCCATCTCCTCAGGGGCAGGGACTACACCGTGTCCGGCAATCGGCTCACCCTGACGGCCACCGCGCTCACCGCGCTGGTCGGCGACCGGGCGTACGGGGTCAACGCGACGCTGGAGGCCAGGTTCTCCCGTGGTGTGCCCTGGCGGATCGACGTGATCAGCCACGACCGACCGGTGCTGTCGAACGCCTCGGGGGACACCGGTGGGCTGAGCGTTCCGACGCAGTTCCGGGGCGACATGCTCGCGACCATGGAGGCGAAGTACGACGACGGAGGCAACGCGGGTCCGGCCAACTGGACGTCGTACCAGCAGTGGGACACCGCCTTCTCGGCGTACACCGGCGACTCCATCAAGCTGACCGCCGAGTTCTTCACCTCGCTGCGGGACAACGCGCGCGTGACACTCACGTTCCACTTCTGGAGCGGTGCGAAGGTCACGTACCACGTCACCAAGTCGGGCAGCACGGTGACCGGTTCACCCGCCTGATCCCGCGGGAGGAATGGGCAGGCGTCAGCTCAGCGGGGCCGGGCGGTCGTAGATGTTGTCCGGTGTGACGACCTCGGTGATCGCGCGGGCGACGAGGGAGGAGGGTTCCTGGCCCTCGTGGGTGATGTCGGTGTTGAGCAGCAGCACCAACGTGGCCTTCTTGGAGGGGAGATGGACGGTGACGCTCTCGTAGCCGGGCAGGGAGCCGTTGTGGCCGATCCACCCGCCGGTCTCCAGGATGCCGAGGCCGTACCTGGTGCCGGGGAAGCCGGTCGGCAGCATCGTGAGCCGCTCGCGCTGGGTCGCCGCGCGAAGGAGCTTCCCGGTGGCGACGATCTCCGCCCAGCGGCGCAGATCGTGCAGGTCCGAGATCATCGCTCCGGCGGCCCAGGCCCAACTGGGATTCCAGTCGGTGGCGTCCACGACCTCACCGGTGAGGATGTCGTCCGTGTACCCGTGCGGGTGCGGCTCGGGGAACTCGGCGCCCCCCGGGAAGAAGGTGCGGTGCAGCCGCGCGGGGCGGAGCACCCGCTCGCGGAGGAAGTCGGCGAAGGGGCGGCCGCCGACCCTCTCGACGACGAGCCCGAGCAGGACCAGGTTGGTGTTGCAGTACTGGAAGGTCGTGCCCGGCGCGGCGGTGTTGGGGTGCTTGAAGCCGTGGCGGAGGAGTTCCGCCGGGGTGAACGAGCGGCTCGGATCGCTGAACAGCGCCTGCGTGAAGTCCTGGTCGGCGGTGTAGGGGAAGAGGCCGCTGCGCATCTCGGCGAGGTGGCGCAGGGTGATCCGGCGGCCGTTCGGTACTCCCGCGACGTACCTTGAGATCGGGTCGTCCAGACGGATCTCGCGGTCGTCGACGAGTTTCAGCAGTGCGGTGACCGTGAAGGTCTTGGTCTCGCTGCCGATCCGCACGAAGACGTCCGTGGTCATCGGCGTGCCGGAGGCGGTGTCGGCGACGCCGGTCGCCCGGACGTAGTCCCCCCTGCCCGGCATCCACAGTCCGGTGACGATCCCGGGGATGCCCGCCTCCCTCCGGGCCTCCTCGATGGTCCGGTCGAGCCGCGCGGTCAGTTCCGGTCCGAAGCCGTCCGGCGGGCACGCCTGGCGGTCGCGGCGACCGGAGGGCTGGAGGGCCGAGGCCGGGGCCGCCGTCAGCGGGGTGAGCACGGAGGCCGCGAGCAGCGCCGCCGAGAACTGTCTGCGGGAGGGGGTGGGTCGCATGCGGTGCCTCTTCCGGAAAGGCCATCGGGTCAGTACTCGAAAGATCACCGTCCCCGCCCCGGCCGAGGACCACCGTCCAGGGCGCGCTCCGGTGAGTCCACTCGTTCGGCGCCATGGGGGTGCCGAAGGGCTTCCAAGGGTGCCCGGTGGTCCCGGCCATGGGGCCGGGTGACCCATGGCGGGGCGCCGGGCACGGGACGATGCTGGAGGTGACAGGGTCCGTACGCCCGTTCCGGAGGTCGTCATGAACGCTCCCCCCACACCCGGCATGCTGCGGGCGTTGCCCGCCGAGCACCGGCAGCGGCTGATGCGGTTCGCCCGTGAGGTGTCGTTCCCGCAGGGGACCCGGATCTTCGACGAAGGGGGTACCGCCGACCGGTTCTGGATCATCCGGACCGGCACGGTCGCCCTCGACATGCGGGTGCCCGGCCGCCGCCCGGCCGTCATCGAGACCCTTCGACACCACGAACTCGTCGGCTGGTCCTGGCTGTTCACCCCGCACGTCTGGCATCTGGGGGCCGAGGCCACCAGCCCGGTGCGCGCCCACGAGTTCGACGCCACCGCGATCCGTCTGATGTGCCGGGAGGACCCCGCGCTCGGCTTCGCCGTCGCCCAGTGGGTCGGCGGAATCCTCGCCCACCGTCTGCACTCGGCCCGCACCCGGCTGCTGGACCTGTACGCGCCCTACGGCAGCGGCAGCCTCCTGTGACGGCCGACGTCATGAGAGTGATCATTCCCCCACCGTAGGTCGCGATGGTCGTCGCGACGGGCCCGGCGGCTCCGGGCGTCCGGACGGCCGCCGCCCTCTGCGCCGGTGAGGGCGGCGGCCGTGGCACGAGCCCTCCTGCTCTCCCCTGTCAGGAGGACTCGCTGGGCACCCTCGCGGCCGCTGCGGCACACGGGTGCGTGCCCGCCGGCGAGCAGCCGCGAGGTGTGGCTGGTGGACCGGCCCGTCGTCCATCCGTCGGGGCCGGTGGAGGACCGGCGGCGCTCACGGGGCGGCGCGGCGCCCGCCGGGCGCGACGCCCGCGAGTTCCGCCGCCCGGTCGGTGGCCCATTCCCGGATCGCGGGGAAGTCACGGAAGTCCCCGCCCTTTCCGGACCGGAGGATCATGCCGGCGACCCATCCCTTGGCCCCTTCCTCCAGGCAGCCGCCGAAGGTGACGTGTCCGTTGGCGTCGAGGCGGACCATGGCCTTCCGCACGCCGGGGACGGGCGGGATGTCCCGTTGCGAGGCGGACGGGTCGAGGGGGCCGCTGCTGAACAGCCACAGGGGCCGTTCGGCGAGGGCCTGACGGTGCCGGTGCAGGAAGCGCCGGGCGTCCTTGTGCCAGCGTCCCGCGTAGAGCGCGCCGCCGACGACGACCGCGTCGTACGGCGCGAGGCTCGCCACGGAGGGGGCCGGGAGCGCCTCGGCGGTGAGTCCCGCCTCGTTGAGGACGTCCGCGACGGTCTCGGCGATCGTCGCGGTGGATCCGTTGGTCGTTCCATAGGCGACCAGCACGCGGGTGGACATGTGGTCCGCCTCCTCTCGGAAGCCGTGGACGGTGCGCGGTGTCAGTCGTCGTGCGCCCGGTGGGGGACGACGGCGACCCGGCAGGCGGCGTGGTGGAGTGCGGTGTGGGCTGGTGGAGGCGTCGAGCACCACCGGACCAGCGGGCGTTGCATCGGTGCTCCTCCTCGGGGTTCCTCGGGGTGTGGGAGCGCGGGCGCCCCGTCAGGGGTGGGCGATCACGGCGACGGGGGCGGCCGAGTGGTGCAGGACGGCGTGGGTGACGGGGCCGATGTGCGTGCCGACGGGGCTGCGGCGGATGCGGCGGCCGACGACCACGAGGGACGCCTCGCGCGAGGCGTCGACGAGGTGGTGGGCGGGGCTGCCCCAGCGGCACACCTCGGTCACGTCGACGTCGGGGAACCTCACCTGCCACGGCTTGAGCACCTCGGTCAGGGCGGTGACCTGGTTCGTTCGCAGCTCGGGGCCGAGTTCCGGGTCGGCGGGGATGGCGTAGGCGTAGTACGGCGGCGGGTTCCAGCCGTTGACGACCCGCAGGGCGGTTCCCCGGCGGGAGGCCGCGTCGAAGGCGAACTCGATCACGGTGTCGTGCGGGTTCTCGGTGTCGAGGCCGAGGACGACGGGCCGGAAGGGGGTGGCGGCCGACGGGATGCCGACCGGGTCGGCCCGGTGCTCGTCGGCGGCCTGCTCCCCGGCGCGGACGAGGACGACCGGCTGCTCGGCGTGCGCGACGACCAGCTGGCCGACGGAGCCCACCAGGAAGCCTCCGATGCCGCTGAGCCCCCGGGAGCCGAGGACGAGCAGCGCGGCGTCCTTCGCCGCGCGGGTCAGGACCTCTCCGGGCCGGCCGCTCATGTGTTCCACTGTGACGTCCACGCCGGGGTGCCGCAGCCGCAGCCCTTCGGCCGCCTCGCGCGGGATGCGCTCGCTCCAGTGCTGGAGCGTCTCGGCGGCGAGCAGCGGTGCCTGGGCGATGGGGTCGGGTACCGGTTCCGGTTCCCGGACGTGGACGAGGGTCAGCGGCAGATCCCGCAGCTTCGCCTCGCGGGCCGCCCACTCGGCGGCGGCCCGGCTCTCGGCCGAACCGTCGAGCCCTGCGACAACGGTGTTCACCATGGTTCTGCCTCCTGAACGGGGTTGTGCTCCCAGCCTCGTGCCGCCGGGGCCCGCGGTGGAGGGGCCGCAAGTCCCCGGCAGGGGCCGAACGTCCCTGCCACGACCGGTTCGGTGCGGAGTCCCGCCGTGTGGCTCGCGTCCGGGCCTCTCCGCGGTGGATGCTGATCTCCACACGGTGGAGGGAGGCCCATGGTCCAGGGCTCGGGCGGACGGCTTGTTCCGTGGTGGCGCCGACTGGCCCCCGGGCTCGGCACCCTCCTCGGCTACCGGCGGGCGTGGCTGAGGGGCGACGTCCTGGCCGGGGTGACGGTCGCCGCGTATCTGGTGCCGCAGGTGATGGCGTACGCGGGGGTGGCGGGGCTGCCGCCGGTCGTCGGACTGTGGGCGATCCTGCCGGCCCTGGCCGCGTACGCCCTCCTCGGCTCGTCCCGGCTGCTGTCGGTGGGCCCGGAGTCGACGACGGCGCTGATGACGGCGACGGTGGTGGCGCCCCTCGCCGCCGGGGACCCGGACCGGTACGCGACCCTGGCGGCGACGCTCGCGATCACGGTGGGCCTGTTGTGCGTGGTGGCGCGGCTGGCGCGGCTCGGCTTCGTCGCGGACCTGCTGTCCCGGCCGGTACTGATCGGCTATCTGGCGGGCGTGGCGCTGATCATGACGGTGGACCAGCTGCCCAAGCTCACGGGGGTCGACACCGCGGGGTCCTCGTTCTTCGCGCAGTCGTGGTCGTTCCTCGGGAACCTGTCGGAGGCGCACACGGCGACCGTCGTGTTCTCCGCCGTCGCGCTGACCGTCCTCTTCACCGCCGCCCGGTACGTGCGGGCCGTTCCCGGTCCCCTGCTGGTGCTGGTCCTGGGCACGGCGGCCGTCGCCGTCCTCGGGCTGGACGACCGGTACGGCATCGAGGTGGTCGGTGACGTGCCGATCGGCCTGCCCGGCTTCTCCTCACCGGACCTGAGCGAGCTGCCCCGGCTGGTGCTGCCCGCGCTGGGTGTGCTGCTTGTCGGCTACACCGACTTCATCCTCACCGCGCGGGCCTTCGCCGACGGCGACGGCGACGGCGACGGCAAGGAGGCGCTCGACGCCGACCAGGAGTTCCTCGCCCTGGGCGCCGCCAACCTCGGGGCGGGTGCGCTGAGCGGCTTCCCGGTGAGCAGCAGCGCCAGCCGTACCGCCCTCGCGTCCACCGCGGGTGCCCGCAGTCAGGCGTACTCGCTGGTCGCCGGGGCGGCGGTCCTGGCGGTGCTGCTCTTCCTCAGCCCTCTGCTGTCCCGCACACCGAGGGCCGTCCTGGGCGTCCTCGTCGTGTACGCGGCCGTCCGCATGATCGACCTGGCGGGTTTCCGCAGGCTCGCGTCGTTCCGCAGGCGGGAGCTGCTGCTGGCGCTCGGCTGCCTCGCCGGGGTCCTCGCCTTCGACATCCTGTACGGGGTGCTCGTCGCCGTCGGCCTGTCGATCGCGGAGCTGCTGAC
The DNA here is from genome assembly GCF_900290235.1 of Streptomyces sp. MA5143a. Classification (GTDB taxonomy): domain Bacteria; phylum Actinomycetota; class Actinomycetes; order Streptomycetales; family Streptomycetaceae; genus Streptomyces. Next base: position 137,571 of record NZ_OLMK01000034.1, read on the forward strand.
CCGGGTGGCGCGTCCGCACGACGCCGTCCTGGGGCTCGTGCCCGGGGTGGCCGGCATGCACGACATCGACGACTACCCGGACGCCCGCACCATCCCCGGCCTGCTGGTGTACCGCTACGACTCCCCGCTGTTCTTCGCCAACGCGGAGGACTTCCGGCGCCGTGCCCTGGCCGCGGTGGACGAGCAGGAGGACCCGGTGCGTTGGTTCGTCCTCAACACCGAGGCGAACGTCGAGGTCGACATCACCGCCCTGGACGCCGTGGACGAGCTGCGCCGTGAACTGGCCCGGCGGGGCGTCGTCCTCGCGCTCGCCCGCGTCAAGCAGGACCTGATGGACGAACTGAGGGCCTACGGCCTCGCGGAGTCCGTCGGCGCCGACCGGATCTTCCCCACGCTGCCCACGGCCGTGGCCGCGTACCGGGAGTGGAGTGACGACGGGAGCGGTCACGGGGGCTGAGACGGGGACGCGGAACGCCGGGGTCCGGCGTGCGGGCCGCGGTCAGGGGGCCGGTCGGGGAGGTCGAGGTGTCTGCGCTGCCCAGGGTGGAGGCGCACCTCGCGGCCGGGCAGCCGGATGTCGATCGGGGAGCGGTCCGAGTCCGGCACCGTGATCTCCAGGCGGCCATGCTCCAGGCGCAGCCGTACACCCCAGTGGCCCCGGTAGCGCAGGGCGAATCCGTACGCGGACAGCTCCGGCAGCGGCACCGGGTCGAGCCACAGGGCGCCCTCGCGGGTCTCCAGGCCGGTCAGTCCGCGCTGGACGAGGTCGAGGGTGCCGGCCATGGCGCCGAGGTGGATGCCCTCGCCGGTGGTGCCGCCCTGGAGGTCGGCGATGTCGCCGCGCAGGGCCTCCTGGCAGAACGCCCATGCCTCGGCCCGTCGCGCCCGCGCCAGGACCCAGCCGTGCACCAGGCCGCTGAGGGTGGAGCCGTGGCTGGTGCGGGCGAGGTAGTGGTCGACGGTCCGCCGCCAGATGTCGTCGTCCAGCCGGTGGCCGAGCCGGGCGAACAGGCGGTGCAGTTCGGCGGGTGAGAAGAGGTATCCGAGCATCAGCACGTCGGCCTGCTTGGACGCCCGGTAGCGGTTGACGGTGTCGCCCTCGGCCTCCAGGATCCGGTCGAGGCGACGGATGTCGCCGTACCGTCTCCGGTACTGCGGCCAGTCCAGTTCGGCGAGGTCCCCGTAGCCCTCGAACTGGCTGATGACGCCGCTGTGGAAGGGCACGTGCAGGGTGCGGGACACGTCCTCCCAGCGTTCGAGTTCCCCGCCGTCCAGGCCGGTCCGCTCGGCCAGTTCGCGGCGGCGGGGCTCGGGCAGGGCGCGCAGCACGTCGAGCGTGCGGGTGAGCACCCAGGCCGCGGTGACGTTGGTGTACGCGTTGTCGTCGAGGCCGGGTTCCGTCGCACCGGGATAGGAGTCGTGGTATTCGTCGGGGCCGACGACACCGCGCAGGCGGTGCCTGCCGAGGCTCTCGTCGTAGGTCGCGCAGTCCGCCCAGAAGCGGGAGATCTGCAGCAGCATCTCGGCGCCCTTGGTGTGCAGGAACTCGGCGTCGCCGCTCGCCTCGCAGTACTGCCAGACGTTGTACGCGACCGCCGACCCGACGTGGCGCTGGAGCCGGGAGTGGTCGGGCAGCCAGCGCCCGGAGCGCGGGTTGAGGTGGAGTTCCTGGGTCTCCTCCCGTCCGTCGCTGCCGCTCTGCCACGGGTACAGGGCACCGCGTCGTCCGACGGCGCGCGCGGCGGAGCAGGCCTGGTCGAGGCGCCGGTGGCGGTAGCGGAGCAGGGCGCGGGACACCTCCGGGAAGTGCAGGTTCAGATACGGCAGCACGAACAGCTCGTCCCAGAAGACATGGCCCCGGTAGGCCTCCCCGTGCAGCCCCCGGGCGGGTACGCCGACGTCGAGGTCGGCGGTGTGCGGGGACAAGGTCTGCAGGACGTGGAAGAGGTGCAGCCGCAGGATGGTGCCCGCCTCGCCGGGCACTTCCAGGTCGGCGCGGCGCCACAGCTGGGCCCAGGCCGTGGTGTGTGCCGCGAGCAGTCCGTCGAAGCCGGGGGCGCGGCCCACCCGGTCGATCGCGGCGCGCAGCGGGTCGCTGATCGCCGGATCGCGGGAGGTGTGCAGGGCCACGGTCTTGTCGACGGTGCGGGTGGTGCCGGGCGCCAGACGCAGCCGGACCGCCTGGACGGCGTACGGGGGTGCGTGCCGGTCGCGGACCGGAGAGGCCCCGGCGGTCAGGCGGGCCGCCATGCCGACGCGGATGTCGGAGGTGCGGGTGCGGCAGCGCAGCCACACCGTGTCCGTGCCCGTCGAACCGGTGTGCACATGGGTGAGGTGGTGGCCGTCCAGGTCCCGGTAGCGGGGCACGCCGGCGTTGGTGACCCCGCCGTCGAGCCGGGCCTCTACCTCCAGCTCCGTCGCGTCCGGCACCCCGTCGACCCTGAACTGGGTCCGCAGCGCGGCGAGATGGGGGTCGGCCATGTGCACGAGGCGCTGCTGGCGCACCTCCAGGGAGCGTCGTGCGTCGAGCGCGTACGTGGTCCGGCGCTCCAGGGTGCCCGTCGACAGGTGGAGGACCTGGCGGTGGTCGAGCACGGTGCCCGTGTCCGGGGTGAGCCACCGCTGTCCGGGCAGGCGGAAGCGCAGTGGCAGCCAGTTCGGGAGGTTGACCATGTCCTCGTTGTCGACCCGGCGCCCCGCGACGTCGGAGGTGAGCCGGTTGTAGCAGCCGGCGACATAGGTGCCCGGGTAGTGCACGCCGTCGGCGGCGCATTCGGGCAGGGCCCCTCGGGTGGCGAAGCACCCGTTGCCGAGGGTGCACAGCGACTCCCTCAGCCGTTCGTCGGCGGCCTCGTAGCCCTCGTACTCCCACGTCCAGCAGGTCACTCCGTCAGTATCGAAGAGAGCGGGGCTCGCGTCCCGTCGGAACGGCGCGGGGGTGCCGGGCGGCCCGGCCGGTCAGGCGAGCACGGCCTGCCAGTCGGTCCAGAACGGTTCGCGATGAGCATCCCGATCAGGGAGTACCAGGCGACGGGGACCGCCCAGTGGAACTCCCAGACGGCGGCGGCGAGTTGGCGCGGTGCACGGACGATGCCGTGGCTCGCCCCCGGGTAGGGCCGAACGGACCTACGGACGGGGCGATTCCGCCCTGGTCGTGGGAGCGGTACGGCTGGACTTGGCCCGGCCGGAGGCGGCTGGAAGCGGTAGGGCGGGCGGCTTCGCCCCGCCGGGGACGGACGGCTTCGCCCCGGTGGGGGGCGGCCGGCTTCGCCCCGCCGGACGCCGGTTCCGTACATACGTCGGCGCCGGCCACCCGGCAGGCGGTCGGCGCCGACGAGAACGCGTCTCAGGGGTCGGGCGGGGTCACTCGCCGGGCCTGATGCGGCCACGCCAGGCTCCGGACTCGCCGCCGCGCTTCTCCATGTACTCCTTGAAGCGCCGCATGTCGCCCTTCACACGACGGTCGATCATGCCCAGCATGTCGCCCGCCTTCTCGATGCCGCTGGCCTCGATGTCCATGACGAGCTCCACCCGGGTGTGCGTGTCGTCCAGACGTTCGAAGTGGACCGTGCCCTTCTGCTTGGTGTCACCCGTGGTCGTACGCCAGGTGATCCGCTCGTCCGGAAGCTGGTCGACGATCTCGGTGTCGAACTCGCGCTTCACCCCGCCGACCTTGGTCGTCCAGTGGTTGTGGCGGTCGTCGATCTGACGGACCTCCTCGACCCCTTCCATGAACTGCGGGAACTCCTCGAACTGGGTCCACTGGTTGTAAGCGGTGTGGACGGGGACCTCGACTTCCACCGCTTCCTTGACCGTGCTCATCTGAGACCTCCTCGATGCGGTTCTCACCCCGACCTGACCGTCACGGACCAGGGCCGGGGCCTCTGCACGGCGACCGGGTACCCGTGGATCACTCGCCTACGACCGATGCCGCGCTCGGATCTCGTCCGGGACGGTCGCGACAGCGCCGTCCGGGGTCCCGTCACCGGGGGCGGTCGGCAAAAAGGTCACGTCGTCACGGTTGCGAACGCCGGATTTGGCGTGAAAATGGCCCCGCGCGATGTGTCTGCTCGTGACGAGGTCGGTCTCCCCCGGTGGGACAGCGCACTCCGCTGGCAGGGGTCCAGTGGACGCCGGGGCATCGGCGGCGGTGGCCGCCGGTGGCAGGACCGATCCGCTGGTCGCCGACGCGGACGGGAAGGCGGCAGCCATGGACTGGTGGCGGGACGCGGCATGTGCCCATGAGGACCCCGAACTGTTCTTCCCCGTGGCCGTCACCGGGGCCGCCCTGCGGGATCAGCAGGCCAGGGCGAAGGCGATCTGCCGACGCTGCCCGGTGATCCACCCCTGTCTGACGTGGGCGCTCCAGGCGACCGGCGCACAGGGGGTGTGGGGCGGTACCTGCGAGGAGGAACGGCGCGGGCTGCTCCGGGGCCGGGCCCAGGGAGAATCGGCGCTCGGCGTCACGGGCTCGGCGTAGGCTGGCCTTAACAGCCGTACGGGCTTCTCGTCTTCGTCAGCCGTCAGCCGTTCCTGACCACCGTGAACGAACGAGGTCGACGGGCGGAACCGGGCAGTCCCCTTTCGACGGGGCTTGGTGTGGCGGTGTACGAAGACCCGGCGCGCATGCTGGTGGCGCTCACCCGGGCCAGCCATCTGACGACGTTCGAAGGCATATCCCTCCTTGTCGCGACGCACGCGGAGCGTGCCGGACTCGGCCGGACCAGTATCTTTCTGGCCGATCTTCAGCAGGACGTCCTGCGGGAGGTGACCGGCCGCGGCATCGACGCCGGAGACGGCGGGGAGGAACTCCGCGTCGACGCCACTCTCGCGGGCCGGGCCTTCCAGAAGGGCCTGGGCGGCGCGGTGACCGACGGACGCGGGCGGCACTGGATCCCGGTGGTGGACGGCACCGAACGCCTCGGGGTGCTCCGCGTCGACGTCACCGCCGCCGACCCGGACCGGGAGGCGATGCAGGACCTCGCGTCCCTGCTGGGGCTGATGCTGGTGTCCAAGCGCAGCTACAGCGACTCCTACGCCCGCCTCACCCGCACCCGGCGGATGAGCCCCTCCGCGGAGATGCAGTGGACCCTGATGCCGCCGCAGACGTTCTCCGACGGCAGGGTGACGATCGCGGCCGCGATGGAACCGGCGTACGAGACCGCCGGGGACGCCTTCGACTACGCCCTGGCCGCGGACGTCGCCCATCTGGCCATCTTCGACGCCATGGGCCACGACACGGCCGCGGGGCTCACCGCGAACCTGGCCATCGCCACCTGCCGAAGCCACCGCCGCCGGGGAGCGGGGCTGCCCGAGGCGGGCAGCGCGATCGAGGCGGCGCTCCTCGAACAGTTCCGGCACAGCCGCTACGCCACCGGCATCCTCGCCGACCTCGACCTCACGACCGGGTACCTGAGCTGGGTCAACTACGGGCACCCCCTGCCCGTGCTCATCCGGGGCGGCCGTTGGGTCACCACCCTGGACTGACCGCCCACCCACCCCCTCGGCACCGACCTGGGCCTGTCCGCCACGGTCTGCCGGGAGCAGCTGGAACCGGGCGACCGGCTGCTGTTCCACACCGACGGCGTCACCGAGGCGCGCGACACCGGCGGGCAGCAGTTCGGCCGCGACCGCTTCGTCGACTTCGTCGTCCGCCACCACGCGGACGGTGTCCCCCTGCCCGAGACACTGCGCCGACTGGTCCACGCGGTCCTCGACTACCACGACGGATTCCTGGCCGACGACGCCACCGTCCTGTGCTGCGAATGGCACGGCAGCACGCCGCAGTGACGTGATCCGCGGAGCGTCGTCAGTCCCGGTGCCGGCGGGGCCCGTGCCGGTGGCTCCGGCCCGCCGCCCCGGCTCCGCTGTGCCGCCGGTCGGTCGCCTGTCCGTCAGCCGCCCCTCCGGCCGCCGCCTGCGCGTCCTCCGCCCGGCTGTTCGCCGTCGGGTCCGTGCCGTCCTGCTGACGCAGGCGTATCTCGACGTGGCCGTCGGTGATCCGGGTGTCGAAGGCGGGCTGCGGCGCGGTGGCGGGGCCGCGTACGTTCCAGCCGTCCGAGAGGCGGAAGACGCTGCCGTGCCAGGGGCACTGGACGCATCCGTCCGCGACGGTGCCCTCGGACAGCGGGCCCGCGAGGTGGCTGCACCGCTCGGCCAGCGCGTGGAGCGTGCCGCCGATCTCACGCACGACCAGGACCGGCACGTCGTCCACGGCGCGCCGTACGGCCCGGCCGACCGGGAACTCGTCGACGGTGCCGATCCTGCGCCAGCCCTGCGACACGACGTGCGGGACCTCCTCGGCATGGTTGGCTCCGGACGCCTGGCGGTAGGCGAGGTGGCCGCCGAGCATGCCGCCGGCGCCGACCGCCGCCAGCCCCAGGAAACCGTAGGCGCGGCCGGCGAGCGTACGGCCCCGGGCGCGTGAGACGAGCGAGGCGGTGTAGAGGCCGACCGCCGCCACGTTGGCCGCGGCGTGCACGAGGCCGACGCGCTGCTGCTGGCGGTGGAGTTCCGCCCAGTCGACGGCGCCGGCCAGGGCCGCCGGAGCGGCGGCCGCCAGCCCGACACCGACGAGGAGGCCGGCCTCGCGGGAACGGCCGGGGCGCAGATCCAGGACGGCGGCGGAGAGCCAGCTGCCGATCGGCACCTGGACCATCAGCGGATGGACCGGGTGCCCCAGCCAGCGGCCGTGCAGCACGTCCCGGCCGCGCCCCAGCGGCAGGGACCGCACCCGCTCGCGGAGCACGCCGATCACCGCGTCACCCCGTGGCTCCCGCTCCAGCCGGTCCAGCAGCCCGAGGACCCTGTTCTGCGCCGTCCGACGACGTGATGGTGCGCTCATGACCTGCGGGTCCCCGCCGCTGACGACGGCAAACAGCCGGCCCGGTGCCGGACCGGTAACCGGGCCGACAGCGCACCCGATCGCGACATGCACCATTCACCCGATTGGATAGCTTTGTGAAATATGTAATAGTTATGCCTGCGAGACCTCTACCCGAGGGAGTACGGCCGCATGATCCACGGAGCCCACCCGAACGCTCCTGTCTCAACCCGCCACGTGAACATCGCCCGCGCCCGTGACTGCGACAACTGTCGCGGCTGGGGAAGCGTCGTCGACCAAGGACGATTCGAACTCTGCCCTGCCTGCCAGAGCCCGGCGCGGACCCCGTGAGGACATCCAGCGCTCCGCAGCGCGCCGAGGGCGGCGGTACCGCCGTCTGGGAATCCCGGCTCGCCCGGCGCCGCGGACTCATCACCGTCCATCCGCCCGGAGCGACCGCCGCCCATCACGCCAGGGCAGACGAGACCGCCGTCGCCCGGTTGCGCAGGCTCAACGCGATCGCCGCGACCGCGTTCGTCCTCGGCGGAGCGCTCTTCGCCGTGGGTGCCGCTGTCTCCCGGTTAGGCTCCGGCGACGCCACCACCTGCGCGTCGATCTGCTGTGGGGCGTGGTGATCTGACGAATGGACAGTGGGCCCGGCTTGAGCCGTTGTTGCCGCAGGGCTCAAGCCGGGCCGTCCGCCGGCTGTCCAGGCCATCGGGGCGGGGCGCCCCTTCTCAGCCGACCTCGGGCGACCGCTCCGCCGCGGCGTCATAGGCGGCGCGGGCCTCGGCGACGGAGGACCGGTGCCGCTCGGCCCAGCCCACCAGTTCGATCAGCGAGGCGTGGAGCTCCCGGGCCATGGGGGTGAGGTCGTACTCGACCTTGGGCGGCACGGTCGGGTGGACGGTGCGGGTGAGCAGTCCGTCCCGCTCGAGTCTGCGCAGAGTGAGGGTGAGCATCCGCCGGCTGATCCCGTGGATGGCTCGTTCGAGCTCGGTGAAGCGGACCGGGCCGTGGGCGGCCGCGGTCAGGATCCCGATGCTCCACTTGCCCGCCACTCGGTCGAGCACCTCGGTGACCGGACAGGCTTCGGTCTTCACCGCTTCCGCACCACGGATGTGACTGCGTGACATGAATGTGCCTCCTTCCGCCGCACAGCAAGGTTACGGATGATGACTGCTGTTACACATCGTGCACCAAGGGGGAAGACATGCCTGTCCGTGCTCTCGTCGTCGATCCGTCCGCACCCGCCGCCGTCCGCCTCGCCGAGGTGCCCGACCCTGTGGCCGGGCCGGGCCAGGTCCTGGTGGACGTCTCCCACGCTTCCCTGAACTACGGCGACCTCAACGACGCCCGCTCCGGTCGAGTCCCGGTCGGTGCGGTCCTCGGTTCGGACGCCGCCGGGGTGGTGGTGCAGGCCGCCGCCGACGGAACCGGCCCGGCGGTGGGCACCCGCGTGGTCGCCTTGACCTCGGGGGCGTTCGCCGAGCGCGTGGCGATCGATACGGGCGCGCTCGCCGAGGTGCCCCAGGGCTTGGATCTGGCGGATGCGGTCGCTCTGCCGGTCGCCGGACTCGCGGCGCTCCGTTCGCTGCGCGCCGCCGGACTCGGGCCGGGCACAAGGGTGTTGATCACCGGGGCCTCCGGTGGGGTGGGCCGGTTCGCCGTCCAGTTGGCGGCGCGGGCCGGCGCCCACGTGATCGCGTCCGTGGGTTCACCGGCCCGTGGGGAGGGACTGGTCGAGGCCGGCGCCGACGAGGTGCTGATCGGCTTGGAGGGACTCGACCGACTGGTCGACGTGGTCATCGACAGCGTCGGCGGCCCCCAACTGGTCGCGGCATGGAACCTGCTCGCTCCGGGGGGCAGCGTGCAGAGCGTCGGCTGGACCTCCGGTGAGCCCGCGGTCTTTCCTCCGTATGCGACCGTCGGCCCGTCCAAGTCGCTGACGTCCTTCGTCATCGAGGGCGACACGGGCCCGGACCTGGCCGCCCTCACCGAGCTCGCCGCCGAGGGAGCCGTCACCGTCGAGATCGGCTGGCAGGGGCCCTGGGACCGCTTCGCCGACGCCGCCGAGGCCCTGCGCGGGCGCCGGGTCGCGGGGAAGGCGGTCCTGCGGGTGTCACGCGGTGAGCCGGACGCACCGACGCTCGTCCCGCAGGACTAGGGTCTGTCGTTTGGATCATGCGGACTTCGGGCTACGGGCACCAAGCCCCGCGGCCCAGGCGTGATCCAAACGACAGGCCCCAGGTGGAGTCCTGGACCGGCGAAGCCCCTACGCGTTCAGTGCCGCCAGCACCACCGACTTGGCCTCCTCCTGGATCCGGGTCAGGTGGTCGGGGCCGTGGAAGGACTCGGCGTAGATCTTGTAGACGTCCTCCGTGCCGGAGGGGCGGGCCGCGAACCAGGCGTTGGCGGTGGCGACCTTGATGCCGCCGAGTGCGGCGCCGTTGCCGGGCGCCTCGGTGAGGACCGCGGTGACCGGTTCACCGGCGAGGGTGTCGGCGGTGACCTGGCGCGGGGAGAGCTTGGCGAGCAGGGCCTTCTCCTCGCGGGTGGCCGGGGCGTCCACACGCGCGTATGCGGGAGCGCCGAACCGCTCGGTGAGCCCCGCGTAGTGCTGCGACGGGGTCCTTCCCGTGACCGCCGTGATCTCGGAGGCGAGCAGCGCCAGGATGATGCCGTCCTTGTCGGTGGTCCACACCGAGCCGTCGCGGCGCAGGAACGACGCGCCCGCCGACTCCTCGCCGCCGAAGCCGAGCGTGCCGTCGGACAGGCCGTCCACGAACCACTTGAAGCCGACGGGCACTTCGACCAGTTCCCGGCCGACGTCCGCCGCGACCCGGTCGATCATGCTGGACGACACGAGGGTCTTGCCGATCCCGGCGCCGGCCGGCCACTGCTCCCGGTGCGAGAAGAGGTAGGAGATCGCCACGGCCAGATAGTGGTTGGGGTTCATCAGGCCGCCGTCCGGGGTGACGATGCCGTGCCGGTCGGCGTCGGCGTCGTTGCCCGTGGCGATGTCGAAACGGTCGCGCCGCTCGATGAGCGAGGCCATGGCGTACGGCGAGGAGCAGTCCATGCGGATCTTGCCGTCCCAGTCCAGCGTCATGAAGCGCCAGGTGGGGTCGGTGAGCGGGTTCACCACCGTCAGGTCGAGCCGGTGCTGTTCGGCGATCCGGCCCCAGTAGGCGACGGAGGCACCGCCCAGCGGATCGGCACCGATGCGCACACCGGCTGAGCGGATCGCGTCCAGGTCCAGCACGGCGGGCAGATCGGCGACGTAGGTGCCGAGGAAGTCGTAGCGACTCGTGCCGGGGGCCGCGAGGGCGCGGGTGTACGGGATGCGCCGTACGTCCTTCAGGCCGCCGGTGATGATCTCGTTGGCGCGGTCCTGGATCCAGGAGGTCGCCTCGGAACCGGCGGGGCCGCCGCTCGGCGGGTTGTACTTGAAGCCGCCGTCGGCGGGCGGGTTGTGCGAGGGCGTGACCACCACGCCGTCGGCGAGGGCCGAGGTACGGCCACGGTTGTGGGTGAGGATGGCGTGCGAGACCGCCGGGGTGGGCGTGTAGCCGTCGGCCTGGTCGATGAGGACGGTGACGTCGTTGGCGGCGAACACCTCCAGCGCCGTGATCCGCGCCGGCTCGGACAGGGCGTGCGTGTCGGCCCCGAGGAAGAGGGGGCCGTCGGTGCCCTGGGCGGCGCGGTACTCGCAGATGGCCTGGCTGGTGGCGGCGATGTGGTCCTCGTTGAACGCCGCCGCGAGGGACGAGCCGCGGTGGCCCGAGGTGCCGAACGCCACCCGCTGCCCGGGCTCGGCCGGGTCGGGGTGCAGCGCGTAGTACGCCGTGACCAGGCGGGCCACATCGACGAGGTCGTCGGGCCCGGCGACCTGCCCCGCTCGCGCGTCCTGCATTTCCCGCTCCTCCGCAAGGGTCGACCGTTGGGTACGGCCCTCATTCTCCCCTGCCGGACCCGTCGGGACGCGCACCGGGCGGACGTTGTGGCGGACGTTGTGGCGCACGTCCCACGAGTGCGACGATGCGGGTCGGCCACCGAAGGGACACCCACGTGACGCAGGAGCGCCAACGGCCGCCCGCCGCCGTGCTGTTCGACGCCCTGGGCGCCGACTACGAGAGGGCGTTCGCCCATGCCCCCGCGCATCTGGCGGCGTTGGAGTGGCTCGTCGAGCGGCTGCCTCCCGGCGCGCGGACGCTGGACGTGGGCAGCGGCACCGGGCGGCCCACCGCTGCGACGCTGGTGAAGGCGGGGCACGCGGTGCTGGGGGTCGACGCCTCCCCCGTCATGGTGGAACTCGCCCGACGCCAGGTCCCCGAGGCCGAGTTCCGCCACGCGGACGTCCGTGAACTCCCGCTGGAGGCGGACTCGTTCGACGGGGTGTGCGTGTTCTTCTCGCTGCTGCAGATGACCCGCGCCGAGCAGTCGGCCGTGCTGCGGCGGCTGGCCCTGGCCCTGCGGCCCGGCGGTCATCTGGTGCTGGCCACCGTACCGGCGGACGTCGAGGACGTCGAGGTGGTCTTCATGGGCCAACCCGTCCGCGCGACCAGCTTCGCCGAGGAGGACGTCGTCGCCACGGTGGAGGCGGCGGGCCTGACGGTGCTGTCCCGGCACACCACCCTCTTCACCCCGGACCACCCGGGCGCCGGCCCCGAGCCGCACCTCTTCCTGCACTGCCGGCGCGAGGGGACCGACCGCTGACCCGAAGGCGCGGGGTACGGGCGGCCGCCCCGGTCCGCCGAACGGCTCGCGGGGGCGGGCGGCGGGGACGGGCCGCGTCGGGGCGCGTGCGCCGTCGGGTGCGGTTACCGTCGGCGGTATGGGCGGTGATCTTGGTGGCTGGCGACGGTGCCTGCTCGGCGGGGCGGTGTTCGCCGTGTGCATGGTGGGTACGACGCTGCCGACCCCTCTCTACGGTCTCTACCAGGAGAAGTTCGGCTTCTCCGAGCTGACGGTCACCGTCGTCTACGCCGTCTACGCCCTCGGGGTCATCGGGGTGCTGCTCCTGGCGGGCAATGTCTCTGACTCCGTGGGCCGCCGCCCGGTGCTGCTGTGGGGTTTGGGGTTCGCGGCAGCGAGCGCCGTCTGCTTCCTGTGCGCCACCGCCATGGGCTGGCTCTACGCCGGGCGGCTGCTGTCGGGGCTGTCGGCGGGCCTCTTCACCGGGGCCGCCACGGCGTACGTCATGGAGCTGGCGCCGCCCGGCGGTGCCTCGCGTGCGACGTTCGTGGCGACCGCCGCGAACATGGGCGGCCTCGGCTGCGGTCCCCTGCTCGCGGGCGTGCTGGCCGAGTACGCCGACTGGCCGCTGTATCTGCCGTTCGCCGTTCACCTCGCCCTGGTGGCGTGCTCGGCCGTCGTCCTGCTGCGGCTTCCGGAAACCGTGCGGGAGCGTCGGCCGCTGAGCACCGTACGGCCCGAGCGGCCGGGCCTGACCCCGGGGGTCCGGGCGGTGTTCGCTCCGGCGGCGACCGCGTCCTTCGTGGGGTTCGCGCTGTTCGGGGTGTTCACGTCGGTCAGCCCGGCCTTCCTCGCGCAGTCCCTGGATGTGCGCGACCACGCGGTGAGTGGTCTGGTCGTCGCGCTGGCCTTCTTCGCGTCCACGGGCGGGCAGCTGGCGGTCGGCCCGGTCGGGGTCGGCCGGTCGCTGCCGCTGGGCTGTGCCGCGCTCCTGACCGGCCTGGCGCTGCTGGCGGGAGCGTTGCGGTGGGACTCGCTGCCGCTGGTCGTGCTGAGCGCGCTCGTCGGCGGCGCGGGGCAGGGACTGGCGTTTCGCGGGGCGCTGTCGGCCGTGGCCCGCGCCGCCGAGGCGGACCGTCGCGCGGCCGCGATCTCCGCGCTCTTCGTGGTGGCCTACACGGGCATCTCCCTTCCCGTCATCGGGATGGGGCTGCTGACTGGGCCGATCGGCCTGGAGAGCGCCGGCCTGGTGTTCATCGCCTGCATGGCGCTGATGGTGTCGGCCGCGGGCCTCTACCTCCTGCGCCGCCCGGTGCCCGCGCCGGAGGCCGACGGGGTGCGGTGAGCGTCCGGTCCGGCCGCGGCGGGGCGCCGTCTCCATCCGGTGCCCGCGCGGTCGGACCGGTGCCCGCGCGGGTCAGTCCGGTGTCCGCGCGGGTCAGTCCGGTGTCCGCGCGGGTCAGTCCGGCGTCCGCGCCGTTCGGTCCGAAGGCCGCGTGGGGCGGTAGCGGTCGGCGAGCCGGGCGAGGGCGACGGCGCCGAGCAGGAGACCGAAGTCCCGCAGGGCGATGTCGTAGTAGTCGGGAATGGTCAGCAGGTTGACGATGATCCCCGCGAGCCAGCCCGCCACGAGCCAGCCGCCGAACCGCGGGGCGAGGGCCACGGTGAGGCCGGCGACGATCTCGACGACACCGACGGCGTACATGGCGGCCTGGGCGCTGCCCGGGACCAGGTCGTCGACCCACGGAGCGAGGTAGGTCGGCCAGTCCACGAGCAGATTGGCGAACTTGTCCAGGCCGAACAGGATCGGCGCCACGGCGAATCCCGTCCGCAGGATCCAGAACGCCTGGTAGGCGGGGTCGGCGGCCAGGGCGCGCCGAGGCGTGACCGGTGTGGTGCTGAGGGTGGACGGCATGACGCCCCTCCTTCTATCGACAAGGTTCACTATCAATAGAAGCCCCGCTTGGCTCTTAAGTCAATGACCGTTGGTTTTACACTGGTGTGCGTGGACCACTCGAACGAAGCACCCGGCGGTGACGTCTCCGCCGTCGCGGCCCTGGACGAGCCGACGCGCCGACGGCTGTACGACCACGTGGCGCGGCAGTCCGGCCCGGTCGGCCGGGACGACGCCGCCCAGGCCCTGGGGCTGGCGCGCCAGACGGCGGCCTTCCATCTCGACCGGCTGGCAGCCGAGGGGCTGCTGGAGGTGGTGTACGAGCGGCGCAGCGGACGTAGCGGCCCGGGCGCCGGCCGGCCCGCGAAGCTGTACCGGCGCTCCGGGAAGCAGATCAGCGTCACCCTGCCCGAGCGGCGCTACGAGCTGGCCGGGCGGCTGCTGGCGCAGGCGGTGGAGGAGTCCGACGCGACAGGCGAAGCGGTCCGCGAGGTGCTGCACCGCAAGGCGACGGAGCTGGGCGAGCAGTTGGGCGAGCGGGAGACCGCCGGGGTGGTGGACCTGCTGGAACGTCACGGCTTCGAGCCGTCCCTCGACGGGGAGGCGATCGTGCTCGGCAACTGCCCGTTCCATGTGCTGGCCCGCGAGCACACCGAGACGGTGTGCGGAATGAACCTGCATCTGCTGCGGGGTGTGCTGAGCACGGTCGGCGAGGACGGCTGGGAGGCCCGCCTCATGCCCTCCCCGGGCCACTGCTGCGTCCGCCTGCTGCCCGTCGCCTGACCGTCGCACGGACCGGAGAGAGCCGTCGCGCGGACTGGACAGAGCCGTCGCGCGGACTGGAGAGAGGCACACCGGGGAGACCGCCCTCAGCGATGCCGCGGCAGGGCCCGCACGACAGCCCGGCGAGGACGTGACCGAGCGGATCGGTCACACTCGGTGCCGCGGACCACGCCCCGTCTCCGTGAAGGGCCCCGTCACCGCGGTGAACGCCGTCCTGCCCGGCATGCGCGAACTCGGCCGCGGCACGCTCCTGTTCGTCAACGGGGGCAGTGCCGTACACCCCCACCCGGAACGTGCCGGAACCTCCGTCGCCTTCGCCGCCGAGAGCGCCTACGCGCGCATGCTCCATGACACGCTCGCCCCGGAGAACATCCACGCCGCGCAACTGATCGTCCCCGGCGCCATCCACCCCGACTCCGAACACAGCAACCCCGACACCCTGGCCGAACGCCTCTACGCCCTGCACACCGAGCGGGACGGCTTCCGCCACTACGCCGAGGCCATGCCCGACTGACCCTCATGGGCCGTCGGGCCCCCGGTTCAGCGGCGTCCGCCGAACTCCCAGTCGTGGACCTCGATGTCGGCGTACCGGTCCTCGGTCAGGACGGCGCGGGCCGCGTCCGGGTCGGTGGCCCGGACCAGCACCGCCGTGCCCAGCCAGGTCTCGCCGTCGTCGGACAGCAGCGGCCCGTACGCGATCAGCCCGTCGTAGCCGGGCGGCACGGTGACGTCGACGGGCCCGCCCGAGCCGAGGCCGAGCACCAGGTACCGGTTGCCGCCGGTCCGCCCACCGGGGAACTCCCACATGGTGCGCCCCAGCAGATTGCGCCACCGGCGCAGCAAAACGTCGCGGTAGGCGCCCGCCTGGTAGTTGGGCTCCTCGAAGGCGAAGGCGCGCGCCGCGGCGGGATCCGGCAGATCGACGATGTGGACACTACCGGTGGGGGTCTCGCCGTCCTCGGCGAAGGTCGGGCCGCGGGCGATCAGCTGTTCCGCGTACTGATCCATGTAGGACCAGTGCGCTTCCACCAGCTCCTCACGCAGGGGGAGGGAGCCGGGCCGGTCGCGGTGGTAGCAGAGGAACTCCATGGCACAGACCCTCGCCGACATCAGGCGCCGCCTCAACCGACTTTCGCGATCACGCGCCGGGGCCCGCTCGCGATCCGCGCCGCGCGCTGAGCCGGCACCTGTGCCGACAGGCCATCGGGCGCCGACCGCCCGTGCGGCCGGGGCTCGGCTGCAAGGGCGGTCGTCTGTCGGCGGGCGCGGGGCCTTCTCAGAGGTGCTGCTCGGTGGCCCGGGTGCGGTGGTACTCGTCCTGGCGTTCGTCGGTGATGTACGCCGGGATCGGGAAGTCCCACCAGCCGGGGACCCAGGGGCCCGCGGCGTCGCGGTCCGTGGGGACCTCGATCACGGCGGGGGCCCCGGACCGGACCGCCTTGCGCAGCGTCGGCTCCAGGGAAGCGGCGTCGTTGACCTTCCACGACTCGATCCCGAAGGCCCGGCCCATGGCCGCGAAGTCGGGGCTGTACGGCGAGCCGTCGGGGTACGAGAACTCGGTGCCGATGTGGCGCGAGGTCTGCTTGCGCTGACCGCCGCGGATCGACATGTAGCCCGCGTTGTTCTGGACGACGAAGATCACCGGCGCGTCGGCGGTGACGCTCAGGGCGATCTCCTGGGCGGTCATGAGGAAGTCGCCGTCGCCGAGGACGCACACCACCGGGCTGTCGGGCCGGGCGAGTTTGGCGCCGACGGCGGCCGGGACGGCCCAGCCCATGGAGGAGAAGCCGCCGGAGGTGAGGTGGGTGCGCGGGGAGTAGACGGGGAAGGTCTGCTTGACCGCTCCCTGGGTGTTGCCCGAACCGGCGACGATGATCGCGTCGCGCGGGAGCACGTTGCGCAGCGCGCCGAGCGGGCGCTGCGAGGTGAACGGGAAGCGGTCGCTGTCGCGGCGGCCGGCGAGCTTCTCCTCCCAGTCCTGCTTGAGCCGGGCGAGTTCGGCGAGGTACTCGGAGCGGTCGACGCCCTTGCCGGGGAGGGAGTCGACGATGGCGGCCACGGCGCGCTGCGCGTCCGCGACGATGCCCACCTCGGCGGGGTAGTTCTTGCCGATCTCGTGCGGGTCGATGTCGATGTGGATGAGCTTCGCGGGCGGGATGGAGAAGCTGACGCCCTTGGCGTAGCTGGAGGCGGACCAGTCGGTGAAGCGGCAGCCGACGGAGATGACGACGTCGGCGGAGCTCGCGATCGCGTTGCCGGTCATCGTGCCGGTCTGGCCGACACTGCCCGCGAACAGCTCGTGGTCCTCGGGGAAGGCGCTCTTGCCGTTCCACGTGGTGACGACCGGGATCTTCCAGCGTTCGGCGAGCGCGAGGACCTCGTCGGACGCCTCGGAGGTGATCGCACCGCCGCCGACCACGATGACCGGCCGGGTGGCCGCGCGCAGCACGTCGACCGCGCGGTCCACGGCTTCCGGGTCGGGGTGCTGGCGGCCGACCGGGATGCGCCGCTCCAGGTCGTGGAGCTGGACGTCCGCCGCCTCGGCCTGTACGTCCATGGGGACTTCGAGGTGCACCGGGCCCGGACGGCCGGTCAGCATGGAGTTGAAGCAGCGGTGCAGGACGAAGGGGAGTTCCTCGACCCGGGTGACGACCCAGTGCCGTTTGCTGACGGCCTCGGCCACCTTGGGGAAGTCGTTGGCCGTGTAGCGGTCGAGTTCCTGGAGCAGTCCGTGGCCTCGCATGTGGGTCGGCGGGCCGCCGGTGACGACGAGGACACTGGTGGAGTCCGTGAACGCGGTGCCCATGCCGATGACGGTGTTGCTCGCGCCGGCGCCGATGGAGGTCACCGCGGCCTGGGGGCGGCCGGTGACGCGGTAGTAGCCGTCGGCGAGGTGGACGGCGCTCTGCTCGTGGAAGGTCTGGATGAAGGGGATCCGGGACTCGTCGTCGAGGAAGGCGTCGGTCAGTGACCAGATGCCGTGGCCGGGTATGCCGGCGACGACGTCGACCCCGTAGTTGCGCAGCGTCCGCGCGACGATCTGGCCTCCGGTGAGGACGGGCATGGTGTGTTCCCAATCAGCTCGGGTCGGATGGTGGGGTCAGGCGTTGCGACGGGCGGCCCAGGCGAAGCCCTGGGTGCACAGGCGGGTGACATCCGGGTTCTGGAGGTCGTCGAGGTCGTGTCCTACCGCGCTGTAGAAGACGCGGCCCCGGCCCCAGGTGCGGGTCCATGCCTGGGGGATCGTCGTCCCCTCCAGCCAGGGCAGGTGCTCACCGGTGAAGGTGGTCTCGGCCAGGACGTGGTTGTTGGGGTCGACGGACATGTAGTACTGCTCCGAGGCGACCCGGTAGTCCTTCACCCCGGCGGTGATCGGGTGGCCGGTGTCGGTGACGGTCACCTCGTAGGGGTACTTCACTCCTTCGCCGGCGGGGTGTTCGAGGAAGCTGCCGCCGATCAGCCAGTGGTACTTGAGGCTGGTGCGGAACGCGGCGGCCGCGCCGTGCCAGGCGGCGATCCCGGTGCCGTTCTCCACCGCGCCCAGCAGGTTCGACTCCTGGGCGGCGGTCAGCCCCTCGGACAGCAGCGCGTTGTTCCAGTTGAGCGCGATCAGGTCGTAGCCGGTGAGGTCGGCGTCGAGCGCGAAGATGTCGTTGGTCTCGTCGACGTCGAAGCCGAGGTTCTGGAAGATCGGGAGGGTCCATTCCTCGGCCACCTGGTAGGGCTTGTGCCCCGGCCAGCCTCCGTACAGATACAGGACGCGAGTCATGCGGCGTTCCCTCCTGTCGTGCTGTCAAGGGCCGCGGCGCGGCTGCGCAGGCGCTCGGCCACCTCCATGGCGTCGCCCTCCGGTGCGGTGGACTTGCGCTCCGGCTTCGCGGTCAGCAGGTACGCCAGACCCACGGCGGAGACGATGAGGAACCCGATGAGTGCGATCCACCGGTCCACGAACGGGGTTCCGGAGTCGCCGGTGGGCCAGGCGAGAAGAACCATCCCGAGCACGCCGTAGGCCAGGGCCGCCCCGTTGACCACGAAGCCCCAGCGGCCGAGGGTCCAGGCTCCGGCGGGACGCCAGCCCTTCAGGCGCATCCGCAACGCCGCCAGTACGACCATCATGAACGCGGCGTATCCGGCGAGCATCTGGAACGCCACGATCTTGGTGAGGGAGTCGGGCGAGTAGTAGACGAAGACGAAGATCAGCAGCGGAAGGACGTTCACGGCCAGCAGCGCGTTCATGGGGACGCGGTGCTCGTGGGTGATCCGGGAGAAGACGCGGGATCCCGGGAACATGTCGTCGCGGGCGAAGGAGAAGACGATCCGGCTCGCGGCGGCCTGCTGGCTCATCACACCCGCGATGAAGGACGTGATGATGACCGCGAGCACCGCCTTGGTGCCCACGATGCCGAGCGAACTCTGGAGGATCGAGGGGATCGGGTTGGTGTCCTCGCCCGAGAGGATCGAGCCGAGGTCCGGAGCCGCGAGGGCGTACCCGACGAACGCGAGGAGAGCGGCCAGTCCACCGACGGCCACGGTCAGCTGCATGGCCCGCGGGATGCTGCGGGAGGGATTGGGGACCTCTTCCGCGATCTCTCCGCACGCCTCGAAGCCGTAGAAGAGGAAGAGGCCGACGAGCGAGGCGGCGATGAAGGCCATGAAGTAGCTGTCGTGGGTGGAGCTGCTGGTCTGGAAGAAGATCGAGACGGAGTTGTGCCGTTCGAAGATCAGCAGGTAGAGGCCCACGAGGACGATGCCGATCAGCTCCGCGGCAAGTCCGATCTTCGATATCAGAGCCAGTGTCCTGGTGCCGAAGCAGTTGCAGATGAGGCAGACGACGGTCATGCCGATCGCGATCCACAGGCGCTGGGCGGGGGTGGAGCTGATGCCGGGCTCGTCGGCGGTTCCGGCGAAGAGGCTGGCCACGAAGTCCGAGCTGAACAGGGCGGTGCTGGTGATGCCGATGGTGATGCAACAGATGTACGTCCACGCGTTGAACCAGGCGTAGCGCCCGTTCCACAGCCGTCTCACCCACTGGTAGAGCCCGCCCGCGAGCGGGAACTGCGAGACGACCTCACCGAAGACCAGCGCGACCAGGAACTGTCCGGCCCCGACGATGCCGATCCAGAAGACGGACGGTCCGCCGGCGGTCGCCAGACCGACCGCGAAGAGGGCCACGACACCCACGAGGGGCGAGAGATAGACGAAGCCGAGGGCGAAGTTCGCCCACAGGCTGACCTTTCTGTCGAACTTCTGCTCGTAGCCGAGTACGGCGAGCATCTCCGCGTCCGCGGCCGAGGAGACGGGTCTCTCGGCTCCGTCCGACGGGCCTACGGGGGTGGATGTGGGCGCCGCGTGCGCCTCGTTGTCGGTGGCTGACATGACGATCTCCGTGGGTCGAGGGGGAGGTGCTCCTTGTCGAACGGCTGCCGGGCCGTCTCGGCGGTCCGGCATAAGTCGCGATCCGTCATCGCGGATCAGCTCTGCTCGAAGGTGTGGTCGGTCCAGTCCAGCCGGGCCGATCCGTGGCGTGCGGCGCGGACGTCCCCGGAGCGCGCGTGGCCTTCGAAGTTCTCGATACGTGAGGCCCTGCCGCAGATCTCGCCGAGCAGGGTGCTGGAGGCGGCGTCCCTGATCTCCTGGTAGGTCACGGTCTTCAGGTACTTGCCGACCCAGAGGCCGCCGGTGTAGCGGGCCGCGCCCAGGGTGGGCAGCACGTGGTTGGTGCCGATGACCTTGTCGCCGTACGCGACGCAGGTCCGGTCCCCGAGGAACAGGGCGCCGTAGTTGCGCATCCGGTGCAGGGCCTCGCGGGGCTCGGCGGTGAGGATCTGGACGTGCTCGCTCGCGTACTCGTCGGCGAGGGCGTAGGCGGCGTCCAGGGTGGGGACCACGATGACCTCGCCGTGGTCGCGCCAGGCACGGCCGGCGACCTCGCCGGTGGACAGGTCGGGCAGCAGCCTTTCCACCCAGGCGATGGTGCGGGTGCCCACCTCCTCGGAGGTGGTGATGAGGACCGTCGGGGAGTCGGGGCCGTGCTCGGCCTGGGACAGCAGGTCCGTCGCCACGATGAACGGGTCCGCGGTGTCGTCCGCGACGATCAGCACCTCCGTCGGTCCGGCGAAGAGGTCGATGCCGACCTCGCCGAACAGCTGGCGCTTGGCCTCCGCCACGTAGGCGTTGCCGGGGCCCGCGAGCATGTCGACGGCGTCGATCGTCTCGGTGCCCAGCGCCAGGGCCGCCACGGCCTGGACGCCGCCCATGACGTAGATCTCGTCGGCCCCGGCCAGGTGCATCGCGGCGATGCTGACGGGCGGCGGGGCGCCCCGGTCCGGCGGAGTGGTCGCGGCGACCCGTTCGACACCGGCGACCTTGGCCGTCAGGACGGTCATGTGGGCCGACGCGGTAAGGGGGTAGCGGCCGCCGGGGACGTAGGCGCCGGCCGCGCCGATGGGGATGTTGCGCTGCCCCAGGAACACTCCGGGCAGCGTCTCGACCTCGAACGCGGTGAGGGAGTCCCGCTGTGCCTGGGCGAAGCCCCGGACCTGCTTCTGGACGAACCGCAGGTCGTCGAGGACCGTCTCGGGGACGGAGGAGACGACGGAGGCGATCTGGTCGGGACCGAGCCGGTAGGACTTTGGGCTCCAGTCGTCGAACTTCTGCGACCAGCGGCGCACGGCGGCGTCGCCGCCCGCCCGTATGTCGGCGATCACGTCCGCGACGGTCTCGACGATTTCCGGACGGCTGGTCCGTGCCGTCTTCACGGCGACCGGAGCCTTGATGGTCTTGTGTTGTGCTGACACTCTGCACTCCTTGCAGGGGTCGTGCCTGCGGGCTTGACCTGAAGTCTGGGGAAACGGCGGGTGGGACGACAGGCACAACGTGTGCAATATTGACCGCGCGTCCTGCACACACCGAGGTAGTGGCTCATGGCTGAAGTACTGACGGTTCGCGCCGCCCTGGAGCTCGAGGTGTTCACGCGCACGACCGTGCGTGTGTACGCCGGGGAGAGGAATCTCGACCGCCCTGTGCGCTGGGTGCACACCGGTGAGATCCCGGACATCCATCGCTTCCTCACGGGCCAGGAGATGCTGCTGACCGCCGGCCTCGGCATGGGCGCGACACCGCTCGAGCAGCGGGCTTTCATCCGACGGCTCGCGGACGCCCACGCGGCCGTCCTCGTCGTCGAACTGGCCGGGCGCATGTTCGACTCCATGCCGGAGGCGGTGATCGAGGAGGCCGAGGCGGTGGGCCTGCCTCTGGTGGGACTCGCCGACGAGATCCCCTTCGTCGAGACCTCGGCCCAGGTCCACGAGGTCCTGGTCGGGATGCGCGTCAAGCAGCTGATCGCCGAGGAGGCCACCAGCCAGGCGTTCATGGACCTGCTGCTGGCGGACGAGGACTACGTCGGCGTGGTCAGGGAGCTGGCCCGCCGCACCGGGCACCCCGTGGTGCTGGAGGACGTCGCCCATCAGATGCTGGCGTACGGGGGCGCGACGCCGGAGGCCGACCGGGTCGTGGACGAGTGGAGCGCGCACTCGCGGGCGATCCATGAACGCCACCCCTCGCTCTCGGCGCAGGACCCCGGGGCCCCCACCGCCTCGGCGGCCTCGTTCCGCGAGGTCGCGCCCTGCGCCCGCCAGCCCGTGGTGCTGCGGGGCGAGTCATGGGGCTGGCTGCACCTGCTGCACGGCGGACAGCGGCCGAGCCCGCCCGAGCTGCGCACGCTGGAGCGGGCCGCCGCGGCCGTGGCGATCTCGCTGCTGAGCGAGCGGGAGAGCGGCGCCCGCGCCTCCCAGCGCCAGACGGCACTGCTCAACCGGCTGCTGCTCGGCGACATCACCGGGGAGCGGTTCGTCACTCTCGGCCTGGCGCTCGGCCAGGACCTGCGCGGACGGGACCTGGTCGTCGTCACGGCCTGGGCGGGGGACGAGGAACCCACCAAGGACCACCTCCTCGCCCGTCTGTTGCGGGAGGCCGGCTGGCCCGCCGTGGTGGGCGACACGGGTGACTTCGACGTGGCGGTCGTGGGCCTGCCCACCCGGGCCGACGCCTCACGGGTGCGGACCCTGCTGGCGGATCACGGGGTACGGGCCGGCATCAGCCGGGTCGTGGAGCCGGCCGTCCTTCCGCTGGCGCTGCGCCAGAGCCGCAGCGCGGCGTCCGTCGCGGCCGCTGCCTCGACGGCGGAGGTGCGTCATTTCGACGATCTGGGCGCGCTGCGTCTCCTCGTCGCGCTCTCCGAGGGGCCCGAGCTCAGACGGTACGTCGAGGACGAACTCGGTCCGCTGCTGGAGCACGACGCCCTGGTGAAGAACCCGCTGCTGCCCACCCTGCGCACCTTCCTAGACTCCGGCGGCAACAAGGCCCGGGCGGCGGACGAGCTCTTCATCCAGCGGCGCACGCTCTACCACCGCCTCGACAAGCTCTCCGAGATCCTCGGCCTCGACCTCACACAGGTCAACAACCAGCAGCGGCTGCAACTGGCCGTACGGGGACATGACTTGCTGCGCAAGCCGACGCTGCGGCGGACCTGACTCCCCTGGCCGCTACGGGATCAGCCCTTTTGTCGCCCTGGCGAGGGCCGGGGCGACGCGCAGGGCGTTCGCCCCGATCGTCAACGCCGGGTTGAGCGCCGCGGAGGACGGGAAGAACGACGAATCGGTCACCCAGAGGTTGTCGACGTCATGGCTGCGGCAGAGGGGATCGAGCACGCTCTGGGCCGGGTCGTGTCCCGCCACGGCCGTTCCGCACATGTGGGAGTTGGTCTCGATCCCCATGCGCTGGGTGAAGACCAGCGGATAGCCCGCCTTGCGGACCGCCCGGGTCACCCGGCGCACGAGTTCGTGGTGGGGCGCGAGGTTGGTCGGCGTCCAGTCGATGAGGATGCGGTCGCCGTCCACGCGGACCCGGTTGTCCCGGGACGGGAGGTCCTCGGTGGTCAGGTAGATGTCGAGGCTTCTGGCCGCCATGAGCTCCAGGGCCCAGGTCGGTGCCCACGGGCGCGCGGGCTTGAGCATGGGGGCCTGCAACTTGCCCAGCATCTGGAGGTTGCCGAGCGGGAAGCGCGTTCCGGGTCCGGCTTCGTAGAAGTCGTTCAGGCCGAGCGTCTTCTGCCACTTGGTGGGGTTCGTCCGCAGGGGGTTGACCCCGACGAAGAACGTGCTGTTGTGGACCATGTAGTTGCGGCCCAGCAGTCCGGACGAGTTGGCGAGCCCCTGGGGGTGCGCGGCGTCGGCCGAACGCAGCAGCAGCGCGGCCGAGTTGACGGCGCCTCCGGCGAGGGCGAAGGTCTTGGCGTGGACCCGGATGATCCGGCCCGCGTGCCGTGCCTCGGCGGCGACGACCTTCCGGCCGTCGGGCGAGGTGATCAGGCGGGTGACCTCCGCGCCCGTGAGGATCCTGACGCCGTCGCGCAGCGCGGGGAGGAGGAGCCGGTTCTCGGCGTCGGACTTCATACCCGTCTCGTCCGGACAGCCGTCGGCGGTCGTCACGGCGGCGCGGTCGGCCTGCGTGCTGAGGTTCAGGGCGTTCGGCGTGTGGAACGGATGCAGGCCCTGCCGGCGCAGTGACCGGGCGAAGCGTTCGATCTCCGGTTCGTGCTGGAGCGCCGGGTACGGGTAGGGCTGGGACCGGGGCGGCTCGGTCGGGTCCTCGCCGGTCTGCCCGTGCACCTGGAGCAGCCGCTCCATGGCGGTGTAGAAGGGCTCCAGGTCGTCGTAGGTGAAGGGCCAGGCCCGTGAGACACCCTCGTGGTGCTGCACCTCGGTGAAGTCGCTGTGCCGGAATCGGGGCAGCATGGCGCCGTAGAGGCGGGTGTTTCCGCCCACCCAGTAGTACACGCCCGGGGCGAACGGCTTGCCGGTACTGCCGTCGTACCAGTAGCCCGCGTTCTTGTACCGGCCCTTGATGTACATCTCGGCCGGCTGCGAGTTCTCGGGTTCACGTGGAAGGAAGTGGCCCCGTTCGACGACGAGTACGTCGAGACCGGAGTCCTTCAGCGCCCAGGCCAGCGCGGAGCCGCCCATGCCGGAGCCGATGATCAGGACATCGGTGCTGATCTCCTCGGCGGTACCGGTGGGGACGAGGGCGCCGGGCCGAAGCTCCGGGGGCGTGTAGTCCTGACGGACCGGGTCGGACATGGGTCGATATCCCCTCTTCGCCGCGGTGGTTCGACGAGAGCCTAAGCAGCGGCACGGGACCCGGCACATGCACGGAATGGGTAACGGCTGGCTCCTTCAGTGCTCACTTCGTGCATGGGCTGAGCGTGCCCGCCGTCCCTAGCCTCTCCGGGAACGGCACGCGCCGACCAGGGCCGCCGGAGTTCCACGGAGGCGAGATGGACAGGGAATCGTACGACTACGTCGTCGTCGGGGCCGGATCGGCCGGCTGTGCGGTGGCGGCCCGGCTGTCCGAGGATCCGGAGGTCACGGTCGCGCTGATCGAGGCGGGGCCACCGGCGCGGGGCCGCCTCTTCGAGATCCCCGCACTGTTCTCTCAGCAGTTGAAGACGGCGTACGACTGGGACTTCGAGACGGAACCCGAGCCGCGGCTCGGTGGGCGCCGCGCCTACCTGCCCCGAGGCCGGGCGATCGGCGGGACCAGCTCGATGAACACGATGCTGTACGTGCGCGGGCACCGCTACGACTACGACACGTGGGAGCGGCTCGGCAACCCGGGCTGGGGGTACGACGACGTCCTGCCGTTCTTCAAGAAGTCCGAGGACAACGAGCGTGGCGCCGACGACTTCCACGGCGTCGGCGGCCCTCTCACCGTCAGCGACCCCCGCTCCGTCCACCCGCTGCTGACGGCATGGGTCGAGGCGGCCCTGGACGCGGGCCACACATACAACGCGGACTTCAACGGGGCCGAGCAGGAGGGCGTGGGCCACCACCAGGTCACGCAGCGGAACGGTCTGCGGTGCAGCAGCGCGACCGCGTTCCTGGAGCCGGCCGGGGGTCGCCGGAACCTCACCGTGCTTGCATCAACGACCGCGCTGCGCCTGCGCTTCGACGGCTCGCGGGCCGCCGGTCTGGAGGTCGACCACCTCGGAACCGTCCGGACGATCCATGTCGACCGTGAGATCGTGCTGTCCCTCGGTGCCTACAACTCGCCCCATCTGCTCCTCCAGTCCGGTGTCGGGCCGGCGGACGAACTGACCGCGGGCGGGATCACCCCGCTGCACGACCTGCCGGACGTGGGCAGGAACATGCAGGACCACACCGGGTGCTTCCTCAGCTTCTTCAGCGACACCGAGCCGCTCCTGGGACCGGACACCTCCGCGCAGGAGCGGCTGCTGCGCGAGCGGGGCAGCGGCCCGATGGCCTGGAACGAGACCGGTGGTTTCTTCAGCTCCGGCGACGACGTCCCCGCCCCGGACATCCAGGTCCACGCCGCGCTGGGCATCGTCCGGGACGAGGGTCTCGCCGCGCCCCTGGAGCCGGGGATGTCGTTCGGGCCCTACGTCGCACGGCCCGCGAGCCGCGGCTCGGTGCGGCTGCGGCACTCCCACCCGTACGCCAAGCCGCGCATCTTCCACAACTACCTCGACGCCCCGGACGACCGGCGGCGGCTGCGCGAGGGCGTCCGCCTGTGCATGCGCATCGCCCGTGAGCAGCGGCTGACGTCCCTGTTGCGGTCGGACCTGCGCGGGGCCGCCGACGCCGGACTGGCCCCGCTGTCGGACAGCGATCAGGACATCGACGATTTCATCCGCACCCAGTCGTTCTCCTTCTACCACCCGTCGGGCACCTGCACGATGGGCAAGGTCGTCGACCACGAACTCCGGGTGCGCGGGCTGGAGAACGTCCGTGTGGCGGACACGTCGATCATGCCGACGCTCGTCACCGGGAACACCAACGCCCCCGCCATCATGATCGGCGAGAGGGCCGCCTCGTTCATCCGTGCGTCGGCAGGCTGACGCCGAGGGACGCGAGGTCAGACGGCGCGGACGACGGTCCCCCCGGCTTCGAGTGCGCTGACCTCCTCGGCGGCCGCGGTGGTGTCCGTGACCAGGGTGTGCACGAGGGCGGCGGGGCCCACGTGGGCGTAGGCGGTGTGGCCGAGCTTGCTGCCGTCGGCGGCGGCGACGACACGGCGGGAGGAGGCGATGGCCGCCTTCTTCACCGCGGCGTCGTCGAGGTCGTAGGCGGTCAGGCCGTCGGCCGCGGTCAGGCCGCAGCAGCCGACGACGGCGGTGTCGAAGCGCAGGGCGGCCAGGGAGGCGAGGGTGAGGGGGCCGGTGAGGGCCCCCTCGGCGGCGCGGGGCTGCCCGCCGGGCACGACCAGGGTGGCCGGACCGGGCGTCTCGGCGAGCAGATGGATCGCCTGCAGGGACAGGGGCATCACGGTGACGGGCCGCTCACGCAGGAGCCGGGCGACCTCCAGGCAGGTGGTGCCGCTGTCCAGCAGGACGGTCTCGCCGTCGGCGACGAGTGCGGAGATCTCGGCGGCGATCCGGCGTTTGGCGTCGACGGCCTCGCGGGCACGCAGCGCGAACGGGGGCTCCTCACCCCGGAGCAGCAAGGTGCGCGCCCCGCCACGGACGCGTTCGAGGACTCCCTGGGCGGCGAGGACGTCGAGGTCGCGGCGGATGGTCATCTCCGAGGCGCCGGTCAGCTCGGCCAGCTCCTGGACCGTGGCCCCTCCGGAGTCCCTGACGACCTTCGCGATCAGCCCGTGCCGGTCTGCGTTGCTCATGCCGCGATTGAACACCACCTGTGAAATGAACAACAGAGCTGTTCGCTACAAGGAGTTTCGAACATCTTTCATGTTCGCTACGCTGGTCGGCATGGAGCGTTCCCTGCGAGCCGCCCGTGTGGCGACCTACGTCTACTTCGTCCTGTACGGCACCTTGCTGGGCACCTGGGTGGTGCACATCCCCGTGATCGAGGAGCGCGTCGGCATCAGCCACGCCACGCTCGGCGGCCTGCTGGTGGTGCTCGGGCTCGGGGCGTTCGCGGGCATGCGGGTGGCGGGTCCGCTGACCGACCGCCTCGGCACCCGAGTGGTGGTGCCCGCCGGCGGCGTCCTCTGCGGCGCGACCCTGTTCCTGCCCGGTCTCGCCGACGATCCCTGGACGCTGGCCGCCGCGCTGCTGGTCTTCGGGCTCTGCAACGGCTGTCTGGACGTGAGCATGAACGCCCACGCCGTGCACGTGGAGAAGGCATACGGTCGCCCCGTCATGTCCGGCTTCCACGCCACGTTCTCCGTCGGCGGTGTCCTCGCCGCACTCGCCGGAGCGGGCGCGGCGAGCGCCGGCCTGCGCCCGGCCGCGGGCATGGCCGCCATGGGAGCCGTGGGTGTCGTCGTCGCCCTGGCCGCGGCACGCGCCCTGCTGCCCGCCGCACCCGCTGTCGAGGACACCGGCTCCGCGCACGGGATCGCGACGTCACCGGTCGCCGGGGGCGGCGACACCAGGGGCCGGGTCTGGCTGCTGGCCGTCCTGGCGCTGATGGTGATGCTGTGCGAGGGCGCCGCAAACGACTGGAGCGCCCTGCACATGAAGGACGTCATGGGGGCGTCCGCCGGCACGGCGGCCTTCGCGTACGGCACCTTCGCCGCGGCCATGACCGTCGGCCGACTGCTCGCCGACCCCTTCGCCGCCCGGTTCGGTCCCCCGGCGATCCTTCGCCTCGGCGCGGCCGTGGCCGCCGTCGGCATCACCCTGGTGGTCCTCGCCCCCTGGCTGTGGGCCGTGTTCACCGGCTGGGCGCTGTTCGGCCTGGGCCTGTCCGGCTGTGTCCCGCAGCTGTTCAGCGCGGCCGGGCACGCCGACCCCTCCGCCGCCGGGGCCAACGTCTCCCGCGTCGCCGGACTCGGCTACGTCGGCATGCTCGCCGGCCCCGCCGTGATCGGCTGGCTGACCCACCTCGTCGCCCTCGACCACGCCTTCGTCCTGTTGGCCCTGCTGTGCGTGACCACCGCCGTGGGCGCCCGCGTGCTGCGCGCCGACCCCGTCCCCGTCCGTCGGGGCGAGGAGCCGGCCGACCGCGCCCGCGAGCGCGAGACGGCAGCCAGCAGCCACTGACCGCTTGTGCGGCACGGTCCCTGACAACCGTGCCGCACAAGCCCCTCTCCCCCGGTCACCAGGGCCGGGGGAGCCCACGGCCGACCGAAGGAGCCCCGATGTCCGAGTCCCCCGCAGTGCCGGAGTCGCCCTCAGCGCTGGAGTCGCCCGCAGTGGCGGAGCACACCGCCGTGCCCGCCCGCGGCCGAGTCGGTGTCATGCTGCCGCTCGATCTCCCCGTCGGCGAGGTGCTGCCCTATGTCCGGCGGGCCGAGGAGCTGGGGTTCGACCAGGTCTGGGTGGTGGAGGACCTCGGCTGGCGCGGCGGTGTCGCCCAGGCGGCCACGGTCCTGGCCTCCACCACGCACCTCACCGTCGGGATCGGGATCATGCCCGCCGGCGCCCGCAACGTGTGCTTCGCCGCGATGGAACTGGCCACCCTCGCCCAGCTCCACCCCGGCCGGCTCATCGCGGGCATCGGGCACGGCATGCCCGGCTGGATGCGCCAGGTCGGGTCCTGGCCCGAGAGCCCCCTGACGCTGATCAAGGAGTACACGAGAGCGCTCCGTCTGCTCGTCGCCGGTGAGCCCGGCCCCGAGAACGGCCGGTACGTCCGCTGCCAGGGCGTGGTCCTCACCGAGATCCCGGACATCGTCCCGCCGGTGATCCTGGGTGTGCGCGGCCCCAAGTCGCAGGCCGTGGCGGGCGAGGTCGCCGACGGGCTCCTCCTGGCCGAGCCCGCCGCACCCGCCTACATCACCGCTTCCCTGCGCCACCTGGGCCCTGCCGCCGCGAACTCTCCGGAGATCGTCGTCTACGACGCCGCGGCCGTGGACGACGACGAGGAAGCCGCCCTGGACCGTGTCCGCGCGGCCCTGGAATCGGTGGGCGAGCCGCAGTGGGCCGCGCACATCGACCCCCTGCCCTTCGCCGAGGAACTGCGCGCACACCGCGCCGCCGGCCCCGACGCCCGGCACTTCGCCCGGACGATGCCCGCCGACTGGGTCCGCGCGTTGAGCGTCGCGGGCACCCCCGACCAGGCCCGCGAGGCGATCGACGCCCGCCACGCCGCGGGCGCGACCAGCGTCGTGCTCGCCCCAGCGGGCCCCGACCGCCTGGCCGCACTGGACTCGCTCGCCCGCGCCCTGCCCCACCGGCACTGACCCGAACGCCCCGACACCCCGAGGGACCTTCTATGTCCACCGACCGCCGCCGCATCGTGCTCTTCGACCTCTTCGGGGTCATCGCCCGCCACCAGCGCCCCGGCGCGCCGGCGAGGATGGCCGCCCGCTGCGACACCTCCCTCGACGCCTTCACCACGGCCTACTGGACCCATCGCCCGCCCTACGACGCCGGCCGGCACACCGCGTCCGTGTTCTGGACCGACGTACTGCGCGCGCTGTCCCGCCCCGCCGACGCCGACACCATCGAGGAGCTGCGGCTCACCGACATCGACAGCTGGTCCCGCGTCGACGACCGCATGGTCACCTACGTACGGGAGCTGCGGGACCGCGCCCGGGTCGCCCTGCTGTCCAACATCCCCGCGGACCACGCGGACGCCTTCCTCGCCGCCCAGCGCTGGCTGCACGACCTCGACCACCTGGCGTTCTCCGGGAAGATCGGCGCGGCCAAGCCCGACCTCGCCGCCTTCCAGCACTGCGTCGTCGCCCTGCGGGCCGCACCCGCCGACTTCCTCTTCGTCGACGACCGCGAGGAGAACGTCCGCGCGGCGCGGGCCGCCGGCATGAACGGGCACGTCTTCAACGGCCGGGACGACCTCGCGGCCGCCGTCGACGCGTGGCTGTGAAGACTTCGGCCCCGCGGCTCGCCCCGGACGTCAGCTGCCGTCCTGCTTGAGCCGGTCCGCGGCCTGGGTGGCGATGACGGCGGCCTGGACACGCCGCTCCACCCCGAGCTTCGCCAGCAGCCGGGAGATGTGGTTCTTGACGGTCTTCTCCGCTAGGTAGAGCCGCTGACCGATCTGGCGGTTGGTCAGCCCCTCACCGATCAGCGCCAGGATCTCCCGCTCCCGTCGGGTCAGCCCCGGCAGGGCGTCCGGCTCGGGCTCCGGCTCCGGACCCTGCCGCAGCCGCGCCATCAGCCGGGCGGTGGCGCTGGGGTCGAGCAGCGACTGGCCGGCGGCGACCGTGCGGACGGCGGACACCAGGTCGGAGCCCTGGATCTGCTTCAGCACATACCCGGACGCGCCCGCCATGATCGAGTCCAGCAGGGCCTCCTCGTCGTCGAACGAGGTCAGCATCAGACAGGCCAGCTCCGGCATGTTCGAGCGCAGGTCCCGGCACACGGTCACCCCGTCGCCGTCCGGCAGGCGCACGTCCAGCACCGCGACGTGGGGGCGCAGGGCGGGGATCCGGACCAGGGCCTGCTCGACGTTGGCTGCCTCGCCGACCACGGTGATGTCCGGCTCGTCGTTCAGCAGGTCGTGCACTCCGCGCCGTACGACCTCGTGGTCGTCCAGCAGGAAGACCCGGATCGGGTTGTCGGGGCCGGGCCGGTCGCCGTCCGCCATCGATTCGCTCCTCGTTCACGCTGTGTCGTTCGCTGGGCGTCGAGCGCTCTGCCTCGATCGCTCTGCCTCGATCGCTCTGCCTCGATCTCGCCTTGCGTCGATCATGTACCGACTCCCCGGGAGGGGCGCACGGCCACTGTCCACCGCTGATCCTCCGTGATCCGGGGCCGAAGGGCCAGGGCCTGAAGGCCCTACCGGGACCACGGGGCCCAAGCGGCACGGCGGCGCGCAACCGGCTGCCCATGCCGCGATCGCGCTGGCCGTCGACGAGGCCGCCTTCGCCCCCTGTACGGCGGTCTCAGGCGTGGCGGCAGGCTCGTCATGGTCGCCCCGCCCGCCGGCGGCGCCATCCGGGTGCCGATCTTCGACACCGTCCTCGACGGCAAGTCCGTGATCGGTTCGATCGTGGGTACCCGCCAGGACCTGGACGAGGTGTTCCGGCTCCACGCCGCCGGACGCACGAAGGTGATCTACGAGGTCCGCCCGCTGGAGACGGTCAACGACTCGATCGCCGAGGTACTCGACGGTCAGGTCACGGCGCGCATCGTCTTCGAGATGTGACTCCCCCGCATCGCCGCACACCCCCGGAAGCCGGACAAAGGAGCGCGACGCCATGGTCCGTTACGTGTACGAGTTCGCCGAGGGCAGCCGGCAGATGGCCTCTCTCCTCGGCGGCAAGGGCGCCAACCTTGCGGAGATGACCCGGATGGGCCTGCCGGTGCCGCCCGGCTTCACCGTCACCACCGAGGCCTGCCGGGTCTTCCTGGCCACCGGCTCGACGCCGGACGGTCTGGACCGCGAGATCTCCCAGCACCTGACCGCCCTGGAAGGAGCGGCGGGACGCCGACTGGGCGAGCCCGGCGATCCGCTGCTGCTGTCCGTCCGCTCCGGGGCCCGTTTCTCCATGCCCGGCATGATGGAGACGATCCTCGACGTCGGGCTGAACGACGAGTCCGTGCTGGGCCTGGCCAAGGTGTCCGGGAACGAGCGCTTCGCCTGGGACTCCTACCGCCGTCTCGTGCAGATGTTCGGCAGTACGGTCATGGGGGTCGACGGCGCGCTGTTCGAGGACGTCATGGCCCGGCTGAAGGACCGGCGGGGGGCCGCCGACGACCTGGGGCTGGACGCGGCCGACCTGGCCGAGCTGGTCGAGGCGTACAAGGAGCTGATCCGCGACCGGACCGGCGAGTACTTCCCGCAGTCGCCCGCCGAGCAGCTGCGCCGGGCGGTCCTCGCGGTCTTCGAGTCCTGGAACGGCGAACGCGCCCGGCTCTACCGCCGCCGCGAGCACATCCCCGACGACCTGGGCACGGCCGTCACCGTGCAGACCATGGTGTTCGGCAACCTCGGCGCCGACTCCGGCAGCGGTGTCGCCTTCACCCGCGACCCGGCCACCGGCCGGCCCGGCCTGTACGGCGACTACCTGCCCAACGCGCAGGGCGAGGACGTCGTCGCCGGTATCCGCAACACCGTTCCGCTGGACGAGCTGGGCCGTATCGACCCGGAGTCGTTCTCCCGGCTGCGGGACCTCATGCGCACCCTGGAGACCCACTACCGGGATCTGTGCGACATCGAGTTCACCATCGAGCGCGGCACGCTGTGGATGCTCCAGACCCGGGTGGGCAAACGGACGGCGGAGGCGGCGTTCGCCATCGCGGGTCAGCTGGTCGAGGAGGGGCTGATCAGCGAGGACGAGGCGCTGACGCGGGTCGGCGGGAGCGGGCTGGCACGGCTGATGTTCCCCCGCTTCGACACCTCGGCCGTCGGTGAGGCCCTCGCACGCGGCATCCCGGCCTCGCCCGGCGCCGCCGTGGGGGCGGCCGTGTTCGACTCCGCCGAGGCGGTACGGCGGGCCGCCGCCGGGGAGAAGGTCGTCCTCGTACGGCAGGAGACGACCCCCGACGACCTGCCGGGCATGGTCGCCGCCCAGGCCGTGCTGACCAGCCGCGGCGGCAAGACCAGCCACGCGGCCGTGGTCGCGCGCGGCATGGGCAAGGTCTGTGTGTGCGGCGCGGAGGAGATCGCGGTGGACCCGCGCGGGCGCCGCTTCACCGTGGGCGGCACCACCGTCGAGGAGGGCACCGTCATCTCCGTCGACGGCTCCGAGGGCGCCGTGTATCCGGGGGCGGCTCCGCTGGTCGACTCCGCGGTGATGCGGTACTTCGAGACCGGCGGGCAGGACGAGGAGCCGACGGGGCTGGTGGCCGCCGTGGCGCGGGCCATGCGGCAGGCGGACGGCGTACGGCGGCTGGGGGTGCGGGCGAACGCCGACACGCCCGAGGACGCCGCGCGGGCCCGGCGGTTCGGCGCCGAGGGCATCGGGCTGTGCCGTACCGAGCACATGTTCCTCGGCGACCGCAGACAGCTGGTGGAGGCGATGATCCTCGCCGGGACCGACGCCGCGCGCGGGCAGGCGCTGGACGCGCTGCTCCCCCTGCAACGGCAGGACTTCGTCGGCATCCTGGAGGCGATGGACGGGCTGCCCGTGACCATCCGGCTCCTCGACCCGCCGCTCCACGAGTTCCTGCCCGACCGCACGGAACTGGCCGTCCGTCTGGCGGCCGCCGAGGCGCAGGGCAGCCCGCCCAGCGCGCACGACGCGGAGCTGCTGGACGCGGTGAACCGCATGCACGAGGAGAACCCCATGCTCGGCCTGCGCGGCGTACGCCTGGGTCTGGTCGCGCCGGGGCTGGTCGCCATGCAGGTGCGGGCGATCGCCGAGGCGGTCGTGGAGCGGAAGCGGGCGGGCGGGTACCCGCGGGCGGAGATCATGGTGCCGCTCGTCGACACCGTCGAGGAGCTGCGGATCGTCCGTGACGAGGTGGAGCGGGTCCTGGCGGAGGTCGCCGACCGGTCGGGGGTCGCCCTCTCATGCCCGGTCGGCACCATGATCGAGCTGCCGAGGGCCGCGCTCACCGCGGGCAGGATCGCCGAGGAGGCACGGTTCTTCTCCTTCGGCACCAACGATCTGACCCAGACCACCTGGGGCTTCTCCCGTGACGACGTCGAGGCGGCGTTCTTCTCCGCCTATCTCGACAAGGGCATCTTCACGGTGTCCCCGTTCGAGACGATCGACCGTGAGGGCGTGGGCCGGCTGGTCGAGATCGCCGTGGCGGAGGGCCGCGCGGTGCGCCCGGACCTGAAGATCGGCGTCTGCGGCGAGCACGGCGGCGACCCGGAGTCCGTGCACTTCTTCCACGCCGCCGGCCTCG
Organism: Streptomyces sp. MA5143a; assembly: GCF_900290235.1. GTDB lineage: Bacteria > Actinomycetota > Actinomycetes > Streptomycetales > Streptomycetaceae > Streptomyces. The sequence continues at coordinate 171,513 of NZ_OLMK01000034.1, forward strand.
ACTACGTCTCGTGCTCCCCCTTCCGCGTGCCGGTCGCCCGTCTCGAGGCCGGGCGGGCCGCGCTGTCGGGGACGGACGGCGGCGACGCGCGGTGAGAGGAAGGTCCGCCTTCACCGCGCCGAACGGCCCGGCAGGCGCTGGACGCGGACGTGTTGTTCGCCTCCTGACGGACTCGTGGCCCTCGTACAGGTCCGGAGCGCGACGGCCCGTCCGCACGAGAGGCGCGGCGGCGGCCGAACTCACGGCCCCGCGCGGGAACAAGACCCGTCCGCAGGGCGCTGTTCCGGATACCCCGACCGGTATCGCGACCTTCAGGGCGAAGCCCGCGCGGAGGGGTTTCCATCGCGGCTCGGAGGTAGGTGTGAGACCCATGACGGCTCCAGGGCAGGAGCGGCATTCACCGGGTGACCAGCCCCCGTTGGTGACGTCCTGCGGGCGCAGGATCACGGTGAGGTGCCTGACGCTGACGGCGGCCCGGCCGATCACCCGGGTGACCCTGCGCGTGGGGCCGGACCAGGGTGACGAACCCGGTGTCTGGGCCGCGCTGACGGCCGAGGAGGCCCGCGAACTCGCCCACCGACTCCTCGCCCAGGCCACCCGGGCCGAGTCCGCCGCCGGAACCGGCGTCGGAGCTGCCACAGCTACCGCCAGTGCCGGAGCCGGAGCCGGAGCCGGAGCCGGAGCCGCCCTAGGGTGAACCGGGGGCTCCCCCCTCTCCTCCCCCATCCTCACCTGCGGAATTGCAAAATTTAGCAATTCACTAGATGCTGTGTTGCCGTGCCCGTGGTCCGCCGGGCGCGGCGCATGGGGCCGCTCCGAAGTCGGGGCGCCGCAGGGAAGCCGAGGAGTCGTGTCCGTTCCGCTGTACCAGGCCGCGGCGCGGCTCACCGCGCTGCTGCCCTCGCGCGCCGACCTGGCGGCCATGGGGCGCTCTCCGAGACGGGATCTGCTCGCGGGGCTCACCGTGGCGATCGTGGCCCTGCCGCTCGCGCTCGGCTTCGGTGTCTCCTCGGGTCTCGGGGCCGAGGCGGGACTGGCGACCGCCGTCGTGGCCGGTGCGCTCGCCGCCCTGTTCGGCGGTTCCGACCTCCAGGTGTCCGGGCCGACCGGTGCGATGACCGTGGTGCTGGTGCCGATCGTCGGCGAGTACGGGACGACGGGTGTGCTCACCGTCGGGCTGATGGCCGGCGTGATGCTCATGGCCCTGGCCGCGCTGCGGGCCGGAACCTGCATGCGGTACGTACCGGCGCCCGTGGTGGAGGGCTTCACTCTCGGCATCGCCTGTGTCATCGGGCTCCAGCAGGTGCCCCAGGCGCTCGGTGTGCCCGCGCCCGACGGCGACCGGGTGCTGGTGGTGGCGTGGCGGGCCGTAGCGGAGTTCGCGGGGAACCCGAACTGGATCGCGGTCGGCCTCGCGGTGTCCGTCGCCGTCATCATGCTGGCGGGCGCCCGCCTGTGGCCGACCGTCCCGTTCTCCCTCGTCGCCGTCGTCGCGGCCACCGTCGTCGCCCAGATCGCGGACCTCGACGCGGCGCCCATCGGTGATCTCCCGTCCGGACTGCCCGCGCCCTCGCTCGGCTTCCTCGATCCGGGCGCGCTCGGCTCTCTGCTCGCCCCGGCCGTGGCCGTGGCGGCGCTCGCGGCTCTGGAGTCCCTGTTGTCGGCCTCGGTGGCGGACGGCATGACGGTGGGGCGACGGCACGACCCCGACCGTGAGCTGTTCGGCCAGGGGCTGGCCAATCTCGCGGCCCCGCTGTTCGGCGGGGTGCCCGCGACCGGAGCGATCGCGCGGACCGCCGTCAACGTCCGTACGGGCGCCGGTTCCCGGCTGGCGGCCCTGACCCATGCCGCGATCCTCGCCGTGATCGTCTTCGCGGCGGCGCCCCTGGTGGCGAGGATCCCGCTCGCGGCCCTGGCCGGGGTGCTGCTGGCGACGGCGGTCCGGATGGTCGAGGTCGGTTCGCTGCGGGCGATGGCCCGCGCGACCCGCTCGGACGCGTTGATCCTCGTCCTCACCGCGGTCGCGACCCTCGCCCTGGACCTCGTGTACGCGGTGATCATCGGTCTGGCGGTGGCGGGAGCGCTCGCCCTGCGTGCCGTCGCCCAGCAGGCCCGTCTGGACCGGGTGCCGCTCGACCGGGGCGACCACAGCGCCGAGGAGCACGCCCTGCTCGCCGAGCACATCGTGGCGTACCGCATCGACGGGCCGCTGTTCTTCGCCGCCGCGCACCGCTTCCTGCTGGAGCTGACCGAGGTGGCCGACGTACGGGTCGTCATCCTGCGCATGTCCCGCGTGTCCACGATGGATGCCACGGGTGCCCTCGTGCTGAAGGACGCGGTGGAGAGGCTGACGCGGCGCGGCATTCTCGTCCTGGCCTCCGGGATACGGCCCGGTCAGCGCCGGGTCCTGGACTCCGTCGGCGCGCTGGAGCCGCTGCGGCACGACGGCCGGGAGTACGCCTCCACCCCGGAGGCGATCCGGGCGGCCCGCCACCATCTGGAGACGGCCGGGATCCTGCCCGCGGACACGGGCCGGGGACGGACGGTACGGGGATGACCACACGACTGGACGCGCTGCCGCACCGGCATGTGCTCACCCTGCCGGCCATGCCGGCCGCCGTCCGCCTGGCCCGGGAGACCGCCGAGCAGGCCCTGACCGAATGGGGGATCGGGTTGCGCCACCCCACTGTGGACCCGGCCCTGCTGATCCTCGCCGAGCTGGTGGCCAACAGCGTCCGGCACGCGGCCCTGCTGTCACCGCAGCTGACCGTGATCTACGCGACGGACCGGGACCGGCTGGCCCTCGCCGTCCACGACCGCCACCCGTACCAGCCCCCGTTGTACGGCGCTCTCGCCGGCAACAACACCGGAGGGCTGGCCACCGTCATGGAACTGACGCTCGGTCTGGGCGGCACCGCCGTCATCGACCCGGACACCGACGGGAACGGCAAGAGCATATGGATCACCCTGCCCCTGTGAACGCGGTACGGGCGACTGACTCGGCGGCTGCGGCGCCGCGTCCGGCTGCTCTGTTTCTTCCCCGCGGTTTCGGCGTGGTCGGCGCGGCAGGCGAGGATGGACCGCATGTTCCTGACGAGTGAGTGGATGCGACCCGCCGGGCCCCTGCCGGTGAGACCGTGCGGACGCGTCGAGGAGGCGACGGCACGATGAGTACGCCGCTATACCAACTGAAGGCCGAGTTCTTCAAGACGCTGGGCCACCCGGCCCGCATCCGGGTCCTGGAACTGCTGAGCGAGCGTGAGCACGCGGTCGCGGAGATGCTGCCCGAGGTGGGCATCGAGCCCGCCCATCTGTCCCAGCAGCTCGCGGTACTGCGCCGCGCCAACCTGGTCAAGAACCGCAAGGAGGGCTCGACGGTGTACTACTCGCTGACCAGCCCCGACGTCGCCGAACTGCTGCGGGTGGCACGGACCATCCTCTCCGGGGTGCTCGCCGGGCAGGCCGAACTGCTGGCCGACCTCCAGGCCGCGCAGAGCGAGGGAAAACCACCCTCGTGACAGTGGTCCCGCCGTCGTGAACCGTGGAACGGAGGCAGGAGCGGAGCGGCCGGGCTCGGCCCCTGGGCCGGCGCACGCGCGAGGGCCGGGCCCGGCCCAGGGCGGGCGTCGGCATGGGGGCCGGGGGCCGCCCGTAGCGGCCGGGCGTCCCCCGGGCACCGATTCGCGGCGGTTCAACGGGGCTCGGGGAACCGTCGGCGGCCTCGGCTCACTGCTCCGCCGGGACGATGCGGCGCCCCGTGACGCGGGTGGGGCGGATCGCCACCCACATCTCGCGGACGCCTCCGGCCCAGGGCGTGGAGTGGGCCCCCTCCACCAGCCGACGCACCTCGTCGGGGTCGGTGACCACCCGCGCGGTTCCGACGGCGAGGACGCTCCAGCCCCGGCTCATCGCCTCGTCCACATGGTCGACCTCGAAGGCCACCTCCGACCCGACGGCCGCCGCCGGGACCGACTCCGGCGCGGTACGGAACGCGATCGTGTCGCCGACGACCTCGTAGTTCACCGGGACCACCGCCGGGCCCCCGGCCGACGAGACCGCCACCCGACCCACACCGTGGGTGGACAGCAGGGCGCGGCACTCGTCGGGGTCGAGGGTGACCAGCCGGGGGTGCGGGAGCGCCTGGCCCTGGCCGGGCGGCGCGTCGACGCCGGCGCCGCGCAGGGCCGCGACGGTCGTGTCCAGGGCGTCGGCCAGGCCGATGAGGCTGGCCTTGGTCGGGTCGGCCGGCTGTTCCTCCAGGTAGGCCAGGTACTCCGGTGCCATTCCGGCACGGCGGGCCGCCTCTTCGCGGGTCAGCCCCATGCGGAGCCGTTCGGCCGCGACACGACGGCCGATGTCACCCGGGTTGGGCGGCATGCCCGACGGGGTCTCGGGAGCGCCCGTGCCCGTGCGCGGCTCGTGCACGGGCGGCGCGGGCGACCGGGACGGCTCTCGTCCGCCGCCGGGCCGGTGTTCGATGTGGTGGACGTGTGCGTCCGGGCCGGGGAAGACGAGGGTCACCTCGTCCGTGTCCGACCACCGCACGTCGTAGGGGGGCGTCCCGTCCTCGTGGTGGAGTCCCACGATCTCGCCGTCGCGCCGGGTGGTGCCGGTGGTGGTGCTCTCGACCACGAGTTGGTCACCGAGTTGAGCTCGCATGATGGCCGCCGTTTCGTCGTATGCCGGTGTGTTCGGCCCGGCCCGCCCATGCCCTCGGCGGGGCGGGCGGCCCCGCCGTGCGGACGGGCACGGCCGTCGTCACCCTGTCGGCGGTTGGTCGGGCAGCGGCCAGCCGGTCTCCGGAAGGTCGCCGCGCCCGGTCCCGGCCGCGCCCACGCTCTCGATGTCCTGGGCGGCGAAGCGCACCAACTGCCGGCCAAGGTCGTGCAGGGCCCTGCCCGCGGCGAGCTCGTCACCGATCTCCGGCACGTCCATGTCATCGGGGCTGCGGTGGGCCACGCCCTGTCCGACGAGCTCCGTGGTCCCGGTGTCGAGCAGCACGCGCGCCTTCGTCGTCCCCTCCTCCTCGAAGAGTTGGAGACGGACTTTCCATTCCACGGTATGGGCCATCACGGTCCTCCTCATCTCGGTGCGGGGCGCCCGGAGGCGGTCGCCCACTCCGTGCGCTCACGCGGGTCGGCGGCGGACGGGCCGAGGAGGTGGTCGGCGAGCACGGCGCGGGACCTCCTCGGCGAGTGCGGTCAGCCGCCACCATCACCGTCTCCAGCATCGGCGCGCCGCGCGACGGCGGCCACTCGCGTGCAGGGGATCGGGAGCAGGCTGCTGCTGCGGAGCGGACAGGGAGACGGGCACGTCGACCGGTGGTCCGCGACCCGGCCTCTCCCCCGAGCAGACCGTGACAGCGGAGGACGCTGCGGCGGCTCCGTCCATGCACAACGCCCGTGCGACGGGTTTCGTGCAGATGGTCATCCGGCTCGGCTACGGCCCCTCGCGCCCGGCGACCCCGCGCCGCCCGGTGACCGAGGTGCTCACCCTCGGCTGAGGCGGACGTACCCGCTGCTCGGCCGCCCTGCCCTCTCAGCCCATGTGCGCGTGTCGGCCCGTGACCGGAAGCTGGAGTGGAGGCCCCGGACAGGGCATCTGATCTCCCCACCGCCGGGACTCCCGGAAGTGACCGTCGCCGAACGACGAAGGGATCGGTCCACATGAGCACGGAGTTCATCGCGTCCCCTCACCCCGCCCGACTGAGCGCGCGGCTCGACACCCCGCTCTCGCGGTGGCTGTGGCTGGTGAAGTGGCTGTTGGCGTTCCCCCACTACGTCGTCCTGGCGTTCCTCTGGGTGGCGTTCACGGTGGTCGGTGTCATCGCATTCTTCGCGATCCTGTTCACCGGCCGCTACCCTCGGTCGTTGTTCGACTTCAACGTCGGTGTCCTGCGCTGGAGTTGGCGAGTGGCCTACTACGCGTACGGCGGCCTGGGCACGGACCGCTACCCGCCGTTCACCCTCGCCGACGTCCCCGACTATCCGACCCACTGGGACGTGGCGTACCCGGAACAGCTCTCCCGTGGTCTGGTCCTGGTGAAGTGGTGGCTGCTGGCGATCCCGCAGTATCTGGTGCTGGGGTTCCTGCTGGGCGGCGTACACATGGCGTGGTTCTCGGGAGGGCTCATCGGTCTGCTGGTGCTGTTCGCCGGCATCGCCCTGGCCGCGACGGACCGGTATCCGCGCGGCCTCTTCGACCTGGTGATAGGGCTGAACCGCTGGGTGCTGCGGGTGGCCGCCTACGTCGCCCTGCTCACGGATGTGTATCCGCCCTTCCGACTCGACCAGGGCGGCGAGGAGCCCGCTCCGCGTCCTTGACCTCGAGAGCGTCGACGCGGGCCGGCGGCGAAGAGCGACACCCGTCGCCGGCCGGCCCTTGGCCCCTCGTACCCCGACCGCGTGACGGCCCGTGGTCGTCAGCGTTCGCAGCTGTCCTTCAGGTCGTTGGCGTCCCCCGTGCAGGTGTCGGTGCCAAAGTCCCCGAAGGAGCGGTCGTTGCCGGCCGAGAAGTCACCGGCGTCCAGGCGGTCGTCGCCGTCCCTGCCGAACATGACGTCGTCCCCGGCGCCACCGGTGATGTTGTCGACCCCGGCCCCGCCGAAGACGGTGTCGTGTCCGGCCTGACCGTTGAGGAAGGTCCTCGCGGTGGCCCTGTAGTCGATCGTGATGATGTCGTCGCCCGAGCCCCCGCTGATGTCGGCGGGGATGCTGCCGGTCACGAGGACGATGTCGCCGAGGTCGCCCATGTCGAGCGTGAGGGTGCGGTTGCCGTACGGGCAGGTGACGGTGTCGCGGTCGACCTGGGTGCAACCGGATCCCGCGGTGACGGCGTCGCCGCCGTCGCTGATGGTCACGGTGCTGCCCGAGCGGGTGACGGAGAGGTCGTTCGCCTTTCCGGCCACGGCGTTGACATGGATGCGGACCGAGTCCACCCGTACGCCGGTCGCGGCGTGGGCCTGCCCCGCCGACAGCACCGTGGCCGCGCCGAGTGCCAGGGCCGTGACACCGGCCTGCATCGCGTTGCGCATGGAGATCTTCAATGCTCCTCCTGTTCCCCCCTGATGAACCTGGGCTGGTCCAGCCCGTGAGCCATCCTGGGCGGGAGCGGGGGATGACACATGGGGGCCCAGCCCCCAATTAGCGGGCCTGCGACACGCCTCCTCCTGCCCTCCTCAGTGCCCTCCTCCACGCCTCCTCCACGCTCTCCTCCACGCGCCCGAGTTCCATGCCCCCGGGCCCCTTGAATCATCAAACGGAGTTGTACGTTCTTTATATTCTGTACATAATCTGCCTCGTGAGTCAGCCCCTGCGCCGCAACCGCGACTTCGTCCTGCTCTGGAGCGCCGCCCTGTCCTCGACGCTGGGCGCCCAGGTCGCCTCCGTCGCCTATCCCCTGCTGGCGCTCCAACTGACCGGCTCGGCCGTGCAGGCCGGTCTGATCGGTTCCACGGCCATGGCCGCCGGTATCGCGCTGCGCCTGCCCGCGGGCGCTCTGGTCGACCGGTGGGACCGGCGGCGCACGATGCTCGTCTGCGATCTGGTGCGGGCCGTGCTCGTCGCCGGCACGGTCACCGGTTCACTGCTCGGCTTCCTCGACTGGCGGATGCTCCTGGGCGTGGCGGTGGTCAGCGGTGTCTGCGGGGTGTTCTTCGAGCCCGCTGAGACAGCACTGCTACGGCGTGTGGTCCCCGCCGAGCACCTGCCCCAGGCCCTGGCGCACAACGAGGCACGTCAGTACGGAGCCACGATCGTCGGACCCCCGCTGGGCGGCCTGCTGTTCAACCTGGGGCGGACGGTTCCCCTCGCCGGTGAGCTCCTGGCCCACCTGCTGTCCTTCGCCGCGGTCCTCGCCGTGAAGTCCCCGAAGTCCCCGGCCGCGACCGCCACCACCCCCACCGCCCGTACCGCCCCCTCAGCCCCGGGCCGCCCGCGCTCCCTCCTGCGCGACATCGCCGAGGGTCTGCGCTGGACGTGGCGGCAACGGTTCCTGCGCGTCCTGCTGGTGACGGCCGCGGGCTTCGGACTCGTGTTCTCCGCGCTGACCTTCACCGCGATCGTCGCCGCCCGGCGGAGCGGCGCCACGCCGGCCGACATCGGCCTGATGATGGCGATCTCCGGCGCCGGAGGGCTGCTGGGCGCGCTGGCCGCTCCCCGGCTGCAACGACGCAGCCCCACGTCCGTCGTGCTGGCGATGTTCTGGGTCGCCGCCGCGGCGATCCCCGCGATGGCCCTCCGGCCGACCGCGTGGACCATCGGCCCCCTGCTGGCCGCCGCGTTCTTCCTGGCTCCGGCGGCCAACGCGATTCTGTACACCTATCAGATGACCATCACACCGGATCACTTGCAGGGCAGGGTGCTCAGCAGCCTCGCGCTCATCGGCGGTGCGGCGGCCCCGGTCGGGCCGCTCGCCTCGGGACTGGTCCTGGATCACTGGGGTGTGAGGGCCGCCCTGCTGTCGATCGCGTCCGTCATGGGACTCGTGGCCCTGGGAGCCACCTGGAGCCGCACCGTCCGGCACCTGCCCCCGCTGGACCGGGCGAGGGCCGTGGGGTGAGCCGAGTCGGCCCGCCCCGCGCGATCAGTTCGGGGCCGGGGTGAGCACCACGAAGTCCGCGTTCGAGGGGTCGAGGCAGACGGCCAGACGGCCCACGCCCGGCGCGTCCTCCGGTCCCATCTGCACGCTGCCGCCGTTCGCGGTGACCGCGGCGACCGCCGCGTCGCAGTCGGCGACGGCGAACACCGGGTGCCAGTACGGCCGCCCGTCCGTCAGCGTCAGATCCCCCTTGCCGAGCTGCATGAGGCCGCCCTGCATGCGTTCCTCGGGGAGCCCGGCGGGCGTGATGAGGGTGTACGTGCCTCCGCCGCCCGGCATCTCCATCTCGCCGAACCGCCAGTCGAAGACCTTGCCGTAGAACTCCTTGGCGGCCGCGGCGTCGCTCGTGTACAGCTCGGTCCACGACAGCGAGCCTGGCTCGTCGGCGAGTTCGAAGCCCGCGTTCTTCCCCGGCTGCCACACCGCGAACTGACCGCCCAGGGGGTCGTTGTACTGGGCCATCCGGCCCCAGTCGCCGAGGTCCCTCGGCGCCACCCGCACCGTGCCGCCGGCCTCCTCGACCGTGCGGGTCGTGGCGTCCGCGTCGGTCACGGTGTAGTAGATCATCCAGGCGGAACGGGCGCCCTCCTCGGTCAGCTTGCCGAGTCCGGCGACGACCTTGCCGTCCTTCCGGAACATGCCGCCCTCCATGTCCTCGCCCTCGACCTCCCCCATGGGCTCGTACTCCCAGCCGAGCACCGCCCCGTAGAAGGCCGCGGTGGCCCGGACGTCGGGGGCACCGAGATCCAGCCAGCAGGGGGAGCCCGGAGTGAGGTCAGTGGTGATCACGGCAAGTCCCTTTCTCAAGTCCTTGGGACTCACCCTGGCACCGGACGCGGCCGAGCGCGCGTCGACCGCCGCGTGGGACCGCTACGGGGCGATGTCTCGCCGTGAGGAGGTACGCCGGGCCGCACGCCCGCCGTATGGCCTCCGGCGGGCGTACGACTGGGGTCCGTTGGCGCTCGCGGTCACCGTGTGCGTGGGCAGCGGACCACCGGCGCTCCTCCCGAGTGGCGGGGCAAGCGTCAGTCCACGATGACCCCCGCCCGCACGGTCGGGGCCGGTCCCACGAGCGCGCCGCCGAAGTTGCCCTCGACCTCAGCCTTCTCCGCGGCGTTCGGGTACGGGTTCGTGCAGGCGGTGCCCGCGCTGGACCCGGACATCAGGCTGGAGCACGGTCCGGGCTTGCGGTCGGGGAGTCCCAGGATGTGGCCCAGTTCATGGGCGGAGATGCGAATGGTGTTGTAGCCCTGGTCGACGGCCTGGCGTCCCATGTAGACGGTTCCGTTGCCGAGGGAGGTGGTGAGGGCGCGCGGCCAGCCGTTGTCCGCGACGACCCGGATGTTCGCGCGTTGCCCGGTGGCGGCCGGCCGCAGTTCGACGGCGTCGACGCTCTCGTTCCAGATCGCCGCGCCCCGGTCCACCGCGCTCCTGAACTCCGCGGAGCCGCTGGCGTCGTAGGTGAGGACGCGGGCGGCGGTGGCGTCCGCCACGGCGGGGGGAGCGGCCGCGGCCTGGCCGCCCGTGAGGGACAGGGACACCACCACGGCGGCGGCGAAGCCGCCGGTCAGCGTACGGATGTGCATGTTCGACCTCCTTGTGGGGGAAGGTAGTCGTGCTCATGACATTCTGGGGGTCACTGCCCGGCGGTGGTGAGGGCGAATCCGTCAATCTGGAGCGGCACTCGACCGGATCGTCGTCCGGGGCCCTCTCAGTGATCGGTGGGGAGTCCGCGTCGCGGGGCAGAACTGGAGACGGCGCTGCCCGGGCCTGCCGCCGGGCATCCCTCCGGCCTTGAGGGGGCTCTCACCGCAGGGTCACGTCGTGCCGCGCACACGCAGGCTCGGCGTCAGGACGATGGGGGGCGGCTGTTCGCCTGCGAGGAGTCGGTCGACCTGGTGGATCGCCAGTTCGCCCAGGCGTCGCTTGTCGAGGTGAAGGGTGGTCAGGGGCGGGTCGACCAGATCGACGACACTGAGCCCGTCGTAGCCGACCAGGGCGCAGTCGTCCGGTACTTGGACGCCGAGTCGGCGGGCGGCCCGGAGCGCGCCGATCGCGACCAGGTCGTTGAAGGCGACCACGGCGGTGAGGTCCGGGCGTGCGGCGTGCAGCGCCTCGAACGCGGCGGCGCCCCCGTCCGGGGACTGCTCACCCATGACGATCCAGTCCCCGTCGACGGGCAGACCATGTTCGCCGACGACGTCGAGGAAGGTGCGGCGGCGGAGCATCGGGGCGTTCACGCACTCGCAGTCGATCATGCCGATCCGGCGATGGCCCCGGTCGACGAGGTGCCGCATACCGGCCCGGATTCCGGCAGCGGTGTCGACGTGGACCAACGCGTGCTGCGACGAGTCCAGTCCACGATCGACCAGAACCAGCGGGACGGAGCCCACGTACGGTTCGAGCTGTGCGTCGGGGTGGCTGATGTAGCCGACCAGAGCGTCGACCTGCCGGCCGAGTGAGCGGACCAGCGCCAGTTCCCGGGACCGGTCGTTCTCGGCACTGGCCACGAGCACCTGCCAGTCACGTTCGTCCGCGGCGGCGATGACTCCCGCCACGAACTCCGGGAAGAAGGGGTTGACCACGTCGGGGACGATGAGCCCGACGGATACGACGTCCGGGCGGACCAGTCCCCGGCCGAACCGGCTGGGCCGGTACCGCAACTGCCTGGCGACATCGAGCACGCGCTGCTGGGTGCCCGGGTCGATCTCGCCCTTGCCGTTGATCGCCCGGGAGACGGTCTGGTGGGACACGCCCGCCGCCCGAGCGACGTCACGGAGCGTGACGCGCTTGACGGTGCGCGCACCCGGCGCCCGCTGGTCTTCCGTTTCCCGCTGTCCGGCCACGCTGCCCACTCACTTCTGCTCCTGTGCCACCCGGTGTCCCAGTCAATCAGGTTCACGGACCCGCTGGTCCGGCACCGCCCGACCGTTCCTCCCGCCAGGGCGAGGCAGCGTCGGCCCGCCCACGGCGGATCGTGCGCCGTCGGCGGTGGGCGTTGACGGAATCCGTTCTGTGAGCGACGATCCCGTTAGCGTTCACGTTAACGGTAACGGAGCAAGCGAGGGAGAGCACAGTGGCCACTTATCGAGGCCCCCTGCCGCACGAACCCCACCAGATGTTCCAAGGCGTGTTCCGCGGCTGGCACGAGCGGGCCGGTGTTTTTTCGGCACTGCCGGGCGCGCCGATGGAGCCGGACGACCCACAACCGTGGTGGCGCCGGCTGAGCGGCCGGAAACAGAGGCCGCTGCCGACACCCTCCACCCGCACGAACCAGTCGCCCAGGGCTACCCGCTGCGCCTGACCGGACAAGCCGAGGCCGAGCCGGAGCGGCGCAGGGTGTACCGGGCGCGCCGCGCGCACCGGCCCGCATGGCTCGGCACTCCCCCGCCCCGCTACCCGCCCGCCCTGCTCCCCGGGACCGTCTCCCAAGGGCATGGTCCGGTGCCGTCCGTCCAGCTCCTGAGATTCTCCCCGTCCACGCACACGATCCCGCACTGTTCGGCGTACTCCGCCGCCGGCGCCGTGAAGTCGCTGGTGGTGACCAGTACGGCCACATCGGCGTCGTGGACCGTGAAGCACGTGCCGCCGAAGCGCTGGAGGTCCTGGGAGCCGACGCGGTTCGATTCGCCGTAGTGCTTGCACTGGATGACGACCCGGCGCCCGTCCGGCGTCACCGCCATGACGTCGGCGCCCAAGTCCCCCGCCCCGCCCACGACTTCGACGTCCGAGCAACCGTCGCGCTCGCAGAGGGCGGCGATCGCCTCCTCGAACTCCTGCGGAGTCAGGGACTCGTAGCCGGGGTCGACCTCGACGGCGGGGCACTGTCGGGGGATCAGGTCGGTGTCCAGTTCCTCGGCCGCCTCCCTCGCCGCCTCGTCGAGCGCCGCCGCGGCCCGGCGCGCCGCCCTCGCCACGTGCAGGCGGCGGCGCAGGCCCACGAGGGCGGCGACGCCTATGACGACCAGTACCACCACCCAGCCGGGACGCCTCTCGACGGCGCCTGCCACCATGCGGGCCACCCAGCCGAGAACGCCGATCAGCACGGCCAGGATGACGAAGAACAGGGCCGTCGAGCGAAGGTCGAACCGATGTCGGCGGTGCGCAGCCGATGTTCGGCGTCGGGGCAGAGGCCGTGTGCGCGGTGTCCGAGGGCCGGGCAGAATGCGCGTGCGCAGAGTCTGACGCCCGGGCAGTGTTCGACGCGCGGGTACGGTCATTGCCAAGCCCCCCTCAGGACCGATGGGAAAGATCACTCCCCACCGTCTGCCCAAGATCACCACCTTCATCGGCGGCACCGCCCCTTCGGTGCGGGGCGTGAACGCCGCCGCCGCCGCGGTCTGAGCCCGGACGCCAGGTTCTGCGAAGCGGCCGTGCTCGCCGCTTCTCGGGGTGGGCGAGCGCCTCGTCAGCTACGTTGCCTCGCCAGGAACTCGATCAGTTCGACCTCGCTTCGTCCGAGGCGCTCCCGCTGATCGCGAGGCAGTGACGCCAAGGCGTCGACCAGGACCCGCTTTCTCGGGACGTGCACCATCGCCCCCGTGTAGATCCGGCAGCCGAGGCACCAGGCCAGTCCTACGCAGCGCTCGAACATGGGGGACTCGGGCGGATAGTGGCGGTACTGGTACGAGCGAACGGGTGTTCCGCACGTCGCGCAGATCCGTCGCTCACCGTCCTGGACCGTCTCCCAGGTTCCGACCTTGCGCCACCGATACCTGTCGTCGGGTGCTCTTCACATCGTCATGGCGGCCATCCTCCCCCACAAGACGGCCGTTTGCCGAGAATCCGTGTCCTCCCCGTGGCCGTCGCACGCGGTTCGTCGGGGTGCGGGGGTGCAGTGCCACGGCCAAGGGGGCGGCGGTGAAGACGGACGAGTACGTGCCGACGGCCAGGCCGATGAGCAGGGCGAGGGCGAAGTCGGTCAGGGCGTCGTCGGCGAGGACGGCGAGGGCGGTGAGGATGAGGGCCGCGCCCGTCCCCGTGTTGACCGTACGGGGCAGGGTCTGCAGGATCGCCCGGTTGGTCAGGCGGGCCAGGGGTGCGGTGCGGTCGCGGGCGAGGAGTTCGCGTACGCGGTCGAAGAGGACGACGGAGTCGTTGACCGAGTAGCCGATGACGGTGAGCAGGGCGGCCAGGAAGACGCCGTCGATGGGTTTGCCGAGCCAGGCGAACACTCCGGCGAGGATCAGCACGTCATGGGCGAGCGCGCCGACGGCCGCGGTGGCGAACCTCCAGCGGAAACGGAACGCCAGATAGGCGAGTTGGGCGCCGAGAGCGAGGCTGAGGGCGATGAGGGCGTTGCTGCGCAGCTCTTCCCCCAGGGTGGGGCCGATCAGTTCGTCGCGGACCTTCTCCGCGTCGCCACCGAGCCCGGCGACGGTGTCGGTCACGGCGGCCGTGTCGGTGTCCGTCAGGTCCTCGGCGCGGACCGTGAGCCGGCCGTCACCGGAGGACTGGACGAGTGCGCGTGGGAATCCGGCGTCGTCGAGGGCGGCGCGGGCCCGGTCCGGGTCCACGGGGGCGCTGGTGGTGTACTCGACGAGGCGGCCGCCGGTGAACTCGATGCCGAAGTCGAGGCCGCGCACCAGGATGCCCGAGGCCGTCACGACGAGAAGGGCGGCGGAGGCCGCCAGCCAGCGGCGCGGATGCCGCATCAGGTGCGGACCACGGCGCAGTAGACGGTCACGGACCCAGCCGGTGTGCGCGATGCCGGTGATACGGGGGCGGCGGTGGACGGCGGCGCGGCTCGCGGCGTACTCGGCGAGCACGCGGGAGATCAGCAGGGCGCTGACCATGGAGGCGAGGACGCCGATGCCGAGGGTGACGCCGAAGCCGCGCACCGGGCCGGAGGCGAAGGCGAACAGCAGGCCGGCGGCGATCAGCGTGGTGATGTTGGAGTCGGCGATGGCGCTCAACGCGCCGCGGAACCCGGCGGCCAGCGCCGAGCGGGTACTGGGGCGGTTGCGGTGGGCGTGTTCTTCGCGGGCGCGTTCGAAGACCAGGATGTTGGCGTCGACGGCCATGCCGATGGCGAGGACGAACCCGGCGAGACCGGGCAGGGTCAGCGTCGCTCCGAGCGCGGCCAGGGCGGCGTACGAGATCAGTCCGTAGCAGGTCAGGGCGAGCGTCGCGAGCAGGCCCATGAGCCGGTAGACGGCGATGACGAACAGCGCGGTCAGCGATGTGCCGATGACGGCGGCCCAGGCGGCCGCGGTGATGGCGGCGTCGCCGAGGGTGGCGCCGATGGTGCGCTGTTCGATGACCTCGACCGGTACGGGGAGGGCGCCGCCGGAGATGAGCAGGGCCAGTTCGCGGGCCTCGGCGGCGTCGAAGGAGCCGGTGATCTGCGTGGTGCCGCCGGCGATGCCGGCCCCGCAGGTCACGGCGGACGCGACCTGCGGCGACGAGATGATCTTGCCGTCGAGGACGATGGCGACCCGGCGCTGAGGGTCGCCCGCCGGGTGGCAGGCGGCGTCGGCCGTGATCCCGGTCCAGCGGTCGCGGCCGGTGTCGGTGAAGTCGATGGTGACGTGCCATCCGGCGCCGGTCTGCTGGTCGATGCGGGCGTCGGCGCTCTTGACGTCCTGACCGGTCAGCTCGGCGGCCTTCAGTCGCAGGGGCTGTCCGGTCTCGTCGGGCAGCACACGTGCGTCGGCGGGATCGGCCGGGGCCGCGGTGGTCTCGGCGTCCTCCGTGTCCTCGGCCTGGCCGAGGACTTCGTGAACGGTGAGTTGCGCGGTGCGGCCCAGGACGTCGGTGGCCTTCTTCGGGTCCTGGACGCCGGGGAGCTCGACGAGGATGCGGTGGTCGCCCGAGCGGACGAGGGTGGGTTCGGCGACGCCGAGCGCGTCGATACGGCCGCGCAGTACCTCCACGGTGCGGTCGGTGGCCTCGCGACCGGCGTCGGCGGCGGGCGTGGAACGGGTCTCCAGCACGATCTGGCTGCCCCCGCGCAGATCGAGTCCGAGACGGACCGGCACGGTCAGCGCGATGGCCAGGGATCCTGCGATCACCGCGAGGGCGAGCAGCGCACGGGTGCGCAACGAGCGCGTGCGCCGCGAGCGGTTGTGGCGTTTCAAGACAAGCCTCCGGCAGGCAGGCCGCGGCAGCCGTTGCGCGGCCGCGACGGAAAGAGGAAGGAAGGGGGTTGCTCAGATGCCGGTGGATGCCGGAGGCGCCCGGTCCCGGTCGTGGGCCGACCGGCCGGGAGAAGCGGCCTGGTACGCCGACGGGGCGGGGGCGTACGTCCCCTGGGCGGGGAGGAGCGCCGGGTCGCGGGGGTCGGTGGCGTGGTGTTCCGGGAGTGTGGGGCGCTCGCCGGGATGTCCCTGCCGGACCAGGACGTGGACCGCGCAGTCGAAGGCACAGGAGTCGTCCGCGCGGGGAGACGCGGAGTGCGCGGTGGGCGCGGTGGGCGAGGCGAGCGCGGAGGGGGAGGTGGGACCGGCGGGCGCGGACGGCGCCGGCGTCGCCGTCGTCAGGACGGCGAGGAGCAGCACCAGGGCCGCGGCGAACCACTGACCGGCGGCCCGGACGGCGCGGAGTGCCTGGCGCATGCGTCGTCCCCTTCTGGTCATGGGTGGTCGGCGTCGGGTGACAGGCCGGGAGGGAGGAGCCGCCCACGGCCGGTCCCCCGGAGGGTCGGGCCCGCCCCGTCACCGCCGGAACGGCGAAGTCGGCGGCATCAGTGTCACGCGCCGGTGAGTGCGGGCCGCCACCCCGCCACCGCCCTGGCTGGGCCGGTGCCGGACGGCGGAGGGTCAGGGTTCGATGAGTCCCGCGCGAATCGCGTACCGGGTCAGCTCCAGCCGGTCGCGCAGGCCGAGCTTCTGGAGCAGGTTCGCCCGGTGGCGGTGCACCGTCTTGATGCTGATGACGAGGATGTCGGCGATGTCCTTGGAGGAGTGGCCCTCGGCGACGAGCTTGAGGACCTCTTCCTCCCGTGGTGTGAGGAGGCTGTCGGCGTTCTCCTCACCGTGGCGGACCCGGTCGAGATAGTTGCGGATCAGGGCGGTGACCGCGCCGGGGTAGAGGAACGGCTCGTCGCGCATCGCGGCGCGGCACGCGGCGACCAGATCCCGGTCGGCGACCGACTTCAGCACATAGCCGCTGGCACCTGCCTTCAGGGCCTGGAACAGGTACTGCTCGTTGTCGTGCATGGTGAGCATGAGGATGCGTAGGCCCGGCTTGAGCGTGGCCAGCGCGCGGGTCGCCTGTAGGCCGGTCATCCGTGGCATGGCGATGTCCAGAACGGCCAGATCGATGTCCTGGCCGCGGGCCGCCTCGATGGCCTCCGCGCCGTCCCCGGCCTCCGCGACGACCCGCAGGTCAGGTTCCCGCTCCAGGATCAGGCGTACGCCGCGCCGGACGAGGGCGTGGTCGTCGGCCAGCAGGATCCGGATCGGCGTCGACGAGGCCGTGGGGCCGTGGCTGTAGGGAGCCGAGGCCGTGGTGCTGTCCGCCGGCTCGGTGGCCGAGGCCGAGGCCGTGGCGGGGGCAGGCGGCTGGGCCGCGGCGGGGTCAGGCGGCGGGACCGGGGCGGGCATGGTCACTGCTTTCTGGGGACGGGGTGGTGAGGCGGATCCGGGTTCCCGTGCCGGGGGTGGAGGTGAGGTGCAGGGCGGCTCCGGCGAGGAGGGCCCGTTCGCGCATGCCGCGGATACCGGCGCCCTCGCACGGGGCCTCGATGCCACGGCCGTCGTCGGTGATCTCCAGCACGGCCGCTTCCCCCTCGCGGCGCAGGCTCACATCGACACGGCGGGCGTCGGCGTGGCGGGCCGCGTTCGTCAGGCTCTCCTGCGCCACCCGGTACAGAACGAGTTCGCTCTCCGGGCTGAGGGCGGGCAGGTCGGTGTCGAAGCGGCGCACGACACGCAGACCGGTGTGGGTGGCGAAGTCCTGGGTGAGGGAGGTCAGGGCGCTGACCAGGCCGAGGTCGTCCAGTACACCCGGGCGCAGCCGGCGTACCAGGCGGCGGACCTCGTCGAGGCTGTCCCGGGTGATCTCCTGCGCCTGCCGCAGCTCCTCACGGAGCGGTTCGTCGGCGTCGTCGCCGGCCCGTTTGAGCACCAGCAGGATCGCGGTCATGCTCTGCCCGACCTCGTCGTGCAGTTCTTGGGCGATACGGCGGCGTTCCGCCTCCTGGGCGAGCAGGACCCGTGCGCTGGAGGTGGCGCGCTCGTGCTCCAGCCGGTCGAGCATGGCGTTGAACGTGCGGATCAGCTCGCTCACCTCGCCGCCGGCGCCGGGCACGGGCAGTCGCTGCCCGGGGCGCAGCAGGTCGACGGTGGCCATCAGCCGGGTCAGCCGGTCCAGCGGGGCCAGGCCCAGACGCAGCAGGGCGGCATTGGCGACCAGCATGACGGCGAGACCGCCCACCAGGATGATCGCCTCGGTCAGCAGGACCGGTACGGAGACGGTCACCGGAGCCCACAGCAGCAGTGCCGTAGCGGTGCCGAGCACCAGGGCGTTGAGCCCGAAGATCCGCCAGAACAGCGACACCGGGGAAACGCCTCCCTCCGTGAACCCGATCTCGTTCCCCTCCACTGTCGGTCGTCGTGGAACTCTGAGGAACAATCGAAGCCTCTGATTGTGACCGTCCTCCCCCAACTCTGCCTTGAAATCCAGGAGGAAGCGAGGGGGGATGGTGCCCATTTCAGAGGTCGACGGGTACCCATGCGTATGGGTAGCGCGGTTCCGGGGAAATGGGGCCCGCGCCCGATGGGTTCTCGGCGGGCGGACGAGCAGAGTCGAAGGTGACCGAGCCGCCCGTACGGCCGGCGCACACGGCGCCCCCGACCGTACGCCGCCGGACCGGGCGGCCGCTGTTGCGCCCGGCCCTCTTTCGTAAGGACCCTTCCCATGCCCCTCGACCCCTCCCTGACCGGCCTCGACCCCTCCCGGACCGGCCTCGCCCCCTCCCGGACCGATTCCCGTCCCGCACGCCTGACCCCGCACGACGCGCGGCAGCGTCTCGAACACGCCCGCAACAGCCGCATCGCCCAGCTCCGGGCACTGCGTGAGAGCGGGCCGAGCACGGAGGACCCCCTGATGTCGGCGCAGGCCGACGCGATCGGCAAGGTCCTCAAGGAGATCGACGCGGCGTTCGCCCGTATCGACGAGGGCACCTACGGCACGTGCGTGGGCTGTTCCGCGCCCGTCCCCGCTGAGCGCCTGGAGATCCTCCCGTACACGCGGCACTGCGTCGCCTGCCAGCGCCGCGCCGCCGCCTGACCCACCCCGCCGTCCCGCCCGTTACTGTCTCCCGCCCTGCTCACAAGGGGTGAAGTGGTGAACCACCAGACCATCGGCGTCCAGGCCACGCATCTGTCGCCCGAGGACCTCGCCGCGCTGCAGGAGAACCTGCACGAGCAACTCCTGTTCCGCCGGGAACAGCTGCGGCAGATCGCCGCGGCGTCCCGCGCCGAGGACCTGCGTCGGCGCCGCTGCCCGGCGCAGGACGAAGTCCACGTGAAGCTCGCCGCGTCCGCGCGCATGGTCCTCGCCGACGTCGAGGCGGCGCTGCGGCGCATCGCCGAGGGCCGCTACGGCACCTGTCATCTGTGCCGGCGCCCCGTCGACCGAGAACGGCTGACGGTCGTACCGCAGGCCCGCTACTGCGGGCGGTGCCAGCAGGTGCGGGAGGCCGGGCGATGACCGTCATCCGTCGTCCCCGTGCCGCGTTCCCGGCCGGGCACCGGCCCTGGCCGCGGTGCCGGCGGTGCTCCGGCCTCGCCCTCGACCTGGGCAGCCTGCGCACCCGCGCGTGGATCGCCGGCCGCGGCGTGGTCCTCGACGTGCCCACGGTGACCTGCCTGGGCGCCGACGCGGCGTACCCGATCCAGCGCGGCTCGATCGTGGACGTCCCCGGAGTGGCCCGTATGCTCGACCGGCTGCTCGGTCACCGCCTGCCCGGCCTCACTCGCCCGTTGGTGGTGGTCACGACACCCGTGCTGGACGGTCCCGTCTACCGTGAACGGGCCCGCACCGCCGTGGAGGTGCTGCGGCCACGCGCGGTGCTGACCGTGCCCACGGCCCGCGCCGTCGCTCTCGCCGCCCGGGCCGACCTGTCGCGTCCGCTGCTGGTCGTGGACATCGGTGCGCATCTCACCGAGGTCGTCCTGCTGTGTGACGGCCTGGTCTTCGACGCCCGCCGTACGGCCCTCGGCACCACCGACATCTCCCGCGCCGGTGACCCCGGGGAAATCGTTGAAGCGATCGCCACCATGGTCATCTCGATGCTCCGGCAGGACCGCACGTCCCTCGCCGCCGACGCGCTGAGCCGGGGCGTGCTCCTGGCGGGCGGTGGCGCGCTGCGCCCGGACATCACCTACCGGCTCGGCGGCAGCCTGCGCACGTCGATGCGGGTGGTCCCGGCGCCGCACACGGCCGCCCTCCGCGGCGCCGCCGCCTTCCTCCAGTCGGCGCACGCCCACCCGTCGGCCGACGGCGCGTAGGCCCCGGCTCCCGGGCGGGGGTCGCGGAGTGGACGTGGGCAATGGCCCGCGAGGTCGCCGAGGCTGAGGGCGGGGGGCCGTGTGGCGTCCTGGTCGGGGGTGTGGGCGCCGGGACCGGAGGGGCCGGGTCCGGCCTGTCGGCGGGGGTCGTACCGCTGGTCGGCGGAGTGCCTGACCGCAGGCGTCGCGATGGGATGAACACGCAGGCCAGGGCACCGGGACGGGCGTGAGGACCACGCCCCTCGGGGCGCCGGCCCCCTGTGACGCATCGCCGACGCCCGTCGACCTGCCGGCCGACTGACCATACGCGGGAGACCCACGTGAAATACCGGAAGACTCTGCCCTGGCTCGCCGCCGTCGCCTTCCTCGCGACCGCCTGCGGCGGCACGTCCGCCACCGGCACCGACGCCTCGTCGACGACGTCCTCCGCCGCCGACGCCCCGTCCGGCGCAGACGATCCGTCCGGCGCCGAGGAGAAGCGGAACAAGGCGCTGGTACTGCGCCTGTACACGGAGGCGTTCAACAAGGGTCGGACCGGCGTGGTGAAGGAGCTCGTCGCCGCCGACCTGGTGCAGCACGAGAAGTCGGTGCCCGGCGGTGCCGAGGGGCAGGTCGAGCTGTTCAAAAGGGTGAAGGCGAAGATTCCTGGTGCGGTGGCCACCGTCAAGCACGTGGCCGCCGACCGCGACCTGGTGGCGGTGCACTGGCACGCGTCGGCGACCCCGGCGAAGGAGGCGACCGGTCAGGCCAAGGTCGACCTGTACCGGGTCCGGGACGGCAGGGTGGCCGAGCACTGGGGCGTCACGCAGACCGTCCCTGCGAAGACGGCCAGTGGGAACTCGCTGTTCAACGACGTGTACCGGTATCCGCAGGGGGCACCGACGCTGTCCGAGGAACAGGAGGAGAAAAACCGGAAGTTCGCGGTCTCCGCGTACCGCAGGCTCTCCGACGGTGACGTGAACGTGATCGATGAGCGGTGGGACTCCCGGTACTACCAGCACAACCCGGCGATCACCAACGGCACGGCCCCGCTGAAGCAGTTCCTGCAGCAGGGCGCGCAGGACGGGGGGTCGTCCGGCGGCGACTCCGACGGGGACGCTCCCGCCGCCGGGGGAGGCACCCGGTTCGGGCACACCCTCGCCGACGGGGATCTCGTGTGGGTCTTCAGCTCCGACTACGTCGTCGCGGACCTGTTCCGCGTGGTCGACGGAAAGATCATCGAGCACTGGGACGTCGCCGCCGACTGACAGTAGCCCGGGAGCCGGGGCCCGGGGGAACCCCGGCCGCCGGCCGTCGGGAGGCGGTACGCCCGGCGGCCGGTCAGCGGCGGTGGCTCACCAGGTGTGGGCCACGTCCACCACGAGATGCCCGTCCAACTGCACCACCCGGAAGGGCAGACGGGCCCGCACTCCGAGTCCGAACTGCGTCTGGCCCTCGAAGGAGCCGCCGAACTTCGCGTCCCGGAAGGTGCGGTAGCCGGTGAGGTTCACACCCGGCAGGGGCTTGCCGACCTTGCCGGGGTAGGTGGGAGCGCCGGAGTCGTAGGCCGGTGCCCGCACGACGACCTCCAGGACGGCGCCGCCGGTGACCGGGATGACCTCGCCGCTCGGGTCCTGGATCAGCCGGTCCACGTACTGCACGGTGTAGCCGAGCTGGTCGGCGGACGCGCCCGGCACGTCGACGACGAACCGGTCGTAGCAGTCGTGGCGGCCGGTCCTGGCGTTCGTGATGTACTCGCCCGCCGTGCTGGACCAGTCCGTCTTGGTGAGACTGCCCCAACCGGTCGGGCACGCGGCCGCCGCGCGCGGGGCGGCGGCCGGAGCGGCCACGCTCGGTACTGCGGCCACACCCAGTGCGGCGGTCACGAGGGCGGCGGTCACACAGACCGTTCTGCTTCTGATCATTCTGTTCCCCCCAAGGGTGCGAATGTCCGACATCAGGGGAGACATTCGGATCGCCCCGACGGTTGCACTCCGCTTACCGGAAAGTGGAGGTTCCGCTCAACGGAAGGCGGCGACGTAACGTCGGGCCCAGTCGTCGAACGTGCGGGCCGGGCGGCCGAGGAGTCGCTCGACGGCGGGACTGACCCGCTGTTCGGCGGGGGTGGGCTCGCCGAGGATCGTCAGCGTCGTCTCCACCACCGGCTCGGGCATGAAGCGCAGCATCTGCGCGCGGGCCTCCTCAGGGGTCTGCTCGACGAAGCGGACGGGTTCGCCGAGTGCGTCGGCTATCGCCTTCGCCCGCCCGCGGGGTGTGGTGAGCGCGGGTCCGGTCAACTCGTGGATCCGTCCGCTGTGGTGGTCCTCCCGCAGGGCTGCGGCGGCGACCTCGGCGATGTCGTCCGGGTCGATGGTAGGCAGGCCGATGTCGGCGAAGGGCGCGCTGACGGTCCGCTCGGCGCGGACGGACCCGGCCCAGGCGTAGGCGTTGGAGTGGAAGCCGCCGGGCCGCAGGATCGACCAGGCCATGCCCGACTCCCGGACCGCGTCCTCGATGGCGCGCGCGACGTCACCGTGGGAGGCCGAGCCGGGCCGGGTCGCCACTCCCTGGGAGGACAGCAGGACGACCCGTTCGACGCCGCCCGCCTTGGCGGCGTCGAGGATGTCCCGGGGGCTCAGCAGGTGCGCGCTGGGGCCGCCGTTCTGCAGGAACAGCGCGTCGGCACCGTCGAACACGGGCCGAAGGCTCTCGGGGTCGGTCAGGTCGGCCCGTACGTGCCCGACGCTCTCCGGCACATCGGAGTCGGAGATCCCGCGTGAAGTCGCGGTCACTCGCGCACCGGACGCCGCGAGGGTCCGCACCAGCGATCGACCCACGTTGCCGGTCGCCCCCGTCACAACGAACATGAAGAACTCCCTTTTCAGTAAGGCAGGTTGTCGCCGCCCGACTGGGCGGGACCGTCGTCCGGGAGCTGCTCTCCGGGCGACACGGGGACGCTAACACCATCGGTATAGTAGGTACCTAGAGGAAAGTGGCTATCCCGAAGGGGTGTTCATGGCGGGCGACACCGGCCGGGGGCCAACGGCCACGACCGACCCCGAACTGGCCTGTCCGACCAGCGCGGTCATCGACATCGTGTTCAGCCGCTGGACCACGCCGATCCTGTGGACCCTCCACACGGACGGCCGACAGCGGTTCGTCGAGCTGCAACGACGGATCGGCACGATCACCCCGAAGGTGCTGACCCAGCGGCTGCGCCAACTGGAACGCGACGGCCTGGTCGAGCGCACGTACCACCCGGAGGTGCCCCCCAGGGTGGAGTACGAGATCACCAATCTGGGCCGCAGCCTGGCCCCTCTCTTCGCGCACCTCGCCACGTGGGCCGCCGGCCATCTGGACAAGGTCGAGCGGGCCCGCCACGACTTCGACACCGACCCGTCGCGGGGCGCTCACTCGTCCCCCTGACGGTTCTCTCCGTCGAGGGGACCGCTATCCCCGCCGATGGCCGTTGGCGCGGCGGGCCAGGAGCAGGGCCACGTCGTCGTCCGGCTCGGGGGTGAGGGCCGCGAGCAGCAGGTCGCAGGTCTGCTCCAGGGGGAGCCTGCTGTCGTCCAGGACGCGCAGCACGTTGTGCAGTCCCGCGTCGACGGACATCTCGTGGCTCTCGACCAGGCCGTCCGTGAACAGGGCGAGCAGGGCTCCCTCGGCGAGTTCGTGCTCGCCGACGGTGAAGGGGACGCCGCCCACCCCGAGAGGGACACCGGCGGCGACGTCGAGGAGTTCGGCCTTCCCGTGCGGGCCCACCAGGACCGGCGGGAGATGGCCCGCACGGGAGAGCTCGCAGCGGCCGCGGCGGGGGTCGCAGACGACGTAGAGGCAGGTGGCCAGGGTGTCGGAGTCGCCGAGGGAGGCGGTGAGGCCGTCGAGGTGGTGCAGCAGCTCGGCGGGAGGCAGGTCGAGCCGGGCCAGGGCTCGGGTGGCCGTGCGGAGCTGGCCCATGATCGCCGCCGCGTGCACCCCCTTGCCCATCACGTCCCCGACGACGAGTCCGATCTTGCCGTCGTCGAGGGGCAGCACGTCGAACCAGTCCCCGCCCACCTCGCTGATGGCGGGCCGGTAGCGCGAGGCGACCTCCATGCCGCCGTGGTGCGGCGGCGCCTGGGACAGCAGGCTGCGCTGGAGGGTGAGCGCGATGTCCCGTTCCCGTCCGTACAGTCGCGCGTTGTCGATGCAGATGGCGGCGCGCGCCGCCAGTTCGACGGCGAGGGTGACGTCCTGGTCGTCGAACGGGCGGGGGTTGACCGTGCGGCACAGGCTGAGGGTGCCCAGGACCTCGCCGCGGGCCATCAGGGGCACGGCCAGAAACGAATGGACGCCGGCGCTCCGCAGGGTCTCGGCCGCGGCGTCGTCGCGGGCGATGCGCCGCAGCACCGTGTCGTCGACGCGTTCCCGCAGGATGGGGCGTGCCTCCCGGACGCACTCGGTGACCATCCGGGACGGGCTGTACAGAGCGGGCTGCCCGACCGGGTCGGCGGCCTCGATCGCGTCGGTGGGGTGGCTCGACTTGAGGGCGAGGGCCCAGAAGTCGAGGGAGCCGTCCGCGCGGGGCCCGGCGGAGCCGCCGGGGTTGACGACGGCGTCGAGGGCGTCCACGGCCGCGAGGTCGGCGAGCTGGGGCACGGCCACGTCCGCCAACTCGCGTGCCGTCCGACGCAGGTCCAGTGTGGTGCCGATACGGACGCCCGCGTCGGCGATCACCGCGAGCCGTTCCCGCGCCTGGGCGACCTCGGCCGCCGCCCGCTCCCGCTCGGAGACGTCCAGGACGGAGATCGCCAGGCCCAGGACCCGTCCGTTCGGGTCCTCGATGCGGTGGTACGACTCCGAGAAGGCGTGGTCCACGGTGTCGGCTTCCGTGTGGCCGACCGTCTGCTGGTCCAGCAGTGGCTCACCCGTCCGCAGGACGTAGCGCATCCGTGACTCGATGGCGTCGACGTCGAGGGCGGGCAGCACCTCGCCGACGCGGCGGCCCAGCACGGCCGCCTCGGGCACTCCGTTCAGGCGTTCCAGCGACGGGTTGACGCGCAGCCATCTGAGGTCCGGGTCGAAGACGGCGATCCCCACCGGCGACTGGCTGACCAGGATGTGGGAGATCGCCAGGTCGCGTTCGACATTGCGGACGGTCTCCGCGTCGGCGCCCAGGCCGAGGGCGAAGATGTCGCCGTCGGCGTCGCGCAACTGCATGGTGCGGAACTCGACGCGGCGGGTGGAGCCGTCCCTGTGCCGCACCGGGAAGACCCCCGCCCAGCGCGCCCCGGTGCGGACGCTTCTGAACAGTTCGCGCGCCCGCTCCTGGTTCTCCGGGGCGACGAGCAGCGCGCCCGCGTCCTGGCCCAGCGCCTCCTCGGCGGGGAATCCGAGGAGTGACTCCGCTTCGGGGCTCCACAGTGCGATCCGGCCGTCGCTGCCGAGGACGAGGGCCGCCACACGCAGCACGTCGAGCAGCCCGCCGGGCGCGGCAGTGATGCCGTCCTGCCAGCCACTGCCGGCCCGGGTCTCTCGCTCGGGCATACCGGACGCTCCTTCCGGCGGCAGCACGGGTACCGGTCCCCTGCTGCCGGGCCCCCTGTCAGTCATACCTCCGACCCCGCGCCACCGCACGCCATCACCGTCCATGCCGAGCGGGCTCGGCGCCGTCGCACGGATCGGGAACGGTCCCGGAGGGTGGATCGCCAGGCGGGGAAAGTTCACGTACCTTCAGTACGTGAAGGACGGGGGGAGCGGATGACGCGAGGGATCAGGGCGGAGCAGCGGGAGCGGACCCGGCAGGCGCTGGTGCGGGAGAGCCGCCGGTTGTTCGCGACGCTGGGGTACGGGGCCGTGGGGCTGTCGGAGATCGTGCGGGCGGCGGGCGTCACCAAGGGCGCGCTGTACCACCACTTCTCCAGCAAGGCCGAGTTGTTCCGGGCCGTGCTGGAGCAGGTGCAGGAGGAGGTGGCGGAGCGGATCGCCGAGACGGCGGACGCCCGGGAGGACACCTGGGAGCAGCTGATCTCGGGATGCCAGGCGTTCCTCACCGTCTCCACGGACCCGGTGATCCAGCGCATCATGCTCGTCGACGGTCCCGCCGTGCTGGGCTGGAGCGAGTGGCGGGCCATGAACGAGACGACGTCGGGGCGGCACCTGGCGCAGGTGCTCGGGGATCTGATCGAGGAGGGGACGATCACCGCGCAGCCGGTCGAGCCACTCACCCATCTGCTGTCGGGCGCGATGAACGAGGCGGCACTGTGGCTGGCCGCGTCGAAGGACCCCGCCGACCTCGACGACACACAGAACGCCCTGGTGGCGATGTTGCGGGCCCTCCGGGTGACCTGACGGTCAGGCCACGTCGAGGGGGCGGCTCGCGCGGTGTGCGCAAGCGTAGCAGCCGCCCTGACCGCGGCGGATGTTGTTGAGCGCGGGCGTGCCGATGTGACCGCAGGTCATGCAGCGGCACCTCCAACGGTCCCGCACCCGTCCGGGGAAGGGCTCCAGCGGCTCCATGCCGACCGCCCGCATCTCCGCCTCGGCCGCCGCGCGGTCCACCGGGGCCCGCCCGGCGCAGGCGCGGCAGCCGCCCTTCCCGGCGCGGATCCCGAACAGCCTCGGATGGACGGTGCGGCCGCAGACGACATGCCGGCACAGCCACCGGACCCTGGCCCCCGGGTACGGTTCCAGCGGTTCGAAGCCCGCGGCGCGCATGTCGGCCTCGGCCCGCGCCCGGCCGGCGGCCCGTCGCCGCTCCCCCGCGGCGATGCGTCCGCAGTGGCGGCATCCCGCGCTGGCGCCTATGCGTACCGACGTGAACGTGGGTGCGACGTGGTGGGCGTTCTTCACGCAGCGGCTGTTCCAGGCCACGTTGGCCCCCGGGTAGGGCTCCAGTGGTTCGAGTCCCGCGGCGCGCATCACCGCGACCGCGACCTCGGCGTCGATTCTTCCGGGCATGACCGATCTCCCCCTCGACCAGCGATCCCGCGCACGCACCGAGGGGTCATTCCGGTGCGATCACGCGGATCTTCACTCCATTGGGATCGGTGACGAGCACGTCGTCACCTTCCGGCCCTTCGGTGCCGGACCGTCGCACTCCGTTCGGGGCCGCGCAGGAGGCGACCCGTTCCAACTCCCTTTGTCCGCCTTCCACCTCGAGGGTGAACCGGACCACGCTCATCGGCCGTCGCAGGGGCTCCGGGAGGTCCGGGTGCGTGGGGTCGACGAGGAGGAGTTCGCAGGAGGCCGGTCCGGGCCGGCCGAGACCGACATACCACTCCGTCTCGTCAGTGACCTTGAAGCCGAACAGGTCGGTGTAGAACGCGCGGGACTCCTCGATGCGACAGGTGCGGATCACCGGACAGAGGCTGGTCAGCATGGAGTGCCATCTCCAGTCACGTACCGAAGGTATGCGAGCGAACTTAATGACGTACCATCGGTATGTCAACACGGGCGGTCATCCGCCCGCGCCCGCTCCGCCACTCCAACGCCCGTACACGAAAGGCCAGTTCAGCTCATAGGGTGCGGCGGGTACCGGGATGCCCTCCGGCACGGCGAGGGCCGCGGCGTGGGTGGTGTCCGCGGGGCCGCACGGCAGGTTGCGGACGGTCCAGCCGGGCGGACGCCGCGGGACCCCGGGCGTCTCGCGGTCGCCCAGGTAGTCCCGGTCCAGCGCGCGGCCGAGGCCGGTGCCGAGGGCCTTCAGATAGGCCTCCTTGCGTGCCCAGAGGCGGCAGAACCACAGGGGTCTGCCCTGCTCCGGGACCGCGATGGCCTCGCGCCGCTCCTGCGGGTGCAGGCGATCCAGGCACGACTCGACGGTCCGGCGGCCTGGTATCCGCTCGGCGTCCACGCCCAGGGGCACACCCGCGATCGCCACGAGCGACAGGCCCGGGCAGTGGGAGAGGGAGAAATGCGGGCCGGCCTCGCTCTCCAGGAGAACGGGCCGCCCGTGCGGTCCGCCGCACCTCGCGCACGGCGCCCGCCCGAGGAGGACGTCCACGGGGTGACAGTCGAGATGCGCGGCGAGCAGCAGACGCAGCGCGACATGCGTGGCGACGTAGCGGGAACGGTCCGCGGGGCGCCGGAAGGAGCGGGCCCTGCTCCGTTCGTCGGCGTCCAGCAGCGACAGGCTCAGCGCCTCGTCCCAGGGCGGCGGTCTCCGCACGGCCCACACCCGCGGTGACTCCGGATGCCTCGACACTGTGGCCGCCATGCGCCCCCCGTTCCGCTGCCGGCGACGTGACGGTGGAGGCGTTTCCTCGTTGGCACGACGAACGCCACCCGCGCTCGAACGACCCGTGCCCACCTCAGAACGGTGACACCATGACGCCCTCCGCCGTGACCAGCTTCTACCCGGTGATCTGCACCCCGCGGCTCCGGGAATCCGCGGACTTCTACACGGACCTGCTCGGATTCGAGAAGACCTTCGAGAACGACTGGTACGTCAGCCTCCGCCGTCCGGAGCCCCCGTACTACGAGCTCGCCCTGGTCGACGCGGCCCACGAGACGATCCCGGACGCCTACCGCCGCCCCGCCCAGGGCGTCCTGCTCAACTTCGAGGTGCCCGACGTCGACGCCGAGTACGCCCGGCTCGTGGAGGAGTCCGGGCTGAAGCCCGAACTCCCCCTGCGCAGCGAGGACTTCGGGCAGCGGCACTTCATCGTGGCCGCCCCCGACGGAGTCCTCGTGGACGTCATCACCCCCATCGCCCCCACCGCCGAGCACGCCGCCGCCTACACGGAGCGCCCCGGCGTGTGAGGGCCGTGGCCCGCTCCCCCGTCAGGAGGCGGGTCCCCGGTCAGGAGGCGGGTCCCCGGTCAGGAGGCGGGTCCCCGGTCAGGAGGCGGGTCCCCGGTCAGGAGGCGGGCTGCTCCGCGGGCGTGACCGGGCTCTCGGCGGGCTCCTGAGCCTGCTCGCCGGCGCCCGTGGGCGGGGTCCTGATGACGACCGCCACGAGGACGGCCGTACCGAGCGCGAGCAGCGCGCCGACGACACCGATGACGTTCATGCCCTCGGTGAACGCCGCCCGGCCCGAGTCGACGAACGCCGCGGCCACGTCCGCCGGCAGGGTTTTCGCGGCCTGAAGCGCCTCGGCGAGGGTGTCACCGGCACCGTCCGGGATCCGCGCGGGCACGTCCACCTCACTGCGGTACACGGCCGTGCCGACACTGCCGAGGATCGCGACGCCGAGGGCCATGCCCAGCTCGGTGCTGGTCTCCGAGATCGCCGCCGCGGAACCCGCCTGCTCGGGCGGCGCCGAGCCGACCACGATGTCGGTGCCCAGCGCGATGAGCGGGCCGCCACCGGCGTACACGAAGGCGAAGCCGGTCACGACCTGTGCGATGCCGGAGGTGCTGTCGGCGAGGGCCAGCATGAGGTGTCCGAGCGCCGACACGGCCAGGCCGACCGCGACGACGTACGCGGGCCGCACCTTGCTCGCCGCGATCGGGGACACCACGGACGTCACGATCAGCGCGAACGCCGCGGGCAGCAGGTACAGGCCGGCCTTCATCGGTGACAGGCCGCCGACGAGTTGCAGGTACTGCGTCACGAACAGATAGGTGCCGCCCGCGACCAGCATGCTCAGCAGCAGTGTCACCAGGGACGTGCGGAACGCCGGGTTGCCGAACAGACCGAAGTCCAGCAGGGGGCTGTCCAGGCCGCGCTGCCGGCGCACGAACACCACGCCCATCACCAGGCCCGCGACGAGGACCAGCAGCGGCAGCGCCGACACCCCGTCGTTGGCGATCTCCTTCAGGCCGTAGATCACGGGCAGGATCGCCGCCAGCGACAGCGCCACGCTCACCAGGTCGACCCGGCCGGCCTGCTCGTCGCGGTACTCGGGCAGCAGCACGGGCCCGGCCACCAGCAGCAGCGCCATGATCGGCACCCCAAGCAGGAACACCGACCCCCACCAGAAGTACTCCAGCATGGCCCCGCCGACCACCGGGCCGAGCGCGATGCCGACGGAGAACATGGTGACCCACACGGCGATGGCCACGCCGCGCTGCCTGCCGTCCCGGAACATGTTGGTGATCAGCGCGAGCGTGGACGGCATCAGGGTGGCACCGGCGACGCCGAGCGCCGCGCGTGCCGCGATCAGCGAGGCCGGGCCGTCCGCGTAGGCGGCCGCCACCGAGGCCACGCCGAAGGCGGCGCCGCCCATCAGCAGCAGCTTCCGGCGGCCGACGCGGTCGCCCAGCGACCCCATGGTCACCAGGAAGCCGGCGATCAGGAAGCCGTAGATGTCGATGATCCACAGCATCTGGGCGGCCGAGGGGTTCAGCGCCTCACTGATGTGCGGGACCGCCAGGTGCAGAACGCTCACATCGATCGAGAGCAGCAGCGTGGGAAGCGCCAGCACGGCCAGGCCCAGCCACTCCCGTGGCCCGGCCTGGTGGGGGGTATCGGCGATGGTGCTCAACTCGTCTCCTTCAACAGGTGCGTCGAACCGCCGCCCGGAACGGATACCGGGCGGCCGGACGTACGGGGGACCCGGCCCCCGTACGGGGTGCCCGCGTGCGGTGCGCCGGGGCGGCCGGCCACCAGGCGGTGGACGACGGCAGCGGCGGGCGCGGGCTCGTAGAGGTAGAAATGGCCGCCGGGGAACATCAGTCGCCGGAAGCCGCCGGTGGTCTCCAGGGACCACAGGTGCAGCCGCTCGGCGACGACGACGGGGTCGTCGACCGCGCCGAGCGCGAGGATGGGCACGCCGGTGCCCGACAGCGGCCGCTCGTGGTGCTCCATCGCCTCCAGGTCGGCGCGGATCGCCCGCAGTGACAGCCGGACCAGGTCGTCCCGGTCCAGCAGTTGGGGTGTCATGCCGCCGATGTCCAGCAGGTGCTCCACCAGTTCGGTGTCGCTCCTGAGGTGGGCGAAGGGCGGCTCGGCGGGGAAGCACGGGGGCTGTCGCGCCGAGAGGGCCAGCAGCTCCGGCGCGAGGCCCTTGTGCTCCATCGTGCGGGTCAGTTCGTACGCCAGCACACTGCCGAAGCTGTGCCCGACGACGGCGTACGGCAGCTCGGGCAGCTCCGTCAGGGCCGCGCCGAGCGCGTCGACGAGGGGTTCGACGCGGGTGAGCGGGCGCTCGGTGATCCGGGCGCCCCGGCCGGGCAGTTGGGCGACGACGAGTTCCACGTCCGGGGGCAGGAACCGCGCCCACGAGCGGAACGCGGAGGGCCACCCGCCGGCGTGCGGGAAGGCCACCACTCGGAAGCGGGGCGCGGGCCGGGGGCCCACGGTGATCCACCACTCACGCATCGGCCACCGCCTGTCCCTTGCCGGCGTCGGCGTCGGCGTCGGCATCGGCATCGGCGTCGGCATCGGCGTCGGCGTCCGTCTTGGCGTGGGTGCCGGCCGATCGCCGGGCCAGCAGCGGGTGGTGGGCCCGCAGATGCTCGACGACCCGGCTCTGGTGGCCCTGGAGGCGCTGGCCCGGCAGATGGTCCAGGGAGTGCAGGAACGGGTCCTGGGGGGCGGGCAGTCCGGCGATGGCGCTCGCCGTGGCGAGCACCAGCATCGGCTGGTACCACGCCGAGTAGCCGCCCTCGTGGACGAAGACGACGCGGCCCCCGGTGAGTTCGTCGGCGAGGCGGCACATCGTGGACGTCATGGTGTGGAACGTGCGGCTGGTGCACATCATGCGGCCCATCGGGTCGTGGCCGCCCGCGTCGACGCCCGCCGCGACCAGGATCAGCTCGGGCCGGAACGCGCGCGCCGCGGGTTCCACGACCCGGTCCACGACGGCGAGGTAGGCGCCGTGTCCCGAGCCCGGGGGCAGCGGCACGTTGAGCGTGCTGCCGGCGCCGGCCCCCGTGCCGGTCTCCATGACGTGGCCGGACGCCGCCGGGAACAGCCCGTCCTGGTGGATCGACACGTACAGCACGTCCGGGTCGTCGTAGAACACCCGCTGGATGCCGTTGCCGTGGTGCACGTCCCAGTCCAGGATCATCACCCGGCGGGCCCCGCGGCGTTGCGCGGCCCGCGCTGCGACGGCGACGTTGTTGTAGAGGCACAGGGCCATCGCCCGGTCGGGTTCCGCGTGGTGGCCCGGCGGGCGGACGAGGCAGTACGCCCGCCGGAACCGCCCGTCCAGGACCTGCTCGGCGGCCTGCGCCGAGGCACCCGCCGCGAGCCTGGCGGCGTGCGCGCTGTGGTAGTTGACCTGCGCGTACACGCCGGCGTCGCCCCCGCCGGACGCCGACACCGCCTCGACGCGCTCGATGTGCTCCGGCACGTGCACCAGGCGCAGGTCCTCGTCGGAGGCGGGCGTCGGCGTCCGGCACGTGTACCGGTCCAGCACTCCGGACGCCTTGACCAGCCCCTCGGCCCGGCGCAGATCGGGGTCGACCGCGAACTGCCGGAGCGGTTCGACACCGGGGCCGACGGGCACGTACCCCGAGCCGGGCCCGGGGTCGTGCCAGAAGCACATCTCGTGGCTGTACCACGCGAGGTCGGACGTGTTCACCCGGCGGACACACCCAGCGAGGCGCGGCTGACGCCGGAGACCTTCTCGATGTACTGGAGGTAGTACTCCCGTTCCTCGTCCGGGGTGCGCTTGGCCCGGAACGTCGTCTCCAGCAGGTCCAGGACCTCACCGGTGCGCCCCGAGGTGAGCGGTTGTTCGGCGACCTCCTCCTCCACGGCGCGGATGCGCGCGGCCGGCTCCACCACACCCTTGGTGTGCTCGTCCTGGTCGCTGTTGTGGTTACGGGTCGAGGCGATGGTCTTCAGCACCGCCGAGAAGAACGCCGTCTTGTCGATGTCCGCCATGTCGGTTCCCCCTTGCTCGTCGTGTGTGCGTGCGACGTGCCGTGCCACCCGGCCGACGCGGCTTCCCGCCGCGTGTCCGGGGCGTCTGTCAAGTGATGAGGCCACAGGCGCGGCCCGCTTTCTCCAGCGTCGTGACGGCCGTGTCCAGGTCCGCCTCGGAGTGGCTCAGGTTGACGATGGTCCGCAGCCTCGGCAGCGTGCGCGGCACCGCCGGGTAGACGATCGGCTGCACGAACAGTCCGTCCTGCTGGCACAGGCGGGCCATGGCGCCCGCCTGTTCGGCGCTGCGGCAGATGACCGGCACGACGGGCGTCTCACCGGTGAGCGTGTCGAAGCCGAGTGCCCGCAGCCGCTCCCGGTAGCGGGTGGTCCTGGCCCGCAGTTCGCGCGGCAGTTCGGGCGCGGCGTCGATCACCTCGATCGCCGCCCGGGCCGCCGCCACCTGGGCCGGGGTGGCCGCCGCGGAGAACATCCAGCCGCGCGCGTTGTTCTTCAGCGCGAAGACGAGGTCGCTCGACCCGGCGACGTAACCGCCCGCGCTGGGCACGGTCTTGGAGAGGGTGCCCATCTTCACGTCGACGCGGGCCGGGTCGATGCCGAAGTGCTCGGTGATGCCGCGCCCGGTGCGGCCGAGCACACCGAGGCTGTGTGCCTCGTCCACCATGAGGGGGGCGTCGTACCGCTCGCACAGCTCGACGATGCCCGGCAGGTCGGCGACGTCGCCGTCCATGCTGAACACGGCGTCGGTGACGACCAGTCGGCCCGCGTCCCCCGCCTTGCGCAGAGCGCGCTCCAGATCGGCGAGGTCGTTGTGCGCGTACGTGATGACCCGGGCGCCCGAGAGGCGGTAGCCGTCGAGGATGCTGGCGTGGTTGTAGACGTCGCCGATGACGACGTCGCCGGGGCCGACCAGCGCGCCCACCGTCGCCACGTTCGTCATGTAGCCGCTGGAGAAGACGACGGCGTCCTCGGTGCCGAGGAACCGGGCGAGCGTCAGCTCCAGTTCGCGGTGCAGGTGGAGGGTGCCCGCGAGGAGCCGCACCCCGTGGGCGCCGGTCCCGTGCCGCTCCACCGCGCGCAGCGCCTGCTGCTCGATGTAGTCGTGGCCGATGAGCCCGAGATAGCTGTAGGAGGCGAAGTTGAGGAACCAGCGGCCGTCGAACTTGATGTGGGCGCCCCGCGCCTCCTCGATGACGGGCTCGTAGAAGTACTCGTCCTTCGCGACGATCACCCGGTCGTCCACGGAGAGGGCGTCGATACGCCGGTCCAGGAACGTCCCGCCGGGCCGGTCGGAGAGCCGACCGGGGAGAGTGCGGCGGGGGACGCGGGGGGCGGAGCGGGGTGGGTGGGGGGCCGGTGCGGTCACGGGAGCGGCGGGCATGGGGGTGACCGTCGGGGGTGCGACTGTCGCCTCGGTGGGGGTGGGCGCCGGCCGGGGTACGGGCGGGGCAGTCGGGGCCGGGAACTCCTCGGTGCCGGTGGACGCGGGGGTGCGGAAGCGGTCCCAGTCGGGGACGAAGGAGTCGGCGGCACTCCGGGGTGCGGCTACGGCGGGCGCCGGCTGCTCCGGGGCCGGGGGCGTCGGCGCGACCACAGGCGTGAAGCCCGTGTTCACCGGAGCCGGGGTCGTCGGGGGGCCTACAGGCGTGGGGGGCGCGGTCGCCGACGGCGGGGCGGAGGGTCGCAGGTGGTTCACCAGCGCGCCGACCGTGCTGTGTTCGAAGAACACCATCGGGTCGACCTCGAAGCCGTCGGCGGACAGGGAGGCCGCCAGTTCGACCGCCATCATGGAGTCGAGGCCCAGTTCCAGCAGATCGTCCTCGGGCGCCACGGCGTCCACGTGCAGCACGTTCTTCAGAGCCGTCGTCAGCGACAGCCACAGTCCGCTGTCCGGTGTCACAACCGTCATGGGTTCTTCCTTCGCGTGGGCGGCGGCGCACAGGACGTAGTGCGCGGGGGGACGGCCGAGGACGGTGCGCAGCAGGGCGACACCGCTGTCCGCCGTGAGGACCGGTACGCCGTGCGCGGCGGCCTTCGGGGCGATGCCCTCGCCCATGCCGACGCTCCACAGGCCCCAGCCGAGGCTGAACCACGGGGCCCCGTCGGCGCGTCTGCGGGCGGCGTAGCCGTCGAGGTAGGCGTTGGCCGTGGCGTAGGCGCTCTGTCCGAGGTTGGCGCGGACGGAGGCGACGGACGAGAAGAGGACGACGAAGTCGGGGGTGCCGCTCGCGGCGAGCAGGTCGTCGATCGCGTGCACCCCGCCGACCTTGGGGCCGAGGACGTCCGTGACCTGCTCGGGTGTCAGGGTGCGGGCCAGGCCGTCGCGCAGCACTCCCGCCGCGTGGAACACGCCGTCGAAGCGTTCGGCGCCGTCGAGTGCCTTCGGCAGCGTACGGACGTCGGCGGCCAGGGTGTGCAGGTCGCAGCGGGTTCCCAGCCGGTCGAGCCGTGCCCGTGTCTCCCCCGCGTCCGGGACCGTGCGGCCCACGAGGGTCAGATGGGCGCAGCCCTCGGCCGCGAGGAGCTCCGCGATCCGCAGACCGATGCCGCCCATTCCCCCGGTGATGAGGAAGCGCCCGTCGCGGAAGCGGGGAGCGGGCGCCGGAGCGTCGGCGCCGCTCGGCGGCAGCGGGGCGGGCCCGGTAGGTTCCAGCGTCGGCCGGTACCAGCCGGAGGGTCGGCGGGCGAGTTCCGGCTCGGCGTACCCGAGGAGGTCCGTCGGCGTGTTCGTCGTCGTGAGGTCGGCGCCGGGTTCCAGGTCCACCAAGCGCACCCCGGTGCGGGGGTGTTCCACGCGCAGGGTGCGGCCGAGGCCCCACAGGGAGGTCATGAAGGGGTCGACGGTCTCCTTCCCCGTCACCCGGTGGGCGCCGCAGGTGACGATGAGCAGGTCCGGCATCGGCGGACGGAACGCCAGCCGCCGTACCAGGGCGAAGACCCCCCGCAGGGCTTCGCCCACCCGGTCCTCGTCCGTGAGTCCGCGCGGTGCCTCGTAGACCACCGCGCCCACGGGCGTCCCGTCGAGCACCTCGTCCAGGCGCTCCGGCGTCAACTCCTCGGGCGTCAGGTGGATATGGGGCGGTCCGCCCGACGCCGACGTCCGCCGCTGCGAGACCAGCAGCAGGGGGCCTTGGCGCTCCCGTGGCGTGCGGGTGGGCCGGACCTCCCGCCAGACCGGGGTCTCGATCGAACCGGCGGCGGAGGGGGTCCGTTCCTCCGCCGGCGGGCCGGTCGGGGTGCCCGCCGTGGGCGACTTGAGTGTGATGCGCTCCAGTTCGAGCAGCACCTCGCCCTGCTGCGTGCAGACGGTGGCCCGCCCCCGTACGGCACCGGCGCGGGCCCCGGCCGTCGCGTCCCGTTCGACGAGGGCGAGGACCGTGCCCGAGACGGGCCGGCGGGCCACGAGCCGGCCCACGTACCACGGCAGGCACGCCCCGGCCGTTCCGTCGTCGAGCATGCCGAGGGCCTGGAAGACGCTGTCGAGCAGCGGCGGCGGCACGAACCGGGCCGTGTGCAGGTCGTCCTCGGCGCGCAGCACCACCAGCATGCGGTCCGTTCCCCGGTACGCGGAGCGGATCGCCCGGTAGGTGGGCCCGTACGTGATGCCGCTGGCCTGCCGCCACGCGTCGATGTCCGTCAGCGGGACGGGCCGGGTGCAGCCCGCCCGCAGTCCGCCCACGTCGACGTAGCGGGGCGGCGGCATCGGCACGCCGCGGGCGCGCGCCGAGCTGTGCTCGACCGGCGCGCCGCCCGCGTCGTCACCGGCCGAGAGGACCGAGCAGCGCCCGTCGTCGGCCGTGGTCACCCGCAGATCGACGCCGGGCCCGGTCACCCTCAGCGGCGCGCGGAAGGTGACGTCGTCCAGCGTCCACACGCGGTCGGGCCGTCGGGCGTCGCAGGCGGTCAGGACGGCGTCCGTCTGGAGGGCTGCCGGCACGACCGGTGTGTCACCGATGCGGTGGTCGCGGACCAGCGCGTCGGTGACGCCGAGGTGGACCCGGAAGCCGCTCATGTGCGGAGGTCGAACCGCTCGGTGGCCTTCACCAGGCCGTTCACCTGAATGTCCACGGTGTGCTCGCCGGCGTAGTAGCGACGGGTCTGGATCTCCTTGACGGGGTGGGACTTCCGCACGGTCCGCCGCTCCCCCGCGGCGAGTTGGAGCGATGTCAGTTTGAAGACCTTGGGGATGCTGCGGCCGTTCTTGCGCACGTGGTGGACCACGTAGTCGACGGTCACGCTGTGCGGCCGGTCGTCGCCGTTCTCCACGGTGAAGTCGATGAGCAGGGTGTCCCCGACGGTGACCGCGCCGGGCGTGACGCGCAGGTCGGACACCTGGACGAGTTCGCCGCCCGTCGCCCCGAGGATGGCCAGGGCCTGCTGGTCGCCCTTCTTCACCAGGGTGCGCAGGGCGTGCTTCACGATCCAGTCGGTCTCGGGGGTGGGGCTCTCCTCCAGCCAGCGCAGCGCGGTGGCGAGCGCGAGGTCGGGGATGTCCTTGGAGATGTCGTTGAGGTTGTTGGCGACGGACTTGCGCACGTACTCGGAGGGGTCGCTGCGCAGGGGTTCGAGGATCTCCAGGACGGGGCGCGGGTCCTTCACGAAGACGTCGAGGGTGCGGGCCCACGGCAGGCGCGGTCGGATGCCCTCGCTGGCGAGGCGCCGTACGTTGTGGCTGGGGCTGTGGGCCCACTCGGCGACCCGCTTCATGGTCAGCTCGTAGTGGTCCTCGACGAAGGGCCTGATGGCGTACTCGCCGGTGTGGCGCCGGGTGATCTCCTCGATGGCGTCCAGCGAGACCTCGGGGTGGTCCCGGCCGTACTCCTCCACGAACCTCGCCACCGGCATCAGGAACCAGCTGGTGTTGAACATGCCCTCGCCCTCGGTGAGTTCGTCACCGAGGATCGACAGGAGCACCGCCACGGCCGTGGGGTAGTCCTCGGGGAGCCGGCTGCGCAGGCCCTCGGTCAGGACGAGGACGCGGTCCTTCAGTTCCTTGCCGGGGATGCGCTGTTCGACCTCGGCGGCGTACGCCTCGACGTCGAAGTCGGGGTGTACGGCGCGGACCTTGCCGCCGATGAGGCGTGCGGCCTCGCCGTTGAAGTGTCGCTTCAGTCCGTATTCGCTAGCCATGGTGCTCGGGCCTCTTCGTCTCGTGCGTGTGATTGCTTGGAGTGATGGTCGTGGGTGCGGGGCCCTGGGCATCGGGCGCGCCGGGGGTGATCCAGAACCGGCGGCGCCTGAACGGGTAGCCGGGGGCGGTGGTGACGCTCTGGCGTTTGCCGTGGTGGAGGCCGGTCCAGTGCAGGTCGGTGCCGGTGTGGTTGTGGTGGGAGGTCAGCGCGGCGTGCAGCTGCGGCTGGTCCTCGCGGCCCCGTTGGAGGGTGGGGATCCACAAGAGGGTGAGGTCGGGGCGGGCCTCGGCGAGCGTGGCGCGGGCGAGGGGGATCAGCTGCGGGTGCGGGCCGATCTCCCAGACGGTGTGGGGGCCGGTCTCGGCGAGCGTGGTGACGGCCTGGCCGAAGCGGACGGTACGGCGGATGGCCTGGGCCCAGTGCCCGGGATCGGTGGCGGTGACGTCGCTGTGCCAGGTGCCGGTGAGGGCGCTGGCGAAGGGGATCACGGGCGGCGCGAGCGGGGTGGCGGCCACGGCGTCCGCGAAGGGCGCGAGGGCCGGTTCCATCACCGCGGAGTGGAAGGCGTGGCTGACCGTCAGGGGCTGTACGCGTGAGGAGGTCTGCTCACGGAAGCGGGCCATCATCTCCGCCGGGCCGCTGACGGTGTGGACGCGGGGCGCGTTGTGGGCGGCTATCTCGATGCCGGGGTAGGCCCGGAGTTCGGCGGTCAGCGCGTCGGCGTCGGTGTGGACGACGGCCATCGTGCCGGTGGCGGGCTGGGCCTGCATCAGCTCGCCGCGGAGCGCGGTCAGCCGCAGCAGGTCGGGCAGGGTGAGGACGCCGGCCGCCCAGGCCGCGGTCAGTTCGCCCAGGCTGTGCCCGGCGACCACGTCGGGGCGGACACCGACGGCCCGCAGGAACGTCACCAGGGCGACCTGGACGCCGACGATGCCGATCTGCGCGTACCGCGTCTGGTCCAGGAGGTGCCGCGCGTCGCCGTACAGCAGGTCGAGCAGGGGTACGTCGGTCCAGGGGCGGAGCAGGTCGGCGCACTCGTCGAGGGCTTCTTGGAAGTGCGGTTCGGTCGCCCTGAGGCCCTCGCCCATGCGGGCGTACTGCGAGCCCTGCCCGGTGAAGAGGAAGGCGGTGGTCGTCGCCGTCCGGGTGTGGCGGGTCGTCGGGGCCGCCCCGGAGGCGACCTCGGTGAGCCGGGCGGCCAGTTCGGCGGCGGTGCGGCCGTGGACGGCGGTGCGGTACGGGTGGGCGGCGCGTGCGGTGTTGACGGTGCGGGCGAAGTCGCCGAGCGGGTCTCCGGTGAGGTGGTCCTCGGAGAGTCGGCCCTCGGAGTGCCGCCTCTCGGTGACGTGGTCCTCGGAGAGCCGGTGCTCGGCGAGGCCGGTCAGATGGTCGGCGTAGGTGCCGGCGAGGTCGCGCAGGGTGGTCTCGTCGGCCGCGCTGACACGGACGATGTGGCTGTCCTGCGGCACCGGGGTGTCCCCGGTGGGCCGGGGCGGCTCCTCGACGACGACGTGGGCGTTGACACCACCCATGCCGAACGCGCTGATCGCCGCCCGCCTCGGGTGCCCCTCGCGCGGCCAGGGCCGCGGCCGGTCGGCGAGGTAGAAGGGGGTGTCCTCGAAGCGGATACGGTCGTTGGGGCGCGCGACGTGCAGGGTCGGCCAGATCACCTCGTGCTCCATCGCGAGGAGGGCCTTCACCAGGCCCGCGAGGCCCGCCGCCGGCTCCAGGTGACCGACGTTGGACTTCAGCGACCCGATCGCGCAGTACTGGGCGCGGTCGGTGTGTTCACGCCAGGCCCGGGTCAGCCCGTCGATCTCGATCGGGTCGCCGAGGCTCGTCCCCGTGCCGTGCGCCTCGAGGAGGCCGATCGTGTCCGGGGCGACACCCGCGTCCCGCAGGGCCTCCGCGATGACGTCGCGTTGCCCTCGGGGGCTCGGCGCCGAATAACGGGTGGTGCGGCCGCCGTGGTTGACGGCCGCGCCCTTGACGAGGCCCCTTACCGGGTCGCCGTCCCGTCGGGCGTCGTCGTGGCGGCGCAGGACGACCGCGACGGCGCCCTCCCCCGGGACGAAGCCGTCGGCGGTGCTGTCGAAGGCCCGGCAGCGGTGCCTCGGTGACAGGGCCATCAGATCGCCCATCGAGCGGAAGTACTCGGGGCTGAGGCCGGCGTGCACCGCGCCGATCACGGCCGTGTCGATGTCACCGGCGCGCAGATGCTGGAGGGCGGTGTGCAGGGCCACCAGCGACGACGAGCAGAGGGTGTTGACGAGGCCGCTCGGACCGTGCCAGTCCATCAGGTACGACAGGCGGTTCGGGATCATCGCCTCGAGTCCGAGCCCCCGGCCGTCGGGGACGCCGTGGCGTGCCCGCTCCTCGTGGTAGTGGTCGTGGCTGTACGCGATCCACAGACCGGTCCTGCTGTCCGCGGCCCGTTCGCCCGCTCGTCCCCCGTCCTCCAGGGCCTGCCAGATCGTCTCGTACACGATCCTCGCCTGCGGGTCGATCAGCGGGGCCTCGCGGGGCGAGATCCGGAACGGGCCCGGATCGAACTCGTCCACGGCCTCCAGGAACGAGGCGTACGGGACAGGCCCGTGCGGTGGCCTGCTCCAGCGCCCCTCGGGCAGGGGGCCCACGGTGTCGCGCCCTTCGCGCAGGAGGTCGGCGAAGTCGGCCAGGGTGTGCGCGGTGGGGAGACGAACGGCCGCGCCGACGATCGCGATGTCGCGGGGGCGGGGCGACTCGGAGGGGGTCGGGGGTGAGCCCAGGAGTGTGGTGGGCGTTACGGCGGCCGGCGTGGTGGGCGGTTCGGTCGGTTGTGCGGCGGGCGGTGATGCGGGCGTCGGCGCCTCGTCCGGCGAGGGGGATGCGGGCGTCGGGGGGACGAGGGTGGCGGCCACGTCCGGTGACTCGGTGACCAGGAAGTCCGCGAAGAGGCGGGGCGTCGGGTACTCGAAGAAGACGGTCGGGTAGAGGGACAGCCCGAACTCCGAGGAGATCCGCTCGCTCAGCGACACGAGGCCGACCGAGTCGAACCCGGCCGACAGGAACTCCGTGTCGGCGTCGCCCACGGAGGTCCCGGTCAGCTCCAGGAACCAGCCGAGCACCCGCTCGGGCGTCGCCGACCGACGGACCGGCGCGGTGGGTGGGGGCGGCGGGGTGGACACCGGGTCGGCGGGCGGCGCCGTGTCCCGCGCCGGTGCCGGTGCAGGTGCCGGTGCAGGTGCTGGTGCTGGTGCCGGTGCCGGTGCAGGTGCTGGTGCCGGTCCAGGTGCCGGTGCCGGTGCCGGTGGTGTGGCGGGCCGGTGGGCCGGTGGGCGGGTCGCGGCGAACGCCTCCGCCGGTACCCGCTTGGACGACAGGTCGGCGAGGACGAGCAGCGGTCGGCCCGCGGCGTCCGTCACCGTCTGGGTGACGCGGCAGGCCTCCTCGTTCCAGAAGGCGGTCTCCGTGCGCACGTACGCCGCGTCGTGCAGCGGGCCGTGGAGGTGGACGCCCGCTGCCGACAGGGGGATGAACGCGGACGCCTCGGACGCGCCGAACACCGGGTTGTCCGGGGCGATCGCGGCGATGGTGACGCTGTCGAGCAGCCCCGGGAACAACTCGACGCCGGG
The DNA here is from genome assembly GCF_900290235.1 of Streptomyces sp. MA5143a. GTDB lineage: Bacteria > Actinomycetota > Actinomycetes > Streptomycetales > Streptomycetaceae > Streptomyces. The sequence goes on from NZ_OLMK01000034.1 coordinate 213,051, forward strand.
CTCGTTCAACTCGCGCTGCCGCGCCCCCTCGACGCGGGCGAGCGTGCCGCCGTCGGGGAGGGCCGCCACCCAGGAGATGTTCCGGTAGTAACGGCCGTGGTGGTAGCCGATCCGGCGCAGCCACCGGTAGAGGCCCGACCCGGCGTGCACCTCCCCGCAGGAGCCGAGCAGCGAGGCGACCGGCACGGGTGCGGGCGTGGCGACCGCCTCGCCCAGCAGCCGGCCGGTGACGAAGGGGCCCCCGTCGTGGTCGTCGTCCACCGTGAACCGCCCCTGACCGTCGACGCGGCACACCACGCGGGACGCGCCGGAGGGGATCAGCGGGCGGTGGAACAGCAGGTCCCTTACTCCGTGGAAGGGTTCGCCGCGCAGCGCGGCCCCCTCGCGCAGGAACTCCAGCCACGCCACCCCGGGCAGCATGATCCGACGGTAGACGGCGTGCTGCGCGAGGGGCGCCTCGCCCGGTCCGAAGACCCGTGCGAAGACGTAACCGGCGGGGCCCTCGTCCCGCACGAGTTCGGCGGGCGCGCCGGGTTCGGGTGAGCGCAGCGGCTCGCGCAGGTCCAGGGCCCGGCCGCGCGGCTGGGCCGACGGCAGCAGACGGGTGCGCCACGCGGTGTCCCGCTGGTACGCGGCCCAGTCGATGTCCTGGCCCGCGGCGAAGAGGCCGGCGGTGATCGCGGCGAGTTCCGCGGCGACCTCCCGTTCGTCGCGGGCGCGGGCCAGGCGCCCGCACAACGCGTCGTCGGCCGCCGGTCCGTACTCGGCTCCGGGGGCCGGGTCGCCGTCGCGGCGGAGGACGTCGGCGAGTGCCTCCTCCAGGGGGACGCGGCCCCAGGCGAAGTCGCGGAGCGCCTCCCAGCCCGTGTGCAGGTCGACCGCGGGCTCCGGCACTCCGGTGTCCCGCAGCGCCACGGTGAGGGCGATTCCCTCGCTGATCCGGAGCAGTTCACCGGAGAAGTCGGCCAGGGGCACCCCGGTCGCCGTCTCGAAGAGGCCCATGATCTCGTGCACGGCCGGCACCGACCGGTCGAGCACCCTCAGCCAGCCGGGGGGTGCCTCCTCCGACGAGGGGCGGACCCGTACGGCGGGTTCGCCACGACGGCCCGGTCGTACGGTGGCGTCCGGGGCCTCGGGCCGGAGGAGCCAGGCGCGCAGGGCGGACGCCAGCTCTGTCGCGTCGGCCCCGGTGACGGCGACCCGCGCCGCGCGGTGCGGACGGGCCAGCCTCGCGGTGGCGCACACGTCGTCCAGGTCACCGGTCACGGTGGGCAGGAACTCGATCCACTGCGCGACCAGTTCCCGCAGCGCGTACGGGGTGTCGGCGGAGAGGGGCAGCAGCTGGTGGATCGCCCGCGCCGCCGTCGTACGGGACGGCCCGGCCGCGTGGCCCTCCTCGCGGTGGGCCGGGGGGACGGCTTCGGCGACGACGTGCGCGTTCGTCCCGCCGAAACCGAACCCGCTCACCGCGGCGCGCCGCACGGGCACCTCGGGCCAGGCGCCGTTCGTGGCGGGAAGGTGGAAGGGGCTGTCGGCCAGCTGGAGGCGGGGGTTGGGGTCCTCCACGGTGAGCGCGGGGACGATGCCGTCGCGCAGCATGACGATCACCTTCGCGAGGCCCGCCAGACCCGCCGCCGAGTGCAGATGGCCGATGCGGCGCTTGAGGGAGCCGAGCGCGACGGAGTTGCGGGGGACGCCGTGCCGGCCGAACACCTCGGTGAGGGCCCGCGCCTCGATCGGGTCGCCGATGGCGGTGCCGGTGCCGTGGGCCTCGACGTACCGCACGGACAAGGGGTCGATCCGCTCGTACACCTTGCCCAGCAGTTCGACCTGGGCCTCCAGGTTGGGCGAGGTGACGCCCATGGTGCGGCCGTCGTTGTTGACCGCGCTCGCGGCGATCGCGCCGAGGATCAGGTCGCCGTCGGCCCGTGCCGCTCCCATCGGCTTCAGGACGAGGGCGACGGCTCCCTCGCCGGGCACATAGCCGTCGGCCCTGCGGTCGAAGGTCCGGCACAGGCCCGCCGGGGACAGGGCGCCGGTGCGGGAGAGCAGCACGAAGGTGAGCGGGTCGATCAGGAGGTCCACGGCGCCGACGACCGCCAGCTGGCAGGCCCCCGCCGTGAGGCTCTGGCAGGCCAGCCACACGGCCGTCAGGGAGGACGAGCAGGCGGTGTCGACGACGAGGCCGGGGCCGGCGAGGTCGAACCGGTCGGACAGCCAGGCCGCCATGAAGTTCTGCGACCGCCCCCAGAGGGAGGCGGGGCGCGGCCCGTCGCCGGGGCCGGCCATCGGGCTGTCGGACGGTCCTCGTGTGCCGTCGGCGCCGAGGCCGCGACCGTGGTCGAAGCCGTACGCGTTCATGCGGGCGCCGACGAACACGCCCGCGTCGAGGCGCCGACGGGTCCTCAGATAGCCGGAGTCCTCAAGGGCCCGGGCCCCGACCTCCAGCATCACCCGCTGCTGCGGGTCGAGGAGGACGGCGTCCTCGGCGGTCAGGCCGAACGCCTCGTGGTCGAAGGAGAACGGGTCCGGAAGGAAGGCGCCCCGGTGGTGCGTGCCCTGATGGGCGCCGTCACCGAGGTACAGCTCGCGGGCCCAGCGGCTCGGCGGGACCTCGTCGACCTCGACGCCGTCCCGCCTCAGCAGGGTCGCGAAGTCCGTGACGTCCTCGGCCCCCGGGAGCCGCACCGCCATGCCGATCACGGCGATGCGGCCATCGAGCTCGCTCACAGTGTTCCTCTCGTTCGGCTCGGTCGTCATGGCGTCACCGGTTCCGGTCGCGGGTGAGGAGGGGGTGCAGCAGGGCGCTCAGGGCGGAGACCCGCTGCTCGTCCACGGCGGCCGAGACACGCCGGCCGTCCCCGGCCACGGAGACACGCCGGTCGTCCGCGGCGGCGGGTCCCGTCGGCGGCGTGTCCTCGGCGGGCGCCGGGGAGCTCTCCGGGGCGGCGGCGAGACCGGCGGCGACCTCGGCGGCCGTGGGGGCCCGCATCAGCAGGGACGGATCGACGGTGAGGCCGCTGCACCGCTCCAGGGCGGCGGTCAGCTCGGCGATGACCAGGGAGTCCAGTCCCAGCGCCTGGAGCGGGCGGTCGCCGGGGTCCTCGCCCAGCACATGCACGAACGCGTCCCGCACATGACCGCGCATCTGGTCGTGGTTCCGTCCGCCGGCCGGCCGGGCGGCGATCACGGTACGGATCTCCGCCACCTCGTCGTACGCCCGGGACCGAGCCGCCTCCCGCGTCGCGGGAGGGGCGGCCGGGACAGCCGGTGCGGGTGGTGCCTGCGGCGGCGTGGCCGTGGAGGCCGTGCCGGGGAAGACGACCGCGCCTCCCGACGTGATGTGGGTGAGGAACGCGTCGGCCGCCTCGTCCGCCGCGAGGGAGTGCGCGGCGGAGTACGACGCGTCCGCCTCCATGCCCGTGCCGGTCCAGTTGGGCCACGCGTGGGCGGTGACCGCGGTGACGGGGCCGTTCTCGCGCTCGGCCAGGGCGAGTTGGTAGGCGTTGGCCAGGCTGTAGTCGACGAGGCCGCGCCCGGCCCGGGGCTGGGCGCCCGCGACCGAGGACACCAGGACCGCGAAGTCGGCACCCTCCTCCTGGGCCAGGCGGACGGCGTTCAGCGAGCCGGGGACCTTCGGGGCGATCACGCGCGCGGCGTCGCTCCAGGGTCGGCGGTGCATCGCCCCGAACGGGTTCACCCCGCCGGAGCAGTGCACGACACCGAGCAGGCGGCCCCAACGCGCCCCGAACTCGCGCGCCGCGGCGGCCAGGGCGGAGGCGTCGACGACATCACAGGGCAGGTACGCCGCCTCGGCCCCCTGCGCGGCCTTCCGCAGCCGTGCGGCGCGGGTCTCGTCGAGGACGGACCGCCCGATGACGCCGATGTGACGGGCCCCGCCGTCGACGAGCCGCCGGATCAGATACCGGCCGACCGCGCCGAGTCCCCCGGTCACCAGGTAGTACCCGTCATTGGTGGGCCGGTACGAGGGGCCCGGCGGGGCGGCGGCCGTTCGCGGCGTGTACCGGACGCCCCGGCGGTAGGCCGCGGTCGTGCCGGGGAGGAGGTCCGTGCCCGGATCGGCGTCGCGACCCTGGAACAGGGCCGTGTACTCGGCGGCGATCTGCCGGGCCCGGACGTCGGCCGGGTCCGCCGGGTCCAGGTCGACGACGGCGCACGGCTTCCGGCTCTCGGCGCAGGCCGCCCGTACGGCCACGGCCATGGCGGCGGCCTCGGGCCTCAGCCGTGCGCGTTCCGACGGGGCGTTCTCGGCCCCGTGCACGGCCGGACCGTGCACGGCCGCGCCGTGGTGTCCTGCCCAGAGCAGCCGCCCGTGCGCGGGCAACGCCTTGACGAGGGAGCCCAGTTCGGACCAGAACGCGCTGAGGTCGGCCGGTTCGGCGGTCTGACCGTCCGGAGGGTTCACCACGACGACGGTGTCGGCGCCCAGCCCGGTCTCCTCGACGATCGCGCCCTCCTCGCGGAGCAGGGCCGTGAGGGCGGCCCGCAGGGCGGTGTCGGCGGTGACGAGGCGCACCGAGCCACGCGGCGGCCGGGCCCCGACGAGCGGCAGCTCGCTGGGGTGCCAGTCGACGCGGAGCGCCTCGGGGCCGCCCCCCGCCGCGGCCGCCGTGCCGTGGGCCGTTACGACGATCCCTGCCGTGGCCGCGGCAGAGGCGGTTCCGTCAGGGGACGACGGTGGCGTGGCCTCACGGGTGTGCCAGTGCTTCCGCGCGGCGAAGGGGTAGGTCGGGAGGTCGGTGACGCGTGCGCCGGGTGCGGAGAGCCGGGCCCATTCGACGTGCGCGTATCCGGCTCTCACCATGGCGACGACGGCGGTGTGGCGGTGCGGTTCCCCGGCCGCGACCGTGCCGCCGAGGGCCTGTTCGGCTGTGAGCGCGCTGTCGACGCGGGCGACCGGCAGCTCGCCGGCGGCGACGGAACGCAGTGCCGCGGCGAGTTCGGCGGCGTCGCACCCGCTGACGGCCGTCTGGTACTCCAGCGGGGAGCGTCCCACGTTGGCCGTGTGGCAGAGGTCGGCGGTCTCCCGTTCGTCGTGTGCGGCGTCGAAGCGGTCGGCGTAGGCGGCGGCGAGGGTGCGTACGGTGGGCTCGTCCGCCGCCGTGACGCGCACCAGGTGGGGGCCGTGAACGGTCCCCGTACGGGCGGGTGCGGGCGGTGGCTCCTCGACGACGACGTGGGCGTTGACTCCTCCCATGCCGAACGCGCTGACCGCGGCCCGCCTCGGCTGTCCGTCTCGCGGCCAGGGCCGGGGGCGGTCGGCCAGGTAGAACGGGGTGTCCTCGAAGCGGATGTGGTCGTTGGGGCGCGTCACGTGCAGGGTCGGCGGGATCATGCCGTGCTCCATCGCCAGCAGTGCCTTCACCAGGCCCGCGAGGCCCGCGGCCGGCTCCAGATGGCCCACGTTCGACTTCAGCGAGCCGATCGCGCAGAACTGGGCGCGATCGGTGTGTTCACGCCAGGCCCGGGTCAGACCCTCGACCTCGATCGGATCACCGAGACTCGTCCCCGTGCCGTGCGCCTCCAGCAGACCGATCGTCTCCGGTGACACGCCGGCGTCCCGCAGGGCCTCGGCCACCACTTCCCCCTGGCCGCGAGCGCTCGGCACCGTCAGTCCGCTGGTGCGGCCCCCGTGATTGACCGCGCTCCCCCGGATCACGCCGCGTACCCGGTCCCCGTCCCGCAGAGCCGCCGCCAACGGTTTGACCACCACCGACACCACGCCCTCGCCCGGTACGAACCCGTCGGCCGCCGCGTCGAAGGCACGCGACGCGCCGGAGGCGGACAGGGCCCGCAGATTCCTCATGGCCACGTAGTGCAACGGCGACATGGCGACGCGGACACCGGCGACGATCGCCTGCTCGCACTCGCCGTTGCCGATGCTGCGCACCGCCGTGTGCAGGGCCACGAGCGACGACGAGCACAGCGTGTCGACCGTCATGCTGGGGCCACGCAGGTCCAGGAAGTGGCTGAGCCGGTTCGCGAGGAAGGCGTTGTGGTTGCCGAGACCGGTGTGGGCGTCCAGTTCCGGCGGGATGTTGTAGTCGCGGTAGTGCTGGTAGCTGGCGCCCACGAACACGCCCGTGGACGGACGCAGTCGACGCGGCGGCAGACCGGCCGACTCCAGCGCCTCCCAGGTCGTGCGCAGCAGCCAGCGGGCCTGGGGGTCGAGCACCTCGGCCTGCTTGGGGAAGAAGTCGAAGAAGCGGGCGTCGAAGTCCTCGACGTCGTCGAGGAAGCCGCCGAGGTCGGACGCCGAGCCCTGCGCGTACGTCCCCCAGCGGTGGGCCGGCGCGGCCCCGATCTCCGAGTCCCCGCGGATCAGCAGCCGCCACAGCTCCTCGGGGTTCCGGGCACCGGGCAGGGCGAGGGCGAGGCCGATGACGGCCATGTCCTTGGGGTGGTGCGCGGGTTCGGGTGTGAGTTCGGGGGCGGGATCGGGATAGGGCTCGCCGGCGGGGGCGGCGCTGACCGTCGGTGCGGTGACGGCGGTGGTGGGCTGGAGTGCCTCGGTTTGTTCGGCCACGTGGGCGGCCAGGGCGCGGCAGTCCGCCGCGTCGAGGACGTCCGTGGGACTCAGCCGTACACCGTGCTTCTCCTCGATCTCCGCCGCGACCGCTGTCGCCAGCATGGAGTCGAGGCCAGCGGAGGAGAGGGAGGTGGTGGGTGTGACGCTCGGATCGTGCAGGACGTTCCGCACGACGGCCAGCACGGCGGCCTCGATCCCGGCCCCGGCCGCGGGCAAGGGCGAGGGTGTCGTGACGGCTGCGCCGTTCACCGCTTGCCGGACCCCGGCCGCCACCGTGCGGTACTCCACGTCCTCCAGGCGCGCCAGGACGCGGCCCTCCGCGGACAACAGGGCGGCGTGTCCGCGCCGTACCCCGTCCGGCGTGGTCTCGTCGGCGTCGAGCAGCACATGGGTGGCCCGCGCGGGATCGTCCAGCCGTACGACGCGCCCGACGGACGCCGGCAGGTACGCCGCCGACGCCGCGGCCGGATCGGCCAGCGTCAGGACGGCCATGCTCTGCAGCGCGGCGTCCAGGGCGACCGCGGCCCTCTCCAGGGCGTCACCGGAGGGGACGTCGACCCTGGCCAGCACCCGGGCCGCGCCGAAGCGCACCTCCGTGAGGGAGCGCAGGGGGGCGGCGAAGTCCATGCCCTTGGCCGCGAACCAGGCGTACAGACCGGTGGGTTCGAGCGTGCGGTCGAGGCCCGCGCGCAGGGCGTCGATGTCGTGGTCGCCGAACGTGTCGGCCGGCACCTCGTCCGCGCGGCCCGTCTCCAGGCGGGCCACGATCCGCCCGCCGTGCCGGAAGGTCACCGGCCCGGTGCGGGTGGGGCCGTCGAGGTCGCTGAGGTCACTTCGGAGGGGGTGGGAGCCCGTGCCGCGGCTCACGAACGCGACCCGCCTGAGGACATCGGCGTTGCGGAGAGCCAGGGCCAGCGTCAGCGCGCCCGGCAGCGTGTCCTCACCGAACACGCGGTGGGCGCGGGAGAGCCGCTGGACGATCCCTGGCACGTCGGCCGTGTCCTGGCGTGCGCCCCGGCCCGTGGTCTCCGTCCTCGTGGCGGGCGCGACGGCTGTTTCGGCCCGGAAGGGGTAGGGCGGCAGCGCGACGCGGCGGGTCGGCGCGCCCTCGTACACCTGGCGCCAGTCGACGGTTCCGCCGCCCACGTGGAAGAAGGCCAGCGCGGTGCTCAACCGGTTCTCCGGGAGCGTGAGTCGGGCCGCGATCCGGTCGGGGGTGTGGGAGGTGAGGGGGGCCAGGCGGGCGGCGAGTGCGGCGTCGGCCGGACGCTCGGCGCCGACCAGCGCCGTCCCGTCACGCAGGACGATGCCGCGCGACTCCCCTTCCCCGAGGATCTCCTCGCCCCGGAGGCTCTCCTCACCCCTGTGGATCGCTCGATCTCCGAGGACCTCTCGGTCTCCGCGTGCGATCCGCGCGAGCCCGGCCAGCAGGGAGTCGGCCGTGGTGCCGAGGACCACGGCCCGGTGGCGCAGGTGGTCGCGTCCCACGGCGGCCGAGCGGCACAGCGCGCCCGCGGCGGACGGTTCGGCGCGCAACGCCCGTTCCAGGTCCGCCGCGCGCCGGACCAGGGCCTCGGACGTGTGCGCGGACAGCGGCAGGAGGTACTCGCCGAGCGGAGCCTGCGCGGGGGCGTCCGGTGCGGGCGGCGCGGCGTACTCCTCCACGACGATGTGCGCGTTGGTGCCGCCCATCCCGAAGGCGCTGATCCCGGCACGGCGCGGCGCGTCGGAGTGCCACGGTGTGCGCCGCGCGGGGATCACGAAGGGGCCACCCGTGAGGTCGAGGTGCGTTCCCGGCGTCTCGTGGCCCGCGAGGGGCGGGATCTCCCCGTGCCTGAGGCACAGCAGCACCTTGACCAGTCCGGCCAGTCCGCTCGCCGGTTCCAGATGTCCGATGTTGGCCTTCACCGAGCCGAGATGGAGTGGGGTACGGCGGTCCGGGTCGGTGCCGAACACCTCGGTGAGCGCGGCGATCTCGATCGGGTCGCCCAGCCGGGTCGCGGTGCCGTGGGTCTCGATCAGGGAGATGTCCGCCGGGGCCGCGCCGGCGTCGTCGAGGGCGGCCCGGATGACGGCGCTCTGTGCCTCGCTGCGGGGCACGGGCAGGGCGCTGCCGCGGCCGCCGTGGTTGACGGCGGTTCCCCGGATGACGCCCCAGACGGTGTCACCGTCGCGCTCGGCGTCCTCCAGGGGCCGGAGCATGACGGCGATCACTCCCTCGCCGGGGACGAACCCGTCGGCGCGTTCGTCGAACGGCCTCGGCAGGGTCTCGGAGAGGGCCCCGAGCTGGCTGAGGCTGCGGTAGTACCAAGGGGTGAGCCCGACGTGACAGGCGGCCACGATCGCGGCACCGCAGGTCCCGGAGCGGAGTGCGGCGACCGCCTGCTGGACGGCGACGAGGGAGGAGGAGCACAGGGTGTCGACGGTCTGGGAGGGGCCCGTCAGGTCGAGGGCGTACGAGACGCGGTTGGCCAGCACCGCGTTGAGGGAGCCGAGGGCGGTGTGCGGTCCGACGGTGTCGAGGCCGTGGGCGTCGCGGTGGTGGGTGTAGGTGGCGCCGACGAAGACGCCGATGTCGCGGCGACCGGCGAGGCCGCTCTCGTCGCGTACCGCCCAGGCGTGTTCGAGCAGCAGTTTCTGCTGGGCGTCCATCTCCTCGGCCTCGCGGACGGAGATGCCGAAGAACGACGGGTCGAAGCGGTCGATGTCGTCGAGGAAGGCTCCTGTGCGGCAGTAGGTGCCCGTCATGTGGGAGCCGCGTGCCTCGAAGTGCGCGTCGATGTCCCAGCGTTCGGCCGGGATCTCGGTGAACGCGTGCCCGCCGGAGCGGAGCAGCGGCCACAGGTCGGCCACGTCCGGTGCGCCGGGCAGATCGCCCGAGACGGCGACGACCGCGATGTCCGGCCCGGCCCCGCCGGCCGCCCGCCGGGGCCGCCCGGCCGACCCGGACGTCGGCTCAGGGGTCCGTACGTCCTCCGCGACGGGCTCGGCCTCCTTGGGCCGCGCGTCCCGTGCGGTGAGGTCCGTCGGTTCCGGGGTCGCGTCGGCGGCCGGGGGTGCGACCGCGCCGGCCGCCCCGTACCGGTCCGTCAACGCCTGGGCGAGGTCGGCGAAGTCGCCGTGCTCCAGGAAGAGGGTGGCCGGGAGATGGAGGCCCCAGCGGCGGGAGAGTTCCTCGGACAGCTCGACGCTCATGATGGAGCTCATGCCGTAGTCGGCGAGGGGTGCGCGGCGGTCGAAGGGGGACACGCCGAGCCGCTCGGCCAGGAAGCGCTCCAGCGCGTCCTCCACCCGTTCCCGTCCCTCGGCGACGTGTACGGCGTCCAGGTCACCGGTGCCCGCGCCGGCCGACGGCCGGGGGACGGCCGTGGCGTTCGCTTCGTCCCCGTCGGGCCCGGCTTCCGAGGCGTCGGGGTGGGCGACGACCACCTGGCGGGCGTCCCCGCCCAGCACGGCGATCAGCGCGTCCAGGGCCTCGGCCGTGCCCAGGGGCCGTACGCCCCGGCGCCGGAGCTGGTCCGCGACCGCCGTGCCCATGCCGACCTCGCCCCACAGGCCCCAGTCGACGCTGAGCCACGGCGCGCCGCGCGCGTGGGCGAACGCGTCCAGGTAGGCGTTGGCGGCGGCGTAACCGCCCTGGCCGAGGTTGCCGAAGGTGCCGGAGACGGAGGCGAACAGCACGGCGAAGTCGAGCTCCGTGCCGGCGACGGCGGCGGCGAGTTCGCGTACGCCGGAGACCTTGGGCCGCAGGACGGCGGTCATGTCCTCGGCGGTGGTCGACCGGATCAGTCCGTCCTTGAGGGTGCCCGCCGCGTGGATCACGCCGTGCAGCTCGCCGTGCTCGTCGCGGATCCGTTCGACGACGGCGCGCAGTTCGCCGGGTGCGGTGACATCGGCGGCGTACGACACGACGGTGCATCCCGCCGGGCCGGTGCCGACCGGGTGGGGGTGGTCGGCTCCCGGTCGGCCGGTGCGGCTGACGAGCGCGACGAGTCCCGCGCCCTCCGCGGCGAAGCGGCGGGTCACCTCCAGGCCCAGTCCCCCGTGTCCGCCGAGGACGAGATAGCGGCCGCCCCGCCGGACGGGCCGGGCAGCCGGGGAGCCGGCCTGCGTGTCGAACACGCGGGCGGGTTCGTGGCGGACGCCGTTCCGGTAGCCGACCTCCGTGGGGCCGTCGTCCGTCGCGGCGGTGCCGCCTCCGGTCTCCGTGGGACCGTCGCCGAGTTCCGCCATGACCGCGTCGTCCGAGGTGTCGTCGAGGTCGACGAGCCGGGGGCGCAGGCCGGGGTACTCGATGGCCGCCGTGCGGACGAGTCCCCACAGCGCGGCGCGGGCGGGCACCGGCACGTCGTCGTGGCCCACGGGCTGGGCATGCCGGGTCACCACGAGGAAACGGGACCCGCGCTGCCGTTCGCCGAGCGTCTTCAGGGCGGCGAAGCACCCGTAGAGACCGGCACCGAGTTCGGCGTCCTCGTCCTCCCTGTCGCCGTCCGTCGTACCGGCGTTCCACAGGTGCACCACTCCCGCGACCGGGTTCCCGATGTCCTCCCACAGGCGCCGGAAGGCGTCCTCGTCGGTGTGCGCCAGGACGAGCCGGTCGTCCCGGAGCGCCCCGGCGGCTTCGTACGGCCGGGCGGCGGCGGGTGTGCCGAGGCCGACCTCCACCACGCGGGCGCCGTCGGCGCGCAGTCGCCCGGCGGTGCGCCGGCCGAGGTCGTCGCCGTGGTGGAGGACCACCCAGGTGCCCTGCGCGGCGTGGCGGGCCGGGGCGAGCACGGCCCGCCAGTGGATGCGGGAGACGAGTCGCGTGGTGCGCCCGCTCGGGGCGGCGGTTCGTCCCGCTTCGGTGGTGCCGCGCATGCGGATTCCGGTGAACTCCGCCGCGACCTCGCCCGACGGCCCGAGGACCAGGGCGTCACCCGTGGAGTAGGCGCCCTCGACCCCGGTGCGGCGGGCCAGGACGGTGGCTCCGGACGCCAGGGCCGACAGATCGGTGTGGACGGCGACACGCGCGACACCGATCGGCAGCATGGGCCGCGGCCCGGTCGCCGCGTCGAGGTCCTGGAGGGCGCAGCTCATGACCTGGAACACGCCGTCCGTCAGCAGGGGGTGGGCGAACCAGGGCAGGGGTTCGGCGTCGCTGCGCAGGACGGCGCGGGCGGTGCCCTCGCCGACGGTGAGTTCGCGGACGGTGCGGAAGTCGGGCCCGTACCGCAGGCCGGCCCGCGACCAGCCGGCGTACAGGTCGTCCGGGGTGATCGAGCGGCGGACGGTGATCCGCGGGACGGCCCCCGTGGGTGTGCCGTACGGGAGGGGTCGGCCGCCGCCGGTGGAGAGCTGTTTGCGTTCCCCGGCGGTGACGGTGCTCAACTCGAAGCGGGTGTCCGGGTCGTGGACGACGTCGAGGCGGACGGCCGCCGTGGCGTCGTCGGCGAGGGTGAGGGGCCTGAGGAAGGTCACGTCGGTCAGTTCCAGCGGTGCGAACGGCCCGAGCCGGGCCACGCCCACCATCGCCATCTCCAACTGCGCCGCGGCGGGCAGCAGTCCGGTGCCCGCGGCGCGATGCTGGGCGATGAGGGGCTCTCTCCCCGCGAAGGTCTTCTCGTACGTCTCGGCTCGCTGCGTCACTGTCCCTCGCTCCGGTGCTCGTAGTGGCGGTCGAACAGCGGGTGGCTGACGGCGTTCGTCACTGCGCGGCGACGTGCGGGGGGCGCGGCCAGCGGCTCTCGGTGGAACGGGTAGACGGGCAGGGTGGTCGTGCGGTGCCGTTTGTCCTCGTGGAGCGCGGGCCAGTTCAGGTCGGCGCCCGTGAGGTTGTGGTGGGCGGCGAGGGCGTTGTGCAGCTGGATCTGGTCGCCCCGCCCGCGCTGGAGGGTGGTGAGCCAGACGGGGTGCGGCTCGGTGAGTGTCGTTCGGGCCAGGGGCGTGAGGTGGGGGTGGGGGCCGATCTCCCAGACGGCCTCCGGGGCGGTCTCCGCGAGGGCGGCCAGCGCCTGCGTGAAGCGGACGGGCCGGCGGATGGCCTCCGCCCAGTGCGCGGCGTCCACGGCGGAGTCCGGGGTGTGCCAGGTCCCCGTGAGGGTGGAGGCGAACGGGACGGCGGGCGGTTTGAGGGCGGTCGCGGCCACGGCTTCGGCGAACGGCGCGACGGCCGGTTCCATGTCGGCGGAGTGGAAGGCGTGGCTGACCGGGAGGAGCTGGGTGCGGTGCGGGGTGTCTTCCCGGAAGCGGGCGAGCGCGTCGGCCGGACCGGTGACGGTGTGGGCGTTCGGCGCGTTGTAGGCGGCGATCTCCAGACCGGGATGGCCGCGCAGCGCGTCGACGAGGGTGTCGGTGTCGGTGTGGACGACGGCCATGGCGCCGGTCGCGGGCCCATCCTGCATGAGCCGCCCGCGCAGGGCGGTCAGCCGGAGCAGGTCGGGCAGCGAGAGCACCCCGGCGGACCAGGCGGCGGTGAGCTCACCGAGGCTGTGCCCGGCGACGGCGTCGGGGCGCACCCCGGTGGCCTCCAGGTAGCGGGTCAGGGCCACCTCGACGCTGACGATGGCGGGCTGCGCGTACCGGGTGTGTTGCAGCAGGTCCTGGGCGTCGCCCCACAGCAGGTCGAGGAGGGGGACGTCGACGTGCGGGACGAGGAGGTCGGCGCAGGCGTGCAGCGCGTCCCGGAAGCGGGGTTCCGTGGTGTACAGGCCGTGGCCCATGCCGGGGTACTGGGAGCCCTGGCCGGTGAACAGGAAGGCCGTGGTGACGGCCCTGCCGGTGTGCCGGACGACGGGTGTGCGGCCGGCCGCTACGTCGTGGAGGCGGTCGGCCAGCTCGCGGGCCGTGGCGCCCCGTACGGCGACCCGGTGGCGCTGGGGGGCCCGGCCGGTGTTGGCGGTGAAGGCCACGTCCCCCAGCCGGTCCTCGGGGGTGAGCGCCACGTGGTCGGCGTAGGCGGTGGCCAGGGCGCGTACGGCGGCCTCGTCGGCGCCGGTGACACGCAGGAGATGGCTGTCCTGCGCCGGGCCCGAGGGGGCGGGCGTGTCGGGCGCTTCCTCGACGATGACGTGGGCGTTGACGCCTCCCATGCCGAACGCGCTGAGCGCCGCCCGGCGCGGCCCGCTCCCCCGCGGCCACTCGACGGGCCGGTCCGCGAGGTAGAAGGGCGTGTTCTCGAAGCGGATGTGGTCGTTCGGGCGGGTCACGTTCGCCGTGGGCGGGATCACCCGGTGCTCCAGCGCCAGCAGGACCTTGACCAGCCCGGCGAGTCCGGCGGCGGGCTCCAGGTGGCCGATGTTGCTCTTCAGCGAGCCGAGCGCGCAGAACTGCGACCGTGCCGTGAAGCGGCGCCACGCCCGCATCAGCCCTTCCACCTCGATCGGATCGCCCAGCCCCGTTCCGGTGCCGTGTGCCTCGACCAGACCGATGGACTCCGGGGACACGCCCGCGTCCGCCAGGGCCGCCGCCACGACCTCCTGTTGCCCCGCACCGCTGGGCACCGTCAGACCGCTCGTACGGCCGCCGTGGTTGACCGCGGTGCCCCGAATGACCCCGCGTACCCGGTCCCCGTCGCGCAGCGCCGCCGCGAGGGGCTTCACCACGACCGTGACGACACCCTCGCCCGGGACGAAGCCGTCGGCGCCCGCGTCGAAGGCACGTGACCTGCCGGTGGGCGAGAACGACCGGAGGCGGGAGCCGAGTTGGAAGTACTGGGGCGACATCCCCAGGTGCACGCCGGCGACGATGGCCTGCTCGCACTCTCCGGCGCGGATGCTGCGCACCGCCGTGTGCAGGGCCACCAGCGACGACGAGCACAGCGTGTCGACCGTCATGCTGGGGCCGTGCAGGTCGAGGAAGTAGCTGAGCCGGTTGGCGAGGATCGCGTTGTGGTTGCCGAGGCCCGCCGCGGTCTGCACGACGTCGTCGACGACCAGGTCGCGGTAGTGCTGGTAACTGGCGCCCACGAACACGCCGGTGGAGCGGTGCGGCCTGCCGGCCAGCCCCGCGTCCTCCAGGGCGCGCCAGGCCGACTGGATCAGGTGCCGCTGCTGCGGGTCGATCCACTGGGCCTCGGCGGGTGACAACCGGAAGAAGCCGGGGTCGAAGTCGGTGAGCCCGTCGACGAAGCCGGCCCGTCTGAGGTAGACGGTGCCGGGCTCGCCGTCGGTGCCGTAGTAGGCGTCGATGTCCCAGCGGGAGGCGGGTACCTCACGGAGGCAGTCCTCACCGTCGAGCAGGACCCGCCACAACTCCCCCGGGTCGGCGGCGCTCGGGAAGACTCCGTCGACGCCGATGACGGCAATGGCGTGCCGCTCGGGGTCGGCACCGACGGCGGCGGGAGCGGCGGGCACGGCGGGAGCGAGGGTCGGCCCGGCCGGGTCGACGGCCGGTGGGCCGACAGCGAAGGCGGGCGGGAAGGTCGGCGCGACGGTGGCCGTGACGGGCGCGACCGTGGCCGTGACGGGCGCGACGGTCGGCTCCGCCGGGGCGAGGGCCGTCCCGGCCAGGGTGAGGCTCGGTGCGACCGGGGTGAGGCTCGGTGCGACCGGGGTGAGGCTCGGTGCGACCGGGTCGCCGGATGTCTCCCACTGGGCTCCGGGGGTCGCAGTCGTGTCCGGCTCTGTCGGGTGTGTCGGCGTGTCGGGGCCGTCGGCGGCGCCGGGCGCGAGGGTGACACCGTACTCCTCGCGGAGTTCGGCGGTGAGCCGGTCGACCGTTCCGGTCTCCAGGACGAGGGTGACCGGGATGTCGACGTCGAGCCGGGTGCGGATGTCCTGCGCCAGGGCGACCGCGAGGACGGAGTCGAGCCCCTGCTCCTGCAACGGGCGGTCCGGTTCGAGTTCGTCGACCCCCTTCTCCAGGGCGTCCGCCACCCAGCGGGCCAGCGTCGCGTCGAGGCCGTCACCCCGTCCCCGGCCCGGACCCGGCGCGGCGGGCACGGGACGGTGACCGTTGCTCCGCGCGGCCGGTACCGCGGGCCTCGCGGGAGCGGCGTCGGCGCCGCGGACCGTGACAGGGCTCGGGCCACCGGGTGAGGGCGTGCCCGAGAGCCGCTTCCAGGTGATGCCGCGGGCCTCCAGCACCGGACGGTCGCCGTCGAGGACCACCAGACTCGCGGTCAGCAGGCCGGAGTCGGGCCCGGTTTCCCTCTCGCGGTGGGCGTGGACACGGGCCGTGGCCGGGACCGGGCCGAGGACGGTGAGCCGTTCCACGGCGAACGGCACGTACAGGCCCTGCGCGCCGCACGCGGCGAGGGCGATCTGGAAGGCGCCGTCGAGGAGCCGGGCGTCGACCACGCCCTCGGGTGCGGACGTGGCGCGGAGCGTCCCCGTCGCCTGCCCCGGTGCGGTGGAGAGCGCGGCGACCGTCCGGAAGGCGGAGCCGTAGGCGAGTCCGTCGCGGGCGAAGGCACGGTACAGCGCCCCGAGTTCGACCGGGGTGAAGCCGTCGTCGGCGGGCGGCACGCGGAGTGCCGGGGACTCGGGCTCGGTCAGTTCGGCGGTGGCGACGAGCGCTCCGTCGCCGTCCCGGAAGCCGAGGCGTGTTCCGTCGCGTTCGGCCGAGAGTGTGGCGGGCGTCTCGACGGCCTTGCGGAACGTCAGATCGCGCAGGCCGAATTGTTCCCGGCCGACGAGTTCGGCGACCTTGCCGGGGTAGGCCGCGCCGGGCAGGGTCGGCCTGCCGAGGACGACGTGCTCGTCGGCCTCGGGGAGCCGCGCCCAGGAGTGGGTCGTACGCCCGGTCGTGGCGGCCCCGGCGGGTACGTCGGCGCGCGGGACCTCGTGGGGTGTCGCCGGGGCGGCCGGTTCCAGCCACAGGTACTTCTCGTCGTGGGGCGCGGTCGGGAAGCGTACGCCCGCCCGTCCGGGACCGGTGTCGAGGGCGGCGCCGGTGACGAACCGCCGTGCCGTCGCCTCCAGTTCCTCCCGGCCCTCCCCGTCCCGGACCGTAGCGGTTCCCGTGTTCGACGAGCCGTCGGCCACCCCCAGGTGGAGGGAGCGGGCGTCGTCCACACCGGCCAGGAACAGCCGTAGTTTGTCCTCCAGTTGCTCCAGGCTGTCGACGACGCAGGCGAGCCGGTGCCCCGCCGCCGTACGCCTGCGGCTCGCTTCGCTCAGCGCCCTCAGGGACGGGCAGTACGGGGAGCGCAGCATGAGCACCAAGCGGTCCACGAGGGTGCGCAGCGTGTCGTCCGACACGGCCGAGAGGGTCACCAGCCGGGGCAGCCGGTCACGGTCCGCGGCCTCGTCGAGCGAGGGGGGCGCGGCTTCGACGACCACGTGCGCGTTGGCGCCGCCGAAACCGAAGCTGCTGACGCCGGCGATCCGCGGTCCCTCCCAGGGCAGCGGCCGGTCGGCCACGAACAGCGGTGACGCCGCGAAGTCGAACGACTTGTTGGGGTCGGTGAGGTGGAGGGACGGCGGGATGGTTCCGGCCTGGAGGGCGAGGATCGTCTTGATGAGCCCGGCGATACCGGCGGCGGGTTCCAGATGGCCGATGTTCGTCTTCACCGATCCCACGGCGACCGGGCGCGCGGACCCGCCGAGGACGGCGTGCAGCGCCTCCAGCTCTATGAGGTCGCCGAGTTGGGTGCCGGTGCCGTGCGCCTCGACGTAGCCGATGTCTCCGGGGGCGACGCCGGAGGCGGCGAGCGCCTTGCGCAGCACCGCCGACTGGGCGGGTCTGCTCGGCGCGGTGAGGAAGCCGGCGCTGCCACCGGTGTGGTTGACGGCGGTGCCGCGGATCACGGCGAGGACCGGGTCACCGTCGCGGCGGGCGTCCGCGAGCCGCTTCAACAGGACGACGCCGCAGCCCTCTCCGCGGACATAGCCGTCGGCGCCCTCGTCGAACGCCCGGCACACCCCCTGCGGGGACAGCATGCCGTTGCGGGCGAAGGACCGGGTCTTGTCCGGCGTCAGCACCAGGTTGGCGGCGCCGACCACCGCGGCGTCGATGTCGCCCGACCTCAGGTGGACGGCGGCCTGGTGGAGGGCGACCAGGGACGACGAGCACGCCGTGTCGACGGCCATGCTGGGTCCCGACCAGTCGAAGACGTGCGACAGCCGGTTGGCGACCATGGAGATCGCGGTGCCCGTGGCGACGTGCGGGTCGCTGTGGCCGATGCTCCGGGCGACCAGCTCCGGGAAGTCGCTGGCGATGGTGCCGATGAAGACGCCGGTGTCACCACCGAGCGAGGTGTGGTCGTGGCCGCCGCTCTCCAGCGCCTCGGCCGTCACGCTCAACAGCATCCGCTGCAGCGGGTCGAGGCGGCGGGCCTCGCGGTCGCTGAGGCCGAAGCGTGCGGGGTCGAAGTACTCGACGCCGTCGACCCAGCCCGCCGGTATCGCGTCCGCCTCGGCGCCGGTCCACAGCCGGTCCCAGCCGCGCCGGCCCGCCGGGGCGGCACCGACGCTGGAGACCCCGTCGGCCAGGTTGCGCCAGAACTCGTCCGGCGTGGCGGCACCGGGGAACCGGCACGCCATCCCGACCACGGCCAACGCCCCCTCGGGCGCCGCCTCCGGCGCCTCCCCCAGCGGCGCCTCGGGCGTCTTCTCCCGCCCCGGCCGGGCCTCGGTCAGTGCCGATTCCGCCACGTCGGTCCGGGGCCCCTGCCCTGCTTCTGCCGTCGCCGGTACGATCTCGGCGGCGTCGACCGTGGTCCGCGCCCGCGAGGCCGGTGGGGCGACCCGCACCACGCCTTCGTCGGCCAGCAGCCGTGCCAGCTTGGCCGGGGTACCGGTCGCGAAGACCGACGGGGCGGTGATCTCGGCGCCCAGCTCCCGGCCGAGGCGCACGGCGGCGACGGTCGCGTTGGCCGACTCACCGCCGAGATCGAAGAAGTTGGCGTCCGCCGGGAAGTCGGCCTGCCCCAGCACCTCGCCGAAGACCCGGGCGACGAGCACCGTCAGCGCCTCGCCGGTGAGGACGGCACCCTCGGTGGCCGGCGTCGGGTCCGCGGCGAGGGTCGTCGTGTCCGTGCGCAGGATCGTGTCGCGGGTGGGCCGGGGCAGTCGGGCGCGGGCCACCTTGCCGTTGTCGGTCAGGGGCAGGGCGTCGAGCCGTACGTACGCGTCCGGCACCATGTACTCGGGCAGCGTGGCGCCGACGTGCTCGTCCAACCGGTCCTTCGCGGGCAGGTCGTCGCCCACCAGGTAGGCGGTCAGACGCGGCTCGCCCCGGCCCTCGAAGCGTGCGGCGGCGACGACGGCCGCGGTGACACCGGGGAGCCGTTCCAGCACCTGCTCGATCTCGGCGGGCTCGATGCGGTTGCCCCGTACCTTCACCTGGGCGTCTGCGCGGCCGAGCCATTCCAGGGCGCCGTCGGCGTGGAGCCGTACCTCGTCGCCGGTGCGGTACATGCGCACGCCGGTCCCGGGGTGGACGGTGAAGGCGTCGTCCGTGAGGTCGGGCCGGTGGGCGTAGCCGCGCGCGAGGCCGGTGCCGGAGATCCACAGCGCGCCCTCCGTACCGGGTGCGCGGGGGGTGAGGTGCTCGTCCAGGACGTGCAGCCGCAGGTTCGGCAGCGGTTCACCCAGCGGGACGAAGGTGCCGACGGAGGTGACGCGGTGGGCGGAGGCCCAGATGGTGGCCTCGGTGGGGCCGTACAGGTTCCACAGGGCTCGGGCCGTGGCGTGCAGGCTCTCGGCGACGCTGCGGGGCAGGGCCTCTCCGCCCGAGAGGACGGTGAGGCCGGCGGGCGGGGTCCAGCCGGTGGCCAGCAGCAGCCGCCACATGCTGGGGGTGGCCTGGGCGACGGTCACCCGGTCGGCCAGTTCGGCGAGGCGCCGCGGGTCGCGGGCCGTCTCGCGGGAGGCGAGGACGACCTCGGCGCCGACGGTCAGGGGCAGCAGGAGTTCCAGCAGGGAGATGTCGAAGGCGACCGTCGTATGGGCGAGGACGACGTCGTCGGCGGAGGTGCCGAGCCGTTCGCCGATCCCGGTGAGGAAGTCGGCGAGCGCCCCGTGCTCGATCTCGACGCCCTTGGGGGTGCCCGTGGATCCACTGGTGAACAGCGTGTACGCGAGGTCGTCCGCGGTGACGGTCGGCGGCACGGCCGGTGCCGACCCGTCCGCCTCGGGTACGAGCAGGGCGGTGCCCAGGGAGGCGCCGAGGGCGTGGGTGGCGGGGTCGGTGAGGATCAGGTCGCAGCGGGCGACCTCGGTGTAGCCGCGCAGCCGGTCCGTGGGGTATCCGGGGTCGAGGGGCAGGAAGGACGCCCCGGAGCGGAGGATGCCGAGGAGGGCGGGCAGCAGCGGGATGTCCCGGTCGAGGAGGACACCGACGACCGACCCGGACTCGATGCCCTGGTCGTGCAGACGGGCGGCGATCGCGTCGGCCCAGGCGTCGAGGGCCGCGTAGTCGAGGGTGCGGGCGCCGCTGCGGACGGCGGTGGCCGTGGGCCGGGCGGCGACGGTGGCGGCGAACAGGTCGAGTACGGTCGTGCCACCGCGCTCCGTCGTCTTCTCGGCGGGCGCCGGGACGTCGCCGTCGGACACGGCGGCGGGCGAGGTGGCGCCGGTCCGGGGGGCCGGCAGGGTGGCGCCGGTCCGGGAGGGCGGCACGGTGGCGCCGGTCCGGGAGGGCGGCAGGGTGGCGCCGGTCCGGGAGGGCGGCACGGTGGCGCCGGTCCGGGAGGGCGGCACGGTGGCGCCGGTCCGGGAGGCGGGCGGGGTGTCGTCGCCGTGGAGGAGGGCCGCGAGGGCGAGGTCCTCGATCCGCTCGGTGAGGGCGAGTGCCTCCTCCCGTGCCATGGCGGTGTCCCGGACGAAGACCGTGGGCGGGCCGTCCCTGAGGCAGAGGAGCGCGATCTCGGTGTGCGGTTCGGCGGACGCCTCCTCGCCCGCGCCGCGTTCGAGGACCATCACGTCGGTGAACGTGGGCTCCCCGCTCCCCAGGGGCCGCCCGGCGAGGCCGAGCCGGACCTCCAGGTCGGCGGTGTAGCCGTTCCGGGCCGCGGCCTCGTCGAGCTTGGCGCGCAGGGCGCCCGCGCTGTCGCCGTCGTACCGGACGGGGAATCGCGCGGCGGCGATGCCGTGGGTGTCCTCGGCGCGTGCGCGGGCGGCCGACGGCGACCAGGCGAAGTCGAAGACCGGTTCGTCGGCGCGTTCGGCCACGGTGTCGAGGAAGGCACGGACGACGCTGATGGTCTCCTCGCGGGAGCCCGGGACGAACGCGAGTTCGTAGCGGCCGTAGTGGGCCGCGCCGGCGCTGAAGTCGTCGACGGGCAGTCGGGCCGGGCGCACGTCCAGCAGCCGGGCCCGCCACCAGGGTTCGTGGGGGCGCAGTGCCTGCTGGGCGGCGGCGACGGCGGCGAGCCGTTCCTCGCTCACGGGCGGCAGGGAGGCGCCTTCGACGGCGCCGAGTCGCTGTGCGGCGGCCTGGCCGCTGAGGGCGCTGCCGTCCACGGCGGCGAAGTCGCTGAGGACGAGGTCGGCGTCCGGGGCGGACAGGGTGAGCGCCGAGGTGGTCACGGACTGCACCACGGTGTCCGTGCGGGGCTCTTCGCGGGGGATCAGTCTGATCTGCCGGGTGAGGACGGCGCCCTGTTCGGTGACGAGGGTGGGGATGCCGAGCGGGTTGGGGAAGCTGCCGTAGTCCAGGGCCTTGGAGATACGGGCGGCCTCCGCGGCCGGGGTGCCGGCGTGGACGAGGCCGCCGGAGGCCATGCGCGCGGACCGCCGGTAGAAGCGGCGTTCCCGGTCAGAGGTGTCGACGGGGTCGGGCAGGGTGCCCGCCACGATGTGCGGGACGAGGGCGTCGAACAGGTCGATGCCGATCTCGGCGGTCTCGTACGTCAGGGACAGCGCGGTGGAGTGGTCGCGCACCGGGAACCAGCGTTCGAGGAGGACGCCGCCGGCGTCCACGGCCTCCGTCATCCGGTGCCAGGTCGCCGCGTGCCGGGTGGCGCCCTCGTACAGGGCCCAGGCCGGGACGTGGCTGCCGGAGTAGCGGGGCAGGGGGCCGTCGTGGAAGTTGACGGCGGCGACCCGGGGAAGGTCCAGGACGTCCCCGGTCAGGATGCGGAAGTTGACGATGCTGAGCAGGTAGTCGAACGGCCGGCGGGACAGGGTCGCCGCGAGGTCGCCGTGCGGGTCGAGCACGGGCACGTCGTGTGCGCCGGCCCAGGCCACGACCGCGGGGTCGTCGCTGAGGACTCCCTCGACGTGTACGCCCGCGTCGAGCAGCTTCTCCGTGCACCGGGTGAGGACCCTGGTGCCGCCTATGACGTAGCAGGTGGTCGTCATGCTCCCCCCTCTGCCACGGCGGCGGGGCGGGCGGGTTCGGTGGCCTCCGTGCCCCGCGTGTGGTCCGCGGTGCGGGCGGCGACCCAGGCGTCGATCTGGGAGACGACCTCCTCGTCGAGGGAGAGCTGCCCCGGCCTCCACAGCGGGTTCGACAGGCCGCGGTGGGTGCGCTCGCACATCTCCCAGTCCTCGTAGTTCGCCTTGTCCCACAGGGCGAACACGGCTTCGTGGGAGAAGTCGCCCTTGGCGGTCTCGGAGGGGTGGAACAGCCAGAAGTGCCGTACGAAGCAGGTGCCGGGGCTCTCGGGCCAGACCCACTGCATCATCACGTAGTCGGCGGTGAACCCGAACAGGAGGTTGGGAAGGATGGTGATCCAGTTGATCCGCTGCCGGTCCGCCTCGGGCACGAGCGGCAGGGGGGTGCGCCGGCTGTGCCCCGTCATGGACACGGAGTTGAAGCCGCTGCGGATGGACTGCCACGCCCCGACGATGTCGCCCCTGAGGTCGTAGGTGCCGGCGTCGTCGAAGTCGGTGATGCGGTGCAGGTCCTTGTGGGCGGTCGGGAAGTGCAGGCTCTCGTTGACGTTGTGCGCGACGAGCTTCCAGTTGGAGGCGACGGGGTAGTCCTTGGCCTGGACGCACTCCAGGTCCGCGAGTTCGTAGACCCGTGCGAACTCCCCGAACTCGCCGAGGACTTCGTCGAGGTCGGGGGCGTCGTCGGAGAAGGTGACGAAGACGACGCCGTGGCGGATCTCGGTGCGGATGGGCAGCAGACCGTTCTTCTCCTTCTCGAAGAAGTGGTCGAAGTAGGTGCCGTTGAGGCTCTTGAGCCGGCCGTTCCGGTCGTAGACCCAGCAGTGGTACAGGCAGACGAGGCTCTGCCGCTTGCCGCTGGGTTCCTCCACGAGCTTGTAGCCCCGGTGTCGGCAGTAGTTGTGGTACGCCTGGATGCCATCGTCGCCGTGGAGGAGGAGGACGGAGCCGCTGCCGATGTTCAGGGTGCTGTAGGCGCCCTTCTCCTTCAGGCGGGAGACATGGTCGACCGGGAGCCAGTGCCGGCCGTAGATGCGGGACATCTCCCGCTGGAACTGCTCCTCGCCGGTGTAGAACTCGTGCGACCGGCCGATGCCACCGGACTCGAAGTACGGCCTCTGCTCGGTCTGCTCGCTGATGAGGTCGAACATGCTGGACGCGCGCGTCATCTGCTGGGCTCCCTCGGGGTGAGGTGCGGGAAGGCGGTGGAGGAGGGCGCCGGGCCCGGCCCACGGGGTGTACGCACGGGGGTGCGACGGCCCCCAGGAGTGCGCCCGCTCCGGCCGGTGGTGGTCGGTGGCGCGACTGCGCGCGAGGCGGCGGGCCGGGGCGGCTCGGAGCCCGGGAAGGGCGGAATGGTCGGGGTGGGGGCGGCGGTACGGCGATCGGCGGTTGACGGCGCCGATCCCGCCACCGCGTCGGCGTGACGCGGCCTCCCCGGGCTCCTTCGGCATGTGCGGCACAGCGCACGGGCCGTGCGGCCGCGGGTGCGAGGGGCGGGCGACGGAGGCCGGTGCGGCGCGCCGGGTGCCATGGCTCCGGGACTGCGGTGCGGCGCTGCCGGGGCCCGGACACCGTGGTCGAACCGGACGCGGTGGTGGGCCCGATCACCCGGTGGGGGTGGCCGCTCCCCGGCGACGGACACCGGGGAGGTCGCCGCTGGGGCGGTCGCCGCCCGCCCGGTCAGGCGGCCGGGTCGTAGACCCGCTCCTCCTCGGGTACGCCCGCGGCGTCGTAGAGACGCTCCAGGGCGTCCGGCGCGTAGATCTCGTAGTCGGGGACGACGCCGCCGATCAGGCCGAGCATCTTGTTGGTCCACTCCTGGCTGGCGCTCATCGCGCTCATCGTCGCCTTGAAGAACGGCGGGAGTTCGGTGAGTTCGCCGAGCGTGGTGGTGAAGTCGTAGACGCCGGCGCTCTCCTCGTCTCGCACCTTGTTGTACTCGGCCAGCGCCTCGTCCATCGGCCGCTCGCCGGACAGTCCCTGGTGGATGCGTTCGGCGAGCAGTTCGCCGTGGAGGAAGGCGTCCGTGATGCCCCACCCGGTGTAGGGGTCCTTGTGGTAGCCGGCGTCGCCCACGAGAGCCCAGCCGGGGCCGTGGGCGCGGCGGTAGTAGTTGTCCGGGTAGCGCATGGGACGGAAGTCCTCCTCGCGCCGCCCGCTGTCGCGCAGTTGGGCGCCCATCTCCGGGTGGACGTCGTCGAAGACGGCCTGGAAGCGGGCCTCCACGTCGGTGCGGAAGTCCTTCAGCTGGGCCCGGGTGCAGATGACGGCCAGCATGTTCAGCCCGTCGTTGGTGGGCCAGCTGCCGAACCAGCGCTCGTTGAAGCCGGTCTTGTGGTGCAGGCCCCAGTCGAGGCCGCTGTAGTACGAGTAGTAGATGAATCCGGCCGCGGGGCGGACGTTGTACAGCTCGGCGCCGACCTTCTTGGCGACCGTGGAGTGGAAGCCGTCCGCGCCGATGACCACCGAGGCCCGGAACTCGCGCTCCGGTCCGTCGCCCTCGCGTCCCCGGATGCCGGTCACCCGGCCTTCGGAGGCGATGACGTCGGAGACGGTGAAGCCCTCCAGCACCTCGGCGCCGGCTCTGCGGGCGGCGTTGACCAGGATCTCGTCGAGCACGGTGCGGCGCGGGCAGTAGATGGCGTCGAGGCCGTCGACGGGGTCGGCGAAGCCGTTGAGCTCGATGCCCCGGTAGCTGTAGTGCATCGTGCGGATCGCCGGGGTCTTCGCCTCGACGATCTCGTCGAGCAGTCCCCACTCCCGGAGCTTCAGCAGCCCCGCCTGATGGATGTAGTGGGTCGAGACGGTGTCGCTGGGGAAAGAGGACCGGTCCACCACGAGGACCCGGTGGCCGAGGCGTGCCAGCAGCATGGCGACCGGTGAGCCGGCGCAGCGGGCACCCACAACAATGACGTCGTACACGCGATCCCCCATGATTCAGATCAGTCACCCGAAAGACACTCGGGCCCGTTTCCAGCGCGCATGGTCGGCGGCGCCGATGGTGACGTGAAGGCTATGAGTATCGGCCAATAAAGGTCAAGAGATGGTTAGAGGGGAGTCAATTGAGCATCACGCGGATAAGGCGGCGGAATATCTGACTCCGTTCACATGGGAGAACATCGACGCCCCCTATGTACATCCATGCACCTTTCAGAATGGGGTTTTTGACCCTAGCTATGGCTTGCGTCACATGCGAGGAGACCGGCGCCGCAACCACGCTCGGTAAGTGATCCCGCCCCATCGGAACACATAGCGTAGGTAAAGGACGCGATTTGAGAAATGCGCCTCCACTCCGCCTCTTGGCTCGAATTACTCAGTTGACGTAACCCGAGAAGTTAGAGAAATAAATCACGCCACTGGGTGGCTGAATCCCGAGGACCGCGTGCGGCGGGGTACGACAGGTCAGTCGTCGTTTCTGGCGTTCTCGCTCGGCAGGAACCTCTGACGAGCCCAGAGGCACAGCAGTGCCGTGCCGCCGGCCAGCAGCGGCACCGGGTCCCGGGCAAGCGGAGCCAGCACATATCCCAGCGCTGTGGCCGTGCACACCGTCAGGGGAACGAACGCCGCCGCTCCCTCCATCCCCCAGCGCAGCGCGGGCTCGGCGGTTCCGAGAGCGCTCGACCCGCCAGGCACCCACGGGCCGACGGCGACCACCAGCAGTCCCGCGGTGACGCAGGCGTCGACCAGCGGTCCGGACATCAGCCCGCTGCCGCCCGGACCGCCGGCCCACAGGCGCAGGGTGTCGCCGGCCAGGGTGAGGGACAACCCGGCGATGGAGACCCACAAGGTGGCTCTCCGGTCGCTCCGCACGAGACGGCGCAGGGCGAACAGGAAGCTGAGGAAGACGACCTCCGCGGTCCACAGGACACCGACCAGCCCCGTCCCCAGTCGCCAGCCGTCGCCGGCCCCGCGCAACAGCACCCATCCCGTCATGAAGACGGCTCCGGCTGTGACGACCCCGTCGAGCACGCGGCGCAGCAGTACGTGCCGGCCTGTGCCGGCGTCGGCCGCGACCACCATGCCCGCCATCCCCAGGCCGACCGTCAGCGTCACTCCGATGACGACCACCGAACCCAGGAGCGATCGCGCGTCCCATCCCGAAGCCGAGGGCTGGGACGACAGCACGGCGACCGCTCCCCGGTACATGCCCGCGGCGACGGCGGAACCCGCCAACAACAGCAGACGCGTTCGCACCCGTCCGCCCGTTCCCCTCGCGCGGAGCACCATGGAGGCTGCCAACCCCCAGCACCCGAGAGATGGCCCGAAAGTCAGCATCCGCACCGTCCCGTTCGCGGCGGCCCACAACCCGCCGAACGTCAGCGCCGTTCCCACGAGGCATGCCACGCCGACCGCGTCCCAGGTCCGACGGCGGCGGCCCGACCGGGGCCTGAGCGCACTCAGAGCCTTCCCCAACCCCGGCATCGGGCGCGCCCTTTCATCCGTCTGCCGCCCCCGGGGCATCCCGCTCAGCCCCAGGGTCCGTTTCGGCAACCGTAATGACCCGGCACCGGCCCCGAACGAAACCGTCGGTTCATTCACTCGTACTGCGTACCGGAGGTGAGGCTGACGATCAGGGCCACCGGTGTGCCGGATGCCGGTAGCCGCCGTACCAGGGGTGGAGGTGGATCGCGCCCATGGCCACGACCGTTCCCGCCGCGACCAGCCGGAGGGCGAGGAGCGCGACCGTGCGCTCAGTAGCCATGGCCGTCGGTCGTGTGGGTGCCGGTGCCCGTTGAGGCGCTGCCGCCCACGGTGAGCTCGGTCTTCATGCCCAGGTCCTTGTGTCCGTCGACAGGGCAGTAGACCTCGTACGTGCCGTCCTTCAGCGAGACGGTGAGATTCGCCGACTCCCCGGGGGCCAGCGTCCGCGTCTTCTGTTCCGTCCCGGAGCCCTCGATCTCCATGGCGTGGTCGTGATGGCCGTCGTTCTTGACGACGAACGTGTAGGCCCCCGCCTTCAACGTCTTCGCGGACAGCCGCATCTTGAAGTCGACCAGCTTCACGTCCACCTGGGTGGTTCCCGGCTTGCCACTTCTCCCGGGAGCTGAGGGTGACGAGCCGCCACCGTTGCCGTATCCACCCCCGCACGCCACGAGGACGCCCGCCAGTGCCCCGGCGGCCAGCCCGGGCCCGACCGTCCTGCGCGCGAAGGTCATGAGCGTCATGAGAGTCGCCGTCATGTCTCGGCCCTCCATGAGAGGTCGTTCCTGTCCAGGTATACGGACGGACCACCACCAGGGGATTTCCGGCAGGCGGGACCGAGCGGGAGAATGGGGCCGTGGTCCCGGGTGGAACTGGGGGAATCCGTTCGGCGAGGTTCGCCGTATCCACTGGTATGCGGAGATTGGGCCTACCACTCGGGCGGCTCTCGGACGAGGCGCTGCTGGCGGGAATGGCGACCGGCGACCCGGAGATCACCCTCGCGTTCGTCCGCCGGTTCCAGCGCATGGTCTTCGGCATCGCCATTGCTGTCGTCGGCGACCTCCAGCTCGCCGAGGACATCGCCCAGCAGGCCTTCGAGAGGGCTTGGCGTCATGCGCAGGTCTACGACACCCGGCGCGGATCGGTGAAGACCTGGCTGGGGGCCATCACGCACAACTTGGCGATCGACGCCGTCCGCGCGCGCAAGGCGACGCCCGTCTCCCCCGAGGACCTCGACGCTCTGCTCGGCATCGTGACCCGGACACCCGAAGAGTGGGCACTGGCCGACGAGGCGGCATCCCGGGTACGCGCCGCGGTGGCGGACCTGCCGCTCGAGCAGGCGCGTGCCGTGGTCATGGCCGGGATTTACGGGATGACCGCACGACAGGTCTCCGAGTTCGAAGGGATCCCTCTGGGCACGGCGAAGACACGGATCAGGTCGGCGATGGGGAACCTGCGGACGGTTCTGGGATCCGAGCGAGCCGATCATGACTGACAGGGACTGCGAGTGGCTGAGGGCCGTCGCCGACGAAGTGGCGCTGGGTATCCTTCCCGGTCAGGAACGCGCCGAGGCCATCGCCCACCTGGACCGCTGCCACACCTGCCGGGAGTACGTCGAGCAGCTGACGCTCGTCGGAGACGGACTGCTCTCCCTCCTTCCGGGCAGCGAGCCGCCCGCCGGCTTCGAGACACGGGTGACGGACGGGCTGGGCCTGAACCGGTCGGCGCGACGGCGGCGACCACGGGCCGGTATGGCGGTCGCGGCCGCCGCCGCGATCGCCCTCGGGTTCGGCTTCGGTGGCTGGGCCGTGGGAACGGCCATCGAGGGAGCGTCGGCTCCCTCCTCGCGGAGTTCGCAGCCGTCCGGCTCGGAGCACGACCTGCTCACAGCGCCTCTGCTGACCCCCGACCACCGCCCGGTGGGCCGGATCTTCGCCTATGCCGCATCTCCGGGCTGGGTCTACATGTCGGTCCACCTCGACCGGGCCGGGACCGCATCCGACCCCGAGGCCGGAGACGACTCCGAAACCACCGGCTCGCGCGACGGATACCCGGCGGCCGAAAAGGTCAGCTGCCGACTGGAACGCACGGACGGTACGTCGGTCCACATCGGGGAGTTCTCCCTCGACGACACCGGCCGGGGGTACTGGGGAGCGCCCACGCGTGTCGACCCGGATACGGTGTCCGGTGCCCGGCTGCTGGCCGGGGACGGCTCCGTACTGGCGACGGCCCACTTCGATGGCCTGCGTTCTGCCCGCTTCGACGTCGGGTTCGGTGCGAATGTGCGGGCTTGAGCCACCGGGTCAGTTCGATCAGGCTGCCCAGGCCGCACGCCGACCGCTCACTTCTTTGTGCCTCACCCGAAGCACTGCATCAGGGGCTGTCGGCGGCGCCGCGGACCACCGCGACCGGGCAGTGTGCGTGATGCAGCGTGGCCTGGCTCACCGACCCCAGCAGCAGTCCGGCGAAACCACCGCGTCCGCGCGCACCGACCACCAGCAGCTGGGCTGCGCGACTCGCCTCGATCAACGCTTCCCGCGTCCCACCCTGGACAACCTCGCGCTTCACGTTCACGCCCGGGTAGTTCTCCCGGTGGACGGCGAGCGCCTCGGACACCAGACGCGCCTCCCCCGCAGCCAGCGCCCGCGGCTCGTTCGCATACGGCGTCGCCTATCGTCAGTTCTCTTCCCGGGCTGCGGGTCGGTGCCGCAACGTTTCCGCGAGCTGCTCGGAGAGCTGCTCCCAGCTGGCGTCGAACTTCGACACGCCCTCGTCCTCAAGGGTCTGCACGAGGTCGCCATAGTCCACGCCGACGGCTCGCAGACCGGTGAGAACCTGCTCAGCGTCGTCGTAGTGGGCGCGGACCGAGTCGGCCGGTACTCGGCCGTGGTCGGCAACCGCGCGCAGGGTGGCCTCCGGCATGGTGTTGACCACGCCGGGTGCGACGAGTTCGGACACGTAGCGGGTGTCGGGGTAGGCGGGGTCCTTGACGGAGGTCGAAGCCCACAGCGGACGCTGCGGACGGGCCCCGGCCGCCCGAAGGGCTTGCCAGCGGGGTGAGGAGAGAATCCGCTCGTAGTGCTGGTAGGCCAGCCGTGCGTTGGCGATCGCCAAACGGCCGCGGAGCTCGGCTGCCTGCGTCGTGCCAATCTTGTCCAGGCGTGCGTCTGCCTCGATGTCGACGCGGGAGACGAAGAACGAAGCCACCGAACCGGTGCCGGAGAGGTCCCGGCCCGCGTCGCGGGCGCGCTCCATCCCGTCGAGGAAGGCGTCCACGACCTCGTCGTAGCGGGTCAGGGAGAAGATCAACGTGACATTGATGCTGATTCCCTCGGCCAGGCACGCGGCGATCGCCGGCAGGCCCTGCCGGGCGGCCGGGATCTTCACGAACAGGTTGGGCCGGTCGACCAGCCACCACAGCGCCCGCGCCTCAGCGATCGTCGCCGCGGTGTCGTGCGCGAGCCGGGGGTCGACCTCGATGGAGACCCGTCCGTCGACGCCGTCCGTCGCGTCGTAGACCGGGCGCAGCACGTCGCATGCCCACCGGACGTCGGTTGTGGTCAGCGCCCGCAGCGCCTCACCGACCCCGACTCCGCGGGCGGCCAGGTCACGGATCTGTTCGTCATACGCGTCGCCGCTCGTGATGGCGTTGGCGAAGATCGTCGGATTGGTGGTCACCCCCACCACCCGGTCCCGCGCGACCAGGTCTGCCAGACTCCCGGACACCAGCCGCTCCCGGCTGAGATCGTCCAGCCAGATCGACACTCCGGCATCACTCAGTGTGTTCAACGGGCCCATGACGCTGCCGCTCCTCCCGCGCGCCAAGCGGACGGGCGTCCTGCTGCTGCTCATCCGCGGCCCGCACCAGAGCCTGCCTGTCGCTCCATCGTCTCTGGCAGGCGAGTGGCCCGCATCCGCACACCGGCCAGGCCGACAGCCGCACCGTTCACCAATGCCGGGGACGCGGACGGGCAGGTGGAGCGAGCCGATCCAGCCACAGGGGCGGTACAGGGTCCCGGCAGCCGCCACAGAGCCGAACGAGCCAAGCCGACCAACCACCTGTCCAGTTACGATCAGGTTCAGGCAGGCCGCCCTCGGCGAAGCCGAACGGACGGACCCGTCCACCAGACGCGCCGCTGGCGTCACCCGGCGCCTGAGGCCGCCGCACTCCCTACCGGGAGGGTGTAGTCGTGACATCCACACCGTCCGCTTCTGGGCCTGCGTCGCCGCCGCCGGACAAGCCCTGGAGTCGGCCCCTGACAGGTCTGGCGGGCCCGCCAGACCTGTCAGGGGCCGCGGCCGGGCGGCCGGTACGCCTGGACGGGTACGCGCCGCTGCGGGACTACGCGGTGATCGGCGACGGCCGTTGCGTCGCGCTCATCGCACGGGACGGCTCGGTGGACTGGCTGGCCTGGCCGGATCTTGACTCGCCGACCCTGTTCGCCGCCGTCCTCGACCCCGTCCGCGGCGGCAGGTTCCTCCTCCGGCCCGACGTTCCCTGCGGCGCCGCCCGCCGGTATCTGCCCGGCACCAACGTCCTGGAGACGACGTTCACCACTGCGGGCGGCACGGTCAGGGTCACCGACGCGCTGACCATCTCCACACCCGACGCCCTGGCGCCCGGACGGGAGCTGGTCCGGCGGATCGAGGGCCTGGCGGGCAGCGTCCCGATGCGTTGGAGCGTCCAGCCGCGCTTCGGCTACGGTGCCCGGACGCCGCACGTGACCTACCGTGCCGGCGTCCCGGTGGCCACCTTCGGACCCGATGCCGTCGCGGTCTGCGCCTGGAACGCGGGACAGCCGCAGCTCACCGGCGGGGCCGTCGCATCCAGGTTCCGGGCCGAAGCCGGTACCCGGGCCTTGCTCGCGCTGCCGTACGCGCACCAGGAGCCCCTGGTCCTTCCCCCGCGCGCCGACTGCGAGGCCCGTCTGGACCTCACCATGGCCGCCTGGCGGCGCTGGGCGGACAAGCGCTCATACGCGGGCCCCTGGCGCGAGGCGGTGCTGCGCAGCGCCCTCGCCCTCAAGCTCCTGGTCTTCGCCCCCTCCGCCGCGGTCGCCGCCGCCGCGACGTGCTCTCTGCCCGAGGAGCTCGGAGGAGAACGCAACTGGGACTACCGCTTCAGCTGGATCCGCGACTCCGCCTTCACCCTGAACGCCTTCCTCGAGCTGGGCTGCGCACCGGAGGCGACCGGCTACTTCTGGTGGCTGATGCACGCCTCCCAGCTCACCCACCCCCGGCTGCGCGTCCTGTACCGCCTCGACGGCGGCTCCCACGCACCGGAGAAGACGCTTCCCCTGGCGGGCTACCGCGGCTCGGCGCCCGTACGCGTCGGCAACGCCGCCGCCGACCAGCTCCAACTGGACACCTACGGGGAATTGCTGCAGACCGCCTGGCTGTACACCGCCGCGGGCCATCGGCTCGACGCCGACATCGCCCGCCGGCTGGCCGAGACCGCCGACTTCGTCTGCGCGGTCTGGCAGATGCCGGACGCGGGCATCTGGGAGGTACGCAGCGCCCCTGAACACTTCACTCAGTCCAAGATGATGTGCTGGATCGCCCTCGACCGCGCCCTCGACCTCGCCCGCCGACAGCTGATCCCGGACCGGCACGCGGCCCGGTGGCACCGCGCGCGACAGGCGATCGCCGAGTTCGTCGACGATCGCTGCTTCTCTGCGCGGCTGAACAGCTACGTACGCTCCGCCGACAGTGACGACGTGGACGCCAGTCTGCTGCTCGGGCTGCTGCACGGCTACCGTCCGCCTGGCGACCCGCGCATGCGCAGAACCCTCACCGCCGTCCAGCAGGCGTTGCGGGACGGCCCCTACGTCCACCGCTACCTCGGCGCTGACGGCGTCCCCGGCAGCGAGGGCGCCTTCCTCGCCTGCTCCTTCTGGCTCGCCGAAGCCCTCGCCCGCTGTGACCGTGCCGACGAGGCCGTGTCCCTCATGGAGCAGCTCGTGGCGCTCGGTAACGACGTGGGCCTCTACAGCGAGGAGATCGACCCGCCGACCGGTGCCTTCCTGGGCAACATGCCCCAGGGCCTGACTCACCTGGCCCTGATCAGCGCGGCCTGCGCGATCGGGGAGGCGGCGCGATGAGCATCTGGGCGGCCCTGGCGGGCGGGTTCGCCGGCACCCTGATCCTGACCACGGGTCTGCGCGCAGCCAACGCACTCAATCTGACCCGCATTGACCTGCCGTTCCTGCTGGGGACCGCTTTCACCAGCGACCGGACTCGCGCCAAGGCCCTCGGCTACGGCGCCCACTTCATCAACGGACAGATCTTCGCCCTGCTGTACTACGCGGTCTTCGCCGCCATCGGCTACAGCAGTTGGTGGCTGGGATGTGTCTTCGGCCTCGTCCACGGCCTGTTCGCCGCCACCGCACTGGTCAACATCCTGCTGCCCCTCGTCCACCCCCGCATGGGCACGTCCCAGACCAGCGCCCCCGACGTCGCCCTGCTGGAGCCACCCGGATTCCTCATGCTCAACTACGGCCCCAGCACCCCAGCCGTCACCCTGGCGGCACACCTCGCCTACGGAAGCCTCGTCGGAGGCTTCGTCGCCTGGCCGGCCTGACAACGCGTTGCCTGGTGATTCCGATGCGCAGGACGCAGGCCGAGTAGCGCGGGAAAGGAACCGGAAATACATACGGAACCGCGCATCACGGTTGAAAGGTCGTCCTGGGGCACGAGGGTGCCGGCGTCGTGGAAGCGGTCGGCACGGCTGTGGAGAAGGTCACGCCCGGGGACCACGTCGCTGTCAGCTTCCTGCCGTGCGGCCGCTGCCGCCCATGCCTCGACGGATCACCGGCGAGCTGCGCC
This sequence comes from Streptomyces sp. MA5143a, assembly GCF_900290235.1. Lineage (GTDB taxonomy): Bacteria > Actinomycetota > Actinomycetes > Streptomycetales > Streptomycetaceae > Streptomyces. The sequence goes on from NZ_OLMK01000034.1 coordinate 246,111, forward strand.
CACTTCAACGCCGTCAACTTCGCAGGCCAACGCCCCGACGGTTCCCACGCCTTGCGGCCCGCCGACGGCGACGGCACCTCCACGACCGGTTCTTCGGCCAGTCGTCCTTCGCCACCCACGCCGTCACCAACGAACGCAACACCGTCAAGGTGCGGCCCGACGCCCCACTGGCACTTCTCGGACCCCTCGGCCGCGGCATCCAGACCGGCGCCGGAACGGTACTGCGTGCGCTGGGCGTCGGGGTGGGTTCCACCTTCGCCGTGACGGGCGCCGGCGCGGTCGGCCTCAGCGCGGTGATGGCCGCACGGGTGGCGGGGGCAACCACGATCATCGCCGTCGACGTCCCACCCTCCCCGCCTGGCTGCACCACCAGCACCTGGCGACAACAGCGCGCCTCCCTTGCTCACCCGACGCATCGGGCGCGTCGGCTGCTGACGGCCTTCACTCCTCGTCGGGGCAGCCGCCCCCAGCGTTTTCGGGCTTCTGAAGGTTGGCCAGGACAGTGGTGGAGATGTCGGCGAGCTGGTCCAGTTGCTGCGGGCTGAGGCAGTCGATGAACAGTCGGCGTACGTGGTCGCTGTGCTGTGGGGCTGCCTCGATCAACGCCTCCCGCCCTCTCTGTGTGACTGCGACATAGGCGGCACGGCCCTCGCCGCTCTGACGTTCGACGAGGCCCCGTTTGGACATGCGGGTGAGCTGGTGGTGCAGACGGCTCTTCTCCCAGCCCGTCAGCACGCCGAGGTGACAGGCACGCAGGCGGCCGTCGTCGGCGCCGGAGAGCACGACGAGGACGGTGTAGTCCGCGGTCGAGAGTCCGCTGCACGCCTGCAGTTGCTGCTCGATGCGTCCGCGCAGGACCTCCTGCATCCGGAAGAACGTCTGCCAGGTGCTGACCTCGCGCTCGCTGAGTCCTCGCTGTTCCTGCCGTTTCTGCTCCTGCTCCTGTGTCACGGCGTACAGCATACCGGATCGAGTTGACGTGTCACCTCGCCGAGATCTAGGTTCGGGATGACACATCAACTCGATGGGGTGAAGGCAGACCATGCACACCCGGCAGCGCACCGCGCGCCCATCCGTCGTCCGGGTTCAGAACAAGCCGCACCTGGGCCCGGATGCACAGGTCGACGACAAGAGCATGTGGTTCACCCCGCAGGACCCGGCGCTCCCGCCTCCCTTCCCTGAAGGAGTCTTCCGATGACCCGGATCGGCATCATCCTGGGCACCACCCGCCCCAACCGAAGGGGCGAAGAGGTCGCCCTGTGGGTACACGGCATCGCCGGCCGGCGCGGCGACGCCGACTACGAACTCGTCGATCTGCGCGACCACCCGCTGCCCCACCTCGACGAACCGCTGCCCGCTTCGTCGGGTCAGTACCAGAACGAGCACACCCGTCGGTGGGCGGCAGAGGTCGCGTCTTTCGACGGGTACGTCATCGTCACGCCCGAGTACAACCACAGCATCCCGGGGGTGCTCAAGAACGCCCTCGACTACGTGTACGCCGAGTGGCAGGACAAGGCTGTCGGGTTCGTCTCCTACGGCGCGGCCGGCGGTGTCCGGGCCGTGGAACACCTGCGCCAGATCGCCGGTCAGTTGAAGCTGGCCGACGTCCGCCGGCAGGTCTCACTCACTCTCGCCGCCGACTTCGAGAACTACTCCCTCTTCAGGCCCGGCAGCCACCAGGAATCCCACCTGAACGCGCTGTTCGACGAGGTCGTCGCCTGGAGCACCGCCCTGGCGGGCCTCCGCGACCCGGCCGTCACGACGGCCGCCTGACCTCCGCTTCCGCACACGGTTCAAGCATCAGAACCAACCCTGACCTCAAGAGCCAGACCACCGCACAGCGAGGAGTGTCCGATGGACAACACAGCGGATGTGACCGACCCAGCGCCGACCGCCGGAGCGCCGGACACCGCACCGGCCGCGTCTACAGTCGCCGGGCCCGCCGACCGCGAGGCGAGGGCCGCCAGCCGTCGGCACGTCCTCGCGGGAGCCCTCGCCGTCGGGGCCGCGACAGGGACCGGCGCCTTCACGGCATCCCCCGCGGCCGCGGCATCCAGGCCCCCAGAGGCCGGGGCGCTCGCCTTCGAGTCCGGCCGGCCCGTCCTCTTCCGCCGGGCGACCGTGGTCACCATGGATCCCCGCCGCGGCGTGCTGCCCGACACCGATGTCCTGGTCCGCGGCACCGACATCGAGGCGGTGGGCAAGAGGCTGCCGGCGCCCCCGCACGCCACCGTCATCGACGCCGCCGGAGCCCTGCTGCTGCCCGGCTTCGTCGACACCCACCGGCACATGTGGCAGTCCGCGCTGCGCGGGGTGGGAGCGGACTGGACCCTGGGCAACTACTTCGCATGGATCATCCAGAAGTGGGGGTACCTCTTCCGGCCGGAGGACATCTACGCGGCCAACTACCTCGGCATGGTCGAGGCCGTCGACGACGGGGTCACCACCGTCACCGACTGGTCCCACGGACTGCGCACCCCCGACCACGCCGACGCCGCCGTGGACGCCCTGTCCGCCGTGCCCGGACGCGCCCGGTTCGCCTACGGCAACGCCTTCGCCCCGAACCTCGGCTGGGTGGTCGACGGGCGCGTCGACCGGATGCTCAAGACACGGTTCAGCGGCCGGCCGGACCAACTCGTCACCATGCAGATGGCGCTCGACATCGGCGGCGACACCGACGACGCCCGCCAGGCCCTGAAGTTCGCCCGTGACCGCGATCTGCCGGTCACCACCCACGCCGGCCTCTTCGGGATCGTCGGCGACGAACAGATCAAGTTCATCGACGAGACCGGCTCGCTGTCACCGTCGTACACCCTCGTCCACGCGTCCTCGTTGAGCGACGACGCCTACCGGATCATCGCCGACAGCGGCGCCCAGCTGTCCGTCTCCGCGGAGAGCGAGCTGAACGCGGGGCAGGGTTACCCGTCCACCGCGAAGGCACGGCAGTACGGCATCCCCGTCTCACTGTCGATGGACACCGTGGTCTGGTGGAGCGGCGACATGTTCTCCGCCATGCGCGCCACCCTGAACGCCGACCGAGGACTGGCCCACCTGCGCGCGCACGAAGCCGGCAAGTCGGTGGCCTACAACGCGCTGCGCGCCCACGACGTCCTCGAGTACGCCACCCTGGGTGGCGCGCGGGTGCTCGGCCTGGACCGCCTCATCGGCTCGATCACCCCGGGCAAACGCGCGGACCTCGTGATGCTGCGCACCGACACCCCGGCGATGACCCTCATGAGCAACCCGATCGGGCACATCGTCTTCCAGTCCGGCCGCGGCGACGTCGACACCGTGCTGGTCAACGGACGCGTCCTCAAACACCGCGGCACCCTCATCGGCGCGGACCGGGACCGCGCCCGCCGACTCGTCGACGGGTCCTTGCAATACCTGCGCTCCAAGATCCCGGACAAGGACTGGGAACAGGCAATGAATCCCCCCACGGGCACCACCACCCGTTAGCGGCAGACGAGTCGGGCTGTTCGACCTGAGTAGTGGGCGGCTTCGTGCTCGGCAAGGGGAACGTGGCCGAGTACGCCTTGGAGGCACACGGGGAAGGTCCGCTCGTTGGGTACGAGGTATCGGCCGGTCAGCGGGTCGTACCGGGCACCGACACGGGCCGGCTTCGTCTGCGGGGCGCGGGCCACCCGCTGCCGGGTCGTCGCGATCGAGTGGCCCCCGACCACCAGCGTCACGCACGCGGTCAGCGCCAGGTTCACCATCAGCGGGTGCCGTCGGCCTCGCTTCGCATCTGCGACAGTCGTTCAGCCATCCTGCCGGTGACCTCGAGGTAGATCTCCGCCTCCTCGGGCACGAGTACCTCAACCAGCGTCCGGTTCTCGATCCACACCTCGATGAGCGGGAACGATTCGACGCGGTTCACCGACTGACAACGCCAGCCCTCTTTCTCTGCGATCTTGAAGACTTGCTCGCGTGTAATCGCGACGCTCAGCGCGAAATGCGTCACGGTTCGATCGGGGGGCGGCGCCTTCTCGAACGCGGTACCGTCGGCCCCAGGCACCAGCACGGTTTCGGCCGGGTAGACTTCCACCTCGGTTCCGTTGTCGTCGCAGGCGAAGGCCATGAAAGCGCCTGGGTGCGGCGGGAACGGCAGAACGGCTCCGCCCATGAGTTCGGCCAGTACCCTGGCGACCTTCTCGGGGTTCGCAGCCGAAATCGATAAGTGATGGATCATCATCGCTTCCTTTTCTCCGGGTCTTCTGACTATGCGGGCAAGTCGGTGTCCGGGAAGTCCAACTCGCCAGCTGTTCAACCTTGGTTCTTCAGCGCTCGTGAGTGCGTGACCGGGCTGTCGGTTCGCCCTGCACTGACTTCCTTGGATAGATCAACGGGTCACGGACTCCGGAATGTTTCCTTTTCCGCCGAACACGCGAAGGCCCTCGCTGGTGTCCCAGTACTCGCGGAACAGGATGAGCTTGTCGTCCTTGAAGCGGTAGATGCAGATGTACGGCAGCCGGTAGCCATCCAGTGATGGGCAAAAACCAATGTATTCCAGCAGGAAGGTATCTGCCTCCGCCAGCGGCGTCACGCGAAGGTCGAGGAAACGGAGGCCCGGAAGGCTGCGCCCGACTTCCTCCATGTGCGCCTTGCACATCTCGCGTCCGACCACCCGCTCGCCGCGGCCGACCCACGGCGCGTACGGCAGCTCCACCACCAGGTCCGGGTGGGAGTTGGCATAGAAGAAATCCGAATCCACGCCGATCGAGTGCTGCATTTCCGCGGCCAGTTGCGCCAGGTCCATCTCGTCGCTCCCTTTACTCGCCTTTTGCCGCCGAGTTTCGGTAGTTCTTGATGAACGCTAACAGGGGACATCCTGGGCTCACATCAGCAAATGGAACTACGACCATATGCTGATGCCATATCGGGCTGCGGACCGGTTTCCGTGCCCGGCCACCTCGCAGGGCCACGTCACAGGGCCGGCAGACCGCCTTCGGGCAGGTCGGCCTCCGCCGCCTCGAACGGCAGACCGCCCAGGCCCAGCGGCGGGTCGAAACGATCAACGGTTCCGTCGCCGCTCACTCTCGGCGAGGGTGCGGACCGCGGTCCGCAGGCGCCCCGTCGTGGCGGCGGCGTGGATGCCGTGGTCGACCACGTCGCCCACGGCCAGGGCGACCCGGCCCCGGACAGCGGGATCACGTCGTACCAGTCGCCGCCGACACCAGCCTGGGCACCGGCGGGCAGGTAGCGGCACGAGACGGCGTACGGCGGACCGTTCCGCCGTACGCCGTGGCTCCGGCGTGCGTAGCGGCGGGCACGGTCGATGGCCACGGCCGCCCTGGCCGCGATCTCCTGGGCGAGGATCAGGTCCTCGTCGTCGAAGGCAACCGGGTCGCTGTGACGGCAGAACCGCGCGACGCCGACAGTGGCGCCGCGGGCGCTCAGCTGCACCACCGGCGTCGAGCGGGCAGGGAGCCGCCTCGCCCACCGGCGCGGCGACGTCGCTGGGTGATCCCAGGGACCCGCGTGAGCACGAGTGACGGCAGTCAGTCGACCCACGGCCGTGTTTCTGTCTGAGTTGAACTGGCCGGACAGAGGAACAATGCTGAACTCATGGGACAGGGCTATACCGCGGCGATCGTCGATATGCAGGGTGTGGTCACAGCCTGGAGTGACGGTGCACGCGACCTGGTGGGATACGCAGCCGACGAGGTGGTGAACCGTCCGGCCCACGAACTGCTGGCTGAGGAGATCAGGACCGACACCGTCGCGAACCTGTCGGGCATCGTCGTGCTGCGCCATCGGGACGGCTCGTCCGTTCCCCTCGTACTCACCGCTCACGCCGTGCTCGGTGAGAAAGGAGAGCGGTGCGGGTACGTGATCAACGTCGATCCCCCCGGCGGGCCGGAGCCGACCGCGGCGGGCCAAGCCTTCCAGCAGGCATCGTTGCCCATGTCCGTGTTCGACACCACACAGCGCTACATGCGACTGAACGAGGTGGCCTGCCGGATCATGGGCGTGCCCGAGGAGGCGCTGGTGGGACAGCACTTTCCGGAAAGCGTCGAGGATCGTTCAGCGCACCGCGGCTGGCTTGATCATCTGCGTCAAGTCGTCGCCACAGGCCGTCCGGTCCGCTACGAGAGCTTCACCGGGGCCCCCGCACTGAACCGGGAGCACTCCTGGACCACCGACATGTGGCCGCTGCGGAACGCTGACGGTGAGCTCCAGGCTGTGGGCATCGCGTCATTCGACAGTACCGAGCAGTACTGGGCCCGGCAACGCCTTGCCCTGCTCAACGAGGCCGCGGCCTCGATCGGCACGACCCTGGACGTGGTGCGCACTGCCGAGGAACTGATCGAGTTGCTGGTGCCCCGATACGCCGACTTCGCCAGCGTCGACCTGCTGGACTGGGTTTTCGAAGCCAAGGGGCTGCCCGACATCCCGTTGCGGGACATCGTCCTGCGCAGGGTCGCACACGGGTCAGGCATGAAGGGAACACCAGAGGCCGAGGTACCCGTGGGTGACACCAACACCTATCCACCGTCTTCTCCGCCGGCGAAAGCCCTGAGGGCCGGGCGGGCCGTGCTCAGTCAGGCCGGCGAGCCGGACTTCGTGCGCTGGGTCGCCGAGCGCAACGCGCGTGGCCCTGCGGGCAGGGCGTACCGCAAGGGCGCACACTCGATGCTCGCTGCACCGCTGCGGGCCCGCGGTACCACCCTGGGCGTGGTGGTAGGGATGCGGATCGCCAACCCGGACGACTTCGGTGAGGACGACATCGTCCTCGCCGAAGAGGTCGCCAGCCGGGCTGCCGTGTGCATCGACAACGCCAGGCGGTTCGCCCGGGAGCGCGCCACGGCCCTGGCCCTCCAGCACAGTCTCCTGCCACGGGGGCTGCCCGGACAGGCCGCCGTCGAGGTGGCCCACCGCTATCTGCCATCGGATTCACTCGCGGGCATCGGCGGCGACTGGTTCGACGTCATCCCGCTCTCCGGCAGCCGCGTCGCCCTCGTCGTCGGCGACGTCGTCGGCCACGGCATCCCCTCGACGGCGACGATGGGCCGCCTGTGCACGGCAGTGCGCACCCTGGCCGACGTCGACCTGCCGCCCGACGAGCTCCTCACCCACCTCGACGACCTGGTCACCCACCTCGCCTCCGACGAGAACGGCGAGGTCGCGGAGCTCGGCTCGACCTGCCTGTACGCCGTCTACGACCCGGTCTCGCGGCGGCTGAACCTCGCGGCGGCCGGCCATCCGCCGCCCGCGGTGCTACAGACCGACGGCAGCGCGGCCCTGGTGGAGATGACTGCCGGCCCGCCGCTCGGCGTCGGCGGCCTGCCCTTCGAGGCGACCGAGCTGGAGCTGCCCGAGGGCTCGGTGCTCGCCCTCTACACCGACGGCCTGATCGAGGACCGCGACCGCGACGTCGATCACGCCACCGCCGAGCTGTGCCGGGCGCTGTCCGCGCCGGCGGGCACGCTCGACATGCTCTGCGATACGGTGCTCAAGGCGGTCCTGCCGGAGGAGCCGAGCGACGACGTCGCACTGCTGCTGGCCCGCACCCGGGCGCTGGGCACAGACCAGGTCGCAACGTGGGACATCGCACCGGACCCCGAACGCGTGGCCGCGGCCCGCCAGGCCGCCACCGAGCAGCTGACCGCCTGGGGTCTGGAGGAGGCGGCATTCGTCACCGAACTGGTCGTCAGTGAACTGGTCACCAACGCCATCCGGTACGGCGAACCGCCCATCCAACTGCGGCTGATCAGGGACCGCACCCTCATCTGCGAGGTCTCCGACGGCAGTTCCACCTCCCCGCATCTGCGCCGGGCCCACGCCTTCGACGAGGGTGGCCGCGGACTGCTGCTGGTCGCCCAGCTCACCCATCGCTGGGGGAGCCGGCAGACGGGGCGAGGCAAGACGATCTGGGCCGAGCAGCCGCTGCCGCAGGACTGACCTCTCACCGATTCCCACTGGAACCCCTAGCGCAGCATGGACAGATCGATGGCATTCGCCATGGCCGCCATTCCGGCGTCGTTGGGGTGCAGATGGTCGCCGCTGTCGTAAGCGGGCAACATCCGGGCATGGTTGTTCGGGTCCCGGATGACGGCGTCGAAGTCGACGACGGCGTCGAACGCGCCACTGGTGCGGATCCAGTTGTTCACTGTTGTCCGGATGCCGGCCTGTGCACTGTTCTGCGAGGAGTGGGGCAGCATGGTGCCGCCGATGATCCTCACGCCGGCGGCGTGTGCCTGCGCGATGATGTCCTGGTAACCGGCGATCAGCTGGTCGGCGGTAAGGGAGGGGTTGTTGTTGATGTCGTTGATGCCCTCCATGAAGATCACGTTTCGTACGCCCGGCTGGCCGAGGGCGTCGTGTGCGAAACGGACCCTGGCGGCCAGGCCTTGGGGAGCCCAACCGGCATCGGCGCGCACCATGTTGCCGCCGATGCCCGCGTTGGCGACTGCGAACCGCTGGCCGCCGCTCTCCGCCCGCAGCCGGTCGGCCAGGCGGTCCGGCCAGCGCCGGTTGGCGTCGAAGGTGGTGTCGTATCCGTCGGTGATGGAGTCGCCGAAGGCCACCACGGTTCCGGTGGTCACTGCGGCCGGAACAACGTCCACGCCCGACAGGTAGTGCCAGCTCCACATGGAGGTCGTGAAGTTGGTGGCGGTGTCCTCGTCGGCGTGGTTGCCGGAACCGGCCACCGACCGGTAGGAGGTCTGGTAGGCGTCACGGTGGAAGGTGGAGGCGCCGGTGTTGCCCCGCAGGTACACGCTCACCAGGAGGTCCTGCCCCGCGGTGACCGTCATCGGGATGACGTCGCTGGTGAGTTCCGCCCCGGCGGGGACGGTCGGGTTGCCTGATCTACCGAAGGTCACGGTGTGGTGGGTGCCGGGTACCGCGGCCGCGCCGCTGGAGCGCACGGCCACATCGACGGCGCCGACGGACAGCGGCGTGGTGCTGCGCAGGTTGGACAGACGGATCCGCACCCCGGAACCGGCGACACCGGTGTGGACGACCATCCGCAGCGTCTGCTCGGAGAAGGTCTCACCGCCGGCGGTCATGCTGGGGCCGAAGGCCACGACCCGGGGGCGTTCGGTGAGGTTCCACTGCTGGTTGGGGTTTCCTGAGCACGGCCACTGGATGAGCGCCGTGCCGTCGGCCGTGGAGTTGCCGGGAACGTCGAGGCACATTCCGCTGTTGACGGAAACGATCGCGGAGCCGCTGAAGGTCCAGCGCTGGTTGCTGTTGCCGGTGCACGACCACTGGATGACTCGCGCTTCCGCCGCGGTGGACGCTCCGCTCACGTCCATGCACTTACCACTGTTGATGTTCACCAGCGAGAACGACCCGTCTCCGCCGTGGGCAACCGCCTGCCACAGCTGGCTCGGGCCGCCGGAGGGGGTGTTCTGCACCACGGCAGCCTGGTCGGACGTCGAAGCCGACTGGACCTGTGCGCTCTTGCCGCTGTGTGCTGCGGTCAGCGCGTACACATGGCCGTCCTGCGGTCCGGTGGCGGCGGTGGCCGCGTCGGCCGGGACGAGCACCAGCCCTACGACGCCGAGAGCCGCGGCTCCCATGGAGGCCGTCCTGTTCCGAAACGTTCTCATAGTCCTGCTTCCCTGTTGTGTGGAGGGGGCGCGCCAGGGGAACCCGCCCGAGCCGCCGGAAAGGCCGGCTCGGGCGGAACCTCGGTCTTGCCGGATGGGGCAACTGCCGCGTCGCCGGGGTGGACATCGGGGTGGACTTCGGGCCTCGGGGCCCGACCGAAGGCGACCTTCCCCGCAAGGCGCTAAGGCCGCGGTCGCGCCGGCGGCAGCCGGTGTGTGGCTCGGATCAGCTCCGCGTCCACCGCTGGTTGGTATCGCCGTGGCACGACCAGAGCTGGATGCCGGTGCCGTTCGCGATGCGCCCCTCGACGGCGTCGAGACAGAGCCCGGACTCGACTCCCATCACGGTGCCGTTCGCATTGACGGTCCACTGCTGGTTGCCGCCGCCGTTGCAGGACCAGATCTCCACGGGTGTGCCGTTGTAGGTGCCATGGTCCTTCGCGTCCAGGCACTTGTCGCCGAAGACCCGCAGCTCTTTGGCCGAGGTCAAGGTCCACTGCTGGTTGTCACCGGCATGGCAGTCCCACAGGTGCATGAGGGTGCCGTTGGTCTCGTTGTAGCCCGGCACATCCAGGCAGCGGCCGGACCCGACGCCGACGACCTTCGTGGTCGACCCGATCGACAGGTTGTCGAACTGGCCCGTCTGTCCCTGGCTGTTGCCGTAGCCGGCCTGCCCGTCGGCGTAGGTGCTGTCGTTGACCGACCCCACCTTCACGCCGTCGATCCAGGCGGTGATCCTGTTGCCGTAGAAGCCCAGCCTCAGGTTGTGCCAGGAGTTGGTGCCCAGCGCGGCGACCGTACCGTTGGCCAGCGTGACGAAGTTGTTGTCGGTGTCGTTGCGCGAAATGGACCAGGCGCCGGTGTTGCTGACCCGCAGGTAGTAGCCGTTCAGCCCCTCCGGACCGAAGGAGTGCTGCCAGGTGGCGCGGCCTATCAGCTCGGTGAAGCCCGAGCTTTCCAGCAGCACGTCGCTGGAGACCTGGTAGTCCTTCCAGCCCAGGTCGCCGAAGAGTGCGTAGGGGTGTGACAGGGGCGCCCAGGTGATCGGCGCCTGGGCCGACATCTGGCGGACGCACTTCCCGGAGCGTCCGCCCCCGCAGCCGACGACCTCGTAGGCGCCCTGCTGGTCCTGGACGTACTTCGCCTGGGTGCCGGTCGCGTAGCTGTCGTAGGAGTCGGCGTACGGCAGTGCCAGCGAGCCCTTCGCCGGACTGGCGGCGGTGCCCTTGCCCTGCCCTGTCGTGGTGGTGATGGTGTAGACGTACCCCGGCTGGACGGTGAGCGAGTAGGTGCCCCCGGAGGGGGTGATGTCGCTGCGGCGCACCATCGCGGTCGAGGAGTCGGTGGAGTTGACGTTGGTCGACCACACATGGACGGTCCCGGTGGACAGGCCGCCGGTCACCGTGAAGTCGAGCGTCTGCGCCGCGGAGGCCTGGGTGGTCTCGATGATGGTGCTGTAGTCGCGGTTGTTGGTGGACTTGAGGGTTACGTGGCTGCCGTTGGAGGCGCTGCCTCCGATGTAGCCGGTGGAGCCGTCGAGGTACTTCCAGCCCGGCGAGGTGAACTGGGTGGTCTGAGCGGTGACCCACAGGCTCTGGCCCGTGGAGTACCAGCCGGACCAGGGCTGGTTGGCGACCATCAGGCCCGTCGTCGCGTAGGGCAGGTTGGGCGTCATGGCGCCGATGAGCGGCCAGTTGATGGTCGCGGTCATCCTGCCGTCGATGTAGTCCCGGTTGTTCGCGCGAGCCATGGGTGCGGCGCCGCTGTTGTAGTCGTGCGAGCCGTTCTCACTGGCCCACAGCTGTTTGCCGGTTGCCTTGGCGTTGGCGGAGCTCGGGCAGGAGGTCTGGGGGGAGAGCCAGCCGCACGGGTAGTGGGCGCCGATGATGTCCACGGCAGAGGCGAACGTGGGGTCCGCGAGTATGTCGTCGGCGATCTCCCAGCTGTGGTCGTCCGAACCCACGATCTTGACCGAGGAGTAGCCCTTCGAGTTGAGCGCCGAACGCAGGTTCTTGTACCAGCCGATGTTGTAGCCGCGCTCGTTCCAGCCGCCCAGGTAGCTGATGTTCAGACCGTGCGACTTGGCGCAGCCCAGCCAGGAGATCAGATAGTCGATCATGTCGGCGGTCCAGAAGTTACCGCCGCCGATCCACCCCGGCGCACCCCAGGCGAGGCCGGCAAGCTTGATGTCGGGGTTGCGGGTGACCGCCTGCTCCATCAGCCAGAACTCATAGCCGACGTTGCAGTTGATCGTGCCCCTGGTGTGCTCGATGCTCGGCTCGGCGCCGCTGGTCGAGTTGGTGTCGCCGCCGATCTCCGTCTTGAGGATCTGCAGATTGGCGCCGTAGTTGGGCTTGAAGAGGTAGTCCAGGATCTGGCTGCGCTGCGGCTCCGGGTAATCGATCAGCAGTCTGCTGTTTCCCCCGCCACCGCTGATGGCACCGATGCCGTCGAAGGTACGCCCGCCCGAGGTGCCGTCGAGGGTGATCGACGTCGCGGCCTGAGCCGGGGCGGCGGTGAGCATGGATCCGATCATTGCGATGACGAGCGCGCACACGAGGGCGAGTGTCCGCGGTAGGCGGCGGCCTAGGTCGCGCCCAGTGGGCGAGTGTCCGTGGGTCAGCATCCGTTCTCCTCAGTCGTTTGTTTATGACGGATTTCGTTGAAGAGAGAAGGTGGTGGATGAGCGACACCTTGGCGCAACCAGCGTCTGACATGCCGAACTGGCCGTCCAGCCAGTCAAGTTGCCGAGCGTCCAGGCAATCATCATGGCCTCGGGCGCCGAAGGTATGGGCGATTTTGTTCGGCGTCAACGCTTCTGACAGAGCAGGGCAGCCGACCCGCTCCGCGTGGCAGCCCGCGCGAGACTGCCGAACAGAAGCCCTCCTCCCACTCCATGCACCAAACAAGAGATCCGATCTATCATGAGCACGGAAGAGAGTCTCGATGGGTTCACACTCCGAAGGAGGGAGTCGGGGGACGCAGCGTCGAGGCCGTCGGGGCTCTCGAAGAAGGTGCCGTCTCGCAGGCCCGAGGCACCGGGTCGGCCGCCCGCCCGCGAACGAGGCAGGGGCGTACACCCCCGTCGAGACCCGCGTACGAATCGACGTCTCCGACAGTCACATGACTGTTCCGGCCCCACCGACGACGCGGTGGGGCCGGAACACATGGGTCTGGCAATTCAGGTCAGCTCATGCCCTGCAAACGCCAGATCTGGTTGCGCTTGTTGGTGAGGGCGCCTGCGGGGTCACAGGTCCACTGGTGGAGCTTGGCGCCGGGGGTCGTCGAGATCTCAGTGACATCTACGCACTTGCCACTGTGGACGGCGACGAGCTGGTAGTCCCTGCTGTTGCCCAGTGCGGTCACCGGGCGCAGGGTGAACTGCTGGTTGGTGTTGTTGGTGCAGGTGTACTGGATGACGGCGGCTTCGTTGGCGGTGGAGGCATGGGCGACATCCAGGCACTTGCCGCTGTGCTGGTTGACGATGGTGTAGGTGTCGACCTTGCCGGCGACCGGCTTGAGGTCGAGCATCTGCTGGTAGCCGCCCTCGCAGTGGTACTGCTGGTACTGCGTACCGTTGGCGGTGGACAGGTTGGTGTCGTCCAGGCACTGCCCACTGTGCTGAGCCACCGCGACGGTGGAGACCGTCGTGTTCGACGGCGGCAGCAGAGTCACCGTGTAGCCCTCCCTGGAGTCCGTCCACGGGACCGTGACCGAGGCGGAGTTGCCGCTCACGGTCAGGGCCTGGTCGGAAACCGTCACCGGGCCGCTCACAGCGCCGCCGTTGTTGTTCGGGATGCGCTGCACGACGGCCCGGACCCGGCCGTTCTCCACCACGCTCGTGGTGTCGAGGCGGTTGAGACTGACCGTGACGTTGCCCGTGTTGCCGTTGCTGCCCAGCAGGATCTTGGCGTTCCTGGCGGCGTTGTCCTTCGTCGCCAGACCGTCGGTGTTCGCACCGGGCACGAAGTTGACGACGTTGCCGGTCTGGGAACCGTAGTAGCGGTAGAGGAACCACTCGCCCAGCGGCAGGTACTGGGTGCCGGTCTTGGTGAGCAGGTTCGCCTGGAAGTCGTGCAGACCGGCCCCCATGGCCCAGTTCGCCCGCAGCCCGTCCGCCCCGGCCCGCTCCAGACGAGAGATGTACCAGCCACCACGGCCCGGCGTCTGCTCGCCGGTGTTGGCGTACTCATTCACCTGGAACGGACGACTGGTGGTCATCGACCGGGCAGCCAACTTCGACTTGACCGCGTTGGAGTCCGCGACCGGGTCACCGGGCAGGTCGTGCCAGCTGTAGACGTTCGGCTCGACGTTGTTGGCCTTGACATAGTCCAGGTACGTGTTCCACCAGGTGGAGCCGGTCGACCCCGGCTTACCGGACGTGCTGGCGCCGACGATCACCGCGTTGGGGAAGGCCGCGCGGATCCGCTGGTAGGACCGCTTCCACATCTCGTGGTACTGGGCCTGCGACCGTCCCCAGAAGCTAGTGATATCGGGTTCATTCCAGATGTCCCACATGACGTCGGTCATGCCGGCCGCCTTCGCGTCGGCGAGGAGGCGATCGTAGAAGGCGTCGAACTGGGACCAGTCGCCGTTGTCACCCGGGAACGTGGGACTGGTGGTGCCGTCGGCGCCCCACAGATCGTGCGGCAGGATGACGAACGTCCCTCCCAGCGACTTGGTGCGCTGGTACTGAGCCCGGGTGGAGTTCCACCGGCGGTCGTACTTGCCGGCGACCCAGCCGCCGGGGTTGTCCAGCTGGGCGCCTCCGGCCCGCATGAACTTCCACTTGATGTCCTTGTAGAAGTGCTCCTGCGGCAGCGAGCCGTCCTCGATCATCCCGTAGATCGTGCCCGAGGCACGGTAGGTCGGAGCGCCCCCGGCGGTGGCGAAGTCGACGGTGACGCTGGTGTCGACCGCCTGCGCCGTACCCACGGGCACGGCGACGGCCGCGAGCGACGCGAACAGTGCGGCTACAGCGGTGGAGGTTCGCAGACCCTGGCCCCGAGCGCGGGCGGCCCGTTCGGTTCTTTCTGGGACGGGGAGGACACGCGGTACGCGCATTGCATTCTCCTGTGTGGGTGGGTGTGTTGCTCTGGGCGGGCGACGGCCCAGGGGCCTGGATCCGTCGGCGCGCTGGTGGGAAGGCGCGCGAAGCCAAGCTCCGCACCGGACTCCGTCGTCGCAGGAAGTGCGCCGTTGACTGTGGAGGCGTCCTTGACGTCCAGGCACTTGCCGCTGTGCCGGGCGACCAGGTTGTAGTAAGGGCCGCCGCCCACGCCGGTGACCGTGCCGGCTGCGGTGTCGACTGCCGCCCATGGAGGGCGCCGGTGCCTCGCGGAAGGTGCCCGCCCACGGGTTGGCGGCCAGGCTGTCGTAGCCGGTGTAGTCGGCGGTGACCTTCCAGATCTACAGGTCGGCGTCGCCGGCCCCGCGGTGTCGGTGAACTGCGTCCCGTTGGAGGAGGGCGAGGAGAGGTGTGAACGCATGTCTGAGCATCGGCACTCCGCTTCAAGTGACAGCCCGTTCGATGTTGAAGCCTGTTCGGATCTGTCGCAGGACGGTAGGTTCCGGGTGCGACCCCGTCAATGGCTACCCCAAGGTAGACATCCGATGTCAGGCGCCCGCCATCCCGAGATGGCAACCAAACTCCCAGGCTCATCTGTCTCAACTATGGACAAGAGCACTCTGGTTGCCTCTTAATTCATCCCATCGCTGACGGGTGGCGGCATCTGTCGCACCGTCATAGCGCCTCGGCCTACTCGCCCTACCCCTGAGTCGCATCACCCGCCCGTGCTGTTCTGTGAAAGGTCAGGAGAGAACATGTACGAACCGATCAGTCGCCGAAGAGTGCTGACCGGCATGGCCGCCATGACGGTTGCCGCGGCCGTCTCACCAACGCTGGCGACGCCCGCCCACGCCGCCACCACCGCCCCGCCGCTGCCCCTCCTCCCGCTGCGAATCCCCAAAGTGGACCTGGGCATCGAGCAGCAGTCCGACGAGAGGATCCAGTGGCTGCAGGACGCCAAGCTGGGGATGTTCCTCCACTGGGGCGTCTACTCGGGGCCCGCCAAGGGCGAGTGGTACATGGAGAACGCCGCCGTCACGCCCGAGAACTACAAGAAGTACTTCACCGACGCGACCAGCGAGCAGTTCACGGCGAGCGCCTACGAACCGGCCGACTGGGCCCAGTTGGCCAAGGACATGGGCGCGAAGTACACCGTGCTCACGACCCGTCACCACGACGGCTTCGCCCTGTGGCCGTCCACCCACCCCAACGCCTTCCACGCCGGCCAGGCACCGATGCAGCGGGACCTGGTCGGTGAGTACGTCACCGCCGTGCGCAACGCCGGCCTCAAGGTCGGTCTCTACTACTCCCCGATGAGCTGGCGCTACCCCGGCTACTACGACGTCACCGGCACCAACTGCCTGCCCAACAAGTGGGGTTACACCACCGATCCCGCGCACAAGGAGAACGCGCGGATCATGAAGAACGAGGTGTACCAGCAGGTCAAGGAGCTGATGACCCAGTACGGCAAGATCGACGACATCTACTGGGACGGCGGCTGGCTGGGTCAGCGCGGCTCGGACGCGGACGCCGCCTTCTTCTGGGAACCCGGCAAGCTCCGCGACAGCACGAACCAGTGGCCGGTGGACACCGCCTTCAGCGAGACCGACCCCGCCACCGGCCAACCCCTCGGCGTGATGGGTGTCGTCCGCAAGCACCAGCCCGAGATCGTGGTCAACCTTCGCTCCGGCTGGATGGGCGACTACCTCAGCGAGGAAGGCGGCTCGATCCCCACCGGCGCCATGCGTACCGGGCGGGTGGTGGAGAAGAACTTCACCATATGCGGCACCTGGGGCTACAAGGCCGGCGCACCCGTGATGAGCTACGGCAACATCATGAACATCCTGGTCAACTCCTGGGTGCGCAACATGACCGTCCTGCTCAACGTCGGCCCCGACCGCACAGGAGTGATCCCCGCCGACCAGGCCGCCACAGTGCGCAGGGTCGGCTCCTTCCTGTCCACCTGCGGCCAGGCCGTCTACAGCACGCGCAGCGGACCGTGGGAACCGGTGGACGGCCAGTACGGCTTCACCTACAAGGACGACACCTTCTACGTCCATCTGCTGCCTGGTTACAGTGGCACCTCCTTCACCACGCCCTCCGTCGGTGACGCGCAGGTCACCCGCGTATTCGACGTGGCCACGGGGACCGACCTGCCGTACACCGCCGGCGCGGACGGCAGGGTGGCCGTCACCGGCATCAACCGCACCCGCTTCCCCGAGGACAGCATCGTCGGCGTCACGCTGGACCGCTCCGTGCAGCCGGCGAACATCGCCGCGGGCAAGACGTCCACCGCCAGCAGCGAGGAGACCTCCAAGGGCAACACCGCGGCCAAGGCCGTCGACGGGTCAACCGCCACCCGCTGGTGCGCGAGCAACGGCAACACCGGCCACTGGCTGAAGGTGGACCTGGGCACGACCAAGTCCCTCACGGGCACCCGTATCGCCTGGGAACTCGACGGCAAGAACTACCGGTACAAGATCGAGGGGTCCACCGACAACACCAACTGGACCACCCTGGCCGACCACACCGCCACCACCAGCACCAGCCAGGTGCAGATCTCCGCCTTCCGTGCACAGGCACGGTATGTGCGGGTGACCGTCACCGGACTGCCCAGCAGTGTCTGGGCCTCGATCCGCGGCCTGGAGGTCTTCGACCGGCCCTTCGCCGCGGACATCGGCACCGTCCGGCTCGTGAACCGCAAGAGCGGCAAGGTCCTGGAGGTCAAGGACGCCTCGACCCTCGACGGCGCCGCCATCATCCAGTGGCCCGCGACCGACGGCCCCAACCAGAAGTGGAAACTGCAACCGAACAGCGACGGCTCCTACCGGCTGTCCAACGTCCGCAGCGGAAAGGTCCTCGGCAGCCCGGACGGCTCCGCCCAGGGCGCGCCCCTGGAGCAGGCCACCGACGACGACGGCGACAACCAGTGGTGGAAGCTGGTCCCCTCCCCGACCAGCGGTTACTACCGGCTCGTCAACGTCCGCAACGGCTGGTGCGCCGACGTCAAGGACGCCTCCACCCAGGACAACGTCCCGATCATCCAATGGCCCCCCACCGACGGGGCCAACCAGGACTGGCAGATCGTCGCGCTGTAACGGCGCCAATCGGGGGCGCGCCGCGGTGCGGTGCGTCCCCGCCCCCTCTCCCTGAAACGCATCCGGAGTCAACGCCATGGGCCTGTCCGACGAGCCTCTCGACCGCAGACGGTTCCTGACCGCCGCCGCACTCACAGCCGGGGCCGTCACGCTTCCCGGGCTCTTGCCCGGGCGGGCTGCCGCGGCTGTGCCGCCCCAGGTCAACCTCCCCGAGCGGGGCACCTACGACACGAGGACCGCGTCGGCGTGGACCGACGGTTTCGTGACCGGCAACGGCGAGTACGGCGCCGTCCTGTATGGGGCGCCCACGTTGGAGAAGGTCATCGTCAACCACCACCGGTTCGTGCTGCCCAACGGTACCCGCGACACACTGCCACCGGTGATCTCGGGCCGTCTGGCGTCCGTACGGGACAAGGCGCTGGCCGGGGACTACGCCGGGGCGCAGTCGAGCTTCGCCTCGGGCTGGAACCTGCGCTGGACGCAGACGTACCACCCCGGGTACGAGCTGCAGCTGAGCACACCGGGCATGACCACGGTGAACGACTACGCCCGGATCACCGACTTCCGCAGCGGAGAGGTCACCCACACCTGGACCGACCAGTACGGCACCTGGAAGCGCCACGCCTTCGCCTCCCGCGCCGACAAGGTCATCGTCCATGAACTGCTGCCGGCGACCGCGCGGACCGTGGACACCACCCTCAGCGTCAACACCGCGCTCGAAGGCACCCCGACCAGCGTCACGTTCGCCACCACGGCCACGGTCAGCGGCGGCGACGGCTATCTGAACCTGCGCGGCACCTACCCCTCCGGTCAGGGCGCGTACGGCTACGAGGGCGTCACCCGAGTCGTCGTCACCGGCGCGAACGCCTCGGTCACCGTCAGCGGCTCCACCCTGGTAGTCGCCCGGGCCACCAAGGTGCTGCTGCTGACCAAGCTGGGCCGCTACGACACCGCCACCGGCTGGGACTCCAAGCCGCTGCACACTGCGTTGGCCGCCCTCACCGCGGACTACGCCACCCTGCTGTCCCGCCACAGGGCACTGCACTCGGCGATGTACGACCGCTCCAGCCTGGACTTGAACGTCTCCGCCGCGGACCGGCAGCTGTCCACCAGCGAACTGACAGCCCGGCAGAACAGTGACCGGACGGTCATCGACATGGCCCTGCTAGAACGGCTCTACGACTCCGGCCGCTACTTCTTCGTCAGCTCCAGCGGCATCCTGCCACCCCGGCTGACCGGCATCTGGACCGGCACCTGGAACGGTGCCTGGGCGGACGACTTCACCACCGACGCCAACGTCAACTTCCAGGTCGCCGGCGGCAACATCCTCGACCTCACCGACGCCATGCAGGGCTACTTCGACCTGGTCCTCGGGCAGCTCGGCGACTGGAGAACCAACGCCAGGAACATCTACGGCACGCGAGGTTTCCTCGCCCCCATACGGACCGACGGCGAGTCCGGCCACATGCTCCACTTCGACGGAGGCTTCCCGGGGCAGACATGGACCGGGGGCGCCGACTGGCTGCTCTACCCGCTCCTGGAGTACTACCAGGTCACCGGGGACGACGACTTCTACCGCACCAAGCTGGCCCCCGCCCTGATGGAACTGGCCCTGTTCTACGAGGACTTCCTCACCCGCACGGATGCAGGCGGCAAGGTCGTCTTCGTACCGTGCTTCTCCGTCGAGAACAAGCCCGGCAACACCAACCAGTACCTCTCGGTCAACGCCACCGGCGAAATCGCCGCGGGCAGGCACGCCCTCCAAGCGGCCATCGACGCGGCGAACACGCTGGGTGCCGAGCAGGGCAGCGGGCAGGGTGTGGCCCGCTGGACCGCGCTGCTGGGCAAACTGCCCTCCTACCGCGTCAACAGCGACGGCGCCCTGGCGGAATGGGCCTGGCCCGGCCTGAGCGACCACTACAACAACAACCACGCCCAGCACATGTACGGCGCCTGGCCGCTGCACGAGATCAACCCCGAGGACAAGCCCGACCTCGTCCTCAACGCCCGCAAGGCGCTCGACCTGCGCGGCGACGAGACCAAGGCCGCCCATGGCGCCATCCACCGGGCCTTCGCCCGCGCCCGTTTGAAAGACGGAGCCGGCGTCTACAGCAACATCAGGAAGATCCTCGGCAACAACATGGTCTTCACGTCGCTGATGACCGCCCACAACCCCGATCTGACGACCTACAACGCGGACGCGGCCCACGCCCTGCCCGCGATGCTCTCCGAAGCGCTGGTGTACAGCCGCCCCGGTCTGCTGGAACTGCTCCCCGCCCTGCCCGACCAGCTCGCCAAGGGCACCATCAAGGGGGTACGGGGCCGCAACCGGATCCTGGTCGAGAGCCTGACCTGGGACACCGCCGCCCGTACCGCCACCGTTGTCCTCACCTCGGACATCACCCAGGACATCACCCTCGTCTGCCGCCGCGGCATGACCTCGGTGAGCACCGCCGCGACCGTCGCCGCCTCCTCGCTCGGCAATCACGCCCGGGTGGTGCCGCTCACCGCCGGCAGCCGGACCACCATCACCGTCGGCCTGCTCACCGGCGTCTTCCGCCTGGTCAACCGCAGAAGCGGCAAGGTGCTCGACATCACGGACGGGTCGCCCCTCGACGGCGCCACGGCGATTCTGTGGCCGTGGACCGGCGGACCCAACCAGCAGTGGAGGTTCGAGCCGAACCATGACGGCTCCTTCCGCCTGGTCTGTGTCAAGAGCGGAAAGGTGCTCGGTTCGCCCGGCGGGTCGACCGTCCAGGGCCAGGTGCTCGAGCAGTGGACGGACAAGGCGGAAGCCCACCAGTGGTGGAAGCTCGTCCCCGCGACCAGCGGCTACCACCGCCTCCTCAACGTCAAGAGCGGTCTGTGCGCGGACGCGGAGAACGGCGCCACCGCCGACCGCACCCGGATTATCCAGTGGCCCGCCAACACCGGTTCCAACCAGGAGTGGCAGATCGTCGCCGTGTGAGCCGCCGACCGGCGGGCGGTGAGCATCGCCGGATGTACCTCGGCTCCTCGCACTGTGCCGGCTGTCGCGCTCGCCGGGACGCTCGTCCGGCGGGGGCCGTTCGGCCCGGATTGTCTCACCGTCGGAGATCTGGCCACTGCCCGGCAGCGATTTCGGCCAGACATCAAGGACTTGGGCACCTCGATCAGGAACAACGCGCGAGGACGGACGGCTGTCGAGGGCCCATCCGTCGCCGCTCGGTGCACCGGCTGCGTGACCTTCGCTGCCGCAAGGCCGATACTGCCGTCAACAGGAGCTGCAATCGCCATACGACCAATCACCCGCTGGACCTGACGGGCCATCACTGAAGTCGGCGTCAACGCAGGTCCTGAGCCTGACCCATCCTCTCCAGGAGGCACCTATGAAGATGCTCATCAACGTCGCGGAGACCGTCGTCGCGGACGCGTTGCGGGGTATGGCTGCTGCTCATCCCGAGTTGACGGTGGATGTGGAGAACCGGGTGGTCGTGCGGCGGGACGCGCCGGTCGCCGGGAAGGTGGCGCTGGTCTCCGGGGGCGGTTCGGGGCACGAGCCGCTGCACGGCGGGTTCGTGGGGCCGGGCATGCTGTCGGCGGCCTGCCCGGGGGAAGTGTTCACCTCGCCCGTGCCGGACCAGATGGTGCGGGCCGCGGCGGCCGTGGACAGCGGCGCCGGTGTGCTGTTCATCGTGAAGAACTACACCGGTGACGTGCTCAACTTCGACATGGCGGCCGAGCTCGCCGAGGACGAGGGCATCCAGGTCGCCAAGGTGCTCGTCAACGACGACGTCGCCGTGACCGACAGCCTCTACACCGCCGGGCGGCGCGGCACCGGTGCCACCCTCTTCGTGGAGAAGATCGCCGGCGCCGCCGCCGAGGAGGGGCAGCCCCTGGAACGGGTCGCGACCCTGGCCCGGCAGGTCAACGAGAACTCCCGCAGCTTCGGCGTGGCGCTCAGCGCCTGTACGACCCCGGCCAAGGGCAGCCCCACCTTCGATCTGCCGGCCGGCGAGCTGGAACTGGGGGTCGGCATCCACGGCGAGCCGGGGCGTGAACGGCGCGCCATGATGACCTCGCGCGAGATCGCCGACTTCGCCGTGAACGCCCTCCTGGACGACATGAGCCCCCGCAACCCTGTCCTGCTCCTCGTCAACGGCATGGGCGCCACACCGCTGCTGGAGCTGTACGGCTTCAACGCCGAGGTGCAGCGCGCGCTCACCGAGCGCGGTGTCGCCGTCGCCCGCACGCTCGTCGGCAACTACGTCACCTCCCTCGACATGGCCGGCGCCTCGGTGACGCTGTGCCAGATCGACGAGGAGACGCTCCGGCTGTACGACGCGCCGGTGAAAACGCCGGGGCTGCGCTGGGGGATGTGACCCGTCGGCCCCCGTACGGTTACGTGCGGGGGGTACGGCTCAAGGCTCAGTCCACTGACTCTCGTACCACGCAAGGAGATTCCGTGCTCGACGCCGACTTCTTCCGTCGTTGGATGACGGCCACAGCGGCCTCGGTGGAACGCGAGGCCGAGCGGCTCACAGCGCTCGACTCACCGATCGGGGACGCCGACCACGGCAGCAATCTGCACCGCGGGTTCGCCGCCGTGCGGTCCGCCCTGGAGAAGGAGGCCCCGGACACGCCCGGAGCTGTGCTCGTGCTGGCCGGGCGTCAGCTGATCTCCACGGTGGGCGGGGCGTCCGGTCCGCTGTACGGCACGCTGCTGCGGCGCACCGGCAAGGCGCTCGGCGACGCGGCCGAGGTGAGCGACGCCGACCTCGCGGCCGCGCTGCGGGCGGGTGTGGACGCGGTGATGACGCTCGGCGGGGCCGCACCGGGCGACAAGACGATGATCGACGCGCTGGTCCCGGCCGTCGACGCGCTCGACCGGTCCTTCGCCGCGGCACGGACCGCCGCCGAGGAGGGCGCCCTGGCGACCACACCGTTGCAGGCCCGCAAGGGGCGTGCCAGCTATCTCGGTGAGCGGAGCATCGGGCACCAGGACCCCGGCGCCACGTCCGCCGCACTGCTCGTAGCGGCGCTCGCCGACACAGCGGAGGGCACCCGTGGCTGACGAGAAGTCGGTCGGCATCGTACTGGTCTCGCACAGCGCCGCCGTGGCCTCCTCCGTGGCCGAGCTGGCACGGCGGCTCGCGGGCGCGGGCGCCGATGTACCGGTCGCCCCGGCGGGCGGCACCGCGGACGGCGGGCTCGGCACCAGCGCCGAGTTGATCGCGGCGGCTGCCGCGGCCGTGGACCGGGGCGCCGGGGTCGCCGTCCTCACGGACCTCGGCAGCGCCGTCCTCACCGTGAAGGCTCTGCTCGCCGAGGGCGACGAACTCCCCGAGGGCACCCGACTGGTCGACGCGCCGTTCGTCGAGGGCGCCGTCGCCGCGGTCGTCACCGCCTCCACCGGTGCCGACCTCGCGGCGGTCGCCGCAGCCGCGACGGAGGCGTACGCGTACCGGAAGGAATGACAGCGCCGGGGCCCGCCCGCCCGCTCGCTCACTCCAGGGCGGGCGAGGCCCCTGACGTAGGCTCACACCTCTCCGCGCGCTCTCCCCCGTACGGCCGCGTCCGGTCCCCGCCGTCAGGGTTGTACGAACTCGTGTGCCAGCGCCTCCCCCTGTTCCACCGCCGCCTTGTGGTCCTCGATCGGGGAGACCTTGGTGCCCTCGAAGACGATGTAGGTGACCCCGGAGGGGACGCCGCCGGTGGTGGGGTCGGGTCGGATGCCCAGGCCCTCGGCAGTGGCGTACGAGGCCTCGCCGATGATGTTCCGCGGGCCGTTGTCGCCGACGACGGCGTACTGGACGCGGTCCCCGTGGACGACGGCGGCGACCGAACCCCCCTTGATGTCGTGCTTGCGGTAGTCCCACAGGGAGCTCGGGGCGGGGAGGACGATGAATGGCAGAGCCGCGGCGTTGAGGTAGCGGCCGTCGGACTGGTGGTAGGAGGTCGTGGGCTGGAACCACGGGTCGGTGGCCCGGTTGCAGCGCGCGCTCGGGCGGCCGTCGCAGTCGATGTCCATGTCGGCCTTCCAGAACACCGCGCCGTCGATGCCGCAGACCGGGATGTCGGCGGGAGCACCGGCGTCGCTGCGGTAGAGCCCCGTCGACACCCGGACGCAGCCGCGGACCTTCGCCAGCAGCTCCGCGGCCGTCACGGCCCCCTCACCCTCTATGGACCGCTGCTGATGGGCCAGGGCGGGCAGGGTGGCGGGGGCCAGCAGGACGGCGCCGGCGGCGGCCAGCGTCAACGACCGGACACGCACGATAAGGGACCCTCTCCTGGGGGACACTGACGGTCATTCACCACCCCAAGGTGGAGGGGGCGGGAGAGGAAGGCCACTGGGAGGGGGCCGGACGGTGCACACCGTCCTCCGCACGAGGACGCGGCCGAGGGCCTGGTCCGGTCTCGGCCCCGGCCGCTCGGCCGCCCTGGCCGGCGCGGGGTGGGCGACGACAGCGGCCCGCGCCGTACGGCGTGAACTCCCCAGCCGTGCGGGCGAGTTCATGCCGCGTCAGAACACCAGCATACGTAGCCCCGGGCCGCGCCGTGAACCGAGCGACCACCCCTTCACCTCACCCCCACCCTCTTGATGTGGGCGCGTCGGCGTGGCATACATACGGAGGATAGGTACAGACCAATCCGGTGGCCGGGGTGCGTCATGACACCTGCTCACCCGTCCCGCCGGTGCTCCTTCCTCCGAGGAGCCGACCGACGATCGAAGGGGCTGGATCGTGCGACGCGTACCCGTGCTGGTGTCGTTGCCGGTGTCGTTGCCGGTTCTGGCCGTCTGCTGCTCGTTGCTCCTCACCGTCTCCTGCGGGATGCGGGAGAGCCCCGGTCGCCGGATGCCGCCCGCTCCCCCGGGGGTCACCGCCGCCGCGGGCAGCGCGACCAGCGTGCACGTCATGTGGAACCGGGTGTCCGGCGAGCCGCAGGTCGCCCGGTACGAGGTGTACCGCGGCGAGCGGAAGGTGAGGAACGTGCCCGGCGACGCACACATGGTGGACGTCACCCGGTTGCGACCCTCCACCACGTATGTGTTCACGGTCCGGGCCCGCAGTACCGCGGGGGACCTCGGGCCGCCCAGCGCCGAGGTGCGGGCCACCACTCCCGCCGGCGGCACCGCAGACCGGCGGCCCCCCGGTCGCCCCGCCCGCCTCGACGGCCGGGTGCTCGGAAGCACGGCGGTCCAGCTGTCCTGGGAGCCGTCGACCGACGACCGGGACGTGGTGTCGTACGACATCCTGCAAGGCGACTCGAAGATCCACAGCGTGGGCGGAGATCAGACCGCGGCCGTGGTCACGGGGTTGCGGCCCGGCACCCGCTACTCGTTCACCGTGCGGGCGCGGGACGCGGCGGACAACCTCTCACCCGTGAGCGGGGCCGTGCCGCTCACCACCGAGCGGAGGGACGGGCAGGAGGAGGGCCGGCCGGGCGAGGAGGCGGGCACCGCGCCGACCGCCTTCCGCGCCGGCACGCGCCTCAGCGACGGGGCGTACTCCATCGAACTGTCATGGGTGCCGCCGCGCGCCGACGGGGTGGTCACGGAGTACGAGATCCAGCTCGACGGGCGGCCGGCCACCACACTCGTCTGGGGCGGGAACCCGCCGCGGGGCCGGGCCACGTACAGCTTCTACGCGGGCCGGGAGGCCGGGGTGACCCACCGGGTGCGGATCCGGGCGAAGCTGCCGGACGGCACCTGGGGCGGGTTCTCGGGGGAGCGGACGGTGACCACCGGAGGGTGAAGGGCGTCCCCCGCACGGCGGAATCCGTCACCTGCCCGGTGGCTGTCCGCATGCGGACACGGCGTGCGGCACGTTGGCTCGCCCTGAGGCAGCACGGGTCCTCCGTTCACCGGCGGCGCAAGGGATGTGCCGCCGACCGTGCCGCCGGAGGGCAGACCCATGCGTATGTCTCAGCTACTCCTCCGCTCCGGCCTGACCATGGCGGCCGCCGCGCTGCCGATCGCCCTGGCCACGCCGTCGGCCGCCGTCCCCACGGGGATCTCGGTGAGCACCACCGGGTCCTCGGTCACCGTCACCACCAGCGATTGCCCGAACAGCGCCAACGGCGCGTTCGGTACGGCCTCCCTGCTCGCGAGCGGGCAGGCGAACTTCTCCCAGGGGCGCCAGGCGACCCTCGTGGGCACGAGCACCAGCCAGTCGGCCTCGTGGACCAATGTGACCCCGGGGACCTACACCGTGATCGTGGTGTGCCGGGACGGGACCACGGCGGGCACCCAGTCCGTCATCGTCACCGCCGCCACGCCCACGATCTCCGCGACCGCCTCGCCCTCCCGGGGCGTCATGGGCGGTATGGGCGGGGCCAGCGAGGAGTACGGCACCGTCACCCTGGTGGGCGGTGGCGCGCTGATGGCCGCCGGGACGGTGGCCGCGGTCTGGTACCTGCGCCGCCGGGCCAAGCCGCACCGGCTGTGAGGACCGGGCGGGCGGTCGCCGGGCGACAACGGACGACCGCCTGCTCCCGCTCCGACGAGCCGGGCCGGGTTACGCCAGCTCGGCCGCGGCTCCCCCACCGCCGTCCGCCGCTCCCCCACCGCTGTCCGACACTCCGCCTTTCGAAGCGCCGCCTTCCGAAGCGCCGCCATCCGAAGTTCCGCCGTCCGGGAGGCGCTCGAACTCCGTCAGGGCGTTCCGCAGCCACTGGGTCCAGAACGTCTCCAGGTCGATGCCGGCCCGAAGGATCAGATGCTGGAGGCGGTCCTGGGCGGAGTCCCTGCCCGGCCCGAAGTCCCGCTTCTCGATCTCCCCGTACTCCGCCAACTTCCTCTCGTGCAGGGTGAGATGGCGCCGCAGATCGTCCTCGAGGCCGGTGGTGCCGACGACCGCCGCGGCCCGCAGCCGGACGAACAGGGCGTCACGCCACGGCCTGGGCTCCTGGGGGGCGGAGGTCCAGCGGGCCAGTTCCTCACGGCCCGCCGGGAGGACCTCGTAGCTCTTCTTCTGCCCCCGGGCGGGCCGTTCGGCGGGCAGGGCGCGGATGTAGCCCTCGCCCTCCAGTTTCCCCAGCTCGCGATAAATCTGCTGGTGCGTCGCCGACCAGAAGTAGCCGATCGACCTGTCAAACCGCCGGGTCAGCTCCAGGCCCGACGAGGGCTTTTCGAGCAGGGCGGTGAGGATCGCGTGCGGGAGTGACATGCGCTCATCCTAGGAAGGGGTTACAGCCGCGCCGCCAGTTCCGTCCCCTGCTTGATCGCGCGCTTGGCGTCCAGTTCGGCGGCCACGTCCGCGCCGCCGATGAGGTGCGCGGTCCGTCCGGCGGCGACGAGGGTGTCGTAGAGGTCGCGGCGCGGTTCCTGGCCGGTGCAGAGCACGACCGTGTCGACCTCCAGGACCTGGCGGACGCCGTCGACTGTGACGTGCAGCCCGGCGTCGTCGATCAGGTCGTACTGCACGCCGGGGACCATGACGACACCCCGGTGCTTCAGCTCGGTCCGGTGGATCCAGCCGGTGGTCTTGCCGAGGCCCGCGCCGACCTTGGAGGTCTTGCGCTGGAGGAGGTGGACCGAGCGCGGCGGGGCAGGGCGCTCGGGGGCGGCGAGGCCGCCGGGGGCGCGGTAGTCCATGTCGACACCCCACTGCCGGAAGTACGCGGCCGGGTCCTCGCTGGTCTTCTCCCCGCCGTCGGTCAGGTACTCGGCGACGTCGAACCCGATACCGCCCGCGCCGAGGATCGCCACCCGGTCACCGACGGCGACGCCGTCGCGCAGGACGTCGAGGTAGCCGACGACCTTGGGGTGGTCGACGCCGGGCAGTTCGGGGGTGCGGGGGGTCACCCCGGTGGCGACGACAACCTCGTCGTAGGCCGTGAGGTCGTCGGCTGCGACCCGGGTGTCCAGCCGTACGTCGACGCCGTGGGTGTCGAGCTGGTGGCGGAAGTAGCGCAGGGTCTCGTCGAACTCCTGCTTGCCGGGGACCTTGCGGGCCACGTTGAGCTGGCCGCCGATCTCGCTCGCGGCGTCGAAGAGGGTGACGTCGTGGCCGCGTTCGGCGGCGCTCACGGCGCAGGCGAGGCCCGCCGGGCCGGCGCCGACGACCGCGATCCGCTTGCGCAGCCGGGTCGGCGACAGCACCAGCTCGGTCTCGTGGCAGGCGCGCGGGTTGACCAGGCAGGAGGTGATCTTGCCGCTGAACGTGTGGTCGAGGCAGGCCTGGTTGCAACCGATGCAGGTGTTGATGGCCTCCGGCCGGCCCTCGACGGCCTTGTTGACGAAGTCCGGGTCGGCGAGCATCGGGCGGGCCATGGACACCATGTCGGCGTATCCGTCGGCCAGCAACTCCTCGGCCAGTTCCGGGGTGTTGATGCGGTTGGTGGTGACGAGGGGGACGGACACCTCGCCCATGAGCTTCTTGGTGACCCAGGTGTACGCGCCGCGCGGCACCGAGGTCGCGATGGTGGGGATGCGGGCCTCGTGCCAGCCGATACCGGTGTTGATGATGGTGGCGCCCGCGGCCTCGACGGCCTTCGCCAGGGTGACCACCTCGTCGAGGCTGGAGCCGCCGGGCACCAGGTCGAGCATCGACAGCCGGTAGACGACGATGAAGTCCTCGCCGACCGCCTCGCGCACCCGGCGCACGATCTCCACGGGGAAGCGCATGCGGTTCTCGTACGAGCCGCCCCAGCGGTCGTCGCGGTGGTTGGTCCCGGCGGCGATGAACTCGTTGATCAGATAGCCCTCGGAGCCCATGATCTCGACACCGTCGTACCCGGCCTGCCGGGCGAGTCGGGCCGCCCGAGCGTAGTCGTCGATGGTCTGCTCGACCTCGGCGTCGGTGAGGGCGTGCGGCACGAACGGGCTGATCGGGGCCTGGAGGGCACTCGGGGCGACCAGGTCGGCGTGGTAGGCGTACCGCCCGAAGTGCAGGATCTGCATCGCGATACGGCCGCCCTCGCGGTGGACGGCGTCGGTGATCTCGCGGTGCTGGTCGGCCTCGGCGTCGGTGGTGAGCTTGGCACCGCCCTCGTAGGGGCGGCCGGCCTCGTTGGGCGCGATGCCGCCGGTGACGATGAGGCCCACTCCCCCGCGCGCCCGCGCCGCGTAGAACTCCGCCATCCGCTCGAAGCCGCGCTCCGCCTCCTCCAGGCCGACGTGCATGGAGCCCATGAGCACACGGTTGGGGAGCGTGGTGAAGCCCAGGTCGAGAGGGCTCAGCAGGTGGGGGTAACGGCTCATCGGGGCCTCCATGCGTGGCGTCGTCACCAAGGTTGTAGACGACGCCACGCTGTTTGTGCAACTAGTTGCACAATGGCTGAGGGCAAGACCACACGAGGTGCCCGTCGGTGTGGAGCCGGTCAGCCGCCCGTAGGTCCGCGGCTGGTGGCGGTCAGTTGCCCGTGAGTCGGTGCCGGTCAGCTGCCCGTGGGTCTGGTGCCGGTCACCACGTGGGCGGCTCTCTCCTCCGAGACGGCCGTCCCGGCGAGGAGGCCGGCGCCTCGGAGGACCTCGACGGCGTGCGCCTCCTGGCGTTCGCTGGTCTCGACGAGCAGACAGCCGCCGGGGGCGAGCCACCTCGGTGCTTCGGCGGCGACCCGGCGCAGGACGTCGAGGCCGTCCGCGCCGCCGTCGAGGGCGACGAGCGGCTCGTGGTCGCGGGCCTCGCCGGGCAGCAGCGGTACGTCGCCGGTGGGGACGTACGGCACGTTCGCCGCGAGGATGTCGACGCGCCCCCGCAGCCCGGCGGGGAGCGCCGTGAACAGGTCGCCCTCGTGGGCGTGGCCGCCGTACGGGGCGATGTTGCGGCGGGCGCAGCGCACCGCCGCCGGGTCGATGTCGGCGGCGTGGAGTTCGGCGCCGTCGAGCGACGCGGCCAGGGCGGCGCCCAGCGCCCCCGAACCGCAGCACAGGTCGACGACGACCGAGGCATGGGGGACGGCGGCGAGGGCCCGCTCGACGAGGAACTCGGTGCGGCGGCGGGGCACGAACACACCGGGGTCGACGGCGATGCGCAGGCCGGCGAACTCGGCCCAGCCGAGAACGACTTCGAGGGGGACGCCCAGGACACGGCGGTCGACCATGGCGGTGGCGTCGTCCGGGGTCCGTGCGGTGGCGAGGATCAACTCCGCCTCTTCTTCGGCGAAGACGCAGCCCGCGGCACGCAGGGCCGCGACGACGGAGGCGGTGGAGAGAGGTGGCATGACAGCCGAGAGCCTTTCGGTGGGCCGAAGGGCGCTCCCGCGGTGGCCTACCGGCCGTTCACCGCGCGGTGTTGAGGTGAGAGCACCCGACCTGACACAGCGGTGATGGGTCTCACCTCCTCGGTCCCGTGGCGACTGGCCCGGTCACCCTACCCCATGGTCACGACGGGCCGTCCGGAGCGCCGCGCCCCCGCACGAGCCCGGCCCTCGACCGCTGCCGTCACACACCGACGCGCTCCTCCCCCGCCTCCACCACGGGCACGCGGGCCGCCATGAACCGGGTCGTGCGGCGCAGCCGGAAGCCGAGGGACTCATAGAGGCGGATGGCGGTGGTGTTGATCGCGGCGGTGTGCAGGAACGGGGTCTCGCCCCGCTCGCGGATGCCGTGGGCGACGGCGTGGATCAGCCGGGTGGCGAGCCCTTCGCCCCGGAAGGCCGGGTCGGTGCAGACCGCGCTGATCTCGGTCCAGCCCGGCGGGTGCAGCCGCTCGCCGGCCATCGCGATCAGCGCGCCGCCCCGGCGGATGCCGAGGTAGGTGCCGAGTTCGATCGTGCGAGGGAGGAAGGGGCCCGGCTGGGTGCGTTCCACGAGGTCGAGCATCTCGGGCACGTCGGCCGGGCCGAGCGGTACGGCCTCGGCGTCCGGGGCGGCGGCGATCCCGTCGTCCACGAACTGGACGCCCTCCAGGTCGAAGGTGACCTCCCAGTCGGCCGGGAAACGCCCGCTGTAGGCGGGGACCGCGACCTCCGAGCCGGGACCGGCCAGGGCGGCCAGGTCGGCCCAGTCGCGGGCGTCGGGGTGGTGGGGCAGGGCGAGCCACGGCGAGACGTCGACGGGGTAGCGAAGCACCCGGCCGGACCGCTCGGCGAAACGGGCGTGCGGCCCGGTGAGGGAGGCGAGGGCGGGGTTGTCGAGGACGTGGGGCACGGTGTCCGCGACGTGCGGCAGGGTGTCCGCGACATCGGGCACGGCGTCCCCGACGTGCGGCACGGTGTCCGCGCCCCTGAGGTCGCTCGCGTACTCGGTCATGCGCTCTCCGTTCTCCTCCGCTGTCATCCGGCCGTCGGCGCGTTCGCGACCGGGCCGGCCGATAGCGGCAAGGGGGATCGCGGAGCCGCTATTCCCGGCGCGGGGAAGAGTTCATACGGCCGCAATGATCACGGCCCGCCCCGATGATCGAGCACCCGCTCCGGACGCGTACGGTTGGATGGCTCAGCTGTCACCGCCGTCGTCGTGTTGGACTCGAATGAACGTCACCCGAGGTTTCACCGGGCGCCCCCGCGTCAGCGATCCGGGGCTGCCGCCCGGCCAGTACGACGCGGGCGACGACTGGCCGGTACTGTCCGCCGAGGTCACGCCCGACCTGACGCCCGCCGACTGGACGTTCCGGATCGACGGGCTGGTGGAGCGGCCGCACACCTGGGACTGGGACGCGGCGCACACGCTGCCCGGGTCGGTGTACGAGGGTGCCATCCACTGTGTGACGAGCTGGTCGAAGTTCGGGGTGCGCTTCGGGGGTGTCTCACTGGACGTGTTCCTGGACGCGGTGCGGCCCGATGCCTGTGCCACGCACGCGGTCGCGTACTCCCACAGCGGCTACACCACGAACCTGCCGCTCGCCGACCTCACCGGCGGGCGCGCGTGGATCGCCTGGGAGTACGGGGGTGAGCCGCTGCCCGCCGAACACGGCGGCCCGGCCCGGCTGCTGGTACCGCACCTGTACTTCTGGAAGAGCGCCAAGTGGATCGCGGGCATCCGGCTCCTCGACCACGACGAGCCCGGCTTCTGGGAGCAGAACGGCTATCACGCGCGGGGCAACCCGTGGGAGGAGCAGCGGTACTCCGGTGACTGAGACAGCGACGGCGACACAGCCGGGGACGTCCGCGACGGTCGCGGAGGCCGGCGGGACGTCCGCGCCCGGGTTCACGCCGCCCACGCGGTTCGCCGTGCCCGGGCGGATCGCCGTGAGCAGCGGGACGGCGACGCTCTGGCAGACGGCGACGTTGACGGAGATCCGGCGCGAGACGGCACGGGTCGCCACGTTCCGGTTCGCGGTGCCGGGCTGGGCGGGGCACCTCCCGGGCCAGCATCTGATGCTGCGGCTGACCGCCGAGGACGGATACCGGGCCCAGCGCCACTACTCGCTGGCGTCGCCGCCGGACGACACGGGGCACATCGAGCTGACCCTGGACCACGTGGAGGGCGGCGAGGTCTCCGGGTGGTTCCACACCGAGGCCCGGCCCGGCGACGAGGTGGAGGTGCGCGGCCCGCTCAGCGGGTTCTTCGCCTGGCCCGGTGACCGGCCCGCGCTGCTGATCGGCGCCGGCTCGGGTGTCGTACCGCTGATGTCGATGATCCGCCACCACCGGGCGCGCGGCCTCGATGTGCCCCTGCGGCTGCTGGTGTCCGCGCGGGCGCCGGAGGAGCTGATCTACGCGCGGGAGTACGGCACGGAGACTACGCCCGTGTTCACGCGCCGGGCGCCCGAGGGCGTGCCGGTGGGCAGGCTGTCAGCCGCCCATCTGGCACCGCTGCTGGCGGAGCGGCCGGCGGACGGCTGGGAGGCGTACGTGTGCGGCTCGAACGCGTTCGCGGAGCACGCGTCACGGCTCCTGGTCCAGGAGGGCCAGCCGGTGGACCACATCCGCATCGAACGCTTCGGCTGACCCCGGACCACCGTCGCCGGGCCGACCCGACACCGCCCGACGGCGAATGAACGGTCCCGGGGCCGCGGCCCGGGCCCGGCGCGGTGGCCGGGCCCGCCGGCCACGCCCTCCGCCCACCTCCATCCCGGGCCCCACCCACCTTCGCCCCGACTCTCGCCCACCTCCGCCCCGGCTCTCGCCCACCTCCACCCGGCTCCCACCCCTCCGTACCGGTCCTCGGCCCGGTCCCGGCGCCATGATTTCTGGCGCAAACCATGCCATCACGGCTTCTATCGGGTACACCGGAAGTGCGGACCAGTCCTAACCGGGGTTCTCGTACATGAGGCCGTACCGGTGAGGGAGGGTGAGATGCGAGGCCGGTTGTTCGGGTGGCGATGGCGGCGCAATCCGCTGCGTCGACGCTCGGACGTCGTCGAGGGATGGACGATGCTGATCGTCCTGATCCTGCTGGTCGTCGGCGCCCCGGCGGCCGGCTTCCTGGTGGGCCGGTGGGCGCACGGGGACGCGCGGGCGCACGCCGCGGCGCAGCGAGCCGAGCGGGACCTGGTCACGGCGGTGGTCGTCGAGAACGCCCCGGCCGTGACGCCCTCGGCGCACGGCGAGAAGCCGTCCATGCACTGGGTGCGGGCCCGCTGGACGGAGCCCGACGGGGGTTCGCGGACGGGTGAGGCGCGGGTCCCGGCCGGCACGAAGCGCGGCGACCGCGCCGACGTGTGGCTGGACGCGGCGGGCCACAGCGTGCCGGCCCCGCCGACGAACACCGCCATCTGGCAGCACACCCTGTCCCTGGGGACGTGCGCCACGGCCGGCGTCGCCGGCATCGTGCTGGCCGGGCACTTCACCGCGCGCCGCGTCATGATCCGGCGCCGGATGGCCGAATGGGAACAGGAGTGGGCGCGCACGGGCCCCGACTGGGGACACCACCGGGCCTGAACGCGAACACCGGGGCTGGCCGCGCTACGGGGCCGGACCGATCGATCGCCGCGTCCACCCTCCTGCCGACCCTCGTCCACAGCTCTTCTGGCGCGGGTTCGCGAGGACTTCGCGGTCAGGGCGCTGATCGGCACCGACCAGCGCTGACCGCACGCCACCGGGTTCCGACACCGTGGCCGCCGCTGACTGCCGGGAGCCGAGGGGCTCTTGGCGGTCCGCGGCGGCGCACGTACGGTGTGATCATCCGCGCCGAGAACTCAAAAGGTGGTCCTTCATGGCCCTGTTCGACCTGCCGTTGGACGAGCTTCGTGGTTATCGAAGCGCTTCAACGGAGCCCGAGGACTTCGACGCCTTCTGGGCGAAGACGCTCCAGGAGTCCCGCGAACACGACCTCGACGCGCGTTTCGAGCCGGTCGACACCCACCTGACCACCGTCGACGTGTACGACGTGTCCTTCGCCGGTTTCGGCGGCCACCGCGTCAAGGGCTGGCTGGTGTTGCCCGCCGGGGCGACCGCGCCGCTGCCCACGGTCGTGGAGTTCATCGGGTACGGCGGCGGCCGGGGGCTGCCCCACACCCATCTGCTGTGGGCCTCGGCCGGCTACGCGCACTTCGTCATGGACACCCGCGGCCAGGGCAGCGCCTGGGGTGGGGGCGGCGACACCCCGGACCCGGTCGGCGGCGCGCCCGCCTTCCCCGGCTTCATGACCCGCGGCATCGACGCCCCGGAGAACTACTACTACCGGCGGGTCTACACGGACGGCGTCCGCGCGGTGGAGGCCGCCCGCTCCCACCCGCTGACCGACGCCTCGCGCACCGCCGTCCTCGGGACCAGCCAGGGTGGCGGAATCTCCATAGCGGTCGGCGGACTGGTCTCCGACCTGGTCGGGATCGCTCCCGACGTGCCGTTCCTGTGCGACTTCCCGCGCTCCACGACGATCACCGACCGGGACCCGTACCGCGAGATCGGCAAGTACCTGAAGACGCACCGCGGTCGCGCGGCGGACGTCCAGCGGACCCTCGCCTACTTCGACGGTGTGCACTTCGCCGCGCGCGGCCGGGCACCGGCCCTGTTCTCGGCGGCCCTGGAGGACCTGACGTGCCCGCCGTCCACGGTGTTCGCCGCGTTCAACGCGTGGGCCGAGGACGACAAGCAGATCGAGGTCTACGAGTTCAACGACCACGAGGGCGGCGGCCCCTACCAGGAGGCGACCAAGCTGCGCTGGCTGGCCTCACGCCTCTGAGGGCCCGCGGTCCCGTCGGGGCCGACGAGGTGCGTGCGCCGACCGGGTACCCCTGAATGCGCGGTCCGGATCACGGGTACCCGCTTGGCGGAAGCCGCCGAAGAACGGCGATCACAACGAAAGAGCCCCGTATGGTCATCCCGCTTAGGAAGCAGGCGGCAGATGAGCGGGTCACGGACGAGCACCTCACGCTGCGCTCCGGCGCGACCTGGGCCACTGGCGCGGCCCACGCGGCCGATGCCCGGCGTCTGCTGCGCACGCTCCTCGCCCATGCCCCGCACACCGGCCGCACCCCCGTCCCGGCGCCCCTGGCGCGGGACGCCGAACTCGTCGTCAGCGAACTGGTCACCAACGCCCTGCGGCACGCGCCCGGCCCCTGCGGGCTCGTCCTTCGGCTCAGCGGGGACGCGCTGGCCATCACCGTGTGGGACACCTCGCCCGCCCACCCCACGGTCAGAAACGGCGACCGGTACCGCGTCGGCGGCCACGGACTCCGCCTCGTCCACACGGTCAGCGACCACGTCGCGGTGACACCGCACGGTCGGGGAAAGCAGATCACCGCCCACCTGCGCCTTTCCCGGTGCACCGGTGCCGACGCCGGCAGACCTGCCGCGGCACACCTCTTCGGCGCGGCGTGAACACGCCTCGCGTGTCGGTCCTCGACGCGGCGTGAGCTCCGGCGGCCCCCGCCCGGTTCGGCGTGACGCGGCACCGTCTCCTTGCTGGATCCGGGCGGTTTCACGGGTTCCACCCGGTCCGACCAGTCGGTATGTTCAGCGGTATGTCCAGGGGGCCACGGGTGACGCCCGGGAGCCGTGCCGGCGGTGGAAGGGGTGGGTGGGTTCATGTCCCAGGTGCGAGGTCACTGCGACGCTCGGTTCGCTGCCGTGCGGACCGCGTTCGAGGAGAACTTCGGGAAGCGCGACGAGCTGGGGGCGGCGGTCACGGTGACGCTGCGCGGGGAGACCGTGGTGGACCTGTGGGGCGGATGGGCCGACGGGGCCCGCACCCGGCCCTGGGAGCGGGACACCGTGGTCAACGTGTGGTCGACGACCAAGGGCCCGACCGCCCTGTGCGCGCACCTCCTCGCCGACCGGGGGCTGCTCGACCTGGACGCCCCGGTGGCCGCGTACTGGCCCGAGTTCGCGGCGGCGGGCAAGGACGGCGTCCTCGTACGTCATCTGCTGTCGCACCGGTCGGGCCTGGCCGGGCCGCGTGAGCCGCTCTCGTTCGCCGAGCTGTGCGACTGGGACGTGACCGCGGCGCGGCTGGCTGCGCAGGAGCCCTGGTGGGAGCCCGGTACGCGGTCGGGGTACCACGCGATGACGTTCGGTTTCCTCGTCGGTGAGGTGGTCCGGCGGGTGTCGGGGCTGCTGCCGGGCGCGTTCCTCGAGCGGGAGGTCACCGGGCCCCTCGGGATCGACTTCACGATCGGGCTGCCGGAGAAGGAGGCCGGTCGGGCCGCCGAGCTGGTGCATCCGCCGGCCGCGACGACGAGTGAGCAGGCGGCCGTCTTCGCGCAGTTGACGCCGACCGCGCTGGCCGCCCTCGCCAACCCGCCGGTCGGCGCCACCGAGGCCAACAGCGCCGCGTGGCGGGCCGCCGAGGTTCCCGCCGCCAACGGTCACGGCACCGCTCGCGCGGTCGCCGCGCTCTACGGGATCCTGGCGCTGGGCGGCGGCTGGGGCGGGCACCGGGTGCTGTCGCCGGAGGCCGCCGAGCGGGTCCGCGAGGGGCAGGGCAGCTGCCGTGACCTGGTGCTCGGCGCCGGTTTCGGCCGGGACACGGAGGTGGCGCTCGGGGTGTGGCTGAGCGGGGCGCACGGCTCGTACGGCCCGAACCCCAGGGCCTTCGGCCACGACGGCTACGGCGGTTCCTGCGGCCTCGCCGACCCGGAGGCGGGCGTCTCCCTCGGCTATGTCATGAACCGGATGGGCCCGCACATCGCCGACGACCCGCGCAAGATGGCGCTCGTCGACGCCCTGTACAGCGCCCTCTGACCGGCCGCCGCAGCCGCTACCGCCCGGCCCCGGGGTCCAGGGTGTCCGGGCGGGTGGCCACGACCATCCGGCAGCGCGGGCTGCCGTCGGGGCGCGGCCCGAACTCGGACAGGGCGAACAGCTCGACGTCGAACCCGGCCCGTTCCAGCTCGTGCCGTACGACACCGAGACGGAACGGCCGGTAGTACATGACGAACGGTGGCCGC
This sequence comes from Streptomyces sp. MA5143a, assembly GCF_900290235.1. Lineage (GTDB taxonomy): Bacteria > Actinomycetota > Actinomycetes > Streptomycetales > Streptomycetaceae > Streptomyces. The sequence continues at coordinate 283,033 of NZ_OLMK01000034.1, forward strand.
CAGACGGCGTTGCGGACCCGCATCGCCGTGTCGAAGCCGAGGGCCGCCCAGTACCAGGGCGAGCGGGGCGGGGCGGGCGCCGGGAGCGGGAACGCGAAGCGGCCGCCCGGCCGCAGCACGGAGTGGACCTGCGCGAACAGGCCCGGAAGCTGTTCCGGCAGGAAGTGCCCGAACGCCCCGAAGCTCACGGCCAGGTCGAAGACGGACCCGAAGGGCAACGCGAGGGCGTCGCCGCGCACCCACGAGAGGCGGGGAGCCCCGGCGGCGTCACCGTCCCGGTCCCGGTCCCGGTCGCGGGCCCCCGCGGTGAGCCGGTCCCTGCCCACCGCCAGCATCCCGGCGCTGATGTCGACGCCGGTGGCGCTCTCCCGGCACAGCTCGCGCAGCACCTCCATACCCGCTCCCGTGCCACAGCACAGATCGAGGCCGTGCTCGAAGGGGCCCAGCGCGGTCAGGGCCCGTTCCACCGCGTCGAGGATGCTGTCCGGCGTACGGAACGGGGTGTGGTCGAACTTCGGCGCGAGCAGGTCGTAGCCGTGTTCGACGGAGGAGAGTGCCTGAACGGCGAGTTCGCGGAGGCTGGGGCCTTGCGGGGTGAACATCGGCTCAGCTTAGGCCCAGGTCCTGTCGTTTGGATCACGCCTGGGCCGCGGGGTTTGGCACGCACATCTGCCGCGTTGTCGTCGGTCGCCAACTCCCCCACGCTCGAACAACCTCGCGCGGGGGGGGACCCCCATCGCGTCGACTCCCTCCTCCGCCTTGCAGCCGCACGCACCAAACCCCGCTCACCGGCAGCCGTCAAAGTGCCCTGGCTCGAAGCCGGCATGTTCCAAACGACAGGCCCTTGGCTCGGGGCAGCGGACGGCGAGCGCCCTCGCCTAGGGTCGACGGTATGACTTCGTTCCGTCCTGCCCCGACCTGGCTGGCCGACGCCGTCTTCTACCAGATCTACCCGCAGTCCTTCGCCGACTCCGACGGAGACGGCATCGGGGACTTCGCCGGCATCACCGCGAAACTCGATCATCTGGCCTGGCTGGGCGTCGACACCGTCTGGCTGAACCCCTGCTTCGTCTCGCCGTTCCGCGACGCCGGGTACGACGTCGCCGACTATCTGAACGTCGCCCCCCGCTACGGCTCGAACGACGACCTGGCGGCGCTCGTCGACGCGGCCCGCCGCAGGGGCATCCGCGTCCTGCTGGACCTGGTCGCGGGGCACACCTCCGTCGATCACCCCTGGTTCCGGGCGTCCGCGGACGACCCGGACGACCACCGCTACATCTGGACGGCCGAGGGCCGGCCCGACGGCTTCGTCGACTCCCCCGGCACCCGGCCCGGCGCGTACCTGCCCAACTTCTTCGACTCCCAGCCCGCCCTCAACTTCGGCTACGCCCGCGAGGACCCGGCCGAGCCGTGGCGGCTGCCGGTCGACGCCGACGGCCCGCGCGCCAACCGTGCCGCCCTGCGCACGATCATGGACCACTGGCTGGGCCTCGGCGTCTCGGGCTTCCGCGTCGACATGGCCGCGTCCCTGGTGAAGGACGACCCCGGCAGGACCGAGACCGCGCAGGTCTGGACGGAACTGCGGCACTGGCTGGACACGGCCCACCCGGACGCCGTGCTCCTGGCCGAGTGGGGCGAGCCGGAGGTGTCGATCCCGGCGGGCTTCCACGCCGACTTCTTCCTCCACTTCGGCGGCCCCACCGACGGCCTGGCCCTCCGCTCGCTGTGGAGCAACGGCGAGGGCACCGTCAACGACACATGGGACCCACTCGACTGCTTCTTCGACGCCGGCGGCAAGGGCTCGCCCCGCCCCTTCGTCGAGGCGTGGCAGCAGGCGACCACGGCCGTCGACGGCGCGGGCACGATCTCCCTGCCCACCGCCAACCACGACTTCTCCCGCCTCAACTGCGGTCCCCGCACGGCCGAGCAGCTCCCCGCCGCCTTCGCCTTCCAGCTGACCTGGCCGACGCTTCCGGCGATCTACTACGGCGACGAGATCGGCATGCGCTACGTGCCCGGCCTGCCGGACAAGGAGGGCAGCGTCCTCGGCCCCCGCTACAACCGGGCCGGGTCCCGCACCCCCATGCAGTGGGACGGCAGCCCGAACGCGGGGTTCTCCACCGCGCCGGCCGACCACCTCTACCTGCCGGTCGACCCGTCCCCCGACCGCCCGACCGTCGCCGCCCAACGCGCCGACGACACGTCCCTGCTCCACCTCGTCCGCCGTCTGATCGCCCTCCGCCGCCACACCCCCGACCTGGGCCCCGGCGGCTCGACGGAGGTGCTGCACCTCGGGTACCCGTTCGTGTACCTGCGCGGGGGACGGCACCTCGTCGTGATCAACCCACAGCGCAACGAGACGAGTTGCCCGCACAAGCCGCACGTCGGCACACCCCGGCCCCTGGAGGCGCGGGGCGTGCAGCTCACCGCCGACGGAATCACCGCGGAGGGCTTCGGCTACGGGATCTTCGAACTCGGCGGCTGACCGCCGGTGCCGTAGGCGGTGAGGAAGCGGTCGCGGAAGGTGTCCATGCGCCAGACAGGGGCGTCGGCGCCGGGTTTCAGGCCGTCGGACCAGCCCCAGTCGTCGATGCGGTCGAGGACCTTCGGGTCGTGGGCGACGAGGGTGACCGGTACGTCGTGGTCGGCGCCGTTGCCGCTGACGCTGGCCATGGGCTGGTGGTCGCCGAGGAAGACGAGGACGGTGTTCTCGTCGCCGTACTTCTCGACGTACTCGAGGAGGCTCCGCAGGGAGTACTGGACGGACTTGCCGTACTCCTCCTTCACCTTGACGGGGTCGGTGAAGACGTCCGCCGGGTCCTTGCCGGCCTTCTCGACGGCCCGGTAGACGGAGCCGTCACCGACCTCGTCCCAGCCGACCATCCTCGGCAGGGGCGCCCACGGCTGGTGGCTGGAGGTCAGGATGATCTCCGACATCAGCGGCTTGGCGCCCCGCTTGGCCGCCTCCAGGCGCTCGAACGCGGTCAGGGCGTACTGGTCGGGCATCGTGGACCAGCTGAACTTCGGGCCGCGGTAGCCGAGGTCGCGGGAGTCGTAGACCTTGTCGAAGCCGTAGAAGTCGCCCTCGGGCCAGTTGTACTGGACGCCGGGCACCACCCCGACCGTCCGCCAGGCACCCGACTTGTGGAAGGCGCCGGGCAGGGTGAGGCGCTCGCCAGCGGTGACCGTGCGGTAGCGGTTCTGGTTGTCGATCCACAGCCCCGTCAGGAAGGTGGAGTGGCCGAGCCAGCTGCTGCCGCCGTAGGTCGCCGAGGTGAGCCAGCCGCTCCTCGCCGCGAACCCTGCCTTGCGCAGCGCCTCGTTCCGCTCGTCGAGCGTCGCCGTCACCCCCGGCGCGATCGCCGGGTCCTCCAGGGCGGCGCGGCCGTAGCTCTCGATGAAGGTGATCATGACGTCCTTGCCGCGCAGCCCGGTCAGCAGCCGGTCGGCGGGCACGTCGGCGAAGGCGTCCTTCTTGGCCTCCTCGGCGAACGCCGCCTCGTCCGCGAGGGTCTCCCGCGCGCGGGCCCAGCGGTCCTGCACGAACCCGATCGTGTTCCGGGAGGCGACCGGCGTGTCCTGAAGGGGTGTCAGGCCGAGGGCCGCGCAGGTGATCCACACGGTTCCCGCGACGACCGTGCCGCGCATGGCCCGCTCCCGGTGCCCGACCAGGAGGTTCGCGAGCCGGACCACCGCCAGCGCCATGACGGCGAACAGCGCGACGACCACGGTCACGAGGCCGATGACGGCGGCGAGCGCACCGGAGCGGCCGAGGGTGTCCTCCACGTACGACTCGGCGTCGTCGAGGAGCCCCCAGTCGAGGACGATGTTGAAGCCGCGGCCGAGGAACTGGTTGAAGCCGATGTCCAGGGACTTCACGACGATCAGCGCGGCCAGGCCCCCACCGACGAGGACCGCGAGCACCAGGCGCGGCCGGCGCGGCAGCGCCATCAACAGGGCGGCGCCGAGGATGGGCTCCACCGGGATCCGCAGGAACTGCGCGGCCGTGAAGTACTCGACGCTGCCCGGCATCAGCAGGGCGAACAGCACGAGGACCGCGGCCAGCGCCGTGACCGCCCACGACACGCTCCGCGCGGCGACCGGATACCTCCGCCGGAACTCCCGCGGGGCCCGCCGGAGCCGCCGCCATCGGCCGACATCCCCGGCGGACGCGTCGGTCGGCCCGGACGGCGCTTCGGCCGCCGCGGGTTCCGTGTCGTCCTCCGTGTTGGTGTGCCTGGCCGTGTCGGTGTCCGGCAGTCGACCGGAGCGCGTGAAGAGCGACACCCGACGTTCCTTCCGTGCGAAGACCGCTGGTGGGACGGCGGTCCTGACTCGGGTGGGCGGGGCCGCCCCCTCCTGTACGGGGGGTCGTTCAGGTGAGTTCAAAGGCCGTCGGTAAGGAAATCCCTAACGTTTGGTGACGGGGAGTGGTACGCTGCGTTTGGCACGTGTGTATCGCCCGGGTTCGGGCGCCGGTGCCACTCTCTCAGTTCCTGAGAACTCCTCAGCTGAACCGACCGCCCGTCGACATCTCCGACCGGCCGTCAGCTTCTCCGCACCACCTCGCGCAGGGCTCAGTCGTACCCGCGGGTGTGTGCCTTCCCCTCCCCCTTCCTCATGCGTTTCACCCAGGAAGTCCGCGAAAGGACCCCCATGACCACCACCACACTCGAACACACTTCCACTCATCGGCAGTCCCCCACCCACGTCACCGGCATCCTGGAGACCGCGCAGGGCGGGCAGGGGTTCCTGCGCGCCGGCAACGGACTGCCCACCGCCTCCGACACCCAGGTGCCCGCCGCGCTGATCCGCCGGTACGGGCTGCGCGAGGGCGACACCGTCGAAGGCGTCCGCGAGGGTCGGCGCGCCCTCACCGAGGTCGAGCGGATCAACGGGCGCACCCCCGACGAGCTGCGCGGCCGACCGCGCTTCCACGACCTCACACCGCTGCACCCCCGTGAGCGGCTGCGGCTGGAGCACCGGGCGAGCGGGCTGACGGGCCGTCTCGTCGACCTCGTCGCCCCCGTCGGCAAGGGACAGCGCGGGCTCGTCGTGGCGCCGCCCAAGACCGGCAAGACGGTGCTGCTCCAGCAGCTGGCCGCCGCGATCGCCGCCAACCACCCCGAGGTCCATCTGATGGTGGTGCTGCTCGACGAGCGGCCCGAGGAGGTGACCGACATGCGGCGCTCCGTGCGGGGCGAGGTCTACGCCTCCACCTTCGACCGGTCCCCCCAGCAGCACATCGCGCTCGCCGAACTGGTCGTGGAGCGCGCCAAGCGGCTCGTCGAACAGGGCGACGACGTCGTGATCCTGCTGGACTCCCTCACCCGCCTGTGCCGGGCGCACAACAACGCGGCCGCCGCCGGTGGCCGCACCCTCAGCGGCGGTGTCGACGCCGCCGCGCTGCACGGCCCCAAGCGCCTCTTCGGCGCCGCCCGGCTCACCGAGGAGGCCGGCTCCCTCACCATCCTCGCCACCGCCCTGGTGGAGACCGGCTCCCGCGCCGACGGCTTCTTCTTCGAGGAGCTCAAGGGCACGGGCAACATGGAACTGCGACTCGACCGCGCACTCGCCGACCGGCGGGTCTTCCCCGCCGTCGACATCACACCGTCCGGCACCCGCCGCGAGGAACTCCTGCTCGCACCGGCCGAGTTGACCGCCGTACGTGGCCTGCGGCGGGCCCTGCGCCCCCGCGAGGGCCAGGCGAGCCTGGAAATGCTGCTGGAGCGGCTGCGCGCCACCCCGGACAACGCGGCCTTCCTACGGCAGGTGCAGCCCACCCTCCCCGCCGTGTGACCCCACGGCGTGTGCGGCATCCGGGTGCTCGATCCGCTCCCCCGGCCCTGGCACCCCGATCCACGACGCGACCGTTCCTACGTTTGCCGTATGACCATCGGATCTTCACCTCGCGCTGCTCGCTTCTCCCGTGCCGCCGTCTGTTGCTCCGTCGTGTGTGTGATGGGCGCCCTCGCGATCGCGTCGCATCCCGAGGGCGTCGGCGGCTCGGTCGAGGTGGGCGCCCAGGACGCCAAGTCCTCGCTGGAACCGGCCTCCCTGTACCGGTCGGGAACCCATGTGAGACCGCGGACCGGGGCGCCCCGGATTCCCAGTGACGTCTCCGCCGTGGCCTGGGTGGTGGCCGACGCCCGCAGCGGAGAGGTCCTCGCCGCGCACAACGCGCACCGCAAACTGCCCCCCGCGAGCACCCTCAAGACCCTGTTCGCGCTGACCGTGCTGCCGCGGCTCCCCGGAGGGCTCAAGCACACCGTCAAGAGCAAGGAACTCGCGGGCATCGGCGAGGGAAGCAGCCTCGTCGGCGTCCAGGAGAACCGCACCTACCGCGTGGCCGACCTGTGGCGTGGCGTCTTCCTCAGCTCCGGCAACGACGCCGTGCACGTCCTCGCCTCCCTCAACGGCGGCTGGCGTGCCACCACCGAGCAGATGCAGGACAAGGCCCGCGCCCTGGGCGCCCACGACACCCACGTCGTCTCCCCCGACGGCTACGACGCCCGCGGACAGGTCTCGTCGGCGTTCGACCTGGCGGTGTTCGGACGGGCCGGACTGCGCAACGCGGAGTTCGCCGCGTACTGCGCCACGGCCACGGCGAAGTTCCCGGCGAACGGCCGCTTCGGATACGGCATCCAGAACACCAACCGGCTGCTGACCGGCGCCGGTGTGGACCGCTATCCGGGCCTCATCGGCATCAAGAACGGCTACACCACCAACGCGGGCAACACCCTGGTCGCCGCCGCCCGACGAGGTGGGCGCACCCTCGTCGTCACGGTGATGCGGCCCCAGTCGGGCGTCGGGTTCGCCGTGTACGAGGAGGCGCGCTCCCTGCTCGACTGGGGCTTCCGGGCCGCGGGCCGCGTCGACCCGGTGGGCTCCCTCCTGCCGCCGCGTCCGGCGGCCGCGCCTCAGCCCCGCCGCTCGTCGCCGCCGCCCGCCCGCGAGAAGGACCAGGCCGCGGGGCTCGGCTGGTCGGAGGCGGGGGTGGTCGCGGGCGCGGCGGGGGTCGGCGCGGCGGCCGTGTCGCTGTTCCTGCGGCTGAGGGGGCGCCGGCGCCCGGGTGACTGACCGACGGGCAGCCGCAGCAGCAGACCGAGCGTGATCCACACGTAGGTGTTGGACCCGACGAAGCCGGCCACACCGGACGCGTCGTCGAACCACAGCCAGACGACACTGCTGCACAACAACCCGTACAGGGCCGCCGTCAGGGGCAGCAGCCGACGGTGCCTCAGCAGCACCGCGAACGACGGCAGCAGCCAGACCAGATGGTGGACCCAGGTGATCGGGCTGACCAGGCACGCGGTCAGCCCGGTCACGGCGAACGCCGCCGTCCAGTCCCCGGCCCGCACCGCCGCACGGGCCCGCACGGCCCAGACGCCGAGCACCAGGAGCACGAGCAGCGCCCAGAGCGCGCGACTCGGTTCATGGGGTGCGACCAGCCGGGCCAAAACGCCCTGCAAGGACTGGTTGGAGACGTAGTCGAGGCGGCCGACCCGGCTGGTGTCCCACAGCGCCTCGGTCCAGTAGAAGCGGGAGGCGGCGGGGGCGACCCAGGCCGCCGCCGCGGTGGCGGCCGCGGCGACGGCCGTCGCGAGCCCGGCGGCACGCCACCGCCGGGCGAGCAGGAGCAGCCCGATGAAGATCGCGGGCGTCAGCTTCACCGCCGCGGCCAGCCCGATCCCCGCACCCGCCCACCGGCCCCGGCCGGTGGACAGCAGCCAGGCGTCGGCCAGCACCAGGGCAAGCAGCAGAAGGTTGACCTGGCCGAAGCTGACGGTGTCCCGGAACGGCTCGAACAGGGCGAGGGCGCACAGGACGAGGGAGGTGCCGAACCAGCCGTGGCGGCGCAGGCGCGGCCCGGCGAGCACGAACAGCACCACCCCGAGCGCCACCAGATCGAGCCCCAGGCACAGCACGATCGCGGTACGCAGCCCGACCCACGCCATGGGGAGCATCGCGACGGCGGCGAACGGCGGATACGTGAAGCCGTACGTCGTGCCCGGCACCCGGTAGTCGTAGACGCGACCCCCGTGGTGGACCCAGGTGTCGACGGTGCCGTGGTAGACGCGCAGGTCGAACCAGTCCCGCAGCAGCGGCACCGTCGCGGTGAACACGGTGACCGCCAGGGCCAGGCCGAGGACCAGCGCGACCCGGGCGCGGTCGGTGCGGGGCAGCAGCCGGTGCCGGCCTTCGGGGGCGCTCACGCGGTCCGCTCCAGGGCCGGTGTCAGGGACGCCTGGTGGGCCTGCCAGAGCACGACCACCGCGAGGACTCCCCCGCACACCGCCAGGGCGAGTTGCTCGGTGTCCGGCGGGTTGCCGCTCGGCAGGACGGCCAGCGCGAGCACCCCGGTGGCGGCCACGAGCCTGTGCCGCGCCGAGCTGTTCCGGGCCGCCGAGGCGATGAGGAACAGCCCCCACAGCGCGTACCAGGGACGTATCGCCGGGCCCAGCACGGCCACCGCGGCGAGGCTGAGGCCGAGCGCGTGGACCGGGCCCGGTCGCAGACGGAGCCAGATGAAGAGGACGACGGCGAGCGTCACCACGAGTCCCGCGGCGCGCCAGGCCGGGAGCGCGAACGGCGCCAGGTCGCTGCCGAGTCCGCGCAGCAGGTTCGTGGTGGCGCGGCCGAGGAGGGTGGTGGGCGACCAGTTGTGCGGGGAGACCGGGGTGCGCAGGGCGGCGATCCAGCCGTATCCCGTGCCGGTGAGGGCGGTGACGCCCGCGGTGGTGGCCGCGGCGACGGCGACCGTCGTGACGGTCGTCCGCACCCAGCCGGTACGGCCCCGCATCACGACCACCGCGAGCAGCCCGAGCGCGGCGGGTGCCTTGACCAGCGCGGCGAGGGTGACGAGGACGACGCCGAGGGCGTAGCCGCGGCCCCGCGCGGCCACCAGGCCGACGCCGAGCAGGCCGAGCATCATGGCGTCGTTGTGCGCGCCGGCCACCAGATGGAGCAGGACGAGGGGGTTGAGGGCGCCGAGCCAGAGGGCGACGGCCGGATCGCCGCCGTGGTGCCGGGCCAGCCGGGGCAGCGCCACCGCCATCAGGGCCACACCGAGCAGCGCCACCACCCGCATACCGATCAGACCCTCCGGAATCCGCCCCTCCGTCAGGGCGGACAGCGCGGAGGCCACGGCGAGGAAGACCGGACCGTACGGGGCGGCCGTGTGCCGCCACACCGGGGCGACCTCGTCGGCGAGGGGTCCGCCGAGCCGTGCGGGGCCGTGGGCGTAGACGTCCATGTGGGCGTCGACCATGGCGCCCTGCGCGAGGTAGCTGTACACGTCCCGGCTGAACAGGGGCGGGGCCAGCAGCAGAGGGGCCGACCAGACCAGCAGAACGACCAGCAGGGCCCGGGGGGTGGGTGGTTCGGGGCCCCGGACGACCTTCCCCAGCAGGGCCCAGGCGGCGATCAGCAGGACGACCCCGAAGTACACGCAGACCAGGCCGAGCGCGCCGCGTCCGGAGGCCGGTGACAGCAGGTCGCGCACGGGCAGGGCGCCGGCGGTCTCGCCGCCCAGGGCGAGGAAGGCGGTGCCGGCCAGGCCCAGGGCCTGGCAGCGGCGGAGATCGACGGGGAAAGCGATGGCCAACACTCGGTCAGCGTGTCAACGCCGGGTGGCGTCGAGGCGACGCCCTGTCTGCGGGACGGGGACCGCGATGCGACCGGCGGGTGATCTACGCGGACGCGACCGGGTGGTGCGCCGGGCGGCGTGACCGGACTGCTCAGAAGACGGACAGGCCCGTCAGTGTCGTGAAGCGGTCCAGGGCCGCGACGCCCGCGACCGAGTTGCCCCGCTCGTCCAGGCCCGGGCTCCACACGCACAGGGTGCAGCGGCCCGGTACGACGGCGATGATGCCGCCGCCCACGCCGCTCTTGCCGGGCAGGCCGACGCGGTAGGCGAAGTCGCCCGCGGCGTCGTACGTGCCGCAGGTGAGCATGATCGCGTTGATCTGCTTGGCCTGGCTGCGGGTGAGCAGACGGGTGCCGTCGGCCCGGACGCCGTGCCGGGCGAGGAAGGTCGTGGCGAGGGCGAGGTCGGCGCAGGAGGCGGTGAGGGAGCACTGACGGAAGTACTGGTCGAGGAGGACCGGTACGGGGTTGTCGATGTTGCCGTACGACGCCATGAAATGGCCGAGCGCCGCGTTGCGGTCGCCGTGCGCGGACTCGGAGGCGGCGATCTCCGGATCGAAGTCCAGCTCCGGGTTGCCGCTCTCCGCGCGGAGGAAGGCGAGCAGCTCGCCGGCGGCGTCGCCGGTGCGGCTGAGGAGGCGGTCGGTGACGACGAGGGCACCCGCGTTGATGAACGGGTTGCGGGGGATGCCGTTCTCGTACTCCAGCTGCACCAGGGAGTTGAAGGGGTTGCCGGACGGCTCGCGGCCGACGTGTTCCCAGAGGGTGTCGCCCTCACGGGCCAGGTCCAGGGCGAGGGTGAAGACCTTGGTGATGGACTGCGTGGAGAACGGCTCCCGCCAGTCCCCCACGCCGTACACCGTGCCGTCGAGTTCCGCGACGGCCATGCCGAAGCGGCGCGGATCGCGGGCCGCGAGCGCCGGGATGTAGTCGGCGGGGCGGCCACGGCCCGGGGTCCGCTCGATCTCCTCGGCGATGCGCTCCAGGACCGGCTGGAAGGTGAGGGACGACGTCGTTGTCATGATCACCATTGTGCCTCCTTTGTACCGGTCCCGGAGCATAGACCCAGGTCAGGGCCGATTCCGCACGGGGTCAGGAGCGGAGGGCTCCACTGCCCGCGAGGACCTCGGGCCGCAGCAGCTGCTGGAGCCGCTCGGCGGGCAACAGGCCCTTCTCCAGCACGAGTTCGGCGACGCCGCGGCCGGTGGCGAGGGCCTCCTTGGCGATGTCGGTGGCCGCCGTGTACCCGATGTGCGGGTTGAGGGCGGTGACCAGGCCGATGGAGTTCTCCACCGC
>NZ_OLMK01000029.1 GCF_900290235.1 Streptomyces sp. MA5143a
CGGGGGCGCGCCGGGGGGTGTCCGTCCTCGGAACGGCGCGGAATCGGTCGCCCGAGAAGCGGAACCAGTTGACGCGCCAACCGCTGCGGGCGGACACCCCCCGACACACCCCCTCACGTCCGTACGCGGCACACCCGCCGCGCGGGCTTCCGCCACATCAGCGATACGCGCCGACCCGTCCGCGTGCGGCGCCGTAGGGGCTTGCGCCACATCAGGGACGCGCCTCGGCTCGTCCGTACGCGGCACACCCGCCGTGGGGGCTTGCGCCGAGCCGTTCGTACGCGGCTGGCCCGCCGTGGGGGCTTGCGCCGCACCGTTTGTGCGCGGGTCATCCGCTGTGGGCGTTTGCGGCGTCTTGGTCGGGTGTCGCTGGACCTTCGTGGGGGTCATGGGGACTTCTCCAGCGCTGCGCCGGCCTCGCCGTTGACCGTCCAGCCCGTGTCGAAGCCGGGGAAGAAGAGGGGGACGGGGGCCTCGACCTCGGCCTTCATGACCGTGCCGTTGGAGGCGCAGTCGATGGACGTGTCGCTCCAGGCGGCGGGGAGGTGCTGGGTGCCTGCGGCCTGGCAGGCGCCCGGGACGTCGCCGTCGATGGCGTGGGCGGCCGTGGCGGCGCGGGCGGCCTCGTCGGCGGCGTTGCTCGCGAGGGAGTAGGTGTAGCCGTAGAGGGCCGCCTGCCAGAGGATCGTCATGACGATCAGGAGGAGGGGGAACATTCCGGCGAATTCCAGGGTGGCCGAACCCCGGTCGCCGCCCTTGCGGCGCAGGACCAGGGCGCCCCGGTCGGACGGCTTGCGGCGGCGGCCGCCGCCTCCGGCCTCCTGGGGTGTGACCAGTTCCAGTTCGCCGGCCAGGGACCACAGGGCCTGCTTGACCGAGGAGCGGGCGTCCAGGTCCTGGAGGCGGCCCGCGTCGACGACGGACTGGAGTTCCTTGAAGGCGGCGGGGACCGCGTTGCGGGCCACCTTCGTGCCGGTGACCTTCTCGACCAGGGACGGCTGGATCTCCGTGCCGCGCGAGTGGCGGTTGACCACGGTGAGGGTCTCCTCCGCCTTGCGGATCTGGAGGCGGTCCCAGAGGCGGACCATGCGTTTGGCGGCGCGGATGGCGACCACGTCCGGGGTGACGAGGAGGAGTGCCTGGTCGGCCATCTCGACGGCCGCGGCGGTCGCCGCGGTCATCTGCGAGCCGCAGTCGACGACCACCACGTCGTGGCGGGAGCGCAGGGTCGCGAGGACATGGCGGGCGACGCGGTCCGTCACCTCCTCGCCGCGTTCGCCCTCGGCGGGGGCGAGGAGGAGGGAGAGGCCGGTGTCGTGCGCGAACACCGCCTCCTGGAGGACGCGGGGGTTGATGTCCGTGATGCCGGCGAGGTCGGCGACGGAGCGGCGGAACTGCACGTCGAGGTACGAGGCCACGTCCCCGGACTGGAGGTCCAGGTCGAGGAGGGCGACCGTACGGCCCGAGGCCTGGGCTGCCAGGGCGAGTTGGACGGCGGTGACCGTGGCGCCCACGCCGCCCTTGGCTCCGCTGACCGTCACGACGGTGCCGCCGGGGCCCGCGTACAGCTCGGGGGTCGCGCTGCCGAGGTGGCGGCGCATGCCGGTCGACCAGGCCGCGGCGGCCTGGACGCGTTCGGCGAGGGCGTCGTAGGACAGGGGGAGGTTGACGATGCCGCGGGCGCCGGAGTCCATGGCCGCGGTGAGGACACCGGTGCTGGTGTCGGACGTGACGAGGACGACGCCGACCGCCGGGAAGCGCAGGACGAGGTCGCGGACCAGGTCCAGGGCGGGCACCGGGCCGATGCGTTCGTGGACCAGGACGACCTCGGGCAGTTCGTCGAGGGAGTCGGCCGCGAGGCGCGCCAGGGTGTCGAGGAGGGCGGTCGAGTCGGGCACGGGTGGTGCGGGTTCGGCGTCGGCGAGCTGGCCGAGCAGGGTGGTCAGGGCGCCGGCCGAGTCGATGTCCCCGACGGCGGGGAGGATACGGATGGTCATCGGCGGTTCCCCGTTCCCGTGCCGGCCCCGGTGGGCGCCCCCGGTGACGCCTGTCCCTGTTCACTCATCAGCATGCCCAGCCGCAGGGGCATTCGACGCACTCCCGTTCGGGGTGACCTCGTGCGGACGTTCCGGACCGACCTCATCGCGCGGTCTTCTCCTTGTCCTCGTCGAGGGTGTACGAGCGGTCGTCCGGTACGACGACCGTGGCGTCGCCGCCCCCGACGAGGGCGAGACGGACGTGCTCGGCGAAGGATTCGGCGAACGCGACGCGCTGGGCGTCGGCGGTGTCGAGCGCGAAGGTGATCGGGACGGCCTCGGTGACCGTGCGGCGGCGTTCGCTGCTGGACTGGCCCGGTTCGAGCGGGGTGAGTCTGCCGACGTCGATGACGCGGGCGTCGGAGACCATCAGCTTGGAGGTGTCCTTGCCGGAGTCGCTGTCCTTCTCCTCGAACGTGGCGTAGATGTTGACCAGTGAACCGGGGTTGATCTTTCCGGCCACACCGGTCGACGCGTCGATCATGATCGCGATCTCCTGCTGGCCCGGCTTCAGTTCGGGACGGTCGACGATCATGTCGGACTGGAGGAGGGAGCCCTTCTCCAGCTGGGTGACGGCGATCTTGCCGCGGATGTCGGCGAGGTCGGTTATCGCGGTGTCCGACAGCCATCGCTCCGGCATCGAGATCTTCTCGAACTGGCTCGCGGTCAGCTCCTTGTAGGGCGCGATGTCACCCTTCAGCCGGTACGCCGTCACCTCCGGCCCGACCTTGGAGTTCACGTCGCGGATCACCGAGAGCACCCCGGCGAAGGCGGCCAGGGCGCACAGGGCCGACAGGACCAGCAGGACGACGCCGCGGCGCTGGCGCGAGTTCACTGAATCTCACCTCGTGGGGACGTGCCGGGCAGTGGAGCGGACCTGCGCGCGGAGGGGGCGCACGTACGTCATGGGGCGCCCCGCGGAAGGGCGCGGGCCGGGGCGGTCTCGGGTTCGCGCAGCGGGGCGGCGCAGAATCCGCAGCGGTCACCGATGAGTTCCAGGCCGCACCAGTGGCAGGTCTCCCGGCGCACGGAGGACACGAGCTGGTAGAGCACGGAGACGTCGGAGAGCCCCGCGGCGAACTCGACGAGCTTCCCGGTCCCCCACCAGCGCACGGACCCCTCGGGCAGCGGCACGGTGGCGGCCCCCTGCACCTTCCAGGCGGGCGCGAGGGTCGCGGTCACCCAGTCGGACGGCGGCTGCGGCCCCTGCGCGACCAGCAGCCGGGTGCCGAACTCGGGTCCGGTCAGCGGTTCCTGGTCGGCCACGTTCAGCCGGACCAGCTGGGGGCGCGGTGTCGCCAGTACGGCGAACTGGGCGCCCGGCATCCAGGACTTGGCGTGCGCCTTGAGGGTGACCGGGATCCGGTCGAGTTTGGCGACGGTGCCGAGGACGGCGCCGGCGTAGATGTAGTGCGCGAGGAGGCGTACGGAGGAGGCGAGCACGCCCGGGCTGAAGTCGCACGCGGACAGCTGGCGCAACTGCTGGGCCAGCAGCGCGAGTCCGAGCGGTGGCAGGTCGACGCCGAGCAGGGCGATGCGGTCGCTCTCCAGGACGGAGCGGACGGTCTGGAGGCGCCGGGTGACGGCGAGTTCCTCCGGGGTCGCGCCGGACGCCTGGTGGAGGGCGATGACGTAGCCGTGCTGCTCGATGAGCGCGTGCATGCCGAGCAGGGAGCTCTCCAGGGTCTCCTGGGGCTGTACGGCCGCGGGCGGTGTCTGCCGGTCGTGCGGTGGGAGCACCAGATCGGAACTGGTGACGGCTATCGCGGTCGGCACGCTGCACACCACCCCGTTCACTGCGGCGGGGTGGTCGAACCACCGCCTCAGTCGGCCCCTGAGAGGGCGGCACACGGCTCGCCGTCCCTCCTGCATCGTCTTGCATCAGCACCATATCCACGGCATGGCCCGATCAACACTGAATCTCCTTGATCAACTCACCGAAGGTGCGGGCCGTATCCACACAGAGTGAGACGCATATGCCCCAACTCGACGGGTGTTCTGGGACGTTGGGGTGCCCTTACGGGTGAACGGGTCCCGGAGCGGAGTATTGACAACCCTATTGGTCTGGACCAACTTGTACGTCCAGCGGTGGCCACCGTCCTCATCCCCACTCCCCACCGGAGGCACCCCGTGGACCGCGTCCCAGGCATATCCCCACGCATACGCAGATGGGCGGCGGGAGCCGTCACCGCCGTACTGGCCGCCGCCGGCCTCACCCTCGCCGGGGCGGCCCCGGCGTCCGCCGCCGACATCAACAACGCCAGGAACGCCGGCTTCGAGTCGGGCCTCGCGAACTGGACCTGCTCGGCGGGCAGCGGCACGACCGTCTCCTTCCCCTTGCACGGCGGCGCCGCCGCACTGCGGGCCACCCCGGCCGGGCAGGACAACGCGCGCTGCGTCCAGACCGTGGCGGTGAGGCCCGACTCGACGTACACGCTGAGCGCCTGGGTGCGGGGTGGATACACGTATCTGGGCGCGAGCGGCACGGGCACGACCGACGTGTCGACGTGGACGCCGGATTCCGCCGACTGGAAGCAGTTGTCGACCACGTTCAGGACGGGTGCTTCGACGACCTCGGTGACGTTGTACACGCACGGCTGGTACGGGCAGGCGGCGTACTTCGCGGACGACGTGGCGGTGTTCGGGCCCGATGGCGGTGGTGGCGGTGACCAGCCGCCGACCGTCCCGTCCGCCCCGACGGGTCTCGCCGTCTCGGGCGTCACGTCCTCGTCCGTGTCGCTGGCGTGGAACGCGGTGTCGGGTGCGACGGGCTACACCGTCTACCGCGGCGGCACGAAGGTCCAGGCCGTCAGCGGCACCTCCGCGACGGTGACCGGGCTCGCCGCCTCCACCTCGTACACCTTCCAGGTCACGGCGGTGAACGCGGCTGGCGAGTCGCCGAGGTCGGCGACGGTGACGGGGACGACGACGGCTTCGCCCGGCGGTCCCGGCACGGGGCTGCCCCGGCACGCGGTGACCGGCTACTGGCAGAACTTCAACAACGGGGCGACGGTGCAGAGGCTGTCCGACGTCCCGTCGCAGTACGACATCATCGCCGTCGCCTTCGCCGACGCCACCTCCACCCCGGGCGCGGTGACGTTCAACCTCGACTCGGCGGGCCTCGGCGGGTACACCGTCGACCAGTTCAAGGCGGACCTCAGGGCCAAACAGGCCGCGGGCAAGAAGGTCATCGTCTCCGTCGGCGGCGAACGCGGCACGGTGGCCGTGAACAGCGCGGCCTCCGCGACGAACTTCGCGAACTCCGTGTACTCCCTGATGCAGACGTACGGCTTCGACGGCGTCGACATCGACCTGGAGAACGGTCTCGACGCGACGTACATGACGCAGGCGCTGCGGGCCCTGTCGGCGAAGGCGGGCCCCTCGATGGTCCTCACCATGGCCCCGCAGACCATCGACATGCAGTCGACGTCCAACGCGTACTTCCGCACGGCGCTGAACGTGAAGGACATCCTGACCGTCGTCAACATGCAGTACTACAACAGCGGTTCGATGCTGGGCTGCGACGGCAAGGTCTACAGCCAGGGCTCGGTGGACTTCCTGACCGCGCTCGCCTGCATCCAGCTGGAGGGCGGCCTCGCCCCGTCCCAGGTGGGCCTCGGCCTGCCCGCCTCGACGCGCGGCGCGGGCAGCGGGTACGTCGCCCCGAGCGTCGTCAACAACGCGCTCGACTGCCTCGCGCGGGGCACCGACTGCGGCTCCTTCAAGCCGCCGCGGACCTACCCCGACCTGCGCGGCGCGATGACCTGGTCGACGAACTGGGACGCGACGGCGGGCAACGCGTGGTCCAGCACGGTGGGACCGCACGTGCACGGGCTGCCGTAGGGCGTCGACGGGTGACCGTTTCGCCGGCGGTGCCTTCGGGTGCCGTCGGCGGACGTGTCACCGCCCCCCTCTCCTCTGTGGCGCACGTCACCGGAACCCGCCCCGCCCCGTGGAGAGGCAAGGGTGTGAGGTGGAAGAGGTGCATACGAGATGAGTGAGGCCGGCGACCCCGTGCGGGCGCGCATACGAGCCGGTGACCGGGCGGCGTTCTCCGAGGTCTACGACGCGTACGCGCGGGCCGTCTACAACCACGCGTACCGGCTCACCGGCGACTGGTCGACGGCCGAGGAGGTGATGGCGGACACCTTCCTCGACGCGTGGCGCACCCGGGAGCAGTTGGACCCCGACGGCGGTTCGCTCAAGCCGTGGCTGCTCGGCATGGCGACCAACAAGGCCCGCAACGCCAACCGGGGCCTCGGCCGCCGACTGGCCTTCCTGGCCCGTCGCCCCGCCCCCGGCCCGGTGGCCGACTTCGCCGACGAGACCGCCGGACGCGTCGACGACGCGCGCCGGCTCGCCGCCGTCCGCGAGGTGTACGGGCGGCTCAGGCGCGGCGAACGGGAGGTGCTGGCGCTGTGCGTGTGGTCGGGGCTCGGCTACGCGCAGGCGGCCGAGGCACTGGGGGTACCGGTCGGTACGGTCCGGTCACGGCTGTCACGGGCGAGGGAGCGGCTGCGGCGGCTGACGAACGAGCGGCTGGGCGAACAGCGTGGAACATCCACGGCAAAAGGTGAGGAACCGGGGCTCCGCCGCGGAGAGGTAGAGGGTGAGGCCGCGTTCGCGGCCCTTCGACCCAAGGAGATTCAGGAGGGATCCCGATGAACGAGGAGCTGGCCCGACTGCTGCCGCCCCCGCCCGAGCGGGACGTTCCCCCTGGTCGCCTCTCCCACCACAAGGAACGTTTGATGCGACTCATCGACGAGGACCGGCCCGACGCCACCTCCACCACGCCCGCCGACCCCGCCGCCGGCAGCGGCCGGGACGCCACCGTCCGCGGGCCCCGGCTGCAAAGGCCGCGCCCCGCGCTCTGGATGCCGGCCGCCGCGCTGGCGCTGGCCGGGGCGCTGACCGCCGGGCTGGTCACGACCATGGACTCCGGCCTCGGGGGGCGGACGTCCGACGGGGAGAGCGCGGTCGTCCTGCTCGACCGCATCGCCGAGGTGGCCGCGGACACGAAGGTCACGCCCGTACGCGACGACCAGTTCGTGTACGTCAAGAGCCTCTCGGCCGGGGCGGAGGCCAAGGACGAGAACAGTGTGTTCGTACCGGGGAAGCCGTACAAGCTGGAGGCGTGGCTGCCGCAGGAGCCCGGCCCCGTGAAGCAGGTGGCCCTGCACTACGAGAGCGGCGCCTGGGTCCCTGTTCGGGAGCTGCTGCCGCCGGGGTCTGCGGGGACCCCCGCGGGCATCGACCGCCCCACGTACGAGTGGCTGGCGTCGCTGCCGACCGACCCCGACCGCCTCCTCGACCGGCTCTCCCGCCTGACGAGGACCTTCGAGGGTCAGGAGAAGGACCAGGCCGTCTTCGACAAGATCGGTGAGCTGCTCGGCACGTCGGTCATGCCGTCGAGGACCGCCGCCGCGCTGTACGAGGCCGCCGCGAGGATCCCCGGGGTGACCCGGATCGAGAACGCGGTGGACCCGGCCGGACGGCACGGGGTGGGCATCCGGCGTGTCGACGGACACGCCGACTGGGCCACCGAGTGGATCTTCGACCGGCACAGCCTGGAGTACATCGGTCGGCGGAGCTATCTGACGGCCGACGGGCCGATGGGCAAGAAGGGGACGGTCATGGACGAGTCGGCGGTGCTGGAGCGGGCCGTCGTCGACAAGTGGCGGGAGCGTCCGGGCTCGTAGCCGGCGGGGTGGCCGGTGGGGGCCCCGGAGAGAGGGGCACCAACAAGACTCGTACAAGCGGCTCAAGGTCTGAGTGATCCACACTTGGTGGCGGCTCTCATACATCGCCGACGGCAAAGAAGTGTCCGAGGAATGACTGACGAATTCGACGTACGCGTCCTCACCGGCGGCGAAGAAGCCCGATGGCGGATGCTGGTCGAGGGAGATGGGCCATGGCATCTGCCTTTCAGATCCCCCGACGGCATCGAAGCGGCAGCGGTCGGGGACGATGCTTTTGAGGCATTGCGGTCGATCCGTAAGGGCGCCCCCCAGCAGAGTCGGCTCCGTGGAGGAGCAGGACGCCTACTGGGAGCGCCACCTCAAGAACAGGAAGAATCCTCTCAACCGCATCAACCCGGTCTGGTGGGTTTATTTCCTCACGGCACCTCGCGGGAAAGTGAAATGGTGAGACAGCGTCATCCCATCGGCCGGTAGTAGCCCAGTACGTGGGCCAGGTGGGGGAACCACTCGTGGAGGCGGGTGCGGGGTTTGGCCTCGACCGCGCACTCGAAGAAGCTGCCGTCCAGGTGGACCACCGCCACCATGAGGGCCTTGCCGTTGGGGCTCGCCTTGTAGTGGACGCTGCGGATCTCGGGCCAGGGGAAGTCGACGGAGACTCCGTGGTCCTCGAAGGCCACGCCTGACACGTCGATGACGATGGAGTTGTGGCGGTCGACCGCCAGGAACTCCGGGCCCGCGCCATCAGGTGCCGCCGCCGGTGCCGCCCCTGCGGCAGGGGGTGCGTAGGCGTGCGGCGGCTGGGGCTGCGGTGGTGGGGGGTAGGGGTGTGCCTGCGGCGCGTGAGGCTGGGGCGCGTACTGCTGGGGCTGGTGCGGCTGACCGTACGGCTGCGGTGGTGGGGCGTACGGCTGCGGCGGCTGGGCGTAGGCCTGCTGCGGGTACGCGTACCCCTGTTGCGGTTGCCCGTATGGCTGCGCGCCCGGCGCACCGTACGGCTGCGGCGCCGCTCCCGGCGGTGGCGGTGGCGGGCCGAAACCCGGGGACGGTGTCGGCGCCTGCGCCGGCGGGGTCTGGCCGGCCGGAGGCGCCGGAGGCGGCTGCTGCCCCGGCTGCCCTCCCGGCGGTGCCCACGGCTGTGCCTGCGGCTGTCCCTGCCGCTCCGGCTGCGGCTCCGGCGGCTGCTGCGGCTCCGGCGGCTGCTGCGCCGCCTCGTGGCCCTGTTCCGGCTGGTCCATGGGTGTTCGTCCTTCTGCCCCGTCGGTGTGACTTGTACCGCACCGTATCCCTCCGCCTTCGGTGAAACATTCTCCGGGGGTCACCGCATCAAAGGAGTGACAGGCCGACGAGCCCGGCAGGGGGAAGCCAGAGATGAGATCAGTCCGCGCGGACGAGTACCAGGAGTTCGCGGCGGCGCGCGCGGGGCATCTGTACCGGTCCGCGTGTCTGCTCACCGGCGGGGACACGCACCTCGCCGAGGACCTCGTGCAGGAGACCCTCGGGCGGTTGTACGTGAAGTGGGGGCGGGTACGGCGGGCCGACAACCCCGCCGGGTACGCGCAGACCGTGCTGACCAGGGTGTTCCTCGCCCATCAGCGGCGGCGCAGCAGCAGGGAGCGGGCCACCGATGTGATTCCGGACGTGCCCGCCTCGCCCGGGTCCGACTCCTCGCTGCGGCTCACGCTCGTGGAGGCGCTCGCCCAACTGCCCGCCAAGGACCGGGCCGTGGTGGTCCTGCGGTACTGGGAGGACCGGTCCATCGAGGAGACCGCCGCGGCGATGAACGCCAGCTCGGCGGCGGTACGGACGCGCTGCGTCCGCGCCCTCGCCCGGCTGCGCGTCCTCCTCGGGGACGGCATCGGTGAGTACGTCACCCCCTGAGGCCCCGAGCGCCAGCCCTCACCGCTCCCCGCCTCACCGCTCCCAGGTCCACCACACCCCACTCCAGCCCCAGAGACTGCCCCACTCCAGCCACAGAAACGGCGGTGCGCCATGCCCGTAGACCGGCACCAGCGTCAGCAGCAGGACGACCCCTTCGAGGGCCGGATCGGTGACGCCCTGCGCCGAGCCGGGGACTCCTTCGTCGCCGACGGGCAGGCCCTCGTCGGCGGTGGCGCCGCACACGGCCGCCGGCTGCTGTTCCGGCGGCGGGCGGCGGTGCTCGGCGGGGTGGCGGGGATCGCGCTCGTCGGGGTGGGCGGCGCGCTGCTGCTGCCGGGCGGCGGGGGCGGCCCCGACGGCACGTCGACCGTGGCCGCCTCGGACGCGCCGCGGGACGACGACGGGAAGGTGTCCGGCGCCGATCTCGTCCGCACGCTCAAGCGGCTGATGCCAAAGGGCGAGTTCAGCGACGCGCAGAGCCGCGGCACGGGCGCGAAGGAAGGGCCGTACGCGCGGGTCGTGTACGACGACGGCAAGGGCGCGGCGGCCGTACAGGTCGCGCTCTCGCGGCTCGATCCGCGCGGCGACGAGGCCCTGCACGCGACGCAGTGCCCGGACACCAACCAAGGCAACATCGGCGACTGCAGCTCGAACGAGCTGGCGGACGGCTCGACGCTCATGGTCCACCGGGGGTACACGTTCTCCGACCGCGGCGAGGACACGAAGCTCTGGCGCGCCAGCCTGGTCACCCCGCAGGGCTACTCCGTGACCGTCTCGGAGTGGAACGCGACCCTCGAGAAGGGCACTCCGGTCACCCGGAAGGCACCGCCCCTGCCCCGGTCCGAGCTGGCGGAGATCGCGACGAACCCGTACTGGATCAAGGCCATCGAGGCGATGCCGGACGACCGGGCCGAGCCGTCGCCGAGCACGGACCCCTCCCCCCGGTCCGTCGAACCGCCGCTCGTCGGCGGTGACGCGATCCGGGCGACGCTGGTAGGGCTCGTGCCGAAGGGCCTCGAGGTCGTCCTCGACGGCACCGCGCGCACCGACTTCGCGTACGTCGTCCTCGACGACGGCAAGGGGCGCAGCCTGGTGCAGGCCAACGTGCAGCTGGGCGGGCCGACCTCGCTGTTCGGGCCCGACGCCGAGACCCTGCCCGACGGGACGAAGGTCGTCACCCGGCAGGGGCCCGGCGAGAAGGGCGGCAAGGGCGTGGTGATGTGGACGGTGGACACGCTGCGGCCCGACGGCACCCGTGTGACGGTCAGCGCCTTCAACTCCGGTGCCCAGCACACCGCCGCGACCCGCGACAACCCCGCCCTCACCATGGCCCAGTTGAAGGCCGTCGCCACCAGCGACGAGTGGGCCGGGATCGGCTGAGCACCCGTCGGCCGTCCGGTCCGGTCAGAAGAAGTCCGCCCAGTTCTGGTCCCAGATCTGCTTCACGCACAGCACCAGGAACAGCAGGCCCGCGATCACCAGCATCGCGTTGCTGACCATCCCGTTGCGCCATTCGCGGGGTGTGCGGGAGGAGTTGAGGAGCCAGACGAGGGTGGCGGCGAGGAAGGGCAGGAAGGCCGCGCCGAGGACGCCGTAGAGGATGATCAGGCGGAACGGCTGGCCCTGGAAGAGCAGGACGATGGGCGGGAAGGTCAGCCAGAGCAGGTACGCGCGGAACGGCCACGACCGTTCGCGTGCGCCGGAGGCGACCTCCTCGCCCTTCACCGCGCCCTTCTTCTGGTAGCGGGCGACGAAGTCGGCGAACATCAGGCTCACACCGTGCCAGACGCCGATGAGGGAGGTGTACGAGGTGGCGAAGAAGCCGATCAGGAAGAACTTGGCGGTGGCGGGGCCGTACTCGTCCTCCAGGATGCCGCCGAGCTGGATGAGGCCCTTGTCGCCGCTGGCGATGGCGATGTTCGCGGAGTGCAGCAGTTCCGCGCCGACGAAGAGCATCGCGATGACGAAGATGCCGGTCGTGGCGTACGCGACGCGGTTGTCGAGCCGCATGATCCTCATCCAGCCGGCGTCGGTCCATCCCTTGGCGTTGACCCAGTAGCCGTACGCGGCCAGCGTGATGGTGCCGCCGACGCCGCCGATGAGGCCGAGGGTGTTGAGGATGGAGTCCTTCTCGTCGGGCAGGACGGGGAGGAGACCGGCGAACGCCTCGGGGAGGTTCGGGGTGACCCGGATCGCCAGATAGACCGTCACCACGAACATGACGCCCACGAGGACCGTCATGACCTTCTCGAAGACGGCGTACTTGTTGAACCAGACGAAGACCAGACCGGACAGGCCGCACAGGATGGCCCACCATTCGAGGTCCATGACGTCCGGGAACAGCGCCTGAAGGGGCAGGGCGCTGGACGACATGGCGGCCGCCCCGTACGCGAAGCCCCAGATCACCACGTAGACGACGAAGAACCAGGTCGTCCAGCGGCCGAGGCTCGCCCAGCCGTCGAAGAGGGTGCGGCCGGTGGCCAGGTGCCAGCGGCCGGCGGCCTCGGCCAGGGAGATCTTGACGAGGCAGCCGATGACGGCCGCCCACAGCAGGGTGTAGCCGAAGTTGCTGCCGGCGATCAGGGTCGCCACGAGGTCGCCGGCACCGACGCCGGTCGCGGCGACGACGATGCCGGGGCCGATGTACTTCCAACTGGACTTGCGCGGGGCCGAGGTCACTCCCCCGGTAGCTGTGTTGTCCGTGGTGTCAGCCATGCGGATCAAGAAAGCGTAAAGCCGGGGTGGGCACAAGAGGGCGTGCGGTGAAGGAAGACGGGGGTGTTGGCACGGTCGCGGAGGCGATGGAAGAGGCTCGTGACGTGGAACGGTCCCCGGCGGCTGGGCCAGCCGCCGGGGACCGGGCTGTGGTTCCGGGGCGGCTGACGAGGCCGCTGCCCGGAACTCCGCGGGCTACGCCGGCTGTCGCCGACCACAGCCGGCGGACCCGCACGTGCCGAGCTCGAACCACACGGTCTTGCCCGGCCCGTCCTGGTGGCAGCCCCAGCGCCCGGCGAGCGCCTCCACCAGGAACATCCCTCTGCCGCTCTCCGATATCTCCGTGACCCGTCGCACCCGGGGCGGGCGCCCGTCGGTGTCCGACACCTCGCAGCGCAGGACGCCGTGCGCCGCGGTCAGTGTCAGCTTCAGACGGCTCTCCGCGTGCACCAGGGCGTTGGTGACGAGTTCGCTCACCAGCAGCTCCGCGACATCGATCTGATCGAGCAGTCCCCATCCCTCCAACTGCCTGCGGACCTCGGCGCGGGCCTCGGCCGCGGCGGTCGGACGGGGGTCGTACTCGACACTCAGATGACCCGCGCTCATGGAGGGTTGGAAGTACGAGGCGAAGTGGGGGCCGGAATCCGGAAGGAGACCCCCGGAGAGTTGCAGCATGCTTCCAGGTTCGCCCGACCGGGGGTGCGGCACACGGGGAGGATTACCCGTTTCCCTGTGTGCATATACCTGTTTCACGCCCCAGTACGTCCGTAATTGCCGCCGTACAAGGCTGATGGGCATGTACGAACCCATACGTGGGTAACGTTCAGGACCGCTCCGCGGCGGAGCCCTGAGCGGTGGCCCAGGCGGCGATCTGGCTGCGGTTGTGGAAGCCGAGCTTGCCGAGGATCCGCTCGACATGGCCCTCGGCGGTACGGCGGGCGATGACCAGGCGGTCCGCGATCTGCTGGTTGGCGAGCCCCTCGGCGACGAGCAGGGCGACCTCGGTCTCCCGGGCGGTGAGCGGCACCGGCGTCTCGGGCACGGCTTGCTGGGGCTCCTGCTGGAGCGCGTACGACACCAACTCGTCGAGGCCCAGGGTGCCGCCGCGCCGGTACGCCCGCTCGAACGGGCCCCGGCCGAGGGACCGGCGCAGGTGGGCCTCGCGGTCCCGGCGGGCGGCACGCTCACCGTCCCGGCGGCCCGAACACGTTGTGCCCGGCCAGAGGTTGGCCGCCCGGAGGCGGTCCGTGCCGCCGAGGAGGACGGCGGCGCGTTCGCGGGCACCGAGGGCGGTGGTGATGTCGATCAGCAGGTCGAGGGAGTGGGCGACACCGACCACGTCATGGAGGGCGAGCCCGCGGCGCAGCGCCTCACGGGCGTGCGACTCGGCGCGGTGCCACTGCTTCCGCGCGGTGTACGCGTGCGCCAGGGCCCGTAGCGCGGACGACCGCACCCAGTCCTCACCCTGCCGTTCACAGCGCCGCAGGGTCTGCTCGCAGAGCACCACGGCACGGTCGGTCTGCCCCAAGGACACGAGGGCGTGGGCGAGTTGCACCTGGTCGAGCGCGGCGAGGGCCGGCAGGTGTCCGGGGGCGGGTACACCGGCGGGGACGGAGTCGTAGTGGGCGACGGCACCGGTGGGGTCGTCGCCGGACAGCAGGGTCAGACCGAGGACGTACTCGGCGTGGGCGGCTTCGGCGGGAGCGGACGGCGCGGCGGGGCGGCGGAGGTCGGGGGTGAGACCGAGGGCCAGTTCGCGTCCCTCCGCGGCCAGTTGGCGGGCCCGGGAGGTGTCCTCGTCGTCGGCGGCGGTCAGGAGGAGGGCCGCGACCCACAGCGCGCGGGCGCGTTCGGGGGTCGGCTCGGGGTTGGCGTCCAGGGCGCGCTCCAGCCAGTGCAGGCCCTCGCCCGGTGCCCCGCAGGCGTACCAGTGGAACCACAGGCTGCCCGCGAGCCGCAGTCCGGCCAGTGCCTCGCCGGGGGTGGTCAGGCTGAACTCGAGCGCCGTACGCAGGTTGTCCTGGTCCGCGCGGAGCCGCGCGGCGATCTCCCGCTGGCCCGGACCGAACCAGGCCCGCTCGTACGCCGCCACCCGGCGCTGTGTCCAGTCGCGATGGCGGCGCCGGGCGTCGGCCTCCGCGCCCGGGGTGCGGCGCAGCAGGTCGAGGCCGTAGTGGCGGAGGCCGTCGAGGAGGCGGTAGCGGACGGTGCCGCTCCAGTGCTCCTCACGGGTCAGCACGGACTTGTCGACGAGTCCGGCGACGGCTTCGAGGACGTCGTACGGGGTGCGCAGGGAGGGGGCGCCGTCGGAGCCGGTGCCGGTGCCGGTGCCGGTGCCGGTGTCCGTCTCGGCGTCCGCGCACACGCTTTCCGCGGTCTCCAGGTCGAAGCTGCCGGTCAGGACGGAGGCGCGGGCCCAGACGGAGCGTTCCCCGGGGGTGCAGAGGTCATGGCTCCAGTCCACGGCCGCGCGCAGCGTCCGGTGGCGGGACGGGGCTGCGGGGCCGGCGGCGGCGAGGAGGCGGTAGCGGTCGTCGAGGCGTTCCAGGAGTTGGTCGACGCCGAGGACGCGCAGGCGGACGGCGGCGAGTTCGATGGCGAGCGGGAGGCCGTCGAGGCGGTGGCAGAGGCGGGCGACGGAGGCGCGGTTCGCCGGGGAGAGCGTGAAGCCCGGGACCACGGCGGCGGCCCGGTCGGCGAACAGGGTGAGCGCCGGGTGCGCGGCGGGGTCGGTGAGGTCGCCGTCGGGGTCGGGCACCGGGAGGGGGCGTACCTCCAGGAGGTGTTCCTCGGTGAGCGCCAGGCGGTGACGGCTCGTGGCGAGGATCCGGACGCCGGTGGTGCGGCGCAGCAGGGCGGCGACGAGGTCGGCGCAGGCGGGCAGCAGGTGTTCGCAGTTGTCGAGGACCAGGAGGAGGCGGCGGTCGCGTACGTGCCGGACGATCGCGTCGAGCGGGGAGCGCGTGGGGAGCGGGGAGCGCGTGGGGAGCGGGGAGCGCGTGGGGAGCGGGGAGCGCGTGGGGAGCGGGGAGCGCGCGGGAAGCGGTTCGGGCAGACCGAGGGCCTCGGCGGCCGCCCTGAGCACCAGGGCGGGATCGTGCAGGTCGGAGAGGTGGACGAGGCGGACACCGTCCGGGAAGGCCCGCTCAGCCCGGGCGGCGAGCCGCCACGCCAGCCGCGTCTTCCCCACCCCGCCGGGTCCGGTGAGCGTGACCAGCCGACTGCGGGTCAGCAGGCGTCGGCCCTCGGCCAGTTCATGGTGCCGGTCGACGAAGGAGGTCGTCTCGACGGGGAGGAGAGCCGGGGTGGGGAGGGAGTCGGGGGCAGGAGCTGGGGCGAGGGCGGCGGCGAGGGCGGAGACGCGGTCCGGGGGCGCGGGGGGCGGCGTGCGCGGGGTGCTGGGCGCGCGGGTCTCGTCGGGCGCTGTGGACACCCTGGACGCGCTGGACGCGCTGGACGCGCTGGACGCGCTGGACGCGCTGGAGGCGCTCGGTGCTTTGCGGGCGAGGGGGGCGCCCGGGGGCACGGGGGCAAGCGGTGTGCGCGGTGCGGCCGGTGGCGCGGGGGCAAGCGGTGTGCGCGGTGCGTTCGGGGCGTTCGGTGGGGCCGACGCCGGTGAGGCGATCGGTGGACGGCGGGTGATCGGTGTGCTCGGGACTGCCGCCGTACGGGACGCACCCGGCGCACGCGGGGTGCTCGCCGTTCTCGACGCGCCCGGTCTGCGCGGCGCACCCGGGGGTGTCGACGTGGTGCGCGGTGCCGTCGGCACGCGTGCGGGTCCCGGCGCGCTCGGTGTGTCGAGCGCGCCAGGCGTATCCGGCGCGCTCGGCTTGTTCCGTTCCCGGCGTGGTGCTGATCCGCTCATGATCAGCCAGTCCTCTGGGGTGAGTTGAGGCAGTTGCCGGAGTGTGGGGCTCCTTTTGCGCGGCTTCCCACTGTCGCCGCGTTCGCACGGCATCGCACCCGTAGTTCACCCCTGCGGGTGCACTCTCGCGCGGTGGAGGCCGAGTAGCTCTTCCACACGCGTACACTGCGCGCCTTTCAGGGGCGCGAGGAGCGATGCCGCGACACCGGCGCGTGAGCTCGGCGCCTTCGACCTGGCCGTTCGCGCCCCAAGCCCGGCCCTTTCGCGGCCCCTTCCGGCCACGCCGACCCGGCACACCCACCGGCCACTCTTGACCTGGTCATGCCAGAGCCGCACCATGAGCGCCACACCCGCACCAGGTCGCACGTCGCACGGAACCACCCCCCGCTCCACTCCCCACTCCGGAGACCCCGGAATTCCTGGAGAAAGTAGGAGACTCATGCGACTCCGCATTCGCGGCAGATCAGCGGTGCCCGACGGCACGGGCAGGAGATCGGGCCGCCGTACCGCCGCCCTCGTCGGCCTGCTGGCGATGGCCCTCGCCGCGCCGGTCGCCGCGACCACCACGGACGCGACGGCGACCAGCGCCGAACGCCCGAAGGCCTCGGCGGACGACATCCGCCAGTACGAGGTCCACATGCACTCGGACATCGAGTCCCGCACGGCACTCCAGAAGGCCGGGGTCTCGGTGGACGACGCCGACGACCACTCGGTCTTCGTCTCCGGCCGCGCGGACCAGATCAAGAAGCTCAAGCAGCAGGGCTACGAGGTCACCCCGCTCGGCGCCGTGCCGGACCGGTCGAAGGGCGAGGACGACGTACGCCTCTTCGACTTCCCGTCCGCCGACTCCCGCTACCACAACTACGCGGAGATGACGAACGAGATCAACTCCGTGGTCGCGGCGAACAGTTCCATCGTCAGCCAGCGGGTCATCGGCACCTCGTACCAGGGCCGGAACATCGTCGCCATCAAGATCAGCGACAACGTCGGCACCGACGAGGCCGAGCCCGAGGTGCTGTTCACCCACCACCAGCACGCCCGCGAGCACCTCACCGTCGAGATGGCGCTCTACCTCCTGAACGAGCTGACCTCCGACTACGGCACCGACTCCCGCGTCACCAACATGGTGAACAACCGCGAGATCTGGATCATCCCGGACCTCAACCCGGACGGCGGCGAGTACGACGTGGCCACCGGCTCGTACCGCTCGTGGCGCAAGAACCGCCAGCCCAACAGCGGTTCGTCGGCCGTCGGCACCGACCTCAACCGCAACTGGAACTACCGCTGGGGCTGCTGCGGCGGCTCGTCCGGGTCGACGTCCTCGGAGACGTACCGGGGGCCGTCCGCCGAGTCCGCGCCAGAGGTGAAGGTCGTCGCGAACTTCGTCCGCAGCCGTGTCGTCGGCGGGGCGCAGCAGATCAAGTCCGCCATCGACTTCCACACGTACAGCGAGCTCGTGCTGTGGCCCTTCGGGTACACGACCGCGAACACGACGACCGGGATGACCGCCGACGACCGCAACGCCTTCGCGACGGTCGGCGGGAAGATGGCCGCGAGCAACGGGTACACGCCCGAGCAGTCCAGCGACCTGTACATCACCGACGGGTCGATCGACGACTGGCTGTGGGGCAACCAGAAGATCTTCAGCTACACCTTCGAGATGTACCCGTCGTCCGCCGGCGGGGGCGGCTTCTACCCGCCCGACGAGGTGATCGCCCGGGAGACGGCACGCAACCGGGACGCCGTGCTCCAGCTGTTGGAGAACTCGGACTGCATGTACCGGTCCATCGGCAAGGAGGCGCAGTACTGCTAGCGCCGGGTCGGTAGTGAGGGTGGGGAACTGCGGGCCCGCCGTGGCGGGTCGCGCAGTTCCCCGTGCCGCTGCTCGTCGTGTGTTCCCACGTGTCGGGCGCGCCTGTGTGTCGGGCTCGCCCACGTCCCGCGCGTGCCTACTTGGCGCTCTCTTCGGCGGCCGGCTTCGCGGTGTCCTCGGGCTCGGTCGGGTCGTCCGGCGTCGTGGGCTCGGCCGAGTCCTTCTTGTCGCTGTCGCCGTCCTCGAAGTACGCGTCCAGGACCTCGTCGATCCGGGTCTCCCACGCGGCGTGCTCGGACTTGGCCTTCGCCTCGATCTCGATGGGGTACCAGCGGCGGTCCGGGGTGTGGACGGTGATGGTGAACCGCTTCCCGAAGCGGGGGGACTCGGTCTCGATCGCGCCGATCTCGTCCCAGCGGAACTCGCACGCCTGGTCGTCCAGCCGGAGCCGTACGCCCCTGTGGTCGGCGACGATCTTCGCGCGGCGGTCGGCGGCCTCGAAGACGGGGCCCTCGACGGCCTCCTCTTCCTCGACGGTCTCGCCGTCGGCCTCGTCATCGGCCTTCGCGTCGGCCTTCGCGTCGGGCTCGTCGTCGGCCTCACTGTCGAGCTCGGCGTCCGGCTCTGCGGCGACAGCCTCGTCCGCGTCCACGGTCTCCGCCTGCTCGGCGGATTCCGTCGGCTTGACGTCCTCCGGCTCCTCCTGCTTCTCCTTCGTCACGGACACGGGTGCCGTGAGTCCGGGGATGTGCGACGGGTCGACCGCGGCGGCGGCCAGGGGCTGGCTGTTCGAACCAATGCGCTGCTCCACAGCGGGCAGTATGGTCGACGATCCTGTGCGGGGAACAGTCGGCCCGGCATATGTCCGCATCTGCGGCCCGACAAGGGGGCGCGCGGGGTGGTTCGTCAGGCGTCCAGGACCGCCAGCGCGTCGATCTCGACCAGGAGGCCCTGCGGGAGGCCCACGTAGACCGTGGTGCGGGCCGGGGGCGCCGCGGTGAGGTGCTCCTCGAAGTACGCGTTGTAGAGCGTGTTCATCTCGGCGAAGTGGTCCACGTCCGTGAGGTAGACGCGGATCATCATCACGTCGTCCCAGGTGGCGCCGCCCTCCTCCAGGATCGCCTTGACGTTGGCGAGGGTCTGGAGGGTCTGCTCACGCAGCGTGGGGCCCGCGGGGGTGGGGGGCTGCCCCTCCACCGCGGGGAGGAAGCCGACCTGGCCGGCGACCTGGAGGATGTTGCCCTTGCGGACGCCGTGGGAGAACTTCGCGGGTGGGGTGGTGTGGGTCTTCGGGGTCAGGGCGATCTTCTCGGTCGTGCTGGGGGTCCTTGTCGCTCGGATGGGGGCCGTCGAGGGGGGCGGAAGGAGTCCGTCCCAGGGCGGGCTCGGGGCGGGCGCGGGGCGGGCGGGGCGGGCTCGGGGTTCGGGGCTGGTGGGGCGGGCTCGGGGTTCGGGGCTGGTGGGGCGGGTTCGGGGCGGGTTCAGACGGGGTCTGTCGTCGGGGTTCTGCCGGAGTACTCGCCGCTGATCTCGTCCGCCGTGCGGCGTACCAGGGGGAGCAGGGTGAGGAGTTCGTCGGCGGTGACGACGACGTTGGGGGCGGAGACCGACATCGCGGCGACCACCCGGCCGTCGGCGCCCCGGACGGGGGCGGCCACGCAGTTGATGGACTCCTCGTGGCCGCCGAGATCGGTGGCCCAGCCCTGTTCGCGGACCTTCGCCAGCTCCTTCAGGAACGCCGCGGCGCTGGGGGTCGAACGGGACGTGTACATGGGGTAGTCGAGCTTCTCCACGCGGGCGCGGCGCTCGGCCTCGGGGAGGTCGGCGAGGCACAGCTTGGCGACGGCGGCGACCGTGATGGCGACCGGTTTGCCGATGCGGGAGTACATGCGGACCGGGTAGCGGCTCTCCACCTTGTCGATGTAGAGGACCTCGTTCTCCTCGTACACGGCCAGGTGGACGGTGTGGCCGCACTGTTCGTTGAGGCGTACGAGGTGGGGGTGGGCGATCTCGCGGATGTCGAGGTTCTCCACGGCCTCCTGGGCGAGGGCGAAGAGGCGGGCGCCGAGGCGGTAGCGCTGGTCGGACTGGCGGTAGACGAGGCCGTGCTCGTGGAGGGTGCGCAGGAGGCGCAGGGCCGTGGACTTGTGGACGCCGAGGCGGTCGGCGACCTGGCCGAGGTCGGCCGGGCCCTCGGCGAGCAGCGGCAGGATGCTGAGCGCGCGGTCGACGGTCTGGCTCATGCGGTGCGTACCTCCTCGTCGGGCCCGTCCGGTGTCTGTGTCCAGCCGGGGGCGAGTCGAAGTGTCCCCCACGTGTCGTCGTCCAGGGCGGCGAGGTGGTCGGCGTGGTGGCGGGTCGGTGGGGTGCCCAGGTCGCCGGGGGTGGTGAGGGTTGCGGCGGCCATGAGGTGGGCGTGGCGGAGACGGGCCTTGGGGGGTAGGCCGCGGAGGGTGGCGGAGAGGTAGCCGGCGGCGAAGGCGTCGCCTGCGCCTGTGGGGGAGACGACGGTTACGTGGGGGGACGGGGCGAAGGTGGTGGTGTCGGGGGGGTCGGTGGGGTCGGTGGGGTCGGTGGGGTCGGTGGGGTCGGTGGGGTCGGGGGCGGGGCGGGTTCGTTCGGGTGCGGGTGGGGTGCCCTGGGGTGTGGGTGGGGCGCCTTCGGGGGCGGGGTGGGCGCCTGCCGTGTGGGGGTGGGGCGGGGGCGCGCCGGGGGGTGTCCGTCCTCGGAACGGCGCGGAATCGGTCGCCCGAGAAGCGGAACCAGTTGACGCGCCAACCGCTGCGGGCGGACACCCCCCGACACACCCCCTCACGTCCGTACGCGACCGGGCCGCCGCGCGGGCTTCCGCCACATCAGCGATACGCGCCGACCCGTCCGCGTGCGGCACCGTAGGGGCTTGCGCTGAGCCGTTCGTACCCGGCTGGCCCGCCGCGGGGGCTTGCGCCGCACCGGCGACGTGCGCCGACTCGTCCGCGTGCGGCACACCCGCCGTAGGGGCTTGCGCCGCCCCGGTGACACGTCCCGGCTCGTCTGTACGCCACTGCACCGCCGCGGGGGTCGGGTGGGGTGTGGGGGTGGTGCGTTCGAAGAGGGTGGCTCCTTGGGCGCCCTGTTTCACCACCAGGGTGGTGGGTTCCGGGAGGGCTGCCCTGATTGCTTGGGGGCCGCCTGTGATGCCCCAGGTTTCCTGTGCCTCGTCCTCGCCCACGAAGACCAGGTCGGCTCGGCGGGCCAGGTCGAGGAGGACCTGGGCGGTCGGGGTGGGGGGCCGTCAGGTCCTGGAGGAGGGACAGGCAGGACGGGGAGAGCGCGGCCGTGATGCCGGAGAGATGGAGGACGCGGGCGGCGCGGGCGGCCGGCAGATCCGTGTTGGCGCCGGTCATCGCGGACGCCGCCGAGCCCGAGCGGTAGTACGCCACCTCGTGCGCGTCGGTCGCGCGGTCCGCGGCCGTGCGGAAGTAGACGCCGGTGGGGCGGGCCGGGTCACGGCGTACGGAGGTGACGTCGACGCCGTGCGCGGCGATCGTTTCGAGGAGGTGGTCGCCGAAGCCGTCCGCGCCCACGCGGCTCACCCAGCGGGTGGTGTGGCCGGTGGCGGCGAGGGCGCAGAGGACGTTGGACTCGGCTCCGCCGATGGCGCGCTCGAAGGAGGGGACGTCGGCGAGGCGGCCGGGGCGGGTGGGCAGGAAGGTGACCATGGACTCGCCGAGCGCGGCGACGTCGACGACGTCGGGTGCGGCCTGGGAGGAAACGTCGGCGGTCACGGTGGGCGGGGCTCCTCGACAGGGGCGGTGGCACCGTTGACCCGGTGCTCGCTGGGATGTTAGACAGCCGTCAGCGTTATGTGCAATGGACGTTGCAGTTACTGCAACAGGGCCTTTCAGGGAGGGTCTCATGGGTGTCGAAGCGCTCGCTCGTCTCGCCGCCGAACGCGTCGACCACCGTTTCAAGGGCCTCCCCCCGGACGCCGACGGACTGACGGTGCAGGAGCTGGCCGGACAGCGCCGGAACCTGTTCACCGGCGGGTTCACCACGCCCGTGCTCGCCCTGTCCGCCGAGCGGCTGGAGCACAACCTGGCCCTGATGGAGGCGTACTCCGAGCGGCACGGGCTGGCCTTCGCGCCGCACGGGAAGACGTCGATGGCGCCGCGACTGTTCTGGCGGCAGATCGAGCGGGGGGCGTGGGGCATCACCCTGGCCGTGCCGCATCAGGTGCGGGTCGCGCGGGAGTTCGGGATCGAGCGGGTGTTCCTCGCCAACGAGGTGGTGGACCCGGCGGCGTTGCGCTGGATCGCCGCCGAGCTGGCCGCCGATCCGTCGTTCCGGCTCGTCTGTTACGTGGACTCCGTGCGCGGCGTGGAGCTGATGGACGCGGCGCTGCGGGGTTCGGCGCGTCCGCTGGACGTGGTGGTGGAGCTCGCCGCGGGCGACGGCGCGCGGACCGGGGTCCGCACGGAGGCGGAGTGCGCGGCGGTCGCGGACGCCGTGGCCGGGGTGGAGACGCTGCGGCTGGTGGGCGTGGCCGGGTACGAGGGCGAGGTGCCCGACGCGACTCCGGAACGGGTGGGCGCCTGGCTGCGGCGGCTCGTCGCCCTGGCCGTCGGCTTCGACCGGGCCGGGCGGTTCGCGGGGCTGGAGGAGATCGTCGTCAGCGCCGGTGGCAGCGCGTGGTTCGACGCGGTGGCGGAGGTGTTCGACGAGATCCCCGAGCTGTCGGCGCCCGTGCTGAAGCTGCTGCGGTCCGGGGCGTACGTCTCGCACGACGCCGGGCACTACCGGCGTCTGACCCCGTTCAACCGGGTACCCGAGGAGGGTGCCCTGGAGCCCGCGTTCCGGCTCTGGGCCCAGGTCGTCTCCCGCCCCTCCCCCGAGCAGGCCTTCGCGAACGCCGGCAAGCGGGACGCGGCGTACGACCTCGGCCTGCCGACGGTGGAGGTGGTGCGGGACGCCGGGTCGGGCGAGGTGCGGGACGTGGGCGACGGCATCACGGTGACGGGCCTGTCCGACCAGCACGCCTGGCTGCGCACGCGGGCGGGGGCGGACGTGTCGGTCGGGGACTGGGTGGGGCTGGGGCTGTCCCATCCGTGCACGTCGTTCGACAAGTGGAAGCTGATCCCGGTGGTGGAGGCGGACGGGACGGTCGTGGAGTACGTCCGTACCTATTTCTGAGGGCCGGCCCGGATACTCCCGGTTCTCGAAAGGTGGCAGACATGGACGAGGTCGTCCTGCGTGACGCCGAGGTCGTCGACGGGGCCGGCGGCCCCTCCTACCGCGCCGACGTGGTCGTGTCGGGCGGCAGGATCACCTCGATCGTCCAGGAGGCCGCGGCGGCCGGGTGCCAGCGGCCGTCCGCCCGGCGGGAGCTGGACGTCGAAGGGCTGGTCCTCGCACCCGGCTTCGTCGACATGCACGCCCACAGCGACCTCGCCCTGCTGCGCGACCCCGAGCACACCGCGAAGCTGGCGCAGGGCGTGACGCTGGAGGTCATCGGGCAGGACGGGCTGTCGTACGCGCCCGTCGACGACCGGACCCTCGAAGAGGTGCGGCGGGCGATCACCGGCTGGAACGGGTACGGCGAGGACATCGACTTCACCTGGCGTTCGGTCGGCGGGTACCTGGACCGCCTCGACCACGGCTTCGACGGCGAGGGCATCGCCGTGAACGCCGCGTACCTCGTCCCGCAGGGCACCGTGCGGATGCTCGCCCTGGGGTGGGAGGACCGCAGGCCGACTCCTCAAGAGCTGGACCACATGCGGCGGTTGGTCGCGGACGGGCTCCGCGAGGGCGCCGTCGGCATGTCGTCGGGGCTGACGTACACGCCGGGCATGTACGCCGAGGACGCCGAACTCACCGCACTGTGCCGGGTGGTCGCCGAGCACGGCGGCTACTACTGCCCGCACCACCGCTCGTACGGGGCGGGCGCGCTCCAGGCGTACGAGGAGATGATCGCCCTCACCCGCGAGGCCGGCTGCGCCCTCCATCTCGCCCACGCCACCATGAACTTCGGTGTGAACGAGGGGCGCGCCCCCGACCTGCTCGCGCTCCTCGACGACGCGCTCGCCGCCGGCGCCGACATCACCCTCGACACCTACCCCTACACCCCCGGCTGCACGACCCTCGTGGCGCTGCTGCCCGGTTGGGCGGGCGAGGGCGGCCCGGAGGCGATCCTGGCGAGGCTGGAGGACGACGACACCGCCGCACGCGTCCGGCACGAACTGGAGGTCGTCGGCGCCGACGGCTGCCACGGGGTGCCCGTCGCGTGGGACACCGTCGAGATCTCGGGGGTCGCCGACCCGGCACTGGCGTCGTACGTCGGCCGGACGGTCCAGGAATCCGCCGACGCGCGCGGCGAGGACCCGTGGGTCACCGCGCGGCGGCTGCTCGTCGAGGACCGGCTGGGGTCGACGATCCTCCAGCACGTCGGCCACGAGGAGAACGTACGGGCGATCATGCGACACCGGGTGCACACGGGCGGCTCGGACGGCATCCTGCGCGGCGCCAAGCCGCACCCGCGCGCATACGGCACGTTCCCGCACTATCTGGGCCGGTACGTAAGGGAGTTGGGGGTGCTGTCACTGGAGGAGTGCGTCGCCCACCTCACCTCGCGCCCCGCCGCCCGGCTGCGGCTGCCCGACCGGGGGCTGGTCCGCGAGGGGTACCGCGCCGACCTCGTCCTCTTCGACCCGGCGACGGTCGCCGCCGGATCGACGTACGAGGCGCCGCGCACCCCGCCCGCCGGCATCCCGTACGTCCTCGTCGACGGCCGTTTCGCGGTCGAGGACGGCCGGCGGACGGACGTCCTGGCGGGGCGGGCGGTCCGCCGCGCCCCCTGAGGGGGCGCGGCTTCACGGTGACTGCCCGGGGGCGTTACGGCCTGGGGAGGATGCAGCCGCCGCGGGTCAGGTCGAGCTTGCTGTCGGCGGCGAAGCAGGCCGGGACGTGCCAGGTCTGCTGCCCGTAGTTGATGCCCTCGCGGACGGTGACGGTCCCGTTCGCGTCGACCTCGCACGGGTTGTTGTCGGTGCAGCGCCCGCCGTCCTCGTTGCCCGTGTTGTTGACGGCCACGACCTTGCCGGTGGCGTTGTCGAGCACCGGCGAGCCGGAGGTGCCGCCGATCGTCTTGCAGGCGGAGGTGTAGCGGACCGAGTCCTTCCAGGTCCACGCGCCTTCCTTGAGGCGGTACGCGTAGCCGTCGACGTCGCAGGCGTACGTCCGCTTCCAGTAGCCGGAGACGACCGTGATGTCGGTGCCCACGGCCGGGCGGGCCGTGTCGAAGGTCAGCGCGTTGATCCCGTACGAGGACTTGATCTGCCCGTACGTGGTGGTCAGCCGGTACAGCGCCATGTCCGTGTCGGTCATGGTGCCGTACACGATCCGGTTGGCGCGCAGCGTGGCGACGCGGGTGCCCGCCGCGTTGAGGAGGCCGAAGGAGCGGGTCGAGGCCCGGTCGACGAGGACCTCACCGGGGCCCGGGAAGCCGGTCTCCAGGCAGTGGCCGTTGGTCATCACCAGGGCCGGGTCGTCGTCCTCGGCGTTCGGCATCCGCACGACCGAGCCGGAGCAGTTGCTGAGCGAGACGGTGCCCGCGAAGTTCACGGCCCGGACCGCGGAGTCCGCCGGAGCCACCCGGGACGCGGCCTCGGCCACGGCCTTGTTCGCCGCGTCCACGACACTGCCGACCGCCGTCTTCACGGTCCCCGTCGCGAGCTCCGGCGCGGCCTGGGGTGCCGCGACCGCCGGTGCCGCGCCCGCCCCGGTGATCACCAGGGCGAACAGCGCGGCAACGAGAGGCTTTCTCATGTGGGGGTCCCTCTCTTGCTACGTGAGTGACAGGAGATCTTCCGGCCACCGCAGTTTGTCATGCGCATTGTGAGGGCGGTGTGATGGCCGAGCAAGGACTTGGTTCCGGCCGGACGAGGTTCGGCCAGCGGGGCGGCGGGTGGGTGGCGGGGGTTCGGGCGGGGATGCGGTGATGTGGGGGCAGGGCGGCGGTGGTGCGGGGCGCGGGTGCGGCGATGTGGGGTCGGGGCGCGTCTCAGTCGTCGGTGAGACGGTCGCCGGGCAGGCAGTTGCCGAGCCAGTCCGCCCGCTCGGCGCGAGAGGCTCCGCCGTCGCCCTCCACGACGTAGGTCAGCGCCTCGGCGAAGGTCGCACCAAGGTGCCACAGGACGTTCGGCCCCACGGCCACGACGCGCCCGCCGGTCGCGACGTACGTCCTGAACTGGACCGACCACATGCCCAACGGGCTGAAGTTCTCGGCGAATCGACGCCGCAGCGAGACCGCCTCCTCGACAGTGTCGACACAGGCGTCCACCGGGTCGACGCACAGGGAGGAAGCGGGGTCGCGGGCCGGGCAGCTCCTGACGGTCAGCCCGCCGAACTCCGCCCAGACACCGACCGCCGGGTCGTCGAGTACGAACCCCGCCGCGGTCAACTGCCGCACCCAGTCCCCCGTGTCGACGTCACGCCCCGGCACCCACCCCGCCCCCCGCAGCGCGTCCAGCACCGCCGGACCGCACCCGCTCAACAGCCCACCACCGCGTTCCATCCGCGGCCCCCTTCCCTCGACCGGGCCCGCCGCCCAGTCCGCCGCGCGTCCACCCCGCTTTCCGGACCACACCCCCGGCCGGACCCCTGAGCCGCCGCCCGACCACCAGGTTTCACCTCGGCCCCTTCGTCGCGCCCTGCCCCCGGCCCTGGTTGCCGCCGGAGTTGCCCCGGCCCGGGTCGGTCGTCGGGGACGGCCGGGTGGGGGCGGTGGTGGAGGGCGTGGGCGTCGGAGTGGGGACCGTGGGCGCGGAGTCGGTGCCGGACGGGGACGGTTCCGCCGAGGTCTCGCCCGGGGAGGCGGAGGGCGATGACGGCTCCGTCGTGGCGGAGGACGCGTCGGCCGACGGCGTGGCCGCTCCCCCACCGCCGGACCGGCCGCCCACCGGGGAGGACTCCTTGGTGGCCGGACCGCTCGGCCCCTCCTCGCCCGAGGAGCCGACACCCGCGAGGCCCGCCGCCACGGCACCCACGACCACGGCCGCGGCGACACCGCCCGCGATCAGGGCCCCGCGCCGCCGGGCGCGGCGGCGGCCGAGTGTGGCCCGCCGACCGCCGGCCGGCCGGGCGCGACGTCCGCCGGGGTCCGCGCCGGCGAGGGGGTACGGCCCGTCCGGTGCGTGCGGGTCGGCGTGCGGGGCGCCTGCCGCGTACGACCCGTCGGCCGCACCCGCGGCCTGCGCGGCGGGCGATGTGCCCGTTCCGCCGACGGCCCCCCGGAGGTCGTCGAGCACGACCTCGTCCAGCTGCACGGTGTCGTCATAGGCGTTCTGCCAGCCGTGGGCGGCGGCGGGGTCGGGGAAGGCCTCGTAGGCGGGCGCCGCGGAGGGGTCGCCGAGCGGGTGGTAGACGTTCGGCGGCTCCTGGGAGGCCTCACCGTCCCGATCCACACCGTTCACCCCGTTCACCCGATTCGCCCCATTCATCGCTTTTTCTTCTCTTCATCTCATGTGCCCTGGAACCGTGTGGGGGGCGGCCGGACCTGGGGGCGGATTCTAGGGAGGAGTGGCGCCCAGGGACAGCGGAGGAACATTTCGCCGCATAGCGGCGGTCTCACGTGGTGGAAAACACGACCCACGAGCCGTTACCGGGTCGTAAGCTCACGGACATGCAGGTGATCCAGTCGACCAAGCTCGCCAACGTCTGTTACGAGATCCGGGGCCCGGTGCTCGAGGAGGCGATGCGGCTGGAGGCTGCCGGTCACCGCATCCTCAAGCTGAACACGGGCAATCCGGCCGCCTTCGGCTTCGAATGCCCGCCGGAGATCCTGGAGGACATCCTCCGCAATGTGTCGTCCGCCCACGGCTACGGCGACGCGAAGGGCCTCCTTGCGGCCCGCCGGGCGGTCGTCATGCACAACCAGACCCTCGGTATCGAGACGGACGTCGAGCACGTCTTCATCGGCAACGGCGTCTCCGAGCTGATCGTCATGGCGATGCAGGGCCTGCTGGACGACGGTGACGAGGTGCTCGTACCGGCCCCGGACTACCCGCTGTGGACGGCGGCGGTCTCGCTGTCCGGCGGCACGGCGGTGCACTACCGCTGCGACGAGCAGTCCGACTGGATGCCGGACCTCGCGGACATCGAGCGCAAGGTCACCGACCGCACCAAGGCGATCGTCATCATCAACCCCAACAACCCGACGGGCGCGGTGTACGACGAGGCGATGATCCGGGGGCTGACGGACATCGCGCGCCGCCACAACCTCCTCGTCTGCTCCGACGAGATCTACGACAAGATCCTCTACGACGGCGCCACGCACACCCCGACCGCCTCGGTGGCGCCGGACCTGCTGACGCTGACCTTCAACGGCATGTCGAAGGCGTACCGGGTCGCGGGCTACCGCGTCGGATGGATGTCGATCTCCGGCCCGCGCGCCCACGCCGACTCCTACATCGAGGGCCTGACGATCCTGGCGAACATGCGACTGTGCGCCAACATGCCGGGACAGCACGGCGTGGTCGCCGCGCTCAGCGGACGCCAGACGATCAACGATCTGGTGCTGCCGGGCGGGCGCCTGAAGGAGCAGCGGGACGTGGCGTACGACCTGCTGACCCAGATCCCCGGGGTCTCGTGCGTGAAGCCGAAGGGTGCGCTGTATCTGTTCCCCCGGCTCGACCCCGACGTCTTCAAGATCAAGGACGACCGGCGGATGGTCCTCGACCTGCTCCGCCAGGAGAAGATCATGGTCGTCCAGGGCACCGGATTCAACTGGCCGGAGCCGGATCACTTCCGTGTGGTGACCCTGCCGACCGTGGCCGACCTGAGGTCGGCGATCACCCGGATCGGGAACTTCCTGGACGGCTACGGCCAGCCGTAGGCACTCCCGCGGAAGACTTCCGGACCTCGCTCAACTTTAGACGGAATCTAATGTAGGCTGGTTCTCCGAGAGCGAGCTTGGAGGCCATCCCATGTACGAGCCGATCCGCACCAAGTCGGTCCACACGGTGGCCGCGACGACCTCGCCCGACTTCCCGCACCGTTCGCGTGAGGAGGAGCTGGACATCCAGCTCGCCGGCCATCTGGCCGCCCTGCTCGCGACGACCGACGAGCTCCGCGCTCTGGCCCCCACCGCCGACCTCGACACGGCCGCCGAGCGGCTGTCCGAGCAGGTGGCCCGGCTGCGCGGCGGGCTTCCGCCCGTCCGCTGCTCCGCGTCGGCCGGCGGACGCGACCGGGATGCCGCCGGGCTCCACCGGCGCGCCCACGCCCTCGCCGGGCGCGCCCTCGTGGTCGCCGCCTCCCGCGCCGACACCGCCGCCGCGATCCTGGCCGCCGAGCGCATGGACGCCCACGCCGCCGCCGAGCCCCTCGCCGACCGCGAGCTCGCCTCCCACTGACGCAGGGCCCGGCACACCCCGGGCCGACGGCTCACCCCGAGCCCCGGCCCCCCGGACGGCCCCGGTCCGCGCGCACCCGCAGCGACGCGCGGACCGGGCGCCACAAGCCTCCGGCCCCAACCCCGTGACCGCCCCGCCACGCAGCCCCAGCCCCAGCCCCCGCATCACGACCGCCCCGCCACGCGCCCCCAGGCCGCACACCGCGCGGCAGCCTCGCCCCTGCGGACCTCCCCGACCCCCAAGGGCGACCCCCGGGACGGGCCCGTGAGACGCGGGCGCCCCGGCCTCGCGGCCCCCGGCCCGACGCCGAACACCGTGGCGGCCTCGCCCGCGGACCTCCCCGCTCCCCGCCCCCCGAGGGTGACCACCGGGACAGGCCGGTGAGGCGCGGGCGCCC
This sequence comes from Streptomyces sp. MA5143a, assembly GCF_900290235.1. GTDB lineage: Bacteria > Actinomycetota > Actinomycetes > Streptomycetales > Streptomycetaceae > Streptomyces. The sequence continues at coordinate 29,794 of NZ_OLMK01000029.1, forward strand.
CACCACGCCCCCACCCCTCCCCCTCGTAGCCACCCTCCCCCTCCCCCGGAGCGGCGGTGCCCGTTCCGGTTGCGTTCCGGGACGGCGGCTTCACCTCGTGTTCACCCGTCCCGCCCGGGAACGTTGGGTTCCGGGAGCACGCTCCCCGGTGTGAGACGCATCGCAGGGATCGTCCTCGCGGTCCTGCTGATCGGCGGCGTGGTGGCAGCCGTCGTGGCGGGCCGGGACACCGGGGACACGAGCACGGCAACGAAGACCGTGCGAGGAGTGATCGGGTCGGAGAAGGCGGAGTTCTTCGCCGACCCGGAGGTGGTGAAGGCCCTGGCCGCCGAGGGCTACACCGTGAAGACGGAGACATCGGGCTCCTGGGCCATGGACGGGCTGGACCTGAAGGGGTACGACTTCGCCTTCCCCTCCAGCAAGGCCCCCGCCGACGAACTGGCCGAGAAGTACCGGGTACGCGAACCGCTGCCCCGCCCCTTCTACTCGCCCCTCGTCGTGGTCGCCCACCGGGGCGCCGCCGAGGTGCTGAGCCGCAACGGGCTGGCCACGCTGGACAAGGACCGCGGCGTCCTCGACATGGACGCCTACCTGAAGGCGGCCGAGGCCGACCGCACCTGGCAGCAGCTCAAGGGGGCGGACACGTACGGGGAGTTGTCGGGGCTGCTCTACATCGCCACGACCGACCCGACCAGCTCCAGCTCCGGGGCCCTCTATCTCGCCGCGGCCTCCAACGTCGCCAACGACGGACGGGTCGTCGCGAGCGAGGCGGACATCAAGAGGACCGCGCCCCTCCTGCACGAGCTGATCAGCGTCCAGGGCGCCCAGCAGCCGAGCAGCGACGCGGCGTTCCGCGACTTCGTCAGCGGGGTGGGCAACCCGCTCGTCCTCGTCTACGAGTCGCAGGTCGCCGCCCTGCTCGCCGACGGCCAGAAGGTCGACGACCTGGTCGTCCTCTACCCGGACACCACCGTCAACAGCGACCACACCGTCGTGCCCGTCACCGACGAGGGCCGCGCCCTCGGAGAACTGCTCGGCACGGACCCGGAGTTGCGCCGTCTGGCGGCCCGGCACGGGTTCCGGCCGCAGGGCTCGGCGAAGGAGTTCACGGCGGCCACGGCCGGACTCACCACCTATCTGACGCCTCGGCTCACCGTCCGGCAGGCGCCCGTGCCCACCTCCGAGGTGCTGCACGAGATGGCGCGCCGGGCGCGGGGCCGCTGAACCACGGGGGAACACCACTCATGACAACGGAAGACAGCTTCACCCTCACCCCGCCCGAGCCGGTCGCCGCCGTGCCCCGGGAGAAGGCCGGCGGCCTGGTGCCGGTCGAGGAGTCCGTACGGTCGGACATGGCCAGGAAGGCGGAGGACTACGTCCGCTCGCTGGCCGCGCTCGACGCCCGGTCGCCGGAGTTCGCGGGGAAGGTCGGGGAGATCGCGGGGCTCGGCGCGGGCGAGATGCGCACCGCCGCCGCACAGTCCAACCGCATGCTGGAACGGACCGTCCGCAGCCTGCCCGACAAGGGCGGGGACGCCCAGTCGCAGGTCGCCGGCTCGCTCGTCGAGCTGCGGCGCGTGGTCGAGGACCTGGACCCGCGCGACCTGCCCGCCGGCAAGGGCCGCAAGTTCCTGTCCCGGCTGCCGGGCGGCAACCGGCTGCGGGACCACGTCGCCAAGTACGCCACCGCGCAGGGCACCCTGAACCGCATCGTGGGGTCGCTGCGCGGCGGACAGGACGAACTGCGCCGGGACAGCGCCGCGTTGCAGACGGAGCGGGTCCGCCTGTGGGAGACCATGGGCAAGCTCCAGGAGTACGTGGTCCTGACCGAGGCCCTGGACACGGCCGTCGAGGCACACATCGCCGCCGCCGACCCGCAGCAGGCCGACACCCTGCGCGCCGACGTCCTCTTCCCGGTCCGGCAGAAGCACCAGGACCTGCTCACCCAGCTGGCCGTCTGCGCCCAGGGCTATCTGGCCATGGACGTCGTCCGCCGCAACAACGAGGAACTGATCAAGGGCGTCGACCGGGCCGCCACGACCACGGTCTCGGCGCTGCGCATCTCCGTGATGCTGGCCTCCGCCCTCGACACGCAGCGCAAGGTCGTCGACCAGGTCAACGCGTTGCGCGGCACCACCGAGGACCTCATCCGCGGCAACGCCGAGATGCTCGCCACCCAGAGCGACGAGATCCAGCGCATCGCCGCCGACCCGGCCGTCGGCGCGGAGACACTCCGCTCGGCCTTCCAGCAGATCTACCGCACCCTCGACACCATCGACACGTACAAGGCGCAGGCCACGGAGACGATGGCGGCGACGGTGGAGTCCCTGACGGCCGAACTCCAGTACGCCGGGAGCTACTTGGAGCGCAGCCGCGCGCAGGGCGCCCTCGAGGGGGGTGGTCTCGTATGAGACGGACCCTCTCGGCCTCCCGGGGGACCGCCGCGGCCCTCGCGCTGGCCCTGGCGGCGGCCGGATGCAGCACCGCCACCGACACCCCCTCCGACCCGGACACCTACGTCCCCGGCACCCTGCGCGTCCTCGCCTCCAGCGAACTCGCCGACATGAAGCCCGTGCTGGAGCGGGTCGAGAAGGACACAGGCATCAGGGTGCGCCCCACCTACATGGGCACCCTGGACGCCGTGGAACTGCTCGCCGAGGGCCGGGCGAAGGACGTGTACGACGCCGTCTGGCTGTCGTCCAACGACTATCTGCGGCTGCGGCCGGACGCGGCGAAGCAGGTCGTGTCCGAGACGCCGGTGATGTCCAGCCCGGTGGCGATCGGTGTGAAGGACGCGACCGCGCGGAGGCTGGGCTGGAAGCCGGACGGCGTCTCCTGGTCGGACATCGAGAAGGCCGTCGCGGACGGCGACCTCACCTACGGCATGACGGACCCGGCCCGCTCCAACTCCGGGTTCTCCACGCTCGTCTCGGTGGCCTCCGGGCTGTCCGACGCGCAGTCCGCGCTCACCGACGCGGACGTGGCGCGGGCGACGCCCCGGCTGAAGGAGTTCTTCCAGGGGCAGAAGCTGACGTCGGGCTCGTCGGGCTGGCTCGCGGCCGCCTACGACCGGCGCGGTGACGTCGACGCGCTGCTCAACTACGAGTCGGTGCTGAAGTCGCGGAAGGACCTGACGGTGATCCGCCCGCGCGACGGGGTCGTCACCGCCGACTACCCGCTCTCCTCCCTCGCGTCGACCGGCAAGGACGTCCGCGACGACGTACGCCGCCTCACCGACGCCCTGCGCGCCCCGGACACCCAGCGGCTGATCAGCGAGAAGACCCTGCGCCGCCCGGTCGTCCCCTCGGTCCGCCCGGCCGCCGGCCTCGACACCACCCGGCGCCGTGAACTCCCCTTCCCCGGCAGCCGTTCCGTCGCCGACGGACTGCTCGACGCTTACGAGAACGAGCTGCGCCGCCCGTCGAGGACCGTGTACGTCCTCGACACCTCCGGCTCCATGGAGGGCGACCGCCTGGACCGGCTGAAGGAGGCCCTCACCGAGCTGACCGGGGACTTCCGGGACCGGGAGGAGGTCACGCTGATGCCGTTCGGGTCGGGGGTCAAGAGTGTGCGGACCCATGTGGTCCGGCCGTCGGACCCGAAGGCGGGCCTCGACGGCATCCGCGCCGACACCCGCGGGCTCTCCGCCTCCGGTGACACCGCCATCTACACCTCGCTGCGCAAGGCGTACGAGCACCTCGGCGCCGCCGACCGGGACACGTTCACCTCGATCGTGCTGATGACGGACGGCGAGAACACCGAGGGCGCGAGCCCGGCGGACTTCGACGCCTTCTACCAGGGGCTGCCCGCCGCCGAGCGGCGCGTCCCCGTCTTCCCGATCCTCTTCGGCGACTCCGACAAGGACGAACTGGAGCACATCGCCGACCTGACCGGCGGCCGCCTGTTCGACGCCCAGCAGGGCTCGCTGGACGGCGCCTTCGAGGAGATCCGTGGCTACCAGTAGGTTCATGGCGTATGTCGAGTCCCGCAAGAACCTCACCGGCGGCGCCCTCGGGGTGGCGGGCCTCGGACTGACCTTCGCGGGGCTGGCGGGCCCGTACTGGCCGGTCGTGGTCGCCGGTCTGTACGGCGCGGGCGCGCTGCTCGCCCCGCCGGAGCGCCCGCCGGTGCCGGACTTCCCGGACCCGTCCGCCCAGCTCGACGAGGTCCGCGCCGACTTCGACCGGCTCGGCGAGTACCTCGCCGACATCGAGCTGCCGCCCGCGGCCGCCGGACGCCTCACCGAGCTGACGGAGCTGCTGACGGCGCTCCTCGACCCCGGCTGGGTCGCCGAGATCCTCGGCCAGGACCCGGAGGGCGTCCACACGCTGTCCCGGGCGGTGCGGCAGGACGTGCCCGAGGCCGTCGACACCTACGTCCGCACCCGCTGGTGGACCCGTCTGACGCCGGGCACGGAGCCCCCCGAGCGCCATCTGGAACGCCAGCTGGCCCTGCTGCACGACGAGTTGGAACGGCTGGCGGCGGCGCTGCGCGACACGGAGGCCCGGCGGCAGGAGTCGCACACCCGGTACCTGGAGGACCGCTCGGGTTGAGCCCCGGGCCCGGGCGTCCCCGCTCAGCCGATGTTGGTCAGGATCACGATCAGCAGCACCACCGCGATCACCACGCCCAGCACCTTCAGGCCGGCGTACGGGGACGGGGTCTGGTCCGGCGTGGGCGGCGTTCCCGGGACCGGGGCCGGCCGGGGCCCGTTGAACACGTCGTGCCCGGTCACGGAGACCCGGGTGCACCAGGGGCACGTCGGCAGATGGGAGCCGTAGGTGTGCAGGGGCCGTACCGTGCACGACCGCACCTGCCCGCGTTCCTTGTCGAGGGCGCGCAGCCACGCCTCGGCCGGGGGCCGGGCGGTGGGGGTCTGGACGCCGGGGCCGAAGGCGGTCCTGGCGAGGGTGAGGAGTTCGGGCGGCAGGACGGAGGGGTCGACGGTGCCGCGCGGGGTGATGACCATCTCGGGGCGGACGACGTACGAGATGCTCGCGGCGATGTTGTCCTTGACGGTCGACTCGGAGGTGCTCTCGTGGGGGACGCCGCCGAAGGGGTGGTTGCCCGCGGTGAGCAGCTGGTAGACGAGGACGGCGAGGGCGAAGTCGTCGCTCTGCCGGGTGGCGGGGCCGCCTGCCTGCCGTTCGGGGGCCGAGTAGTCGGTGGTGTGCATCAGGCAGGGGAACAGCTCGCCGGTGGCCGGGTCGGTGAAGGCGATGGAGTCGCAGTCGAGGAAGGTGACGAAGCCGTTGCCGTCGACGACGACGTTGCTGCTGGAGAAGTCGCCGATGACGAGGTTGTCGTGGTGCATGCGGGCCGTCATGAACGCGAGGTTCCAGGCGACGCCGAGCAGGAACCGCCAGTCGGCCCGGTCCGGGAACAGCTTCAGCCGCTGGACGCGGGTGAACAGGCCGACGAGCTGCACGTGCTGGGGTTCGCCGAAGCGGCGCATCGCGTACCCGAGGAACTCGCCGTTCGTGCCGCGTGCCATGGCCGTCGGCCAGGCCAGTTCGGGCGGCTGGTTGGCGTCGGTGGGGCGGGCGGCCAGCGGGGACATGGTGAGCATGCGGGCCAGCCGCCGCTCCTGGTCGGGGCCCGGCGGATCCCGGTAGATCTTGACGACGATCCCCGCGTCGCCCTCCACGGGGAACACGGCCGCCTGTCCGCCCCCTTTGAGGGGCTGCTCGGCGAGCGTGACCGCCTTGCCGTCGAGGAAGACCCTGCGGCCGCTCATGGCCGTACCTCCGAGTGCTCTCTGGGGCGGACCGGCGTCGGCTGCGGCCCCGGCGCCGCCCGTCCCGCGCGCCGCGCCGACGCCGACCGGCCGGACCGCCGTGGGTGGTTGTCCGGGTCGCCGGCCCGTCGGGGCCGGCCGGTTGCCGCTGTCATCCGCGGCTCGTGCGGACGGCTCGCAGCAGGGTTTTGTCGTCGGCGTTCAGGGCGGTGAGGCGGTCGGAGCGCAGGAGGGCGGCGAGCTTGCCGTCGGCGTCGTCCGGCGCGGTGTCGAGGGAGCGGAAGACGGCGTCGGCGAAGGACGCGTTCGGGGACTGGGCGCCGCTCGCCGACCGGTTGAGCATGGCCTGCGCGAGGCCGTCCGTGGAGAGCAGCACCCCGTCGATCCCGTCGTCGGAGAGGCACTCGGTGTGCGTCCAGCGCGCCGCGTCCGGCGAGGTCAGGAACACCGTCTCGTTGCTGTACTCGCTGACCGCCGCCGCCTGCGGCAGCAGATGGAACTGCCGCTCCCCGTCCTCGGTCCCGGCCCGCAGGACGACGAACCCGTCCCCGACGGTCAGGTGCCCCAGCCAGCCGGGCGCCAACACGACCACGGTGAGGGTGGTGGCGAAGTCGGGCGCGTCACTGCCCGTACGGTCCAGGAAGTCGTCGCTGACGTCCTGCAACGCGTCCCGCAGCAGCTCGTGCACGGCCTCGCCGGGCTGCACCTCCACGGCCGCGCCGGCCCGCCGCGCGAAGTGCTCGGCGGCCAGTTTCACCGCCAGCCGGGAGCCCTCCTCCGAGCGTGGCCGGCTCCCGGCGCCGTCGGCGACGGCGAGGACCGAGACGGCGGAGGTGACGATCCAGCCGCAGGCGTCCTGGCAGGGCAGGCCCTGCCGCCGGTGCCGGTAGCCCTCGACGCTGAGCCCGTGGATGCGCCACGACGGGACGGTCACGTCACGCCTCCCAGGCCGGGCGCTGCGTCTTGAACTGGCTGAAGATCTTCTCGAACACCTCGTCCCCCGCCCCCTTCTGCTCGGCGTTGGCGCTGGCGGACATCATCTGGAGCAGCTCCCGGAACGGGAACCCCTGCAACCGGGCGTTGAACTTGGGTGCGAACGCCTGGAGCACCTGCTCCCCGCGGTCCGTGATGCCGCCCACCCCGATGGCGTACAGCCGGAACCGGCGGGACCGCTGCTCCTCGGCGAGGACGGGTATGAGCCGTTGCCAGGAGTCGGTGAGATGACCGGTCGGGTCGGTGGGCAGCCCGTCCGTGACGAGGCAGATCTGCGGCCGGTAGTACTGGAGTCCGGAGGCCCGCAGTTCCGCCTTGCGGGCCGCGACGATGTGCATGGACAGCTCCAGCGCCTCGGTCATCAGGGTGACGCCGGCGGCCGTCAGCTGCGGTGCCTGGAAGGCGTGCGCGGGGATGAAGGGGCTCATGCGGGTGCGTGGGTCGAGCAGTTGGGGTCCGCGCCAGGCGCCGACGCCCTGGCCGCCGAAGGTGACGACGGCGACCTCCACGCTGTAGCTGAGGCTGACGTCGTCGTGGAGTTCGCGGGTCCACTCGGCGAGCGCGTTGTTCAGCGCCTGGATCGGCGCGCCCGCCATGGAACTGGATGTGTCGAGGCACAGCACGAGCGGCATGCGCTGGGCGTTGTTCTCGAACTCGATGTCGGCGTACTCCGCCGGCAGGGTGGGCGGGTATTCGCTGTGCATCGCTGGTCCCCCTGGTGTTTCCGTTTCGTGCGCGGTACGTGTGCGGGTGAGGCGTGGGTGTGAGGCGTGGGTGTGGGGCTCGGATGTCGGGCCTCAGCGGGGGGTGCCCTTGGCGTGGCGGGCGGCGGTCGGCGGGAAGGCGTACAGGACGTCGGAGTCGCGTTCGGGTGCCTCGGCGACGTCGACGGGCCCGCCGGGCGCGGGCGGCGGCCGCCCCGCCTCGGCCCACACCGCCCGGTAGAGCACCCGGTCGAGTTCGACGTAGCCCTGCGGGTGCAGTTCGGTGCGGACGACGGCGGTACGGGTGTGGGCGGGGCGGGCGCTCACCTGGCGTCCGTGGCGCGCGGTGGGTGCGACGCGCAGCCGGGTGGTGCTCTCGTCGCCGTCGTGTGCGGCCTGGACGGGGGCGCGTCCGTCGCCGCCGCGTCCGTCGCCGCCGCGTGCGGCGCCGTGGGTGGGCGAGCGCCCGTCGGCGGGCCGCGGCTCACCGCGCTCACGGCGACGCGCGCCGCCTCCCGGTGGCATGGCGGCGAGCCGTCCGGAGCCCGTGCGATGCCCCACGGCGACGGGGCCGCGCGAGCGGCGGATCACGACGGCGAAGGCGAGAAGCAGCAGCACGAGCAGCAGTCCCATCCAGAGAGCGGCCCAGGAGGTGCTGTCCCCGGCGGGCTCGGTGCCCCCACCGCCGGCCTGCGCGGTGTCGCCCTTGCCGCCCTTGCCGTCGTCGCCCCGGCCGTTCTTGTTGTCCTTGTCGTGGGGGTTGCCGGAGGTGGTGGCCGGGTCGGTGGTCACGCCCTCGACGGTGAAGACATGGGTCGCGGGGTCGGCGGCGAGCCCCTTGTCGATGAACTGCTTGCCGGTGAGCTTGTTCTTGACGGTTTCGCACAGGTCGTTGTCGTCGCGACAGACCCCGGCGTTCCGCAGCTCGTCCCGCGCTTCCGGCCGCAGCGGGTCGATAGTGGTATCGGGGTGGACGAGACGGCCTTCGGCCATGAGGAGCAGGGCGGTGCCGCCCTCGCCGGTCGATATGCCCTCGGGTACCTGTACGACCAGCGGGTTGGTGTCCTCGTACAGCTTCTTGAGGCTCTCATGCTCCTGTTGGCTGAGCTTTTCGAACTTCAGCGGGGCTTCGAGCGTGATGACGACGGCGCCCCGGGGGATCACCGCGCCTCCGCACGTCACCTTGTCGGCGAAGCTGTCGCCGCAGGGATCGGCCGCGGCGACCGGTGACATCACCGGCACCAGAGCGACCGACAACCCCATGAGGACGCCCAGAGAGAAAAAACGCCTGACGGCACCCATCGCACCAACCCCCCGTGGCCTGAAAGGCACGCCCCCGCGGCCCTGAAAGACCCGTCCCATACTGGAGCAGGCACCAGGGTGGCCGGAAGGGTTTGATGAATTCCACCGGGCGACTTCCGGCAATTGTCGATCGCCTTGCGTTTCGCTTCTACAACTTGAACACCTGGTGACAACGACTGAACATCTGCCGCGCGCGTTCCACCCAATCATTGGCCAAGGCATCGAAGTCGGCCTGGGTGATACGACACGTCAGCGGAAGATCACAGACCCCGGCGAGACACGGACGCGGTCCCCGTACGTCCCACACGGACAGCATGGGGTTCAATTGCTCGGTATTCCACGCGTTCGAAGCGGCGGCGGCGATGGCGAGTTGGTCCTGCCGCAGGAAATGCCCGTCCGTGGCGAACGCGACGAGGAGTTTCTTGGTCGTCATGAATCTGACGGTGACCGTCCGCCCCGCCTCGCGGAGATCGAATTGCAGGGAGACGGACACGGTGTCGTGGACCGTGTGGTAATTCCGCCGCGCCACCCAGTTCTGCACGAGGTGCCGCCAGTGCGTCCCGAGGTCGTAGATCTCGGGAGGCCCCGCATACGACTCGCGACCGGAGTAGGAGTCCCGGCCGGGGTACGAATCCCGGCCGGGGCCGGGGTAGGAGTCGCGGTTCGGGTAGGAGTCAGGCACCGTCACGGACCACCGCCTCGGCGACCATGGCATCGGTCAACCCGGCGTCGAGCAGTGCCTGGGCGTGCAGCAGCAGACAGGAGGGCACGGACTCGCTGGTGGTGCGCCGCAGGTGACGTTCCTTCAGCTCCTCGTACCGCACCTCGATGGTCCGGGCGACCTGGGGCGGCGGCCAGGCGGCCACCGTGGGCTGCTCCATGACCAACTCCGCCAGGATCTCCGCGAGTTGTGGGCGCTGCTCGGGCCGCTTGGCCAGGCAGCGCGCGATGAGGGGCCGCAGCCCTTCCGGTACACCGTCGAGCCGCGGCTTCCCGCGTACGACCTCGACCCGCACCCCTTCCCCGCCGCCGTGCGGGGGACGCCCGGTGAGCGCGTACACGAGCACGCCACCCAGGGAGAAGACGTCACTCGGCGGCCCGACCGCGGCGCCGCGTATCTGCTCCGGCGACATGAACGGCGGTGTGCCGACGACGACACCGACGCGGGTCAGCGCGGGGGCACCGTCCACACGGGAGATGCCGAAGTCGATGACGCGGGGGCCGTCGCTCGCCAGCAGGACGTTCGCGGGCTTGAGGTCGCGGTGGACGACCTTGGCGGCGTGGATGGCCTGGAGTGCCTCGACGAGCCCGGCGCCGAGGGGGCGCACCTGGGCCTCGGGGAGGGGCCCGTCCGCGCGGACCGCCTCGGCGAGGGAGGGGCCGGGGACGTACAGGGTGGCCAGCCAGGGCAGTTCGGCGTCGGGGTCCGCGTCGACGACGGCGGCGGTGTACGCGCCGCTGACCACGCGGGCGGCGGCGACCTCCCGCGCGAAACGTTCACGGAACTCGGGTTCCGCGGCGAGTTCCGGTCGGGCGACCTTGACCGCGACCTCGCGGCCGGCGGGCGACCGACCGAGATAGACCCAGCCCATCCCTCCGGAGCCGAGCCGGCCCACGATCTTGTACGGGCCGATCTTCATGGGGTCACTTACGGGTGTACGCACCCCCGGCTCACCTCATTTCGGGGTTCGGTGCGGATGTCCCGTAGTGTCCCGCGATTTCCCTCACGGGGCAGCCGTTTTGCCCCGCACCGCCCGTACCTGTTCGGCCGCGGGCTGCCATCCTGGCCGCGCTCATGGATGGTCGGGCCGGCCTGGTGGCCGCCGGCCGGGCGCCTGCCCACTGGAGGTCGGTGGAGGGGGTCCGGATCAACGACGGGACGCACTCCTACCGAAACCCCGAAAACACTCCACGGCCGCGTCCCAGTCGGCCCCGAACGCGGCACGCCGAGCATCGTCACCACGCAATCCGGCGCCCAGGTGGACGCCACGAGGGGGGAGGTCCACAGCAGCCGCCCGAACGGGTCCGCCATGACCAGAAGTCAGTCCGACATTCCGGATCGCGAATTTTGCGCGAGGTATTGACGCGGTTCACCGGAACCATAAGATCCAGTTCGATCGACACCCCGACCTTTGTTCGATATCACGAACATGCCAGTGCCGCACCCCTTCGGTTCCGGAGCCCGCCGAGGACCGACCGGAACCGCTAGCGCAGAGGATGACGAGGCCGCATGCACAGACGTAGTTTCAGCCCCAGACGCCCGTCTGCGGTGCTCGCCGCCACGGTCGCGGCCCTGGCCGCCTTGGCGGCGGTTCTCGTCGCCAGCCCCGCTCAGGCAGCCACCACCAGCGCCGTGCGCGGCGTTGCTTCCGGCCGGTGTCTCGATGTGTCGGGCGCCAGCCAGACCGAGGGCACGAACGTGCAGATCTGGGACTGCCACGGCGGGACCAACCAGCAGTGGACGCTGACGGACAACAACCAGCTGACCGTCTACGGCAACAAGTGCCTGGACGTCCCGGGCCACGCCACCACGGCCGGGACGCGACCGGTGATCTGGTCCTGCAACGGCGGTACGAACCAGCAGTGGCGGGTGAACGCCGACGGCACGGTCGTCGCCGTGGAGTCCGGGCTGTGCCTGGACGTGTCGGGCTTCGGTACGGCCAACGGCACGGCGGTGCAGCTGTGGAACTGCACCGGCGCCGACAACCAGAAGTGGACCGGCCTGTCCGGCGCGACCAACTCGTGTCCTCTTCCGTCGACGTACCGGTGGGCCTCGACAGGTCCGCTGGCGCAGCCGGCGAACGGGTGGTACTCGCTGAAGGACTTCACCACCGTGACGTACCAGGGCAAGCACCTGGTCTACGCGACGAACGCCACGTCAGCGGGATGGCGCTCGATGATGGTCAGTCCCTTCACGAACTGGTCCGACATGGCCTCGGCCGGCCAGACCCAGATGAACCAGCTCGCGGTGGCGCCCAGGCTGTTCTACTTCGCGCCCAAGAACATCTGGGTGCTGATATCCAACGGGTGGGGCACCAACTGGAAATTCACCTACCGCACGTCCAGCGACCCCACCAACCCCAACGGCTGGTCCGCGCCGCAGGAGCTGTTCAACGGCGACCTCCCCGTCGGCGGCCCGATCGACCCGACCATCATCGGCGACGGCCAGAACATGTACCTGTTCTTCGCCAATGACGCGGGCAGCATCTTCAAGTCGACCATGCCGATCGGCAACTTCCCGAGCAGCTTCGGCACGTCGTACACGACGGTCATGAGCGACACGGAGGACAAGCTGTTCGAGGCGGTGGAGGTCTACAAGGTCCAGGGCCAGAACCAGTACCTCATGATCGTCGAGGCGAAGGGTGCGAACGGGCGCTACTTCCGCTCGTTCACCGCCTCCAGCCTGGACGGTCCGTGGACCGTTCAGGCCGGCAGCGAGAGCAGCCCCTTCGCGGGCAAGGCCAACAGCGGCGCCACCTGGACCAACGACATCAGCCACGGTGACCTGGTCCGCAACAACCCGGACCAGACCATGACCATCGACCCCTGCAACCTGCAGTTCCTCTACCAGGGCAGGGACCCCAACGCGAATGACCCCGACTACCTGAAACTGCCGTACCGGCCGGGCCTGCTCACCCTGCAGCGCTGACCCGCCCGATCCACGGTGATCACGGTGTGAACCCCAGCCGCGCGTCGGCTGGGGTTCCTCCCTTTGCGCGAACTCGCCGAAGAAGCGGGCGGACCGGCGTCGGAAGAAGTGAGCACCCGGACGCCCCGGCCCCTCACCGTCCCCGCGGCTGCACCGTGCACAGGGCCCAGATGATGAAGCCGTAGACCGCGATCAGGACGAGCGACCAGACCGGGTAGTACGGGAGGGTCAGGAAGCTGGTGATCAGGAGCAGGCCCGCGAGCAGGACCCCGACCGCGCGGGCCCAGGTCCGGCCGTTGAAGAGGCTGGCGCCGACCACCACGGCCAGGGCGCCGAGCAGCAGATGGATCCAGCCCCATCCGGTCGTGTCGAACTTGAACACGTAGTTCGGGGTGTTGACGATGATGTCGTCGTCGGCGATGGCCACGATGCCGCGCAGCACGTCGAGCGTGCCCCCGATCATCAGCATGACCGCGCCGAACGCCACCAGCCCGCCGGCCCATGACGCGGAGCGCTGGTGGGACCGGGACGGGGACCGGCGTGGATGTGTCGTCTGAGCCATGGTGTGTCTCCCTGTCACTCTGTCACTTGAGCGTGGTCCACCGGTGTCAAGCGAGGATCAGGATGATGAAGACCACGCACACGATGATGTTCACGAGCCAGCTGTGCGTGTTCGTCCAGTCGCGGATCTTGGGCATGGCCCCTTCCGCGTGATGGCCGAACAGCATCCTGATCAGCAGCGGTAGCGCCGCGACGAGAATGGTCAGGCCGATGAACGGCAACGCCGCGACGAACGACGCGTGGGAGTGGATCAGGTTGACGCCCACGGTCATCATGATCACGAGGTCGGACGGCATCACCAGGATGACCATCAGCCCGACCTTGAACCCCTTGCGCGGGTCCGCGTTCATCAACGTGCCGAGCCACTTCGGCGGTTCGACGCTCTCCCGTTTGATCCAGTTCTTCAGCGCGGCCGCGGCCAGGAGCGCCACCAGCACGTACTGGATGATGTGGCCGACGGAACCGTTGTCGGAGGGGTCACCGAAGTCGACGACGTTGTCGAGGGCGGCCGCGAGGCCCATCATGACGGCCACGCCCGCCGTCGTCGCGAGGGTGATGCCGGCCAGGAACCCCAGGGACACCTGTACCGCTCTCGGCGTGGTCACGAAGATGATGGCCGAGATGATCTGCGGCCCGACCATCATGGTGATGGCGAGCGGAAGAATCTGAAGTCCGTCCATGACCGGTCGTCACCCGCTGAGAACGGCGCGCTTCTGGTCCTCGAACTCCTCCTCGGTCAGCACCCCTTGCGCTTTGAGGTCACCCAACTCCTTCAACTGGTCGATCTTGTCCGCCGAGGACAGCGTCGAGGACCGGGTCGCGGGTTGGGGAGCGGGTTGGGGAGCCTCCTGCGTCGCGTACGGAGCGGGGGCTGGCCGAGGTGCGTATTCCTGGGCGTCCTGCTGGGCCCACCGGCCCGCCTGACGCCGGGACACACGGTTCGACACCGCCGTCGCGGTGCCCGCGACGACGGCGGTGCGGGCTACGCCGCGAATGAGACCTGGCATGATCGGCACCTCCTGCTGTGCTCTGCGTACGGTCACGAACCGGTGCCGGCCCCGGTCTCGGCCCTGCCCTCGGCCTCGGCCTCTGCGTCGGCTTCCACCGAGTCCAGCGCCGCGACGAGGTCCTGGACGGGAATCCTTCCGACGGCCACCAAACGGGCGCCGTTGTGCCGCAGCGCTCGGGCGAAGGGCGCGGCCCAGCGGTTCTCGTACATCAGGATCGCGGCCGTGCTGCCGGCCCCGATCGCCTGCCCGGCCTCTTCGATGTCGTCCTGACCAAGGAGTCCCGAGGTCGCGCCCTCGAACGCCGTGAGGCCCGTGTCCGTGTCCCGGCTCAGATCGACGATGTCGACCGCCGCCACGGAACCGTCCTCGCCCTTGCGGACGAAGACGAGGTCGAGGATGCGGATCAGCCCACGGTCGACCAGGTCGACGAGGTACGGCAGGGCCTCGCCCGTGGGGCGACCGCCCGGGTACTCGACCACCAGGTAGTCGACGGGGCCGATGTCGTCGAATGCGTCGCTTTCGCTGCTCACGGCAACTCCTGGGGAAGGGTCGAGGCCGAGAGCGCCGGTTGGCGCTGGGGCTCGGGAGGGTGGGCCGGGCGTACCCGGGGGTGCGATGACGTCCCCGTCATGCCGCTTCCGGGTGCCCCCGCGTACCCCCCGGGCACCCGCCTCGCCGTATCCGGCGTTTCCGCCCCGGCACACCCACCGCGTCCGGCGTTCCCGGCGTGTCCCTGTCGCTCTTCTCCGACGCGGCGGCGCCCTCATCCAGTGCACCACCCGCCGCCAGGATCCGCATATCGGTCCCCATCGGCGGCGTGACCTGCGGCGGAGCAGGCCCGGCATGGGGCCACGGCACTCGCCATGCGTCACCCGACCAGCCTGGCTAAAGTGGTCAAGTCCGGAAACACCTGCCGAAAAACATCGCCGATGGGTCGTGATCGACGATGGATCGGATGGCAACCATGACCGCGTCAACCGTCACCCCACAGGAGGCCCGCCCCCTCCCCCGCAGCGCCCCGGACACGGATGCGGCGACACCGAGCGGTGCGGCGGAACGCGCTGTCACCCACCACGCCGTGACACTCGATGTGTTCGGTGCCCGCATCGAACTGCTCCCACCCGACCAACTCGCCTTCCTGGCCGGCGTCGGCGTCCTGGCGGCCTGCGAGATCATCGAGTGGCCGGTGGCGCTGGTCCTGGCCGTAGGACACCAACTCGCCCACAGTCATCACGGCCGGATGCTGCGCGAGTTCGGCGAGGCCCTGGAAGAGGCCTGAGACAGCACCCCCGACCGGCCTGGGACACCGCCCCGCGACCGGCTCGCCCGGCACGGCCCCGACCGGTTAGCCCGGCCGACGCGCCCGGCCCGCCCGCCACCGCCGGGCCGGCCGACTCAGCCCGCCGCAGCGACCGCCGCCGACGACGAAGCCGCCGACAGTCGAGAGCACAGCCCCCTCACCTGCACGCACCTGCCGTCCTCCTCCTGCCTCCTGCCTCCTGCCTCCTGCCCCTCCTCCCCCGTCTCCGCGACCCACCGTCCTCCTCACCGTCACCCCCACCCCCACCCACCCCTGCCCTGCACTCAGCCGAGTGCCCGTCCGCCAAGGGGAGTTCCATGGCTGCTTCCGGTGGCTCTTCATCGGCTTCCGAAGGTGCCGGCCGTCCGACCGGCGAACCTTCGTTGAGTACTGCGGAACGTGACGAGTACGAACGCCTGCGCAAGGCCGCCCACGGGCGCCACCGGCGTCTGCGGTACGCGGCCACCTCCGTACTGCTGCTCGTGGCCTTCCTGTTGGCGCCGCTCGCCGTGGTCGCCGCCTGGGTGGACTCGGAGGTGTCGGACACCGACCGGTACGTCCAGACCGTCGCCCCGATCGCGACGAAACCCTCCGTCCAGAACACCGTGACCGACCGGCTCACCAAGCGTGTGGTCGACAGCGTCGACGTCGCCGCCTTCACCGACGCCATCGGACGGACCCTGCAGAAGGAAGGGGCGCCGCCCCAGGTGGTCCAGGGCGCCGACGCGCTGACCGGACCGCTGAAGAGCGCGCTCAGCTCGGCCGTGCACTCCGTCGTGAACAGGGTGGTGACCAGCGACCGGTTCGCCGAGGTGTGGGACAACGCCAACCGGCGGGCCCACGCCGCCGTGGTCAAGGTCCTCACCGGCGAGGGCGACAGCGCGATCCAGGCCGGCAACGACAGCATCGACCTGAATATCGGCACCCTCATCGACGAGGTCAAGCAAGAGCTGGTGAACGCGGGATTCGATCAGGCGTCGAAGATCCCCGACGTCGACAAGAAGGTCACCCTGCTGAAGACCGACAAACTGAACGAGGCCCAGGACGCCATGCGCCTGCTGGACGTGGTCGGCACCTGGCTCCCCGTCCTGGTGCTCGTCCTGTCGGCGCTCGCCATCTGGAGCGCGCCCAGGCACCGCGTGGCCCTGATGGCGACGGCGATCGGCATCGGGATCATGATGATCCTGCTGCTCGTCGGCCTCGCCGTGATGCGGTCGGTCTATCTGGACTCCGTCCCGTCGAACGTCCTGCCGAGGAACGCCGCGGCCGACATCTACGACACCTTCGTCCGCTTCCTCAAGAACAGCACCGTCACGGTCCTGGTCATCGCGGTGATCACGGCGTTGGCCGCGTACCTCTACGGCCCCTCGCGCCCTGCCCGGTGGGTCAGAGGGACGGCGGCGAAGGGGACCGGTGCCACCGGGCGGGCCATGGCGCGCCGCGGTCTGCGCACCGGCGAGGCCGGCCGCTGGCTGGCCACCCATGTCAAGTGGACCACCGGTATCGCCATCGGCGGCGGCGCGCTCGCCCTGGTGCTGTGGAACTACCCCACCCCCGGCGCGGTGGCACTCATCCTCGGCATCGTCGTCCTCGTACTGATCATCCTCGGCATGCTCGCGGCGGCCTCCGGCCCGGAGCGGCACCCGCCCGCCCACAGCCGATCGGCACCGACCCCAAGCTGACGCCGGGCCCGGCCCCAAGCTGACGCCGGCGCTCCCGAAGGCGTACGCACACGACAGGAGAACCCATGGAAAGCACCGTGAACCTGGCCTACGACTTCCCCCTCCTGGGGGCCTTCTGGACGATCATGTGGATCTTCCTGTGGGTCATGTGGATCTTCCTGCTGTTCCGCGTGGTCGTCGACATCTTCCGGGACGACGGACTGAGCGGCTGGGCCAAGACGGGCTGGCTGGTCTTCGCGCTCGTCCTGCCGTTCCTCGGCGTCTTCGTCTACGTCGTCGCCCGGGGCAAGGACATGGGCCGGCGTGAACAGGACCACGTCCGGGCCAAACTGCGGGAGACGGACCAGTACGTCCGCGACACCGTCGGCACCGCCGGCCCCGCCGACGAGGCGGAGCAACTCGCCAAGCTCTCCGAGATCCGGGCCAAGGGCGACATCACCGACGAGGAGTACCGCCGAGCCAAGGAAATGGTCCTCACACCCCGCTGACGAAGAGGGCTGGAGCACACCGTCGGGGACGGTCGAGCAGCCCTCCCCAAGGACGAGGCCCAGGCCCGCCCACAGGCTGATGGTCGGTGGGGGTCCTGGGCGGCGGGGTGCGGCGCGCTGCCGGGGGCGGGCTCGTCCGTGGTCGGGGATCCGGTGTTCATGCCCCGATTCAACGGGCCCTGCGAGCCCCTGTGATCGGCTTCCGTACTCAACCCGCCTGGGTACGCGTCCTCAACGCCTCCCGCACGATCGCCTCCAACTGCTCGTGGTGCGCGCCCTTCCAGTACGCGCGCCCGCAGTCGCCGCACTGCGCGAACACGTCGTACGACCGCTGCGTGCCGTGCTCCAGGCGGTCGGCGACCTCTTCCTTCGTGGCCGGCCTCAGCAGTCCGTTGCAGGCGGTGCAGCGGGTCCACGGCCGCAGCTCAGGCGCGAAACGGTCCAGTACGTCGCTCAGTTGCTCGTCCGGCTGTGTGCTGTAGACGTACGCCCCCGCCCACAGCTCCCGCCGCCGCAGCAGCCCCCGGTCGCGGCTGAGCATCACACGCCGCTCGGCGGCGGACCGCGTGGCGAGCGCCGGGTCGCCGATGTCGGTCGACTCGTACGCCGTGTCGACGCCCAGCAGCCGGAGCCGCCGCGCGAGCGTGCCGAGGTGGACGTCCAGGAGGAAGCGGAGCGGGGCGCCCGGCACCCGCTGGGGGCGCTCGACCGGGCGTACGGTGACGGACTCGCCGGCCGCCGGCACATGCGACACCGGCACCTCACGGCCGTCCACGACCAGCGCCCCGACCTCCGTCAGCGGGACGCCCAGCGACTCGACGACATGGCCGAGCGTGGAGACTCCGTCCGTGGCGAGGGCGGTCGCGCCCCCGCGGCGGTGGTGCGGCACGAACAGGGCCAGCTCGGGAGCGACTTCGACGTGGATCTCGGGACCGTTCACCTGGTCAGGATGGCATGGCGGAGGGCGGGTGACCTCAGGGTTTTTGGGGAGCGAGGCCGTGTTCCAGGACGGCGAGGGCACGGTCGACGAGGTCGGCGGGGTCGTCGCGGAAGTCGTTCTCGGCCCAGTAGAGGGTGATCTCCGCGAGTCCGCCGACGAGGGACATCGTGAAGACCCGCACCTCCAGGCTGTCCCGGTGGAGGCCGGTGCGGGTGGAGACGGCCTCGGCGATCTGCCGGCCGGTGACGGCCATGCTCTCCACCATGCGGCCCCGTACCGCGGGGACGGTGACCATCAGACGGGCCCGCAGCCGGGTGATCTCCGGCTCCCGCTCCAGCCCGAAGCGGAGGGCCTTCCTCGTGACGTGCCGCAGTGAGTCGACCCATGGCTCGTCCACCGGCCGCCCGGCGAGTTCCGCCAGGAGGACCGGGTCGTACTCGTCGGTGACGACGATGTCCTCCTTGGTGGGGAAGTAGCGGAAGACCGTGGACGGCGAGACCTCGGCGCGGTCCGCGATCTGCTCGATCGTGGTGGCGTCGTAGCCCTGTTCCTTGATCAAGGCGTAGGTCGCGTCGCGGATCGCCGTCCGGGTCTTGATCTTCTTCCGTTCACGGAGTCCCAGCTGGGGGCCCTCGGTGGGGGGAGTCGTGCGCGCGGGGCTCATACGGCTCATTCTCGGGCACCGGCCTCCGGCGAAACGGCCACGGCGGGAAGCCGTGGCCGTCGAGGAGGGAGCGCGGAGCAGGAGCGGGCGTGGCCCGATCCGCCACGCGCACCTGTTCGTCCGATCCGCTACGCGTGCTGGTACGCCACCAGTGAGATGCCGACGTAGTGCACCACGAACGCGGCGAGCGTCAGCGAGTGGAAGACCTCGTGGAAGCCGAACCACCTCGGGGAGGGGTTCGGCTTCTTGATGCCGTAGATCACACCGCCGGCGCTGTAGAGGAGGCCGCCGACCACCACGAGGACCAGGACGGCGATGCCGCCGGTACGCATGAAGTCGGGCAGGAAGAAGACCGCGGCCCAGCCCATCGCGATGTAGCAGGGCGTGTAGAGCCACCGCGGGGCGCCGACCCAGAAGACCCGGAAGGCGATCCCCGCGAGCGCCGCGCCCCAGATGCCCCACAGCAGCCACTGTCCCTTGGCCCCGGGCAGGAGCAGCATGGTCAGGGGCGTGTAGGTACCCGCGATGATCAGGAAGATGTTCGCGTGGTCGAGCCGGCGCAGGATGCCGTCCATGCGGGGACTCCAGTTGCCCCGGTGGTACAGCGCGCTCACTCCGAACAGCAGGCAGGCCGTGAGGGCGTAGATGCCGCAGGCGATGCGCCCCCGGGTCGAGTCCGCGAGCGCGGTGAGCACCAGGCCGGCGACGAGCGCGGCCGGGAACATGCCGAGGTGCAGCCAGCCGCGCAGCTTGGGCTTTATCTCATGGAGTTCGTCCGAGATCTGGTGACTGATCTGGTGGGCGATCTGGTGCGGCAAGGAACGCGCGTCCGGACGGCGGCGGTCGGCCGGCGTCTCCGTGGGCGCGTCGGGGACGGGCGCAGTCATGTCCGGCATCGTACCTACGGAGCCGTAACTTGCGGGGCGGTGCGGGCCGTTCGAGCGCCCGGAAGTGGCCATCCTCTCACGCGAACGCCGGATCGGGGATACCCGGGCGAATCCCCGGACACCCACGGTGAAGGAGTGGTGACCCACGGAAACCTCGCGAGCGGAACGTATGAGTGGCGATGCTCACTGTGCTCACGCGTGAGGCCCTCTGGACATATGGGCACTCTCGTCGGATGATCAAATGAGTGCGGTCGGCACCGGATGAGCGCCCAAAGATCCAACCCGTGAAGCATCCGGGCCGCAGCCCCCACGGGGCCTCCAACAAAAAATCCCTCATTTAGGAGCAATCGTGGCGCGCGACATCGCGGCTCCCCCGTCAACCGTCCCCACCACCCACCGAGAACTGATCTCCTGGGTGAACGAGATCGCCGAACTGACCCAGCCGGACAACGTGGTCTGGTGTGACGGATCCGAGGCCGAGTACGAGCGCCTGTGCGAGGAGCTCGTCGAGAAGGGCACCTTCCGGAAACTCGACGCCATCAAACGCCCGAACTCCTACTACGCGGCCTCCGACCCGACCGATGTCGCCCGGGTCGAGGACCGTACGTTCATCTGCTCGGAGAAGGAGGAGGACGCGGGTCCGACCAACCACTGGAAGGCCCCCGCCGAGATGCGGGACGTCTTCCAGGGTGAGAAGGGCCTGTTCCGCGGCTCGATGCGCGGCCGGACGATGTACGTCGTCCCGTTCTGCATGGGCCCCCTCGGCTCGCCGCTCTCCGCGATCGGCGTCGAGATCACGGACTCCGCGTACGTCGCCGTCTCGATGCGCACGATGACGCGCATGGGGCAGCCGGTGCTGGACGAGCTGGGCTCCGAGGGCTTCTTCGTGAAGGCCGTGCACACCCTCGGCGCCCCGCTGGAGCCCGGCCAGGCGGACGTCCCCTGGCCCTGCAACAGCACCAAGTACATCTCCCACTTCCCGGAGAGCCGCGAGATCTGGTCGTACGGCTCCGGCTACGGCGGCAACGCGCTGCTGGGCAAGAAGTGCTACGCCCTGCGCATCGCCTCCGTCATGGCCCGCGACGAGGGCTGGCTCGCGGAGCACATGCTGATCCTCAAGCTCACGCCCCCGCAGGGTGAGTCGAAGTACGTGGCGGCGGCGTTCCCGTCGGCGTGCGGCAAGACGAACCTCGCGATGCTGGAGCCGACGATCTCCGGCTGGACGGTCGAGACGATCGGCGACGACATCGCGTGGATGCGGTTCGGCGAGGACGGCCGGCTCTACGCGATCAACCCCGAGGCCGGGTTCTTCGGCGTCGCCCCCGGCACCGGCGAGCACACCAACGCCAACGCGATGAAGACGCTCTGGGGCAACTCGGTCTTCACCAACGTCGCGCTGACGGACGACGGCGACATCTGGTGGGAGGGGATGACGCAGGAGACCCCGGAGCACCTCACGGACTGGAAGGGCAACGAGTGGACGCCGGCGTCCGAGACCCCGGCCGCCCACCCCAACGCCCGCTTCACGGTGCCCGCGGCGCAGTGCCCGATCATCGCGCCCGAGTGGGAGGACCCCAAGGGGGTGCCGATCTCGGCGATCCTCTTCGGTGGGCGCCGCGCCACGGCGGTACCGCTGGTGACGGAGTCCTTCGACTGGAACCACGGTGTCTTCCTCGGCGCGAACGTGGCGTCCGAGAAGACGGCGGCGGCCGAGGGCAAGGTCGGCGAACTGCGTCGCGACCCGTTCGCGATGCTGCCGTTCTGCGGCTACAACATGGGCGACTACATGGCCCACTGGATCGACGTGGCCAAGGACAAGGACCAGTCGAAGCTGCCGAAGATCTACTACGTCAACTGGTTCCGCAAGGACGACCAGGGCAAGTTCGTCTGGCCGGGCTTCGGTGAGAACAGCCGCGTCCTGAAGTGGATCGTGGAGCGGCTGGACGGCAAGGCGGAGGGTGTGGAGACCCCGATCGGCATCCTGCCGACGGCGTCCGCGCTGGACACGGCCGGACTGGACCTGTCCTCCTCCGACCTGGACTTCCTGCTGACCGTCGACAAGGAGGTGTGGCGGGAGGAGGCGGCGCTCGTCCCCGACCACCTCAACACCTTCGGTGACCACACGCCGAAGGAACTGTGGGACGAGTACCAGGCCCTGGTCGAGCGCCTGGGCTGATCCCCGCAAGACCCCGCGGCCGGCCGTCTATGGGTTGCCCTGACCAGCGACGTCTCCTCGGCCGGCCGCGGTTTCCTCCGCTGTCCGCAGCCACCTCGCCGACGTCATCGATCGCGTCGAGCCTACGATCTGGCTATCTCTTGCCTGAGCTGCTGGGTGAAGCGATGCAGGAGGTCCAACGTCTCTCGGAACTCGGCCTTGCGATCGTCCCTGCCGTCGGTGGGCCGGGTGCTCCAGACCCGACGCGCGAGAGCGTCGGCGAGGTCGACGGTGTCACTGGCGCAGAGCAGGTAGAGGGCTGACCGCGCTTCCTGCATCCGGTTCGCCAACTCGTTGGCTCCGGGACCGTCTTCAGCCAGCTGGGTTTCCTTCAGGAAGTCGAGTAGCTGAACTACAGCCGTGTTGAAGCCGATCCCGGCTTTGAGCTTCTGTTCGCGCAGCCACATCCGGTCCTGACGGCGCGCAGTGAACCAAGAACCGAACACGACCCCTATGAGCCCGAAACCGGCCCCAACGGCCACGGACAGCATGTTTCCCACAGCCAACTCCCCCCGATGTACAACCGAGGCCAGGCTACAGAGGCCATCGGCGGCGCCTCGCAGAGCGCACCGGCGGCCCCGCATCCGACGAAGTACCGTCGGATACAGGGCCGTCGACCAGCAGTCGCGTGGCGTCCTCAGCCCCGCCTCGCATCCCCCTTCCCGCACGCCAGCCCGTCACCGTTGCGGTCCAGGCGCAGTGGGTCGTCCTTGCCGTTCAGCTTCAGGCGGCCGTAGTCGTTGTCCTTCAGCCAGGCGCAGCGGGACGCCGTCGTCGGCTTCACCTCGGCCGGGAAGGCCGTCGGGACGCACACGTTCGCGGAGCCGTAGTGGCGGTCGCAGCCGGCGAGTGTGGGGCTCACCTGCTTCGACTTCGTCTTCTTCCCCGGGCCCGTGGTCTTGCCCTTCAGGCCGTCCGCGAAGTCGTGGACGTGCGCGGAGGGGGCATCGTCCGAGGCCTTCGCGAGGGCCGACGGGCCTTGCAGATGGACCCATTCCGCCACCGACGGGACGCCGTTCGCGTCGACCGCGAAGAGCATGTACCAGCCCGGCGGGGCCAGGTTCGGGTTGCTCGTCACGTTCAGGTCGACGTTGTTGCCGTCGACCGACAGCGGCAGGTCCACATAGCGCTGGTTCGGGTCGGAGGAGTGCGTCACCGCGGCGGGGCGGATCAGTTCCGCCTTCGCGATCGGGCGGTCCACCGTGATGCGCTGCGTGTCCCCGTACACCCACTCCTTGTCGATCACCGACGTGATCTTCGGGCGGGCGCCCTTCAGGAGGTACGGCGGCGTGTAGATCGACACGTTGTGGTTCCAGGAGCCGTTGCCGGGGTTGTCGCCCGTGGCCATGACGCGGCCGTCGGGGAGCAGGAACGCCGAGGAGTGGTAGCCGCGGGCCTCGGGGTCCGCCGCGACCGGGTCGAACGTGTTGGTCGCCGGGTCGTAGAGCGACGCCTCGAAGACCGGGTTGGCGCGGTTGTGGAGGCCGCCGCCCGTCTCCAGGACCTTGCCGTCGGGCAGCAGGACAGCGGAGACGTACATCTTGCCCTGGTCGCCCGTCTGGGCGACCTTGCCGGCGCCGAGGTCCACCGTGCCCTGCGGGATCGGCGGTCCGGCGACGTACGCCGGGTTCGGGGACTTGAGGTCGATGATGTCCGTCAGACGGTTCGCCACCGGGTTCGACTCGATGTTGCCGCCGCCGAGCGTGAGGACCCTCTGGTCCTGGGCGGGAGGCAGGAGCACGCTCGCGGACTGGTCGCGTTCGTCCTTCCTCTGGAGCCCGGACACGGACGTGACCGTGTTCGCGCCGTAGTCGTAGATCGCCGAACCCGTACCGGGGATGTTGTTGCCGAAGACATGGCTGCCCGAGTAGAAGAGGCGGCCGTCCTGCATGAGGATCATCGACGGGTACAGGCCCCAGTACGACCAGGTCTGGTTGACCTTCCAGAGTTCGAGCCACTTCTGCTCGGCGTCCGACCACAGTTCGGCCGTCACCGAACCCGTGGAGTCCTCACGCAGACCGCCGAACGAGATGACGTCACCGTTGCCGAGGATCGTCGCCGACGGGTACCAGTGGCCGTCGTTCATGTCGTTGGTCTTGCTGTACGTCTCGGTGACCGGGTCGAAGACGTACGAGTCCTTGTAGCCCTCGTAGCCGTGCCCGCCCGCCACCGGGTACGCCTTGTTGCCGCTCATGACGAGCACACGGCCGTCGTCGAGCTGGACGTGGCCCGCGCAGAACATGTCGTCGGGCGTCGGGATCTGCTTGTACGTGCCCTTCTTCGGGTCGTAGACCGCCGAGGTGAACGTGCCCGCCTCGAACATCTCCTCGCTGTTGCCGGAGCCGGCGATCAGCA
Source organism: Streptomyces sp. MA5143a (assembly GCF_900290235.1). Lineage (GTDB taxonomy): Bacteria > Actinomycetota > Actinomycetes > Streptomycetales > Streptomycetaceae > Streptomyces. The sequence goes on from NZ_OLMK01000029.1 coordinate 54,281, forward strand.
GCACCTTGCCGTTGTTGAGGACGACGGAGTGCATGGAGCGCACGGGGTTCTGGGTGGGCAGGACGTCCCAGCGGCCGTTCGCGCACTCCGCCGGTGTGCCGGTGCACTCGGGTTCCGGGACGGGGTCGGCGACCTGGTCCATCGTGTAGTCGTCGGTGGTGACCGAGCCGGTGCCGTAGACGGAGACACCCCAGGTGATGCGGTCGGTGCCCGCGGGCACCTCGGGTGTGCGGACCGACGCCCGCGTCCAGGTGCCCGCCATGTCCAGGGTCTTCAGGTCGGTCCAGTACTGCCAGCCGGCGGTGGTGTCGTGCCGGAAGAGGGTGAGGGACGTGTCCGGCGTCGTCGACTTGTACCAGAGGCCCAGGTCGTACTGCTTGCCCACCGAGACCGACGGGGCGCAGGCCGCCGACTCGGTGATCAGCGCCTTGCGGTCGCCCGAGACCCGGCGGGTCAGTTCGACCTTCATGGCCTTGGTGCCGGAGTGGGCGTCCGCGACCGTGGTGAAGCTGAAGTCGTTGTCGCCCCAGCCGGACTTCTCCCAGCAGTACGGCATGTCGGCCGCGCCCGGTGGGCCCGCCGTCTCGAAGCCGGGGTTCTGGACGAGGTTCGCGGCGGACGCCGACTGGGGTGAGACGAGGAGGAGGCCCGAGGCGAGGGCGCCCACGGCCAGCAGGGCCGTCCTGCGTCTGGGTCTGTGCCCTGTTCGGGTTCTCGTACGGCTCTTGAGAGGGCTCGTCATCGTGTTCTCCTTGCGGACTCGGCCGACCCCGACCGCCGCTCGGCCTCCGTGCTCACGGCCGAACCGGGCCCCCCGTTGGCCTTCTGCTCCCCGCCGCGCTCCCCACGGCGGGGCTTCCTGCGGGGCAGGTAGATGAGCGCTTCCGTGCCCGCGAAGCGCAGGACGAACGTCGTCACCAGGGCGAGCGCGGTGGCGGGCAGCGCCCCCATGCCGAACTGGCCGACGAACAGGGCGATCAGCGGGATCCGCAGCACCAGGTCGGCGTTGGCGAGGACCGCGAACCGGCCGAGGCGGTCCCAGCCCCTGCGGTGCGCCCGTCGCTCGCGGAAGCACAGGTGCTCGATGAGGAAGAAGTTCCAGAGCACCCCGAGCTGGTTGGCGAGGATCTCGGCGGGCACGTAGTGCATGCCGGCCGAGGTCAGCGCGTACAGGCCGGCCAAATTCGGCAGGAAGCCGGTGACACCGATCAGACCGAAGACGATCATGCGGGCCAGCGGGGACGCGGTGCGCAGGCCCGCCAGGTGGCGCAGGAACCGGAAGCCCTCCTTGGCGGTCGACTTGGACTCGCCGGCGAAGCGGTCCTGGAAGACGAAGGGCACCTCGGTGACCCGGCGGGGGCGGCTGCGCACGGCCAGTTCGAGGAGGATCTTGTAGCCGAGGGGCTGGAGGGTCTCCGCGGTGACGACGCTGCGGCGGATCGCGAAGAAACCGCTCATCGGGTCGCTGATGCCGTGCAGCCGGCGCGGGAACAGCGACTTGGTGAGCCAGGTCGCGCCCCGGGAGACGGCGACGCGGTAGCTTCCGGCGAGCCCGGCGCGGCTGCCGCCCTTGATGTAGCGGGAGGCGACGACGAGGCCCGCCGACGACCGCTCCCCCGTCGCGACCAGCTCGGGCACGAGGGAGGGCGGGTGCTGGAGGTCGCCGTCCATGACGACGATCCAGTCGGAGGTCGCGGCCTTCATGCCCTCGACGACGGCGCCACCGAGCCCTCCCGTCGGGCGGTCGCGGTGCAGGACGGTCACCGGGAACGGGCAGTCCTGCGCGGCCTCGTTGATGACGTCGGGGGTGTCGTCGGTCGAGTCGTCCACGAAGACGACCTCGCACGGCAGCCGGGAGGGCACCGTCTCGGTGATCTGGTGGAGCAGCTCCCGGACGTTGGCGGACTCGTTGAACGTGGGGACGACGATGGTGACGGCCCCGGGCTCGGGCACCTCGGCGCCGCGCACCGCCGGATCGCCCAGCTCCTCGGGGACGATGGACTCGTAACCGCTGCTCATCGGTCGCCTCCCGCGGCCTGGATCCTGCGGATCTCGATGCGGTCCTCGCCGGTGCCGAAGGTGGCGACCGGTGTCGAGTTCTCCATGGCGGCCCTCACGTTGGGCAGGTCGACCGCGTCGCGCCGTACCGTCGGGGAGGCGACCACGTAGTCGAGGTCGCGCCAGCCGCGCGGCATCGTCTTCGTGACCGCCGGGTCGAGGTCGGCCTTGTAGAACCAGATGACGCCGAGGCCCGGTTGGTAGCCCTCGTGGACGAGGTCGAGCCAGAGCGCGTCGTCGACGAGGACCCGGGTGCGGCCGGGGTCCTCGACCTCGCTGCCGAGCCACTTCGCGGCCTGCTGGTAGGGGGCGTTGGCGTCGAACGTCATGGCGGTGCGGTTGCCGTCGTACCAGCGGGGGACGACGTACAGGGCGGCCGCGGCGGCGAGGGCGACGGCGACCGCGTACCGCGTCCAGGTCAGCGGGCGCCTCTCGGTGGCGCTCCGTCGGCGGCGCAGGACCCCGTGGGTGACGCTCGCGGCGCCGCCCGCGAGGACCAGGGCGAGGAAGGGCAGCGCCTGGATGACGTACATCGCGGGCAGATAGCCGGGGCGCAGGGCCATGCCGGCGAGGATCGCGACGGCGAGGGCGGGTCCGGCGAGGGCGCGGGCCGTCACCGACCAGCGCCAGGTGACCAGGAGCAGCAGGGCTCCGGCGAGTCCGCCGAGGGGCAGGACGCGGTCGTAGTAGAGCCAGGACCGCAGGACGCCGTACGAGCCGGTGCCCTCGGTGAGGATGAAGCCGGAGCCGGGGCGGCTCATCTGGTAGACGATGCCGTCCCAGAGGGAGACATGGCCGGCGCCGGGGAACAGCTCTCCCTTGAGGAGCGCGAACAGCGGGTACGAGACGCCGATCAGGGTGCAGGCGGTGATGGCGCCGGTGAGGGCGAACTTGCGGGTGTCCCGGTGGCTGTGCCGCCACATGGTCAGCAGCACGGCGGGCAGGACGAGGAGCATCGTCTCCTTGGTGAGGACGGCCGCTGCGGCGGCGATGCCCGCGCCGAAGTGGTGCCAGAGGTGACGGCTCGGGGAGGCTGCGAGGCAGAACGCGAGCAGCGTCCACATGACCGCGAGGTTGTCGAGGAAGATCTCCCGCTGGAGGACGACGGACAGCGGGGAGAGTCCGAAGAGGGCCATGCCGAGGCCGGCGGCCCAGCGGGGCAGCGACAGACGGCGGCCGAGGACGTAGACGAGGATCGCGCTGACGGCGCTGACCAGCAGCATCACCGCGCGCATCGAGCCGACGGTCATGGACTCGGGGGCGAGCTGGGCGGGGATCCAGGTCAGGACGGCGATCTGGATCCAGCCGAGGGGCGGGTGGTCGTACCAGTAGGTGTAGTGGGCGAGTCCTCTGCCTTCCTGCACCGCCCAGGCCTGGGCGAGGTAGGTGCCCTCGTCGTCGCTGAGGGTTGGGTAGTCGGCGATGTTCCAGCCCTGCACGATCATGATCCCCACGAGGAGGAGTCCGCACAGGAGCAGGTCGGGGCGCGCGTCGCGCAGGCGGCCGGGCGAGGCGGAAGGAGTTGTTCGACCGGCCGAACGGGTTGTGGGCGCAGCTGTCCGCTGCGCGGGGACCTTGACTTCCGTCTTGGTCTCCGCGGGAAGTGTGGAGGTCACGCAGGAACGTCCTCTCGGTTCACGTTCGCGAGATGTGCGCCGACATGGCTGGTCAACTCCCAGTCGTTGCGGCCGCGTTGTTCGCGCCAGACGGCTCGGACGGCGGCGAGGGCGAGGAGCACCTGGTAGAAGGGGCCGCCCACGATGAGCTTGACGTAGTGGGAGAACCGGACGCGCAGGCCGTACTGCTTGCCGAAGTCGTGCAGTCCGACGACCTCGAACACGAAGGTCACGAGCGCGGTGACGGCCGGCAGGAAGGTGATGAAGGCGATGCCGACGGGCACGTCGAGGAAGAGCGCGATGGCCACGTTCAGCGGGATGATCACACCGGAGACGGCCTGGAGGTACGGCGTCATGAGGGTGTAGCGGGCGAGCAACCGCTGCCGGAATCCGGGGAGCTGCTTCCAATCCCGCTTGCGGTAGACCTGGAGGAAGCCCTGGTTCCAGCGGGTGCGCTGCTTCATCAGCGACATCAGGCTGCCGGGGGTCTCCTCGCGGGTGACCATGTCGGAGTCGTAGGCGACGACGACCTTCTTGCCGACGCTGGAGAGGCGGACGCCGAGGTCGCAGTCCTCGGCGAGGCAGTCGGGGTCCCAGCCGCCGGCGTCGCGCAGCACTCCGGTGCGGACGAAGACGGTGTTGCCCCCGAGCGGGATGAACCCTTTCTGCGCGTGCAGATGCAGTCGGGAGCGGAACCAGAAGAAGTACTCCAGGCAGTTGCGCAGGCTGTACCAGCTGGAGTGGAAGTTGATCAGCTGCACCCCGCCCTGGACGACGTCCGCGCCGGTGGTGCGGAAGGCGTGGTCGACGTGGGACAGCAGCTCCGGGTGGACCTGGTCCTCGGCGTCGAAGACACCGACGACGTCACCGCGGCAGTGCGGCAACGCCGTGTTCATCGCTTTCGGCTTGTTCTTCTTCTCATGGTGGTCGACGACGACGCGGACGCGCGGATCGCGGGCCTCGGCCGCTCGGGCGACCGCCGTGGTCTCCGGATCGTCGTGGCCGACGATCACGATGATCTCGAAGTCGTCGTGGCTGGATTCAAGTAGTCGTTGGATGGTGTGGTCGAGCACGGCTTGTTCATGGCGTGCGGGCAGCAGCAACGAGAAGGACACATGTTCGTCCCCGTCGGGTCTGCTGAACCGGGTGGAGGCGAGCACCTCGGGCGTGCGCCACGCGTGCATCTGCCACCACAGGGTGAAGGCCGCCATCCAGAACAAGGCCAGCGAGACGACGGCGATGAAGACTGACGTCAGCAAGAAAGATCCCCCCAGATCCCAAATCCCCCTGCCACGACCGGAGTTCACACCCCTGACGGGGTGTCACTCCGGCCGCGTACCAGTGCAGAAGACTAGGGGGAAACTGTGAATCCCGTGGACCCTTCCGATAAATAGCGTGTTTCCGAACGACAGACACCACAAACGGACGAGTCCGAACACTCGCCCAATTCCAGCCAGTTGTTCGGTCTCGTCCCCGCACGTCAGGGGCGTTTTTCAGCCGTTCAGTGCTGTTCGAAGGGCCGTACGAAGACGGTCGGTGTCCGTCGTGGGCGCGTCACAGGTGAAGTCACGGCAGACGTACGCCGCCGGTGCGCCGCCGACGAGCGGACGGTCGGCGAGCAGCGGCAGCTCGTCACTGCCCTCGGACCCCACGGCGACGACCGCGCCCGGCGCCGTGCCGAGCAGGGCCGTGCGGTGCAGCTCCCTCGTTCGCGGATCACCGTCCGGTCCGACGATCGCGACCTCACGGGGCCCGTCGAGCAGGGCCTCCGCGGTGGCGAGCCCCCAGCCGGTGAACCTCGGCGCCCGCGGCCCGAGCGCCTTCACCACGCCCAACGCCCGCTCGGCGGCGGTCCGATGGGGCTCGGACCCGGTGTGGGCGGCATACCCGAGCAGCGCCCCGGCCGCCGCGCTCCACCCCGAGGGGACGGCGTTGTCGGTGGGGTCCTGGGGCCGCCGGATGAGCTTCTCGGCGTCGGCCGCCGTGTCGTACAGCGCGCCCGACTCCTCGTCGACGAACCGGTCGAGCACATGGTCGAGCAGGAACCCCGCGAACTCCAGCCACACCCCCTCACCGGTCACGGAGGCGAGCGCCAGGAACCCCTCGGCGACGTCCGCGTAGTCCTCCAGCACGCCCGCGTGGGCCCCGGCTTGCCCGTCCCTGCTGGTACGGGCGAGCCGCGCCTTCTCGTCCAGGTGCAGCCGTACCAGGAGGTCGGCGGCGGTGATGGCGGCGTCCACGAGGTCGGGCCGGTCGAAGTAGGCGCCGGTCTCGGCCAGCGCGGCGACGGCGAGCCCGTTCCAGGCGGCGACGACCTTGTCGTCCCGGCCGGGGGCGGGGCGCTCCGCGCGGGCGCGCAGGAGCCGCTCCTTGACCGACGCGATCCGCTCGGCGTCGAACACGCCCTCTTGCTGAGGGAGTTGCAGGACGGAGGCGCCGTGCTCGAAGGTGCCCTCCTCGGTGACGCCGAAGTACTGGGCGGCGAGCCGCCCGTCCTCCTCCCCCAGCACCTCGGTCAGCTGCTCCGGGGTCCACACGTAGAAGGCGCCCTCGACGGACCGGCCGGTCCCGTCGTCGCTGTCGGCGTCCAGCGCGGAGGCGAACCCGCCCTCGGAGGTGCGCAACTCCCGGACCATGAAGTCGGCGGTCTCCAGCGCGACCCGCCGGGCCGGCTCGGAGCCGGTGGCCCGCCAGAGGTGGGCGTAGACCCGGCAGAGCAGGGCGTTGTCGTACAGCATCCTCTCGAAGTGCGGCACGACCCACTCGCGGTCCACGGAGTAGCGGGCGAAGCCGCCGCCGAGCTGGTCGTAGATGCCGCCGCGGGCCATGCGCTCGCAGGTGTCCCGCGCCATCTCCAGGGCGCCCTCGGAGCCGGTGCGGGCGGCGTGCCGCAGCAGGAACTCGATCACCATGGACGGCGGGAACTTCGGCGCCCCGCCGAAGCCGCCGTGGGAGGCGTCGTACTCGCGGGTGAGGCCGAGCAGCGCCTGGGCGAGGTCCTGCTCGCCGGGCACCTCCACGGCGCCGAACTTCAGCTCCCGGCCGGCCAGGTCCCGGGCGATCTTCCCGGCGACCTCGGCGACCTCGTCCCGCCGGTCCGTCCAGGCCGCCCGCACGCCCTCCAGCACCTGCCGGAAGGAGGGCATGCCGTGGCGGGGCGCCGGCGGGAAGTACGTACCGAAGTAGAAGGGCTCCGCGTCCGGGGTGAGGAACACGGTCATGGGCCAGCCGCCGTGCCCGGTGGCCGCCTGCACCGCCTCCATGTACACGGCGTCGACGTCGGGCCGCTCCTCTCGGTCGACCTTGACGTTGACGAAGTGGGCGTTGAGGTAGGCGGCGGTGTCGTCGTCCTCGAAGGACTCGTGGGCCATGACGTGGCACCAGTGGCAGGAGCTGTAGCCCACGCTCAGCAGGACGGGGACGCCGCGCCGCCGGGCCTCCTCGAACGCGGCCGGCTCCCAGGGCCACCAGTCGACAGGGTTGTCCGCGTGCTGAAGGAGGTACGGGGACGTGGACTGGGCGAGTCGATTGGACATACCTCCATCCTTGCGCACCCACCGGACCGCCGCCCGCGCGGCACGGGGGCCAGGGGGTGCTGTGCGGGACCTCCACAACGGCCCCCTGGTGCCGGGTCACCCGGTCATCAGCGCCGCGACCTCCTCGCGGAGGGAGGGCATGGCGGTGTACAGCGAGCCGGGGCAGTCGGTGTTCGCCCAGTGACGGTGCCCGCCGATCGCGGGCGCGACCCGGCCGACGCCGCTGACGGGGTTGCGGTAGGCCACCTTGCCCAGGGGATCGATCGAGTGGCGCTCGGCGAGTTCGGCGAGCAGCCGGACCAGCGTGGCGCGGGCGGCGGCGGACGCGGGCCGGTCGGTGAGCGTGCCCAGCAGCGCGATGCCGACGTTCCCGGCGTTGTAGCCCCGTACGTGTGCCCCGGTGACGAGGCGCCCCGCGGCGTCGTGGGCGGGCGTGCCGTCGGTGCCGGACCAGCGTCCCTCGTACACCCTGCCGTTCTCGTCGATCAGGTAGTTGTAGCCGATGTCCCCGTAGTCGTCGGCGCCGACCGCCTCCTCGCGGTAGATCGCGCGCACCCGGGCGGCCGGGTCCGGGTCGGTGCTGCCGTCGGCGGTGTGGTGGACGGTGAGCGTCTGGACCGGGTGGTACTCGGGCGGCCAGAGTTCCCTGCCGTCGGCCGCGAAGCGCAGTGTCTCGTCCGCGCCCCAGTCCCTGCGGGACAGCAGCGTGTACGGGGCCGCCGTGGCGGCCGCCGCCGGCGACGGGCCGATGACCGCGGCCGTGGCGGCGGTGGCTCCGAGTGCCGTCAGGAACGCACGCCGGGGCAGGGGGGAGGCCGGGGAGGTCCCCTGCCGTCCGCTTCGGGAGCCCGTGGAGTCCGAGTGCCTCATCTTGCGCTTCTCCCTGTCCGTCTCAGGCGTCGTGTGCCGACTGCCGCGTCTGTTCCGCGTGTTCCGCGGTGGCGCTTGGGAAGGCGCACTCCGGCTTGGGGGTGTAGAGCCGGGACCAGGTGCTGGGGCCGACGATGCCGTCGGGACCGCCCGTGGTCCCGTTGCAGTTCTGTACCCAGCGGACGCCGTCCTGGGTCCTCGGGCCGTAGGTCCCGTCCTCCTCCAGCCAACGGGGGTAGCCGCTGTACTGGTTGACGAGGCACTGCACCTGACGCACCGCGGGGCTCACGTCGCCCGGGCGGACCGTGGGCCGGGCGGAGTCGTCGATGTGGTCGCAGTGCGGCTCGGACGGCGCGGCGCTCGCCACGGGCGTCCCGGTCAGGAGCGTGCCGGCGACCACTGCGGCGATCGCGGCGATACGGAGGCGCTCTGGGCGGTGCGTGCGTGGGCGCATGGCTTCTCCCCGGGTCGGGTGACTGCCCCCACCGAGCGGCGCGCGGCCCGGCGAGGCCGGGGTGCGCCGCTCGGCTCGGGACCAGGACACTAGTAGGTGTTCACACACCAGTTGGCGAAGGTCTTGAACGCCGCCTGGGTCTGGGACCCGGCCCGGCCGTCGATCTCGCCGGCGTAACCCCAGCCGTTGTTCTTCAGGAAGCGTTGCAGCGCGCTCACCGTGCCGCTGCCGACGATCCCGTCGATGGACCCCCCGTAGCCGTGGTGCGCCTTGAGGTGACGCTGGAACGCCTTCCAGCTGTCCGTGCCCAACTGGCCGTCGATCGAGTCGTTGTAGCCCCACTCGGCCCTCAGCCAGCGCTGGACACCCTTGGCCTGGTTGGTGCTCAGGCCGAGGTTGACCACCGCGAGAACCGTGGCGTCGGCTGTCACCGCCTGTCGCGGAGCCGACCCGGACGCCGCGAAGCCGGCGCTCGCACCGGCCAGGCTCCCGGCGGCGATTCCGACGACGGCGGTGAGGCTGACAAGCGTCCGGCCCATGACATTCGGTCGCATTCGTTCCCCCTTGGGGTCGTAGGGCGGCACCCGGAGCTATTGCCGTACGGGATGCCACGGTCCCTTCCGGATTGGTTTTCGGCCGATCCGTATCGGGCTCTGTGCGCACCTTGTCAGCCTCCCCGCCGCATCGAAATAATCTTGCGCCTGAGCGTAAAAGCCCAGTTCCACGACGGGAATTGAATGCTCCGCATACACTTCACGGACGCCGATCTCGCACGCGTCCAGGTCGCGTCCCGACCTGATCCGCTCTGGGAGATCTTTTTCAGCCTCCTCCGCTTCCAAAGTCGTCGGGGCCTGTGGTCCTACGCGGACTGGCATCGGACCGCCCGCGCGGATCTGCACGAGAAAGGGCTCGCACCCGCCGTCCGCAATGTATTGCTGCCCCTTTACCCGCGTGGCGCCTATTTCCCGGATTTCCTGACACCGGGTGAATCATCCGAGGGCCTGGAGGCGGGTCTGGAAGCGGTCCTCGGCATTCCCCGTCGACGGGTCCTGCGGGAACTGGCCATCCTGGACCGGGTGAGCGGTGCGCCCGCGTGGTCCCGGGGGCTGGCGGACAGCCGGGAGCGCAAGGAGTTCGTCCACACGATGCGGACCTACTACGACACCGCCATCCACCCCCACGGCGAGCGCATCCAGGCGCACGTCGACGCCGACCGCTCCCTCCGCGCCCGCGCCCTGCTGGAGGGCGGCGTCCACGGGCTCCTGGCCGGGCTGGGACCGTACATGCGCTGGCAACCCCCCACGCTGTCGGTGGAGTACGCCGCCGAGGACCGTGATCTGCACTTACGGGGGCGGGGCCTCACGCTCGTGCCGTCGTACTTCTGCTGGGGTGGCCCGGTGTCGCTGGCCGATTCCGGTCTTCCGCCCGTCCTCGCCTATCCGCTGCGCCACCGGGCTCCCCGCGCCGACGACGCCGAGGCCCGGCAGGCACGGGCCCCGCTCTCCGCCCTCCTCGGCGCGACCCGCGCCGTCATCCTCCAGGCGACCGTGACCGGCGCCACGACCGGTGAACTCGCCCGTGCCGCGGGGGTCTCGGCGGCCGCCGCCACCCGCCACACCACCGTCCTGCGCGACGCGGGCCTCATCGTCAGCCACCGCCAGGGGCAGTCCGTCCTGCACACCCTGGCTCCCGCCGGCGCCGCCCTGCTGCGCACCGGCACCAGGAGCCCTCGTACGAACCTGATCTGACCCTCCGTCCGCCACGGCCCCCACGGCCCCCCGACCGCCACGGCCGCCACGGCCGCCACGATCGACGCACGCGGCACGCCACACGCGGCACGCGGTGCGCGGTGCGCCGGGAAGGCGGCATACGGGAACGTCGTCCACGCGTCCGCGTGAACGCCTGTGCGCCCGCGCATGCGACCCCGGGCTGATCCACGCCCTCTCGCCAGTGCGCCCCATCCGCTCCACACTGGCCTGGGAAAGCCGTTTCGGCGAAGGGGGACGTGTGATGCGGGACAGCCACCGGGGGGACGCCGAACGGCTGTTGGTCCGGGCGGTCGAGGAGGAGGTCCGCAGATCGGGTGGCCGTACCGACGGCGTCGTCCTGCTGGGGCGCGCACGGGCCGCGCTGGACACGATGGCGCGGAACGCGGCGGAGGAGTACGAGGCGTACACCCGCGCACTGGACGAGTCGGAGGCGGGCCGGCTGACCTTCGGCCAGCGCTACGCGCGTGAGGGCTCCGGAACTCCCCTGCTGGTGGCGGCCGTCGCCGCCGGCACCGCCGTGGTGACGGACCTGGCGTTCGGCGTCGACGCGGGTACCGCCGTGAGCACCGGTCTGATCGTCGGCGTCGCGAGCGCCGTCGCGACGGTGCTGAAGGTGACCGCCTCGCATCTGCCTGCCGCGCACCACCACGCGGGCGCCCTCGGCCAGCCCGGCGGCCCGGAACAGCTGCGGTTGCAGTGGCTGACGGCGCTGGAGGTGCGCGGGATACGCCCGTTCCTCGACCAGCAGCGCGTCCTGACCGCCTCCACCGCGCAGAAGAAGGCACCCCGTCTGCGGGGCGCCGACAAGAGCGCGGCGGCCCGCCGGCGCAATGTGCTGGAGCAGTCGTTCGCCCAACTCCCCGAGACGGACGACCGGTTCGCAGGCCGGCGGGCGGAGATGGCGAAGATCCGCCAGTGGGTGCAGGCGGCCCGCGCCGAGACCGAGACCCGCCCGACGGTGGTCGTCCTGCACGGCGCGCCCGGCTCCGGACGTACCGCTCTCGCCGTCCACGCCTCCCACGACCTGCGGGACTACTTCCGCGGCGCCTGCGTCGTCGATCTGCGCGCCGACAGCCCCGAGGAGACCCCGCTGTCGACGCGGGACGCGCTGATGCATCTGCTGAACCGGCTCGGCGCGCCCCGCGAGCAGTTGCTGTTCCGTGAGCGCACCTCGCAGGACCAGCAGGTCAAGCGGCTGAGCGAGCTGTACCACCAGCATCTGACGGCGCTGCCGGTGACCATCGTCCTGGACGACGCCTCCGACCCCGAGCAGGTCCGCACCCTCGTCCCCGAACGCTCCGACAGCCTCGTCCTCGTCACCGCCCGCGCCCCGCTGACGCTGCCCGCCGACCTGCCCGCCTGGGTGCACCAGCTGCCCGTCGAGGCGCTGGACGGCGACGGCACGCGGGAACTGCTGGGCACGGCGGCCCAGGACGCCTCCGCCCTGTCGGCCGGGGCGCACGAGGGCTCGGCCCGCGCGGGCGCCGCGCCCGCGTACGACGTCGAATCCCTGTCCCGTATCCGGCAGTTGTGCGGCGGCCTGCCGCTCGCGCTCCGCGTCGCCGGTTCGTCCCTCGGCCCGCGCACACCGCGCCGGCTCGCCACGGACCTGGGCGCGTACGGTCCGGTCGAGCCGATCGAGCGCGCCCTGTGGCTGCGGTACACCGACCAGTCGGAGCCGTCCCGCCGGCTGCTGCGGAGGCTGGCACTGGCGGGCCGGGCCTCCCTGGGCGCGGCGGCGGCCGCGTCGCTGCTCGCCACGGACGAGACGGAGGCGACCCGCCATCTCACCGCGCTGGCCCGCGCCGGGCTGATCGACCATGTGCACGGCAACCGCTACCGGCTGCACGACCTGGTGCGCGCGTTCGCGCAGGCCCGGCTGGTGGACGAGGAGGAGCCGAGCGAGCGCACGGCCGCGCAGGAGCGGCTGATCGTCACGTACGCGGACCTCGCCGACTCGGTGCTCCGCCTGGTCGACGGCAACATGTCGACCCGCTCGGACCGCTTCGGCTCGCACGGCTTCGTGTCGCTGGACGAGGCGCTGCGCTGGCTGGACGACGAGACGAGCTTCATCACCTCCACGCTGCGGCACGCGGAGGGCGTGAACCAGGCGGCCGTCCTGAGCCTGCTGGGCGCGCTGTGCGACTACTGCCTGCTGCGCGGCGACCTCTACCGCCTCGGTGAGCTGAGCGAGCTCGCCCAGTCGGTGGACCAGGGGCTGCTGACCCGCTCGGTGCAGTGGCGCACGGGTATCGCGGCCCGTCAGCTGGGCGAGCTGGACAAGGCCCGTACGACACTGGCGTCGGTGGTCGACCTGTACATGGAGACCAACCACGACGCGGGCGCCGCCCGGGCCCTGTGCTCCCTCGGCATCACCCTGCACCACCAGGGCAATCTGACCGAGGCGGCGGCCAAGCTGCACGAGGCCCTGGACATGCAGGCGGTCCCCCAGCTGGCGGCCGACCGCGCCTGGACGATGCACGCGCTGGCGGCGGTGGAACGCGACCGCTCCCGGCTCGCCGACTCGCTGGACCTGCTGACCCGCGCCCTCGTCGTCCACCGTCAGCAGGAGTCCCTGCACGGTGAGGGCTGGGCGCACTTCCAGCTCGGCCAGCTGCTGCTGCGCATGGGCGACGTCCCGCGCGCGGAGGGCGAGCTGCGCACCGCGCTGGACCTGTTCGGCCGTACCCGTGACCCGCGGGGCCAGGCCTGGAGCATGACGCAGCTCGCGCGGGCCCGTCTCGTCGCCGGTGACCCCTCCGCCGCCGTCGACGGCCTCCGTCAGGCGCTCACCCACCACCGCGACAACGAGGACGCCCGCGGCGAGGCCTGGACCGGCTACTACCTGGGGCAGTCGCTGGAGGAGACGGGCAACCTCGACCAGGCGGTCAGGGAGCTGGAGCGGTCACGGACGATGTTCTCGCGGATGCGTGACGTGTACGGCCTGGCCTGTGCCCGGCACCACTCGGCACGCGTCACCCGGGACCAGCGGGCCGTGCAGACGGGGTCCCTGCGCAACTCGGGCTTCGCCCGTCAGCTGCTGGTCGACGCCCGCGCCGACTTCCAGCGCGTCGGCGTCGCCCACGGCGAGGCGTGGACCTGTCTGGAACTGGCGGTCGTGGACGCCGGCAACGCCCGCATCCCGCAGGCGCTCGCCCTGTGCGACGAGGCCACGCGCCTCTTCGCCTCCTACGGGGACCGCCGCGGCGAGGACTGGGCGCGCTTCCTGCGCTGCACGATGCTGCCGTACGGCGCCCCGGGCGGCGTCGAGATCGGCACGGCCGTGGCCCAGGAGGAGCTCACCCAGCTGTCCCGCACGCCCCATCCGCTGCGTGACGAGAAGCTCACCGAGTACATCGAGGCGTACGAGCTCCTCCTCGAACGCGGTGTGAACCTGGAGGCCGGCTGGCGCGCCTGGACCCTGGGCATGGTCCCGAACCGGCACGCCCGCGAGGTGATGGGGGTGGCGGTGACGGCGGGCCAGTGACGACGCGACCGCGTGCCGGTGGCGGCGAGCCGGTGACCGCTTGCCGGTGGCGGCGAGCCGGTGACCGCTTGCCGGTGGCGGCGAGCCGGTGACCGCTTGCCGGTGGCGGCAGCACAGCATGACTCCATGACCCGGTGCCGGTTCCGATGTCGGCGTCGCTGTCTGCCGATGTCGGTGCGGTCGCGGTGTCACGGAATCATGCCGTCGGACCGGCCCGGGGGGCTCAGCCCTTCGCCGGGGACGTGCTCCCGGACGCCGGGGACGTGCCGGCCCCCTTGCCGGAGGCGGCCGGGTCGGGCGTCTCCTCGAAGTCGACCTTGCCCATGTGCTTGTTCATGGACTTCATCAGGCCCCAGACGGCCAGGGCCATCACCGCGAAGACGATGAAGCCGAGGACGCCGGGGGTGACCTTGTCCTTGTCCAGCTCCTTGGCGAGGGGGAGGACGTGCGTGGTGACTGCCAGGCTGAAGCTCATGTCTGGCATTGTCCCCCAGGGCTAGCGGATGCCCGCAAAGAGGTCGTCCTCCGGGAGCGAGGTGTCCACGAGGGACTTCGCGAGCTCGTACTCCTCGGTGGGCCAGACCTCCTTCTGGATCTCCATCGGGACGCGGAACCAGCCGCCGTCGGGGTCGATCTGCGTGGCGTGGGCGATGAGGGCCTTGTCACGGATCTCGAAGAACTCGGCGCACGGGACGTGCGTGGTCAGGGTGCGGTTCCGGTGGTCCGACTCGTCCCACCGCTTGAGCCAGTCCCCGTACGGGGACTCCAGGCCGCGGGCCAGCAGGGCGTTGTGCAGGGCCTCGGTGCGGGGACGGTTGAAGCCCTGGTTGTAGTACAGCTTCTGCGGCTGGTACGCCGGGCCGTAGGCGTCCTCCGGGTACTTCTCGGTGTCCGCCGCGCCCTCGAACGCCACCATCGAGATCTTGTGGGTCATGATGTGGTCCGGGTGCGGGTAGCCGCCGTTCTCGTCGTAGGTGGTGATCACCTGGGGACGGAACGCCCGGATCTTCCTGACCAGCTCACCGGCCGCCTTGTCGACGTCCTCCAGGGCGAAGCAGCCCTCGGGAAGCGGAGGCAGGGGGTCGCCCTCCGGGAGACCGGAGTCGACGAAGCCGAGCCACTCCTGCTCGACGCCGAGGATCTCGCGGGCCTCGTCCATCTCCTTCTTGCGTACCTCGTGAATGTGCTCCTCGATGTACTTGTCGCCCTGGAGCTTCGGATTGAGGATGGAGCCGCGCTCCCCGCCCGTGCAGGTCACGACCAGCACGTCCACCCCCTCGGACACGTACTTCGCCATGGTGGCCGCACCCTTGCTCGACTCGTCGTCGGGGTGTGCGTGCACGGCCATCAGTCGCAGCTGGTCAGTCAAGACTCATTCCCTCGTCAGTCGGCGCCCGGCCTGTACTTCGGTGACTCGGCCCGGCGCGATCCGGTGAGTCCATACTGCCGTCCCGCGCGGACACCCCCGTCGGGGCGGCCGTCAGGCGCTGGGCGGGAGGCTTCTATAGTGACCGAATCGGGGGGCGGGATATTCCCGGTCCGGACCTTGGACCCCCGTGGGGGACCGTGTTCCGGCCCACTCCGAGAGGACGATCATGAGTACGGCGAGCACTCAGCTGCCCGAGGGCCGCTACGGCCGCTCCGCGGACCAGCGCGCCGACCGCAAGCTCAAGGTCATCGGCGCCGTCCTGGGCGCGGCCCTGCTCGTCCTCGTCGGCTGGTTCGCCTACCACTATGTCGCCGGGAACAGGATCAGCGTCGAGATCTACACGTTCGAGACGTCCGCGAAGTCGGTGAAGGTGCACCTCACGGGCGACAAGGACGCCGGTGTCGAGGGTTACTGCACGGTCCGCTCCCAGGCGGAGAACGGTGCCGAGGTCGGCCGCGCCGACTTCCGCTTCGACGCCGCCACCACCGACATCGACGAGGTCGTCACCCTCCAGACCACCTCCCGCGGCGCCACGGCGGAACTCATCGGCTGCCACGTCGGCTGATCCGCTCGGAACCTCCAGCGTGTGACGCCCGGAACAACGCGCTGATCTGCGGTGACGTAATGCTTGTGGTTTATGTCCTCCCCCTGGGGCCGCTGAATTGTTAGGCTCGTGGTTTCGCCCACTCATGAAGGAACATTCTTCTGGGTAGGGCGATGCTTTGTATTCCCAGTACCTACGAGGAGCACCTGTGACCCAGACCAGCGAGAACGTCACCTGGCTGACCCAGGAGGCGTACAACCAGCTCAGGGCCGAGCTGGAGTACCTGTCTGGTCCTGCGCGCACGGAGATCGCAGCCAAGATCGCGGCCGCGCGCGAGGAGGGCGACCTGCGCGAGAACGGCGGGTACCACGCGGCCAAGGAAGAGCAGGGCAAGCAGGAGCTCCGTGTGCGCCAGCTGACCCAGCTCCTGGAGAACGCCAAGGTCGGCGAGGCACCCGCGTCGGCGGACGGCGCGGTGGCGCCCGGCATGGTCGTGACGATCGCCTTCGACGGCGACGAGGACGACACCCTGGCGTTCCTGCTCGCCTCCCGCGAGTACGCCAGCTCGGACATCGAGACCTACTCGCCGCAGTCCCCGCTCGGCTCGGGCGTGCTCGGCAAGAAGGTCGGCGAGGACGCCCAGTACGAGCTGCCGAACGGCAAGCTCGCCTCCGTGCGGATCCTCAAGGCCGAGCCCTACCAGAGCTGATCGGCACCGGAGCCGGCCCGCGCGACCGCGCCGCCGCCTCCGGTCACCCCCGGCCCCCGGCTGGCCCACGCGGCCCCCTGCGCCCTCCGGCGCCGGGGGCCTCGTCATGGCCGCCGGAGGGCTGCTCGGGGCCGCCGGCGCCTCTCCGCCGGTTGTTAACCTGGGCCGATGAATGAGGCGTTGGACGAGGGGCCCTTCTACCACGGTACGAAGGCCGAGCTGAACGTCGGGGATCACCTGACCGCCGGTTTCCGCTCCAATTACCGGCCCGAGATCGTGATGAACCACATCTACTTCACCGCGCTGCGCGACGGGGCGGGGCTCGCCGCCGAACTCGCCGCCGGTGAGGGAACCCCGCGGGTGTATGTCGTCGAACCCACCGGGGACTTCGAGAACGACCCGAACGTCACCGACAAGAAGTTCCCCGGCAATCCCACCCGCTCCTATCGCAGCAGGGACCCGCTCCGGATCGTCGGCGAGGTCACCGACTGGACGCGACTGACCCCCGAAGCCCTCCAGATGTGGCGGGACCGGCTCGCCGCGATCCGCCTGGACGACCGCGCCGAGATCATCAACTAGCCGCCCGTCGGCCCACCCCGCCCGCCCGGACCACCATGATCAGCCGGCGGCTCGGCGGTACTTGCGGACCGCGAGCGTGCGGAAGACCGCGATGATCACGACCGAGTAGATGATCGAGGCCCAGACGGGATGGGCCATCGGCCAGGCGTCGGACGGGGAGACGCCCGGGTCGCCGAACAGTGTGCGGCAGGCCTGGACGGTGGCGCTGAACGGGTTCCACTCGGCGATCGGCTGCAACCAGGACGCCATCTGCGAGGAGTCCACGAACGCGTTGGAGATGAAGGTCACCGGGAAGAGCCAGATCAGGCCCCCCGATGTGGCCGCCTCGGGGGTGCGGACGGTCAGGCCGATCAGAGCGCCGATCCAGGTGAAGGCGTAGCCGAGGAGCAACAGCAGGCCGAAGCCCGCCATGACCTTGCCGAAGTTGGTGGGTTCCGCGAAGCCGGGGCGCCAGCCCACGACGAGCGCGACGGCCGCCAGAACGAGCAGGGTCAGCGCCGTCTGCACGAGGTCGGCCATGGTGCGACCGGTCAGTACCGCGCCGCGCGCCATGGGCAGGGAACGGAAACGGTCGATCAGACCCTTGTGCATGTCATCGGCGATACCGGCGCCCGCGCCCGCGGTGGCGAAGGTGACCGTCTGCGCGAAGATGCCGGCCATCAGGAAGTTCTTGTAGACGTCCGGGTCGGTGGAACCGCCGATGTTCATCGAGCCGCCGAAGACATACGTGAAGAGCACCACGAACATGATCGGCTGGATCAGCCCGAAGATGACCATCTCCGGGATCCGGCTCATCCGGATCAGATTTCTGCGGGCGATGACCAGGGAATCGCTCATGGTGCTCACGTCGCGCTCTCCTTTCTGCGCCCGCGCCCCTTGGCGTCGACCGCCTCGCCGTCCGTCTCGGCCTCGGCCCTCACCTCGGCGGTGTGGCCGGTCAGGGAGAGGAACACGTCGTCCAGGGTGGGGCGGCGCAGTCCGATGTCGTCGATCTCGATACCGCGGGTGTCCAGCTCGCGGATGACCTCGGCGAGCAGCTTGGCGCCGCCGGTGACGGGCACGGTGAGCTGGCGGGTGTGCTGCTCGACCGTCGTCTCGCCCTTGCCGAAGCCGTTCAGCACCTCGACGGCGGTCGGGATGTGCTCGCGGTCGTGCACGACGACCTCGACGCGCTCACCGCCGGTGCGGGCCTTGAGCTGGTCGGAGGTGCCGCGGGCGATGACCCGGCCGTGGTCGACGACGGCGATGTCGTGCGCGAGGTGGTCGGCCTCCTCCAGATACTGGGTGGTGAGCAGGAGGGTCGTACCGCCGGAGACCAACTGCTTGATGACGTCCCACAGTTGCTGCCTGTTGCGGGGGTCGAGGCCGGTGGTCGGCTCGTCCATGAACATCACCGGCGGTGAGACGACGAGCGCGGCCGCCAGGTCGAGACGGCGGCGCATACCGCCGGAGTAGGTCTTGGCGGTGCGGTCGGCGGCGTCGGCGAGGTGGAACTGCTCCAGCAGTTCGCTCGCGCGGGCCTTCGCGGCCTTGGCCCGCATCTGGTAGAGCTGGCCGACCATCTGGAGGTTCTCACGGCCGGTCAGATATTCGTCGACCGCGGCGAACTGGCCGGAGAGGCCGACGGAGCGGCGGACGGCGTCGGGGTGCTTGAGGACGTCGATGCCCGCGACCGTCGCGGTACCCCGGTCGGGGCGCAGCAGGGTGGTGAGGCAGCGGACGGTGGTGGTCTTGCCCGCGCCGTTCGGCCCGAGCAGGCCCAGGACGGTGCCCTCGGGTACATCGAGGTCGACACCGTCCAGAGCCCTGACGTCACCGAAGGTCTTGACCAGACCTTCGGCATGGATGGCGCCTGGCATGTGATTTCTCCACGTCGTCGGGGTTCCTTCGCAAAGCCTAGGTTTGTACGTTTCGTTCCGCGCCGGGGCGGACGCGACTTGTGCCGCACCGGTGGCATGACACACACCATAACGCGATGTATCGCGTCTCTCAATGGACTTCCCCGAACGAGTGACACAAGGGAGCGTGACCTGGGGTTTCGCCGAGCGGGGCGTCAGTCGATGACCGTGTA
Source organism: Streptomyces sp. MA5143a (assembly GCF_900290235.1). GTDB lineage: Bacteria > Actinomycetota > Actinomycetes > Streptomycetales > Streptomycetaceae > Streptomyces. Next base: position 73,403 of record NZ_OLMK01000029.1, read on the forward strand.
GCCCGCCTCGCGGAGGGCGTTGCCGACCTCGACACAGTGGGCCGGGCCCCTCGTCTCCAGGTGCAGTTCGACCTCCACCTCCGTGAGGCCGAGCCGGGGGTCGGTCCGGACGTGGCTGACGTCGAGGACGTTGGCGTCCGCCGCCGACAGCACCCCGAGGAGGGTGGCGAGGGCGCCGGGGCGGTCGGTCAGCCGGAGGCGGACCTGGAGGTAGCGGCCACCGGCGGCCATGCCGTGGCGCAGGATGCGCTGCATCAGCAGCGGGTCGACGTTGCCGCCGGAGAGCACCGCGACGACCGGCCCCTCGAAGGACCCCGGTTCACGCAGCAGGGCCGCGACGGGGCTGGCGCCGGCCGGTTCCACGACCAGCTTGGCCCGCTCCAGGCAGAGCAGCAGGGCGCTGGACAGGTTGTACTCGGAGACGGTGCGGACCTCGTCGACCAGGTCGGCGACGATCTCGAACGGCACGTCGCCGGGCCGGCCGACCCTGATGCCGTCGGCCATCGTCGCCGGATTCGTGACGGCCATGGGCCTGCCGGCCGCCAGCGAGGGCGGGTACGCCGCGGCGCCCTCCGCCTGCACACCGATGATCCGCACGTCGGGCCGTACCGACTTCACCGCGACGGCGATGCCCGCGGCGAGCCCGCCGCCACCGATACCGACGACGATCGTGCGCACCTCGGGGCACTGGTCCAGGATCTCCAGGCCCACCGTGCCCTGGCCCGCGATGATGTCGGGGTGGTCGAAGGGATGGATGAACACCGCGCCCGTACCGGCCGCGTACTCCTGCGCGGCGGCCAGCGTCTCGTCGACCACCGTGCCGTGCAGGCGTACCTCGGCGCCGTACTCCTCGGTCGCGCTGATCTTCGGCAGGGGCGCGCCCTTCGGCATGAAGACCGTGGAGCGCACACCGAGCAGGGAGGAGGCGAGCGCGACGCCCTGGGCGTGGTTGCCCGCGCTCGCCGCGACCACTCCGGCGGCGCGCTGCTCCGGCAGCAGGCCCGCGATGCGCACGTACGCGCCGCGCAGCTTGAACGAACCCGTCCGCTGGAGGTTCTCGCACTTGAAGTGCACCGGCGCGCCGACGAGCTGCGAAAGATGCCTGCTGCCCTCCATTGCGGTGACACGTGAAATGCCCGTCAACATCTTCTGGGCGCCTCGCACGTCGTCGAGCGTCACCCCCGGCAAGGAGTCAGCCGTGCTGTAGCTCATGGCACCAGTCTCGCAGTTCACAGGGTCGGGACGCGGGTGTGACCAAGGCGCGGGACGGGTTTCAGCGGCGCCGGTACACCCCGCGCCCGGTCCGCGTACTCTGTCCCCCACCACCAGCGCCCCACGCATGAATTGAGCCTTTGGCCATGCCCACAACACCTGAAATGTCGATGGACATGACGACCGTCGGTGACACCGGTCTTCTCGACACGTTGCAGCACGAGGTCGCGGTCTTCGCGCGCCGTGCCGAACAGACGCGGCTCGGCGGTGTCGGGCAGGTGCGCAACTCCATGGACCGCGCCGCGTACCTGCTGCTCAACCGCCTCGACAAGGAGGGGCCGATGGGCGTCAAGGCGCTCGCGGCGAGCATGGGGATCGACTCGTCGACGGTCACGCGGCAGGTGGCGCCCCTCGTGGACACCGGTCTCGTCAAGCGCACCTCGCACCCGGAGGACGGCCGCGCGGTGGTCCTCCAGCTCTCCCCGCGCGGACTCTCCCGCCTCGAGGAGGTGCGTTCCTCCCGGCGCCAGTTGATGGCCGAGCTGACCCAGGACTGGGCGCCCGGGGAGCGCGAGGCGTTCTGCTCCCTCCTCACCCGGTTCAACACCGCGCTCTCGGCCCGTATGGCCTCCGCCCCCGAGGCGCCGTCGCCGTCCTGAGCACCGGGCCGTACCGGTCGCGGGTACGCGCGCGCACCCGCGCGTCCGTCCTCGGTGCCGCCAGGCTGGGCGCCGCCCGACTGTGTACCGCCCGAGTCTTGACCGGGCGCCCGCTCCTGGCCTCATATGAGATCGGGCCCCGTCGTGCGTGGCCGGGCCCGCCTGCTCAGGTCGGCCTCAGGGGGAGGCGCGGTGCGCGAACGGAATGTGGCCCAAGCCTCCCGCAGGGACAGGGAGTTCGAGGCGTTCGTCGCGGGTGCGGCGGGGCGGCTGCTGCAAACCGCCACCCTGCTCACGGCGGAGCCGCCGGACGACAATCCGCGCGCGCGGCGGCTGCTCACGCACGCCCTCGCCCACACGTACGCCGTCTGGGACGGTCTGCGCGGCGAGGACCCCTACGACCGGACCCGCCGTGAGCTGGCCCTCCGCTTCGAGCGCGGGGTCTGGCACCACCACGGTTTCTTCCGACCTCCGCCCGGTGGTGTGCTGAGGGCGCTCGGTCCGCAGGAGCGGCTGGTCCTCGTCCTCAGGCTGTACGAGGGGGTCGCGGAGGAACAGACGGCGGCGCTGCTCGGGATGCCCGCCGAACGTGTCCGGGCGATCTGCCTGCGGGCGATGGCGACGGTCCTGCATCCGCGGCGCGAGAAGCCCGTCCCCCCGGTGGTGGAGGTGGCACCGTCATGAACCTGCGGGAGCGGGAGGCCGCCGTACGCCACATCCTGGACCGTCGGCCGCCGCCGGTGCCGCCCGAGCTGTGCGCGGACGCGGTGCGGCGGGGCGGCCGCATGCTGCGGCGCCGGACGACGGCCCGGCGCGTGATGTGGCTGGTGCTGCTGGCCGCCGTGGTCGCGTTCGCCGTGTGGGCGTCGATGGCCCACCCCTGGGTGGAGCCGCCGTCCACGACGACCCCACCCGTGACCGGCTGGTGAGCGCGGCCGGCGGAAACTAGCCGAGCGCCTGCTGGAGGTCTTCGAGCAGGTCGTCGACGTTCTCGATGCCCACGGAGAGGCGGACGAGGTCGGCGGGGACCTCCAGGGCCGAGCCCGCGGCCGAGGCGTGCGTCATCCGGCCGGGGTGCTCGATCAGGGACTCGACGCCGCCGAGGGACTCGCCGAGGGTGAACACCTTGGCGCGGTCGCAGACCGCGACGGCCGCCTCCTCGCCGCCCTCGACCTGGAAGGACACCATGCCGCCGAACGCCTTCATCTGCTTGGCGGCGACCTCGTGGCCCGGGTGCTCCGGGAGGCCCGGGTAGAGGACGCGGGACACGCGCGGGTGGCGGGTCAGCATGTCGGCGATCTTCGTGGCGTTCTCGCTGTGGCGGTCCATGCGGACGGCGAGCGTCTTGGTGCCGCGCAGCACGAGCCAGGAGTCGAACGGCCCGGCGACCGCGCCCATCGCGTTCTGGTGGTACGCCAGTTCGTCCCCGAGGGACTGGTCGCTGACGATCAGGGCGCCGCCGACGACGTCGGAGTGGCCGCCCATGTACTTGGTGAGCGAGTGCACGACGACGTCCGCGCCGAGCGCCAGCGGCTGCTGGAGGTAGGGGGTCGCGAAGGTGTTGTCGACGACGAGCTTGGCGCCGGCCTCGCGGGCGATCTGCGCGACGGCCGGGATGTCGGTGATGCCGAGCAGCGGGTTGGAGGGGGTCTCCACCCAGACCGCCTTGGTCTTCGGGGTGATGGCGGCCCGGACGGCCGACGGGTCGCTGGTGTCCGCCACCGACCAGTCCACGCCCCACCGGGAGACGACCTTCGCGAAGAGGCGGAACGTGCCGCCGTACGCGTCGTTGGGGATGACCACGTGGTCGCCGGGGCTGAGGAGCGTACGCAGCAGGCAGTCCTCGGCGGCCAGTCCGGACGCGAAGGCGAGGCCGCGGCTGCCGCCCTCCAGGGCGGCGAGGTTCTCCTCCAGCGCGGTGCGGGTGGGGTTGGCGCTGCGGCTGTACTCGTAGCCGCCGCGCAGGCCGCCTACGCCGTCCTGCTTGTAGGTCGAGACCTGGTAGATCGGCGGGACGACCGCGCCGGTGAGGGGATCCGCGGTGTTGCCGGCATGGATCGCGAGGGTCTCGAAGTGCGTGTAGCTGTCGCTCATGCCCCCGAGGGTATGTCGTCCGACGGGCAAGGGGCGCGCGGTGGCTCCGGCGAGCACCCGGCGACTCCCCCAGAACCCCTGCGGCCCCGACGGACACCCCGCAGCTCGGGCGGACACCCGGCGGCGGCTCGGGCAGCCGCCCGGCGACTCCAGCCCGCACTCCGCGGCTCCAGCCCGCACTCCGCAGCTCCAGTCGGCACCCCACGGCTGGGGCCGGCACCCTGTGACTCCGCCAGTACCGCTGCGACTCGGGCCGACACCCTGCGGCTCGGGCGGACGCCCCGCGGCCCCCATCACTACCGCTGCGGCTCGGGCGGACGCCCCGCGGTTCCGGCCAGCACCTCACGGCTCCGGGCAACACCCCCGCGCCCCCGACGGACACCCCGCAGCTCCGGCCAGCACCCCCGCGCCTCCGGCGGGCGCCCCGCCCCCCGGCCTCGTTCGCCATTTGTCGGTGGTGTCTGGAACCCTTGGCGTATGGAGATTCTCTGGGGGCTGATGGCGCTGCTCATGATCGGCATGGTGGTGTGGCCGATCATGGCGCGCAGGCGGGCCGGTATTCAGCAGGTGCACGCGGGGCACCCGGACGCGGCCGATCCGGCGAACTACGGGTTCGTCCGGCAGGAGCTGCTGGACGTCCGGATGCCCGGCCCCGACCAGGATCTGCTGGACGTGCTGGACGTGGTGCAGCGCACCCAGGACTACCGGGCGGCGCAGCAGCTGCTGGCCGGGACCGAGGCGGACGGCGAGGTGCGCTGGCAGCGGGTGCAGGCGTTCGCGGGCGCGGCCTCGCTGGAGCTGGCGCAGCGGCCGGGCGGGGTGAGCGACTCGCCGGGCGGGCAGTGGCTGCGGGTGTGGCGGACCGAGGCCCCCAAGGACGCGGGCGGCGCCGCGGTGCACGCGGAGTTCCTGGTGCAGCAGGCGTGGCGGACGGCGACGCCGGGCACGGACGACTTCCGGATCATCATGGAGGAGGCGAGGTCGGCGTGCGGCGACGCGGCGCTGCTCGCCCCGGGCGACCCGATCCCGTACATCATCGAGCTGTCGGTCGCGCGTGGACTCGGCTACCCGCGCGAGGAGTTCGAGCAGCTCTGGCTGAGGATCCTGGACCGCGCGCCGGCGCACATGGGCGCGCATCTGGCCGCACTGCACTACTGGTGCGAGAAGTGGCACGGCTCGCGCGAGCAGGCGTACGCGTTCGCCGAGGCGGCCGCGGCGCGCGCGCCGCAGGGGTCGCTGCTGGCGGCGATGCCGCTGTTCGCGGTGTTCGAGCACCTGCCCGAGGTGATCGTGGTGCAGGGCTTCTACGAGAGCGAGGTCGTCACCAAGGCGATGCACGGCGCGCTGTACGCGGTGCACTCGGCCCGGCCCGACGACCCGATGCTGGCGCATGTGCGCCATCTGCTGATCTTCTTCCTGGTCCGCGCCGAGCGCTGGGCCGAGGCCATGAACCAGCTCGTGCACGTCGACGGCCATGTGGGCGCCCTCCCCTGGACGCTGGCCTCCGAGCCCGCCTCGGACTACGCGATATACCGGGCCCTGGCGGTCGCGGGCTACGAGGCGAACGGCGGCAGCCCGGCGACGCTGCTGCACTGACGCCCGGGGCCGGGCCACGCACCCCACGCACGCCGCCCGGCCCGTGGAAGCCGCACCTCCTGGCAGCCCCTCCAGAAAGGCCTTGCCACCTTCACATCCCTTGAGAAATACTCCGCCCCCTCACCTTTTGGTCATGGACACGTCCCAGGCCGACCGATTTAGTTGATTTTGTGATCGTTCGCGATCACATCGTGGGGGGAAACTGCCCGATGGGCGCAACCTTGCGCGCGCTGCGCGCTCTCGTGTTGCTCGCCGGCTTCTATCTGCTCGGCGTCATCCTGCTCGCGGCGCTCGCCGGCGCCGACTATCTGCTGTACCTGCACGCGCCGTCCGGCGTGGCACTCAAGCTGTACGTGGTCTCCGTACTCCTGGCCCTGCCGCTGATCCGCGGCCTGTTCATGCTGCGGACCCCGAAGGGCGAGGAGCGGCCCGGCCTCGCGGTGACCGACGTCGACGAGCCCACGCTGTGGCGCACCGTGCGGGAGCTCGCCGACCAGGTCGGCACCCGCGCCCCGACCCGCATCCTGCTGACGCCCGATGTCAACGCCGCCGTCAGCGAGGACGCCCGGCTGCTCGGCCTGCTGCCCGGCCGGCGCCGCCTCTACCTCGGCGTACCGCTGCTCCAGGGCCTGACCGAGGCGCAACTGCGCGCGGTCCTCGCCCATGAGCTGGGCCACTACTCGAACTCCGACACCCGCCTCGCGGCCATCACCGCGCGCGGCCGGGCCCAGGTGCTGCGCACCATCGACACCTTCGAGGAGCGGGCCGACAAGACCGCCGGACGCGAGCAGGCCAGGCAGGAGAAGAAGAACGCCAAGGCCGCGGCCAAGGGCAAGAAGACCAAGGAGATCGACACCCGCCACTCGGGCTTCACGTACCGGCTCATGGCGCGGATCTACGTCGCCTACGCCCACCTCTACTTCCGGGCCACGCTCGCCGGTTCACGCCGCCAGGAGTACGCCGCCGACGCCGCGGCCGCCCGGATCGCCGGACGCGACGCCACCGCCTCGGCGCTGCGCGAGATCCCGGCGCTGTCCGCCGCGTTCGGGTTCTACATGAACAGCTACGCCACCCTCGGCTCCGAGGCCCGACTGCTGCCGCCGCGCGGCGAGTTCTTCGGCGGGTTCGGCCGGATGCTCACCGCCCGCCAGCTCGAACTCGTCGGTCTGCGCACCGACCTGCCGAGCGAGCCGTCGTCGCCGTACGACTCGCACCCGCCGATCGCCGACCGTGTCGCCCGGATCGAGGCGCTGCCCGCCGACGGCCGTGCCGACGAGGCGAGGGGCGCCGCACTGACGCTGCTCGCCGACCCGGAACGGACGCTGGCGGAGCTGGAGGACGCGGTCCTCACCGACGACGTGCTCCGGTTCGCCCGCACCGCCGACTGGCAGGAACTGCTCGACGGTTCGATGGCCGCGAACTTCGTCTCCGCCGACACCGCCCTGCACCGGGCACTCGCCATGTACACCAAGGAGCACCCGTCCCTGCGGGGGCTGCTGAAGGTGATCGACGACGGTCAGCTGTGGCAGCTGGCACGGCGGCTGCCGGTGTCCGACCAGGCGGCGGAGGCGAAGGGGCGGGCCTTCCGCGAGTTCGTCCGGCCCGCCCTGGCGGACGGGCTCCAGACCATGGTGCTCGCCGAGCTGAGCGCCCACTCCCGGCTGCGCTGGGAGTTCTCCTGGGCGGACGCGGCCATGGTGCACCTGCCGCCCGCACCGGACGGCACCGAGGCCGACCTCGGCGCCGCGATCGGAGCGGCGGTCGCCGACCATCCGGACACCGGGCCGCTGCGCGCGCTGCTGCCCTCCGCCCCCCAAGGCCCCGCCGCGCGAGAAACGGACGCCCCGCGATGACCGTACTGCTGTGGATACTGGCCGTCCTGGCCGTGCCCACCCTCCTGATCGGTCTGTGGCTGGCCGGGGTCTTCCTCAAGGAGTTCTTCCGCCCCAGCGGCGACGCCGACCCGGACGCCGCCGAGGCGCTGGGACTGCTCCCCGCCGAACGACAGAACACCCAGTACGCCGGTCCGCTGCCGGCGGCCGTCGACGCGACGCTCGCCGCCGTGCGCGGCGGCGACTGGAAGGCCGCCGCGAAGCTGCTGCACGACATCGGCCGGGACTGGGACCGCCGCTCCTGGGCGACCGGCCTGCTCGGCGGGATCGCCGCCGACGACGACGAGTGGCTGCTCGCCTGGGAGGCCGACCGGCCCGACGACCCGGACGCGGCCGTCGTCCGCGCCCGCAGCACGGTGATCCTGGCCGGGCAGATGCGGGGCGCCAAGCGCGCCCAGTACACGACCGGCGAGCAGTTCGCGGGCTTCCACCGGATGCTGGAACGTTCCCGCGAGGAGATCGCGCGGGCCGCCGCGCTGAACCCCGACGACCCCACGCCGTACGTCACGGAGATCACCGTCGCCCTGGGCCTCGGCTACCCGCACGCCGAGATGGACCGGCTCTGGACGGAGATCACCGCGCGTGCCCCGCACCACTACGAGGCGCACTACATGGCGCTCCAGTACTGGTGCGCGAAATGGCGGGGCTCGGAGAAGCTGGCGACGGACTTCGCCGAGCGGGCGGCGGCGAACGCGCCGCTGGGCAGCCTCCTCACGGTGCTGCCGCTGATCGCGCACTTCGAGCACGACCAGTCGGACGACAGCGAGGTGGACCGCACACCCACGATGATCGGCCGGGTCGACGCGGGTCTCGCCGACGCCGCCGCGGCCGACCAGACCCACCCGCGCCTGCCGGAGCTGCGCCACCTCCTCGCGTACTACCTCGCCCTCCAGAACCGCGACGCCGCCGCGCTCGAACAGTTCCGCCTGGTCGACGGCCACGTCGACGCGCTGCCGTGGCGCTACCGGGGCAGCGACGAGGAGATGGCCGCGTTCTACTGCCGGATCCGCAACGCCTCGGCGCAGGCGGTGGCGGCGGAGAGCGCCGGCTGACAGCGCCACCTCGGCGACCGGAATTCGGGCGGTACCCGGAGCGTTCTCCTGGTACCGCCCGCTCGTTCCCGCACGTTCCTAGGAGTCACGATGCTCTTCGGCCGCACGCCCCAGCTGCCCACCCCCGAGCAGGCTCTGCCGGGCCGCGCCGAGCTGCCGTTCACCGTGCCCGACCGGCACACCGTGCTCGGCACCCCGCTCCTCGGCCCCTACCCGGAGCACCTGGAGATCGCCGACTTCGGCCTCGGCTGCTTCTGGGGCGCGGAGCGCAAGTTCTGGCAGCTCCCCGCGGGCGTGTGGACCACGCTCGTCGGCTACCAGGGCGGCTTCACCAAGAACCCCACCTACGAAGAGGTGTGTTCGGGCCTCACCGGGCACACCGAGGCAGTCCGCGTCGTGTACGACCCGTCCCTCATCTCGTACGAGCGGCTCCTCCAGGTCTTCTGGGAGTCCCACGACCCGACCCAGGGCTTCCGCCAGGGCAACGACGTCGGCACCCAGTACCGCTCCGCCGTCTACACCCACACCCCGGCCCAGGAGAAGGCCGCCGCGGCGTCCCGCGAGGCGTATCAGAAGGTCCTCACCGGCTCCGGCTACGGCACGATCACCACGGAGATCCTCCCGGCGGAGGGCCGCGCGTTCTACCCCGCCGAGGGATACCACCAGCAGTACCTGGACAAGAACCCGGCAGGCTACTGCGGCATCGGCGGGACCGGGGTGTCCTGCCCGATCGGCGTGGCCAAGGCCGAAGGCTGACGTCACGGGTGGCCTTCGGAACGTACGCCCGCAGAGTGCGTGACGAGCGGTTGCCGCTCGTCCGACGGCACAGGGCGCTGAGGTGTGCCGTCGGGGACTACGGCCCGCTCGGCTTCCACGCGACCTGGGCGTATCTGAGCGCGACGGCGTGCCCCGCCCCCGATCTGCGCAGGGATTCCGCGGCGTTGTCGCGCGCGCTGGGCACGCTGGAGGAGAGCCGCGCCGCGCACCTCGCCGAGATGGCCGTCTTCGCCGCCCGCCGCGGGGTGGAGAAGGCGGCCGGCCGCCGCACCCCACGAGCGTCCGACGCGGCCGCGCTGCGCGGTCCGCGCTGGCCGAGTTCGACGCCCCCTTCCCGACTGGGGTTGATCGCCGCCGTGGCGAATCGGCACTCGGCGTTCCAGCGCGCCCCGTACCCCGACGAGACGCTCTCCCCCGACACCGACGTACGCCGACTCAGCCACCTGCACTCCCGGCTCGATGACTGCGCCTCGTCCTACCTCAAGACCCTCGGCCGCCTCGACCACCCGGCCGCGGCGGAACTGACCGACACCGTCCACAGCATCCGCGGCCTCACCCGGCCCGGCTACTCGCCCCTGAACATGTACCTGGTCCCGTGGCTGCGCTTCGCGAACCTGCTCACGTACGCCGCTGCGGCACCGGAGGCACGGGGAGGAAGCTGAGTCCCCACAGGCGACAGCGGTGCGGCGTGCCCGGCCGGGTCACCTGACGGTGAAGTCGGCTGCCTTCCCGACCAGGGTCGTGGTGCCGTCCTTGGCGGTGGCGAGGACGGCGACGTGCCAGGTACCGCGCGGGGAGGACTTCGCGTCGGACGCGGTGACCCTGACGCGGTACGTGCAGTGCACGGTGTCCTTCCCGGAGGGCTTGCAGACCGCCGACTCCGCGTCGGCCATGTCATCGGCGGTCAGCTCGTCCTTGGCGAGGGACGAGTCCTGCGGCCATGCCAGCACCTTCACGCTCTTGACACCGGAGGATGCCGTGACGTCGGTGTCGAAGGCGAGCGAGCCGTCGCGGTCGCCGGCGGGAGCGGTGTAGCGGGCAGTGCTGTGCGCCAGCTTCAGCGGCTGGTCCCCGGCGTAGGCAAGAGTGAGGGCACCGGCGCCACCGAGGACGACGAGACCGGCGGCCACGGACAGGGCAGTACGTCGGGACATGGGAATCTCCGTAAGGGTCTTGTATCGGGTCGGCGCTTCTCGGCCGCGCCGCTTCACCGATACTCGCCGTACGGAGGTCCGCCGGACATGAGCACACCTACTCAACTCAGGCTGAGTAGGCCGGTGTTGCCCCCCACAGGGCACCTCGCGGCTGAGGCTCCGCGGCACCGGGGTCTCCTGCCCGATCGGCGTCGCCGAGGCCGGCGGTTGATCCCTGCCGTCACGCGGAGGCGACCACCTCGCCGGCCATGACCGCTGGTGGGTCGGGAAGCAGGGACGCGAGGTTGTCCCGCACGAAATCCGCGGCCCTGGAGATCGACTCCTCGGCGCCGGCCCGGTCCTGGAAGACGCTGGTCGAGACCATCACTCCGTCCCCGGCGTCGACGAAGTAGTAGGCCACGAAGCCGGGGACTTGGCGCATGAGCGGCACGAACCCCTCGTTCACGAGGCGTGCCGCCTCGGCCGGATCGGTCACCCCTTCGTACCGCCGCACTGCTGCGTACATCTCCGAGCTCCTCACTGAGTGGTGGGTTCGTCCTCGGCCGGGACGTCGTGCCCCGGCGGTCGTCTGCCCTGGATCACCTGAGCCACGGGGCTCAGGGGCCGCCCCCGTCCGGCTGGAAGCTCGCCAGCATCTGTTCCAGGGCCGCCTGGTCCGGGCCGACGAAGGGCGGCGCGGACGGGGCGGTGGTGAGCGTGTCCAGCATGGCGCCGGTGATGCCGGCGGCCGGGGGCAGATGTGTCGAGAGGACCAGGTCGGGCTTGCGGTCCCTCAGGGAGTCGAAGGTCCTGAGGTACTTCTCCACGTCGACCGTCTGGACCCAGGGGCTGTCGACCGTCGCCCACAGCAGCTGGGCGGTGCGCAGGTCCTCGGCCGCGACATCGCGGACGTCGTCGGCCTGGGCGAGGTCGGCGGTCGGCAGCGGGGCGCCGAAGCAGTCGGAGCTGAAGCAGACCCCGGAGTGGTCGTCGAAGAAGCCGACGGTGGCGGGGTTGTCGTACAGCGGCGGACGGAACCCGGTGAGGGTGCGGTCGCCGATGTCGAGCGTCTCCCCGGGGTTCACGAGGTAGGCCCGGTCGAGGGGCAGCGGGTGCTCGCAGGAGAGGATCCCGGCGCCGATGAACGTCGTCACGACGCGCGCCTTCGGGGCTGCCGCCAGCAGGTCGAAGATCCCACCGGTGTGGTCGCGGTCGGGGTGGGTGAGCCAGATCCAGCGGACGTCGGCCGGGTCCAGCACGGCGCTGAGGGCCTCGACGAAGTTCCGGTCGGGCAGCCCCAACCCGGTGTCCACCACCACGGGTTCGGCGCCGAGCAGTACGAACGCGTTCACCGGGATGTGCCCGATGCCCGGCACCTCCAGGCTGTCGGCGAGAACGCTGATGTCCGGGCGCAGCCGGTGCACGGTGCCCGGGCGGACCTTTTGAAGGGGCATGTCACTCACACCTCGGAAACCCCCCGGCGGGTGATCGTCGCGACCGCATGCCTCCGCTGTTGCTCCCGCCTCCATCGTCCGGCCGTGCGAGCGCGGGCGCATCCGCTGCCGTGACCGCCCGTGCGCGGGGAGAGCGACGACGCGACGCCACGCACGAGGGGGTGCCCATGCTGTTCGGACGGGGCCGGGAGCCGCGGATGCCCTGGGCCGAGGAGGCGATACGAGGGCAGACGGCAGACCGCGTGGCAGTCGGCGGTGTCCGATAGCTTTCCGGCATGTGTGTCTCCCTGGCCCCGGCCGAGTTCACCGGCACCACCCTGTACTGCGGGCGGCTGCACCACCCCGAGCACGGGCTGATCCACGTTCTCGGCTACCAGAACACGGCGGCGAATCTCGCCGACGGCCCCAACGCCATGCTGCTGCACCTGCCGGCGCGGCAGATGAGCCGACGCAACTTCCTGTCCGTGGGGCGCAGTTCCGAGGTGCTGGAACGGATGGTGGACGCGGTACGTCCGGTCTCCGTGGGCATGGTCGACGACTCGATCGCCTGGATGGGAGCGGCTCGGGGGCCGGCAGTGGAGGTGTTCGAGCACGACGTGTACACGGTGGTCCTGGCCCGTGACCCGCGTGCCGTGCCGGAGGCGCTGGCCGAGGTGCCGGAGCACCGGCGGCCCACGCTCGCCCCGGAGCTGTTCGCGTTCTACGCCGAACGCTGTCCCGCGCACGCGATCGCCGTCTGCTGCTTCGACAACGCGGAGGCCACGCAGGCCAAGCCGCTGCTCATGTGGTACCCGCCGCACGATCCCGATGTGCTGACCCTGCCCGCGCTCGACTGCCACACCGGGGCCGTGCCCGATCCGGACGCGCTGGTGGACACGGACCACTGGGTGGTCCTCGGTACGGACGAGGCGCCGGACGGCTGGGGTTCGCCTGTCGACCACGACCCCGCGATGCGGCACGCGCTGCGGAGCTATCTGCCGGACGTGGTCGTGGGCCGCCACTTCGGCGGGCCCCTGCGCAACGGGGACTTCACGATCAGCCACGAGGAGCTGCTGCGGGTCGGCGAGGCAGGGGTGAGCCGGGTGGGGGTGTTCTAGGGCCGCCGGGGGTGGGGGCCATGTCGGGTCGAGTGGCGGGTGCGGGTGGGTGGGGGCTGGTCGCGCAGTTCCCCGCGCCCCTGGAAGGACGGCCCTGCGGGCCGGTCCTTCCCCGGGCCGCCCCGGCGCCCGCGCCCGCACCAGCACCAGCACCAGCACCAGCACCAGCACCAGCACCCAACCCTGATCGAATCAGATCGTCGCCGTGTCGATCACGAAGCGGTAGCGGACGTCGCTTGCCAGGACCCTCTCGTACGCCTCGTTGATCTGGTCCGCGCGGATCAGTTCGATCTCGGCGCCCAGGCCGTGCTCGGCGCAGAAGTCGAGCATCTCCTGGGTCTCGCGGATGCCGCCGATGCCGGACCCGGCGAGGGTCTTGCGGCCTGCGATCACCGAGAACAGGTTGAGGGCGACCGGCTCCTCGGGCGCGCCCACGTTCACGAACGCGCCGTCGGTCTTGAGCAGCGACAGGTACGCGTCCAGGTTCAGCGGCGCCGAGACCGTCGAGAGGATCAGGTCGAACGAACCCCGAAGCTCCTCGAAGGTCGCCGGGTCGCTGGTCGCGTAGTAGTGGTCGGCGCCCAGCTTCAGCCCGTCCTCCTGCTTGCGCAGCGACTGGGACAGGACGGTCACCTCCGCGCCGAGCGCGTGCGCGAGCTTGACGCCCATGTGGCCGAGGCCGCCCAGACCGACGACGGCGACCTTCTTGCCGGGGCCGGCGTTCCAGTGCTTGAGCGGGGAGTACGTGGTGATGCCCGCGCACAGCAGCGGCGCGGCCTCGTCGAGGGCGACGCCCTCGGGGATGCGTACGGTGAACGCCTCGTCGACGACGATCTTCTCCGAGTAGCCGCCGTAGGTGGGCTCACCGTTCTTGTCGAGGGCGTTGTACGTGCCGACGTTGCCCTTGAGGCAGTACTGCTCCAGCCCGGCCTCGCAGTTCTCGCACTCGCGGCAGGAGTCGACCATGCAGCCGACGCCCACGCGGTCGCCGACGGCGAACTTCGTGACGCCGGAGCCGACGGCCTCGACGAGACCGGCGATCTCATGGCCCGGCACCATCGGGAAGATCGCCTCGCCCCAGCCCTCGCGGGCCTGGTGGATGTCGGAGTGGCAGATACCGGCGAACTTGATGTCGATCAGGACGTCGAACTCACCGACCTCGCGGCGCTCGATCGTCGTGCGCTCCAGCGGAGCCTTGGCGGAGGGGGCCGCGTAGGCGGCGACAGTGGTGGACATGCCGAGGGTTCTCCTAGCCGTCGTAACCGTGCCCGGCCTGCCTTCCGGCCGGGCACGGCTGTCAGCCTGCCCGAGATCACCGCGTTCACCCAGGTCACGGTTGTACCTACGTCCGCTGGTCCTACCACTGGCGGGGTCAGGCTGCCGGGCGTACGACCGTGAATACTTGACGTATGGACGCACAGCCCGAAGCCGCACAGGACCGGCAGCCGCCCGGTGGCCCCACCGGAGCCGCCCTCGACCGGCGTGCCGAGCTCAGTGAGTTCCTGCGGACGCGACGGGCCCGGCTGAAGCCGGAGGACGTCGGGCTGCCGGAGTTCGGCCGGCACCGGCGTGTGCCCGGACTGCGGCGGGAGGAGCTGGCGCAGCTGGCGGGGGTGTCGGTGGCGTACTACACGCGGCTGGAGCAGGGCAACGGCCGCAATGTCTCGGCGGAGGTCCTCGACGCCATCGCGCGCGCCCTCCGGCTGAGCGACGCCGAGCACAACCATCTGACGCACCTCGCCAAGCCGAAGGCCCACAAGAAGAAGCCGTCGGCCCGTCCGCAGCAGGTCAGGGGCGCGCTGCGGCAGCTGATCGACTCCCTGGACGGCATCCCCGCGTACATCACCGGACGGCGCTCGGACATCCTCGTCTGGAACCGGATGGCGGCGGCGGTGTTCGGGGACTGGTCGGAGCTGCCCGCGCAGGAGCGGAACTGGGCGCGGATGGTGTTCCTGCGGCCCGAGTACCGGGATCTGTACATCGACTGGGATCAGAAGGCCGCCGACATCGTGAGCTATCTGCGGATGGACGCGGGCTGTCACCCGGACGATCCCCGGCTGTCGGCGCTGGTGGGCGAGCTGTCGGTGAAGAGCGAGGAGTTCCGGCGGCTGTGGGCCACGCACGACGTGAAGGAGAAGAGTCACGGGGTGAAGCGCATGCGGCATCCCCTGGTCGGTGATCTGACGCTGTCCTTCGAGGCGTTCCCGCTCCCCGACGACCATGAGCAGACCTTGGTCACCTATCACGCCGAGCCGGGCTCCCCGTCCGCCGAGGCCCTGCGGCTGCTGGCCAGCTGGGGCACGGACGCCGCCCGCGCCCGGACGGCGACGCCGTAGGAACGGCCCGCCGGGAGGTGCCTTCCCCGGCGGGCCGTCGCTCTCAGCCGTGTCCTGCTCCGCGCCCGTGTCTCACGCGCCGACGTACGCGTCGTGGATCGTCACCGTCGACCGGTTCCCGTCCTTGTCGATCACCTCGGCGCGGAGCGACACGCTCTTCCCCACACCCGGTGTCACGACGGTGACCTTGCCGTTCTTCACCGCGGCCCTGGTCCACCTCTCGCCGTCGCGCGACACGTACACGGTCAGCGACTTCCGGTTCCCGTCGGCGGCCGCGCCGTGGACGGTGACGGGGACGCCGATCCTCGTGCCGGCCGGGGCCGTGCTGTCGAGGCCCAGATACGCGCCGCCGAAGCGGACCGTGGAGACCGGCAGTCCCCTGTCGCTCGTGGTCCTCGCGGACCTGAAGGTCCAGCTCGCGTCGACCCGTGAGGAGGCCCTGGCCAGTGCCGGGTCCCGGATGAGGCTGGTCGTCAGTCGGTAGGTGGCGGGCGCGGAGGGGACCGTGAAGCGGGCAGAGCCGTCCAGCGGGTCCTCGCCCGCGGCGATCTTCTTCCCGTCGCGGTGGAGGGTCGTGGTGACCTTCTTGTAGAAGGACGCCCCGGCGTGCCCGGCGCCGTCGGCGACCATCGGCAGCAGGCCGTACAGCTGGTTCCCGTCGCGGCGGATGCCGAGGGACCGGCTGATCCTCGGGCCGAAGACCCCGACGTTGAAGGTGTGGGTGTAGGTGCGGCCCGCCGTGACGGGCCTGCTGTCGCCGGTCGTGTAGTACGCGTCCAGCAGCGGGAAGCCCTGTTCGTCCTCCGCGCCGTACTGCTCGAAGTCGAAGCTCCACTTCACCTGGTCCGTGGCGGACACGTACAGCGTGCGGGTGCCGGGCAGCGGCCCCGGGACGGCGAGGGCGGGCGAGCCGGGGCTGCCGGGGAGCCAGGCCCAGGCGCTGACCGCGCCCTTCTTGCCGGGGGTGGAGGAGCCGAGGCGGGCTTTCACGGTGGCCAGTTCGCTCTTCCTCCAGTGCCTGGCGTAGCCGGTGGCGAGCCGGGTCACCCTGCTTCCGGTGGCGGTGGCGTACTGCGTGGTGCCGCCCCCGGTCCACTGGCCCGCCCAGGTCTGGCCGAGCCGTCCGCCGGTGACGGGCGGGCCGAGGTGCGCGGTGCGGAACCCCTGGTAGGAGTCGAGCAGCCAGCCGTACGTGTAGTCGTTGGCGCCGACCCTGAGGGTGTAGTCGGGTGCCGCGAGGACGGGTTCGGCGGTGGGGTCGGGCACGGTGATGTCCACCGGCTTCGCCGTGCGGGCGTCGAGGGTGAGGGAGGTGTCCCGGTCGACGGTGAGCGTCGGCCGGGCCAGCCAGGCCACCCCCTTCGTGGGGTCCTCCGGGTCCACGACGATGCCCGCGTTGAGGATGTAGGTCCCCTCGGGCACCCGCAGTTCGACCGTGCCGTCCTTGTCGTACGGCGTGAACCACGTGTCCCGGGCGAGTCCCGAGACGCCGGTCAGGTCGAGCAGGTGGTGCACGGCCGGCGCGCCGGCCGGGTCGGTCATCCGGAGCGTGAGGTCGTACGACTCCTTCTCGCGCTCCACGGCCGCGGCGGTCCGCATGCTCTGGCCGCCGCCCGTGGCGGTGACGTACGCCGTGTACACGCCGTCGAGTTTCCCGCCGAGCCGGGTGTTCACGGTGAGGCGGGCCTCGGCCGCGCCGCCCGCCGGGACGGTGATCCTTTTCGCGCCGACCCTGAAGAACCCGGCGGGGGCCGCCTTGCCTCCGGGGCCGGTGCCGGTCACCGAGAGGTCGAGGGTGACGTCCTTCTTGCCGACGTTCCGGTAGGTGATCTTCTTCGACACCGGCTTGTCGTCGGTGTGCGGCCACCGCTGGACGCCGAAGTTCACCGACAGCGGGGTGGCGAGGACCGTCTGCCGGACGGCCCGGTCGACGCGGATGCGGCCCGCCCCCTGTTGGAACGGGGTGTACGCGCCGCCCTTGGCGGACGCGACGAGGGCGGCCTTGATCCGGGTGTACGACCACGACGGGTGCCGCTGCCTGAGGAGGGCGGCGGCGCCCGCGACGTGCGGGGTCGCCATCGACGTACCGGAGATGGTGAGGTAGCCGGCGGGCCCCTCGCCGACCTCGCGCGCGAGGACGCTGCCCTTGGCCGAGGCGGCGGTGACGGCGACGCCGGGCGCGGTCACGTCGGGTTTGATCCGCCCGTCGAGACCGGGGCCCCGGCTGGAGAACGGGGCGAGCCCGTCCTTGCCGTCGACGGCGCCGACGGTGAGGGCGGCGGCCGCGCTGCCCGGTGAGCCGATCGTCCGCTCGCCTCCCTGGCCCTCGTTGCCGGCGGCGACCGCGAAGAGGATGTCCTTCTCGGCGGAGAGCTTGTCGATCTCCGCCTCCATCGGGTCGATCCCGGGGCTGTCGGGCCCGCCGAGGCTGAGGTTGACGATGTCGGCGCCCTGCGCGGCGGCCCACTCCATGCCGGCGATGATGCCGGAGTCGTCGCCGTACCCCTCGTCGCTCAGTACCTTGGCGTTGAGGAGCTTCGCGCCCGGCGCGACGCCCTTGTAGGCGCCCTTGGACCGCTTCCCGGTGCCGGCGGCCGTGGAGGCGACATGTGTGCCGTGGCCGAACCTGTCGGTGGTTCCGGGCGAGGTGGAGAAGTTCTTCTCCGCGACGACCTGGCCCTTGAGGTCGGGGTGGGTGGTGTCGACGCCGGTGTCGAGGACGGCGATGGTGACGCCCTTGCCGTCGTAGCCGGCCTTCCACACCTCGGGGGCGCCGATCTGCGGGACGGACTTGTCGAGGCTGACCTCGCGGACGCCGTCCAGCCACACGTGCGCTACTCCTCCGGCGGTGGTGCCGTCGCCGTCGGTGACCGCCTTCCACAGCGCGGCGGCGTCGTCCTCGGGGATGAGGACCGCGTCGGCGTTCAGCGTCCGCAGGGTGCGCCGGACCTCGGTGCCGCCCGCGCCCCGTACGTCGGCGCGGGCGCCGGCCGCGGTGCCCCGGTACCCCACGATCAGTTTCAGGCCCTGCCGGTGGGATCTGCGGGTGGCGGAGCCGCTCAGTACGGTGACGTCGAACAGCCGCCGGTCGACCCTGCCCGTGGCGATCAGCCGGGCCGCGTCGGCCGGGAGGACATAGGTGTGGCCGTCGGCCCGGCGGACCTGGACGGGGACGCCCTCACGGCCCTTCGCCCGCTCCAGACCGAGGACCCGTCCCTCGGCGTCCACGAGGACCCGGTCACCGGTGACGAGGGTGAGGCGGTGTCTGCCCTCGCCCTCCGCACCGCCACCGGGCTGGAGGCCGGCCGCCCAGGCCGTACCGGACGTACCCGCCGTACCGGACGTGCCCGCCGTACCGGGCACGTCCCCCGGGCCCGCGGTCGCCGGGCCGGTCGTGGACGCCGTCAGTGCGACGGCGGACACCACGGCGATCACGGCCGTCCCCACCCTGTTCATTCGTCTGCGCAAGACTCCCCCTCGGTCCACCCGGGGGACGTATCGCACACATACGCGTCAATTTCCCCCGGTCTTCGCAGTATGACCGGGCGTCAACTCGCGTCACATACCGCGCGACTGGCGCAAAGCGGCGAAACCGAGGACACCCGCAACCGCACGCGCCCCGGTCTCCGCTCCCACGCGCCCCGCGCCAAGGCCGGTCTCACGCCCCGGCGTTCTCCTTCACGGTGATGCGCCCCTTGCGGATCGTCGCGACCCTCGGGGCCTTCCTCGCCAGTGCCGAGTCGTGCGTGACCATGACGAAGGTGAGCCCGTGCTCCTTCCACAGGCCCTCCAGCACCTCCATGATCTCGTCGCGCGTCGACTCGTCGAGATTGCCGGTGGGTTCGTCGGCCAGCAGGACCTTGGGCCGCTTCACCAGCGCGCGGGCGATCGCGACCCGCTGCTGCTGACCGCCCGAGAGCTCCGCCGGCAGATGCCCGAGCCGCTCCCCCAGCCCCACCGACTCCAGCGCCTCGGCGGCGCGTCGCCGCCGCTCGCCGGCCTTCACGCCGAGCGGTACGAGCGCCGTCTCCACGTTCTCCCGCGCGCTCAGCGTGGGGATCAGGTTGAAGCTCTGGAACACGAAACCGATGCTCTCGCTGCGCACCCGGGTGAGCCTGGCCTCCGACAGCCCGGCCAGGTCGGTGCCGTCGAGTTCGACGCTCCCGCCCGACGGCTTGTCGAGCCCGCCGAGCATCTGGAGCAGCGTGGACTTCCCGCCCCCGGTGGGCCCTTGGATGACGAGCCGGTCCCCGTCCTCGATGGTGAGGTCGACGCCGTCGAGCGCGTCGACGGTGTCCTTGCCCCGGGTGTAGCGCTTGGTCACGCCGGTGAGTACGTACATGGTGCAACTCCTGGTTGGTGTGAGGACGCGGTCGACGTGTCGCTCGGGTCGGGGACGGCGGCCTGCTACTCCACCCGCCGCAGGGCGTCGGCGGGGCGCAGCCGGGAGGCGCGCCAGCCGCCGAACGCGCCCGCGATCAGTCCGCCGGTGACGGCGAGGCCCACCGCGAGGGCGATCGTGGAGACGCTGACGGGTGCGGTGAGCGCGACGTCGAGCGCGTTCGACGCCGCCTGGCGCCCGCCGCCCGCACCGCCGGCGCCCGGGAAGCCGCCCGCGCCGGGTCCGCCGCCCGCGCCGCCGAACCCGCGTCCGGCCGCACCGACCTCCGCCTGAAGCGTCGGGCTGATCGCCGTGACGGTGTACGCCCCCGCGAGGCCCAGCGCGATGCCGAGCGCCCCGCCGACGAGGCCGTTGACCATGGCCTCGCCGACGACCTGCCGGGTCACCCGGCCCGACCTCCAGCCGAGCGCCTTGAGCGTCCCGAACTCGTGCACCCGGCGCGAGACCGCCGAGGAGGTGAGCAGTCCGGCCACCAGGAACGCGGCGGCGAGCACGGCCACCGAGAGCCACCTGCCGACGTTGGAGGCGAGGTCGGAGGCGGTGGACAGCGACCCGGACACGGTGTCGGCGAGATCGGCGGAGGTGGTGACCGTGGTCCCCGAGATGTTCTTCTGGATGGCCGACTTGACGGAGTCGATCCGCTGGGAGTCGCTCGCCTTGACGTAGATCGTGGTGACCTCGCCCTGGGAGTCGCTGAGCGTCTGGGCCTGCTTCAGCGGCATGTACAGGTCGGCCGCGGCGTCCCCGCTGTCGGGGGTGGCGATGCCGATGACCTGGTACTTCGTGGAGTCGATGGTGACGCTGTCACCGACCTTCAGCTCTTTCTCCCGCGCGTAGGAGGCGTCGGCGACGACGACCCGCGCGTCGGTCTCGGAGGTCTTGAACGTACGTCCACCGGTGATCTTCGAGGAGGTGAGGGGGCCGAGGTCCGGTTCGGTGACGTCGGTGCCGTAGACGGAGTAGTTGTCGACGTCGAACGCGGCGCCGCCGCCCTCGACGCGCCCCTGCGGCTGCCCGGAACTCCCACCGTTCTGTCCGGGCCCGCCCTGCTGTCGGCCGCCCGCGCTCTCGTCCTGCTGGAACTGGCCGCGCCGGAACTGCCCGTCGACCTTGATGACCTGGAGGCTGAGGCCGCCGACGGCCTCCGCGACGCCCTGCTGCTCGCCGACCTCGGTGACGGTCGAACTCTTCAGGGTCTGGAAGCCCTGGACGCGGACGAGGTCGCTGCTCTGCTCCTCGTCGGAGTCCTCGTCCTGTGCGTCGAACTCGAAGCGGGGGCGTTCGGCGCCGTTCTCGCCGGGCGCGGCGGCGGCCTTGGTGACGGTCATGTCCGTGCCCAGGCCGTAGAGGGACGCGAGCACCTTGTCCTGGGCCTTCTCCATGCCGGACGACACGGAGCTGACCACGATCACCAGCGCGATGCCGAGGGCGAGCCCGGAGGCGACGACGAGCGCCGCCTTTCTGCGGCGGCGCAGTTCGCGCCTCAGGTAGGTGAGAAACATGGCCGAAAGCTAGGGAGTCCACGTGACGGTGGGATAAGCCCCTCATAAGAGCGGGATGAGAACGCCGCACCCGGCCCGGAAAACGCCGAAGCCGCCCCTGGGGGCGGCTTCGATGTCAGGAGGCCGGGAGAGGGCCGGTGCCGCGTCCGGTGATCGGGGCGGCACCGCTCGGGTGGCGGGTCAGGCCGCCGAACCCGCCTTCCAGTCGGCCCAGCTCAGGTTCCAGCCGTTGAGGCCGTTGTCCGGGGCGACCGTCTTGTCGCCGGTGTTCTCGACGACGACCACGTCACCGACGATGGAGTTGTTGTAGAACCAGGCGGCCGTGGTGTCGGGGTCGTTGGCTCCCTTGGTGTCGTTCAGGCCGATGCAGCCGTGGCTGGTGTTGACGTTGCCGAAGATGGAGTCGGCGCCCCAGTAGTTGCCGTGGAGGAAGGTGCCGGACGTCGTCAGACGCAGCGCGTGCGGTACGTCCTTGATGTCGTACTCGCCCTTGCCGTCGTCGTCGGTGAAGCCGACCGTCGCGCCGTTCATCCGGGTCTCCTTGAACTTCTCGGAGATCACCATCTGGCCCTCGTACGTCTTGTTCTCGGGCGAGCCGGCGGAGATCGGGATGGTCTTGACGACCTTGCCCTCCTGCATGACCTTCATCTGCTTGGTCTTGGCGTCGACGACCGAGACCTGGTTGCGGCCGATCTTGAAGGTGACCGTCTTCTGCTGGACACCGAAGACGCCGTCCGCGCCCTCGACACCGTCGAGCGCGAGCTTCAGCGTGACGGTGGAGCCCGCCTTCCAGTAGTCCTCGGGCCGGAAGTCGAGGCGGTTCGCGTTGAACCAGTGCCCGACGACCTCCTGGCCGGAGCTGGAGGAGACGGTGATCCCCTTCTGCACGGCGGCCTTGTCGGTGATCGCCTTGTCGAAGTTGATCGAGACCGGCATGCCGACGCCGACGGTGGAGCCGTCCTCGGGCGTGAAGTTGCCGATGAAGCTGTTGGCGGGCGAGACCGTGGTGAACGCCGCGTTCTCGTGGGCCTCGCGGCCCTCGGAGTCCTCGGCGGTGGCGGTGATCTTGTAGTTGGTGGACCGCTCCAGCTGCACGCTCGGCGCCCAGCTCTTCTTGTCGGCGGATATCTCACCCTGGACGGCGGCACCGTCCGTGGTGGTCATCGTCACCTTGGTGAGCTCGCCCTTGCTCACGGTGACCTTGGCGGAGTTGTTGATGGAGGCGTTGTTCGAGCCGTCCTTCGGGGTGATCTTGATGTCGGCCTCGGAGGTCTTCTTGGCCGCCGCCTCGTCGACCTTGGACTGCGAGGAGTCCCCGCCGTCGCCGCCGGACGCGTTGTCGCCGTCGCCCCCGCTGCACGCAGAGAGCACCAGCACCCCGCCGAGCAGTGCGGACGCGACCGTCAGGCCCTTGCGCCGCTTACTGTTCGTCATCACACGCTTCTCCATCGTTGCCGAAATCCCCAAGAACCGAGAATCCCCGTAAGCACTAAAACACCACTACGGCACCGAGCCGTTCCGCTTGGCGCCCATGTGTGGGGTACGCCACTCCGCCTGGGCCGGGTCGCCAGTGACCCCGGCGGTGGTGCGCGAGTGACCAGTGCGCCCTGTGGGACGAGAGAACCCCGGGCGGCGGTTGCCGCCCGGGTCATGATTTCCCCAAGGCGCCTCAGCCGCGTCCGACTTCCTCGTCGTCCTCGCCGTCATCATCCTCGTCGAGGCCCCATTCCGGCGAATCGGGGTCGTAGTCGATGGCCTCACTGCTCCAGGAGGCCTGGGCGAGTTCGACGCCCGGCACCTCACCGACCAGGTCGAACGGGTCGATCAGATACGCGAGAGCCTCCGCTGTGTCCTCCGTCACCGCGCTCTCGGCGTGTACCCGTTCGTCGCCCGGCATATCAGGATCGTCGGCGATCCGTCGCAACGCGGCGCCGGTGACCGCCTCGACGTTCTCGACCTCCACCACCAATTCCACTCGAAGGCGGACAAACTGTGACGTCTCATCTGTAGTCATGCTTCGGAGCGTACGGCTCACACACCCCGCGACTTTCCCGCGACCCGCGACTTTCACTAGCATCGCAGTCCACGGCCAATTCGCCAGCGTCACAAGGGGATCGATATTCCGTGTCCGTCGCACGTCGCGCGTCGTCCACCGCCCGCCGATCGCTGTTGACCGCCACCGCCGCGGGGACCCTTCTGGCTGCCCTGTGGTTCGTGCCGTCGGCCAACGCGACCCAGGAGGCGCCGGACATACCGCAGGAGACGACGACCACGACCGATACGGACGGGACGACCGTCTCCGGCTCGGCCGAGGACGGGGAGTCGCCGGGTCGCACCGCCCAACTCGCCGACACGGGCAGCCCCAACACCACGCCGTACATCGTCGGCGGCACCCTCTTCCTGGGCCTCGGCGCGGGATTCGTGGCGTACTCGGTGCGCCAGGGACGCCTGGAGGCGTACTGACGCGCCCGGCACTGACACGCGTACGCAGGGGGGCACCGCCACGTCGGCGGTGCCCCCCTGCGCGTCCCGGCCGGGCACTCCCCCCTCAGGTCAGGCCAGCGGACCGGTGACCGACTCGGCGGCCGCGACCAGCCGGCCCTCGCGGACGAACGTGTCGGCGAGTGCCAGGTCGGGAGCGAGGAAACGATCCGGCCCGGGGCCCTCGACCCCGAACTTCCGTACGGCCTCGATGACCGCCCGGGTGGCCGGCGCGGGCGTGAGGCCCTCGCGCAGCTCCACGCCACGCGTCCCGGCGTAGAGCTCGACGGCGAGCACCCGGGTGAGGTTGCCGACGGCGGTGCGCAGCTTGCGGGCGGCCGACCAGCCCATGGAGACGTGGTCCTCCTGCATCGCGGAGGACGGGATCGAGTCCGCCGAGGCCGGGACGGCGAGTCGCTTCAGCTCGCTGACCAGCGCCGCCTGCGTGTACTGGGCGATCATGAGGCCCGAGTCCACACCGGCGTCGTCCGCGAGGAACGGCGGCAGCCCGTGCGAGCGGTTCTTGTCGAGCAGCCGGTCGGTGCGCCGCTCGGCGATCGACGCCAGGTCCGCGACCGCGATGGCGAGGAAGTCCAGCACGTACGCGACCGGGGCGCCGTGGAAGTTGCCGTTGGACTCGACCCGCCCGTCCGCCAGGACCACGGGATTGTCGACGGCGGACGCCAGCTCCCGCTCGGCGACGAGCCGCGCGTGGGCGAGGGTGTCCCGTCCGGCGCCGGCGACCTGCGGGGCGCAGCGCACCGAGTACGCGTCCTGCACACGCGGAGCGTCGTCCTGGTGGTGCCCGGTGAGCTCCGAACCGCGCAGCACGGCGAGCATGTTGGCGGCGGAGGCGCCCTGCCCGGGGTGCGGGCGGATGGCGTGCAGCTCGGGGGCGAGGACCTTGTCGGTGCCGAGCAGCGCCTCCAGGGAGATGGCGGCGGTGACGTCGGCCGACTTGTACAGCGTCTCCAGGTCGGCGAGCGCCATGACGAGCATGCCGAGCATGCCGTCGGTGCCGTTGAGGAGGGCGAGTCCCTCCTTCTCGCGCAGCTCGACGGGGGTGATGCCGTGCGCGGCGAGCAGCTCGGCGGCCGGCCGCACGACGCCGTCGGGGCCCTCGGCGTCGCCCTCACCCATGAGGGTGAGCGCGCAGTGCGACAGCGGCGCGAGGTCACCGGAGCAGCCGAGGGAGCCGTACTCGTGCACGACGGGGGTGATCCCGGCGTTGAGGAGGTCGGCCATCGTCCGGGCGACCTCGGGGCGCACACCGGTGTGGCCGGAGCACACCGTCTTCAGCCGCAGGAACATCAGCGCGCGGACGACCTCGCGCTCCACCGCCGGGCCCATGCCGGCCGCGTGCGAGCGGACGATGTTGCGCTGGAGCCGGCCACGCAGCTCCTGGCTGATGTGCCGGGTCGCGAGGGCTCCGAAGCCGGTGGAGACCCCGTAGACGGGATCCGGTTTGGCCGCCAGCGCGTCCACGATCCCGCGGGCCGCGGCGAGGGCCGCCAGCGCCTCCTCGGAGATCTCGACCCGGGCGCCGGCGCGCGCCACGGCGAGGACGTCGGCGGCGGTGACACCGGACGTCCCGAGGACCACCGTGTCCACAGAGTGCATATCCATATTCAGGATCGTAGGGACTGAATCGCCGAATGTCACGAGCGGAGGCCGGGTGGACTCCTTACCGGACCGGCGACTCCTGACACGATCCGCGACATTCTCGGACGAAGCAATTCGCGTAGATCAGAGAACGATCAGAGCGTTATGGGAATCCGATCAAAGAACGATCAGAAACTCACAGGTAACAGACGTATCCGGCAGGGCCGAGGGTTACGGTCATCACTACCTGACGCGTCGACGCCTCAGTGCACGCCACGTCCCCCGTGCGCGCACATGGGCGGGTCGACGCCTCGGACGACCCCAGGTCCCCACGGCCACCACTCCCCCCTGTCGGCCGTGGGGCCCCTGCGGCCCCGGCGACACGACCGGAGTCCGTAGGCGTCCCAGGGCCGCGCGCAACCTCGAACAGTCGCGCGGACCGCCCTAGGACCGGCGCCCTCGAATGCGGCGCCGGTCCCCGGGGTGAGCCGGGTCGACGGGCGCGGGCGGCCGGTCGGCGAGCCGGACGACCGGGTCCTCGCCCTCGTCGCCCTCCCGGCCCGCGACGACCGGCTCGATGGAACCGGCGGCCTTGGCCCGGTACTGCGCGGCGTCCGCGAGCCGGAACAGCCGCCGCGCCGAGCGCAGCGGCCCGATCGGGTCCCCCGTGGAAGCGACCCCGCAGGCGACCCCGTCACCGGGCTCCAAGTCGCGCGCCCGCGCGCACAGATCACCGGCGACCCGCACCACCTCGTCCGCCGAGGGCCCCACCGCGAGCAGACAGAACTCGTCGCCGCCGAGCCGCGCGGCCAGGACGTGCGGCAGCTCCGCCGCGCAGCGCGAGAGCACCGAGCCGAACCGCTCCAGCACCTGGTCGCCCACGGCGTGCCCGTAGGAGTCGTTGACCTTCTTCAGCCCGTTGAGGTCGCAGACCACCAGACTGATCACCGTGCCGTCGCGCCGGTGCGCCTCCATCGCCTCGTCCAGCCGCAGATCGACCGCGCGCCGGTTGCCGAGGCCGGTGAGGGAGTCGGTGAAGGCGAGCCGCCGGGCCTCCTCCAGCCGTTCCGACTGTGCGATCCCCGCTGCCACGACCGAGGCGAGGACCGTCGCGAACGCGGCGTCGTCGCCGTGGAAGACGGGCTCCCCGGCGGGCCGGGCCACATACAGCTCGCCCCACGCCCGGCCGTTCAGCACGACGGGCGCCACCACGCAGCAGCCCCGGCCGCGCCGGCGCAGCGCCGCCACCCGCTGATGGCAGTAGCCGCCCCGGCGCCGGTCCACGACCGGCCCGACCGCCGTCCCGGCCGCCGTCTCCACCCAGGCGTTGGGCTCACCGCCCTCCAGCCACCGCTCGTGCAGGAACTCCGCGATCTCCGGGAACTGGTGCACGGGGTACGTCTCGTCCTCCGGGAACTCCTCCTCGTCCACCGACCGGTTGCCCACGTTCACGAGCACGCGCAGCAGCCCGCGCTCCCGCTCCCACACGGACAGCGCGGCGAAACTGCCGGACAGGGCCCGGCACGCCCCGTCCGCGGCGGCCCGCCACGACTCCTGCGGCGTGTGCGCGGCGGCCATGCCCCGCGCCAACGCCACCACGGCCCTCAGCCGTCTGTCCTCACGCACGACTCCAGGCTAGGGAGCTTTGCGCCGGTTTGAGACGCTGGTGAGGCGAACAGGGGTACGGCCCGACCGCGCCCGCCGCCCGGCGGAGCCCACGGCTCACTCCCCCGGCCACTCCGGCTTGCGCTTCTCGTTGAACGCGGCCACGCCCTCCGCCCGGTCGCCCGAGAACGCCACGGAACGCCACGCCGCGTCCTCGACGTCCAGCCCGGCCCGCAGATCGAGCCCGTGGCCCAGCCGCAGCGCCCGCTTCGCGGCCCGCAGCCCCACCGGCGAGTTGGCGGCCATCCGAGCGGCCAGCGCCAACGCCTCCGTGCGGTCCTGCCCCTCCGCGACCAGTTCGTCGACCAGGCCCAGCTCCCGCGCCTCCGCGGCCTCCAGCCGTCGCGCGGTGAAGATCAGCTCGGCGGCCCGCGCGGCCCCCGCACGACGGGGCAGCAACTGCGTACCGCCGCCGCCCGGAATCACCCCCACCGACACCTCCGGCAGCCCCACCACCGCCGTGCGGTCGGCCACGATCACATCGCAGGACAGCGCCAGCTCGAACCCGCCGCCCAGCGCGAAGCCGTGCACGGCGGCGACGGTCGGCATCGGCAGCTCCAGCACCCCGGTGTACGCCGCGCGCGCGACGGGCCGCTGCCGCACCAGCTCCGCGTCACTGAAGGAGTTCCGCTCCTTCAGGTCGGCACCCACGCAGAACGCCCGCTCGTGCGTCGAGGTCACCACGACCACCCGTACGTCCCGGTCGGCGGCCAGCGCGTCGCACGCGGCGGCGATGGAGCGGGCCATGTCGGTGGACACGGCGTTCATGGCCTTCGGCCGGTCGAGGGCGAGTTCGGCGACGTACGCGTGCCGCCGTACGACCACGAACTCGCCGTACCGCCGCTCGCCGCCCGGCCCCTCTGCGACATCGACACCGACACCCATGACACCCTCCGGTTAACGCGGGTTAACTACCGTCACTCCGATCATCGCAGCCCGGCCCGCCCCGCAACACCCCGGTCCCGGCGCGGGCCCGGCGACGACGCGTTCGGCAACCGCGCACGGCAACGCGCCGGCCCGTCTCCCCGTACGAGTGACATCCGGCCCTTCTCGGGCCACATCCCCCACTTGGCCGCATAGCCTGCGCTCCGCCAGGCGCACCGGGGGGCTCGGGCGCGGAGGGAGGACGGACCATGACGACGAACACGGTGACCAGGCCGACGACACCCACGGGTGGGGGACGCCCGAACACCCCACCGACGGCGCCCCAACCGCCGACGCCACGCCCACCCGAGACCCCCACGACACAGCCCCGCAAAGCCCCGCCCTCGTCCCAGCCGCAGCCTCAGCCTCAGCCGCAACCACCGGCATCCTCACCCCGGGCGAGCACCGGCACGTGGCCCCGACCCTCGACACCCGAGGCCGCCCAGTGGCCCCCCGGCGCCTGGGCCACGACCGGCTCACCCGCCGCCCCGCATGCCTCGCCGGGCTCGCCGACGCCGCAGGCACCCCCGTCAGGGGCGGTCCGAGGCGCCTCGGCGCCCTGGACCCCATCGACCGCACCCGGACCGACCACCGCCACCACCACCACCGCCACGGCATCCTCGGCGGCGCCCACAGAGCAGACGTCATCGGGCTCGCCCAAGCCTCGAATCTCGCCGTCAGGGGCGGTTCGGGGTACCTCGGCGCCCTGGACCCCATCGACCGCACCCGGACCGACCACCGCCACCACCACCGCCGCGGCATCCTCGGCGGCGCCCACAGAGGAGACGTCATCGGGCTCGCCCAAGCCTCGAATCTCGCCGTCAGGGGCGGTTCGGGATACCTCGGCGCCCTGGGCCCCGTCGGCCGCGCCCTTGTCGTCCATCGCGATCGCTGCGGCGGACGCGTACGACGATCAGCAGGCTCCTGTCGTCCTCGCCGCCCGGCCCCGGGGGCGGCACCGGCGGCCCCGCCCCCGGAAGGTGCTGTTCGCGGTCGGGGGGATGGCTCTGGCGGCCAGTGCGCTGAGCCTGCTGCGGCTGGCCTCGGACCCGGTCTCGGGCGGCGGCGCCGCCGGTAGCGCGCCGAGGGCGGCGGACGACCTCTCGGACGAGGCGACCGGCTCCGGTGCCTCTCTGGGCGGCGTGCCCTCGGCGGAGCCGACCGCCGACGCACCCATGGGCGATACGGGCGCCCCGCCGGCGGCACCTCCGGCACCGGGTTCGGCCACCGCCGTACCGACGCCGTCGGCGACCTCGTCCGTCCCCTCCATCGGCGTCGAACTCCCCGAGAACCCGGGCGCCCGACGCACTCCCTCTGCCCGCGCCACGCTCCCGGAGACCCCGGCGGCCCCCGAGGCCCCCCGCCCCACCCAGGACACGCCCACCCGACAGCCGCCCGCCGCCAGGCAACCCGCCGCATCTGACGCACCGGACTCCGCGACCACCCCCGACGCCACGCCCGAGCCGACCCAGCCGCAGCGGCCGGGCCTGTGCGTCCCGATCGTCGGCCTGTGCGTCGACGACACACCGGTCGGCAGGTGAGAACGGCCCTCCAGGGAGACGTGCAAAGTCCTGAGCCCTCGGCCCGAGCACTCTTGGATGAACGCGGCGCCTCGCCCGGCTCTCCTCCCGGCGCCGTACCGCTCATCCGCCCGGTCGCCGGCTCGCACCCTCGGTCCTGTGTCCCTCAGCCGGAAACCCACCGCTCCGTCACCCGCGTCACCGGCGGATCGCGGCGGTCGCCCGTGTCCGGGCCGCCCGCGGTGGGGCCTACGCCTTGCCCGGTCGGCGGGTGAGGAGCCACGGCTGGACCACGCCGAGACCTCGTACGGGGCGTTGCCACATGGGCTGGAGGGCGAAGCGGTAGGTCGGTGGTTCCTCGCCCTCCTTCTCGGCGGCGGCCGCGGCCTCGGCGGCCTCCGCCTCGGACGCGGGGGCCTCACCGGCGCGGATGAGTTCCTCGGCGAACGCGGCGTCCACGAGGACCGCGTCCTTGGGCGCTATCGAGGTCAGCCGGCTCGCCAGGTTCACCGTGGAACCGAACACGTCGCCCATGCGGGTCGTGACGGTCCCGAAGGCCATGCCGACGCGCAGCTCGGGCATGGTCTCGTCGTTCGCCATGGTCTCGATCAGCCGCAGGGCGATCTCCGCGGCCACACCCGAGTCGTCGGTGGCGTAGAGGACCTCGTCGCCCAGCGTCTTGATCAGCCGGCCCCCGTTCGCGGCGACGAGATCCGCCGCCGTGGTCTCGAAGGCCTCGACGAGTTCGCCGAGTTCCTCCTCCTCCATACGGCGGGTCAGCCGGGTGAAGCCGACCAGGTCGGCGAAGCAGACCGCGAGCCGCCGGTCGACCATCTCCTCGTCGTCGGCGGCCTGCACGACCCGGCCG
The DNA here is from genome assembly GCF_900290235.1 of Streptomyces sp. MA5143a. Lineage (GTDB taxonomy): Bacteria > Actinomycetota > Actinomycetes > Streptomycetales > Streptomycetaceae > Streptomyces. The sequence goes on from NZ_OLMK01000029.1 coordinate 103,669, forward strand.
GTCGCGGCGGCGAGCTGGCGCCGCCAGACGTAGACGAGGAACTCCTCCAGCTCGGGCAGGAGCAGTTCGACCAGGGGGTACGTCACCTCGGTACGGGTCATGCCCGGCTCCGGCGGCTCCGTCAGCCCCTCCAGGAACGAGTCGATCTGCCACTCGGCGAGCCGCGCGGTGGTCTGACCGGTGGAACGTGCCACCTGCACGGCCATGGCCTCGCTGAGCAGTCCCGCCTCGACGAGACCGGCGAGCCGCCGCAGGGCGAGGACGTCCGCCTCGGTGAGCGCCTTGGCCTGGCCGATGTCCGCGAAGCCCATGGCCCGCCAGAACCGGGACGCCAGTTCCATGGAGACGCCCGCGCTCCGGGCCGCCTGGAAGGGGGTGTAACGACGCTCGGCTCCGAGGATGAGCCCTTCGAGCCGCAGCGCGAGCGGGTCCTCCTCGCCGCCGTCCGCGCCCTGGGGGTCCGGCGGGTCCACGCGGCCCTGCGCGTCCGTGCCGGAGCCCGTGTCCTCGACGCTCACGCCAGCTGCCCTTCCGATCTCCCGCGGTCACGTACTCGACCGGCCTCAACTCTACGGCAGGTGTGCGCCAGCTCACTCCGTGAGGTGTGGCCGACAGGGGTGCCCTCCTTGACCGTACGGCCCCGGCGTGATCGCTGCCCCCGGGAGCGGAACCCCCGAGGGCCTCACCCGCACCCCCGTCCGGCGACCCGCCTTCCGGCGGCGGGGCGGCTGGACGTCGTCAACGGGTGCCCGGACATCAGGTGCCCCACACACCCCACCGCCCCCTGCCGTCTCCTCTTCTCACACGGCACGCAGATGCACGATGTCCCCGGCACCCACCGGCTCCTGCACGCCGGCACCGGTGGCCAGCACCAGCCGCCCGTCCCCGTCGACGGCCACGGCCTCCCCGACGATCGACCGGTCACCCGGAAGCTCGGCCCGCACCTTGCGCCCGAGGGTCGCGCAGCCGGCCGCGTACGTCTCCTGAAGCCCGCTCACCGCGGGGTCGCCCCCGGCCCGCCGCCAGCGGCCGTACCAGTCCTCCAGCGCGCGCAGCACGGCCCGCAGCAGGGGATCGCGGTCGGTGGTCACGGCGCCGGCGAGGGCCAGCGACCCGGCGGTGGGCACCGGCAGCTCGTCCTCGCGGAGGCTGACGTTGACACCGATCCCGATGACGACGCCGCCGTCACCCGCGCGCTCGGCGAGGATGCCGCCGGCCTTGCGTTCCTCGCCGCCGACGGTGACCAGCACATCGTTGGGCCATTTGAGTGATGTGTCGACGCCGGCGGCCCGGGACAGCCCCGTGGCGACGGCGACCCCGGCCAGCAGCGGCAGCCAGCCCCACTGGTGGACGGGCACCTCGGTGGGCTTGAGGAGGACGGAGAAGAAGAGACCGGAGCGGGGCGGTGCCGTCCACTGCCGGTCGAGGCGGCCCCGGCCGGCCGTCTGCTCCTCGGCGACGAGGACGGCGCCCTCCTCGGCGTCCCCCCGGGCCGCGAGGTTCACCAGGTCGTGATTGGTGGAGCCGGTGCGCTGCACGACCTCCACATCGCAGTACAGGCCCCCGTGCCCGCCGTCCCGCACCAGCCCGCGGCGCAACGCGGCACCGTTGAGCGGCGGGCGGTCGAGGTCGGACCAGCGGCTGTTGTCTGAGGCATCTCGCGGCGTCATGCAACCCACCCTAGGTGTGGTAAACGCCGCACTGCCGAACCGTAGGCGCAGCACTACGCTACGGATGAGTAACCACCGCCACTTCTGAGCACGTAACGAGACAGCACACGCCGTCGCCCCGAGCACGCGCGCACCGCGAAGTTCTCACGTCCCCATGTCCCACTGAGCAGGCAGGGAGCCGCATCCCGATGTCCGAGCCGGAAGAGCCAGCGACCATCGACATCCACACGACCGCGGGGAAGCTCGCGGATCTGCAGCGCCGTATCCACGAGGCGACGCATGCCGGCTCCGAGCGCGCGGTCGAGAAGCAGCACGCCAAGGGCAAACTGACGGCCCGTGAGCGGATCGAGCTGCTCCTCGACGAGGACTCCTTCGTGGAGTTCGACGAGTTCGCCCGCCACCGCTCCACCGACTTCGGCATGGAGCACAACCGCCCCTACGGCGACGGTGTCGTCACCGGTTACGGCACGGTCGACGGCCGCCCGGTCGCCGTGTTCTCGCAGGACTTCACCGTCCTCGGCGGTTCCCTGGGCGAGGTCTTCGGCCAGAAGATCATGAAGGCGATGGACTTCGCCCTGAAGACAGGCTGCCCCGTGATCGGCATCAACGACTCCGGTGGCGCCCGCATCCAGGAGGGCGTCATGGCCCTCGGCATGTACGGCGAGATCTTCCGCCGCAACACCCACGCGTCCGGCGTGATCCCCCAGATCTCCCTGGTCGTCGGGCCCTGCGCGGGCGGAGCGGTCTACTCCCCCGCGATCACCGACTTCACGGTCATGGTCGACCAGACCTCGCACATGTTCATCACCGGCCCCGACGTCATCAAGACGGTCACCGGCGAGGACGTCGGCTTCGAGGAACTGGGCGGCGCCCGCACCCACAACGCGACCTCGGGCGTGGCCCACCACATGGCGGGCGACGAGAAGGACGCCATCGAGTACGTCAAGCAGCTCCTGTCGTACCTGCCCTCGAACAACCTCAGTGACCCCCCGGCCTTCCCCGAGCAGGCGGACCTCGCGGTCACCGACGAGGACCGCGAGCTGGACGCCCTCGTCCCGGACAGCGCGAACCAGCCGTACGACATGCACACGGTGATCGAACACGTCCTGGACGACGCCGAGTTCTTCGAGACCCAGGCCCTGTTCGCGCCGAACATCCTCACCGGCTTCGGCCGGGTCGAGGGCCACCCCGTGGGCATCGTCGCCAACCAGCCGCTTCAGTTCGCCGGCTGCCTGGACATCGACGCCTCCGAGAAGGCGGCCCGCTTCGTCCGCACCTGTGACGCCTTCAACGTCCCCGTCCTGACGTTCGTCGACGTCCCCGGCTTCCTCCCGGGCGTCGGTCAGGAGCACGAGGGCATCATCCGCCGCGGCGCCAAGCTCATCTACGCCTACGCCGAGGCCACGGTCCCGCTGATCACGGTCATCACCCGCAAGGCCTTCGGCGGCGCCTACGACGTCATGGGCTCCAAGCACCTCGGCGCCGACCTCAACCTCGCCTGGCCGACCGCCCAGATCGCCGTCATGGGCGCCCAGGGCGCGGTCAACATCCTGCACCGCCGCACCATCGCCGCCGCCTCCGACGAGGAGCGCGAGGAGGTCCGCGCCCGCCTGATCCAGGAGTACGAGGACACCCTCCTCAACCCCTACACGGCCGCCGAACGCGGTTATGTCGACGCCGTGATCACGCCCTCGGACACCCGCCGCCACATCGTCCGCGGTCTGCGGCAGCTCCGCACGAAGCGGGAGTCCCTGCCCCCGAAGAAGCACGGCAACATCCCCCTCTAGACCCGACGGGAGCCATCGTGATCAAAGTCGTACGGGGCAACCCGACCCCCGAGGAGTTGGCCGCCGCCCTGGCGGTGGTCCAGGCGCGCGCCGCGGCGGCGGCCACACAGCCGTCCGGCGCGCCCACCCCCCGGGACTCCTGGTCCGACCCGTCCCGCATCGCCGCGCACCGGCTGCCCGCGCCGGGCCCCACCTCCTGGAGCCGCAGCTACTGGCCCGGCTGAGCGGAACCGCCGCCTCAAGTTGAGTACGCGTACTCAGGCGTCCGGACCACAGCGCCCCGCACCATCGGAGCATGCTGTGGTGCGACCCTGAGAACAAGCCGCCGAAGGAACTCCGCGACACCCAGGACATGCTCCGCCGGCTCAGCATCCTCATGGCCCTGGCCATGGTCCTGGCGATGCTGGTCCTGGGCATCCTCTGAGCGACGGCCGGCGACGGCCCGGCCGCCCCGCGCCCGCCGCTACCCTGACCGCATGACCGAATCGCACCCCCGGCGCCGTCTGGTGCTCGCCTCGCAGTCCCCCGCCCGCCTCAACCTGCTCCGCCAGGCCGGCCTGGACCCCGAGGTGATCGTCAGCGGAGTGGACGAGGACGCCGTCACCGCCCCCACCCCCGCCGAGCTGGCCCTCGCCCTCGCCGAGGCCAAGGCCTCCGTCGTCGCGGCGAAGCCCGAGGTCAAGGGCGCCCTCGTCATCGGCTGCGACTCGGTGCTCGACCTGGACGGCGAAGCCCTCGGCAAGCCCGCCGACGCCGAGGAGGCCACGGCCCGCTGGAAGGCGATGCGCGGCCGCGCAGGCACCCTCCAGACCGGCCACTGCGTCTACGACACCGCCACCGGCCGCTACACCTCCGCGACCGCCTCCACGGTCGTCCACTTCGGCGAGCCCAGCGACGAGGAGATCGCCGCGTACGTCGCCTCGGGCGAACCCCTCTACGTCGCGGGCGCGTTCACCCTCGACGGCCGCTCGGCCCCGTTCATCGACGGCATCGACGGCGACCACGGCAACGTGATCGGCATCAGCCTTCCTCTGGTCCGCCGCCTGCTGGCCCAACTGGGCGTGGCCATCACCGACTTGTGGACTCCCCGAGTCCCCTAGGGCCCTTCTGACGGATCTCCGCGGCGTCGCCCACGGAGACCCATCGGAAGGGCCCAGCGGCGGCTCAGGACGCTCCGGCGGCCGGCGGCGCGACGGGCGCGGCCGGCGCGCCCTCCTCGTCCGGGCCCGGCTGCCCGGCGCCCGCCTTGCGGTCGTAGGTCATCAGGGTGAGCACCACGAGCGCCAGCACCACCATCATGAAGACGAACGCGCCCCACCCGACCAGCCCCACCGTGAGCGCGCCGAGCAGTCCGTGCACCACGGCCGCGCTGATGAGCACGACACGCCCGAGCCCGGCGGCGGGCCGGTCGCGTACCGCGACGAGCAGCGCGACGAACCCGCAGAACGCGAAGTAGAGCCCGAAGACGACACCCCCGGCCTTCGAGGACAGGGACATCGCGTCGGGGTCGAGCCCGGCGAGGGACATCTTCTGCCGGTCGACGACGGTGCCGAGGAACCACTGGAGCAGGGCGATCCCCAGCCCCTCCGCGAACAGCACGATCGCCGTGACCACCGCCACCGGTCTGCGGATCACCGCCACCCACCCACTTTCCCTGCCGCGCCGTTCCCGCCGGGGCATCGTCACCCCACGTACGTGTTCGAGACATCGCGAACGCTACTAACGGGTAAACCCGGGGACAAGGGTTCTCACGAGAGCAAAGAATCGTTGGGCCATTAGTAGGGATTCCACAAAGAAACCCAACTTGCCGCAGCGCGGCCGCACAGAGACCTTGACCACAGTAGAGGGCTAGGGTTTTCGGGTGGAGTCCTGCGTGATGCGGTACGACAAGGGATTTCGCCGGTCGAGCGAGCCTCGATTCACGCTCCGTGTGGGCAAGGTCACCATTGAGGACGGGTCGAAACGCCGTGTCGGCAGTCCCTAAACTCGGCTTGTTTCAAGGAGAGGGAGCCATCGTGCGCAAGGTGTTGATCGCCAACCGAGGCGAAATCGCTGTCCGCGTCGCCCGGGCGTGCCGGGACGCCGGGATCGCGAGCGTGGCCGTGTACGCGGATCCGGACCGGGACGCACTGCATGTGCGTGCCGCGGACGAGGCGTTCGCCCTGGGCGGTGACACCCCCGCCACCAGCTACCTGGACATCTCCAAGGTGCTCCAGGCCGCCAAGGACTCCGGAGCGGACGCGATCCATCCGGGCTACGGCTTCCTCTCGGAGAACGCGGAGTTCGCCCAGGCGGTGCTGGACGCGGGCCTGATCTGGATCGGCCCGCCGCCGCAGGCGATCCGCGACCTCGGCGACAAGGTGGCGGCCCGTCACATCGCCCAGCGCGCGGGCGCCCCGCTGGTCGCGGGCACCCCGGACCCGGTGTCGGGCGCCGACGAGGTCGTGGCGTTCGCCGAGGAGCACGGTCTGCCCATCGCCATCAAGGCGGCGTTCGGCGGCGGCGGTCGCGGTCTGAAGGTGGCCCGCACCCTCGAAGAGGTCCCCGAGCTGTACGACTCGGCGGTCCGTGAGGCGGTCGCGGCGTTCGGTCGCGGCGAGTGCTTCGTGGAGCGCTACCTGGACAAGCCGCGACACGTCGAGACCCAGTGCCTGGCGGACAAGCACGGCAACGTGGTCGTCGTCTCGACCCGTGACTGCTCGCTCCAGCGCCGCCACCAGAAGCTGGTCGAGGAGGCCCCGGCGCCGTTCCTCTCCGAGGAGCAGAACGCGGAGCTGTACCGCGCGTCGAAGGCCATCCTGAAGGAGGCCGGTTACGTCGGCGCCGGCACGGTGGAGTTCCTCGTCGGCGTGGACGGCACGATCTCCTTCCTGGAGGTCAACACCCGCCTCCAGGTCGAGCACCCGGTCACCGAGGAGGTCACCGGCATCGACCTGGTCCGTGAGATGTTCCGGATCGCCGACGGCGAGGAGCTGGGCTACGACGACCCGCCGATGCGCGGTCATTCGTTCGAGTTCCGCATCAACGGCGAGGACCCGGGCCGCAACTTCCTCCCGGCCCCCGGCACGGTCACCACGTTCACCCCGCCGTCCGGCCCCGGTGTCCGTCTGGACGCGGGTGTGGAGTCCGGCAGCGTCATCGGCCCGGCCTGGGACTCCCTCCTCGCCAAGCTGATCGTCACCGGCGCCACCCGGCAGCAGGCCCTACAGCGCGCCGCGCGTGCCCTGGAGGAGTTCCAGGTCGAGGGCATGGCCACGGCCATCCCGTTCCACCGCGCGGTGGTGAAGGACCCGGCGTTCGCTCCCGAGCTCACCGGCTCGACCGACCCGTTCACGGTCCACACCCGCTGGATCGAGACGGAGTTCGTCAACGAGATCAAGCCGTTCGCGGCTCCCGCGGACACCGCCGAGCCCGAGGACGAGACGGACCGCGAGACGATCGTCGTCGAGGTCGGCGGCAAGCGCCTGGAGGTCTCCCTCCCCGCCGCTCTCGGTATGACCCTGGCCCGCACCGGCCTGGCCGCGGGCGCCAAGCCCAAGCGCCGCGCGGCGAAGAAGTCGGGCCCCGCGGCGTCCGGCGACACCCTCGCCTCCCCGATGCAGGGCACGATCGTGAAGGTCGCCGTCGAGGAGGGCCAGGAGGTCAAGGAGGGCGACCTCATCGTGGTCCTGGAGGCCATGAAGATGGAGCAGCCCCTCAACGCCCACCGCTCCGGCACGGTCAAGGGCCTGAGCGCGGAGGTCGGCGCCTCCATCACGTCGGGCGCGGCGATCTGCGAGATCAAGGACTGAGCACCGGTACGACGAGACGACCCCCGCGGCTGTCAGGGCCGCGGGGGTCGTCTCGTCCCCGCGACAACTCACCCGGCCGCCCGAGCGACCTAGGCTGAGGAGACCCCAGCGAGGAGAGCAGGTGAGGCCACGGTGAGCACCACCCCGGCCGGGCCCCCGGCAGGAGCGCGGCCGCCTACGACCCGGCCCCCGGCGGGCGCCCGCCCGATGCGGGCCGACGCCCGCCGCAACCACGAGCGCCTCCTCACGGCGGCCCGCCTCGCCTTCGCGGCCCATGGCACGACCGCCTCGCTGGAGGACATCGCCCGCCGCGCGGACGTCGGGATCGGCACGCTGTACCGCCACTTCCCGAACCGGCAGGCCCTCCTGGGCGCGGTCTTCGAGGACGCGGTGCAGGAGCTGCTGGCCCGGGCCCGGGAGCGGCTCGACGCGCCCGAGCCGTGCGCCGCGCTGGTCAGCTGGCTGCGTGACGTCATCACTCGCGCGAGTGAATACCGGGGTCTGGCGAAGGCCTTGATGACGGTGTCGTACGCGGACTCCCGCATCGAGGAGGACGCCTCGGACCTGGCCCGGTGCTGCGCCCCGATCCGCGAGGCGGGCACCGCCCTCCTGACGCGGGCGCAGCGGGCTCACGCCGTACGGGACGACGTGTCGATCGGCGATCTGCTCCAGCTCACCCACGCGATCGCGCTGGCGGCCGAGGAAACCCCGGACGACCCGGAACTGGCCGACCGCCTACTGACCCTGACGCTGCGCGGCCTGAAGCCGTAGCGAAATGGGCGGACCGAGGCGGTGGTGAACCGCTCGGCCCGAGACGTGATGGCCCGGCGGGCCGACGGTCCGCGACCGTGGCGAACGGGCGGCCCAAGGCCGTGGTGGCCCGTCGGGCCGGAACCACGCGGCGCGAACGGCAGGCCGGAGCGGTGGTGAGGCAGCTGCCCGTGGCCGTAGTGGCCCATCGGGCCGGGACCACGCGGCGAACGGCAGGCCGGAGCGGTGGTGAGGCGGCTGCCCGTGACCGCGGTGAACCGACGGCACCCGAACCGCGCGGCGAACGGCCGGCCGGAGGAGTGGTGAACCGGTTCCCCGTGGCCGTGGTGAACCGACGGCACCCGAACCGCGCGGCGAACGGCCGGCCGGAGGAGTGGTGAACCGGTTCCCCGTGGCCGTGGTGAACCGACGGCACCCGAACCGCGCGGCGAACGGGGCGATCCCAGCTGTAGTGACCCGGTCGGCCCGAAACCGTAGTGACCGGCGGGCCGAAACCGTAGTGACCGGCGGGCCGAAACCGTAGTGACCGGCGGCCGGAACCACGGCGAACCGGTGACGCCGGACCATGGTGGACGGCGGCCCCGAACCGCGCGGCCAACGGGCGGTCCCGCGCCGTGGTGAAGCGGCAGCCCGTGGCCATGGCGAACCGGCGGTGGACGGGGGCGGCGCTCGCGTCCTCGGGGCCTGCCCGGGGCGTCGCCGCCGCCGTGTTCATCGGCGGCGCAGGTCCGCCACGCGGGCCGCTCGCTCCCTCTCCCGCTCACCGGTCGGCGGCTGCTCCCCCAGCACCGTGGCGGTGCGCAACTGGGGCGCGGTGCCGTGGACCTGGTTCCGGCGGGGGCCCGGGAGCGGCATGTCCCGGCGGGACTGGCGTGCCGGTACGGGATCGCCGCCTGTGCCACCGCCGCCCGACGCCCCGGCCACGGAGATCTGCACGCCCTGATCGGCCAGGGCCTGCAACTCGGGGACCGCGCGATCGTCGTGACCCGGCGGATCGTCGGTGACCAGTCGGGTGATCACATCGGTCGGCACCGTCTGGAACATCGTGTCGGTGCCCAGTTTGGTGTGGTCGGCGAGGACCACGACCTCGGCGGCGGCCTGGACCAGCGCCCGGTCGACCGACGCCGACAGCATGTTGGACGTGGACAGGCCGCGCTCGGCGGTCAGTCCGCTCCCGGAGAGGAAGGCCTTGGAGACACGCAGCCCCTGGAGGGACTGCTCGGCGCCGGAGCCGACCAGGGCGTAGTTGGAACCGCGCAGGGTGCCACCGGTCATCACGACTTCCACACGGTTGGCGTGGGCCAACGCCTGCGCCACCAAAAGGGAGTTGGTGACGACGGTCAGCCCGGGGACCCGCGCGAGCCGGCGTGCCAGCTCCTGCGTGGTGGTCCCCGCCCCGACCACGATGGCCTCGCCCTCTTCGACGAGGCTCGCGGCGAGGTCGGCGATGGCCGTCTTCTCGGCGGTCGCGAGATGAGACTTCTGCGGAAAGCCGGACTCCCGCGTGAACCCGCCCGGCAATACCGCACCGCCGTGCCGGCGGTCGAGGAGTCCTTCTGCCTCCAGAGCGCGCACGTCCCGCCGTACGGTCACTTCGGAGGTCTGGACGACGCGGGCGAGCTCACGGAGCGACACGGCTCCGTTGGCCCGCACCATTTCGAGGATCAATTGGCGACGTTCTGCAGCGAACACGAAACTGACAGTAACGCCAACGACCATCTGCTTTCAGCAGTTTGCGCCGAATAACAGAAGTTGTTCGCACCCTGGGGCGAGGAGTGATATAGGGGCCATCCGGGACGTAAACGCAACGGGCCCGGACCGCCGACCGGCCCGGACCCGCCCTCCTACCGCCCTCTGACCTCGTCAGACGGCGCCGCCCGCCTTGCGGGTGTGGAGCTGGCGGGCGACCTCGGCGATCGAGCCCGACAGGGACGGGTACACGGTGAACGCCTTCGCGATCTGTTCGACGGTCAGGTTGTTGTCGACCGCGATCGAGATGGGGTGAATCAGTTCCGAGGCGCGCGGGGAGACCACGACGCCGCCGACGACGATGCCGGTGCCCGGCCGACAGAAGATCTTGACGAAGCCGTCGCGGATGCCCTGCATCTTCGCGCGCGGGTTGCGCAGCAGCGGCAGCTTCACTCCGACGGCGTCGATGATCCCGGCGTCGAGGTCGGCCTGGGTGTAGCCGACGGTGGCGATCTCGGGGTCGGTGAAGACGTTGGAGGACACGGTCTTCAGGTTCAGCGGGGCCACCGCGTCGCCGAGGAAGTGGTACATGGCGATACGGCCCTGCATGGCGGCCACGGAGGCGAGGGCGAACACGCCGGTGACGTCACCGGCGGCGTACACACCGGGGGCCGAGGTCCGCGAGACCTTGTCGGTCCAGATGTGCCCGGAGTCCTTGAGCTTGACCCCGGCCTCCTCCAGGCCCATGCCGGCGCTGTTCGGGATGGCGCCGACGGCCATCAGGCAGTGGGTGCCGCTGATGACGCGCCCGTCCGCGAGGGTCACCTCGACGCGGTCGCCGACCCGCTTGGCGGACTCGGCACGGGAGCGCGCCATGACGTTCATGCCGCGCCGCCGGAACACGTCCTCCAGGACGGCGGCGGCGTCGGGGTCCTCGCCCGGCAGCACGCGGTCACGGCTGGACACGAGGGTGACGCGTGAGCCGAGCGCCTGGTAGGCACCGGCGAACTCGGCGCCCGTCACACCGGACCCGACCACGATCAGCTCTTCGGGCAGCTCGTCGAGGTCGTACACCTGCGTCCAGTTGAGGATCCGCTCCCCGTCGGGCTGCGCGTCGGGCAGCTCACGCGGGTGGCCGCCGGTGGCGATGAGGACGGCGTCGGCGACCAGGGTCTCCTCGGACCCGTCCGCAGCCTTGACGACGACCTTGCGCGACCCGTCCAGATCCTGCTGGCCCTCCAGCCGCCCGCGCCCGCGCATGACCCGCGCGCCGGCGCGAGTCACGGAGGCGGTGATGTCATGCGACTGCGCCAGCGCGAGCCGCTTCACACGCCGGTTGACCTTGCCGAGGTCCACCCCGACGACACGCGCGGGCGTGTCGATGTAGGGGGTGTCGTCGGCGACGATGATGCCCAGCTCCTCGTACGACGAGTCGAAGGTGGTCATCACCTCGGCGGTCGCGATGAGCGTCTTCGACGGCACGCAGTCGGTCAGCACCGACGCCCCGCCCAGACCGTCGCAGTCCACGACGGTCACCTCCGCACCGAGCTGCGCGGCCACCAGCGCCGCCTCATAGCCGCCGGGTCCGCCACCGATGATCACGATCCGAGTCACGTACCCCATTCTCCCGCACGATCCCGAATCCGGCGGAGCCGGGGTCCACGGGCCACGACGACGAAGGGGGAGCGGCTTGCGGGCCTGCGGGAACAGCGGGGGAGGCAGGGACCGAGGGGACGGGTGAAGGGGCCGAGCACCTGCCGGTCAGGGCTGAGAGGAGGAGGGACCGAGGG
>NZ_OLMK01000129.1 GCF_900290235.1 Streptomyces sp. MA5143a
GGCAGACGACGCTACTTTCGCAACGCGCCCTAGGGCTGCACTGCGAAGAGGTCTGCGGGCGGCAGGGCGACCCTCCTGCCGAGCTGACGCACCCTGCTCTGACGCCTCATCAGGCCTGGTCGAGGCCTCCCGCCGGGGCTTCGGTGACGAAGGCGCGCCAGGCCCGTGGGCCCCCTGCGGGACCTGCCGCGCTGAACGCGTGGGTCCGTTACGTGGACTCGCGCACCACCAGCTCGGTCGGCAGCGTGACCTGTCGCCGGGGCGCGCCGTGCTGGGTGATGTCGGTGAGGATGCGGGCCATCGTGCGACCGAGTTCCTCAACGGGCTGGCGCACCGTGGTCAGCGGCGGGTTGGTGTGGCGCGCGAGGACGGAGTCCTCGAATCCGGCGACGGCGACCTCGCCCGGCACCTGCCGCTTCTGCCGCTTCAGTTCGGTGAGGGCGCCGACGGCCATGAGGTCCGAGGCGGCGAAGACCGCGTCGAGGTCAGGGGCGCGTTCAAGAAGCGAACGCATCGCGCGAACACCGCTCTCCTCGGTGAAGTCTCCTTCCTCGACGAGCAGCTCGCTCGCGGACACGTTCGCCTCGCGGTGTGCGGTGTGCCAGCCGGCGAGCCGGTTGCGGCTGACGTCCATGTCCAAGGGGCCGGTGATGGTGGCCACGCGCCGCCGACCGCGTTCGAGCAGGTGCCGGACCGCCGCGGTGGCGCCTCCGGCGTTGTCGGCGTTCACGTAACTCAGCTGTTCGCCGGCGTCGCGGCGGCCCGCGAGCACGGTGGGCAGGCCCATCTCCTCGAGCATGCCGGGCAGTCGGTCCGTGGAGTGCACGGAGACCAGGAGCACGCCGTCCACACGGCGCGTCGCCACCGATTCGGTCAGCTGATCGCGTTCGGCCTGGTCACGGACGAGCATCAGCTGCAACTGGGTGCGGCTGTCGGCGAGGGCGCCGCTGACACCGCGGATGAGCGCGGCGAAGAAGGGCTCCGATCCCAGCCGGCTCTCGGACTCCGGGATCACCAGGGCCACGGCGTTGGTGCGGTTGGTCACCAGGCCCCGGGCGACCGAGTTGGGCACGTAGTTGAGTTCCTTGATCGCTGCGAGGACCCGGGCGCGGGCGTCGGCGCTGACGAGGTCGGAGCCGTTCACCACACGGGAGACGGTGGTGCGGCCCACACCGGCGCGGGCGGCGACCGTTTTGATCGTTGGGCGGCGGTTGCCGGACATGTGCTTCCCCCTCGGCGTCGCGCGGCGGTGCCTGCCGCGGAGGTGACCTGCGGCAATTCTTGCAGACCTGGCCCTCGGCACAGCACCCCGGGACACCGCGGCGCCGATCGTACAAGCCGCGCCCCCAGGACGAGTTGCGTTCAAGTCATTGACAGACCCGCCCTGCTCCGACGAGTCTTCGATGCGCGGTGGGAACGTGCCCACCCAGAGTTGGGCACGTTCCCACCGCCATCTGTCAGAGCCGCTGTCCGGCATCGCTGTAGCCATCGCAGAACTCGTCACTCCGATGTGCCGGCGCCGCCGCTGGGAGGAGATCCATGGGCACTTTCGGTTGGTCGCACAGAAGGGCGGTGGCGACGGTCGCGGCCGTCGGCGCGCTGACACTTGTCGTCGGCTGTAGTGGCAGCGACGACTCGGTCACCGGTGGGGGCAAGAAGGACGGCAAGGTCACCATCACCATGGGCCTGTTCGGGGTGATGGGCATCAAGGAGACGGGCCTTCTAGAGCAGTACGAGAAGGAGAACCCCGGGGTCGACATCAAGGCCGAGATCGCCGGTGACGAGCAGACCTACTACACCGCGTTGCAGACCAGGCTCGCCGCCGGCAAGGGCCTGAAGGACATCCAGGGCATCGAGATCGGGCGTGCCAAGGAGATCACCGAGACACAGGCCTCCAAGTTCGCCGACTTCGCCGGGACGTCGGGCACCGACCACTTCCTGCCGTGGAAGGAGTCCCAGATCACTACCGCGGACGGCAAGGTGCTGGGCCTGGGCACCGACATCGGCCCGATGGCCGTCTGCTACCGCAAGGACTACTTCGAGAAGGCGGGCCTGCCCACCGACCGCGACGAGGTCGCGGCGCTCTGGGCGGGCGACTGGAAGAAGTACGTCGAGGTCGGCCGCACCTTCAAGAAGGACTTCAAGGGTGACAAGGTCGCCTACATGGACGCGGCCAGCGGCCTGTTCAACGCCATGGTCTACGGCTACCCCGAGCAGTACTACGACGAGCAGGGCGAGTTGATCTACGACTCCAACCCCGCCGTCAAGGAGGCGTGGAACCTCGCCGCGGACGCAGCGGAGGACGGTCTGACGGCCAAGCTGCGCCAGTTCCAGCCCGGTTGGGACCCCGGTCTGGCCAACGGCACCTTCGCCACGGCCGTGTGCCCCGCGTGGATGCTCAGCCACATCAGCGAGAAGGCCGGTGCGGCGAACAAGGGCAAGTGGGACGTGGCCAAGGCCCCCAAGGGCGCCAACTGGGGTGGGTCCTTCCTCGGCGTGGTCGAGCAGAGCCCGGTGAAGGAGGAGGCCAAGAAGCTCGTCGCCTGGCTGACCGCGCCGGAGCAGCAGGCCCACATCTTCAAGGAGATCGGCAACATCCCTTCCTCGCGCGAGGCGTTGGAGAGCGCCGACGTGAAGAACGCCAAGTCGGCGTACTTCAGTGACGCGCCGATCGGCGAGATCTTCGGCGCCGCCGCCCAGGAGATACCGGACAAGCAGGTCCTCGGCCGCAAGGACGGCACGATCAAGGACACCTTCTCCCAGGGCCTCACCCTGATCGAGCAGCAGGGCACCGCGCGGGACAAGGCATGGAAGACCACCGCGGAGCGCATCGAGAAGGCGGTCGGCTGACCTCCTTCCGTCCGGCCGTGGCCGTCCGGGCCCGCCCTTCGGCGGCGGGCCCGGACGGCCGGCTCACCCATCCGCTCTCAGGAAGGATCCTCCGGTGGCCACCTCCACCACCACGGCCCCGGCCGGGAAAGGACCCGCCGGGCACTCCCCGGACAAGGGCCCGGCCCGGCGGCGCGGCGCGCTCCTGCACCGCCTCGACCTCAAGGGCGCCCCGTACGCGTTCGTCGCGCCGTTCTTCGTGGTCTTCGCCGCGTTCAGCTTCTACCCCCTGCTCTACACGTCGTGGATCTCGCTGCACGACGTGGAACTCGCCACCCTCGACGTCATGCAGTGGGTGGCGTTCGACAACTACGTGGAGCTGTGGGGCGATTCCCGGTTCTGGAACGCGCTCCAGAACACGATCACCATCGGTGTCATCTCCACGGTGCCGCAACTGCTGATGGCCCTGGGACTGGCGCACCTGCTCAACTACCGCATGCGGGCCTCGCTGTTCTTCCGCGTCGCCTCCCTGGTCCCCTACGCCACCTCGGTCGCCGCCGCGGCCCTCGTCTTCACGATGCTCTTCGAACGCGACTTCGGCATGATCAACTGGGCGCTCGGCACGGTGGGGATCGACCACCTGGACTGGGAGGGCGGCAAGTGGCCCGCCCAGATCGCGATCTCCACCATCGTCATCTGGCGCTGGACCGGTTACAACGCGCTGCTGTACCTGGCCGCCATGCAGGCCATCCCCGCCGACCGGTACGAGGCGGCCTCCCTGGACGGCGCCTCCCGCTGGAAGCAGTTCACGCACGTCACGGTGCCCGGGATCCGCTCCACCATCGTCTTCACCATCGTGCTCTCCACGATCGGCGCCACCCAGCTGTTCGGCGAACCGCTGATCTTCGGCCAGGGACCGAACGGCATCACCGGCGGCGCGGACAACCAGTACCAGACGCTGGGCCTGCTGCTGTACGAGGAGGGCTGGAAGAACTACCAGATGGGCCGCTCGGCCACCGTCGCCTGGGCGATGTTCCTGCTGCTCGTCCTCGTCTCCCTCGTGCAGCGCCTCGTCAAGCGCCTGCGCTCCGGCACGTCCTGACCTGGAGTCACCATGACCACTCAGAGTCTCCCGGCCCGGACCGGCAGCGCGGTCCGCACCTCCCGGAAGCCCGCCGGCCGCGGTGGCCGGCTGCTGCGCCAGCGAGCGGGCCGCCAGCACCACGCCGGCCCGCTGGCCTATGTGCTGCTCGCCGTGATGGCGCTGCTGTCGATCTTCCCGCTGTACTGGACGATGGTGGCGGCCTCCACCGACAACACCCGGGTCAGCCAGACACCGCCGCCCTTCCTGCCCGGGCCGAACCTGTTCAGCAACCTCGCCCGGGCCTGGGACGAGGCGGCGATGGGCAAGGCCATGGTCAACAGCCTCATCGTGGCCGGGGTGATCGCCCTGTCCACGGTCATGTTCGCCACGCTCGCCGGGTTCGCGTTCGCCAAGCTGCGGTTCAAGGGCCGCAACGCGCTGCTCATGCTGGTGATCGGCACGATGCTGGTGCCGCCGCAGCTCGGTGTCGTACCGCTGTTCATGATGATGGCCGAGCTGGGCTGGTCCCAGCAGCTGCCCGCCGTCATCTTCCCGACGCTGGTGAGCGCGGTGGGGGTGTTCTTCATGCGGCAGTACCTGTCGGAGGCGCTGCCGGACGAACTCGTCGAGGCCGGACGCGTGGACGGGGCCCACTCGCTGCGGATCTTCTGGAGCATCGTGCTGCCCGTCGCCCGGCCCGCGATGGCCGTCCTGTTCATGATCACGTTCGTGCACGCCTGGAACGACTTCTTCTGGCCGTTCGTGGTCCTCGACATGACCAACCCGACCGTCCCCGTCGCCCTCACCCAGCTCAGCGCGGGCTACGTCCGCGACCAGTCGCTGATCATGGCCGGCGCGCTGCTGGGCACGCTGCCGCTGCTGGCGATGTTCATCGTCTTCGGCCGGCAGATCGTCAGCGGCATCATGGCGGGCGCCGTGAAGGGCTGACCCGCTCCCGCGCGCCCCCGAACAGCCGAGCCCCGCCCCCTCGCCCGGCCGGCGCGCCCCGGAACCCACCGCGCCGGGTGCCACCCGCCGCACCCGCGCACACCACCATCCCCCCTCGAAAGGACTTACGTGGTCACCGCAGCACAGCAGAGCCGGTCCGCCCCGGACGCCGCACGCACCTTCCCCCGGGGTTTCCTCTGGGGCTCCGCGACCGCCTCCTACCAGATCGAGGGGGCCGCCGCGGAGGACGGCCGTACACCGTCCATCTGGGACACCTACGCCCGCACCCCCGGCCGGGTCCGTAACGGCGACACCGGTGACATCGCCACCGACCACTACCACCGCTGGAACGAGGACGTCGCCCTGATGGCCGAACTCGGTCTGGGCGCCTACCGTTTCTCCCTCGCCTGGCCCCGGATCCAGCCCACCGGCCGCGGCCCGGCCGTACAGAAGGGTCTGGACTTCTACCGGCGGCTGGTCGACGCGCTGCTGGAGAAGAACATCCAGCCCGTCGCGACCCTCTACCACTGGGACCTGCCCCAGGAACTGGAGGACGCGGGCGGCTGGCCCGAACGGGCCACGGCGGAGCGGTTCGCCGAGTACGCGGCCCTCGCGGCGGACGCCCTCGGCGACCGGGTGAAGACCTGGACCACCCTCAACGAACCCTGGTGCAGCTCCTTCCTGGGCTACGGCTCGGGCGTGCACGCCCCCGGCCGCACCGACCCGGTCGCCGCCCTGCGCGCCGCCCACCACCTCAACCTGGGCCACGGCCTGGCCGTCCAGGCACTGCGCGACCGCCTGCGAGCAGACGCTCAGGTCTCGGTCACGCTCAATATCCACCATGTGCGCCCGCTCACCGACTCGGACGGCGACGCCGACGCGGTCCGCCGGATCGACGCCCTCGCCAACCGGGTCTTCACCGGCCCGATGCTGAACGGCGCCTACCCGGAGGACCTGCTCAAGGACACCGCCGAACTGACCGACTGGTCCTTCCTCCAGGACGGAGACCTGCGCACCATCCACCAGCCGCTGGACTTCCTGGGCGTCAACTACTACAGCCCCACCCTGGTCTCCGAGGCCGACGGCAGCGGCACCCACACCTCCGACGGACACGGCAACAGCGCCCACAGCCCCTGGCCGGCCGCCGACCGGGTCGTCTTCCACCAGCCGCCCGGCGAGACCACCGCCATGGGGTGGGCCGTCGACCCCAGCGGGCTGTACGACCTGCTGCGCCGTCTCTCCGTCGACTTCCCCCGGCTGCCACTGGTCATCACCGAGAACGGTGCCGCCTTCGACGACTACGCTGACCCGGCCGGCCAGGTCAACGACCCCGCCCGCATCGCCTACGTACGCGGGCACCTGGCCGCCGTCCACCAGGCGATCCTGGACGGTTCGGACGTGCGCGGCTACTTCTTGTGGTCCTTGCTGGACAACTTCGAGTGGGCCCACGGCTACAGCAAGCGCTTCGGCGCCGTGTACGTCGACTACCCGACCGGCACCCGCATCCCCAAGGCCAGCGCCCGCTGGTACGCCGAGGTCGCCCGTACCGGCGTGCTGCCCGGCGCCTGACCGGGCCGGTGCGGCACACACAGCATCCCCGCGTGGTGTGCCGCACCAGGGGACCGCCCCCCGCCCCCGCGAGAGCGCGGGCTGGGGGCGGACCCGTGCCGGGCGCCCGGTGCGTGTGAACGACAGCAGGGGCCGTCCGTACGGCGCGTCGCTGCGTACACCGGAGCGTTCGAACGACAGTGAAAGGATTCCCTCTGTGCCGGACAGGGCAGGGCGTGGAATCCATGAAGGAAAAGAGGGCAGCCCGGGATCAGCGGGCCGAGCGGGCCCGCTTCGAGGCGCTGGCGCACGTCGTGGCGGAGCCCCTGCACCGCTACCTGCTGCGCCGGGCAGACCCCGACCAGGTGGACGACGTCCTCTCGGACACGCTGCTCGTCCTGTGGCGGCGGATCGAGGACGTACCGGGTCTGGAACCGGAAGCGGAATCGAAACGTACGGCGCCGGCGGGACACTTCCCTGACCCCGATGCCGTACTGCCCTGGTGCTACGGCGTAGCCCGCGGCTGCCTGGCCAACGCCCGACGCGCGGAGCGCCGCAGACGCTCCCTTCTGGAACGCCTGACGTGGACGGCGGGCACGGCGAGCACCGCGACCGGGGTGGCGCGGTCCGATGCCGACCACTCCCACCTGCACGCGGCCCTCGCTCAACTCCGCCCGCTGGAACGGGAGATCCTCCTGCTGTGGGCGTACGAGGAGCTGACACCGAGCCGGATCGCCGAGGTCACCGGGCTGAGCGCGAACGCGGTGAGCATCCGGCTGCACCGGGCCAAGAAGAAACTGGCGGCACGACTGGAGCGAAAGACCGGGCCGCGCCCCGGACATGAGACGGACGAAGGAACCGGAATCCGAACCGTAACCGGAACCGGAACCAGGAAAGGAAGGAGCAGTCGGTGAACGACCACGAGTTGCTGGCCCAGCTGAAGGCCGCGGACCCGGCACTGATCTCGAAGGCTCCGCGACCTGACGTCCCCCGTCTTGTGGAGGCCACGATGAACACGACTACCCCTACGACGGTCACGACCGAGAAGACCGCGCCGCGCCGCCTCCTCGTCCCGGCCCTGGCTTTCACGGCACTGCTGCTGGTGGGAGGCGGGATCAGCTGGGCCCCCGGGCAGGGCGCGGACGGCGACACGCAGGACAAGCCCGACCTCGCCATGACCCTGCGTCTGGCGCCCGGCGAGGCGGCGGCGATGTGCTCCGCACCCACCCCCGGGCGCCTGCGCCAGAACGAACTCGCCTTCGAGGGCACCGTGACCGCCAAGCAGAGCGACTACGTAAGCCTCGAGGTCGACCACTGGTACCGGGCCCCCGCCAACCGCTCCACCACCACGGTCCGCCTCACCCAGGACGAGCCCAACTCGGAGGCCACCTTCTTCCAGGTCGGCGCCCACTACCTGGTGACCGCCGACAACGGGACCGTCCCGATCTGCGGCGGCACCACCATGGCCACGGACGAGACGAGGGGGATGTTCCGCGAGGCCTTCTGAGCCGGCGGGCGGCCGGGATCGTCCCAGTCCCACATCCACCGGTCAGCACAGGTCCTGGTCCGCGTCCGAGGCCGGGTCCTGTGTCTGCTCCCAGTCCTGGTCCTGGCCGTCGCTCCGGCTCGGTTCCGGCTCGGGCTCTGGTCGCGTATGCGCCGTGGCCGTCGGTCGATCGTCACCCTGTGTCGGTGCTCTGCGGCATGATGACCGGCGTGAACACCGAGATACTGATAGGCGTCTGGCAGCGGCTCCTCGCTGACCCTCGCAAGTCGTGGGTGCTGTTCGAGCACGGCACTTGTGTCGTGCTGACCGCTCCGGAAGGGGAGCTTGCCGAACAGGCCACCGACCTCCTGAGGAAGTTTGGCCCCGTGCATGCCGGGTCTCCGGCAGGAGACTTCGGGGTGATCGACCTCAAGGACGTCGAGGGATGGGTCGTCACCGGCCATCACAACGACGTCCTTACCTATGTCGGCCCCGACGAGCCTCAGGATCAATCGCAGATCGCTGTCGGGCTGTTCGGACGTTCCAAGCGCCATCGGGACGGCACCGAGCTTCACGTCGTCCACGTTGAGGACAACCGAGACTCAGCGAACCCGGCCTAAGATTCGCGTTTCATCGCTGCCCTCAACTCCCGTGCATGGGCGGGCACTAGGTGTATCGACCCGCAGGTAGGCCCACTCGTCGATGTCGGTCAGGACGCGTTCCATGCGGGAGAGCGCAGACGCCAGATCACGCACACCATCCCCGGACCGCAGGACCAGCGGGCCAACCGCACACGCCCGCGGCTCCGGGACTGAGCCGGCTGCCGTCTCAGTCTCCGAGGAACCACAGGTACAGGCCCTGGCCGTCGAGAACCACCTGCCCCAACTCCATCAACTCGCGCGCGAACTCATTAGTCAGCACGCCTTCAGGCAGCCGCGGTACCTCCTCCAGCAGGGTGGACACCTGCCGGTGGTTGAAAACGGTGTCCGCGTACGGCAGCAGGTGTCCCAGCATTGGGAACACTGACTGATCAAGAACAGCCAGCTCAGGACCCCAGACCACACCGTGCTTCGCGTGGGCCTCGATCGTGCCGTTCTCGCCTCGGACCTGGAGGTTGATCACGGTCAGACCTTATGGCCTCATGATCCGCCGGACCGAACCTGGGCGCGTCTCAGTGTGGGCATGAGGCGGAGCGCGTTGTCGCGGTTGACGCCACGACGTTGGCGGTTGGTGAGGACGGGGTCGGTCTCGATGGCCGGCACCGTGAAGGTGGTGATGATGTCGGCGGAGGCGGCCGGCCAGTCGGTTCCGAAGAGGATGCGGTCGGCTCCGGCGGTGGCTACCAGGGTGCCCGAGGGGGCCATGGGGCCCGCCGTGTCGTAGTAGAAGCGATGGAGATAGTCCCGTGTAAGGGCAGCATCGAGGGGTGGGGTGCAGAACGCGCCGAAGGCCTCCATGCGGGTGGCGATCTGAGGGAGGAATCCGCCGGCGTGTGGGAGGACGACTGACAGGTGCGGGTGGCGGTCGAGTGTCTTGGTGCGGATCAGGTTCACGGCGGCACGCGTGGTGTCCAGCAGGAAATCGCACATGAAGTTCGGGATTCCGGGGACGGTGGGCACGCCGGGTGGTCCGCCCGGGAGGTCGAGCGGGTGGGTGAAAAGGACTGCGGCGCGCTCGTCGAGTTCCGCGAGGAAGCGGTCGTACGAGGGATCACCGAGGTAGACACCGTTGTAGTTGGCTTTCACGCTGACTCCCACGGCACCGAGCTCGTCGAAGGCGCGTCGCAGAGCCCACGAGGTCACCTCGGGATAGTCCAGGACAGCAGGGTCGAGAATGGCGAATCGGTTCGGGTGCAGGGCCACCAGGTCGGCCAGCGCCTCGAAGACGACGGTGAGACCTTCCCTGGCCTGCGCCGCGGAGCGGTACCGGTCCTGCATGGTCGGGTTGAGGACCGCGGTTGCGATTCCCACCCGGTCCATCAGTTCCAGAGTGGAGTCCAGATCCCAACGCGCCCACCACGGCAACTCCTGCCGCCGCACCAGGCCCTCCCGCTCGGCCCAGTCGACCCATGCCGGAGCGGTGAAATGGTGGTGGACGTCAATCCTTGCCCGGGCGGCGTCATCACCGCTCCACGAGTCCCGCAGCACCGCTTCCTCCCCGGCCAGAGCATGGGACCTGCCCGTGGCAGCAATGGTGGTCGCCACCGCCCCACCATTGATCAGCAGACTGCGCCGACTCACGGCACTGGTCGATTCCGGCATCCGCGTATCCCATCCGTAGCGCCGTCAGCTTGTCGCACCACGATGGCCCGGCGAGGGGTCCGAGATCAGCATGGCGTGCCCTGTTCGAAGCCGGTTACCTCGGACGGACGCGTGCGATGGGCAGGGCCCTCGCTGGTTCCCGCTGCCGTCCGGCTCAGGACGCTTGGCGAAGATGTTCCTGTGCGTGCTGTAGCCGCTTGCGATCTGCCCCTCGATGTGAGGATGGTCGGCCACGGGGTGGGCGTCGCGGCCGCGCTGGAGCCGGATGTGATCACCCTGGTCGGCGGCCTCAACGACACGCTCCGGCCCAAGTTCGACTTGGGCCGGGTGCGGCGCCTGCCTGGAGGAGGCCGGGGAGCGCCTCGCGCACTCCTGCAAGCAGCTCGTCCTGATGCGCAACCCGGGCCGCCAGGGCCCCGCCCTGGAGCGGTTCCGGCCCCACATGGAGGAACCGTTCTCCTGCGTCGACTGGCTGGCCGACCGGCACGGCGCCCTCGCCGTCGACCTGCACGGCGCGCCGTCGCTCTCCGACCCCCGTACATCCTCCGGCGTCTCACCGGCCGCTCCCCGGGGAGACGGCCGGTCAGGCGCCCGGTTCAGCGCTGAACCGGGCCAAGCCTTCTGGGTCACCCCTGCGGACCGCACCGGCCCCGGACCGGTGACGGACTTGCGCCGGATGCACCGGGTGGAGCCCTGACCCGGAGCCTTCCCGCACCTCGCCCGCGCTTGTTGTTGCGGGACGTCACGGGTGAGCTCAGACTTGTCGCGGAGGAAGAGCCTCAGTGCGCGCGTGACCGCCGTACCGGTGCCAACTTTCGCCCTGACGCGCGGCCGGAAGCCCGAGGGCAGGCGCGGTGAGCTGATCGAGACCGTGCCCCGTGAGCTCCGGTGATCTCCTCAGGTGCGGCCACACACCTGCGACCGGGGCGAACTCGCGCGTGCACGGCAGCAGTTTGTAGAAGGCCAGTGATGATCGGACGTCGATCAGCTCCTGCGCGGTGTGACCCCCAGGCGGAATTGCCCGTCTTACGTGCGAGACCGCATCCCGACGGTCCGCAACGGAAGGTTCTTCGATGGACAGTCAGATCGTGAAGGTGAAGATTCACCCCGCCATCGGTGTCGCCCGGGTCGGCAACAGTGTCGAAGCGCCCTTCATCGGCCCGGAATCACCAGACCAGAAACCGGCGGACCCCGGCTCCTACAAGGACGCTTCCGGTGCGCTCCGCAGGCAGGCCGCACGGTTCCGTGTGTACGGCTACAACGCCGCGGGCGAGGTCGTGAGGGAGCTGAAGCCGGGCGTCGAGGGTGTCTCCGAGATCCAGTGGACGGTGCACCTGGCCAACAAGAAGGCCGCCTGGTACCAGTTCCATCTCGCGCTGGACATACCCGAGGGCAAGACGCTCGCGGCGGAGCAGTACGCCCTGCGCAACGCCGACGTGGTGGGCGCCGAGCGGAAGAAGCTGGTCAACGACCCCGGAAGCCGCACGGTCCGCGGCTCGAAGACCGAGACGCAGAAGTTCGACACCGGCAAGATCATGGGCAAGGCGGTGTACCTCGGCGAGATCTCCACGCGTTCCGACGGCCGCCTGGTGGTGCTCGGTGGCCGGGGCAACTCCGCCTCCTACAAGAACCAGCCGATCACCGGGGTCGCCAACAACAACACCTGGTACGACGACGTGTCCGACGGCCCGGTGACGGCGAAGGTCAGTATCGACGGCAAGGATCTGACCGCCGCTCCGGCCTGGGTCGTGGTGGGGCCTCCGCACTACGCCCCCGGCGTGAAGTCCGTCCGCACCCTCCACGACCTGCTCTTCGACGTCTTCGTCCAGGCCGGTTCACTGACCCGCCCCCAGCAGATCTCGTACACCGACCACATCGAGCCGATCCTGCGCCGCTTCTGCGATCTGCAGTGGGTCAACCACGGCTTCGCGGCACAATTCGGCTGGAACGGCCCCCACTTCTTCCTCTCGCCGGCCATGCGGAAGCGGCTCGCCGATCCGTCCGACCGCAACCGGGAACTGCGCCGCCAGACGTACGCCGCCCTGCGCGACTACGACCGGGACGGGAAGTCCCCGCAGCCGTGGCCGTGGATCTACGGCGACGCCATGGCCAGCAAGCCCAAGTCCGTGCGTCAGCACCTGGTGCTGTCCCCGACCCAGGACTGGATGCTGCAGCGCTGGGCGGACGGGGCGTTCCGGGCCGGAACCCTGCGGCAGCCGCGCCCCACGGTCGACGACGCCCCTGTCGGCGAGCAGCCGGCGCTGCTGGACCGGGCGGCCCTGGAGAACTGCGCCGCCGACGCGTTCCACCCGGGGTGCGAGGTCACCTGGCCGATCAGGCACGCGAGCATGTTCAGTGAACCCTTCCGCATCCGGCACCGCGCCACCGGCACCGCGGAGCCCGACTACGGGCCCACCCTCACGGCCCAGGAGGCGGTCGCCGCCAACGGGCCCCTGCACGCACAGGGGCCCGGAGACCTCACTCGCTGGATGGCCGCCCCCTGGCAGGCGGACACCGCGAGCTGCCGCTCCGGCTACGAGGAGCTGGCCAACCTGGGGCCCCGCTACAGCCCCTACCTGCCGACCTTCTGGCCCGCCCAGGTACCCAACCATGTCCTCAAGCTGGAGGACTTCGAGAAGGTCAACACGCCGCCGGCCGGGACCGACGACAGCGCGCGGGAGGAGGCGTTCGAGCGGCGGGCGACCTGGCTGCGCGGCCTCAGCGGCACCATGAACCAACAGCGCACACAGATGATCAAGGACTGGTCCAAACTCGGCATCGTCGAGGTGCGCGACTACACCGTCGGCGACGGGAAGTTCCCGGACCGGATCCTGGTGGAGTCGCGCCCGGGACAACCGCTCGATCAGGCACCGGACACGGCGAACCTCGTCAACCTGCACGTGCCCGAGGCGGGGCCGCACGTGATGTCCGCGGCGGCGGGCATCCGGCCCGAAGGAGGGCTCTCCCCCGAGGCCGCCGAGGCTGAGTCCGCGGCTCGGGCGATCGGCGAGGCCGCCAGGGCGACCGGCTACCGCGAGGAGGAGATCACCGCCGGATATCTGGAGATACTCGACCCCTTCCGCGACGCGCGGTGAGCGCCGCACTCGCTCCCGGCACGGACACCTACGACGTGGTGGTGGCGGGCGGCGGCCCGGCCGGCTGCGCCGCCGCGCTCGTGCTCGCGCGTGCCGGCCGTACGGTTCTACTGGCCGACGCCGGCACTGGTCCGCCCAAGGTCGGCGAGACGCTCGTGCCCGCCGCGCGGGTTCTGCTCGGCGACCTCGGCGTCGCCGAGCGTGTTCTCGACTCCGGGCATCTGCCCTGCTACGGCAGCCTCTCGGCGTGGGGTTCGGCCGACTTGCACGCCGTGGACTTCATCAACGACCCGCACGGCCACGGCTGGCACCTCGACCGGCGGTTGTTCGACCGGCGTCTGCGTGACGCCTCGCGCGCGGCGGGGGCCGAGGTCGCCGAGGGCTCGGCCGTCCGCGACACCGCGCGGACACCGGACGGTGGCTGGACCCTGATCCTGCGCGGCGGCACCGGCCCTGCCGGTGCCCGGTCCGGTGGAGAGCGGACGGTGCGCTGCCGCTGGGTGATCGACGCCACCGGCCGCGCCGCCGCGATCGCCGTCCGGTGCGGGGCCCGGCGGCGGGTCGCGGACCGGCTCACCGCTCTGTACGTGCCCCTGGAGGTAGACCCGCTGGACACCGACCGCCGTTCCCTCGTCGAGTCCGACGAGGACGGCTGGTGGTACACCGCCCCGCAGCCCTCCGGCGGGCGACTGGTCGCCTACTTCACCGACGCCGATCTGCCCGCCGCTTCCCACACCGCACGCCACTTCCACCGACGGATGACGGCCACCCGCCACGTGTCCCGATGGGTCCACCGGGACGGACCCCCGCCCACGTCACCTGCCGCGCCCCGCCGGGCCGCCGCGCACACAGCGCACCTGGACACGGTGTACGGGGACGGCTGGGCCGCCGCCGGGGACGCGGCGGTCGCGTTCGACCCGCTCTCCTCCCAGGGCGTGCTGACCGCTCTCTACACCGGGCTGGGCGCGGGCCTGGCCGTCGACACCCGCCTGGGTCACGCCCGCTCCGGCGCGGACTCGGCTCTCGCCGCGTACGCGGACAAGGTCGCGGCCGCACGGAGCGCGTATCTGCGCGGCCACCGTGTCATCCACGCCCAGGAGGCCCGCTGGACCGACCGCTCCTTCTGGGCTCGGCGCCAGGCCGACCTCCCCGACTCGTCCATCCGACCGCAGAAAGCGCCCAGCACGTCATGAACACGGAACGGCCCAGAGTCGTCGCCGAGATCGACTGGACGGTGCGGCAGCGAAGGCACTCGGCTGGACGGCGCCTTCCGGCCGACGCCGACGTCATTCCTCCTCGGCGGTCAGCCCCACCTGAGCCAACTCGCCGTCCAGCTTGCCGAGTCGAAGGTGCCCGGGGCCGGTGAAGACACGATGAGTCAGGCCGTGCGGCAAAGGTATTGCGTCACGACAACAGCCGACCCGCACGGCCCTCTTCACATAAGTCGCGTCCCACGACAGTGGCGCGCAGGGGACATCAACTCGTCGTCCGACTCTCGCGATTGGGGCGAGGTGGGCGGCCGAGGATGTCGAGCGCGCCCACGGCCGCACGGACATGGGCCGAGTCGCGACGCAACCGCTCTCCCGCGCACCACCAGGACAGCTGTCCGTCCGCATCCCGCGGATGCATGCCCAGGCCGTGCTCGGCGCACAGGGGCCACGCCTGCCACAGACACTCGGTGACGGTCTCCTGCGCGGCATCGACGACGACCGCCAGCGCAGAGGCAGGGTCGTTCGCCGAGTCCGGGTACAGGTAATCGCCGTGCCACTCGCCGTTGGCCAGAGCGACGTAGACGTTCTCCGGCTCGTCCGCACCGTACGGCGGAAGGGCCAGCAGTTGCAGGGGTTCCTGCTCGGGAAGGGTCACCGCCAGGTCCCGGTTGAGGAGGGCGAGAGCCCGGTCCCACTCGGGGTACTCGCCCGGCGAGACGCGACGGGGCTCGGGGTGGTCGAAATGAGCGCGCATGGGCGCCATCCTCCACCACCCAGCAACAACCCACATCGCCCACCACGTCGTCAGAAGGCGGCAGCGGCCACCGCCTCGGTTTCCGGCAACAGATCCTTGCTCTCCTGGATCAACCTCTCGTACGTGCGCCCGTGGTCCCCGCTTTCGAGAGCGAACCGCAGGAGCGAGCCGGACCAGTTGTCGAAGAGCGAGAACGTGCGGTCCACCATCCGCATGGCTTCCTCGCGCTGTGCGTCGTCGAGGGACGGCAGGCTTTTCTCTTCCACCTCGGGCGACTTTATGCTGTGCGACGCCTCTGCCATGTAATGCTTCGTGCCGAAGAACTCACATTCGCGACCGTCCCGCAGGGCGATTCCCCGGCAGTGGGTGAAGATGGTGAGGGAGACGGCCTCGATGGACTCGACCATCGCGAAAACG
The DNA here is from genome assembly GCF_900290235.1 of Streptomyces sp. MA5143a. Classification (GTDB taxonomy): domain Bacteria; phylum Actinomycetota; class Actinomycetes; order Streptomycetales; family Streptomycetaceae; genus Streptomyces. The sequence continues at coordinate 15,634 of NZ_OLMK01000129.1, forward strand.
GCGTACGTGGGGGCGCCCGCGGCGAGCGCGGCCAGCTCCAGGCAGAGACGTCGAGAGTGGCTGAAGTCCGCGCTCCACAGGACCCGCGTGGCGTCCGACAGGGGCATGGTGCTGTCGGCCCCCAGCTTCTCCAGGTCGGTCAGCATCCACTGAGCCGTTTTCAACCTTGGTTCGAGCAGGTCAGGTGGAGGGTGAGGACGGCCTGAACAAGGCTGGTGATGCGATTGGTGCTGCACCGCAGCTTGCGTAGAAGTCGCCACGTCTTTAGCGTGGCCATGGCCTGCTCGCCCAGTGCCCGGATTTTGGCATGGGCGCGGTTGACCGCCTGCTGGCCTGCGGAGAGCTTCTCCCAGCGACCGCGGTAGGGCACGCGGATGG
>NZ_OLMK01000111.1 GCF_900290235.1 Streptomyces sp. MA5143a
GGGGTCGTACACGGAACTCCACTCGTCCAACCCGGCGGTCCTCGCCTATCTCCGCGAGTACAAGGACGATCTGGTGCTGTGCGTCAACAACTTCTCCCGGTTCGCACAGCCCACCGAACTCGACCTGAGCGCCTACGACGGACGCCACCCCGTCGAACTCATCGGCCAGGTCCGTTTCCCCGCCATCGGTGAACTCCCCTACCTCCTCACCCTCGCGGGCCACGGCTTCTACTGGTTCCGGCTCTCCCGAGTCCTCTCCCGTGCTGCCCTAGGGCGTTGAAGCGCGGGCCGGTGAAAGGACGTCACCATGCCGAAGACCGCATTGCTCCGGCCGAGCAGCGACAGGGCCGCCGACCTGATGACCTCGCTCGCGGGACTGCTGCGCGACTGGCTGCCCCGGCAGCGCTGGTTCGCCGGCAAGGACCGGCCGGTCACGGACCTCGCGCTGCTGTCCATGACGGAGCTGTATCCGGGATGTCTACATCTTCTGGTGCACACCGGTCATGCCGGTCACAGCTGTCACGGCGGGGTGCCGGCCCCCGGCGGCACCCCCCCGGCCGGCGGCGACTGCTACCAGCTGCTGCTCGGCGTACGGGACCATCCGGCGCCGCGCCTGGGCCGGGCCCTCATCGGGCAGGTGCAGGAGGGTCCGCTCGCGGGCCACACGGTCTACGACGCGCTGTACGACCCCCGGTCGGCGCACCTGCTGCTGGAGCGGCTGCGGAACCCGGGGGCGGCGGGCCCGCTGCGCTTCGAGGCCGATCCGTCGGCGCGCGTACCGGCCGGGCTGGCGCCGCGGCTGCTGGACGCCGAGCAGTCCAACTCGTCGCTGGTGTACGGCGACGCGTTCATCCTGAAGGTGTTCCGGCGCATCCAGCCCGGCGTCAACCCCGATCTTGAGGTGCCCGGCGCACTGGCGGGCCAGGGCTGCGGCCGGGTACCGGCGCCGGTGGCGTGGTTGCGGACGACCCGTCCGTTCGCGGCGACCCTCGGTGTGCTCCAGCCGTTCCTGCCGGACGCCTCCGACGGCTGGACGCTGGCGCTGGGCGCGCTCGCCGCCGGCGACGACTTCACGGCGCAGGCCCGTGAGCTGGGGCGGGCCACGGCGGAGGTGCACCTCGCGCTCGCGTCGGCCTTCCCCGCCGGGGAGCACGACGAGAACACGCGGACGGCGGCCGCGATGACCGAGCGGCTCGACGCGGCGGCGCGCAGTGTGCCGGCGCTGCGGCCGTACGTGCCCGGCCTGCGGACCGCGTTCCGTGCGCTGCTCACCTGCGACGCCGGGCCGCCCGCGCAGCGCATCCACGGCGATCTGCACCTGGGGCAGGTGCTGCGGGCCGGCCGGGAGTGGTTCGTCATCGACTTCGAGGGCGAGCCATCCCGTCCGCTCGCCGAGCGGTGCGGCGCCCAGTCCCCGGTGCGGGACATCGCGGGGATGCTGCGCTCCTTCGACTACGCCGCCCGGCAGCGACGCCCCTGGCGCCCCGAGTGGGCGCGCCTGTGCCGTGAGGCGTACTGCGCGGGATATGCCGCCCGCGCCGGCTGGGACCCGCGCAAGAAGCACGGTCTGCTGCGCGCGTATGAGACCGACCGGGCCGTGTACGAGGTTCTGTACGAGGCACGGCACCGACCCGACTGGCTCCCCGTACCGATGGCGGCGATCGAGCGTCTCGCCGTAAGAGGAGGCTGAAGCAGTGGCCCTGCGCGACACCACTCCCCCCGAGTCGGCCGGCCCGCCGCCGCACCCGCCGGGCACCTTCGCGGGTGCCCCTCCCCTGTCCGCCGAGGACCGGGGGCGGCTGCTGGCGGGCGCCCACCACGACCCGCACTCCCTCCTGGGCGCGCACCCGGTGCCCGGCGGGATCGCCGTCCGGGCGCTGCGGCCGTACGCCCACGCGGTGCGGGTCGTCATCGACGGGGTGCGCACGTACCTCTCGTCGGAGGGCGACGGCCTCTTCGCGGGGGTGGTGCCGCTCGACGCGATCCCCGACTACACGCTGCTGGTGTCGTACGAGGACGCCGACCTGGAGATCCACGACCCGTACCGGTTCCTTCCGGCGCTCGGCGACCTGGATCTGCATCTGATCCGGGAGGGCCGTCACGAGCAGTTGTGGAAGGCGCTGGGTGCCGAGCCGATGGTCCACCAGGGTGTGGCCGGCACCCGTTTCACGGTGTGGGCGCCCAACGCGCAAGGGGTGCGGGTCGCCGGTGACTTCGGCTGCTGGGACGGTACGGCGTTCCCGATGCGGTCACTGGGGTCGTCCGGGGTGTGGGAGCTGTTCCTGCCGGGCGTCGGTGAGGGCGCCCGGTACAAGTTCGAGATCACCTCACGGCACGGGCACCGTCTCCTCAAGGCCGACCCGATGGCACGGCAGGCTGAGGTGCCGCCCGCGACGGCGTCCGTGGTGACGGTCTCGCACCACGAGTGGGGCGACGCGGAGTGGATGGCGCGACGCGGGGACACCCCGGTGCACGAGGCGCCGTTCTCCGTGTACGAGGTCCATCTGCCGTCCTGGAAACCGGGGTTGACGTACCGTGAGCTGGCCGAGGAGCTTCCGGCGTATGTGCGGGACCTGGGTTTCACGCATGTGGAGTTCATGCCGGTCTCCCAGCACCCGTTCAGCGGGTCCTGGGGCTACCAGGTCACCGGGTTCTACGCGCCCACGGCACGGCTCGGCGGCCCGGACGACCTGAAGCACCTGATCGACTCCCTGCACCGGGCGGGGATCGGCGTGATCATGGACTGGGTGCCGGCGCACTTCCCCAAGGACGACTGGGCGCTGGCCCGCTTCGACGGGGAGCCGCTGTACGAGCCCGGGGACTGGCGGCGGGCCGAGCACCCGGACTGGGGGACGTACGAGTTCGACTTCGGGCGCACCGAGGTCCGCAACTTCCTCGTCGCGAACGCCGTGTACTGGTGCGAGGAGTTCCACGTCGACGGGCTGCGGGTGGACGCGGTCGCGTCGATGCTCTACCTCGACTACTCGCGTGACTCCGGCCAGTGGTCGCCGAACGTGTTCGGCGGGCGTGAGGACCTGGACGCTGTGGCCTTCCTCCAGGAGATGAACGCGACCGTGTACCGGCGGGCGCCGGGCGTGGTGACCATCGCGGAGGAGTCCACGGCGTGGGACGGCGTGACCCGGCCGACCGACGGCGGCGGGCTGGGCTTCGGGCTGAAGTGGAACATGGGCTGGATGCACGACTCCCTCGGCTACATGGCGAAGGAGCCGGTGCACCGCAAGTACCACCACGACGAGATGACGTTCTCGATGGTGTATGCGTACAGCGAGAACTACGTGCTGCCGATCTCGCACGACGAGGTGGTGCACGGCAAGCAGGCGCTGGTGTCGAAGATGCCGGGCGACTGGTGGCAGCGGCGGGCGAACCACCGCGCCTATCTCGGCTTCATGTGGGCGCACCCCGGCAAGCAGCTCCTCTTCATGGGGCAGGAGTTCGCCCAGGGCGGCGAATGGTCCGAGCCGCACGGCCCGGACTGGTGGCTCCTCGACCCCGGGTACGGCGCGGAGCCCGATCACCGGGGTGTGAAGGACCTGGTCCGTGATCTGAACACGCTCTACCGGGGCACCCCGGCACTCTGGCAGCGCGACAGTGATCCGGCGGGCTTCCAGTGGGTGAAGGGCGACGCCGCCGAGGACAACGTCTTCGCGTTCCTGCGGCTCGCCGCGGACGGCACCCCGCTGCTGTCGGTCTCCAACCTCAGCCCCGTGGTCCGCCACGACTACCGCCTGGGGGCGCCCGGCGACGTCTCCGCCTGGCGGGAGGTCCTCAACACCGACGCCGCTGTCTACGGAGGCGGTGACGTCGTCAACCCCGACCCGGTGAAGGCGGAGCCCACCCCCTACGACGGCCGCCCCGCCACGCTCCCGCTGACCCTGCCGCCGCTGGCGACGATCTGGCTCAAGCCCGTGTAGATCCCGGCGTGAACTGCCCGGACGGCCTCCCCCGCACCCTCTGTTACCGTGCACATATGGCAGCCAACACGGCCGATGCCCGGCTCGAGGAACGGTGGCGGGACATCCTCGCGGTGCACGCCCGCACGATGTGCGAGATCGACCGCGCGCTGCATCCCCACGGCCTCGGGGCCAGCGACTTCGAGGTGCTGGACGTCCTCGCGTCCGGGCTCGCGGCCTCGGACGCGGACGACCACTGCCGGGTGCAGAACATCGCGGGGAAGGTCCACCTCAGTCAGAGCGCCCTGTCCCGGCTGATCGCACGGCTGGAGAAGGACGGCCTGGTCACGCGCTCGGTCTGCGCCGAGGACCGGCGCGGGGTGCGGGTCGCGCTGACCGACAAGGGCCGCTCGCTGCACTCCGAGGTGCTGCCCCTGCAGCGCGACGCCCTGGCCAGGACGCTGCGCGGCGACTGACACCCGCCGCAGCGGGCGCCCGCTCCCCGGGAAGGGGCTGCGAGGTCCGTGCGCGCCTCGGGCCCTCTCCCCGGACGGTGGCGGTCAGAAGTCGTGCCCGCCCAGGAGGGTGCCCACGTCGTGGGCGTCGAGGGTCAGGCCGTACGGCGAGCCGGCGTCGATGGTCAGGGACAGATCGCTGTCGGGCCACTGGGAGGCGAGGGCCCCGAGCGGTACCAGACGGTAGCGGGAGACGAACGGCAGCAGCTCGGCCATCGCCGGCTCCGAGGTGAACACCGGGACGACCTGTTCGCCCCCGGGCTGCTCCAGGACGGGCAGCGCCACGGCCGTGGGGTCGCTCAGGGCCGCGTCGTCGGCGTCGTCCGGCACGGGGACCAGGACGTCGCTTCCGGCCAGGGTGTCCAGCGCGGCCGTGTCGCCGTTGTCGAGGGCGAGGGCGGTCAGCGCCTGCTGGGCCGGTGTGGCGTCCTGGGGCGCGGGATGGTTGTTGGCGGGTATGTCCATGGGAAGATCCCTGATAGTGGGGACGGGCCGCCCGGACAAGATCCGTACCGGGCGCGACGCCCCTCGCGTACCCGATCCACCGACGCCCATTCCTGTGCTCCGCCGCTGCCCCCTGCGGCGGACGGGGGCCGGGCTCGTGCGTCGTGGTGTCCGTGCCCCCTCGCCGCGCTCAAGGCGTCCTGCGGCCTCCGACGGAGCTGCCCGCGGGCGGGCGGCTCCACCCGGCACTTGATCCCCTGCCGGCGCACGGTTCGAAAATGCGGTGGCAGCGGGGCCCGCCCCCGTGACAGGCTCCCATCACCGAAGGGGCGTAGCTCAGCCCGGCCAGAGCAGCGGATTCCAAACCCGCACGCCGCAGGTTCAAATCCTGCCGCCCCTGCACAGCGGAGCGGCCAGATCCATGAGGACCTGGCCGCTCCCTCATGACCCGGGACCCCGCGGTCACGGTGTGCCGTTCCTCCGCCGCACCGGGCGCCGTGTGGACCGGCGAGGGTCCTGGTCGCCTCCGACAGCAGCCCGGTGCCGTTGAGCGCGTCGGACACCGTGGCCGTGGACACCCCGGCCCGTGCCGCGGGCGCGCGCTTCGGCGGCCCTGCGGGAGTGGTCACGCCCGTCGCGCTGACGAGGAGGATCTCCGGTGGGTTGTCCCGCTCGTTCTCTGAGGGGCCGCGTGGGCTCGACATGGCGAGTATGCGGTCGTCAACGCCGGTGGTGAGAATGGACCAGCGGTGGTGACCGGCGCCCACGCGCCCGCCGGGGCGCTCCGCCTAGCGTGGGCGCATGACCATGCACCCCTGGTTTCCCGACGCCAAGCTGGGCATCTTCGTCCACTACGGCATCTACGCCGTGGACGGAGTGCCCGAGTCCTGGTCCTTCTACTGGGGCGAGGTGACGCACGAGCAGTACATGAAACAGCTCGACGGCTTCACCGCCTCCCGCTACGACCCGCGGGCCTGGGCCGACCTGTTCGCCCGCGCCGGCGCGCGGTACGCGGTGCTCACCGCCCGGCACCACGACGGTGTCGCCCTGTGGGACACCGCGCAGGGCGACCTGAGCGTGGTCCGGCGCAGCCCGGCGGGCCGGGACCTGGTCGCCGGGTACGTCGACGCGCTGCGCGAGCGCGGCCTGAAGGTCGGCCTCTACTACTCGCACTCCGACTGGAACCACCCGGACTACGCGAGCGTCCGCCACCCCGACATCGAACGGTGGCCGCAGAGCCACCCCGGTGGCAACGACGCCAACCCGTACTCCCATGCCGCGCCCGGCGAGGAGGACCCCGCCGCCTGGGACCGCTTCCTCGCCTACCGCGACGCCCAGGTGGGTGAGCTGGTGGAGCGCTTCCGCCCCGACCTGCTCTGGTTCGACGGCGAGTGGGAACGCACCGAACAACAGTGGCGGATCGCGGAGTTGGCCCGATTGATCCTCGCGGAGAACCCGGACACCGTCCTCAACGCCCGCATGCTGAGCCACGGCGACTACGCCACCCCGGAGCAGGGCGTGCCGCTCGAAGCACCCGACGGACCGTGGGAGTTGTGCCTCACCGTCAACGACTCATGGGGCTTCCAGCACCACGACGACCACCACAAGTCGGTGCGCCAACTGGTGCGCTACTTCACCGAGACGATCGGCATGGGCGGCAATCTGCTGCTGGGGGTCGGGCCCCGCGAGGACGGGACGATCACCGACGAGCAGATCGAGCGGCTGGAAGGGCTCGGCACGTGGATCGGCCGCCACCGCGACGCCGTGTACGGCACGGTCGCAGGGCTGCCCGCCGGGCATCACTACGGCCCCAGCACGCTCTCCGCCGACCTGCGCACCCTGTACCTGATGTGCTTCGACGTGCCGCGCGAGTCCGTGGCGGTCCGGGGACTGCGCAACCCGGTCACCCGGGTCACCGTCCTCGGCACGGGCACCGAGCTGGACCACCGGGTGGTCGGCGGCCTCGACGCGGTGCCCGGCGTGACCTGGATCGACGCCCCCGGCGAGGCCGACCTCGACCCGTACGCGACGGTGCTCGCCGTAGAACTCGACGGGGAGCTGGACCTCTACCGGGGCGCGGGGCGCGACTGAGCGAGGACCTCGTCGACGGTCACCACCCGTACCAGGGGCCGGTACAGGCCCAGTACGTGCAGGGCCTTGGCGTGGGAGTCGTCGTCGGCGCCGGCGCAGGCGTCGGCGACCACCAGCACCTCGACCCCGGCGTCGGCGGCGGCGAGGGCGGTGGACAGCACACAGCAGTCGGTGCTGACCCCGGCCAGGACCAGGCGCCCGTCCCCGCCGATGCGGGCGGCGAGGTCCGGGCCCCATTTGCCGAAGGTGGGGGCGTCCAGGAGGTGCCGTGCGCCGCCGGGGAGGCTTTCCGAGAAGTCGTCGACCAGGTGCCAGAGCGGGGCGTCGGCCGGCCGCAGGGCGAACGTCCACCGGTCGTAGTACGCCCGCCAGGCGCCCTCGGGGTGTTCCGGCGCGATGAACCGGGTGAACACGACGCGGTCGCCGAACGCCGGGAGCAGGCGCCGCACTCCGGCCGCGGCCTCGTCGAAGCGGGGCGCGGCCCAGGGGCTGTCCGGTTCGGCGAAGACCCGCTGCATGTCGATGACGGCGAGCAGACCGGGCGGGGTGCCGGGGGCGTCGGGGGACGGGTCCGTGAACGGGGCGTCAGGGGCGCCGTGGGGCTGGTTCGTGGTCATGCGCGTCCCCTCCTGCGTCCGCACCCGGCCCCGGGACAGCAGCAGGGTGCCGAGGAAACCGACCGCCAGGGCGATCAGAACGCCCAGGTTGGCGAAGGCCCAGTCGCCGGTCCTGCCGCCGAGGCCGAGGGGGCCGAGCAGATAGCCCTGCCAGTCCAGCCAGCCCGCCGCCGTGTTGGTGACCAGGCCCCAACCGAGGGCCGTGGCGCCGAGGGTGAGCAGGAGGGGGCCCGGTGGGATGTCGCCGTAGCGGCCGCCCGGACGGAACAGGTCCTCCTCGGCGTAGTCGCGGCGGCGCAGCAGCAGGTCGGCCAGCATCACCCCGCACCAGGCGGCGATGGGCACGCCGAGCGTGGTGAGGAAGCCGATGAACGGGCCGAGGAAGTCGTCGGCGAAGAAGACGATGTAGACGGCGCCCGCGATCATCAGGACGCCGTCGACCAGCGCGGCCAGGGGGCGGGGCACGCGCAGGCCCGCGGCGAGCAGGGCGAGGCCGGAGGAGTAGATGTCGAGGACCGCGCCGCCGACGAGACCGAGCACGGCGACGGCGGCGAACGGGATCAGGAACCAGGTGGGCAGGAGCGTGGTGAGCGCGCCGACGGGGTCGAGGGCGATCGCGTCGCCGAGTCCGGCGGAGGAGCCGGCGAGGAGCAGGCCGAAGACCAGCAGGAGCAGCGGGGCCAGACTGGCGCCGAGGGTGGTCCAGCCGACGACGCCCCGGCCGGAGGCGGTGCGGGGCAGGTAACGGGAGTAGTCGGCCGCCGCGTTGACCCAGCCGAGGCCGAAGCCGGTCATCATGAAGACGAGGGCGCCGATGAACTCCTGGGCGGAGCCCGCGGGTACGGCGCTGACGGTGGACCAGTGGATGTGGTCGGCCACCAGCACGACGTACACGAGCGTCAGGATCCCGGTGACGACGGTGATGACGGTCTGGAGGCGCATGATGAGGTCGAAGCCCATGACGCCGACGACCACGACGAGCGCGGCGACGAGGACGAGCGCCACCACCTTGGTCTCGTCGCCCCCGCCGGTGCCGAACCTGCGGAAGACGGTCGCGGTGGCCATGGTGGCGAGGGCGCACAGGGCGGTCTCCCAGCCGACGGTGAGCAGCCAGGACACGGCCGCGGGCAGCCGGTTCCCGCGCACCCCGTAGGCGGCGCGGCTGAGCACCATGGTGGGTGCCGAGCCGCGTTTCCCGGCGACCGCGACGAAGCCGCACAGCAGGAACGAGAAGACGATGCCGAGGATCCCGGCGGTCAGGGCCTGTCCGAATGAGATGCCGAAGCCGAGGGCGAACGCGCCGTAACTCATGCCGAGGACGGAGACGTTGGCGCCGAACCAGGGCCAGAAGAGGGTGCGTGGGGTGCCCTTGCGGTCGGCGTCGCCGATCACGTCGAGGCCGTGCGTCTCCACCTGGAGGGGGCGGACCGAGGGAGTGTCGTCGGAGGGTGGGGCGTCCGTCATCGTCGACCTGCCTGTCTGATCGCGGCTGATCACGTCCAGGGGAACGTAGGTGTGCCGGTCAGACGCGTCAAGGAGGCGCCCGCACGGGCCGCGTGGCCCGCACCCCGACAGGAGAAATACCCCTTTTGCGCATATTTACCGCACCTGTCAGCATCGAAAGGGGGACCGCTCACACAGACCGCCGACCCAAACAGACCGGAGACACCGTGGCAGCGGATCAGAGCGACGGCTCCGGAGCGGAATTCGTCGAGGCCCTCGTGCGGTTGCGCGCCGACGCACCGTCGGGTGGGCTGGCCGGCTGGGCCGGCGAGCACGGGCTCGATGTGACGCCCATGGCCGCGGGTGCCCTTCTCACGGGCTCCGCCGACCGGTTCACCGAGGCCTTCGGCGAACCTCCGGGCGATCGCGCGGAACCCCGGTCCCTCCCGGTCCCGGCGGCGCTCGAAGGCACGGCGCGGTCCGTCACCGTCCTGCCGCTGCCCGCCCTCGGCGCCGACACCCCGTTCCCGGACGCCGACCCCCCTTTCCCGGACTGAGCGACGACCGCCCCGGTCGCCCTCCCCCGCGGCGACCCCTGGAGGACCCGATGACGCTCCCCATGACGCCCCAGTACGGGCAGCCCGCGCCGGACCACGTGTACGGCTATGTGTCCGCCCGGTCGCGGGGCGGGGTACCGATGACCCGGGCCACGCGGTGGGACGCGGCCGAGCCCTTCCGGACCGACCCGGAGAGCCAGGAGCGCGCCGAGGCGTACCTCCTCGCGGCCGGACTCACCGTCACCGCCGAGAGCCGCCTCGGGTTCGCCGTGAGCGGGCCGCCCGCCGCGTACGAGGAACTGACGGGCGGCCGGCTCGAGACGTACGAGGACCTGCACCAGGTCGAGATGGACCACATCCGGTACGTCACCCAGCTGGACATCGTGGGCGAGCGGCAGCCCGAGGCCCACGGGGTGGGCGACGTACCCGGCACCGACGCGATCGAGGCCGTGGCGCTGGAGTCGCCGAGGACACCGGCGCGTCTGGTGCCGTCCGCGCAGCCGCCCAACGTCGACCGGTTCCACCTGCGGCTGCCGGGCGACGTCGCCATGCTGCTCGGCGCCACCCGCGCCCATGCCCGGGGCCAGGTGGGGGTCGGGGTCCAGGTCGCCATGGTGGACACCGGGCAGTTCCCGCACACCTACTTCGCCGCGCACGGCTACCGGATCGCCCCGACCGTCGCGGTCCTGCCCGGCACGAACCCCGCGCAGGACCCCGTCGGGCACGGCACCGGGGAGTCCGCGAACGTCTTCGCCGTGGCGCCCGGGGCCGAGCTGCGGCCCTACCGGGCGAGCGACAACTCCGGGAACCTGACGGGCGCGTTCACGGCGTTCATCCGCGCGAAGACCGACTGCCGGGCCGCGCGGGCCGGCGGCGCCCCCCAGGTGCTCACCAACTCCTGGGGCGGGTCGAGGACCTTCCCACCCGTGGGCCCGCCGACGGAGACCGACAACGTGTTCGCCCTGGAGATCCGGGACGCCGTCGAGCAGGGCGTCACCGTCGTCTTCTCCGCGATGAACGGGCAGTTCGCCATGGAACCGCAGGTACCGGGTGTGCTCTCGGTCGGCGGGGTGTTCGTGGGACCGGAACTGGAGCTGCGGGCGTCCGACTACGCGAGCGGGTACGCGAGTCCCTGGTTCGAGGGGGTCGTGGTGCCCGTCGTGTCCGGTCTGGTCGGGATGCGGCCCCGGGCGCAGTACCTGATGCTGCCGGTGCCGCCCGGCTGCGCTCTCGATGTGTCGGAGAGCCGGGCCCAGGGCGACGGGCAGCGGCCCGAGCGCGGCGACGACACCTCGCCGAACGACGGATGGGCGCTGTTCTCCGGTACGTCGGCGGCGGCGCCGCAGGTCGCGGGCGCGGCGGCGGTCCTGCTCGGTGCCCGCCCTGAGCTGACCCCGGCCCAGGTCATCAAGGCGCTCGCGGCGACGGCGGTCGACGTCACCATCGGCGCGAACCATCCGAGATTCAACCGTCCGGCGCGGATCGGCCCGGACGAGGCGACCGGCGCGGGTCTGGTGAACGTCGACGCGGCCCTGTCCTTCGCCCTCGACGGTTTCCGCTGACGGCCCGGGAACGGGCGGCACAGAGCGCGGAGGAACCATGTCGCTGTGGGAGCGCACCCCCGAACGCCGGCGGGCGACCGCCTGGCCGTCGGCGGAGCCGCCCGGCACGGCCGCGGCGGTCACGGCGGCCGACGAGGGCGGCGGGCTGCGGCCGGGGACGCTGCACCGCGGGGTGAGCGGGGTGGACCGGGGGCCGGTGCCCATGTCCGCGGAGCAGTTCGACGGGCTCCGTGACCCGATGGCCCGGGTCTTCTTCCGGCGGGGCCGCTGGCCGATGACGCTGGAGGAGGTGCTCGACGGGCTCACGGAGGCGGGGGAACTCCCGGCGCAGTCCGTGTACCTGATCGGTGAGGCCGGGCAGATCCCGCCGCACGAGGCGCCGGGGCTGCGCCGCGACTTCCGTTTCGCGATCACTCGCGCGGAACCGGGCAAGGACGCCGATCTGCTGGTCAGCAGCGACCCCGGCTCGGTCTTCCTCCAGGTCGCCGCCTGGGATCCGCGGGCGCGGGTCTTCAACTACTACATGCGGATCTCGCCCGCCTGGGTGTGGACCGGTGACTCCTGGTCGGCGCTGGCTGCGGAGTCACGGGGCAAGGGCTGCTTCGACAGCCATGTCAACGGCAGTGTCGTCATGAAGGAGTTGAAGCAGCCCTGGAGCAACTGGCAGTCCATGTCCGCGACGATCCAGCTCGCCCCCGACGACCCGTTGCGCGACAACCCCCTGTACCGCCAGGTCATCGGTGCCGAGCGCCTGGAACTCACGGTGAAGGGCCTCGTCTCGCGGTGGACCGCCGCGCGCCTGTCGACGGTCGTCACCGACGGCATGGTGACCCACCCCGACCGTCTGCTGCGGCAGTTGTTCACCAGCACCACGGTCAATCTGGCCAGTACGTCCGTGCAGAGCGCGACCGTGGCCGCCTCGGGCCAGGACCTGGTGCTGCCCCTGGGGTTCTGGCTGAACGCCGACGCGCTGCTGAACGACCTCGGGCTGCCGGTGGGCGCGGGAAGCGCGCCGTCCGCGCCGGCGTCCCTCTACGCCGACAGCGTCGCCGCGTTCGGTTTCCGGATGGAGGAGCGGGTCAGCGGGTTCACACGGCCCGGCGACACGTTCTTCGCCTTCATGGTCCCCGAGGCCGCGTACGAGGACAACGACGTGGTGCGGCAGGCGGTGGAGCGGGGGCTCGTCCCCGCCAGGTTCGCGGCCTGCGCGCTGATGGTCGACTTCACCGAGCCGGTCTTCAGCCCCGTCCGCGCGCACCTGATGCGTTACGTGCCGACGGCCCCGGTGCCCGTGGCGACATGGTGCGCTGACATCGCCGCGGCCGTGACCGATGCCGCGCGCACCCTGCCCGCCGACAGTCCCGAGGCCGAGTTCGCTCGCAACTGGGCGGTCCCGGAGGCGGAGTGGCCCGAGGTGTTCGCCCGACGGGTGGACGCGTACCTGGAGAAGGCCGCGGCGCGGATCCGTACGGCGTCGGGCTTCGACGACTGTGTGCGGCTCGCGGAGTCCCGTCGTCGCACGTTCAAGGAGATGCGGCTCAACGAGTTCGCGCTCACCCTGCCGACGACCGACATCCCCGCCGACGCCCCTCGGCTGCGCATGCACGAGGACGGCACCGTCGGTGAATCGACCAGCGGAGGTTCTCCATGACCACCATCAGCGCGTACGGGCCTCCCGGCCGGCTCACCGACCTCGACGACGCGGGCAGGCGGGCGTGGCACGTCTTCATCAGCGACAGCGTCGACGAGGCGATCACCGGCCCGGACCCCGCCGAGGTGCTCCACAACAGCCCCCGGCCGCAGTTCTACAACCTCACCCGGACGGACACCGCCGAGGACGCGGTCCGGGCGGCCGTCACTTGGACGGCGTTCCCGAACCGGCTGAGGTCCGCGATCTCCGACCGGCAGCGCTGGCAGCGCGCCGACGCCAGCCGCGACGTGCAGGACGAGTACTGCGAGTGGAGCGTGACCCGCGACGACTCGGGGAAAATCACCCGCGTCACGTTCACCTGTGAGGGCCCCGAGTACTGGGACGTGCTCGCCCGCACCGACCCGGACAAGGTGCTCGACCTCTACCGCGCGCACATAGGCCCGGCCGTGCGGCGGGGCGATCTCTTCGGCCCGGACGGCCGGTACGTGCGGCGCAACCAGTGGAACGACTCCACCACCCAGGGCGCGATGCACCTCATCCAGCAGTCCAACACCCTCGGCGCCGAGATCGAGTTGGCGGCCGCGGCGACGATCCGACGGGTCGTCGGCGGCCGGGAACTCACCGGCGCTCAGGAACTCATCGCCTGCGCCAAGTACGGCGTACCGGACCGCAACAGCGATCCGCACATCGGCGAGGTGGTCAACTCGGTGGCCCGGCAGAAGGCGGACATCGCGCTCAGCGATCCCGTCGGCATCTACTTCGACGATCTCGCCACCGACGGCTGGAGCACCCCCGACGGCTCCGACCCCAAGAGCTTCTGGCGGTTCGAGCGCGGCGACACCGACGTCCCCGTACGGGCCGTCTACGAGGTACCGGGCGACCGGGGCTTCACCGTGGGCGACATCACCATCGCCGGACGACCCATCGAGTTCGGCGCGCAGATCACCGACTTCGTCACCGTGAAGCTCACGGCCACCGCCTGCCGTATCGGCCTCAGCACGGCCCAGCCGCAGACCGCCTGTGTGGAGCTCGCGGCGGGCGACGACGTGACACCGGGCGCGTTCTCCCCCGGCGCGTTCTCCGCGCAGGGCTACCTCGGCAGCCGACCCGACCAGGCGCCGCGCAGCACACGGCTCGTGGCGTAGCACTCCCCCACCCCCCGACCCGTCCCAGCGCCAACCCACCCCATCCATCCCACCGCACGCCAGACCGGGAGGCGGATCATGACCACGGCGGAACTCTTCTCCCCCACGGAACCCGACTACCTGTCCCAGTTGACGAGCGCCGCCGCACGCTACGCGGACCGCACCGAGCGACGGGAGCGGAACCGGGAAGTGCTGCGCACCCGCGGCGTGCTGCACGCCGACGAACCTGAGCGGGTCGAGAAGCGGCTGGCGCGGCTCGGCGCGGACTGGTCGCTGGCGACGGCGATCGAGCGGGAGCCGTCGGACCCGGTCGCGGCGGCCGGGAGCACCCTGCGGCTGCCGCCGGACAGCTTCGGCAGCGACGTGCTGGGGCTGGAGCGGCTGATCGGACGCAACAACCTCACCCCGGTGGCGTTCCTGGAGGAGGGGGCGCTCGTCTCCCGCTCGGTCGGCCGGGTCACCATCAACGGGCCCGGCGGCGGGCACGGCACCGGCTTCATGGTGTCGCCGTCCCTGCTGCTCACCAACAACCATGTGCTGCGCAGCCAGGAGGAGGCCCGCCGCAGTGAGGTCGCGTTCTCGCTCCAGGCCGGGATCGACGGCAGGCCGCTGACACCCGCGGTGTTCCAGCTGGAGCCGCAGCGGTTCTTCGTCACCGACCGGGAGCTGGACTTCAGCCTGGTCGCGGTGGCCGAGCGCGGGGCGCGGGGCGAGGCCCTGGCGTCCTTCGGCCGGCTGACGCTGAGCGAGGCGCAGGGCACGGTCGTCGTCGGGGAGTACGTCAACATCATCCAGCACCCGCGGGGCGAACCGAAGCAGTTGGCGCTGCGCGAGAACCAGATCGTCGACATCCTCGACCGGTTCACGCACTACGAGAGCGACACCCGTGAGGGTTCCTCGGGTTCACCGGTCTTCAACGACCAGTGGGAGGTCGTCGCGCTGCACCACTCGGCCGTTCCCAAGACCGACGCCGAGGGACGTCCGCTGAGCGTCGACGGGGTGCCGTGGACGCCGGACATGGGCGACGACCGGCTGGCGTGGAAGGCCAACGAGGGGGTGCGGATCAGCCGGGTGCTGCGCGCCCTGCGCGAGGTCACCCTGACCGGTGCGGCCGCCCGGCTCCGGGACGAGGTGTTCGTCCCCCGGGCCGCCGCGGCCGGGCCCGCCCCGGCGCCGGTCGAGAGCACCCCGCCACCGGCCGCGCCCGCTCCGTCGGGCAACGGTGCGTCGGCCCGGCCCGGGCCCGACGGTACGCGGGCGTTCGTCGCCGACGGCACCGCTCATCTGACGATCCCGCTGCGGATCAGCGTCGGACTCGACCCGTCGGTGTTCCCCGTCGCGGGCGTGAGCGCCCCGCCGCCCGGCCCCGTGCCCATGGCACCGCCCCCGACCGGGCGGCCCGGCACGGCGTCCGCCGCGGAGCGCGACGTCGACGCGGCCCTCGTCAACCACCGGCTCGCCCGCGAGCGGCCGTACTACGACCGGCCCGCCGACACCGCCGCGCGCGAGGCCTACTACGCGGGCGTCGCCACCGACGACGGGGACGCGCTGCGGCGCGCGCTCACCGAACTGCTGACCCGAACCCACAACCCGCGGCCCCGCTACAAGCCGATGCGGCTCGTCTACCCGTGGGTGGATCTGCACCGGGACGGCCGGCTGCGCAGCATCTACTCCGGGAACGACTTCTCCGCCGAGGAGTTCATCCGCGCGGACGCGGCCGTCGAGGCGGCCCGCACGGCCCGTATCCAGGAGCTGTTCCTGCACGAGGGGACGGCGGGACCGGCCGAGTTCGAGGCGGAGTTCGACGCGCTGGAGGCGTCGATGCCGTTCAACTGCGAACACGTGGTGCCCCAGTCGTGGTTCCTGAAGAAGGAGCCGATGCGGGGCGACCTCCACCATCTGTTCGCCTGCGAGGTCGGTTGCAACAGCTTCCGCGGCAACTTCCCGTACTTCGACTTCCCCCACTTCGACGAGGCGGTCCGGGACGCCTGCGGGCTGCGCGAGTCCAACGGCTTCGAGCCCCAGGAGGGCAAGGGCACCGTCGCCCGCGCCACCCTGTACTTCCTGCTGCGCTACCCGAAGCAGGTCGGTGACACGGCGCGCGAGTTCCCCGAGGACCGGCTGCCCCTGCTGCTGTCGTGGCACGCGAGCGAGCCGGTGACCGAGTACGAACTGCACCGCAACGCAGCCATAGCGGAGCTCCAGGGCAACCGGAACCCGCTGATAGACCACCCGGAGTGGGCCGAGAAGATCGACTTTTCGGGGGTCTGGCCCTGATGTGTCGGGGCTTGTGACCACCCCGGTGGCGGGATCGGGCGGGCGGCGGTTTAGCATATGAGCGCCGCCTAGCTCGAAAGATAAATCTGTGACTGTCAACGAGGACTCGTTCACCCTTTGGAAGCACCGCGAGGAGATCGCGGAGTCGATGATCCCGATCATCGGGAAGCTGCACCGCGAGCGGGACGTCACGGTCCTGCTGCACAGCCGCTCCTTGGTGAACAAGTCGGTGGTCAGCATCCTGAAGACGCACCGCTTCGCCCGGCAGATCGCCGGCGTGGAGCTGTCCGTCACCGACACGCTGCCGTTCCTCCAGGCCCTCACCGCCCTCGACCTCGGGCCCTCCCAGATCGACATCGGCCTGCTCGCCGAGGCGTACCAGGCCGACGACCGGGGTCTGTCCGTCGCGGAGTTCACCGCCGAGGCCGTCGCCGGTGCCACCGGCGCCAACAAGATCGAGGGCGCCGAGGGACGCGACGTCGTCCTCTACGGCTTCGGCCGCATCGGCCGCCTCGTCGCCCGCCTGCTCATCGAGAAGGCCGGCTCGGGCAACGGTCTGCGGCTGCGCGCCATCGTGGTGCGCGGCGGCGGCGATCAGGACATCGTGAAGCGCGCCTCGCTGCTGCGCCGCGACTCCATCCACGGCCAGTTCCAGGGCACGATCACCGTCGACGAGGCGAACAGCACGCTCGTCGCCAACGGCAACACCATCAAGGTGATCTACGCGAACGACCCGTCCGAGGTGGACTACACCGAGTACGGCATCAAGAACGCGATCCTCATCGACAACACCGGCAAGTGGCGCGACCGCGAGGGCCTGTCGCAGCACCTGCGTCCCGGAATCGACAAGGTCGTCCTGACCGCGCCGGGCAAGGGCGACGTCCCGAACATCGTGCACGGCGTCAACCACGACACGATCAAGCCGGACGAGCAGATCCTGTCCTGCGCGTCCTGCACCACCAACGCGATCGTGCCGCCGCTGAAGGCGATGGACGACGAGTTCGGTGTGCTGCGCGGTCACGTGGAGACCGTCCACTCGTTCACCAACGACCAGAACCTGCTGGACAACTACCACAAGTCGGACCGTCGCGGTCGCTCCGCGCCGCTGAACATGGTCATCACGGAGACGGGTGCCGCCTCGGCCGTCGCCAAGGCGCTGCCCGATCTCAAGGCCCCGATCACCGGCAGCTCGATCCGGGTCCCCGTCCCTGACGTGTCGATCGCGATCCTCAGCCTGCGCCTCGGCCGGGAGACCGACCGCGAGGAGGTCCTCGAGTACCTCCGGGGCGTCTCGCTGACCTCGCCGCTCAAGCGTCAGATCGACTTCACCAACGCGCCCGACTCGGTCTCCAGCGACTTCATCGGCTCCCGCCACGCCTCGATCGTCGACGCGGGCGCCACCAAGGTCGACGGCGACAACGCGATCCTCTACCTCTGGTACGACAACGAGTTCGGCTACTCCTGCCAGGTCATCCGGGTCGTCCAGCACGTCTCCGGCGTGGAGTACCCCACGTACCCGTCCCCGGCGGTCTGACCTCCGGGCAGGGATCACACGGTCACGGGGCCGGGTGGACGACGCGTCCGCCCGGCCCCGTGGTGTGACGGCGCAGGTCCGTGGCACTTGCAGTGCCATGGATCGGACGAGGCGAGGAACGGAAGTGGTGCGGCGGCACGGCGGGGCCGTCGTGCTGGCGGTGCGGCGCGCGTGGTCGGGGCCGGGCCGCGAGCGGGACCTGACGGCGCAGGCCGGGAAGGCCGCGCTGGCCGCGTGTGTGGCGTGGGCCGTGGCCGGCTGGTGGTTGAGGGCGCCGATGGCGTTCGTCGCGCCCTGGTTCGCGATCGTGCTGGTGGAGTCGACCGTGTACCGGTCGGTCGCCCACGGTCTGCAGCAGCTGGCCGCGTTCGCGGTCGGCACGGTCGCGGCGACGGCCGGTGCCCTGCTGCTGGACCACACCCTGGTGGCGATGGTCCTGGTCCTGCCGGTGGTGCTCCTGCTGGCGCAGTGGCAGCGGCTGGGCGCCCAGGGCATCTACGCGGCGACCGGCGCCCTGTTCGTGCTCACCGGCGGCCAGGTCACCGTGGCCGCCGCCGGGGCACGGCTCGCGGAGGCGGTGTTCGGGGCACTCGTCGGCATCGCGGTCAACGCCCTGATCCGCCCCCCGCTGTATCTGCGCGACACCCGCGCCGCTCTCTCCGAGGCCGCCCGGGAGGCGCAGGCCATCCTGGAGGCGGTGGCCGACGGGCTCACCGACGGCGCGGGCGATCCCGATCCGCATGCCGCCGGGGAGTGGCATGAACGCGCCCTGCGCCTGTCCCGCCTGGTCGACCAGGCCCGGTCGGCGATCGGCTGGAGCCGGGAGAGCATGTGGGTCAACCCGCGCGGCCGTCGCACCCGTGCGCTCGCGCCGCCCGGCCGGGCCTACGACGACGCCCTCACCGTGCTCGACCATGTCGCCGTGCACACGGCGGGCGTGACCCGCACCGTGCTGGAGACCTCCGCCCACGGCTCCCGGCCGGCCCGGCCCGTGCCGGAGATCACCGGCCCGTACGCGGAGTTCCTGCGGCACACCGCCCGCGCCGTCGGCCTCTACAGCCGGGCCCGGTTCTCCGCGGGCGGCGCCGACCGTGACGCCGACCGCGCCCTGCGGGAGACCGCCGAGGAGCTGTCCCGCGCTCTCGACGACCTGCACCGCCGGCTGCCCGACGCCGTGCGCGACGACCCGGAGGCCCTCAGCACCCACGGCACCCTGCTGGCGCAGGCCCGCCGGCTCGCCGATCAGCTCGTCCAGGGGTGATCCGGCGCCGGGCCGGTCACAGGTCGATGATCACGAGGGCGGTGTCGTCGGTGGCGCCGCTCAGGGGCAGCAGATCGAGCAGGAGTGCGTCGGCGAGGTCCTCCGCGTCGGCCCGGCGATGGCGGGCGAGAGCGTCGGCGAGGCGGGCGAGCCCGGTGTCGATGTCCTCGACGCGGCGCTCGATCAGTCCGTCCGTGTACAGGACGAGGGTGTCGCCCTCGGTGAAGTCGACGGTGGCCTGCGGGCGGGCGACTCGGTCGGGGCGGGCACCCAGCGGCGGGTCCGTCGCCCGGTCGAGGAAGGTGACCGAGCCGTCCTCGCACAGCAGCGCGGGCGGCAGATGGCCCGCGCTGCTGTACATGATGGTGTGGTCGCTCCAGTCGATGCAGGTCTGGACGACGGTGGTGTTCTCGGCGCCCTCGACGGAGGTGGCGTACAGGCCGAGGGCGTCCAGCGCCTGAGCGGGGCCGTCCGCGACGAGGGACGCGGCGCTCAGCGCGCTGCGGAGCTGGCCCATGGCGCAGGCGGCGGAGAGCCCGTGCCCGACGACATCGCCCACCGCGACACCGATCCGGTCCTCGCCGGGCATGTCGACGAGGTCGTACCAGTCGCCGCACACGTTCAGCGCGCCGGTCGCCGGCCGGTAGCGCACCGCCGCGCGGTGGTGGCGGACGGGGCTGGGCGCGGGCAGCATCGCCCGCTGGAGGGCGAGGGCGACCTCGCGTTCCCGGGCGTGCGCCCGGCGGAGGCGTTCGTTGACCTCCTGGAGCTCACGGGCGCGGGTGTACAGCTCGGCCTCCAGGACCTGGGCCCGGTCGCCCAGCGGGCGGGAACGGGCCCGGATCAGCTCGGTGACCTCCTCCACCTTGTGGATCAGCAGCACCACGGTGCCGTCGGGGCCGAGGAGGGGTGCGTTCACCGGGCTCCAGTAGCGCTCCTCCCACTCGCCGGGCCGCTCCGCCGACTCCACGTCGTAGCGCTGGAGCGCCATCGCGTCCCGTTCGCCGCTCTCGACCACCCGGGCCAGGGAGGCGGCCAGGTTCCGCATGCCGGTGGCGGCGGGGTCGGTGGGGTTGTCGGGGAACACGTCGAAGAGGTACCGGCCGATGACCTGGTGCCGGGTGCGGCCGACCTGCCGCAGGAACTCGTCGTTCACGTCCGCGTAGATCAGATCGGGCGTCAGCAGCGCCACCATGCCGGGCAGCGCCTGGAACACCGCCGCGTAGTCCGTCTCCGTCTCCGCCATGGTGCGCCGCCTCAGCGTCTGTGTCTGTGGTGCGATCTCCACCATAGGATCCCGCGGCCGGGACGGCGCGTCTCCGGCGTCGAGAAAACCGCAGGTCACGCAGTGTGGCCGGAGAGGGGCGCGGAGCGACCGGCAGGGGGTGCGTGGGCGGCCGGGCAGGGGGCGCGGGCGCTCAGCAGGGCTTGCGCCATGCGTCCAGCTCCAGTCGTTTCACCATCGAGGACAGGCGCAGCCGCCGGGACTCCGCGCAGAAGCTGCTCCTCGGTTCGGTGTACTCGACGTGGAACACGGCCTTCCCGGCGGCGATGAAGGGGCTGAGGTCGGCGCACTCGTCGTACTGGGCGCACTCCTCGTTGACCGCGAAGTCGAAGTCGGCGAGGAGTTGGGGGATCTGCGGGAGGTCGTTCTTCAGGCCCACCGACAGGCCCCGCTCGTGGGCGATGTCGGCGATCATGCGGTTGTAGGCGAGCTGGTCGCGGGCGGTGAGCGGGAAGCCGGTGTCGCTGCCGTAGCCCTCGACCAGGTCGGGTTCGACCGCGTCGAAGCCCTTGTCGCGGCACATGTCGAAGCGGCGTTCCATGAGCGGCCGCAGGACGTCCAGGCGTCGGATGTCGAGCCAGCGTTCGCCGGCCCAGCCGTTGGGCTCGCCGAGCACCGAGCGGGGGAAGGCGTCCTTGTCGGGCCGGAAGTTCTCCCAGGCGCCCACATTGACGTAGCAGATGACCTTGCGGCCGTCGCGGTGCAGCCGGGCCACGTCCGCCGCGGAGTTCTCGAAGCCGTCGATGTCGTAGACCGGCACGTCCGCCGAGGGGTCGACCTTCCCGTCCAGCTGCCACTGCCAGGCCAGCCCCGGGCGGGGCTGCCACCGTTCCCCGGCCGGGCCGGGGCTCGGCGTGCCGTGCCCCTCGGCCGGGCGGCCCGGGGCGCCGGTGCAGCCCGCGAGCGCGGTCGCCACCAGGGTGGCCAGCAGGGTCGCGCGCGCCAGCGCCGTCCGCCTCATCGTTCGGTGCTCCCGGTCAGCGCGGGCGTCAGCCGGGCCCACGGGTTGGGTGGTTCGCCGGTGACGGGGCCGCAGACGCCCGCGCCCCGCTCGTGCGCGGTGCGCACGGCGAGCGGCACGAGCGCCTCGGGCACCCCGTAGACGAGATGGCACAGCCGTTCGGGCGGGTGGCGGGCGGTCCACGCCGGTCTGCTGAACGACGACACGTACGTCGACCAGTGGCCCTCGAAGGTGACGGTCAGGTCGGCGAGGCGGGCGTAGCCGGGGGCCGGGTGGACGCCGGGGTTGAGGACGACGGTCTCCGCGCCGAGCCGGCGCAGCGCGCGGACCAGGCGCCGGCAGGTGGGCAGGCCGTCCGGGGTGGCCGTCACCTGGTCGAGGAAGCAGCCGTCGGCCGCGTACCACTCCCGGTGACGGCGTAGATCGTCGGCGATCTCGGCGCGGTCGCGCATCCCGTAGTCGGTGTCGACGTAGCCGAGGAGCCGGGCCCCGGCCCCGCGGAGCGCGGCGGCGGCCGCGCCGAAGGCGGGGTCGGGGTGGTCGCCCGGCCCGTTCGCCGGGTTGAGGACGACCGCGTAGGTGCGGGCCGCGGCCGTGATCAGCCGGTGCCAGGCCCCCGGGTCCTCGGCCGGGTGGACGTAGAGGGGCACGAGCAGACTCACCGCGGGCCTTCCCACAGCGCGGTCAGGGCGTCATCTAGGGAGTACTCCGGCCACCAGCCGAGCGCCTCCTCGGCGGCGGAGATGTCCGAACACTGCCACGACACGTCACCCGACCGAACGGACCCGCCCCCGGCCCCCGCCCCGCCGCCACCCGCTCCCGCCGGGCCGCCCGGCCCCGGCGGGTTCTCCTCGATGCGGCCGCGGAAGCCGGCCTTGGTGGCCAGGAGGTGTACCAGGTCGCGTACCAGGACCGCCTGGCCGCCGCCGATGTTGAGGATCGGGGGCAGGGGGCCCGGTGCCGTGGCCGCGAGGACGGTGGCCCGGGCGACGTCGCGGACGTCGACGAAGTCGCGGTACGCGGAGAGGTCGCCCAGGCGCAGCACCCCGTCCCGGTCGGTCGCGCGCAGCAGTCGGGTGATCCGGCCGGGCAGTCCGCTCGCCGGTGCCCCCGGCCCGACGGGGTTGCCGACCCGCAGGACGACCGCGTCCAAGCCGGCGCCGGTGACCGCGACCGTGCCGGCCAGCTTAGTGGCGCCGTACGGGGCGGCCGGGCAGGTCGGCGCCGACTCGGTCACCCGGGTGCCGGGCGCGCCGGGCCCGTACTCGGCGGCCGAGCCCAGATGCACGAGGCGGGCGCCGGGCGCCGCCTCGCGCAGGGCGGCGCACAGGACCGCCGGGCCGCGGGCGTTGACCTCCGCGAGGGTCACGGCGTCGCCGCCGGTGGCGCCCGCGCAGTTGACCACGGTGTCCGGCGCGACGGACGCCAGGGCCTTCGCCAGCTGTTCGGGTCGGACGGTGGCGAGGTCCACGGGGAACTCGGCGGCCGGCGAGCGCCCGCCGCCGAGGACCCGCGCGCCGGGCAGGCTGCGCAGCCGTGCGGCGACATGGCCGCCCAGATAGCCGGTGGAACCCAGGACGAGAATGCGCATGCGGTGCTCAGGCTCCCTTGAGCAGAAGCGACTTACGGGTGGTGAACTCGGCGTTGGCCCGGTCGTAGTCGTCGGGGCGCCCTATGTCGAGCCAGTACCCGTCGAACTCGTAGGCGTGCGGCTGGTTCTGGGCCCTGATCAGGTCGAGGACCAGTTCGTCGAAGCCGAGGGGCAGTCCGGGCGTGTAGCCCTCCAGCGTCGAACGGGACACACCGTAGACGCCCATGGAGACCCGGTAGTCCATGCTCGGCTTCTCGGTGAACGCCACGACCTTGCTGTCGTCGGTGGTGAGCACCCCGAAGTCGATGTGCACCTTGCGGGCGTACGTGGCGATGGTGAGCGGCGCGCCGGACTCGCGGTGCCGGCGCAGGACGTCGGCGTAGTCGAGGTCGGTGAGGATGTCGCCGTTCATCACGAGGAACTCCTCGGGGAGCCGGTCGCGCAGGTTGAGCAGCGGGCCCATGGTGCCGAGGGGGCTCTCCTCGGTGGCGTAGTCGACGGTCAGGTCCCACTGGGAGCCGTCGCCGACGTAGGCGCGGATGATCTCGCCCAGGTGGCCGATGGCGATGGTGCAGTGGGTGAATCCGGCGGTGGAGAGCTGGCGCAGCACGATCTCCAGGATCGCGTGCTGGTCGCCGA
Source organism: Streptomyces sp. MA5143a (assembly GCF_900290235.1). Lineage (GTDB taxonomy): Bacteria > Actinomycetota > Actinomycetes > Streptomycetales > Streptomycetaceae > Streptomyces. The sequence goes on from NZ_OLMK01000111.1 coordinate 23,485, forward strand.
TGGGGACGAGCGGCTTCGGCAGCGCGGTGGTGTAGGGCCGCAGCCGTACGCCCTTGCCTCCCGCCAGGATCACTGCGTGCATGGTGCTCCTCCTTCAAGGACTTCGTGGACCGCTCGGCCTCCGCGGCCGTGCGGGTCGTGCCGGACGGGAGTCAGATGTTGTAGATCCCGGTCTTGTAGCGGGCGAGGTTGGCGGGGTCGCGGAAGAACTCCACGGTCTCGGCGAGTCCTTCCTCCAGGGAGTGGGCGGGCTGCCAGCCGGTGGCGGCGGTGAGTCTGCTCGCGTCGGCGACGAGCCGCATGACCTCGGAGTTGGCGGGCCGGATCCGGGCGGCGTCCTCGCGGACGTCGAGGCCGGTGTCCATCACCTTGCCGATGAGGGCGACGAGGTCGCCGACGGCGATCTCGCCGCCGGTGCCGGCGTTGAAGGTGCGGCCCACGACCCGCTCGGGGGGCGCGGTGCCGACGGCGAGGAACGCCTGCGCGGTGTCCTTGACGAAGGTGAAGTCGCGGGTGGGCCGCAGGTCCCCCAGGGTGATGGTGCGCTCCCCCGCGGCGACCTGGCCGATGACGGTCGGGATCACGGCGCGCATGGACTGGCGGGGTCCGAAGGTGTTGAACGGCCGCAGGGTGACCACGGGGGTGTCGAAGCTGGCGTGGTAGCTGTCGGCCAGCCGGTCGCCGCCGGCCTTGGAGGCGGCGTACGGGGACTGGGTGTGGATGGGGTGGTCCTCGGTGATCGGCACGGTCTGCGCGGTGCCGTACGTCTCGCTGGTGGAGGTGTGCACCAGTCGGGGTGTGCCGAGGGCGCGGACGGCCTCCAGCACGTTGAGGGTGCCGGTGACGTTGGTGTCCACGTAGCTGTGCGGGGCCTGGTACGAGTACGGGATCGCGATGAGCGCGGCCAGGTGGTAGGCGGTGTCGGCGCCGTCGAGGAGGCCGCGGACGGAGCCGGGGTCGCGGACGTCGCCGAGGACGATCTCCACGTGGTCGAGGACGTCGGGGTGGAGGGTCTCCAGCCAGCCGTAGGAGGAGAAGGAGTTGTACTGGGCCATGGCGCGCACGCGGTGTCCGGAGGCGACGAGTGCCTCGGTGAGGTGGGAGCCGATGAAGCCCTCGGCTCCGGTGACGGCGGCGAGCGGTGCGGAGGTCAACGGTGGTGTCCTTCCGGTAGGTCGGATGTGGGGGCTGTGGCGGGGTCATGGGTGAGCGCGGGGCTCAGGCGTGCGGCGCGGGCCGGCCGAGCACGCGCAGCGCGCACGCCGACAGACACAGCGCGGCGGCGGCACAGCTCAGCGGCAGCGCCGGTTCGCCCGGTGGCAGGCGCAGCAGAGTGATCGTTCCTGCGGTGCCGGCCGCGGCGAGGCAGATCAAGGCCGGGGGCCAGGCCGCGCCGAACGCCTGGAGCAGCAGCGCGGTCCACAGCGCGGCGGCGAGGAGCAGCAGGGCCGCGGGGTCCGCGCCGGTGAGCAGCGCCGCGGGCAGCAGCGGCAGCAGGTAGGCGAGGAGGCAGAGGCCGAGGACGCCGGCCGAGCGGAGCAGGAACCCGGCGGGGGTCGCGACGGCCCGCAGGGCGGCGACGGACAGGCCCCGGTAGCGGTAGAGCAGCCATTCCGCCGGTCCCATGCTGACGGTGAGGACGATCACCGCGTACGGTTCCTCGCGTCCTTCGAGCAGGACGAGCACTCCGGCGGCCAGTCCGAACAGCCCGTAGGGCAGGGACGGCAGGAGGCGGGGGCGGGTGGCGCCCGGTACGGCGTCGACGGCGAGCGCGGTCCACAGCACTCCGCCGGTGACGGCGAGGGTGGCGGCCAGGGCGAGCGCCGGCAGTCCGGCCCGGAGCAGGGGGCCGGGCTCCCACCACGGCAGGACGGCGGCGCCGCCGATCAGCGGGCTGAGCGCGGCGAGCAGCAGCCGTTCGCGGGCCAGGACCAGCAGGACGCCGGCCGCCGCGAGGTAGGCGGACTGCGCGGCGGCGACCAGGGTCACCGGTCCGCCCCCGGCGGGCAGCGCTGCGGCGGCCGTGGCGACGACCGCGCCCAGGGGCGCGCCGGTCAGGAGGGTACGGGCCGCCTCGTGCCGTCCGGTCGCCATGCGCAGATGGGCGCGGTGGCCGAGGGCCTGGCCCCAGGCCCAGGAGACGAGTCCGGCGACGATCAGGGCGGGGGCGTGCCCGCCGGGGTTCCACAGGGGCGCGGTCAGCAGATAGCCGAGCCCGGGCAGCGCGAAGAGGACGCCGCGCAGCAGGCAGCGCACGGTGTCGGGGCGCCACACGTCGGGTTGCGACGGGGGCTCGGGGAACGTCCTCGGTACTCGTTCGTAGAGCGCGGCGGCCAGGGAGAAGAGGTTGGGGTGGCCGTACCGTTCCTTGATCACGGTGGCGGACAGGCCCTCCGCCTCCAGGAACGCGGCCACCTCGTAGGGGTGGACGGCGGGGCCTATGCGGTCGGCGAGTTCGGCGGCGAGTTCACTGACCGCCGCCTCGTCGGGCCCCTGGCGGGGCAGCCGGATGGTGAGGGTGGTGTCGTCCGGGAGAGCCCAGCTGGGGCGGCGGCGCGGGCGGCGCCGGTCGGCGAGGCGGATGGTGAGCGTCTCGTGTTCGACGCCGCCGGGTTCGAGTGACATCGGCCCGCTCATCCGGCCACCGTGCTGATCGCGGTCAGCTCCCCCGGTGGGACCGGTACGTCCACCGGCGCGCGGCCCAGGGTGGGCAGTTCGAGGTAGATGGACCGGAAGGTGTCGATGGTCTGGCGGAGCGTGAACTGTTCGATGACCCGCAGCCGTGCCGCCTCGCCCATGGCGGCGCGGCGGGCGGGGTCGCCGAGCAGGTCGAGCGCCGCCGCGGCCATGGCCGCCGGGTCGCGGGGCGGTACCACGAGCCCGGTGTCGCCGACGGCCTCGCGGACGCCGCCCACGTCGGTGGAGACGGTGGCCCGGCCGCACGACATGGCCTCGATCAGGGTGAAGGGGAAGCCCTCGCTGATGCTGGAGAGCATCACGACGTTGCCGGCCGCGTAGGCGTCCTTGATGTCGTCGACGCGGCCCTCGAAGGTGACGGCGTCGGCGTGTCCGAGTTCGGCGGCGAGGGCCTCGCAGCGTTCCCGGTAGGCCTCCCCGCCCTTGGGGGTTCCGCCGAACAGCCGCAGTCGGGCCTCGGGTAGGCGTTCCCGGACGAGGGCGAAGGCCCGGATCAGGGTCTCCAGGTCCTTGATCGGGTCGACGCGGCCCGCCCAGCTGAGGGTGAGGGTCTCCGGTTCGGGCCCGGCGGGCGGGAACGCGGTGGGGTCGACGCCGTTGTAGACGGTGCGTATGGACTCCGGGTCGGCGCCGCCCTGTTCCTCCCAGAGCCGGTTGTAGCGGTTGCCGGGGGTGATCAGGGCGGCCCTGCGGTAGGTCTCCTCCGCGAGGAGCCGGAAGAAGCCGAGGACGACCGCCTTCACCGGCCAGCGGTACGGGGCGGTGCGATAGCCCAGATAGCGTTCGCGCAGGTAGACGCCGTGCTCGGTGAGCAGCAGAGGGACACCGTGCCGGTCCAGTGCGGCGAGGCCGGGCAGGACGGCGACACCTCCGCTGACCGCGTGGGCGACCCCGGTCTCGGGTGGCGGTGCGGCCAGCGGGCGCAGGGCGTGTTCCAGCAGGGAGGTCGCGGTGAGCGCGTCGTGCAGGGTGGGCCGGGACTCGTGCACGGCGAGGCCGGGGCGGTTCCACACCGAGGTCAGCAGGGTGATCGCCCGGTCCGAGCGCAGGAACGGGCTCAGCGCGCCGTCGGCGGCGGCCCTCGCCATCGTGTACAGGGCGGGTGCGAAGCCGGGTTCGGCGCGGGGGTCGAGCAGGGCGGTGAGGAACTGTTCGTAGGCGGTGGCGAGCCGGTTGCGGGCGCGGCCCCGCGGCGGGTCGCCTGCCGGCGGGTCGCCCCACATGGGGACGGACAGCACGCGGGAGACCTGCGCGGGGAGTTCCCAGACGAGGGGCTCGCGCCCGGTGCCGGTGACGGCGATGACGTCGAAGTCGAGATCGGGCATGCCCTGGACGAGTTGGTCGCACCAGACGCTGACGCCGCCGTGACTATGGGGATAGGTGCCTTCGGTGAGCAGGGTGACGCGCGTTGCGCCAAGGTTTCGCGTTCCGTGCGGAACGGGCATCGTTGTGCTCCACGGCCGAGGTGTGGGGTGGTTCGTACCGCTCCCGGCCGCCGGGTGGGCGGCCGGGACCGTCGGGCGGTGTGTGCCTCAGTCGTCCTCGGTGGACGTGCCCGCGCCGTACGGGACTCTCTCGCTGACACCCGCGGGGACCCGGGTGTGCGGTGCCGGCTTCGTGGCCTTGCCGGGATCGGCGGGGGACACGGTCGGCGCGTCGGCGGAGGACGGCAGGGTGAGGGTGAGGGGTGCACCCGTGGCGGTGGTCCAGCCGGAGGCGGCGCCCGCGTACGCCGTGCCGAAGGCGGAGCCGCCGTGGGTGGTTCCGCTGGGGAGGGTGGCGGTGACGGCCGTACCGTCGGGAGCGTCGACGGTGACGGTGGAGCCGACGCGGTAGGCGGTGACGTGGCCGGCCTGGAGGGCGGCCTGCCAGGCGGCCCGGCGCTTGAGTTCGGCGCCGATGTCCTTCATCCGCAGGTTCACCACGGGAGTGTTGTCGGCGAAGAGGGCCGCGTAGCCGTCGAGGACGCCGTTGAGCACGGGGTAGGCGATGCGGTCCTCGGCGAGGTTGGACTGGTGGATGAAGTGGGGCCTCGGGTCGTTGGCGAGGACGTGGCCGAGGGCGATCCGCTTCTCCAGCGGCACGATGACCTGCGCGTAGCCGGTGGCCGTGTCCAGGGGTGCCGTGAGGCAGGTGGTGGTGGCCGGGTTGTCCTCGCAGATGCCGCTGCCGCCCTGGGCGCGGCTGGTGTAGATCCAGTTGTACTCGTCGACCTGTTCGGCGGCGCGGCCCGCGTTGTAGAAGACGTTCATCGGGTGGCGGGGCACGGTGGTGGCGGGCCCGACCTGGCGCTGGGCGGGTTCGCGGGAGTTGTCCGAGCCGAGCCAGGCGATGTCGTTGTCGTCGACGGCGAGCGCGAGGTTCGGGTTGTCCTGGGGCTGCTGCGGCAGGACCTTCATGCCGGAGTGTTCGCCAGTGACCAACTCGCCGTTCTCCAGGGGCAGTCCGTTGATCTGGCCCCAGACGCGGTTGGTGGCGATCTCGTCGGAGATCTCGTTGCGGCTGACCCAGCGGGTGGAGCCGTCGGCGTTGGTCGCGCACTTCCAGGGCACCACGCTGGTGTTCTGGACGCAGCCGAGGAAGGGGTGCGAGTAGGTGTGGTTGATCCAGCGGAACTTGTTCCGTTGCGCGATCAGCCGGTCGGCGAGGGCGTCGGTTCCGTTGTGGTCCTCGCGGTGGTCGACGCTGCCGGCGCCGTTGTAGGCGAAGTCGAGGGTGAGGTTCTTCTGGTTCTGCCAGGTGATGGCGTGGTCGACGTCGGCCGGGGTCATGCGGATGGGGTCGGGCTGGGCGTTCGGGTCGGTGCAGTCGACGTCGCCGGGGGTGCAGTTGAGCTGGGTGTTCCAGCGGTCGTCGGCGGCGAACACGTCGTCGACGTGGACGGCGAAGTAGTTCCGGGAGGCACCGAGGTGCACGCCGCCGGTCATCCATTCGACGATGCCGCGGGCCAGCAGCCGGAACTGCTGCTGGTACTGGTTGTAGACGAACGTGACGACGAGTTCGCGGCGTCCGTCGTGCCGGTACTCGCCGACGAGGCTGCCCCGTGTGGACTGGCCGGGGATCGCGGCGTCGACGTACGGGGTGAAGTCGGCGCCCGCCACGGGTCTCGACAGATAGGCGTAGCTCTCGCCGACGGCGGGGTCGTTGTCCTCGAAGGGCACCGCGCCGTCGAGATAGCCGAACGGGCCCGCCTTGCCGGCGGTGGTGACCTGGGCCTGGGCGCCGTCCATGCTGCCGGAGTAGCCGCCGTACACCGGGTACTGGAGTCCGGCTTCGGGGCGGGCGTAGGTGTAGGCGTCGACCTGGGGTATCTCGTACGTCTGCTCGTAGGCGACGAGCGCGGCCATCTCGGCGGAGCCGGCCGGGAACGGGTTGTCGCTGGGCAGGACGACGGCCTGGAACCTGGCGCGCGGGCGGCCGTCGACGGTGTCCGCGAGGAAGCCGGCGTCGATGACGGGCCGGTCCGACCGGGTCAGGTCGATCTCGGTGTACGGCGTGCCGGCCGCGGTGAGTTCGGCGGCGATGGCGTCCGTGGACGGGCCGCCGTCGCTCACCACCAGGACCCGCAGGTCGATTCGGGGTGCGATGTCGTCGGCCTGTGCGGGGCCGGCGGGCAGGCCGAGTGCGGCGATGAGCGCGCCCACCGTGAGCACGGTGGTGCGTAAGGTCCGCTTCATGCGGTGAAGTCCCCTCCCCGGGCAGGGGTGAGCACGCCTCTCCTGAGCGGACGCACCCCCTTGCGTGACGCCGGCATCCCCCTCAGAAGCCAGTCGTCGACGCATCCGTCGCGTCACATAGTGGTGTCTGTGTGGAGCTTTCGTGGTCATGCGGAGAAACATGACGGAAAAGCGAAGGTGCCCAAACGGAATCGCATGGAACCGATTGCGGTGGTTTTCCGTCGCCACCAGGGGTGCGGAGGGCCGGTTCCGGATGACCATGAGGGCCCGGCGCGCTGGTCCGGGCCCTGTGCGGTACACCGGCGGGCCGTGGGGGCCCGCCGGTGGGGCTGTCAGTGGTCCATACCGCGACAAGTGCGTGATCGCAGATCATTTCAGGTCACGCCCCCCGCGGATGCCCGGATCCTGGACGAACCGTCAGGCGCAGAGGACCCGCGTCTGGGGCGTGTAGACCGGGCCGCCACTGGTGTTCGCGGAGTCGCTGAACTCGGCGTAGTAGTACGAGTAGAAGCCGATGTTGCCGTTGCAGCCGGAGTCGGCGGCGATCTGGAGCGTCAGCGTGACGGTACGGCTCTGACCGGGCGGGATGGTGGCGCCGTAGTTGGTGCCGAGGTTGGCGGGGCCGGTCCCGGAGCAGGGGGTGGCGCCGGCGGCCGTGGCGAGGCTGCACCCGGTGAAGGCGTACTTGAGGTCGGGGCGCTGGGTGGTCAGCCAGGTGGGCTCGATGGTCTGGTACACGAACCAGATGTCGTAGGTCTTGTTGTTCGTGATCGTCATCGACAGGTTCACCGTGCCGCCGGGCGTGGTGGTGGCGCTGTCGGTGGCGAAGGTCAGCTCGGCCGGCGCGGGGTCGGCGCTCGCGGTGGGCGCCATCCCGAAGACGGCGAGGGCGAGGGCGAGGACGGCGCCGAGGCCGAGACGTGTCATCAGTGGTGATCGCATGGGCCGGGAGGCTAGGCACACGACGAGCGGGCCGTCTGCCCCTCGGTGAGCGAGCCGGGGAGCCGTCGGCCGAAAGTGTGCGCGGCGTGAAGGTGATGGAGGGGATGTGTGCGACTCTCTCGCGCGAGGACATAGACGCAGGGTGATGGGCATGTCACACAGGGCTCGGATGCGGCCGGTGGGGGCGGGGCGGGCCGTGGGGGCTCTGTGACGGCATTGGCGTGTTTCGAACCGTATGGCCTCGGTTCGGCGCCCGGGCGGTCGGCCGTCCACCGGTTCCCGCGTCGGCCCGTGGCGTCGGCGGGCATGTTCGCGAAGGGCCGGAAGTCGCCTGTCGAAACCACCGCCCCATTGATGGGGCGCCGCATCGCCTGTTCCATGACCCCTGGCCGGCGGTCGACCGCCGCCGGGATCCGACTCCGTGGGGGAGACAGTGCGTCAGCACAGAGCACGTTCCGGGAGATCAGCAGGCTTATCGAGAGCACGGCGAGGCGGGGTGTCGGGTGCGGCGGCGCTGTTGGGCGTCGCCGCACTCGTCGTGTCGGCGGTCCCCGCCGGCGCGGCGACCGGGGGCGACGCACCACCGCCGGCCCCCGGCGAGGTGGTGCCGGGACAGCGGACGGCGACGCCCGCGCTCGTGGACGACATCCGGGAGCGGGCCCCGGCGGCCGGCAGCGCGGCGGACGCGGCGCGCGCGTACCTGGCCGCCGAGCGGGACCGCTACCGCATCGCGAACCCGGTGCGGGACCTGGAACCGGCCGGGACGATCAGGGCGGACAGCGGACGGGAGACCGTACGGCTGCGGCAGGAGCACCGCGGTGTGCCGGTGCTCGGCGGCCAGTACGTCGTGCGCATGGAGAAGGGGGACGACGGCCGGAGGGTCGTCACCGGAACCTCGGGCAAGTACTTCACGGGGCTGCGGACCGGCACCGCGGCCGAGGTCGACGACGCGCTCGCCGTCGAACGGGCGGTCGACGCCGTACGGGCCGATCTGGACGCCGAGGACTTCACCGCGTTCGCGAAGACCGACGAGGACGGGGCACCGCTGACGGGCACCTCGCACGGCCTGGTCGTGCTGCCCGCCGGCGCGGGTGTGCTCACCCGCCACATCACCGTGCGGGGCACGGGCCCGGCGGGCGGCGAGCCGGTGCTGCGCGAGGTGTACATCGACGCGCACGCCGGATACCCGGTGCTCCAGTACAGCGGTATCAAGACGTTCGGCACCCCCCGCACGGCCGGGGCGGGGAAGGCGGCCGGCCGGGCCGCGCGGGCGGCCGATCCGACGGGCTCCGGTGTCAAACTGGACGGCGAGTCCGTCGCGTTGCAGGTCAGGCAGGACGAGATCCAGGGCACGTACGCCCTGCGCGACCACTCCCGGATCCAGAACGACTACGGGGACTTCCTCGGCACCTGGGACGCGAGGGGCCTCGGGGTCACGGACGTGGCCGGTGTGTGGCCGCCGGAACTGCCGCTGTTCACGTCGCCGACCCCGGCCTTCGGCTCCGAGGCCACCGAGGCGGGCGCGGTCGACGCGCACTGGGCCGCCGGGCAGGTCTACGACTACTTCAGGAACCGGCACGGCCGGGACAGCCTCGACGGGCGCGGCATGTCCGTCCACTCGCTGGTCGGTGTCTCCGACGGCGGTCAGCCGTATGTGAACGCCTTCTGGGACGGCCAGAAGATGGTGTACGGCAACGGCGACGCGGAGTACCTCCCGCTCTCCGCCGGGCTGGACGTCGTCGGCCACGAGATGACCCACGGTGTCATCGACCACTCTGCCGATCTCGTCTACGCGGGCCAGTCCGGCGCCATGAACGAGGCGATCGCGGACTACTTCGGCAACGCCATCGAGACGGACGTGTACGGCGTCTCCATGGACGACCCCACCGCGAGTCTGCTCGGTGAGCGGCTGTGCCGCGCCAGACCGGCGGGCGAGTGCGCGTTCCGCGACCTGAACGACGGGCGGACCACGGCCAAGTCGTTCCTCGGCGTCGGCTTCGGCACCGACAGCGGGGGCGTCCACCTCAACTCGACGATCTTCTCCGGCGCGTTGTGGGACGTGCGTGAGGATCTCGGGGCCCGGCTCGCCGACCGGATCGTGTACCGGGCGCTCACCGAGTACCTCACCCCGCTCGACGGGTTCACCCAGGGCCGGGACGCGGTGATCGCCGCCGCGAAGGACCTGGGCGTCGCCGGGCAGGACCTCACGGCCGTGCAGCGGGCCTTCAACGCCCATGGCATCGTTCCCAACTGGGAGCTGGCCCTCGGCGTCGACTCCGACACTCTGCTCGAACGCGTCAACACCACCGACACCCGGCTGGGCGCGGGCGGCGACTGGTGGACGGCGTCCTCCTCGAACGAGGACGGCTCGGAGCCGTACTCGGTGTGGGCCGGGCGCACGGACGGCACGGGGGGGCTGAAGCTGATGAGCCCCAACGACGGCCGGTATCACGTCAATCCGGCCACCGACGGCAAGACGGTGGTGTGGCAGGCCCACGGGTCGAACGGCATCGACATCCTCGCGCGGCCCCTCGCGGGCGGGCCGGTGAAGGTCCTCGCCCACCATCGGAGCGTCGGGCGCGCCCTCGACGTCGACGGTGACGTGGTCGCGTACGCGTACAACAACCACGGCGGGCGGGCCGCCATCGCCCATGTCAGCCTGAAGGACCCGGTGAACAGGGTCTCGCGCGGCGGGGGCGCCTACCACCGGGCGACCTGGCCGTCGGTGAGCGACGGCAAGCTGGTCTACCAGTACTGGCGACGCGTGGCCCACCAGTACGAGTCGAGCACCCGGGTCGTCGACATCGCGACCGGCGAGGAGAGCGTCGTCCAGATCGCCGAGCCCGGCACGAGTCTCGGTCCGACGGCCGTCGCGGGCGGGCGCGCGTACTGGCTGCTCGACGAGATCGACGGGAACGGGGTGACGGCGCTGCGCCGCGCCGGACTCGACGGCTCGGACGTCACCGACCTCAGCCCGGAGACGGGTCCGCAGGCGCTCAACGTCTCCCAGGTGACGGCCTCCGACGGGGCGGTGACGATGGTCGCCCGGACGCCGGACACGGTGCTGCGCAACGAGTCGCTGTCCAAGCTGTGGCAGTTCCCGACGGCCGGCGACGGCCTGCGTCGCGGCCGGGTCTCCTGCAACCGGGGCGAGCAGCTCTCCGCCGCGGCGGCGCCGGGCACCCGTGTGGTGTGGCTGGACGCGACCACCGGCACCAGCGAGGTGGTGACCCGGGCCAGGCCCAGCGGCCGGTGCGACTGACCGGCCCCCGCGTATGGACTCCGCGCGCCCGGGCACTCGGGGCGCGCGGGGTCCGTACGGACGCCGTTCAACGTACCGACGCGACGACGAAGGGCCTGTGCTCATGAGCGACGACGAGCGGCGGAACCCGGTCGAACGCCATCCCCGGCCGGAGTTTCCGCAGCAGGACCAGGAACATCCGGGGCGGACCGGCGCGATGGACCCGCCCCCGGACCACGGGGAGGAGTCCTACCGGGGCAGCGGCCTGCTCACGGACCGCACGGTGGTGCTGACGGGTGGTGACTCCGGGATCGGCAGGGCGGTCGCCCTGGCGTACGCCCGGGAGGGCGCGGACGTGCTGTTCACACATCTGCCGGAGGAGGCGGACGACGCGCGGGAGACGGCCCGGCTGGTGGAGGACGCCGGACGGAAGGCGATCGCCGTGCCCTGCGACATCCGGGACGAGGAGCAGTGCCGGGCGCTGGTCGAGCGGGCGGTCGCCGAGTTCGGCCGGATCGACGTGCTGGTGAACAACGCCGCGTACCAGATGGCGCAGTCCGACGGCATCGAGGGCATCTCGACCGAGCAGTTCGACCGGGTCGTGCGGACCAATCTGTACGGGATGTTCTGGCTGTGCAAGCTGGCGTTGCCGCACATCCCGGCGGGCGGGTCGATCATCAACAGCACCTCGGTGCAGGCGTACAAGCCGAGTCCGCATCTCCTCGACTACGCGATGACCAAGGGCGCCATCGTGACGTTCACGCAGGGGCTGGCGCAGATGCTCGCCCCGCGCGGGGTCCGGGTGAACGCGGTGGCGCCGGGCCCGGTGTGGACACCCCTGATTCCGGCGACGCTGCCCGACACGGAGGAGTTCGGCAAGCAGGCGCCGCTGGGGCGGCCGGCCCAGCCGGCGGAGATGGCACCGGCCTATGTGTTCCTCGCGTCCGACCGGGCGAGCTACATCACGGCGGAGATCCTCAACGCCACGGGCGGCACTCCCCTGCCCTGACGAGCCGTCCCCGACCAGTACGGGAACCTCTGGGCTTCCTCAAAGGACGATTGGAGTCAACGGGGCGGTGGGCATGGTCCGGGCAGCCGGTGCGTGGGGCCCGGCGGAGGGGGGACGCGCTCGTGACTGCTTGGATCGTGGTGGCGGTTGCCTTGACGGTGGCGGCGACATCGGTGCTGTTCACGTGGCTCGTGCGCCGGGCCTGGCAGCGCGCCTGGGATGAAATGGCCCGACTGGCGCCCGGGTACGACCTCGGCCATGGGCAGAGGAACGGGGCGTGGCAGACGAGCAGCGGTACGGGTGCGGCTTCTGCGACAGGAGGCGTCGGGGCGGCGTCCAGCGGTTCGTCCTGGTACGCCGCAGGCGACGCCTGTGACGGCTCGCCGTCCGGTTCTTCCTGCGGAGGTTCCTCCTCCTGCTCCGGCAACAGCTCGTCGTCATGCGGCAGTTCGTCGTCGTGCGGCAGCTCGTCGTCGTGCGGCAGTTCGTCGTCGTGCGGCAGCAGCTCGTCATCCTGCGGGAGTTCCTGTTGACGGCCGGGGTCCGCGGACGCTGAGAGCGAACGCGCGCGTGACCTGGGCTTTCCCTCTGTCCGGGAGGGACTGTTCGGGTGATCCGCGGCGTTCGGGATATCGGTTTCGTTCGCCCCATTGACCCTGCCCTTAAACCGCCTTTACGTTTCGTCCGCAGTTCCGCACATTGTTCGCAGTTTCGAACATATACGGCCAGCGGCGTCGACGTACGCCGGTGGAGCCGTCTCAGCACCAACTGGCGGCCGTGGCAGCTCGTCCCCACGACCGTCTGATCCCGAAGGGCCGCAACAGAAACATGAGACATCTCGCCAGACGGGTTCTGGTGGCCGCGGCGGCCGCACTCGCCGTGCTCACCTCCGTGACCACCCCCGCCCAGGCCGCCGCGCCCGCGTCCCCCGCCGTGACGTTCACCAACCCGATCGCGCTCCAGCGCGCCGACCCGCACATCTTCAAGCACACGGACGGCTACTACTACTTCACGGCCACCGTCCCCGCCTACGACAAGATCGTCATGCGCCGGGCCACCACCCTCCAGGGCCTCTCCACGGCCCCGGAGACCACGATCTGGACCAAGCACGCCAGCGGTGAGATGGGCGCCCACATCTGGGCCCCGGAGATCCACTTCATCGACGGCAAGTGGTACGTCTACTTCACGGCCGGCTGGTCCAACGACATCTGGCGGATCCGCCCGTACGTCCTGGAGACCGGCGCAGCCAATCCGCTCACCGGCACCTGGACCGAGAAGGGCCGGATCAGCCTCCCCATGGACACCTTCTCGCTGGACGCCACGACCTTCACCCACAACGGCACCCGCTACCTCAGCTGGGCCCAGGAAGACCCGGCGCTCGGCCGCGGCACCAACCTGTACCTGGCGAAGATGGCCAACCCCTGGACCATCGAGGGCAGCCCGGTGATGATCTCCCGGCCCGAGTACGCGTGGGAGAAGGTCAACGCCACTGTCAACGAGGGCCCGGCCGTCCTCCAGAGGAACGGCAAGGTCTTCATGACCTACTCGGCCAGCGCCACCAACGCCAACTACTGCCTCGGCCTGCTCACCGCCGACGCCACCGCCGACCTCATGAACCCGGCCTCCTGGAGCAAGACCCCCACGCCGGTCTTCAAGAGCAACGACAGGACCGGCCAGTACGGCCCCGGCCACAACTCCTTCACCGTCTCCGAGGACGGCAAGTCCGACATCCTCGTCTACCACGACCGCAACTACAAGGACATCGTCGGCGACGCGCTCAAGGACCCCAACCGCCGCACCCGCTACCAGAAGATCTACTGGAACGCCGACGGCACACCCAACTTCGGCATCCCCGTCGCCGACGGCGTCACCCCCGTCCGCTTCTCCTCGTACAACTTCCCGGACAGGTTCATCCGGCACTGGGAGTTCCGGGCCAGGACCGAGGCGAACGTCACCGAACTCGCCGACTCGCAGTTCCGCGTCGTCCCCGGCCTGACCGGCAGCGACACCGTCTCCCTCGAATCGGCCAACTTCCCCGGCTACTACCTGCGTCACAAGAACAACGAGGTGTGGGTGGAGAAGGACGACGGCTCGGCCCTGTTCGACGCCGACGCCTCCTTCCACGAGCGGGCCGGTCTCGCCGACCCCGCGGCCGTGTCGTACGAGTCGTACAACTTCCCCGGCCGCTACATCCGGCACTACAACCACCTGCTCTACACCCAGCCGGTGACCACCACCCTCGGCCGACAGGACGCCACCTTCTACAAGGAGTAGGACCAGTAGGACCGGGCGGGAGAGCCATGTGATCGGTGAGCCCTCCGCGCGCCGCCTCGGGCGGCGCGCGGAGGGCAACCTGCGGCCAGGGGGCGCGGCTGTGTGCTCGTCCGGGGGTCAGTGGACGATGTTGAAGGTGGCGTCGGCGCGGCCCGTCGCGGTCGAGATCTCGTCGAGCCGCAGGGCGAACGCGTAGTGCCGGAGGTAGCGCGTCGGGAACCGGGCCGAGCGGAACGACGACCAGTTCCCGTCGGCGAGGCCGGCGACGCGGTGGAACGTGGCGTCGGTGGCGAAGGCCGCCGTGCCGTCGTTACGGACCAGCCTGATCACGAAGTCTTCCTGCTTCATGTAGTAGCCCGGGAAGTTGACCGACTCGAACGACACACCGTTGGGGTCGGACAGGCCGGGCCGCAGCCGCCACTGCGCGTCCTGGTAGGGGTCGAAGGGCAGTTCGCTGATACGGCCGGCGTTGTTCTCGTGGCGGACGTAGTGGCCGGGGAAGTTGTACGACTTCAGAAGGTTCCAGCTGGTGCCGCCGTACCGGGCGAGGAGGCGGTCGCGATCGGCGGCGGTGATCGGGTGGACGGTGTTGTGCTTGGCGTTCAGCGGCGCGGTGTACGACTGGCGGCCGACCTTGGTCCACGCCCCCGACACCAGGTCGCCCTGCCACAGGTCGAACTTCGCGTTGGGGCAGAAGGTGTCACCCCACAGGGACCAGGTGGACGAAGTGAGTGACTTCACCAGTGTGGGGGCCTCGGTGCACCGGTTCTCGGCGACGCCGTCGGTGTACTTGGTGAAGCTGCGCGGTTCCACCGACGTCGAGCGGGCGCCGACCAGCCGGCCGGTCGCGTTGCTCTTGTAGTAGAGGTAGTTGGATCCGCTGACGTCGGTGACGACGTGGGAGTCGATGATGCCGGAGCCCGCGTCGTGGAACACCACGGGGTCGGTCGCGGTGACGAAGTCCGTCGTGTAGGAGACGGCGATCACCGAGTAGGACATGCCCTGTGGGACGGTGGAGAACGTGATGCCGTAGGCGCTACGCACCGGGTCCCAGTGGATGGCCGGGGCCCAGCTGTAGGAGTTCGGGTTGGTGGCGTTGACCTTCAGCAGCCGGTCCGCCGACCAGTTCACCAGGTCCGGAGAGGTCCAGACGTGGATGTTCGGGTTGGCCTTGGTGAAGCTGCCGCCCACGGGGATGTCGGTCGCGAGCACGACCCAGCTGCCGTCGCGCAGCCGGTACAGGAACGGGTCACGGATGCCCTTGGTGCCCGCGGTGGGAGTGAGGACCGGATTGTTGTCGTTGAGCGGCGTCCACTCCCGGCCGTCGTCACTCACCGCGAGGTGCACGGCGTTGACGTTGCCCGCGCCGCTGAGCGACTCCTTGAAATAGCCCATCACATAGGCGGCGTCGGCGTCGGCCGCCGCGGCCGTCTGCGCGGGAAAGGCCACTCCCGTGGCCAGCGCCATCAGAGCGACGAGGAACGCCGCTCTCCTGATCAGTCCTGCCAGCAAGGTCTTTCCTCTCGATGCGTGATTCTCAGGTGTGCGGCACCGACGCCTTCCCTCCGAACGCGAAGGAGCGGGAGGGTGCCGCGGGTCCGTCGGGTCGGTCTTCCAGGCGGAAGAGGGCATTGCCGCACCCGTGACGCCCGGTGGTTGTTGCGAGCTTCCGCCGACGGGGGTACTCGTCGGCGTCATCGAAGAGCCCGGCTCGGCTCGCTGCGGTGTGGTCACGGCGTGGGCCGTGAGAGGAGACCGACGGCGGCCAGGTCGCCGCCAACCGGGAGAGCACTACATGCGGGGCGCACGGCACCGGGCGACTCCCCGAGAACGCCCGTTCGCAATTTCGAACGCCGTACGTAACTTCGGCCAGAAGGTAAACGCCCCGTGAGGACCACGTCAAGAGAACCGGTCAGTCCGGCCCTCCCGCACGACGGACGGGCCGGATCGTTCCCGTTCCGCACTTCCCGTTATGGGCGGCGCGCCCGTGCGTCTCCTGTACGTACGGCCCCATCACTTGGAGGCGGCAACCCTCTTGACACCCCTTCACATCGAACTCTAACTTTGGCCGACTTTACGAACACTGTCCCATATTTCGAACGAGTTGGGCATTCACGCCTTTTGCCGAGCACGCCGTCCGGCACGTACGGCCGTCGGATGCATCGCCCTGCCTCCCTCCCGCTCCCCGACCCCGCTCCCCGACACGAAACAAGGATGTCTCTGTCATGAGCAGTACTCCCGCAATGGCCGGTGTGATGCAACTACTGCGGCCCGCCTGGCAGTTGGCACAGAGGAGCCCCTCTCTCCTCCGTCGGGTCCTCGCCACGGCGACGGCGCTCGTCGCCCTCGTGACGGTGGGTACCGCGGTGGCCGCGCCCGAGGCGCAGGCGGCCACGACGACGTTCACGAACCCGCTCAACAGTTCCGGCGCCGACCCGTACATGACCTACTACAACGGCAACTACTACCTGATGACGACGCCGTACAGCGGGCCGCTGACGATGCGGAAGGCGCCCACGATCGCGGCGCTCAAGTCGGCCGCGCCGGTACCGGTGTTCAGCGCCCACGCCGCTGGTCGTGACCGTCAGATCTGGGCTCCGGAGATGCACCTGCTCGACGGCCCCAGCGGCAAGCGCTGGTACATCTACTACTCCGCGGGCGGGGGCAACATCGAGGACCAGCGCGTGCACGTGCTGGAGAGCGCCGGCACCGACCCGCTCGGACCTTACACGTACAAGGGCATGATCTTCGGCGCGAACAACTGGTGGGGCATCGACGGAAGCGTCGTCACCATCGGCGGCCGTCTGTACTTCGTCTGGTCGGGGGTTCCGACGCCGCAGTGGGCGGGGTCCGACCCGAGCATCTACATCGTCGCGCTGAGCAACCCGTGGACCGTCACAGGACCCCGTACGCAGATCTCGACCCCCACCCTCGCGTGGGAGAAGCAGGGCACTCCGATGAACGAGGGCCCGGTCGCGTTGCAGCACGACGGGAAGACGTTCATCTCCTACTCGGCGAGCGCCTGCCAAGGGCCGGACTACAAGCTGGGCCTGCTCACCCTCACCGGAAGCGACCCGCTGAGCGCGAGTTCATGGACGAAGGGCAGCGAGCCCGCCTTCCAGCGAAGCGACGCGAACAGTGTGTACGGTCCGGGCCACAACGGCTTCTTCAAGTCCCCGGACGGCACCGAGGACTGGATCGTCTACCACGCCAACACCTCGTCCACCCAGGGCTGCGGCGCCACCCGTACCACCCGGATCCAGAAGATCACCTGGAACGCGGACGGGTCGCCCAACCTCGGCGTGCCGGTGGCGACGAACACGGCGCTCACCGTGCCCTCCGGTGAACCGGAGGTGACCTACTACCGGTTGACCAACCGCAACAGCGGCAAGGTCATGGACGTCCAGGCACCCAACACCGACGACGGCGTGAAGATCGGCCAGTACACCTCGAACGGCAGGCCCTGGCAGCAGTGGCGCTTCGTCGACGCTGGCAGCGGCTACTTCCAGATCGAGAGCCTCAACAGCGGCAAGTGCCTGGACGTGAGCGCCGCGTCCACCGCCGACGGCGCCGGCATCATCCAGTACCGCTGCCACACCGGCGCGAACCAGCAGTTCTCCTGGGTCGCCACCGACGGGTACTTCCAGCTCAAGGCCCGCCACAGCGGCAAGTGCGTCAACGTCGCCGGCGCCTCGACAGAGAACCTCGCCCTGCTGGAACAGCGCACCTGCGGCACAACGCCCGGCTTCCAGTGGTCGCGTTCCTGACGAAGGTCATGACAGGCCGGCGGCGACACGGCTCGCCGCCGGCCTGTCCTTCGGGACTTGAGGCCGCGTCGCCCTGCCGACCCCGAGGCACACAGCCGACCGTCATGGGCGCACGACGACGGTCCATCCGGGGTTGTAGGTGTCCGGCACCGGGAATCGTTGCCACTCTCGTGCCCAGTGCGGTGGCTTCCGCTCGCGCAGGACCACCGCACTGGGGCGCGTCGGGGGATCCGTCTCCGTGACGGCGCAGCCCGCGGTACAGGCGAGGGGAATCGTCGAACTGTTCCCCGCGAGGGCACACGGCGGGCGCACACCGTGCTCACGCAGCACGGAGACGATCCGGTCCCAGTCTCCGCGGGCCTGCTGCTGGATGCCCGCGTGCGTGTGGACGAGAGCGGCCTGGATGCCCCAGTGCCCGACGAGTGCCAGGGCGAGCACGGCTGCTGTCGGCAGCGAACGGCGGGTGCGGGCCCGGTGGACGACGGCGAGAAGCCCGACAGCGGCGGGGAGCGCCAGCAACGCGTACGCCGGCAGCAGGAACCGCGGCGCGGCGTAGGGGACGAGGAAGAGATACGGCGCCGCCGTGGCCACCGCCACCGTCAGCCACAGCGGTGCGGCGGCCCGACGCGCCCGGTGCTCAGTCCACAGTCCCAGGCCGACCAGCAGCGGCAGCAGGACCCACCACTCCGCCACGGGCAGGATCACGCTGTCACCCGTGCAGGGACGGCACAGCAGCGGGCCGTCCAGCGCGGTGAGATGGGCACGCAGGGAGAACACGGCCCGCAGGCCGCCTTGGACCTCGTCGGCCTCCGCGAGCCGGTTCCGCACCCCGCCGAACCGCAGCTCGGCCTCGACGACCCAGGGCAGCGCACCCGCCACCGGTCCGGCCGCCACGGCCGACAGGCGCCCCCTCAGGCGGCCGTGGCCGCGCAGCGCGGGCATCAGTACGGCTGCCAGGAGCAGCGGCACGGCGACGGCCACACCGTCGTTGGGTCGCATCAGTGTCACCACCGCCAGGCCTGCCGCGACACCCGCGTAACGGGGACGCGGCGCGAGGAAGCAGCCCACCGCGGCCGTGGCACCCATCGCGGTGTAGTGGTTCGGCATCGCGGAACCGGCGTAGAACACGGTGATCCACAGGCTGCCGTACAGCCAGGCCGCCACCCACACCGCCGCCGGGCGGTGCACGATCCGCAGCCACGGCCGCAATCCCAGCCAGAGCGCACCACCGGCCAGCAGGAGCAGCCACACCCTGAGCAGCACCGTCGAGTCGCTCCAGGAGGCGATCGGAGCAAGCAGCAGGGGGACGCCGCGGGTACGCGGGGCGCTGAACGGGGTCGCGGGGCCGTACGGTCCGAAGCGGCTGGCATACACGATCTCGTCCCAGCCGAGCGGCAGCGTGAGCGGGACGAGGACGGCCGACAGCAGGCAGAACCCGGCGGCCATGATCCACAGCTTCCGCTGGGCCGAGGCCACTGTGCGATCCGTGTTCATCCGACCCGGCCCAGCGTGCGCCGCCCGCGACGCACCGCTCCGCGGGCGAGGATGCCTGCCGTGGCGGCGAGGACGGTGGCACGGCCATGCCAGTCGGCCGGGCCGGGCGGTCTGTGATGAGCCGCCTCAGCCGCGGTCGCTGTGCCAGCGGGCCTGCGGGAAGTCGATGTGGTCCGGGGTCGTTGTCGTGTGGGCGCGGGCGACAGCCTGCGGCACCCTCCGGTCGTCCACCGGGTGTCGCAGCCGGCTGCGACACCCGGTGGACGACGGAGCAGAGATAGTCCGAATTGTCCGCATAAGTAACAGTCGGCTGGGAACTCCAATGCGCATGACATGTCCGTCACGGCGTCACCCACGGGACCGGGGGCCACCCGGTCCACCGGTCGCGAGCGCGACCACCCCGTGCCACACTCGCTGTTCGGGCGTCCCCGGCCGACGGTGCGCACCCGGCCGCCGCTTCCCACCCCCGAGAAGGGGGACCACGGCTCCCGATCGCCCTTTCCCCAATCCCCTCAGTCCGCCGAGAGCGGTGCGGCCCTGCCCGGCGCGTGTTCAGGGGGGCGATACACCGTCGCTCAGTACGGAGGAGATCGCCATGTCCACCGCCTTCTCACCGACCTGGCAGCACGCCGTCGTCACCGGCGGCGCGGGTTTCGTCGGTTCGCATCTGTGTACCGCCCTGCTGGACACGGGCACCGAGGTCACCTGCGTCGACGACCTCAGCACGGGACGCGCCGAGAACATCGCCGCGCTTCTCGAACATCCGGGCTTCACCTGGGTCGAGGCGAATGTCGCGGAGGGCATCCCCGTCGATCTTCCCACCGACCTCGTGCTGCACTTCGCGTCCCCCGCCTCGCCGGCCGACTATCTGCGATTGCCCCTGCACACGATGGAGACGGGCAGCCTCGGTACCCGTCACGCCCTGGAGCTCGCCCATGCCAACGGCGCCCGCTTCGTGCTGGCCTCCACCTCCGAGGTGTACGGGGATCCGCAGCAGAATCCGCAGGACGAACGCTACTGGGGCCATGTGAACCCCGTCGGGCCACGGAGCGTGTACGACGAGGCCAAGCGGTTCGGTGAGGCACTGACCACCGCCCACGCCGATACCAGGGGCACCGACACCGGCATCGTGCGCCTGTTCAACACCTACGGTCCGCGCATGCGCGGTCACGACGGCCGGGCGGTGCCGACCTTCGTGCGGCAGGCCCTCGCCGGGGAACCCCTCACGGTCACCGGGGACGGCCGGCAGACCCGCTCCCTGTGCCACGTGGACGACACCGTGCGCGGGGTGCTCGCGGCGGCGGCCCACGGTATGCGCGGACCCGTCAACATCGGCAATCCGGGCGAGATCACCATGCTGGACCTGGCCCGGCTCGTCATCATCCTCGCCGACTCCGACTCCGAGATCCGCTTCGTCGAACGCCCCACCGACGATCCGGCGTTGCGCTGCCCGGACATCACCCTGGCCCACGACAAGCTCGGTTGGGAGCCGCGGGTGGCGCCGGAGGACGGACTGCGCCGCACGATCGACTGGTTCCGCGCCGAGGCGGCGGCCGAGGCGCGCCGCACGATGCCGGCACCGCCCCACTGACCCCGGCCCACTGCCCCCCGTCCCCCGCCCCCCCGTCCCACGGCCCACGGCCCCGACCCGGTTCACCCCGCCGACCCAGTGCGCCCGCACCGGAACTGCCACCGGCGTCACCCCCTCGCCGAAAGGTCCGCCCTCCATGCGCATTCTCGGAATCAACGCGCTGTTCCACGACCCCGCGGCCGCGCTCGTGATCGACGGCCGTACCGTGGCCGCCGCCGAGGAGGAGCGGTTCTCCCGCCGCAAACACGGCAAGCGGCCGGTGCCGTTCGCCGCCTGGGAACTGCCGGAGAGGGCCGCCGCCTGGTGCCTGACCCGGGCGGGCCTGCGCCCCCGCGACCTCGACGCGGTCGCCTACTCCTACGACCCCCGCCTCGCGCGACCCGCAGCGGAGTTGGGGCTCGACGACCCCTGGGACCCACTGCGGCAGACCTATGCGCGGGAGGCCCCCGGTTTCCTCCGGTCCGTGCTGCCCGGACTGGACCCCGGCATCGTCCGCTTCGTGCCGCACCACATGGCGCACGCCGCGTCGAGCGCGTTCGGCGCGCCCGACGCCGGGGACTCCTCGGTGCTGGTGCTGGACGGCCGCGGCGAACGCGCCTCGCACCTGGCCGCGCACCGCACGGGCGACCGGCTGGAGGCGCTGTACGCGCAGGAACTGCCCCACTCCCTGGGGCTCGTGTACGAGGAGCTGACCGAGCACCTGGGATTCCTGCGCTCCTCCGACGAGTTCAAGGTAATGGCCCTCGCCTCCCACGGCACCCCCCGCATGCTGGCCGAGCTGCGCCGGTACGTGCACCCCACCGGCGACGGCGGGTTCCGTGCCACGGGCGTGCCCTGGGTCGAGCTGTGCGCGCCGCGCGGCCCGGACGAGCCGTGGACACGGGAGCACGCCGATGTGGCGGCGAGCGCCCAGGCGGTCCTGGAGGAGACACTGCTGGACCTGGTGCGCTGGCTGCACGGGCGCACCCATGACGACACGCTCACCCTGGCCGGCGGTGTCGCCCTGAACTGCGTCGCCAACTCACGGATCGCCCGAGAGGGGCCCTTCTCCCGGGTGTGGGTGCAGCCCGCGGCCGGCGACGCGGGCACGGCCCTCGGCGGCGCGCTGCTGCTCGCCGCGGAGGAGGGCGAGGACCCGGAGCCCATGCCGGGCGCCGATCTGGGCCGCGACTGGTCGGACGCCGAGCTGGGCGCGTGGCTGAAGACGGCGGGCGTGCCGTTCGAGCGGCCGGCGGACATCGCGGCCACCGTGGCGCGGACGCTGGCGGACAACGGCATCGTCGCCTGGTTCCAGGGCCGTTCCGAGTACGGGCCGAGGGCGCTCGGCCACCGTTCCCTGCTGGCCCACCCCGGGCACGCCGGGAACCTGGAGCGCCTCAACGACGTCAAGGGCCGCGAGCAGTTCCGGCCGGTGGCACCGATGGTGCTCGCCGAACGTGCGGCGGAGATCTTCGACGGCCCGCTGCCGAGTCCGTACATGCTGTTCGTGCACGACGTGGTCCCCGAGTGGCGTGAGCGCGTACCGGCGGTCGTGCACGTGGACGGCACGGCCCGCATCCAGACCGTGGACGCGGGCCGGGAGCCGCTGGTGGCCCGGGTGCTCGGGGAGTTCGAGCGGCTGACCGGGCTGCCGGTCGTCGTCAACACCAGCCTCAACACGGCGGGCCGGCCGATGGTGGACGATCCGCGCGACGCCCTGGAGTGCTTCGGCTCCTCCCCCGTCGATCTCCTCGCGATCGGACCGTACGCGGTGCGCCGGCCGGGCTTCTTCGCCGCCGGGGGCGGGGAGGTGGCGCGATGAACGGCTTCACCCGTCAAGGGCGGCACCTCGGTGCCCACCGCGGCTCCGACGGCGGTGGCGACGGCGGTGGCGGCTCCTACGCCGTGGTCGTGCCGACGCTGGGGCGGCCGAGTCTGGGCGCCTGTCTGGACGCCCTCGCCCGGTCCGAGGGGCCGATGCCGGTGCGGGTCGTCGTCGTCGACGACCGTCCCGAGCCGGGTGCGCCCCTCAACCGGACGGTCCCACCGCCGCTGCGGGACAGGACGACCGTGGTGCGGGGGCGCGCGGCGGGCCCGGCCGCCGCCCGCAACACCGGGCTGCGGGCCGTCGGCCGGGTGCCGTGGGTGGTGTTCCTCGACGACGACGTGGTGCCCGGTCCGTGCTGGGCGGACGACCTCGCCCTGGACCTCGCCGCGGCGCCCCCGGACAGCGCCGGGGTCACCGCCCGGATCGAGGTGCCCCTGCCGTCCGGGCGACGGCCGACGGACTGGGAGCGCAACACTGCGGGACTGGCGACGGCGCGGTGGATCACCGCCGACATGGCGTACCGGCGGGAGGCCCTGGAGGCCGTCGACGGCTTCGACGAGCGGTTCCGGCGGGCCTTCCGGGAGGACGCCGACCTCGCCCTGCGCGTCCTCGGCGCGGGCTGGACGCTGACCGCCGGGACCCGGGTCACACGGCACCCGGTGCGGCCCGCGGACCGCTGGGTCTCCCTGCGGCTCCAGGCGGGCAACGCCGACGACGCGCTGATGACCCGGCGCCACGGACGTGAGTGGTGGGAGCGGGCGGGGGCGCCACGGGGGCGGCTGCCCGGGCACCTGGCGGTGACGGCGCTCGCCGTGACGGGCCTGACCTGCGCCGTCCTCGGCCGGCCGCGTGCCGCGGCGCTGTGCGCGGCCGGATGGCTGGCCGGTACCGCCGAGTTCGCGCTGGCCCGGATCCTGCCGGGGCCGCGCACCTACGACGAGATGGTCGGCATGGCGCTGACGAGTGTGGCCATCCCACCCGCCGCCGTCTGGCACCGGCTGCGCGGAGAGGTCGCGCACCGGGGCACGGCCCGCTTCCGGCCGACGACGCCCCCGGCGCACGCCGCCGTGGCGGAAGGGGTGCCGTCATGACGGGCCTCCCGGCGCGGCCCTGGCTGTTCGGCCCGTCCACTCCGGTCGTGGGCGGAGGAATGGGTGCCGGCGTCCCGGAGGCCGTTCTCTTCGACCGGGACGGCACGCTCGTCGCCGACGTCCCCTACAACGGCGACCCCGAGCGGGTCGAGCCCCTGCCCACGGCACGGGAGGCCGTCGCGACCGTACGCGCTCGGGGCGTGCCCGTCGGTGTCGTGAGCAATCAGTCGGGCGTCGCCCGAGGGTTGCTGACCTACCGTCAGGTGGACGCCGTACGGCAGCGCGTCGACGCCCTCTTCGGCCCGTTCGACCTCTGGGCCGTGTGCCCGCACGGGCCGGACGACGGCTGTGGTTGTCGCAAGCCCGCGCCGGGTCTGGTGCTCGCCGCGTGCGCCCGGCTCGGCGTACGGGCCTCGCGGACGGTCGTCATCGGGGACATCGGCTCCGACCTGGCCGCCGCCCGCGCCGCGGGCGCACGCGGAGTGCTGGTGCCCACGCCCGTGACCCGGCCCGAGGAGATCACCGGCGCCGACCAGGTCGCCCCCGACCTGGCCACGGCCGTACGGCTCGCGCTGGACCCGGCGACTGATGGCGGCCACGCGGCCGCCGCCGACCCAGGGACTCGCGACGGCGACGGCCAGGCGGCCGCCGTCGCCCCGGAAACCCGCGGCAGCCACCCAGCCACCGCCGACCCGGAAACCCGCGGCAGCCACCCAGCCACCCTCGATCCCGGGACCGGTGGTGGCCGCCCGGCCGCCGTCACCGCGGGAGGCCGGCCATGAGCGCCGCCACCGTCCTCCCCCGCAGCCTCGTCGTGCGGCTGGACAGCGCCGGTGACGTACTCCTGGCCGGTCCCGCCGTCCGCGCGGTCGCCGCGGGCTCCGCCCGCACCACGCTGCTGTGCGGGCCGCAAGGGGTCGCCGCCGCGCGGCTGCTGCCGGGCGTGGACGAGGTGCTCGTGCACGACGCGCCCTGGGTGGGACTGGAACCGGCCCCCGTGTCACGGACCGCCACCGACCGGCTGGTCGAGGAGGTGGCG
>NZ_OLMK01000023.1 GCF_900290235.1 Streptomyces sp. MA5143a
GCCGCCCTCCTCGTACGTGTCCGGTCAGACGTGCACGCCCATGCCCCCACGGACGTGCCCCGCCGGCTTCACTTCTTCTTGCCGCGCTTCTCGCGCACGCGCACGGAGATGTGGATCGGGGTCCCCTCGAAGCCGAACTCCTCCCGCAGCCGGCGCTCGACGAAGCGGCGGTAGCCCGCCTCGATGAAGCCGGAGGCGAAGAGGACGAACCGCGGGGGCTTGGTGCCCGCCTGGGTGCCGAAGAGGATACGGGGCTGCTTGCCACCGCGGATGGGGTGCGGGTGCGCGGAGACCAACTCGCCCAGGAACGCGTTCAGCCGACCCGTCGGCACCCGGGTCTCCCAGCCCGCGAGGGCCGTCTCGATCGCGGGGACCAGCTTCTCCATGTGCCGGCCGGTGCGCGCCGAGACATTGACCCGGGGCGCCCAGGCGACCTGGCCGAACTCGGTCTCGATCTCCCGCTCCAGGTAGTAGCGGCGCTCCTCGTCGAGGGTGTCCCACTTGTTGTAGGCGATGACCAGGGCGCGGCCCGCCTCGACGGCCATCGTGACGATCCGCTGGTCCTGCACCGAGATCGACTCGGAGGCGTCGATGAGGATGACCGCCACCTCCGCCTTCTCGACGGCGGCCGCGGTACGCAGCGAGGCGTAGTAGTCGGCGCCCTGCTGGAGGTGGACGCGCTTGCGGATGCCCGCCGTGTCGACGAACTTCCAGGTGACGCCGCCCAGTTCGATCAGCTCGTCGACCGGGTCACGGGTGGTGCCCGCGAGTTCGTTGACGACGACGCGCTCCTCGCCCGCCACCTTGTTGAGGAGGGAGGACTTGCCGACGTTCGGGCGGCCGATCAGGGCGATCCGGCGCGGTCCGCCGACGGCCGTGCCGAAGCGCTGCTCCGGGGCCTCGGGCAGGGCCTCCAGGACCGCGTCCAGCATGTCACCGGTGCCCCGGCCGTGCAGCGCGGACACCGGGTACGGCTCACCGAGGCCCAGCGACCACAGGTACGCCGCGTCGGCCTCGCCGCTCGGGCCGTCGACCTTGTTGGCGCACAGCACCACGGGCTTGCCGGCCTTGCGCAGCAGCCGGACGACGGCCTCGTCGGTGTCGGTGGCGCCGACCTTGGCGTCGACGACGAAGACGACGGCGTCGGCGGCCTCGATGGCGTACTCGGCCTGGGCGGCGACGGAGGCGTCGATGCCGAGGACGTCCTGCTCCCAGCCGCCGGTGTCGACGACCTTGAAGCGGCGGCCCGCCCACTCGGCCTCGTAGGTCACGCGGTCGCGGGTGACGCCGGGCTTGTCCTCGACCACCGCCTCGCGGCGGCCGATGATGCGGTTCACGAGCGTCGACTTGCCGACGTTCGGGCGGCCGACGACGGCGAGGACGGGCAGCGGACCGTGGCCCGCCTCGTCGAGGGCGCCCTCGACGTCCTCCAGGTCGAAGCCCTCTTCCGCGGCGAGCTCCATGAACTCCGCGTACTCGGCGTCGCCAAGCTCTCCGTGCTCGTGCTCGGAGGGAAACTGGTCGTTCATGAAGTCCGTACCTCGTCGTTCATCGTGGTGATCGGTGGAGCGGCCGACAGGTCCGCCGGCTGATCCACTACTCAGTGTCGCCCAGCGCCCGATCGGACGCCCGGCGTTTTTCTCGGGCTCGCCCCATCAAGTCCGCACTGGTCATCCCGGCCGACGTTCTTGACTGCCGGGGGTCCGGGGGTCGTCCCCCGGAGGATGGGAGCAACCGCGGCCGGTGAGCCGCCGTGCGTGGTCCAGGTGTGCGCCGAGCTGCTTCTGGATGCGCTCGGTCGCCTCGTCGAGGGCCTTGCGCGTCCGGCGGCCGCTGCCGTCGCCCGCCTCGAACGGGTCGCCGAAGACGACGTCGACGCGGGAGCGCAGCGGGGGCAGCCCCTTGATCAACCGTCCGCGCCGCTCCGTGCTTCCCAGGACGGCCACCGGGACGATCGGCGCGCCGCTGCGGACGGCGAAGTAGGAGAGCCCGGCGCGCAGCGAGGCGAAGTCGCCCTCGCCCCGGGTGCCCTCCGGGAAGATGCCCAGCACACCGCCGTGCTCCAGTACGGCGAGCGCCTGGGTGATGGCGGTGCGGTCCGCGGTCGAACGGTCCACCTTGACCTGCCCGATGCCGAGCAGGAAGGGATCGAGGGGACCGATGAACGCCTCCTTCTTGATGAGGAAGTGCGTCGGCCGGGGCGCCACACCCATGACCATGGGACCGTCGATGTTGTGGGAGTGGTTCACGGCGAGGATCACCGGGCCGGTCGTGGGGACCTTCCAGGCGCCCAGCACGCGCGGCTTCCACAGCCCGTACATCAGGCCGACGCCGATGCGCCGGCCGACCTCGGCGCCCCGTACCGAGGGGGCCTCGGCCGACGGGGTGCGACCCGAGGGGGCGCGGTCCGAGGACGCCTCGCTCACTTCGCCGCCCGCTTCTCCTCGACGAGGGTGACGACGCACTCGATGACCTGCTGGAGGGTGAGGTCCGAGGTGTCCACCTCGACCGCGTCGTCCGCCTTGGCGAGCGGCGAGGTCTTGCGGCTGGAGTCGGCGGCGTCCCGCTTCAGGAGGGCCTCGCGGGTCGCCTGGACGTCGGTGCTCTTCAGCTCGCCGCTGCGGCGGGCCGCGCGGGCCTCCGGGGAGGCGGTGAGGAAGATCTTCAGGTCGGCGTCCGGCAGTACGGTCGTGCCGATGTCGCGGCCCTCGACGACGATGCCGTTCTCGGCGTCGGCGGCGATGGAACGCTGGAGCTCGGTGATCCGCGCGCGGACCTCGGGTACGGCGCTGACCGCGCTGACCTTGGAGGTGACGTCCTGGGTGCGGATCGGGGCGGCGACGTCCGTGCCGTCGACCGTGATGGTCGGCGCGGACGGGTCCGTGCCCGAGATGATCTCCGGCTTGCCGGCCACGGCGGCGATGGCCGACGGGTCGTCTATGTCGATGCCGTTGGTGACCATCCACCACGTGATCGCCCGGTACTGGGCGCCCGTGTCGAGGTAGCTCAGCCCGAGCTGTGCGGCCACGGCCTTCGAGGTGCTCGACTTGCCCGTGCCGGAGGGGCCGTCGATGGCAACGATCACTGTGGCGCGTTCCACTGGGGGGCACCTTTCCTGTTCCGAGGTGGCGGGGCGAGACGGAAGGCGCCCCG
Organism: Streptomyces sp. MA5143a; assembly: GCF_900290235.1. Taxonomy (GTDB): domain Bacteria; phylum Actinomycetota; class Actinomycetes; order Streptomycetales; family Streptomycetaceae; genus Streptomyces. The sequence continues at coordinate 3,154 of NZ_OLMK01000023.1, forward strand.
GACAAGGGTACTGGGTGCGCGTAGCCCGTCCGGCCCTGCCCGCGGCGGCACCCCGGCGGCGGGCCGCCCTACGAGCGGACGGGCCGGTGTCACTGCCGCAGCGCCCACCCGCGCTCGCGCAGGGCGCCCGTCAGCACCGGCACCGCCTTCGGCTCCACCATCAGCTGGACCAGGCCGGCCTGCTGGCCGGTGGCGTGCTCGATGCGGACGTCCTCGATGTTGACGCCGGCCGCGCCGGCGTCGGCGAAGATCCGGGCGAGCTGGCCGGGCTGGTCGTCGATGAGGACGGCCACGGTCTCGTAGACGCGCGGCGCGGAGCCGTGCTTGCCGGGGACCCGGACCTGGCCGGCGTTGCCGCGGCGCAGGACGTCCTCGATGCCGGTGGTGCCCTCGCGGCGCTTGGCCTCGTCGGAGGCCTGGAGGGCGCGCAGGGCCTGGACGGTCTCGTCGAGGTCGGCGGCGACGTCGGTGAGGAGGTCGGCGACGGGGCCGGGGTTGGCGGAGAGGATGTCGATCCACATGCGCGGGTCGGAGGCCGCGACGCGGGTCACGTCCCGGATGCCCTGCCCGCACAGCCGTACGGCGGCCTCCTCGGCGTGCTCCAGCCGGGCGGCGACCAGGCTGGAGACCAGGTGCGGCATGTGCGAGACCAGGGCGACGGCCCGGTCGTGGGCGTCGGCGTCCATGACGACGGGCACGGCCCGGCAGTGCGAGACCAGCTCCAGGGCGAGGTTCAGGACCTCGGTGTCGGTGTCGCGGGTCGGGGTGAGCACCCAGGGCCGGCCCTCGAAGAGGTCGCCGGTGGCGGCCAGGGGGCCGGACTTCTCCCGGCCCGACATGGGGTGGGTGCCGATGTAGGCGGAGAGGTCGAGGCCCAGCGCCTCCAGCTCGCGTCGGGGGCCGCCCTTGACGGAGGCCACGTCGAGGTAGCCGCGGGCGAGGCCCCGTCGCATGGCGTCGGCGAGGGTCGCGGCCACGTGCGCGGGCGGGGCGGCGACGACCGCGAGGTCCACGGGCCCGGCGGGCGGCTCGTCGGTGCCGGCGCCGAGCACGGCCGCCGTCCGGGCGTGCTCGGGGTCGTGGTCGGTGAGGTGGACGGTCACACCGCGCTGGGCGAGGGCGAGCGCGGCGGAGGTGCCGATGAGGCCGGTGCCGATGACGAGTGCGGTTCTCACTGGGCGATGTCCTTGCGGAGTGCGGCCGCGGCGCCCAGGTAGACGTGCGCGATCTCGGAGCGGGGCCGGTCGGACTCGATGTGCGCGAGGATCCGTACGACGCGGGGCATCGCGCCCTGGATGTCGAGTTCCTGCGCGCAGATCAGCGGTACGTCGACGATGCCGAGCTTGCGGGCGGCGGCGGCCGGGAAGTCGCTGTGCAGATCGGGCGTGGCCGTGAACCAGATGCTGATCAGGTCGTCCTGGGTGAGCCCGTTGCGCTCCAGGACGGCGGTGAGCAGTTCACCCACCCGCTCGTCCATGTGCGCCGCCTGGTCCTCGTCGAGTTGGACGGCGCCCCGGACCGCTCGTACCGCCACGGTTTGGCTCCTTACCTGCTGTGCGTCACGGCTCCTTGCCCGTCCAGCCTAGTGATCCCGCCCTGACCGGGCGCGCGGCGCCCGCCTGCCGAGACACCCGCACGTGAAGCCATTTGTGGCACTCTGTCCTGAATTGAAGCTTCTGCGGTGTTCTTCGGAGTGACGACATGACGATGGGTACGACACGGCGCGCGGTGCTGGCGACCGGTGCGGCGGGCACGGCGGCACTGCTCGCGGGCTGCGGCGGGGGCGGCGACGGCAGCTCCGACACGACCTCGGCCCCGGAGGGCACGGGCACCGGCGGCGCTGCCGAGGCGCTGGCGACGACGGCCGACATCCCGGTCGGCGGCGGCAGGATCTTCAAGGACGAGAAGGTCGTCGTCACCCAACCCCGCGAGGGCGACTTCAAGGCGTTCTCGGCGGTCTGCACCCACCGCGCCTGCCTCGTGACCACGGTCGAGGACGGCACGATCAACTGCCCTTGTCACGGGAGCAGGTTCAGCGTCACCGACGGCGCCGTGGAGCACGGCCCCGCCCAGCGGCCGCTGCCCGCCGAGCGGATCACGGTCTCGGGGAATTCGATTCGGCTGACCTGAGCCGGCCCCGTACGCTCCCGGCATGCAGCCCTCGCACGCCCACGCCCTGGTCCGTGACCACACGATCTACTCCTGTGTGATGGGTTCACGCGCCTTCGGTCTCGCGACGGACGACAGCGACACGGACCGGCGGGGTGTGTTCCTGGTGCCGACCGCCCTGTTCTGGCACTTCGAGAAGCCGCCGACACATGTGGAGGGGCCGGGAGAGGAGCAGTTCGGCTGGGAGCTGGAGCGGTTCTGCGAGCTGGCCCTGCGCGCCAACCCGAACATCCTGGAGTGCCTGCACTCCCCCCTGGTGGAACACCTCGACGACACGGGCCGCGAACTGCTCTCCCTGCGCGAGGCGTTCCTGTCGCGGCAGGCCCACGAGACGTTCGCCCGGTACGCCCTGGGCCAGCACAAGAAACTGGAGGCGGACGTCCGCACGCACGGCGCGCCCCGCTGGAAGCACGCCATGCATCTGCTGCGCCTGCTGATGAGCTGCCGCGACCTGCTGCGCACGGGCACGCTCACCATCGACGTGGGTGACCGGCGCGAGCCCCTGCTGGCGGTCAAGCGCGGTGAGGTCTCCTGGGACCGCGTCGAGGCGTGGATGGTCCGGCTGGCCGCCGAGACCGAGGAGGCGGCGGCCCGCTCCCCGCTGTCGGCGGAGCCGGACCGGGCCCGGGTCGAGGACTTCCTCTTCCGCACCCGGCGCGCGTCAGCCCTTCGGGCCGTCGAGGCGGACCCGGATCACGAAGTCGTGCAGGGCGTCGTACGCGGCGGGGGTCTCCGGCAGCGCTGACAGGGCCTGTTCCTCGTCGAGCGTCTTGTGCAGCCGCTCCACGTCCTCGGCCACGCGGTCCTGGTCCACCTCGGCCTTGCCGTGCTCCTGTGCCGCCTTCGCGGCGACGAGGTCCGGCAGATACGCGGGGGCCTCCTCGACCAGCGGCAGCAGGCTCGGCAGATGGGCCTGCACCTCGCCGCCGCGCATCAGGTGGATGCCGGTGAGCAGCACCCGGAACGTGTAGAGCAGCGGCTTGAGTTCACCGGTCTTCTCGAACAGCCGCCACTGGGTGATGGCGAAACCCCGGTAGTGGTGGGCGTGATGCCGGGTGAGGACGCCCGGCGCGAGCGCGATCAGCTCGCGGTGTGCCTCCCCGGTGTGCACGACGAGCGGGGAGAGCAGCTGCTCCAGCACATAGCCGTTGCGGCGCAGCATCAGCCGTACGAACTTGCGCAGGTCGTGGGTGACGAGGTCCATCTCGACGCCGTCCCGGTCCCACATCCTCGACCGTGTCTCCTCGGGCTCCCTCAGGCCGACCAGGTGGGCGGCGGGCAGCAGATGCACACCGCGCAGGTCGACGTCGGAGTCGCGGGAGGGGAAGCCGTAGAGGTGGGCTCCGGAGACGGTGGCGAACAGCAGGGGATCGGGCTGTTCGGCGACCACCGGGGTCAGGTCGATGTCGAGGGCGTCGGTCATCCCTCAAGCGTCCCAGAGCGCCCCCAGCGACACGAGGTCGCCCTGGTACTCGATCCGGTCGGCCCACTCCACGGGCCAGGCGGCCGGGCCGTGGTGGGCGCCCGCGAAGGCGCCGGTGAGGCAGGCGATGGAGTCCGAGTCGCCGGAGGTGCAGGCGGCGCGGCGCAGCGCGGTGACGGGCTCGTCGACGAAGAGGAGGAAGCACAGCAGTCCGGTGGCGAGGGCCTCCTCGGCGATCCAGCCCTCCCCGGTGGCGAGGCAGGGGTCGGTCTCCGGGGACGGGGTGCGCAGTGCCTGCTGGACGCGGTCCAGGGCGTCGAGGCACTCGTCCCAGCCGCGGGTGATGTAGTGCTCGGGCGAGGGGTCCTGGCTGTAGGTCCACAGGTCGCCGAGCCAGCGCGTGTGGTAGCGGGAGCGGTTCTCGTACGCGTACGAGCGCAACTGTCCGACCAGGCCGAGCGGTTCGGCGCCCTGGGCGAGCAGACGTACGGCGTGGGCGGTGAGGTCGGCTGCGGCGAGCGCGGTGGGGTGGCCGTGGGTGAGGGCGGCCTGCAACTGGGAGGCCCCGGCACGCTGTTCGTCGCTGAGCGGACCGATGAGGCCGAGCGGCGCGACCCGCATGTTGGCGCCGCAGCCCTTGGAGTGGATCTGGCTGGCGAACTGCCAGGGGTGGCGCTCCCGTGCCAGGAGGTCGCAGGCGACCAGGCAGGTCCGGCCGGGGGCGCGGTTGTTCTCCGGGGAGCGGGACCAGTCGACGAACTCCTTGCGGACGGCCTTCTCCAGGGCCTCGGGGCCGAGCACCCCGCGGTCCATGGCCGCCCGCAGCCCGTGGCCGAGCGCCAGGGTCATCTGGGTGTCGTCGGTGACGATCGCGGGCCTCGGCAGCTCCATCTTCCGCCAGGGGCCGCACTTGGCGAGGATCGACGGTACGTCGTCGAACTCGGTGGGGAAGCCGAGCGCGTCCCCGAGGGCGAGGCCGAGCAGGGATCCGGTGGCGGCGCGCTTCGCGAGCAGCGTCATGGTCATCGGGGCCGTCCTTCCGTGGTGGGTCGCAGCAGGGGCGGGTGCAGGGCGGTGGCCCCACCCGCTCGGTACAGCGCGGCGGGCTTGCCGCGTCCGCCGGTCAGGCGGGCGGCGCCGGGCACCTGTTCGACGAAGCCCGGCGTGGCCAGCACCTTGCGCCGGAAGTTGGGCCGGTCGAGGGGAGTGCCCCACACGGTCTCGTAGACCTGCTGCAATTCGCCGAGCGTGAACTCGGGGGGACAGAAGGCGGTGGCGAGACAGGTGTACTCGAGCTTGGCGCCGACACGGTCATGGGCGTCGGCGAGGATGCGGTCGTGGTCGAAGGCGAGCGGTCCGACGGCGTCGAAGCGCAGCCACTGGGCCTGGGCGGCGTCGCCGCCGCCGTGCGGGACGGGCGGGTCGGGCAGCAGGGCGGCGAACGCGACGGTGACGACCCGCATCCGGGGGTCCCTGCCGGGCTCGCTGTAGGTGCGCAGCTGCTCCAGATGGAGCCCCGAGGCGTCCGTGACACCGGTCTCCTCGGCGAGCTCCCGCCAGGCGGCATCCTCGGCGGACTCGTCCGGCAGCACGAACCCGCCGGGCAGCGCCCAGCGGCCGGCATAGGGCTCCTGGCCGCGCTCGACGAGCAGCACCTGGAGGGTGCCCGCGCGGAGGGTGAGGACGGCGAGGTCGACGGTGACGGCGAAGGGCTCGAAGGCGTACTTGTCGTAGCCCTCGGGTGAGGTCATGTCCGTCGCCCCCTTTATGGTCACCCTGACTAATAGTCATCCCGACTATAAATGCGCCGGGGTGGGCGCACAACCCTTTACGGGGAAAGGAACGCCAAGAGCGGGACCGGAAACGGCAAAGGGCCGCCCCCGGGCACAAACCCGGGACCGGCCCGCCGCTGAACTCCGTGGGACCTGGCTGACCTCCGTGGGACCTAGAGGTCGACCTCCCCCATCAGCATCCCGACCTCGGTGTTGGACAGGCGGCGCAGCCAGCCCGACTTCTGGTCGCCGAGGGTGATCGGCCCGAAGGCGGTGCGGACCAGCTTGTCGACGGGGAAGCCGGCCTCGGCCAGCATCCGGCGCACGATGTGCTTGCGCCCCTCGTGGAGGGTGACCTCGACGAGGTAGTTCTTGCCGGTCTGCTCGACGACCCGGAAGTGGTCCGCGCGCGCGTACCCGTCCTCCAGCTGGATGCCGTCCTTGAGCCGCTTGCCCAGGTCGCGCGGGATGGGGCCGACGATGTGCGCGACGTAGGTCTTCTTCACGCCGTACTTGGGGTGCGTCAGCCGGTGCGCCAGCTCGCCGTGGTTGGTGAGCAGGATGACGCCCTCGGTCTCGGTGTCCAGACGGCCCACGTGGAACAGCCGGGTCTCCCGGTTGGTGACGTAGTCACCGAGGCACTGCCGGCCCTCCGGGTCCTCCATGGTCGACACGACCCCGGCGGGCTTGTTGAGGGAGAAGAACTGGTACGACTGCGTCGCCACGGTCAGGCCGTCGACCCTGACCTCGTCCTTCTCCGGGTCGACCCGCCGGCCCTGCTCGGTGACGATCTCGCCGTTGACCTCGACGCGGGCCTGCTCGATCAGCTCCTCGCAGGCGCGCCGGGAGCCGTAGCCGGCACGGGCGAGCACCTTCTGGAGCCGCTCCCCCTCCTGCTCGGCGCCCGGGAAGGTCTTGGGCAGCTTGATGTCCTTCTTGCCCGCGTACCGCTCCCGGTTGCGCTCCTCGGCGCGCGCGTCGTACTCGCGCGAGGTCGCCGGGGCCGAACGGCCGCGCCCGCGAGGCTGCTGCGCCTGCTTGGGGCCGCCCTTGGCGCCGCCGCGCGCGGAGGCGCCCCGCCCGGACTTCGGGCCGTCCTGCGTCCCGCCGGGGCCCACGTCGTAGCGGCGCTCCTCGGGGCGGGGCTTGCGGGGACGGCCCTGGCCGCCCTGCTTCTGGTCCCTGTCGTTGCCGGCACCGCGGTGGTTACCGCGCCCGCCGCTCTTGCCGCTACCGCTGCTTCGCATCAAAGTTCCGTCGTCGTCGTGTCAGTCATGGCCGACGTGGGCCCGTCGTCCGCGTCCGGGGCATCCGGATCGAACGACGGTACGGCTTCCTGGGTCTCGGCCTCGATCGCCTCGGCCTCCGGGAGGAAGGGCGCCAGTTCCGGTAGTTCGTCCAGGCCGCGCAGGCCCATCCGCTCCAGGAAGTAGTTCGTCGTCCTGTACAGGATCGCACCTGATTCGGGTTCCGTGCCCGCCTCCTCCACCAACCCGCGCTGGAGCAGGGTCCGCATGACCCCGTCACAGTTGACCCCGCGCACCGCGGAGACGCGGCTGCGGCTGACCGGCTGGCGGTAGGCGACCACGGCCAGCGTCTCCAGCGCGGCCTGCGTGAGCCGGGCCTGCTGCCCGTCCAGCACGAACCGCTCCACGGCGGCCGCGTACGCGGGGCGGGTGTAGAACCGCCACCCCCCGGCGATCAGCCGCAGCTCGAAGCCGCGCCCCTGCGCGGTGTAGTCGTCGGCCAGTTCCCGCAGCGCCTTGGCGATCTGCCGCTTCGGCCGCTCCAGGATCTTGCTCAGATGCTCCTCCGTCGCGGGTTCGTCCACGACCATGAGGACCGCCTCCAGGGCAGGCTTGAGGTCGAGGTCGGCGACGGTACGCAGCCCCCCTGGCACCCCTGTCACCTCGGTCGTCTCCTCGCTCACGCCTTGTCCTCCTTGGGGGGCTCGGGCGGCCGGTCGAACTCGTCCGTGACCACGGGCTCCGCGTCGCCGTCCCCGCCCGTCCAGCGGACGATCAGGTCACCGAGGGCGGTCTCCTGGTCCAGGGCCACGGCCTTCTCCCGGTACAGCTCCAGCAGCGCCAGGAACCGGGCCACGACGGTCAGGGTGTCGTCGGTGTCCTCGACGAGCACACGGAAACTGGCCTCCCCCAGCTCCCGCAGCCGCGCGACGACGATCCCGGCCTGCTCCTGCACGCTGACGAGGGGCGCGTGGATGTGGTCGACGTACACCTGGGGCCTGGGCCTCGGCTGCATGGCCTTCACGGCCAGCCTGGCGAATCCTTCCGCCCCGATGCTGATGACCACCTCGGGCAGCAGCTCCGCGTGCTGCGGCTCCAGGCCGACGGTACGGGGGTAGCGCCGGGCCTCCTCCTCCAGCCGCCCGTTGAAGATCTCCGCGATCTGTTTGTACGCCCGGTACTGCAAGAGGCGGGCGAACAGCAGGTCCCGGGCTTCGAGGAGCGCGAGATCGCCCTCGTCCTCCACCTCGGCGGCGGGCAGCAGCCGGGCCGCCTTCAGGTCGAGCAGCGTGGCGGCGACGACAAGGAACTCGGTCGTCTCGTCGAGGTCCCAGTCCGGCCCCATGGCGCGGATGTGCGCCATGAACTCGTCGGTGACCTTGGACAGGGCGACCTCGGTGACGTCCAGCTTGTGCTTCGAGATCAACTGCAACAGCAGATCGAACGGCCCCTCGAAGTTGGCGAGCCGAACCTTGAAGACCCCGTCGTCCTCCCCGCCGCCCTGCGCTTCGGCTTGCGTTGCGGTTTCGGCCGGAACGGCGACGGGCGTGGTCGCGACGCCGTCGTCAGCGTGGTGGGCGGTCGTAGCCTCGGCCGGAGCGGGTGGGCAGGAGGTCTCACCGGCCTCGGCCGGAGCGAGTGGGGAGGAGGTCCCACCCTCCTCGGCAGGAGCGGGCTCCTCGGTCTCCGGCTCAACCGGCGGAGCCACTGTGGGAGCCACCGGTCCTCTCCCCAGCGCACGCCGACGGCCGGCGGGACCGCCGGGGGGCGCCGCCGACGACGAGGGGTCATACGAGGTCATAGCCCCCGCAGGCTACCCCTACCGCCCCCGCAGCCGTCGTACGAGGATGCTCGCGTCCCCGCGGGACTCCAGATCCGCCAGGACCACGGCGACGGCCTCCCGGACGATCCGTCCGCGGTCGACGGCCAGCCCGTGCTCCCCGCGCAGCACCAGCCGCGCGTGTTCGAGGTCCATCAGCTCCTCGGCGGAGACGTACACGGTGATCTTCTCGTCGTGCCGCTCACGCCCACTGGGCCGGCGCCCGGCGGCCCGCCCCCGCTTGCGCGGCGCGGCCCCGGCGGCCGCGCCCGGTGTGGCAGAACCTTCCTGCGGCTTCGGCTGGCGCCCGGCGGCGGCCCGCTCGACGCCCGCGGCGGCGGACCGGCTGCGCGGCTGCTCGTCGGACTCGGCGTCCGCGGCCACATGCTCGGACCCCTCGCCGTCCCCGCCCTGCACGGGCACCGACGGCGGCGCGTCCTCCACGGCGCCGACGTCGCTCTCCCCGGCGGGAGCGGGCACACGGGCTTCTCCGTTGGCCCCCCGTCGGGGAGTGGACGGCTGAAGCGCCATTCCCCCTGTCGTACGGAAGAGTTCGTCGGCCCCCGGCAGACTCACTCGGCGTGACACCGGGCGAGCACCTCCCTGGCGAGCTGGCGGTAGGCGGCGGCACCGACGGAGTTGGAGGCGTACGTGGTGATCGGCTCACCGGCGACCGTGGTCTCCGGGAAGCGGACCGTGCGCCCGATGACCGTGTGGTAGACGTGGTCGTCGAACGCCTCGACGACCCGCGCGAGCACCTCACGACTGTGCACCGTACGGGAGTCGTACATGGTGGCGAGGATGCCGTCGAGCTCCAGCTCGGGGTTGAGCCGCTCCTGGACCTTCTCGATGGTCTCCGTCAGCAGCGCGACACCGCGCAGCGCGAAGAACTCGCACTCCAGCGGCACGATCACCTTGTGCGCGGCCGTCAAAGCGTTCACCGTGAGCAGGCCGAGCGAGGGCTGGCAGTCGATGACGATGTAGTCGTAGTCGGCCATCAGCGGCTTCAGCGCCCGCTGGAGCGTGGACTCGCGCGCGACCTCGGAGACGAGCTGGACCTCGGCCGCCGAGAGGTCGATGTTGCTCGGCAGCAGGTCCATGTTCGGGACCGCGGTCTTCAGCAGAACCTCGTCGGCCGACATGCCCCGCTCCATGAGCAGGTTGTAGACCGTGAGGTCGAGCTCCATCGGGTTCACCCCGAGGCCGACCGAGAGGGCGCCCTGCGGGTCGAAGTCGACGAGGAGGACCCGGCGTCCGTACTCCGCGAGCGCGGCACCCAGGTTGATGGTCGACGTGGTCTTGCCGACGCCGCCCTTCTGGTTGCACATCGCGATGATCGTCGCGGGGCCGTGGTCGGTCAGCGGGCCCGGGATCGGGAAGTACGGCAGCGGGCGCCCGGTCGGGCCGATGCGCTCGCGGCGCTGACGGGCCGCGTCGGGCGCGAGCGTCGCCGCGTACTCCGGATCGGGCTCGTACTCGGCGTCGGGGTCGTAGAAGTGCCCGTCGGGCAGCTCGTCGTAGTCGGCGAAGTGGTTGTGGACCCCGCCACTTCCGTCGCCGGCCATGGCGTTCACGTGTTGGCCATCCATGCTCTGGTGTGCTGGCTGAGTCACCCCTGAGGACTGGTGACCCTGGTGGGCTGCGAAGGTGCGGACTGCGACGGAGCCGACAGCCGCGAACCCCGTGGGTCCCGAGACCCGCGCAGGCATTCCTGGTTGACCACCCCCGGGAGTAAATGTCGACTCATTCACAAGTCGTCTTACCTCCTTGGTGACCAGGAAACTTCTAGATAGGTCAGCGTGGCACCATGCCGACGGTTGGCGACTCTATGGCGTGTCGGCGGTCCGCAGCAACACAATCCGCCGGACCCGGCCCGATGTGTCGGCAATGAAACATGCGGCTGTCAAGGGCGTAGGGCCGTCGCACAGCAGGTTTCACCGGTGCGTGAAACATCCGAAGGGTTACGTTCGAGGCGAGTTGCGCGAGTGTCGCAAAGTGACCATACACACATCCGGCCGGACCTTGTCGGGCAAGATCCGGCCGGGAAACCGCTGTTGACGACCTGTGTTGACGTATCGCCTTTTACTGAAAGGTGACTCAAAGCAGCCCGTCGACGGCCCTTCGGTCAGCCGAGGAGCGAGGCCAGTTCGGTGTGCTCCAGTCCGTGCGCCTCCGCGACCTCGCGGTAAACGACCGCCCCCTCATGGGTGTTGAGGCCCTTGGCCAGCGCGGGGTCACGGCGCAGCGCCTCGGCCCAGCCGTGGTCGGCGAGTTCCACGATGTACGGCAGAGTGGCGTTGGTCAGCGCGTAGGTGGAGGTGTTGGGCACCGCGCCGGGCATGTTGGCGACGCAGTAGAAGACCGACTCGTGGACCGGGAAGGTCGGTTCGGCGTGCGTGGTGGGCCGTGAGTCCTCGAAGCAGCCGCCCTGGTCGATCGCGATGTCGACAAGGACACTTCCGGGCTTCATCCGCGACACCAGCTCGTTGGTGACCAGCTTCGGCGCCTTGGCGCCCGGGATGAGGACGGCGCCGATGACGAGGTCGGCCTCCAGGCACGCCTTCTCCAGTTCGAAGGCGTTGGAGACGACGGTCTGGATCTTCGTGCCGAAGACCTTGTCGGCTTCCTTGAGCTTGTTGATGTCCTTGTCGAGCAGGGTCACGTGGAAGCCCATGCCGATGGCGATCTGCGCGGCGTTCCAGCCGGAGACACCGCCGCCGATCACCACGGCCCGCCCGGCGAGCACGCCCGGCACACCGCCGGGGAGCACACCGCGGCCGCCGTTGGCCCGCATCAGGTGGTAGGCGCCGACCTGGGGGGCGAGCCGGCCCGCGACCTCGGACATCGGGGCGAGCAGTGGCAGCGCGCGGTTCGGCAGCTCGACGGTCTCGTAGGCGATCGCGGTGGTGCCCGACTCGACGAGCGCGTCGGTGCATTCCTTGGACGCGGCCAGGTGCAGATAGGTGAAGAGGGTCTGGTCCTTGCGGAGGCGGTGGTACTCCTCGGCGATGGGCTCCTTGACCTTGAGCAGCAGGTCGGCGGTGGCCCACACCTCGTCGGCCGTGGCCAGGATCCGGGCGCCGGCGGCGACGTACTCGGCGTCCGGGATCGACGAACCGACACCGGCGCCCTCTTCGACGACGACCTGGTGGCCGTGGCGCACCAGCTCGTGCACACCGGCCGGGGTGATCGCCACTCGGAACTCGTTGTTCTTGACCTCGCGGGGGATGCCGACCTTCACGTCGATCACGGTCCTTGGATCGGAGGGGTGTGGGGGCGCGCACGCACAATCGGTACATGCCCGCACGATGCAGGACATACCCGTACGCATGGGAGCGCACCGGGAGACACCGCAGGAGAACCGGCGGCGCAGCCAGTCTAATGAAGGTATCCCCGCTGTCTAGCCTTTCAATGCATCAATCTTTCGCGGATGCACTACGGATTTCGTAGGCGTTAGGGCCGTGTTCCGGCTCCGTCTCGCCGGTCCCGGCGGTTTCGGGTGGCGTGTTCTCGCCGTCGAGCAGTCGCTCGGCGGCCCCCCGGTGCAGCCGGGCCGCCGCCGGGTCGCCCAGCCGTTCCAGGGTGTCGGCGAGCCGGATCTGGAGCGCGGCCTGCAACCGGACGTCCCCGGCGCGGCGCGCCCACTCCACCGCCTCCTGGCAGGTGGACAGCGCCTCCTCGGGGCGCCCGGCGTACTCCTGGACGCGGGCCATCTCGCTCAACGCCCTCGCCTGGGCGCCCACATCGCCGAGTCGGCGGTGGCCGGTGAGGGCCGAGCTCCAGTTGCGCAGCGCCTCGCCGTAGCGGCCCGCGTAGGTGTACGCGGTGGCGATACGGCCGTACAGCCGGGCGGCGTCCTCGCGCTCGTCCCGGGCGAGCCGCTGGGCGAGCGCCCTGCCGTACCAGTCGGCGGCCCGTTCGTAGTCCTCCAGCTCCTGGTGGGCGCCGCCTACGGATTCCATCGCGCGGCCGGTCGCGTAGGGGTCGTTCGCCTGCCGTCCGGCGTCGAGGGCGGCCCGGTAGCGGGCCAGCGCCGCCTTCGTCCGGCCGGTGCGGGCGTCCAGGTCCCCCAGGTTCAGCAGGGCCGCCGCCTTCTCACGGGGCAGGTCACGGCGCTCGGCGACATCGAGGACCAGCCGGTGGACGCCGTACAGGTCGGCGGCCGCGGCCTGGGTGCCGAAGTGGGCCACCAGGGCCCGGACGAGCTGGGACATCAGCCGTCGGGCGAGGGTGTCCAGCTGGCCGTCGGCGACGGCGAGCCGGGCGGCGGCGAGCAGCGCCGGTCGGCGCACCCGCAGCCACTCCTCGGCGGCCCGCGGGTTCGGGAACCGCAGCGCCTTGGGCATCTCCAGGAGCTTCTCGCGGGCGAGCGGGCTGTCGGTCTCGGTGATGGCCCGGCAGGACTGGAGCAGCCGTACCGTCCGCTCCAGCATCCGTGCCCGGGCCAGCTGGAGCTCGCCCGGCTTCTCCTGGCTCTCGGCGGCGGCGCGCAGCAGCGGCTGGAGGCAGCCGGGGACCTCGTACTGGGGCATCGCCGAGTCGGCCCGGTGCAGGAACCCCAGGGCCACGAGGTCGTCCAGCGCGGTGCGGGCGGCGCCGACGGAGCAGCCGGCGAGCCCGGAGGCGATGTGCGGGTCGACCAGGCCGGCCGGGGCGAGGGCGAGCAGGCGCAGTATCCGGGCGGCGGTGCCCGGCAGAGCCGCGTACGAGAGCCGGAAGACCCGGGCGAGGACCGGGCCCCCGTCGTCCTCGGCGCGGAGCTGTTTGGCCAGGTCGGAGACGGCGACGGTGGGCCGGGCGGCGAGCCATCCCCCGGCGAGCCGCAGCGCGGCCGGCTGGGCGGCGCACACCTCGGCGAGGATCTCGGCGGAGCGCGGGTCGACGGTGATGCGCACCGAGCCGGTGAAGCGTTCCAGCAGGGCCACCGCGGACTTGGTGTCCAGTCCGCCCAGGGTGCACGGGCGGACGTCGGAGATGCCCGTCAGCGGTCCCCCGGAGACCGCGACGACCAGCGAGTCGGGGGTGTCCGGCAGCAGCGCGTCGACCTGTTCGGCGTCGACCGCGTCGTCCAGCAGCAGCACCATCCGGCGGTCGGTCAGCGCCTCCCGGAGCGCCTCGCTGAGGTCGTCCTCGTCGGCCCCGGCGGGGACCGGGAGACCGAGTCCGCCGAGGAGGTGACCGGCGGCCCGCTCGACCGGGACGCGGGTGCCGTCCGGCTCGGCGAGACGGGCCCGCAGCACCCCGTCGGGGTAACCGTGGGCGATCTGCCGGACGAGTTCCTCGGCGAGCGCCGTGCGGCCGAAGCCGGGCCGGCCGGCGATGAGGAGCACGCGCGCGTGCGGTGCCTTGCGGCCGGCGAGGGTGTTGAGGCCGGCGCGGTCGATGTCGGCCCGCAGCTCCTTCAACTCCCGTGTCCTGCCGAGGAACTGACTGTCCGTGGGGGCGGCCTCGACAGCCGGGGGCCGCCCTGTTCCGGACGCCGGGGCTCCCCCGGTGTCCACCGCCTGATCCGCCACGGGCCACACTCCCGTCCCACCGCACGAGCCGGCCCGCCGGGACTCCGGTTCGGGCGTTTCCCGAGCCTAGTTCACGCTCTGCGACGATCTCGGCGGAGCGGGGCGCACGGATCCCTCGATCGGATCAGAAGATCGTACGACTGGCGCCGTCGAGGGAACGACCCCTACGCCCCTACGCCCCTACGCCCCTACGCCCCTACGCCCCTACGCCCCTACGCCCCTACGACGCGAACGGGCGGGCGGGCCACGGCGCCTCGGCCGGGCGCAGCGCGTCCACCCCGTCGCCGCCGCGCGCCGCCACCAGCGACAGCGCGCCCACCACCAGGCAGTTGTTGTGCAGCTCCCCGGCGAGGACACCCCGGACCAGCTCGTCGAGGGGCACCCGGGCCAACTCCATGTCGGCCTCCTCGTCCTCCACCTCGAAGCGCCGTCCGTCGGCCTCGGAGAGGTCCCGGGCGAGGAAGATGCGGACGGCCTCGTCACAGCCGCCGGGGGTGGTGTAGACGTCGGTCAGCACCCGCCAGTCCTCCGCCTTGACGTGCGCCTCCTCGTACAGCTCGCGCTGGGCGGCGTGCAGCGGGTTCTCGCCCGGCACGTCCAGCAGGCCCGCCGGGATCTCCCACAGCTTCTGGCGCACGGGGTGGCGGTACTGGCGCAGCACCAGCACGCGGTCCTGGTCGTCGAGGGCGAGAACGGCGACGGAACCGGGGTGGACCTGGTAGTCCCGCCGGACCACCGAGCCGTCGGGCATGACCACGTCGTCGGTGCGCACGGAGGTCTTGTTGCCGGTGAACGGCGTCTCGCTCGCCCGGACCTCCCACTCCTCGGCGGTGTCCTTGATCGTCATGTCGACTCGTCCTCCCACACGTGCCATGAAACCGGGGCGCACCTCCCGAAAGAGACGCACCCCGGTCACCGTACAACTCCTGCGTCGCGCAACTGGCCGTCACCAGCCGCGACTTGCTGTCACTTTCCCGCGGTCTTCCGCTCCACGGCGGCCTTGACCAGACCCGCGAAGAGCGGGTGCGGGCGGGTCGGACGGGAGCGCAGCTCGGGGTGCGCCTGCGTCGCGACCAGGTAGGGGTGGACCTCGCGCGGGTACTCGACGTACTCGACGAGCTTGCCGTCGGGCGAGGTGCCGGTGAACTGCAGGCCCGCCTTCTTCTCCAGTTCCGCGCGGTAGGCGTTGTTCACCTCGTAGCGGTGGCGGTGGCGCTCCTCGACGTACTCCTTGCCGTCGTACACCTCGCGCACGATCGAGCCCTCGGCGAGCTTGGCCGGGTACATGCCCAGGCGCATCGTGCCGCCCATGTCGCCCTCACCGGCGACGATGTCGAGCTGCTCGGCCATGGTGGAGATCACCGGGTGGGCGGTGGCGGAGTCGAACTCGGTGGAGTTGGCGTCCGGGATGTCGGCGAGGTTGCGCGCGGCCTCGATCACGATGCACTGCAGACCGAGGCAGAGGCCCAGCAGCGGGATCTTGTTCTCACGGGCGTACTGGATGGCGCCGACCTTGCCGGAGACACCGCGGTCGCCGAAGCCGCCGGGGATGCAGATGGCGTCGACGTCGGCGAGCTGCGCCGCGGCGCCGGCCGGGGTCTTGCAGTCGTCGGAGGTGACCCATTTGATCTTCACGCGCGCCCGGTTGGCGAAGCCGCCCGCGCGCAGCGCCTCGGTGACCGAGAGGTAGGCGTCGGGCAGGTCGATGTACTTGCCGACGAGCGCCAGGTTGATCTCGTGCCGCGGGTTGTGGACGCGGTCGAGCAGGTCGTCCCAGGTCGTCCAGTCCACGTCACGGAACGGCAGGTCCAGCTTGCGGACGACATAGGCGTCGAGGCCCTCGCCGTGCACGGTCTTCGGGATGTCGTAGATCGAGCGGGCGTCCGGGCAGGCGACGACGGCGGCCTCGTCGACGTCGCACATGAGGGAGATCTTCCGCTTGATCGCGGCGGGCACCTCGCGGTCACAGCGCAGCACGATCGCGTCTGGCTGGATACCGATGTTGCGCAGCGCCGCGACCGAGTGCTGCGTCGGCTTCGTCTTCAGCTCCCCGGAGGGGCCGATGTACGGCAGGAGCGAGATGTGGACGACGAAGACGTTGTCACGGCCGACCTCGTGGCGGACCTGGCGGACGGTCTCCAGGAACGGCAGCGACTCGATGTCGCCGACCGTGCCGCCGACCTCCGTGATGACGACGTCGACCTCGTCGGACGCCATGCGCCGGATGCGGTGCTTGATCTCGTTGGTGATGTGCGGGATGACCTGCACGGTGTCGCCCAGGTACTCGCCGCGCCGCTCCTTGGCGATGACGGTGTTGTAGACCTGGCCTGTAGTGACATTGGCAGAGCCGTCCAAGTCGCGGTCTAGGAAGCGCTCGTAGTGTCCGATGTCGAGGTCGGTCTCGGCGCCGTCGTTGGTGACGAACACCTCACCGTGCTGGAAGGGGTTCATCGTGCCGGGGTCGACGTTCAAGTACGGGTCGAGCTTCTGCATCACCACGCGCAGGCCGCGGGCCTTGAGCAGCATGCCGAGGCTGGAGGCGGTCAGACCCTTGCCGAGCGAGGAGGCGACACCCCCGGTGACGAAGATGTGCTTGGTCGTCGTGGTGCTGTTTCGGAAAGCAGCGGGCGGCATGGCCAAGAGGGGGCTCCCGTGGTCGCGGTTCTGGGTGCGGGTCGGCCGCCGCCCGATCAGGTCGTCGGGGGGTGCCGTCGCTGCGGTTCGGGGGTCCCTTGCGAGTCGGGGCGCCCACCGGTCCACGGGCTACCAGGGTATCAGCGACCGGCCACGATCGCTTCCGGCCACGCTCCGCGCACGGGCCGCCACGGACTTCGTACGACAGTCGGCGAATACCGGCCGCGGGTCACCCCTGGCTCACTCGTTCGGCCCACTCGCGTTGCCTGGAGCGGCACGCGCAGCCCCCCGGTGCGTCGTATCCTCTTCGGACACTCGCTGCCGAGCCCGGCCGGGGAAACGGCACCACCCCCGCCCGTCTCCGGAAACATGCGAGCTCGTCAGTTCGTTGAGCAACGATGGCCTCATATGCGTTGAGGATCGTTGAGCGACATCGCATGACAACGCCCCTTGGATCACTCTGGAAGCATCGATCCTTCGTCGATCCCTCGGGTCCCTTGACCGCACACCGCACAGCGACCGCCCCTCGGGGGGCGACGTGGCCGTTCGACTGGAGTTGCACGTGGCCGGGCGCATCGAAGACTACGCACTCATCGGAGACATGCAGACCGCTGCCCTGGTCTGCCGGGACGGGACGGTCGACTGGCTGTGCCTGCCCCGCTTCGATTCCCATGCCGTCTTCGCGGGCCTTCTCGGCACCGAGGAGCACGGCTTCTGGCGGCTGGGCCCCGCCCACGCGGCCGACGCCGAGCCACCGACGGCCTCCCGCCGCCGGTACCGCGGCGACTCGTTGATCCTGGAATCCGAGTGGGACACCCCGCGCGGCACGGTCCGTGTGACCGACTTCATGCCGCCCCGTGACGGCGCCCCCCAGCTGATCCGGATCGTCGAGGGCGTCAGCGGCCGGGTCCCGATGCGCTCGGCGCTGCGGATGCGCTTCTCGTACGGCCGGGTGGTGCCCTGGGTGCACAAGCACGAGGGGCGCACGGTGGCCGTCGCCGGCCCGGACTCCGTGTGGTTCGACACCGAGTGCGAGACGTACGGCAAGGCGCTGACGACCTACTCCGACTTCACGGTGACACCGGGCGACCGCATCGCCTTCACCATCTCCTGGCAGCCTTCTCACAAGGAGCCGCCGCCGCTGCCCGAGCCCGAGCCGTCGCTCCAGGCCACGGAGGAGTTCTGGCGGGAGTGGGTGGAGCACTGCACGTACCACGGCCCGTACCGCGAGGCGGTGGTCCGCTCGCTGATCACGCTGAAGGCCCTGACCTACGCCCCGACCGGCGGCATCGTCGCCGCGCCGACGACCTCCCTCCCGGAGCACATCGGCGGCGTCCGCAACTGGGACTACCGCTACACCTGGCTGCGCGACGCGGCGATCACCCTCTCCTCGCTGCTGCGCACCGGGTACCGGGACGAGGCCCGCGCCTGGCGCGAGTGGCTGCTGCGGGCGGTCGCCGGCGACCCGGAGAACCTTCAGATCATGTACGGCATCGCCGGTGAGCGGGAGCTGGGCGAGGCGGAGCTGGAGTGGCTCCCCGGCTACGAGAACTCCGCGCCCGTCCGGGTCGGCAACGGCGCCGCGCACCAGCTCCAGCTGGACGTGTACGGCGAGGTCACCGAGGCCCTGCATCTGGCCCACATGACGGGTCTGGCCCGCAACGACTACGCCTCCCTGCTCCAGCTGAAGCTGATCCGCTACCTGGAGGACCACTGGGACGAGCCCGACGAGGGCATCTGGGAGGTCCGCGGGCCGCGCCGCCACTTCGTGCACTCCAAGGTCATGGCCTGGGTCGCCGTGGACCGCACGATCAAGCTCATCGAGTCCGGTGACGCGGACGGCCCGCTGGAGAAGTGGCGCGAGCTGCGCGACGACATCCACCGGGACGTGTGTGAGAAGGGTTACGACAAGGAGCGCAACACCTTCACGCAGTCGTACGGCTCGAAGGAGCTGGACGCGTCGCTGCTGCTGATCCCGCAGATGGGCTTCCTGCCGCCGGACGACAAGCGTGTCATCGGCACCATCGAGGCGATCCAGCGGGAGCTGTCGACCCCGGACGGCTTCATCCTGCGCTACCCGACCGCCGGTGCGGACGAGGGCGTGGACGGGCTGCCGGGCGACGAGGGCGCGTTCCTGGCCTGCTCGTTCTGGATGGCGGACGACCTGGCGATGATCGGCCGCGTCGACGAGGCCCGCAAGCTGTTCGAGAAGCTGCTGTCGCTCCGCAACGACCTGGGCCTCCTGGCCGAGGAGTGGGACCCGGAGCTGAAGCGCCAGGTCGGCAACTTCCCGCAGGCGTTCAGCCATGTCCCTCTCATCGACACGGCCCTCCGCCTGACCGCCTCGGGGGCGTACGGCGGCTGACGCCCGCCCCCCGATCCGCCGCGCACGGCGGCGGATCGGCGCACGACCAGGCGCACGCAGCAAGCGCTTGCGCCTGGTTCGGGGGGCTCGCGTCCACCCCGTGGGCGCCCCGGGTTCGAACAGGACCGATCCGCCGTACCCGCCTAGCCTGGAAGAAGTCCTGTCTCCTGGCTGAAAGGGGCCGGTCATGGCTCCCCTTTCCAAGGCCCACACGGCGCTGACCGAACTGCGCGAGGATCTCACCGGCGAGGTACTCGCCCCGGGGGACCCCGGGTACGACGACGCCCGGACGGTGTTCAACGGGATGATCGACCGGCGTCCGGCGGTGATCGCCCAGTGCGAGAACCCGACCGATGTCGTACGGGCCGTGCGCTTCGGCCGTGACCTCGACCTCAACATCGCGGTGCGCGGCGGCGGCCACAGCGTGGCCGGATCGGCCCTCAACGACAACGGCCTGGTCATCGACCTGCGCCGGATGCACTCGGTCACGGTCGACCCCGCCGCGCGCAGCGTCCGCGTCGAGGGCGGCGCCACCATGAGCCACCTCGACCGCGCCACCGAGCCGTACGGTCTCGCCACCACCGGCGGCCGGGCCTCCACCACCGGAGTCGGCGGCTTCGTCCTCGGCGGCGGCAGCGGCTGGCTGGAACGGGCCTTCGGTCTCGCCGTCGACAACCTCCTCGGCGTGGAACTGGTGACCGCCGACGGCCGCGCGGTCCACGCGACCGCCGAGGAGAACCCGGAGCTGTTCTGGGCCCTGCACGGCGGCGGCGGCAACTTCGGCGTGGCCACCGCCCTCACCCTGCGTCTGCACGAACTGCCCGCCTTCGCGATCGCCCTGCTGCTGTACGAGCCGGAGCACGCCCAGGAGGTCGTCCGCGTCTACCGCGAGGTCCTCGAGAACGGCCCGCGCGAGGCAGGCGGGGGCGTCCTGTACTTCACCGGCCCGCCCGAGGAGTTCGTCCCCGAGCACATGGTGGGCCGGCTCGTGTGCGGGATGCTCCTCACCTACGCCGGCACCGAGGACGACATGCGCAAGATCGCCCAGCCCCTGCTGGCGCTGCCGCACGAGGCCGAGGTGGTCGGAGCGATGCCGTACGCGGACGTGCAGTGCATGATCGACGATCCGCCGGGCCTGCGGAACTACTGGTCGGCGGAGTACCTGGCCGGTCTGCCGGACGAGGTGGTCGACGTCTTCTGCGCCGAGGCCCGGTCGATGCCCGTGCCGACCAACTCGCAGCACATCCTCTTCCCGTACGGCGGCGCGGTCGCCGACGGCCCCGCCGAGTACCCGGTGCCGTACCGGAACGCGCCATGGGCCGTGCACCCCTTCGGCGTCTGGGAGGACCCGGCGGACGACGAGCGGGCCATCCAGTGGGTACGGGACGTCCGCGAGCACGTCCGGCCGTGGAGCACCGGCGCGGTCTATCTGAACTTCATCGGCGACGAGGGCGAGGGCCGGGTCCTGGCGGGCCTGGGCGCCGACAACGCCCGGCGGCTGATGGCGGTGAAGGACGAGTACGACCCCGACAACGTGTTCCGCTTCAACCACAACATCCCGCCGCGCGACCCGAAGGGCCGGCCCGCCGCCCACTGAGCGCCGGCCACTGAGCGCTCCCCCGCCGGGCGCTCCCGCGAGCGGCTCCCGGCGCGGGGATGCCCGGTCGGCCCGCGCGCGGGTACCGTCCGGTCCATGGACACCCGTGACAGCCGCGTACCCGCCGACGGTCGTGAGGCTCCGGGCGGTATCACCGTGCGGCGGGCGCTTGAGCTGCCCGGGCTGCGCGGCGGGCTGCCGGAGATCCTGGCCGGCGCCGACCGGCTGGAGCGGACCGTGCGCTGGGTGCACGCGGGCGAGGTCCCCAACATCGCCTCGCTCCTCAAGGGCGGCGAGCTGCTGCTGACCACGGGCTACGGGCTCGGTACACGCCCCGCCGACCAGCGGGCGTTCGTACGGACGCTGGCCGAGCGCGGTATCGCGGCGCTCGTCGTCGAGCTGGGCACGCGGTTCACCCGCCTTCCCCCGGCCCTGGTGGAGACCGCGCGCTCGGCAGGCCTCCCCCTGGTCCAGCTGCACCGCGAGGTGGCGTTCGTGACGGTCACCGAGGAGATCCACACCGAGATCGTCAACGGCCACTACGCGCTCCTCCAGCAGGCCGAGGAGGTCCACCGGCGCTGCACCGAGGCGCTGCTCGGCGGCGGTGGGGTGCCCCAGGTCCTCGGCATCCTGGCCGACTTCAGCGGCAACCCGGTCTTCCTGGAGACCGCCGACGGTCACCTCCTGTACGCCGCCGGGGCGGGGCCCGCCGACACCGATCCGCTCCAGGTGTGGGAAGGGCTGCGGGACCGGCACCAGGACGAGCCGCCGGCCGGGACGACCATCGTCGACGTACCGGGCGGCGGACCGGGCTCGGGCTCGGTACGGGCCCGGCTGGTCCTCCTGCCCGTGGTCGCTCCCCTGGCCCCGGTGCACCGGATGGCCGCCGAGCGTGCGGCCGGTGTCCTCGCCGTCGTCCTGATGCAGGCCCGGCAGGAGGAGGAGCTGGCGGCGCGCGGGCGCGGCGACTTCCTCACCGATCTCGCCGAGGGCCGTATCGAGGCGGAGGACGCCCCCACCCAGGCCCGTGTGCTGGGCTTCCGACCGGGCGGCGGGCCCCTGCTGCCGATGGTGATGCGACTCGCCGACGGCCTGTCACCGGGCGGCGGCTGGGCGGTGCTGGCCCGCGCGGTCGGCGAGGAGCTGACCCTGGTGGGTGTCCCCGTCCTGCTGGGGGTACGGCCGGTCGAGGGCCGCGTCCCGCTGCTGGTGGGGCTGCGTGAGGAGGCGGAGCGTCCGGCGGTGGCGGACAAGGTCGCGGCGGCGCTGCGAGCGGGTGTGGAGCGGGCCGGGTTGCGGCGGCCGGGCGGACGGCCGCCCGTGGTGGTCGTCGGGGTGCCCGGCGACTGGGCGGCCGCCTCGGCGGGGCTCAGGCACGCGGCGGAGACGGCGACGGCCGCGCAGGGGCTGGCCGACCGCCCCTGGTACGACGCCCGGCGGCTCGACATCGACCTGCTGCTGTGGCGGCTGCGCGACCATCCCGACCTGGCCGCCTTCGTGGGCCGCGCGCTCGGCCCGCTCCTCGACCACGACAGCCGCTCCCGGCCGCCACTGCTGCCGACCCTGCAGACGTATCTCGCCCACGCGGGCCGCAAGGCGGAGACGGCCCGCGAGCTGCACCTGAACCGGCAGACCCTCTACAACCGCCTCGCCCGCATCGGCGAACTGCTCGGCACGGACCTGGACGACCCGCAGACCGTCCTGGCCCTGAGCCTGGCGCTCAGGGCCCGCAGACACGTGCCGTAGGAGGCGCTGGCCTCAGGTCACCCGGGGCCGGCGTCACATGAGGGGCCGAAGGTCGGTCAACTCGTCGTAGACGCTGAGCACCTGGGCCACCGTCTCGTCCTCGGTCGGCCAGGTCGCGGCCTGCCGGGTGCCCCGGTCGCGCAGTTCGTCCTGGAGCGCGGGGTCCTTCAACAGGCGCGCCACCGCCTCGGCGAACGCCCCGGCGTCCCCGAACGGGACGAGCGCGGCGGCGTCCCCCACGAGTTCGGGCACCGACCCGGCGGAGGCCGCGACGAGCGGTACGCGCGCGTGGAGCGCTTCCTGGGCGAGGACCGAGCGCGCCTCGGGCCCGCCGGGCAGCAGCGCCAGGTCGGCCGCCGCGACCAGCTCGCCGATGTCGTCACGCCGCCCGATGAGCCGCACGGGCAGTCCCTCGTCCTCGATGCGCCGCTGGAGGGTGCTCCACTGCGGGCCCTCGCCCACGATCACGACGAGCGGCTCGGGGTCGAGGCCCCGCCACTCCCGGGCCGCGTCGAGCAGCGTGTCGTACCCCCGGTGGCGGTCGAGCGCGCCGGCGGCCATGAGCAAGGGCCGGTCGGTCGCGCCGAGTTCGGCCCGGGTCTTGGAACGGTGGCGGTCGTTGTCGTCGTCACCCTTCCGGCGGAGCACGGGCACGGAGACGGCGGCGAGGCGGGCGTCGCGTGCGCCCCGGCTGCGGGCGCGGTCGACGAGTTCCGAGGAGGTCCCGAGCACCACGGCGGCGGCCTTGGCGACCCGGCGCTCCAGCAGCCGCAGCAGATGGGCCCGCGCGCCCTCGGCGTAGGACCGGGTGTGCCAGGTGACCACGAGCGGGGTGCGCCGCCCGCCGAGCGCGAGGGTCGCGCGGAAGCCGGCGTGCAGGCCGTGCGCGTGGACCAGGTCGGCGTCCGCGCAGGCGTTGCGCAGGGTGGCCACGGAGGCGGGGTCGCTGCTGCGGGGCACATGGATGTGGCGGGCGCCGACACCGGTGAAGTCGTGGACGCCGTCGGTCTCGTGGGGGGCGCACACGGTGACCCGTACGCCCCGGGCGACGAGCCCCGAGGCCAACGACCGCACATGCGCGCTGCTCACCGCGCTGCCGCCGCCGAGCACTTGCACGGTTCGCAGCGGCGACTGGCCGTGCGGTGAGTGGCTGCTCACGTGGCTCACGTGGCCGGGGCTCCTGGTTCGGGGTCGGACGGTCACGAAGAAACGTACAGAACGATCCGGCGGCGAGGGTTGACCGCGCGAGGCCGCTTCTGCCTGGTCTGCGTAGCACGTCTCGCTACGTCGTACCTGTCCAAGGATGCCAGGCCGTACGAGTGTTCCGGCACCGCCGAACCGCCCGAACGGCGCAGCTGTGGGCAACACGACGCCCAGCGTCACTCACACGAGTGAACTCCCGCACGACATTGCCCTCCACGCCACTTCCGCCCCACTCCTGCCCGGAGCGTTCCCCGGCCCGCGGCCCCGCCGCCCCACCCGAGCACCCGTGTCCTGCCGACGCCGGTCACCCCCACACCGGCGACCGCGCCACCTCGCTGACCCGGTCCCCGTGGACGGCCGCGGCCACCACCGCCGCCGCGTGGGCGACCAGCCCCGCCCGGCCGTGGGCCAGGACGGCGGCGCAGCCCAGGGCGGCGCCGAGGGCGTGGGCGCCGGTGTCGCCGAGCATCGTGCGCTCGGCGAGGTCGTCGGTGAGCACGGCCAGGACGGCCCCGGCGGTCGCCGCCGCCACCTCCCCGGCGGCCCCCTCGCGGAGCATGCCGGGCAGTGCGAGGGCGAGCGTCGCGCAGACCGCCCTTCCGGGCCGTACGTCGACGAGGTTCACCATGTGCGCGGCCCCGGCGATCACCACACCGGCCAGCACCTTGTCCAGCGCCCGTTCTTTCAGCAGTGCCCCGGCGACGAGTCCGGCGGTCGAGATGCCGAACAGCTTCACCGCGCCGCTGGTGACGTCACCGTCCCGCAGCGCCGCCAGGTGGGCCCGGAACCCGCGCTTCGGGTCGTCGGCGCCCGCGATGTCGTCGTACGCCCCGCACATCCCACCCGCCAGGATCGCGAGCCCGGCGGCGGGGCAGCTCCGGCCGGCCGCGAGCACGGTGCCGAGCGTGGCCCCCGGCCCGGCGTACAGGGTGACGGTCCGGCCGGTGTGGTTGGTGCGCTGCCAGCGGGGAGCGCCGCCGGGGGCCGTGGCCCGGAGGACGGCGACGCCCGCGCGGGCCGCGCTCGCCGCGAGGACGAGCGCGGCCCACCTGCGCATCGCTCAGGCGTCCGCGCGGGCCGCCGCCAGCAGTTCCTCGGCGTGTGCCCGTGCCGTCTCGGAGTCCTCCTGACCGGCGAGCATGCGCGACAGCTCCCGCACCCGGTCCTCGCCCTCCAGGACCTTCACGCCGGACCGGGTCACCGAGCCGTCGTTGGTCTTCTCCACCAGCAGCTGCCGGTCGGCGAAGGCGGCCACCTGCGGCAGGTGCGTGACGACGACGACCTGCGCCGACCGCGCGAGCCGGGCGAGCCGCCGGCCGATCTCGACGGCCGCCTTGCCGCCGACACCGGCGTCGACCTCGTCGAAGAGGTACGTCGGCACGGGGTCCGTCCCCGCGAACACGACCTCGACGGCCAGCATCACCCGCGACAGCTCACCGCCCGAGGCGCCCTTGGCGATGGGCCGCGGCGGCGCCCCCGGGTGGGGGGCGAGCAGCAGCTCCACCTCGTCGACGCCGGACGGCCCGTACGCGACCGTGCGTCCGCCGACCTCGACGCCCTCGGGGTCCTCGGTCTGCCGGATCTCGAACGACACGCGCGCGTGCGGCATGGCGAGCGAGCCCAGCTCGGCGGTCACGGCGGCGGCGAACCGCTCCGCGGCCTCCTGCCGGGCGTCCGTCAGGGCCTGCGCGAGACCTCCCAGTTCGACGCGCAGCGCGTCCCGCTCGGCGGTCAGCTCCTCGATGCGTCCGTCGTCGCCGTCGAGTTCGGTGAGCCGCTGGGCGCTCTGCTCGGCCCAGGCGACCACGGAGGCGATGTCCTCGCCGTACTTGCGGGTCAGGGCGGTGAGGGCGGCCCGCCGCTCCTCCACGGCCGCGAGCCGCAGCGGGTCGGCGTCCAGGTCGTCGGCGTATCCCGCCAGCTCACCCGCGACGTCGCCGAGCAGGATGCCGATCTCACCGATCCGGTCGGCGAGCGCCGCCAGCGCCGGGTCGTGCGAGCGCACGGCCTCCAGCGCCCGGTGGGCGCCCGCGACGAGCGTCGAGGCGTCGACGCCCTCGGGGTCCTCGGGATTGCCCGCGAGCGCGGCGTGCGCGGCCGTCGCGGCGGATGCCAGCGCCTCCGCGTGCCCCAGCCGCTCGGCCTCCTCGGCCAGCTCCACGTCCTCACCGGCGCGCGGCTCGACGCCCGCGATCTCGTCGAGCCCGTAGCGCAGCAGGTCGGCCTCCTGGGCCCGCTCACGCGCACGGGTGACGATCTCGTCGAGTTCGACGGCGACGGCCCGCAGTCGCCGGTACGCCTCGCCGTACTTGGCGAGCGGCACGGCCACCGCGTCCCCGGCGTACCGGTCGAGGGCCGCCCGCTGCCGGGACAGCTTCAGCAGCCCCTGCTGGTCGGTCTGGCCGTGCACGGCCACCAGTTCGTCGGCCAGCTCCGCGAGGACGCCCACGGGCACGGACCGCCCGCCGAGGTGAGCCCGCGACCGTCCCTCGGCGGAAACGGTACGGCTGATCAGCAGCGCCCCGTCGTCGAGTTCGGCCCCGGCCTCCTCGGCCCGGACGACCGCCGAGGCGCCGTCGGGCATGGCGATCCGGCCCTCGACGACCGCGTTCTTCGCGCCGATCCGCACGAGCGCCGGGTCCGCCCGGCCGCCGAGCAGCAGACCGAGACTGGTGACCACCATGGTCTTGCCCGCGCCCGTCTCACCCGTCACGGCGGTGAAGCCGGGTGACAGCTCGACGACCGCGTCGTCGATGACTCCGAGCGACCGTATCCGCATCTCCTCCAACACGGACAAGACCATACGAGGTCGAGGGAGGGAAGTGCGACGCCCCCCGTCCCCGATGTCACTCAGGGGAGGTACAAGGCGCCCCACACACCCGTGACGACCGGGCGCCGTGACGCCGCGGGGATCCGTCAGAAGGGCCCTAGGGCGCGTTGCGAAAGTCCCGTCTGCCC
>NZ_OLMK01000134.1 GCF_900290235.1 Streptomyces sp. MA5143a
CAAGGTCGTCACCGTCACCCCCGACAACGAGACCCGCGTCCTCGTCCACGACGCCCACACCCCCTCCCCCACCACCGCCTTCGCCCTGTCCCGGCTCGCCGACCCCGACACCCTGCACCACACCCCCATCGGCGTGTTCCGCTCCGTCGACCGACCCGTCTACGACACCCAGATGGCCGACCAGCTGGACAACGCGATCGAGCAGTACGGCAAGGGCGACCTGTCTGCGCTGCTCGCGGGCGGGGACACCTGGACGGTCGTCGGCTGACCTGCGACGCACCTCCGAAGAGGCCCGGTCCGCGCGGCGAGCGTGCGGACCGGGCCTCTCCGTAGGGGCCACTGCCGTAGAGAGCCACGGGGGGGCACTTACTTGAAAGTGGGTACTTTCGAAGAGTTAGCGCACCTCCTAGGGTTAGTGGCGCACTCGCCCCCCTGGAGGAGTTTCAACATGAGCATCGTCGTCACCGGAGCGACCGGGAACCTCGGCACGTTCGTCGTCGAGGGCCTGCTGGAGAAGGTTCCGGCCGAGCAGATCACGGCCGTCGTACGCAACGAGGAGAAGGCCGCCGGGCTCGCGGCGCGTGGCGTGAAGATCGCCGTGGCCGACTACAGCGCCCCCGAGACCTTCGACGGCGTCATCTCCGCCGGTGACAAGGTCCTGCTGATCTCCGGCAGCGAGGTCGGCAACGACCGCGTCGGACAGCACACGGTCGTCATCGACGCCGCCAAGGCCGCCGGTGCCGCGCTCCTCGCCTACACCAGCGCGCCGGGCAGCCTGACGGCGGCGCTGGCGGACGACCACCGGGGCACCGAGGAGGTGCTGCTCGCCTCCGGTCTGCCGTACGTGCTGCTGCGCAACGGCTGGTACAACGAGAACTACACCGAGCAGCTCGGCCCCGTCCTGGAGTACAACGCCGTCACGCACGCCGCCGGTGAGGGCCGGGTGTCCTCCGCCGCCCGCGCGGACTACGCAGCCGCCGCGGTCGCCGTGCTGACCGGCGAGGGTCACGAGAACAAGACGTACGAGCTCGGCGGCGACGCCGCGTGGAGCTTCGCGGAGTACGCGGCCGAGCTGAGCCGGCAGACCGGCAAGGAGATAGCGAACAACGCCGTCTCCGTCGACGCCTACGCCGGCATCCTCACCGGCGTCGGCCTCCCCGAGCCGCTGGCCGCGATCCTCGCGGGCGTCGACGCGTCCATCGAGAAGGGCGAGCTGGTCGTCTCCTCCGGTGACCTGTCCCGGCTCATCGGCCGCCCGACCACGCCGATCGCGGACTCGATCACGGCGGCGCTCAAGGCCTGAGCCCCCGCATGACAGCCACCCCCGACTGTCATGACCGTATGGCGATACGGGCATGACAGCCGGGGGTGGTCGGCGTTACCTTCGTGGGACTTGGGCCGCGGGGCGCGGCCGGTCGAGAAGGAGGGGCCGTGGCGGCGCAGTCGAAGGGCGAACACCGGATAGGCCTGCTGAACGGCTTCGCGGCGTACGGGATGTGGGGGCTCGTCCCGCTCTTCTGGCCCCTGCTCAAGCCCGCCGGCGCGGTGGAGGTCCTCGCCCACCGCATGGTGTGGTCCCTCGGCTTCGTGGGGATCGCCCTGCTGGTGCTGCGGCGCTGGGCGTGGGCCGGTGAGCTGCTGCGGCAGCCGCGCAAGCTGGCCCTGATCGCGGTCGCGGCGGGCGTGATCGCGGTCAACTGGGGCGTCTACATCTGGGCCGTGAACAACGGCCAGGTCGTCGAGGCCTCCCTCGGGTACTTCATCAACCCGCTCGTCACCATCGCCATGGGCGTCCTGCTCCTGAAGGAACGGCTGCGGCCCGTGCAGTGGGCGGCGGTCGGCGTCGGCTTCACCGCCGTCCTCGTGCTGACCATCGGCTACGGGCGGCCGCCGTGGATCTCCCTGTGCCTCGCCTTCTCCTTCGCCACGTACGGGCTGGTGAAGAAGAAGGTCAACCTGGGCGGCACGGAGTCGCTCGCCGCGGAGACCGTGATCCTCTTCCTGCCGGCGCTCGGCTATCTGCTGTGGCTGGGCTCGCGCGGCGAGTCCACCTTCGGCACGGAGGGCACCGGGCACGCCCTGCTGCTGGCCTCGACCGGGCTGGTCACCGCGCTGCCGCTGGTCTGCTTCGGGGCGGCCGCGATCCGGGTGCCACTGTCCACGCTGGGGCTGCTCCAGTACATGGCGCCGGTGTTCCAGTTCCTGCTCGGGGTGCTGTACTTCGGCGAGGCCATGCCGCCCGAGCGGTGGGCGGGCTTCGCCCTGGTGTGGCTGGCGCTGTCGCTGCTGACGTGGGACGCGCTGCGGACCGCCCGCCGCTGGGGCGGGGCGCGTACGGCGAAGGCGCAGCCGGAGCCGACGCCGGCACCCCTGTCGGCACCCGTGCCGGAGGCGGTTCCGGAGGTTGCTTCCGAGGCTGTTCCGGAGGCTGTTCCCGAGGCCGAGGCGGTCGCCCCGAAGCCCGCGAGCTGAGGTACGGCCCCGCTTCTGCACGCACCGCTCGCACCCGCTCGCACGGCCGTCGACCATGCTTTCGTCCGACGAGTCCGACATGCGAACACCCGTGGCCGAATACCGCTCTTGACGGAAAGTCAGCGCCGCCCGCACCATCCAGGCACCTCATTCACTCGGATTCGACATGAACACGCCAACAGCAGTTCACGCGGATCCCTTGGAATTCGGAGCCCCCACATGAAGCTCTCTGTTCCAGTCACCGGGCGTGCCGCCGCCGTCGCCGTCGCGGCGGCCACGCTCTTCACCAGCGGGTCCGTAGCCGGGGCGGCTCCCGCCCCGGAGGCGGTGGCCGCCGCGCCCGACCTGCCCGTGGCCAACGTCAAGGCCCACCTCACCCAGTTCCAGTCCATCGCCGCCGCCAACGGCGGCAACAGAGCCCACGGCCGCGCCGGTTACACGGCCTCCCTGAACTATGTGAAGGGCAAGCTGGACGCCGCCGGTTTCACCACGACCGTGCAGTCCTTCACGTCCGGCGGCCGCACCGGGTACAACCTGATCGCCGACTGGCCCGGCGGCGACACCAACAAGGTTGTCATGGCCGGTTCACACCTCGACAGCGTCACCTCCGGCGCCGGCATCAACGACAACGGCTCCGGTTCCGCGGCCGTGCTGGAGGCCGCGCTGACCGTGGCCGGCACCGGTTACCAGCCCACCAAGCACCTCCGGTTCGCCTGGTGGGGCGCGGAGGAGCTGGGCCTGGTCGGCTCGCGCTACTACGTCAACAACCTGTCCTCCGCGAACCGCGCCCGGATCAGCGGCTACCTCAACTTCGACATGATCGGGTCGCCGAACCCCGGGTACTTCGTCTACGACGACGACCCCACCATCGAGAAGACCTTCAAGGACTACTTCGCGGGCATCGGCGTCCCGACGGAGATAGAGACCGAGGGCGACGGCCGCTCCGACCACGCGCCGTTCAAGAGCGCGGGCGTCCCGGTGGGCGGCCTCTTCACGGGCGCGAGCCGCGCGAAGACCGCCGCGCAGGCCACCAAGTGGGGCGGCACGTCCGGGCAGGCGTTCGACCGCTGCTATCACTCGTCCTGCGACACGACGTCCAACATCAACGACACGGCCCTGGACCGGAACTCGGACGCGCTGGCGTACGCGGTGTGGGAGCTGTCGAAGTAGCAGCCGACTTCGACGGGGCGGGTGCTGTGACGGGCACCGCGCCCGGAGAGCGGAGCGGTGGCGCGGCGATGCGGCGGCTCGTCGGCGCTCGCGCTCCGTGAGGGGGCTTGTTCGTGTCCGGGGCCGGTCGGCGACGCCATGTCGCCGACCGGCCCCGGAGGCGTGTCGGCGGCGGGTCGGTCGTGTGGGGGAGCGGCAGTGGGGAGCACCCGCCCTCGACCCCGGTCCGTACGGCGGGGTCGGCCGGGGCGGTCAGGGACCCTGGGCCATGCCCGACCTCGACCCCGGTCGTGTGTGGGTCAACGGCCGCGGGCGCGCCCGGCTCCGAGCCCGGTCCGTACGGCGGGAGTTCACCGGGTCGATCAGCGGCTCGGCGTCGACCCGGTCGTGTGTGGCTCAGCGGCCGTGGGGCGCGCTCGGTCCTGAACCCGGTCGTACGGCGGGGGTCGGTGGGCGGGTGGTCGCCGCGGAAGCCGTGCGGGGCGCGGGCGCGGTGCGGGGTGTCGCCGTGTGGGTGGTGGCGGCTGCGCGGATCGCGGTCGCCGTGTGTTCGGCTGTGAGGGTGTGGGCGAGAGACGGGGCCGTCGAGCGGAGGCGGGAGGCGACCGCGGTGGGCATGCGGGAGCCTCGGGTCAGGTCGGCGGCGACCGCGGAGCGGAGGGCGCCGACGCGGGCCAGGTGCGCCCCGAGCCGCTCCGGGCCGAGCGACGCGACGTCGACGTCCAGGGCGGCCCGTACGGACGCCGGGTGCGTCGGAATCGGCGCTGCGCCCCGCGCGGATGCGCGGGCCGGGTCGAGTCCGGCGGAACGCAACGCCGCGGCACGCGCGCTCCAGGGGGCCTCGCCGGGGAGGCGGGACAGGCGCGTACGGGCGTGACGAGGGCCGGGGTCCCCGTGACCGTTGTACGGCGCCCCCGAGGCGGGTGCCGGTCCGGCGGTCCGGTCACCGAGCGTGCGCCAGCTCATCGTGCCGGTCAGCTCGTTGACGTGGACTTCCACGCGGGGGCGAGCGGTGCGCTCCAGGGGTGGGGCCGGCTGCCGCCGGGCGGTGCGGTGGCGGGCGGCCTCCGGGAGGGACGGGGGCGGGGACGGGGCCGCGGGGGTGCGGTCGTTGCCGGGAGCGGTGCTGTTCCGGGCCGCTCCCGGTGCCGTGGCGCGGTCGGCCGTGCGGGGGGGGTGGCGTGGTGGAGGGGGCCGCCGTGTCCGCTGTCACCGGCCATGGGCGTGCGGGCTCCTCGCATAGGGGTCGGCGTCCAGCGCGCGGGCCCGTTCGGCGAGGCGGCCCATACGGGTGCGGGCCTTCTCCAGCTGCTCCACGTCGTCGGCGGCGGGACCGGCGTCCGCGGCGAGCTCGGCCCACACGGCGATCAGGTCGCGGCCCAGGTGCAGCCCCTGGAGCGGGTCGCGGATCGCGCGCCAGGCCGCCGCCGCGCTCTGGATGTTGCCGTACGCGGCGCGGGGGTCGCGCAGCCGGTGCCGGAGGGCGGCGAGGTCGAGGGAGAGATGGAAGGACCTCAGGGCGTCACCGGCCAGGTAGGCGATGTACGCGGTCAGTTCGCGCAGGCGCAGCACCTCGGCGTGCTGGGGGCCGAGGGTCGCCGTCGCCTGGGCGACGGTGTGCTCGGCCATCTCCGCGGCCTCCTGGATACGGCCCATCTTCACGGCCTCGTTGATGCGCGAGACGGGCTCGGCGAAGGGCGAGGGGGCGGCCGCCCCGTCGGACTCCTCCAGGTCCAGCACGGACTCGGCGACGGCGTCGAACTCGCGCACGGGTGCCGGCTTGGGCCCGGGGTCCTCGTCCACCACCTTCCACTCGGGAGCGGAGTACGGGTCGGCCGCGGACTCCTCCGGCGGGGCCGGTACGAGGGCGGGTTCCGGCGTGGTCACCTGGACCGGGGCCGGCAGCGGAGTCGGCGGCGCCGCCGGCGGCCAGGGCTGCGGGTCCAGCGAGACGGGCCCCGACTCCGGGACCGCGTCGGAGGGGTGGGCGGAGACGTGTTCGGCCGCGTCGACCGCCGGGTACTCCGCCTTCGCCTCGGGGGTGTGGGCCGGGGCCTGATGAACCGGTGCCTGATGCGGGGGCCACGGCTGCGGCTCCAGGGCGGCCGGGCTCAGCTCGGGGGCCGGGGCCGGCGCCGGGGCCTGGGCCGGTACGGCGTCGGCGACCTCGGCGGAGGTCTGCGCCGCCACCGAGGACCGCCCCGGAGGCCACGGCTGCGGCTCCAGGGCGCTGGGGCTCAGCTCCGGGGCGGGCGCCGGGTTCGGCACGTGAGAGGGAGCGGCCTCCGACATGTGGGTGGGTGCGGCAGCCCGCGCGGGGCCGAACTCCCCGACCGTGGGTACGGCGACGCCGGCGGACTGGGCCGCCACCGGGCCGTATTCACCGGTCAGGGGTGCGGCCGCGGCGCCGGAATCCGCCCCCGCCGGGCTGTACGCGTCCACCTCCGGCCCAGCCGTACCGGCGGGCTCGGCCGCCGCACCGCCGTACTCCCCGGCCGCGGGCGCGGGCTGGGTCGTCCCACCCCGGGGCGGCCGGGCGAGGGGGCCGTCCTTGGGCTCCGGGACGGCGCGCAGGACGAAGGTCGACGGGGCGACACCGCCCGCCGCCGGCTTCGCCGCGGTGAGCGGCATCGTGCGGGGCTCCCGCTTCGGCTCGGCGGCAGCCGGGGGCTCCGCCGGGGCACCGACCGCCTCCTGGCCGGGAGCGGTGGCCTTCGCGGCCGTCAGCGGAAGCGTGCTCGGCTCGCGCTTCGGCCGCTCGGGAGTCACCGGGTGACCGACCGGGTCGCTGGTTGACGGCGTCGGCTCGACCGCCGCCAGACGCATCGTGCTGGGCTCCCGCTTCGCCTGCGGCTGCGACTGCTGGGGCTGCGGCTCCGACGAGTGCGGCTGCGCCTGCACGGGGGCCTGCTGCGGCGCGGGGGCCTGCTCCGGCACGTGCGGCTGCGGGTGGGAGTACCCCTGCGGCCGCTGGGGCTGTGAGTGGGCCTGCTGCGACGGCGACTGGGCGTGCCCCTGCGGCTGGGCGTGCGGGGATTCCGGAGCCGTCGGCTCCTGCCCGGTCATCCCCTGGGCCGCCGACTCCGGTACCGCCCGCAGCACATACGTCGACTTGTCCCGGCGCGGCACCGGCGCGGCGACCGGCTCGGCAGGCGGCGCGGCAACGGGCTCGGCCACCGGCGGTGCGGGCGGGACCGCCGGCGCGGGGCGGGACGGTGTCGTGACGTCTCCCCTCGGCTCCGCGACCTGGACCGGCTCGCCCGCGAAACGGCTGGAGCCGTCGACGTGGACCTGGAGCGGTACGACGTAGCCGATGCGCTCGTCGTGGACCGTGGCGAGGACCGGGTGACCGGTGGCGAGGGCGAGACGGTGGAGGTAGTCGAGCGCGGCGGTCTGGAGGGACTCCCCCGCGGCCGCCGGTACCGGCATGCCGCCGACGGTCGCGCCGGCCTCCACCGAGACGCGCACGTCGATCGGGGTCAGCCCGGCCGGTGCCGGCGCGCGGCCCGCACGCTTGAGTTCCCGCTTCTGTTCGCGGCTGAGTCGAGTCATCGTTCCCTCACTCGGGTCGGTCAGAAGGAGAAACGGCGGACGGGAGATCGAAGGACACCGGTGACACGGGAGACACCGGCGCCGTGGGAGACACCGGTTTCCCGCCGACTCCCGTGTACGACGCTGTTGAGGGCGACGCCGTGGGTGACGTCGGTGGTTGCGCCGCGGCCTCCACCGTACGCACATCGTCGACCCGCCACGGCTCGCCCTTCCCCGAACGCACCAGCTTCAGGTACACCGTGGCCTGTGGACCGGTGCCCGTCCAGCCGTCCCTGCCGTGTGCCTCGCCGTCGACGAACACGGCGCGGTACGCCTCGGTCCTGGTGTCGGAGGGCGCGTCGCCGTCGTCGTCGAACTCCACCTCGACGGTCGTCCACGCCTTGTGCGCCGCCCAGGAGTTCCAGTTCTCGCCCGCGCCGCTCGCGGGGCGGTACGCACGCTCCGCCTTCCGCTTGTCCGGGGTGAGCCAGCGCGCGGTGCGCAGGACGGCGTCGTGCGGACTCATGTCGTACTTGGTGTCGTAGCCGTAGGCGACCTCGACCCACGCCCTGGAGACGGAGGTGGCGTCCAGGTCGTCGACGCCGGACGGGGTCGGTACGTGCGCGTCGTCGCCCAGCGGTTTGCCGGACGGCAGCGGGGCCTTGGGGGCGATCGACGGTTCGGCCGAGGCGCCGGGGCCGCCGCCGACCGTCTCGCGGTGGTCCCGCAGACCGCACGCGGCGAGGACCGCCACGCCGGTCACGGTCGCGAGCACCACCGCCCCGGCCCGGCGGAGCCCGCCGGACGCGCCGCGTCCGCCCGCTCCCGTACGGGCGTCGGGCATCCGGTGCCCGTCGCTCTTTGCGACCATCGTCGTCCCCCTCCTCACCTCGGTGTCCTTCCCCGTCGTCATCGTCCGTGCCGTCCCCACGCGCCTCATCACAGGCCCAACCAGGGCGCCGGATCCACGTACGTGCCGTTCCGCATCACCTCAAAGTGGAGGTGGGCGCCGGTCGAGTAGCCGGTGGAGCCCACCGGGCCCACGCGCTGGCCGACCTTCACGTGGTCGCCGACCTTGACGCTCAGCCCCGCGAGCATGTGGTTGTACGTGGTGGAGATCTGGTCGCCGTCGATGGTCCCGTGGGAGATGACGACGCGGTTGCCGTATCCGTTGGTCCAGCCGGCGAAGGTGACCACGCCGTCGCGCGCGGCCAGCACCGGGGTGCCCGCCGCCACGCCGAAGTCGGTACCGGTGTGCAGCTTGCGGACGCCGAGCGTGGGGTGCATGCGCCAACCGTACGGGGAGGTCACGGGCGGGTTGCCGGCCAGCGGCATCGCCATCTGCCTGCCCGGCGGGAGTTTGCCCGGCGGGTCGTCCACCGACTCGTACTTGGCGATCAGGGACTTGATGCGGACGACGTAGTCCTGGGTCTCCTTGTAGGGCGGGATGCCGCCGTACTTCTGGACCGCGCCGGGGCCCGCGTTGTACGCGGCGAGCGCCAGGTCGAGGGTGTCGCCGCTGGCCTGGCCGCGGTCCTTGTAGCCCTGGACCTGCTTGGCCAGCGCGCAGTCGTAACGGCCCTGCGCCATGATCGCGTCACCGGGGTCGTACGGGGATATCCGGCCGTTACCGTCGTCGTCGCGGCCCCAGGTCTTCCAGGTGCCCGGCATGAACTGGCTCAGGCCCTCGGCGCCCACGGGGGACTGGGCGTTGGGGTTCCAGCCCGACTCCGCCTCGATCTGGGCGGCGATCACGGCCGGCTTGATGATGTCGCACATCGAGCCCGCCTTGAGCACCCACGGCACGTACTCCGCCGGGACCTGCCCGTTCTTGAGGCCGCCGCCGACGCCACCCTGTTCCTCGGCGTCGGCCTGGCCTCCCCCGCTCACCCCGACCATCAGGACCACGGGCATCATCACGGCCGCGACGCAACCGCCGACGACCCAGCCCGTGGCGGACCCACCCCCGTTGGACATCTGCTCCCCTCAGCGTCGAAGTCCAGTCATGTTCCTGCCAGTCCAGGCCGGCCAGTCGAGTCTCTCCGCTCACCCGCGCTCCCCGCGTCACCAGCACGTCACAGGCTCGTAGCAGGAACTCACGCCCCAATTCCCAAGCGGTCGCACCCCGGTGAAGATCGGAGGAAGGCGCCACGGCGGGGGCCACGAACCGAAGGGGTTCGCCCCCGCTCCACGGGTGCGGCCCACGACTGTGCGGGGTCGACTCGGCTCGGCTTGGTCTGACTCGGCTTGGTCTGACTCGGCTTGGCTGATTCGGCTCGCCTTCGCGCGTCGACGCGGGTTCGCGAACCGGCCGACACGGCGCGAAGCCGGCGACGGCGGACGGCGGACGGCGGACGGCGGACGGCGGTGAACAACAAGGACGTACGGCGACGATGACGGAACGGCAGACCGATGGGCGAAACTCGCCGACGGCCCGACGAGCCGTCCGGCGGCGGCATGTCGGCGGCTCGGCAAGACCACCGGCAGGCCCCGTCGACGGACACGGAGGCCGTACGGCGGGCGACGCCGGACGGCCGCACAACAGGCCGGCGACGACAGACCGGCCGGCACAACGCACGGGCCGTCAAAGGCCGTACCGCGACAACCGGCGGCGGTGCGGCGAGACAGTCGACGCAACAGGCGACAGCCCGGCAAGGCAGTCGGCGGCCGAGAGAGGTCGACGGCCCGGCAGGACGGTCGGCGACAACCGGCGTCGACGGCGGAACACGCCGGTCGGCGTCAACAGGCGTCGGCGGCGAAACACGCCGGTCGGCGGCGACAACCGGCGGCTCGGCGTGCGCAGGTCGGCGGCCGAGGTGGTCGTCGGGTCAGGGAGACTTCGATGGATGGCTGTGGACATGGGGGAGAGTGGTGATGCGGTGATGCAGGGCAACGCAGGGCAGGCGACGGCCGGGCCGGAGATCTGGGTGCGGGGGCCCGTCGGGGAGGCGGAGGTGCTGCCGCAGGAGCCGGAGCCCCTGGCATCCGCCGGCGCGCGGCGGTTCTCCTGGGTCGCCACACACGGCGGGGCCGGGTCCACCACCCTCGCCGCCGTCTTCGGCGGTCACGACGCGGGCCGCAACTGGCCCCGGCCGGAACACGGTGAACCCGGATCCGTGCTGCTGGTGGGTCGGACGCACGCCGCCGGACTCGACGCGGTCTCGCACACCCTCGACATCTTCCGGCGGGGCGACGCGCCGCCGGGACTCGACCTGGACGCGATCGTGCTGGTCGCGGACGCGCCCGGACGGCTGCCGCGGCAGCTCGTCCAGCGCGTCAAGGTGATCGGTTCGGTCGTCGACGTCCACCGCGTGCCCTGGGTGCCCGCCTGGCGCACCGGCGATCTCACCGGCCCGCCGCCGCGGGAGAGCGCGGCGCTGGCCCGTCTCACCGGGAGGACCCCATGAGCCACACCGTGTACGCGGCGGCCACCACCCTGGCCGGGCCTCCGGGGGCGGTCACCTACGAGCTGAACTACGTGCTGAACATCCTCGCCTGGCTGGTGACGGCGGCCGGTGTGTGCGGGCTGCTGCTCGTCGGCTCCCGGATGGCCATCTCGCTGCGGTCCGGGGAGGGCGACGAGCACCTCACCCAGTTCGCGATGGTGATGGGCGCCTGCATCATCGGCGCGACGGCAGGGCCGATCGTGGACTTCGTGATGTGACGGAGCGTGACTGAGAGCGGGTGACGGCCCGTCGGTTCCGGGGGAACCGACGGGCCGTCACCGTATCCGCACACCCACCTCCCCTCCACCTCCCCTTTCGCACACCGGTACGACACACTCCGCTTCGCCGCAGGTCCGGGGCCTGATGACGGCACGTCACTGTCCCGGACATGACGAGCAGTTCCCGTCTGTCACGACCGCGTCACCGCCCAGTGCTGGATCACTACATCGCTTGGCTCAGGGTCACCACAGTCGCCAAGCTCACAGGGCGAACGGGAACCCGGGCAGCCGACTCAGGTCCCGTGGGCATCCCACGCACCCATCCGCTCAAGTGAGTTGACGTCCACCGCTCCGCTGCGGCCGACCGAAACGGGGAGAAACCACATGCTGAACGCGATAGCCACCAAGGCGCAGCAGGCCGTCTACCTGGCCGACGGGACCGTCCCGAACCCGAACCGCGACGCCCCCGGCGCGCTCACCGGCAAGGTCGACACCGTGCTCGGCATCGTCGCCTGGGCCGGTACCGCGGCGGGCGTCGCGGGCGTGCTGATCACCGGCGCGATGATGGCGATCTCGATGCGCCGCGGTGAGGGCTCGGAGCACATGGGCCGTCTCGGCATGGTCCTCGGCGGCTGTGTCCTCGTCGCCGCCGCCGGCCCGCTCGTGAACTTCGTCTTCGCGTAGTCCGTCAGCCGGCGAGTCGAAAGGGGGAGCGACGATGGTGAACTCCGGCCGGTCCCGAGGGGGCAGCGGAGAGTGGGAGCAGCCGTTCTGGCAGCAGCGGGGCTGGATCCTGTCGGCCGGGTTCCTGGGGGTGCTGGTCGTCCTCGCGGTGCTCTTCGCGGTCACCGGCAACGGCGCCGGGGGGCCGTCCGGCGCGTCCGGCGACCCGAGCCCCGCACCGACCTCGACCTCGGACTCCGGGTCCGGGTCCGGCTCCGGTGGCGGCGGTTCGAAGGACCGTCCCGCCGGCTGCCGTACCGACGACAGCGTGCAGGCCCGGCCCACCAAGGCACCGCGCGACTTCCACTGGAAGGCCAACGGCACCGGTCTGGTCCCGGTGTCGAGAACCGCGGGCCCGCTGAAGTACGACGGTCCGGTCTGGTCCTGCTTCGCCCGCACCCCGATGGGCGCCGTCATGGCCGCCCACTCCATCACCGACCACCTCAGCTACGACGGCTGGCGCGAGGTCGTCGACCGGCAGGTCGTGCCGGGCGCCGGGCGGGACGCGCTGGTGAAGACGCGTGCCCAGTCCGGCGACAAGTCCACGACGGGATCGCCGGACGCGGGCGGCTACGCCGGCTTCACGGTCCTGACGTACAACCGCTCGCAGGCGACCGTGATGGTCCTGGTCAGCGGCATGGGGGGCGGCGGCTACGGCTCCGCCTCGGTGACCGTGCGCTGGCAGGACGGCGACTGGAAGCTCGTTCCCGAGGCCGACGGCACGATCTACGGCGGTGTGTCGCAGGTGAGCGGCACCGACGGCTTCGTCACCTGGGAGGCGTGACATGGGCTGCTCCTGGAAGATCTACGACTGCGTCATCGAAGAGGGCGGCAAGCAGTTCACCGAGGGTGCCGTCGTCGTCTTCGCCAAGGCGATTGGTGACGGTGCCTCGGAGGTCCTCAAGGCCCTCAACGGTGTCTGGCTGAAGATCGACGTCGACCAGCCCGCGGGCAATGTCACCCACGGCAACCCCACGATGGATCCGGGCAGCCCCATCGGCCTGATCACCGCGGAGGTCAACTGGATCGTCGCGTACGTGGCGGTGACCTCCCTGCTCATCGCGTCGATCCGGATGGCGATCGACCGAAAGGGCCAGTCGATGAAACAGGCCTTCATGGGGATGTGGAAGGTCATCCTCGTGGGCGCGGCGGCCGTACCGGTGGTCACCGCGCTGATGAAGGCGTCGGACGCGTACGCGGCGGACGTGTACGCGAAGTCCGGTCTCGGCAGCAAGGCCGCCGAGATGCTGGGCGTACTGACACTCAGCCAGCCCGGCCTGGTGCTGATCTTCGGTCTGCTGGTGATGCTGTCGAGCTTCGTGCAGATCGTGCTGATGTACATCCGCATCGGCGTGCTGATCATGCTGGTCGGCACGCTGCCGCTGGCAGCCGCCTCCTCGATGACCGGGTGGGGCGAGGGCTGGTGGAAGAAGCACATCGGCTGGCTGGCGGCCTGGCTGCTGTACAAGCCGGCGGCGGCCCTGATCATCTACTCGGCCACGTCGATGACCCGGGGCAAGGAGAACCTGGACGAGATCATCGCGGGCATGGGCATGCTGATCCTGTCGGTGTTCGCGCTGCCCGCCCTGCTCAAGCTGATCGTCCCGGCCACCGCCGCCCTCGGCGGCACCTCGGGCGGCACGGTCGCCCTCAACGCCGCCAACAACATCGCCTCCGGCGCGGTCAGCATCGCGGGCGGCGCCGCCGGTGGCGGTGGAGGCGGCGGAGGCGGAGGCGGCTCCGCGGGCCCGCAGGGCTCGCCGTCCACGGGCGCGGGCTCCTCCGGGGGCGCCGGCGCGGGCGGAGCAGGTGGCGCGGGCGCGGCGGCCGGTACGGCGGCCGCGGGCGCGGCCACGGCGGGCGCGGCCGTGGCGGTCCAGGCAGCCGCGGTCGTCGTACAGACCGGCATGCAGGCCGCGAGCGAGATCACCAACTCCCTCGGCGACAACGACGGAATGAAGGGCCACAACCAGTAGCGCACCCCCCGCCCCCCGGGGGCCGCGCCCTCTTCGACGGGGCGAGCCCCGAAAGGGGCGCGGGGAACTGCGCGACGAGCCACGACGGGCCCGCAGCCGCCCGATCTCCTGAAACCCCGAGCTCGTAGGCACTCGGAACCCACGAACCACAGCCGGAAGAAGGATTTTCCATGTCCACCGACGCCCTCACGCGTCCCACCTACGGAAACTGGCGCCGGCCCCGCCGCCCCGGCCTCGGCCCGTTGGGCCTCCTCGGCACCGTGGTCGCCTTCGGCGGACTCCTCGTCGCGCTGCTCGCCTCACTCGTCTCGCTGACGGCGGCGATCGTCGTCCTCATCCCCGTCGGTCTCTTCCTCGCGCCGCTCGCGCTGCGCACGGTCGACGGCCGCAACGTCTATCAGGTGGTCGCGGTGCGTATCGGATGGTTCAGGCGCAAGGCGAACGGCTCCCACACCTACGTCTCCGGCCCGCTCTCCCGCCGTACCGGCGGTCGCTACCACCCGCCGGGTCTGCTCGCCCGGACGCGGATGCACGAGGGCCGCGACGCCTACAACCGCTCCTTCGGCGTGCTCCACCACCCCGGCCGCAACCTCTACACCGTGGTGCTGGCGTGCGAGCCGGACGGCGGTTCGCTGGTCGACCCCGAGCAGGTCGACATCTGGGTGGCGTCCTGGGGCGACTGGCTCGCCCGGCTGTCGCACGAGCCGGGCCTGCGCGGCGCCCAGGTCGTCATCGAGACGGCGCCCGACACCGGGACGCGGCTGGCCGCCGAGGTCCTGCCGCGGATCTCACCGGACGCCCCGGCCGCCGCCCGCGCCGTGATGGAGGAGGTCGTCGCCCGCTACCCGTCCGCCTCCTCGGAGATGCACACGTACATCGCCCTGACCTACGGCCCCTCCGGCGGCCCCAAGCGCAGCATCGAGGACGTCATCACCGACCTGTCCATGCGGCTGCCGGGCCTGCTGTCCGGTCTGGTCGCGGCCGGCGGCGGCTCCGCCTACCCGCTGTCCGCCGAGCGGCTCTCGGAGGTCGTCCGGGTGGCGTACGACCCGGCCGTCGCCCCCGATGTGCTGAGCGCCCGCGCCGAGCAGTCCACCACCGGCCTGGAATGGGCGGACGCCGGCCCGGCTGCGGCCGTGGAGTCGGTGCAGTCGTACAAGCACGACTCGGGTGTCTCGCGCACCTGGATGCTGACGCTCGCGCCGCGCGGCACCGTCCGCTCCAGCGTGCTGCGGGGGCTGCTCGAACCGGCCGCCGGGACGCGCCGCAAGCGGGTCTCGCTGATCTACCGCCCGATCGACCCGGCGACGTCGGCGCGGATCGTGGAGTCCGACCGTCGTGCCGCGCACTTCATGGCGGGCTCCAAGCGCGGTCTCGTCCAGGCGCGGGCCAGCTCCGAGATGCAGGCGGCCGAGCAGACCGCGGCCGAGGAGGCGGCGGGCGCCGGGCTCGTGGAGTTCTCGCTGATGGTGACGGTCACCGTCGACGACGAGGCGCAGCTCCCGGACGCGGCGATCACCGTCCGCAACCTCCAGGCGTCCTCGCGCATCCTGATGCGCCCCGCCGACCGTATGCAGGCCTCTGCGTTCACCTGCACGCTCCCCGTCGGCCTGCTGCCGTGGGAGCACACCCTCGTTCCGTACCAGATCCGGGAGGCGCTGTGACCAGGTCCAGCACGTCCGCCACTCGTCCCGCACGCCCCCAGACGGCGCCCCCGCGCGGCTGGCCCGGCCCCGGCGGCGGGCAGG
The DNA here is from genome assembly GCF_900290235.1 of Streptomyces sp. MA5143a. GTDB lineage: Bacteria > Actinomycetota > Actinomycetes > Streptomycetales > Streptomycetaceae > Streptomyces. The sequence goes on from NZ_OLMK01000134.1 coordinate 15,285, forward strand.
TCGGGCACATCGACCCGCCGGCGCTGTGGCGGGCCACCACGGTCCAGGCGTGCGGCCTGTGGCCCTTCGCCGCGGGCTCCGGCGCACCCATGACGGGGGTGCCGCTCGGGCAGCACCTCCAGACGGGCGCCACGGTGTGCGGGGACCCCATCTCCTGGTTCACCCGCGCCCGGTACATCTCCAACCCGTCGCTGTTCATGCTCGGCATGCCGGGCCTCGGCAAGTCCACGCTGGTCAACCGCATGCTGATCGGCATGTCGGCGACCGGGGTCACGCCGCTGGTGCTGGGCGACCTCAAGCCGGACTACGCCGACACCGTGCGGGCGCTCGGCGGCCAGGTGATCTCCATCGGGCGCGGTGTCGGCGGCATCAACGTCCTCGACCCCGGCGCGATGGGCGAGGCGGCGGCCCGGATCGGCGGCGAACGCGGCCGGATCCTCGCGGCCGAGGCCCACGGCCGGGTGCTCAACATGGTCGCGGCGCTCATCACGATCGTGCGGGGCCGCCCGATGGACGACCACGAGCAGTCCGTGCTGTCGGCGTGCCTGCACCATCTGACGGAGCGGACGAAGAAGGGGCGGGCCCCGCTGCTGCCCGATCTGCTGAAGGTCCTCGACGAGGGCCCGGACCGGGTCCGCGCGGTGACGCTCGACCGGGGCGACGAGGCGCGCTACCAGGAGGCCGTCGACCCGCTGCACCGTTCGCTGCTGGGCGTGTTGGACGGGCCGCTCGGCGACACGTTCGCCTCAGAGACGTCGACCCGTATCGACCCCGCGTCGCCCGCCGTGTGCGTGGACATCTCCCGGATCGGTGAGGCGGACACGCAGCTCACGGCGGCGGCGATGCTGGCGGCCTGGTCGGACGGGCTCGGCACGGTGGCGGCGGCCCACGCCCTCGCGGACGCGGGCCTCGCCCCCCAGCGCTGGTTCTTCACGGTCCTCGACGAGCTGTGGCGCCCCCTGCGGGCCGCCTCCGGCATCGTCGAACGCATCGACGCGCTGACCCGTCTGAACCGCTCCCTCGGCCTCGGCGACGCCAAGATCACCCACACGCTGAAGGACGCGGAGGCGCTCGGCAGCGAGGCCGACCGGGCGAAGGCGCGGGGCTTCGTGGAGCGGGCCGGGATGGTGGTGTGCGCGGGCCTGCCGCGTACGGAGATGCGGGAACTCGGCGAGATCGTCGGCCTGTCGGAGCGCGAGATCGAGCTCGTCTCGTCCTGGTCGTCCCCGCCGGGGTGGGCCAGCACGGGTGGGAACGAGGAACCGCCGGGGCGTGGCCGCTTCCTCATCAAGGTGGGCGGGCGTCCGGGCATCCCGATCAAGGTGTCGATCACGGACACGGAGCGGGAGTTGCACAACACGAACACGCGGTGGAACCGGCCGACGTTGTCCAAGGGCGCCTCATAGCTCGGGGGTGCGCGGTTCGTCGGCGAGTGCGGGTGCGTCGTGGTTGCTCGCGCAGTTCCCCGCGCCCCTGAAGGGACGGGCCTGCGGCCCGCCCTTCATCGGAAAAGCACGGGGCCGCAGGCCCCTGCTTTTCCAGGGGCGCGGGGCGGTGACACATGCGGCTCCGCCGCGCGGGCGCGACCAGCCCCCACCCACCCGCACCCGCCCACGCACCCCACGGCCCCACCCCCTACCGCGCCCGACCGGGGTCGAAGGGACGAGGAAGCCACATCAACCGACTGACGGGGGAACCAGGACATGAGTACACGTAAGAAGCCGCACGGCACCGCCGACGACCTCCTCCCATGGGTCGTCCCCGGCGTCGCCCTCCTCGTCGGCACCCTCTTCTTCGCCGCCTGGCTCGGCGGCTCCCTGGGCGCCGCCGTCACCGGCAACGGCTGGGACCCACCGCCCTTCACCCTGGAGACGATGTCCACCCTCGTGAAGGAGGGCCCGGCGACAGTCTGGCCGACGACGTCCACCGGCGCGATCACCGCCGGCATCGGCACCGTGTTCGGCGCGGCCGTCGCCCTCCTCGTCACCCCGGTCGTCCTGATCCGCCGCCGCGGAGCGAAGCCCACCGGTCTGGCCGGCCGCAGGGAACTCGCCGGTCTCCTCCCGAAGGGCGCCGCCGCCCGCGCCCGCCAACTCCGCCCGTCCCTGCCGAAGTCGGGCCGCCTCGCCCCGGACGACACGGGCAACCTCCTCGGCGACCTGGAACCCGGCGGGCCCGAGCTGCGCAGCAGCTACGAGGACGTGGAACTGGACCTGATGGCGCCGCGGGCGGGCAAGTCCACCGGTATCGCCGTCCCGCGTGTGCTGCGCGCCCGCGGCAGTGTCCTGCTGACCTCGAACAAGGCGGACGTCTACAGCGTGACGCGCGCCGAACGCGAACGCGCGGGCACGGTGTGGACGTTCGACCCGCAGGGCATCGCCCACACCCCGCGCGGCCTGTGGTGGGACATGCTCGCCGACGCCGCGACGATCGAGGGCGCCCGCCGCCTCGCCGGGCACTTCGTCGGCGCGGTCAACGACGACGCCTCCAAGCGTGACTTCTGGATCTCGGCGGCCCAGAACACCCTCACGGCCCTGTTCCACGCGGCCAACCGCGGCGGCCGGCAGGTCGGGGAGGTGCTGGCCTGGCTGGCGGACCCGGCCGACCGTACCCCCGTCGACCTGCTGCGGGACGCGGGCATGGCGGCCCTCGCCGACCAGCTCCAGGGCACCGTCCAGGGCGCCGTGGAGACCCGCGACGGCATCTACGAGACGGCCCGCCAGTGCGTGGCCTGCCTCCTCGACCCGACGATCGCGGCCTGGGTGAGCCCCGACCCGGAACTCCCGCAGTTCCTGCCCGACCGGCACGTCCTCTCCTCGGACACGCTCTACCTGCTCTCCAAGGACGGCGGCGGCTCCGCGGCCGGGGTGATCGCCGCGTGCGCCGACTCCGTGCTGCGCGCGGGCGTCGTCGCCGCCGAGCGGATGGGCGGCCGCCTCGACCCGCCGATGACGGCCGTGCTGGACGAGGCCGCGAACGTGTGCCGCATCTCCGACCTGCCCGACCTGTACTCCCACTTCGGCTCACGCGGCATCAACGTCGTCACCCTGCTCCAGAGCTACCGGCAGGGCACGCGCGTATGGGGTGACGCCGGGATGGACGCGCTGTGGGGCGCCGCCACCATCAAGCTGCTCGGCGCGGGCCTCGACGACGCGGACTTCGTGGAGAAGGTCTCCCGCCTGGTCGGTGAGCACGACGTGTCGACGGTGAGCTACTCCCGCGGCAAGGACGGCAGGTCGCGCTCCACGTCGTACCGCCTGGAACGCATCCTGCCCGCCGACCGCATCCGCGCCCTGCCCAAGGGCACCGCGCTGCTGCTCGCCACCGGGGTGAAGCCGGCCCTGGTCCGGCTGCGCCCCTGGTACGCCGAGCCCGGCGCCGACCGTATCGCCCTGGCCGCCCAGGCCGAGGTCAAGGCCATCACGGCCCGCGCGACGGAGAGCTTCGTCCGATGAGCGCGGGCCACGACCCCAAGGAAGGGAGCCCCCGATGACCACGGCTGTGGACCAGCCCGGCGTGGAGGACGCCGTGTCCGCCTCACCGCCGTTCATCCTCTACCTCGACGGCGCCGAGTACGGCGAGGAGATGCGCAGCCTGGCCGTCTGGGTCGCTGATCTGCTGCTCCCCGTGTACGGCCGTGAGGTCAGCTCCCAGCAGCCCTGGTGCCCGCGCTGGTGGGAGCACCTGGAGGCGGTGGCCCGGCTGCACGCCCTGTGGCTGGCCTGGCAGGAGCTGGCCGACCCGTCGGCCGGCCTGTCCGGCCCGGCCGTCTGGCACCGGGACCACCTGGGCCCCGTACTCGCCGAACTCCGCTCCTCTGCGGGCCCGTTCGCGGGCTGCAAGGCGGGCAGCCACCGGGCCAAGCAGTCGCCGACCGCCGAACCGTACGGCACGGACCCCTGAGCGCGGCGGCCGGCCTCCCTACCCTGGACCGGCGCGCGGTGGACCACCGCGCGGCCGGCAGTGGGAACGCGGTCCCGGCCTGTGCGGTACGCGGGTTCCCGGACACACCGACGGCCGCCGTCACGCGGCCGACAGGAGAAACACCATGAGCATTCCGACCACCCCGAACAGCCCCACCAACCCCGGCGACGACGGCAAGCACGGCAGCCACGGCGGCCACGGCGGCCACGGCGGCCACGGCGACCACGAGGGCACCAGCAGCCCTGGTGGCTCCGGTGGCCCTGGTGGCTCCGAGGGCTTCACCAACCCGACGCTCCGGTACTTCGAGGACGTCGTCGACTGGCGTCATCGGCGGGCCGGGCGGGCGCACACGCTGGTGCGCGCCGTCCACTCGACCACCACGGGGCGGGTGGTCGCGGTCGTGTCCGAGCTGGCGAGCAACCCCGACGACCGCGGCGTCACCGACGACTTCGGCAGCGTCGCGGACGCCGTACTGCCCGCGCTGCGGCGGGCGTTCGGCGCGGAGCCGGTCGAGGTGTTCTGGATCGCCCACTTCGGCGCGTTCTCGTACCACGACCCGACCGGGCCGGAGTCCTTCACCCAGATCCTGCTGACGGCGGGCCCGAACGGCCACGTCGACGACCTGACGGGCGACCGGACGTTCACCGTCCGGGACGTCGAGGAGCTCCTCGGCCGCGCCCTCGAACCCGTCGACCGGGTGCTCGCCCGTATCGACCACGAAGCGACCCGGGGGTGAGCCGGCGATGACCGAGCACGTGTCGGGGCGGGACGTCCTGCGCCAGGCGAAGGAGCTGTACGAGCCCTACCGGAACGACGTCGCCCCGACAGGGCGGCGCGTGGCGATCATCCGGTTCCAGCCCGCGGAGAACGACCCCCCGGACTGGAAGATCAAGCTGGAGGCGTCGAAGGTCTCCGCCGAGCAGAAGGTGAAGAGTTTCGAGCACCTCGGTTTCCAGGCGGACCATGTGGTGATGCCGCCGGGCACCACGCGTGCGCAGTTCGCGGAGGTGCTGGAGCGGGCCAACCAGGATCCGAAGACCCGCGCGATCATCGTGCAGTTCCCGCCGCCGGCCCATCTCCAGCCGCTCGTGCAGCGGATGGACCCGGCGAAGGACATCGACGCGCTCACCAAGGGCCGCTCCCCCTACAACGCGTGCGCCACGGCCGAGGGCATCTGCCGGGTCGTGGAACCGTTCGCCAAGGACGACCCGGTGATCGCGGTGGTCGGCAGCAAGGGGTTCGTCGGGCAGGGCGTGGTCACGACGCTGCGCGAGCAGGGCCACCGGCTGATGGAACTCGACGCCGGTGACGACCTGCGGCGGGTGCGCGACGCCGACATCGTCGTCTCCGTCACCGGCAACCCCGGCATCCTCGGCCCCGACCACCTCCGGCCCCACCACCGGCTCGTCGTCGACTCCGGGTTCGTCCCGCAGGCCGACGGGAGTGTGAAGGGGGACGTCCAGCGGGAGGCGTACGACATCCCGCAGCACCTCACACCGGTGCCGGGCGGGATCGGGCCGGTCGAGATGGCCACGCTCATGGAACGCGTCGTCCGCCGCGAGGTCGACCCCGACGCGCCCTCCTGGAAGGTGGACCCCCGCCCCTACCTGACCAAGGACCAGCTCACCCAGGGGGCCCGGGAACCGTCGCCCGCGACGGTGACGGCGACGCAGCCGGCGCAGGCGGCCCAGGGGCAGCAGGCGGCGGGGCAGCCGGGGGCCGGTGGCTCCCAGGGGCCCGGTCAGCAGGCATCCGGAGGGCCGACGGCCGGGGCGCGGACGGCGGGCGGGGCGGCGGGGCCGCAGAACCCCGGGCCACAGGCGTCCGGCTCGCAGGCGGCCGGTGCGCAGGCAACCGGTTCGCAGGCGGCTGGTGCGCAGGCAGCCGGTTCGCAGGCGTTCGTCGGCAATCCGATCGCGCAGGCCGCGAGACTCCGTACCGGGGCCGGGCACGGGGGTGTCGGCCCCGGTACGGTCCACCCGACCGCCGGACCATCCGCACCGACCCGCGCCCAGTCACCGGTCCCGCCCAAGCCGCCGACGCCTGGAGCCCCGGGCCGCTGAGCGCGAGGCGCCGGCCGCCGACCCGGGCAGCGGCACCGGCACCGGCACCGGGCGGAACATGGTTGGCGAGCAGAACCCCGTTGGCGCGCGACGCGGCCAAGGCATGAGGAGGCAAGCTGGAAGCCGGGGAGCCCGCATCACGCACAGCCAGCGGAGGCGCCGCCCCATCGCCCCCGCACCAGCCACGGAACACGTACCCGCCCGCACGCCACAGGCCCGGCGCCCAGGCTTCCGGCCACCCGCGCACACCGCGTACCCCTCCGCCATAGGAACCCGAGAAGGCCATGCAGCCGCACCGCTCCCAGCCCCACGCCGCGACGCCCTCCTCCTCGCCGCCCTCTCCCCAGCCCCCGGGAACCACCCGCCCCACCCCCAGCTCCCCCGGCACCTCGCCCCTCGGCGCCCTCCCGCCCGGCGGCTTCCCGATGCCGTCGGCTGTGGGGATCGCCGCCGCCGTGCGGGCCGGGGACGTGCGGGCCGTCGATGTCGTCGCCGAGTGCCTCGGGCGCATCGCGGCGGCGGAGCCCGCGTTGTGCGCGTTCGTGGAGGTGTGGGCCGAGGACGCGTTGCGGTGGGCGGCCGACGTGGACCGGCGGGTGGCGGCCGGTGAACCGCTGCCGCTGGCCGGCGTGCCGATCGGGGTGAAGGGCCGGTCGGGGCTGCGTGCCGCACCGGCACGGGCGCTGGTCGCGGCGGGCTGCGTCCCCGTCGGCGCGACCTCGGTGCCAGGTCGCGGCACCCCCTGGCAGACATGGGGCCTCGGCGCCGGTGGCCGTACCGTCAACCCCTGGCGGCGCGACCGGACCCCGGGCGGCTCCTCGGCCGGTTCCGCGGCGGCGGTGGCCGCCGGCCTCGTGCCGATGGCGACCGGTACGGACGGCGCCGGGTCGGTGCGCATCCCGGCCGCGTGGTGCGGCGTCCTCGGCCTGAAGATCACGAACGGACGGCTGCCGACCGCCGACCGCACCGGGTTGGCGGCACCCGGTGTCCTCACCCGGTACGCGGCGGACGCGGCGGCGTACTGGCGCTGCGTCCGCGACGAGAACCCCCGACGTGCCGAGCCGTTCGCGGGTCCACCGACCGCCGCCCTCGGCCAGGACGCCGACCCGCCCGGCGAGGACACCCTGCCTGACCAGGACGCCAACCCGCCCGGCGCGGACAGCCTGCCCGTCCAAGGCGCCAACCCGCCCGGCGCGGACACCCTGCCCGGCCAAGGCGGCAACCTGCCCGGCGCGGACACCTCACCCGTCGAGAGCCCGCCGCCCGGCGGCGGCACCCCACCCGCCCCCGGCACTCCCTTCCCCATCACCGCCGTCTGGTCGGCAGACCTCGGTTTCGCCGACCCCGACCCCGAGCCCCCCGCTGTCGCCCACGCCGCCGCGCTCCGCCTTGTGGACGCCGGCCTTCTCCGCCTCGTACGACCAGAACGGCCCGTGCGTCTGGACGACCCGGCCCCTGCCTGGCTGGCTCTGCGCGACTCCTCGGCCCCGGATGCCGGGACCGGGCGTACCGCCGCCGACGCGCTCCGCGCCGGGAACGACCGGCGGCTCGCCGCGCTGTTCGGCGACGCCGATCTGCTCCTGACCCCGGCCACGCCCAACGCCCCGCATGGCCACGAAGGACCCGGTGACCGTTACTCGACAGCCCTCACCTGGGCGTTCAACCTCAGCGGCCATCCCGCCCTGAGCCTCCCGGCCGGCTTCGGCTCGGACGGCTGCCCGGTCGGCCTTCAGGTGGTGGCCCGCCACGGCGAGGAGGACCTGCTGCTCGACGTGGCGCTCGCGGCCGAAGCCGCCCTCGCGTAGCCGGACCCCGCTACGTCGTGATGTCCCGGCTCGTGAACCGTGCCCAGGCCGCCGAGCCGAACACCGCCGCGTACAGGGCCTGGAGGCCGAGGTTGCGTTGGAGTTCGTCCCAGTAGACCGGCTCGCGCATGAGGTCGGCGAAGGACAGCCAGTAGTGGGAGAAGAAGTACGGGTGCAGGGCGTCGAGTTGGGGGATCTGGTCGAGGATCTGGACGGTGATGAGCAGCCCGACCGTGGTCGCCATCGCGGCGATGCCGCTGTTCGTGAGGGTCGAGACGAAGAGTCCCAGCGCGGCGATGCCGATCAGTGACGCGGCCACCGCCAACGCGATCAGCAGTGCCCGGAAGAGTCCCTCGCCGAAGCCGATGCGTGTCCCGGAGATCGTCGTCACCTCGCCGAGAGGGAACAGCAGCGCCCCCACAGCCAGTGCGGAGGCCGCCACGACCAGGGTCGCGACCAGGCAGAACGTCATCACCGTCGCGTACTTGGTGAGCAGCAGCCGGGTGCGGCCGGCCGGCGCGACCAGCAGATAGCGGAGGGTGCCCCCGCCCGCCTCCCCGGCGATCGCGTCCCCCGCGACGACGCCGACCGCCATCGGCAGGAAGAAGGGGAGCGTCGCGGCCAGCGCCGTGAACACCAGGAACAGCCCGTTGTTGGTGATCTGCGCGATGAACGCCGGGCCCTCGCCGCCACCGCCCCCGCCGCCCGGGCCGCCGCCCATCGACGACCCGTCGCCGGTCTCGATCTTCACGGCGATCCCGACGAGGACCGGCACGGCCGCGAGCACGGCGAGCAGCGCGAGCGTCCGCCACCGCCGGAACGTGGTGACCAGTTCACTGCGGAACAGCCCGAACGTCCACAGCGGGCTCGGCGCCCTGTCCGCGGTGGTGCCGTCCTGCTCAACCCGCGACATCGAATCCCTCCCCCGTCAGTGCCACGAACGCGTCCTCCAGGGAGGCGCGTTCGACGCCGAAGCCGCGGACGCGGACGCCCGCGGTGACCAGCGCCGCGTTCAGTTCGGCGAGGTCGCGGTCCGGTGGTTCCCCGGTCACCCGGTCCTCCGTCACCACGACATCACCGACCCCCTGCTCCTTGAGCACCCGGGCGGCGTCCGCCGGGTCGGGTGTGGTGACGACGAGCCGTCCCCGTGCCCCGGCGGCCAGGTCGGCGACCGGGCCCTGGGTGATCAGCCGGCCCTGGGCCATGACGGCGGCGTGCGTGCACACCTGCTCGATCTCGTCGAGCAGGTGCGAGGAGAGGAAGACAGTGGTGCCGTCGGACGCCAACTCGCGTACCAGGGCGCGGATCTCCCGCATGCCCTGCGGGTCGAGCCCGTTGGTCGGCTCGTCGAGGACGAGGAGACGGCGCGGTCTCAGCAGCGCCGAGGCGAGGCCCAGCCGCTGTTTCATGCCCAGCGAGTACGCCTTCGCCTTCTTGCCGGCGGCGGCCGTGAGCCCGACCCGGTCCAGCGCGGCCCCGACGCGTGCGCGACGGGTGCGGGGGTCGGCGGTCGGGTCGGCGGCGTCGTACCGGAGGAGGTTGTCGCGGCCGGAGAGGAACCCGTACAGCGCGGGCCCTTCGATGAGGGCGCCGACCTCGGGCAGTACGGTCCGGGCGGCACGCGGCATGGGCCTGCCGAGGACCTCGGCGGTGCCGGAGGTCGGCTCGATCAGGCCCATGAGCATACGGATGGTGGTGGTCTTGCCGGAGCCGTTGGGGCCGAGGAAGCCGAAGACGCTGCCCGCCGGGACGGTCAGGTCGAGGCCGTCCACGGCGAGTTGCCCACCGCGGTAGCGCTTGGTGAGCGCACGGGTGGAGATCACCGCCGCACCGGCGCCCGCACTCCCGTCCGCGTCACGGTCCGGGTCCGGGTCCGCGTCACGGTCCGGGTCCGGGTCCGCGTCACGGTCCGGGTCCGGGTCCGCGTCACGGTTCGAGTCCGGGTCCGGGGCAGCGGCGGACTGTTCCTGCATGGCTCCCTCATTCACGTACAGGCGTACGCCGTACGGCCGTACACCCGTTCGGGCATACGGTGTACGGCGCACGGGCCTACTTGGCGGCGTCGGCCGCCTTCACCAGCGCGTCCTTGGTGACGGCGCCCGCGTACACCTTGCCGTCATCGGTGAACAGGACGTTGATCAGGCGGGTCTTGAAGACCGTGCCGGAGCCGAAGTCGCCCTTGACCTGGTCGCCGAGGGAGTTCAGGAACCCGTCGACGCGGCTGTCACCGGACGACTCGGAGCCACCGGTGGGCATGCCGCCCTCGGCCCCGCTGTCGATCACGGCGATGGCGCTCCAGCCCTTGCCGATGGTCTTCAGCCCGCCGAGTCCGCTCGCGAAGTCCTCCTCGGCGCCCCCGGCCCCCTTGAGGTCCGCGTCCTTGCCGAACTCCTTCTCGAAGTCCTTACCGAACTCCTTCTCGAAGTCCTTCCCGAACCCGTCGCCCTTGTTGTCGTGGTGGCCGGACCCCTCCAGCTCGTCGGCCTCGGTGACCTTCGCGCCCTTCGGCGGGGTGAAGTCGAAGGTGGAGGCACTCGGCTTGCCGAAGTCGACCTCGGTGAAGCCGGCGTCCACGACGGCCGAGCCACCGCTCGCCGGGGTCAGCGTGAACTTCAGTGGCAGCCCCGTCTTCGCGTCGACGGCGATGGAGATCGCGCCGATCGTCGAACCGGACTGCTTGGGCGCGATCACCAGCTTGTACGCGTCGCGCCCGGCGACCTGCGCGGTCCCGTCGACGGTCACGGACGTGGTGTCGTCGACGGCCTTCAGGGCCTCCTCGGCAAGCTGCTGCGGCGTGGCGGGCACGTCCTCGGGAACGTCCTCACGACCCTTGCCGTCCTTGCCGCCCTTGCCGTCCTTGCCGGCGCCGGTCGCGTGGTACACCTCGTTCGAGGCGCTGTCGTACGCCCACACCTCGTCGCCGTTGTGGATGAGGCTGTACTCCGAGGTCTTGTCCAGCAGGGACAGCTTCTGCTTGTCCGGGCCGTCGGTGGCGATCCGCAACGTGTGGGTGCCGGTGGCGAGTTCGAGCAGCTTGGAGGACGGGTCGGCGGAGGAGCCGTCGCCACCGGAGGCGCCCTGCGCCACCAGGCTGTCGGCGAGACCGCCCAGGTCGGGCAGGCCGAGATCCGTGGTGATCTTCACCGTGCCGGACACGCGCTGTACGTCCGAGGCGGCGATCTTCTCGATGAGTTCCTGCGCGCTGATCTTCGGCAGATCGGGGTCGCCGGAACCGGCGAAGGCCGGGACGAGACCGATGGTCGCCGCCGCCACGCCCAGCACGGTGGCCGGGACGACGTACCGCGCGGCCTTGCGGCGTCGCGCCGAACGCACTTCCTCGGCCTCGGCCGCGAGCACGGCCGCGTCACCGGCGCGGGTGCTGTCGTCGGATTCGTACGGTGCCATGTGTGCCTTACCTCCGTCGTCGGCGGCGGCGTCCACTTAGAGCCGCCATTCTCACCCGAATCGGTGAGGAGTGGTGATACCCATCTGACCAAATCGGCGGAGGGGAATCGTCAGACTCGGGGCTCAACTCCACGTACTGCTACGGGATGACACGACGACTGCTTCGGGATGACACGAGCCGACGGCACCCGGGCAAACCCGTAGGGGTCACGAGAACCACCCCTCCCGCGCCGGTGCGGAAGGGCGAAGGCCGGAGGTACGGAAGGGCGGAGGTGCGGAAGGGCGAAGGGCCGAGGCCGGGGGCCGTGAAGACCGTAGAGGCGGAGGCTGGAGAGCCGAGGCCGGGGAGACTGGAGGGCCGTGACGGCCGGAGCCGCAGCGCCGAAGCCAAAGCCGGAGGGCCAAGGCCCTGAAGGCCGGGGCCGGGGCCGGAAGGCCAAGGCCGTGAAGGCCGGGGCCGGAGAAGGCCGGGACCGGAAGGCCGGGACCGGAAGGCCGGGACCGGAAGGCCGGGACCGGAAGGCCGGGGCCGGAAGGCCGGGGCCGGAGAAGGCCGGGGCCGGAAGGGCCGGAGCCGGGGCCGGAAGGGCCGGAGCCGGGGCCGGAAGGGCCGGAGCCGGGGCCGGAAGGGCCGGAGCCGGAGAAGGCCGGAGCCGGGGCCGGAAGGGCCGGAGCCGGAAAGGCCGGACCTGGGGCCGGAGGGCCGGAGCCGGAGAAGGTCGGGGCCGGAAGGCCAAGGCCGTGAAGGCCGGGGCCGGGGCCGGAGGGACCGGAGCCGGAGAGGCCGGGGCCGGGGTTAACCGGCCCGGTGGACCACCGCGTCGCACAGCTCGACCAGGGCCTCCTTGGCTCCGCACTGCGGCAGGGGTGCGAGCACCGCCCGCGCCTCCTCCGCGTACCGCACGGTGTCCCGGCGGGCCTGTTCGAGCGCGGGGTGCACCCGGAGGCGGGCCAGGGCCTCGGCGTGGCGGGCGTCGTCGGTGAGGTCGGAGTCGAGCAGTTCGCACAGGGCGAGGTCGTCGGGCTCGCCGAGCCGGCCCGCCCGCTCGCGGAGCCGCAGCACCGGCATGGTGGGCACGCCCTCGCGGAGATCCGTACCGGGGGTCTTGCCGGACTCGTGCGAGTCGGAGGCGATGTCGAGGACGTCGTCGGCGAGCTGGAAGGCGACCCCGAGCCGCTCCCCGTACTGGGTGAGCACGTCGACCACGGTCTCGTCGGCGCCCGCCATCAGCGCGCCGAGCCGTCCGGCGACGGCGACCAGCGAGCCGGTCTTGCCGCCGAGCACGTCGAGGTAGTGGTCGATGGGGTCGCGACCGTCGCGGGGACCCGCGGTCTCCAGGATCTGTCCGGTGACCAGCCGCTCGAAGGCCTCGGCCTGGATGCGGACGGCGTCGGGGCCGAGGTCGGCGAGGACGTGGGAGGCGCGGGCGAAGAGGAAGTCGCCGGTGAGGACGGCGAGGGAGTTGTCCCAGCGGGCGTTGGCGCTCGGCACGCCCCGGCGCACCTCGGCCTCGTCCATCACGTCGTCGTGGTACAGCGTGGCCAGATGGGTCAGCTCGACCACGACCGCCGAGGGCACGACACCCGGCGCGTAAGGGTCGCCGAACTGCGCCGCGAGCATCACCAGCAGCGGGCGGAACCGCTTCCCGCCCGCGCGCAGCAGATGCTGGGCGGCCTCCTGGATGAAGGGGACCTCGCTCTTGGTGGCCTCGAGCAGACCCTCCTCGACGGCAGCCAGTCCGGCCTGGACATCGGCTTCGAGAGCCTGGTCCCGCGCGCTCAGCCCGAACGGCTCGACGACGGTCACGAGGGTTCTCCTGTCTGCTGACGTCTGCTGACGATCACACGGTCGGTCTAGGTCGGTCTCACGGTCGATGACACAGTTTGTCGATCTGTCGCTGCCATCACCCGAGTCAGCGTATCCGGTCACCTTTCGATCACCACGAGCGCCCACGGGTTCGACTCGGACAACACGGATGGGCGCCCGAAATATTCCTGATCAGGAGATATGTCCGCATATCCAGCGACGCCCGCGATCACACTGCCCGCGATGACCGAAATCCGCCCTTGCGCACCACTTTCGACCCAGCCCCGCACCCCACCCAAACCGGCCTTTCGGGCAACCCGAGTTGACCGTTTTGCGCGTTACCCGCACTTCACCCCACTCCTCCCGTGAGTTGGGTCACGCACGCCGGGTGCCACACCTCGCCACACCCACCCCGTTTTCCCTTTGCAGTAGGCAAGTTGAGGGGCGCATAGCGCACGAACCCGACGCCCATATCGGTCAAACTCAAGGTCAACTACACCCATATCAGGATTCGGGGCTTGTTCCCCTCGTGTGCTCTCGCATACGTTCACACCCCGTCCGGACGGATCGCCGAATCCTGCCGCCGCCCGGACTCCCCACCCGACCACTCGACCACGCACGGCAGGAGCGGGGGAACCAGGTAAGCCGCCGGTCCGGCCTTCCCCACCGGACCGGCTCGGGGTGAAGCCACACACGGTCCACCGACGCGCGCCGCACGCACGGCGCACGCCGGGCGGCCGAGTGCGGCCGGGCGCCTCCCGCCCGAACCCGACAGCTCACCTCGCAGGCGCCGGAGAGGAATCCGCCATGCCCGGACGAGGCAAGCACCGCCGTCCCAGAACCAACCCCTTCACCCGCGGAATCGTCGCCGCCGGCACGGGCGGCGCCGCCCTCGTGCTGCCGCTCACCGCGGTCGGCACCGCGAGCGCCGCCCAGCCGACCCAGGCCGCCGCCTCCGTGCAGTCGGTCGCGCGGACCGCGCCGGCCGTCGTCCAGCCGAAGTCCGTCACCTACACCGTCGCCTCCGGGGACACCCTGTCCTCGATCGCGCGGAAGCACGGTGTCAGCGGTGGCTGGCAGCGGCTCTACAAGGACAACCGCAAGACCGTCGGCGACAACCCGCGGCTGATCCACCCGGGCATGAAGCTGAAGCTCATGGCGACGAGGACGACGGCGACGAAGAAGAAGCCGGCCGTCACGAGCAAGCCGGCCGGCACCGTGGCCCAGGCCACCCCGGCGGCCGCCACGACGTACCCGAACAACCTCGACGGCTGGATCCGGGAGTCGCTGGACATCATGGCGCGGAACGGGATCCCCGGCTCGTACGACGGCATCTACCGCAACGTCATGCGGGAGTCCTCGGGCAACCCCCAGGCCATCAACAACTGGGACTCCAACGCCGCCGCGGGCACCCCGTCGAAGGGCCTGCTCCAGGTCATCGACCCGACCTTCGCCGCGTACCACGTGCCCGGCACCGCCTTCGACCCGTTCGACCCGGTCGCGAACATCACGGCGGCGTGCAACTACGCCGCCGCGAAGTACGGCTCGATCGACAACGTCTTCGGCGCGTACTGATCCCGCCGGATCCGCGCGGCCCTCGGGCCGGTCCGCTCCCCCCGGGTCACCGGCCCGGGGGGAGTCGGCGTTCAGGCGAACAGCCTCTCCAGCACCACCGCGATCCCGTCGTCCTCGTTCGACAGGGTCACCTCGTCGGCGACGGCCTTGAGTTCGGGGTGGGCGTTGGCCATGGCGACCCCGTGCGCCGCCCAGTCGAACATCGGGATGTCGTTGGGCATGTCCCCGAAGGCGATGGTCCCGCCGGGGGTGAGCCCGAGGTGCTCGGCGGCCAGGGCCAGACCGGTGGCCTTGGTGATGCCGCACGGCTGGAGTTCGACGGTGCCGGGCCCCGACATGGTGACCGTCGCCAGCGAACCGACCGCCATGCGAGCCGCCGAGGCCAACTCGTCGTCCGAGAGATAGGGGTGGCGCAGCAGCACCTTGCTGATGGGCTCGCACCACAGGTCGTCCCGGCGCGGTACGCGCAGGGCGGGCAGCGTGGGGTGCGGCATGAGGTAGCCGGGCTCGATCAGGGTGAGGCCGTCGACGCCGTCCTGGTCGACGGCCGCGTACACCTGGCCGACCTCCGCCTCGATCTTGCCGAGCGCGGTCTCCGCGAGTTCCCGGTCGAGGGTGACCGACCAGAGCAGCCGGTCCGCGCCGGGGTCGTACAACTGCGCGCCCTGCCCGCACACCGCGAGCCCCCTGCTGCCGAGGTCGTCGAAGAGGGGGCGCACTCTCGGCGCCGGCCGTCCCGTCACCACGAGGTGCTGAGCACCGGCCTCCGTGGCCTGCGCCAACGCGGCGAGGGACCGGTCGGAGAGCGTGTCGTCACTGCGCAGGAGCGTTCCGTCCAGGTCAGTGGCGATGAGTGAATATGCGGTGGGTGCGGCCATGATCAGAGAATACGGATGCCGACCCCCATCGGTTCGCCCGGAACCGGCCGACGTCAACTCCCCTTGCCCGAACCCGTGTTCATCGCCGCGACTCCACAGCCCCTAGAAGGCTGATGAAGATCTT
>NZ_OLMK01000063.1 GCF_900290235.1 Streptomyces sp. MA5143a
GGGGGTGTGCGGTGGGTTGGCGGGTGCGGGTGGGGTGTGGCTGGTCGCGCAGTTCCCCGCGCCCCTGAAAGGCAGGGCTGCGCCCTGCTTTCGGTGCGCAGTTCCCCGCGCCCCTGAAAGGCGTTGGTGTGCTCGGCTTTGAAGGGGG
Source organism: Streptomyces sp. MA5143a (assembly GCF_900290235.1). Taxonomy (GTDB): domain Bacteria; phylum Actinomycetota; class Actinomycetes; order Streptomycetales; family Streptomycetaceae; genus Streptomyces. The sequence continues at coordinate 149 of NZ_OLMK01000063.1, forward strand.
TCCCTGATGCGGTTTCGACTTGATCAGCAGCAGCTTGATGTGAAGCGTGCTGTGCGGGAGTTGCTTGATCGGCGGTTTGGGCGGGGCGCCTTGCGGGAGGGGGTCGAGGCTCCTCGGGTCGATCGGGGGCTCTGGCGGGAGCTGGGGCGTGCCGGGGTCTTCTCGCTGCGGTTGCCGGAGGCTGACGGTGGGGTCGGGCTGGGGTTGCCCGAGGCCGTGTTGGTGTTCGAGGAGGCGGGGCGTGCGCTGCTGCCCGGACCGCTGGTGGCCACGCATCTCGCGGCGGGAGTGGTGCCGGGGGCCGCGACCGGGGAGACCGTCGTGACCACCGTCGGGGGTGGTGGCCTGGTGGAGTGGCTGGACGAGGCCGACGTGGTGACGGGGGACGCGACCGGCGCGGTCCCGGTGCGGTCCGTCGACCCGTTGACGCCGCTGCACCGGGTCCCGGCGGGCTCCCGTACCGCCGAGCCGGACGGCCTCCTCGTCCTGCTCACCGCCGCCGAGCAGCTCGGCACGGCGGTGCGGACCTGCGAGGCGGCCGTGCAACACGCCCGGACGCGCGAGCAGTTCGGGCGGCCCATCGGCGCGTTCCAGGCGGTCAAGCACCTCTGCGCCGACCTGCTGGTCCGTGTGGAGGTCGCCAGGGCGGCCGTCTACGCGGCGGCCGTCACCGCCGACCCCGTGGACATCGCCGCGGCCCGGCTGCTGGCCGACGAGGCGGCCGTGCGCGGCGCCCGCGACTGTCTCCAGGTCCACGGCGGTATGGGGTTCACCTGGGAGGCCGACGTACACCTGTGTCTGAAGCGGGCATGGGTCCGGGCGGAACGTGGCGGATTGGTGACGGACAGTGAGGAAGCGCTGGCGGGCGAACTGTTGGTCGAGTCCCGCTGAACGCGCTGACCAGGGCCGCCGTGAAGTCCGTGGCGGCCTCATCGGGGAATGTCGCGGAACGTGGCATGCCGGAATTACCGAGCGTTGATACCGGGTTGTGTCCTAGGTGTGACTTGTCACGGCCTGGAGTCGGAGTCGTACTCCGGTACCTTCTGGGGGATGCGAGTGGTTCCGAGGCTCAGCCGGCCCGGTGTTGCCCCTGTGGCGGCCCCGGACGTGGCGGTGTCCGGCGCTCGTGAAGTGGGCCGGAGGCGCGTCACTCCGGTCTGTTCGACTCCCCGCGATGAGCGTCGCACAGTATGCCCCAGGCGTACTCCTTCGCGCTGGAATATGCCCGAAGCGCTTGTTGGGGTGACTGTACGTCAACCATGCTGTCTAGTAAGGGGATCACGTTCCGTGATCCCGGTGCCGACGGCAGTGGAGTCGGCCGAGCAGAAGATGACCACGATCGTGGCCCCGGAGGGGCGTGCGGCGATGTGTCCGCCGGTTCGGATGGTGTGAGCGGTGCAGGTGCTTCAAGTGCAGCTGGAGATCCGGCCCGACCCCGCAGAAGTGGGTCGCGCCCGGAGATGGGCCCGTTCACGGCTCGCCGGGTCCGGGATAGGGGACGACGAGCCGCTGGGCGAGACGCTGATCCTGCTCGTCTCCGAGCTGGTCACCAACGCGGTCGTCCACACCGGGCGGCCGGCTGTGCTGCGGCTGCTGCTGTCCGGGCTCCGTGACGGCTCCGCCGGCACGGTCCGCCTGGAGGTCGCCGACACCAGCGCGTGTCCGCCGGCGCCCCGCTGCGCCGACGGCGACGAGACGGGCGGGCGGGGCCTCGCGCTCGTCGAGGGGCTCGCCGACCGGTGGGGCTGGAGCCACGAGGGCATCGGCAAACGCATCTGGTGCGAACTGGACCGTGCCACCCCCGGCCCGTCCGGAGCGACCGGCGTGGGCGGCGTCGCGACCCCCGCCGTGTGCTCGTCGGGCCGCGCCGTCCCAGGCGTGACGGCGGTGTCCCGCGGCGGACTGGTGTACCGGGCGGTCTAGGGCGGGGCGGGGCGGACTGCCGTACGGGGCGGTCCGGCGCGGGTGGTCCGGATCGGGGATGGGTGGGGTGGTTTCACTCGGCAGGCGCCCGGCGTGCGCCTCTGTGTCGCATGCGCCTGCGCGCCGAAGCACGGCGCCGGACCCTTGCGCTCGCGGCGGCGGGTGTGTGCGCCGGGGGTGCTCCCGTACGCGGCGTCGGGACCCGGGCCCGAGGGGCAAATCCCCGAACGGGTGTTGACGTGCCGTGTCCGTTTGATCACGCTTATGGCTATCGATTCGCCGCGAGGGGACGACGAGGGCTTCGGTGACGGGAGCCCTCGACGAGTGTGGGTCGTGTTTCGGCGTCGGCTCCCGACCGGGCGGCCCGGGGAGCGGGGCGGGTACGCCGAGGCCGGATGGCGGCGCGCGGTGCCGAGCTCGGGGCGGGCAGCGGCGCGCCGCCCACCGATCCTCTCTCACAGCACCGCCACCGGGGCCACCGGTGTGCCCGTACCGCCGACGAACGGCTCCGGCATCGCCGACAGCAGGAAGGCGTACCGGCCCACTTCTCCACAGGCTGTGGACAACTCCTCCAGATTCCAGTTCTGGCCCTGCGGCATGCCCATCTCGACCAGGTGCAGCGCGTGCACCGGGAGCCAGAGGTCCTCGATCTCCGGCGGGAAGATCTCGAAGGTCATCGTGTCGTTGGCGACGGCGGCGACGTCCCGCGCGTGGAACCACTCCGGGGTACGGATCGACAGTCCCGGCGACGGGAACGCGTACCCGTGCTTGTCGCCCGCGAGGTACGCCTGGACCTGCCCGGTGCGGACGAGGACGATGTCGCCCGCGCGGACCCGCACCCCGGCCGACTCCTCCGCCGCGTCCAGGTCCTCGGGCGTGACCGCGTGGCCGCCGGGCAGCCGGTCGGTGTCGACGCCCAGGGCGCGCGGGATGTCGAGGAGCACGCCGCGGGAGACGATGTGGCGGGCCTTGTCGATGCCGGCGAACGCGGCCCCGGTGTGCGGGGTGATCGTGTCCGCCGGGCGGCCGTTGTAGAGGCGGCCCGAGTGGGAGACATGGGTCAGGGCGTCCCAGTGGGTGCCCGACTGAAGGCCCATCGTCACGGCGTCGTCGCTGCACGCGACCGTGCCCGGCCCGAAGATCTCCTGGTTGATCTGCACCATGACGTGCAGCGGATTGACCCGGCCCGGGATCATCCCCGTCTGCACGCCGTCCTGCCGGAGGGGCAGAGCGAGCGGGACGCGGCGACCGGAACGGACCGAGCGAGCGGCCTCGCGAACCACGTCGTCGGTGATCAGGTTGAGCGTGCCGATCTCGTCGTCCGCCCCCCAACGGCCCCAGTTGTTCACGCGCTTGGCGATCTCGTGGAACTCCGCAGGCAGTGACATCGGCCCTCCCCGGGGCTTGTGCCGGTGTATCTGACGGGTCGTAGAATCGGCGTGCGAGCAAATCTAACGGTCCGTCAGAAACCGCGATGAGGGGAAGGGGCCGGGGTGGGTAACTTCTTGGCAGGCAAGGTCGTCGCCGTCACGGGCGCGGGACGGGGGATCGGCCGCGCGGTCGCCCTCGCCGCGGCGGCGGAGGGCGCGCGGGTCGTAGTCAACGACTACGGCGTGTCCGTCGACGGCTCCGAACCGACCAGCTCCGTCGCCGAGACCGTCGTCAAGGAGATCGAGGCGGCCGGGGGCGAGGCCCTCGCCGTCGCCGACGACATCTCCACGATGGCGGGCGGACAGCGGGTCGTGGACGCGGCGGTCGCCGCGTACGGGCGCATCGACGGGGTGGTGTGCGTCGCCGGGATCCTGCGGGAGCGGATGCTGTTCAACATGTCCGAGGAGGAGTGGGACCCGGTGGTCGCCACGCATCTGAAGGGCACGTTCACGGTGTTCCGGGCGGCGTCGGCGGTGATGCGGAAGCAGCGGGCCGGGACGTTGATCGGGTTCACCAGCGGCAACCATCAGGGGTCCGTGTCGCAGGCCAACTACAGCGCGGCCAAGGGCGGGATCATCTCGCTGGTGCGGAGCGCGGCGCTCGGGCTGCACCGGTACGGGGTCACCGCGAACGCGGTCGCGCCGGTCGCGCGGACGCGGATGTCCGCGGGGGTGCCGGTGGAGTTGACCGACATCGGTGAGCCGGAGGATGTGGCGGCGTTCGTGGTGTACCTGCTGTCCGAGCGGGCCCGGGAGGAGCGGATCACCGGGCAGGTGTACACGGTGGCGGGGCCGAGGATCGCGGTGTGGGCCCAGCCGAGGGAACTGCGTTCGGCCTGGTCGGAGGGCGGGTGGACGCCGGAGCGGATCGCCGAGGTGTTGCCCGGGGTGGTGGGGGTGGATCCGATGCCGATGCTTTCGCGAGTGGAGGAGATGGCGCGGGCCGCGACCGAGGGGGCGCGGCCGAACAAGGGCGCCTCATAGCTCGGGGCCGGGGGGTTGTTGGGCGGCTGCGGGTGGAGTGTGGCTGGTCGCGCAGTTCCCCGCGCCCCTGGGGGGTGGGGGTGTGAGTTGTTCGGTTTGTGCGGGTGGGTTGTGGCTGGTCGCGCAGTTCCCCGCGCCCCTGGGGGGTGGGGGTGCGGCTTTGAGGTCAGTTGTTCTGCCTGGGTGACAGAGGTTCGTGCGGTCGGCCGGAGGCGGTGTGGGCGTGGACTTTGGGGTGGAGGACGGGGCGTTTCGGCGGGAGGTGCGGGCTTGGCTCGCGGGGCATGCCGGGGCGGCCGGGGACCGGCGGGCCTGGGAGCGGACGCTCGGGGCCGACGGGTGGATCGGGCTCGGGTGGGCCGAGGGCGGGTACGGGAATCGGACGGCCACGCTCGTCCAGCAGGTCGTGTGGGCCGAGGAGTACGCGCGTGCCGGCGTGCCGCCCAGGTCGGGGCACATCGGGGAGAAGCTGCTCGCGCCCACCCTGATCGCCTTCGGGACACGGGAGCAGAAGGAGCGGTTCCTGCCGCCGATCGCCCGCGGCGAGGAGCTGTGGTGCCAGGGCTACAGCGAGCCCGGCGCCGGCTCCGACCTCGCGGCCGTCCGCACCAGGGCCGAGCCCCGCCCGGACGGGACGTACACCGTCACCGGGCAGAAGATCTGGACCTCGCTCGCCCACGAGGCGGACTGGTGCTTCGTGCTGGCGCGCACCGAGCCCGGGTCGCGGCGCCACCACGGGCTGTCGTTCCTGCTCGTCCCCATGGCCCAGCCGGGCCGCGTCGAAGTGCGGCCGATCCGGCAGATGACCGGCACGAGCGAGTTCAACGAGGTGTTCTTCGACGGGGCGCGCGCGACCCATGTCGTCGGCGCCGAGGGCGACGGCTGGCGGGTCGCCATGGGCCTCCTCGGCTTCGAACGCGGTGTGTCGACGCTCGCCCAGCAGATCGGGTTCGCGGAGGAGCTGCGCGACGTCGTACGGGCCGCCGTGGCGAGCGGCGCCGCCGACGACCCCGTCGTACGGGAGCGGCTCGTACGGCAGTGGGCCGAGCTGCGGGTGATGCGGTGGAACGCCCTGCGGACGCTGGGCGGTTCGGAGGAGCCGGGCGCGCCGAGCGTGGCCAAGCTGCTGTGGGGGCGGTGGCATCAGCGGCTCGGCGAGCTCGCGATGGAGGTACGGGGCGCGGACGCGGCGGTGGGGCCCGTGGAATGGTCGCCGGGGACGCCGTACGCACTCGATCCGCTTCAGCACCTGTTCCTGTTCAGCCGGGCCGACACCATCTACGGCGGCTCGGACGAGGTGCAGCGCACGATCATCGCCGAGCGGGTGCTCGGTCTGCCGAGAGAACCGAGGGGTTGAGGGGCGTGACGACGGTGCGGAGGGTGAGAGTCGGCCGGTCGACGGTGGGCCGGGGGGTGCCGGCGTGAGAGGCGTCGTGTTCGACGGGAAGCGGGTCGAGGTCGTCGACGATCTCGACGTCCGGGAGCCGGGGCCCGGCGAGGTGCGGGTCGCGGTCGCGGCGGCCGGGCTCTGCCACAGCGATCTGTCGGTGGTGGACGGGACGATCCCGTTCCCGGCGCCGGTGGTGCTCGGCCACGAGGGCGCGGGCGTCGTCGACGCGGTGGGCGCGGGCGTCACCCATGTCCGGCCCGGTGACCATGTGGCGCTGTCCACCCTCGCCAACTGCGGGACCTGCGCCGACTGCGACCGGGGGCGGCCCACCATGTGCCGTCGCGCGATCGGGCGCCCGGAGCGGCCGTTCACACGCGGTGCGGAGCCGGTGTTCCAGTTCGCCGCCAACTCCGCCTTCGCCGAGCGGACGGTCGTCAAGGCCGTGCAGGCCGTGCGGATACCGGACGACATCCCCTTGTCGTCGGCCGCGTTGATCGGCTGCGGCGTACTGACCGGGGTCGGCGCGGTCCTCAACCGGGCACGCGTCGACCGGGGCGAGAGCGTGCTCGTCATCGGGGCCGGGGGAATCGGGCTCAACGTCATCCAGGGGGCGCGCCTCGCGGGCGCGACCCGGATCGTCGCGGTCGACGCCAACCCGGAGAAGGAGGCCGTGGCCCGGCGGTTCGGCGCCACGCACTTCCTCACCTCCGCGGAAGACGCACGGGAGGTCGTGCCGACCGGCGTCGACCACGCCTTCGAGTGCGTCGGCCGCGTCGAACTCATCCGCCAGGCGATCGATCTGCTGGACCGGCGGGGACAGGCGGTGCTGCTGGGCGTACCGGCGGCCACGGCCGAGGCGTCCTTCCGGGTCTCCTCCCTCTACCTGGACAAGGCGATCCTGGGCTGCCGCTACGGATCGTCCCGCCCCCAGCGGGACATCGCGCTCTACGCCGAGCTGTACCGCGCAGGGCTGCTGCTGCTCGACGAACTGGTGACCGCCACGTACCCGGTGGAGGACTTCGCGAAGGCGGCCCAGGACGCGGCGGAGGGAAGGGTCGCGCGGGCGGTGCTCACGTTCTGAGCGTCGGGGCGCAAACGAAAGGGCAAGGAGTCACCGAACTCCTTGCCGTGCTCAACTTATAGCGCACGGGGGGTCTTGCGGCAAGGGCCCGGTCGTACCGCAGAATCACCGGCCTGAGCGGGAGTTCGGCGGAGATCGGGAGTGGTGGAGTGCGCGTTGTGCTGTCGACCTACGGGTCGCGGGGGGACATCCAGCCGATGGCGGGACTGGCCGCGGGTCTGCGCGAGTCGGGCGCCGAGGTACGGGTGTGCGGCCCGTCGGACGACGAGTTCGGGAAGCTGCTCGCCGGGATCGGCGTCGAGATGGTGCCGTACGGGCCGTCGGCGCGGTCGCTGACGAAGGCGGCGCCGCCCGCGTCGACGATCCCCGAACGCGCCGCCGAGGTGATCGCAAGCCAGTTCGAGGTGATCACCGCGGCCGCCGAGGGCTGGGACGTCCTCGTGGCGACCGGCATGATCCCGGCCGCGGCCGGCGCGCGCTCGGTGGCCGAGAGACTCGGCATCCCCTCGGTGTCCGTGACCTTCCAGCAGCTCACGCTGCCGTCGCCGCAGCGCCCGCCGCTGGCGTACCCGGGGCATCCGCTGCCGCCGGACGTGACCGACAACCGGGCGCTGTGGGACCTCGACGCCGAGGCCGTCGACGCGCTGTTCGCGGAGGCGCTCAACACCCACCGGGCCGCGGCCGGACTGCCCCCGGTGGACGGCGTCCGTGACCATGTCGTCGGCGACCGCCCCTGGCTGGCGACGGACCCCGTCCTCGACCCGCCGACGGAGATGCCGGACTTCGACGTCGTCCAGACCGGCGCGTGGTTCCTGCCCGACGAACGGCCCCTGCCGGACGAGCTGTCGGCGTTCCTGGACGCCGGCGACCCCCCGGTCTACGTGGGCTTCGGCAGCATGCCCATGCACGCCTCGCGGGACGTCGCCCGCGTCGCCGTCGACGCGGTGCGGGCGCAGGGCCGCCGGGTGCTCGTCGGGCGCGGCTGGGCCGATCTCGCCCTGATCGACGAGCGGGACGACTGCCTCGCCGTCGGCGAGGTCAACCACCAGGCGCTGTTCGGGCGGGTGGCCGCCGTCGTCCACCACGGGGGCGCCGGCACCACGACCACGGCCGCCCGGTCCGGCGCACCCCAGGTCGTCGTACCGCAGTTGGCGGACCAGCCGTACTGGGCGGGCCGGGTGGCGGCCCTCGGCATCGGCGCGGCCCACGACGGCCCCGTCCCGACCCACGCCTCCCTGTCGGCCGCGCTGGAGGTGGCGCTCGCCCCGGAGACGGGGGAGCGGGCCTGGGCGGTCGCCGCCACGGTCCGCACCGACGGGACGGCGGTGGCCGCGCGGCTGCTGCTCGACGGGGTCGGGTGACGGCGGGACGGGGTCGGGTGACGGCGGCGGGGCGCCGCGCCGGGGCCTGGTGATGGCGGACGGCCGCCGCGCCGGGGTCTGGTGACGGCGGGCGGCCGCCGCGCCGGTGTCTGGTGACGATGGATGGGCGCCGCCGCCGGGGCCGCGGTCAGGGCTGTCGCTGAGGGGCCGCGGGTGTCGCTCCGCCCGAGCGGAACGTGCGCCGGTACGCCGTCGGGGTCACCCCCAGGGCGCCCTGGAGGTGCTGGCGCATCGACTGGGCGGTGCCGAATCCCGCGTCGTGGGCGATCTGGTCGATGGACAGGTCGGTGGACTCCAGGAGGTGGCGGGCCCGTTCGACGCGCTGCCGGGTCAGCCACTGGCCGGGGCTGACCCCGACCTCCTGCTTTGGGGAACTTGGAGGCGGTCTTGCGTACCTGCCGGTTTCGAACCGGCCGGGGCGGATTCGGTGGCCAGTTGCCCGCACCGGGCGGCTCCCGCAGGGGAGCGCCCCGATCCATCACTCCGGTGTGGTCGAGTACCGCTCGATGCTCGCACGGCCTGTCGATCGGTCGAGTAGGCGCAGCTCCCACGGGCCCGTGTTCACGTCGAAGTCCTTGCCGAACCCGACCCATTTGCCCGCCATACGTCGGCCCGTCGGCTCGATCAACAGCTGAATCGCACCGTGGTACCGGGCGCCCTGGTAGTAGCCGTCAGCCGCCGTCTGCTCGGTCCACGTACCGGTGACGACGTTCCGTTCAACTGTGAGATCCAGAGACAATGGGCTGTCCGGGTTGGTCGATGCTCCGGGCAGGCTCTGAGCTGTCAGCCGGTTGCCGTGCTGGACGATCACGACGTGATGCTTGCAGTCGAACGTCTCGTCGCGGCTGGACGAGTAGAACTCGTACCGGGACAGCCAGATGCCCGCGTACTCGCTCTGCGGCTCCGCCTCCGGGCTTGTGACAGCGTCGGCCGTACCGACTTCCTCAGCCTCCATGTCGTGGCCTCCTGCCCCGTCTGAGTGGACGCGTGCCATCGGGATCGCGAACCCCAGCGACTCAGGGGAACGGCCGGTGAACCGCTTCAGTGCCCGCGCATACAGCGGGCGGCATGTCCTGGTCTCCCCGGACTCCCAGCGTTGCACGAGTCGCTTGGAGGCGTCGTTCGGCTCCCCCAGCTCCTCGCCTGCGCCGCGTAAGCCCCGGGCGAACTCGTCTTGGCTGAGGTTCATCGACTTGCGCACAGAAGTCAGCACGTCGTTGGGGATTCGCTCCCGTTCGGCCGGAGTCGTCATGATCCGAGGGTAGCCACGTCACGCCTCCAATGACACCGGTTTGACGCCCTCGGGGTGACACCGACATGACGCCCGAGGGGCGCCTTGAACGTCGCCGCAATGGTCATGATCGATCCGGAACATGGTCGTCATGTCCATCCGCATCAGCGCTTACACGGTGAGAGCCGACGGCACCAGACCAAGCCACGAACCCTGTACGAGGGTGAGGGCGGGGAACCCCTCGCTACTGGCCTGATGCCGCCGTGCCTGTGCCCCAAGTGCGGGGGTGGGCGACATGACCGGAGCACCACGGACCCCCAATTGCGTGGAGGCAAGCCAGCATGAGCACGACAGTAGTGACCCGCGACCCGAAGGCGTACGTCACCCCGGAGGTGTGGGAGCGGGAGGTGGCCCTCCTGCTCCGCAACCCGGAAAACACGCGCGAACTGGCCGATGCCAAGTTCGGACAGGCCATCGCCTACCTGGTCACGTGCGGCGAGAACCCGGACCTTCTCATGGGCCCGTCCAAGCAGGTGGACGAGGCATGGCACTCGTTCATGCTCGACTCGATCCCGTACCACCACTTCACCAGCCGGCACTTCGGCCGGTACATCCACCACGTACCGGAGCTTCCGGGGGCGGCGGCCGGTGTCCAGTGCGTCAGCGACAACAAGGCGACGCTGGACGGCCACGACCTCAAGACCGGCGGCCCGCTCGTCCTGGACCAGACGATCAAGGCCATCACGGCGGCCGGGTTCGAGATCGACTCCGACCTGTGGGGCATGGAGGACGCGGCCGACTGCAACCAGTGCCACGCAGGGTGCCACGACTCGCCCAAGTAGTAGTGAGCAGCATGTGAGTTGGGGCCTGTCCCCGTACGTTGGGGGTGGGCCCCTCATGCTGGAAAGGATCACTGCATGTCATTGGCTGAGTCCTGGGACAGGTACGCGGGCGGGAGCAAGCCACGCAAGACCGTGAACGCCAAGGGTGATACGACCTGGCTGAACTGGACTCAGTACGCCGATCACGGGCCGAACGAGAGTGTTCTGGGCCCCGTGGCCGGACGCCGGGTGCTGGAACTCGGGTCGGGGAGCGGTAGCAACCTCGCGCACCTCGTGACGCTTGGCGCGACGGGTCGAGGTGTGGACATCGCCCCCGCCCGCGAGACGGTCGCGCGGGAGTGCTGGGGCCACTTGCCGGGCCTTGAGTTCCGGACGGCGGAGGCGACGACATTCCTGAGCGAGACAGAGGAGACGTTCGATGTCGTGCTCTCGATCTTCGGTGCCGTGTGGTTCGTCGATCCGGACACCCTGCTCCCGCTGATCCGCTCGCGCATGGCGCCGGGCGGCATCCTGGCCTTCTCGCATTTGCCTCCGGGCAGCCAGGGGCCGAAGCCCGGCAAAGCCGGACAGCGGCACGATCGCACCCCGGATGAGTGGGGGCGCATCCTGACGGGGCACGGCTTCTCTGACGTGCGCGTGTCTCTGATCGACCCGCCAGAGGGCAAGGCTGTGGGCACGATGCTTGTCCGTGCCTTGGCGACCTGACCGCGCGGCTGTGCGCCTGTCTCAGGACACCCCGGCCTTCTGGCAGACGGAGCGAACCGTCATGGCGCTCCACTTCGCGGCTCTGCGCGGGGGCAGGCCCTCAGTGTCGAGCTGCGTGCCGATGGCCCGGTAGCTCATCCCCTTCGCCCTCAGTTCGAGTATGCGGGCCTGTGCCGCCTGCTCCGTGGGGTTGGGTGCAGCGTCGCGCTCTCGCCCCTCTCCGTCCCCGTGGAAGCCGTAGGCATACGCACCGACAGCCTTCCGTCCGGATGCTGCCTTGGCCGCACGCCCGTCCCGGAGACGCTTGACCACCATGCGCCGATCGAGTTCGGCGAACACGCCGATGACCTGCCGCATGGCCGTGCGCATCGGGTCGTCAGGGTCGTCCTGGTGGACCTCCCCACCATTTCGACCGCCGTGTCTTGGCGGCTCAAATCCTGCCACGGTTCTGGGGTCCGCCTGAGAGGAGCCTCAGACGCGATGACCTGCGCTTTCGTATCTGGAGACCTGTAGATTTTGAGGTCCTTGTGAGTCTTCGGAGAAGGGAAGCCCGCGATACAGGAACACGTATGGCGTCGTGCGCTGGTGCGCTCGAACTTGAAGCCCGCAGAGAAGTTGGTCGGCGTCGCCATGGCGCTGTACGCGGACTACGAGACGGGCGGGAACGTGTGCCCGTCGAACGGCACGATCGCCAGGGAACTCGGCTACGGCGGGAAGGCTCCAGAGCAGACGGTCAACAAGATCGTAGGCAGGCTCCGTAAGGCTGGCTGGCTCACGAAGACCGGCAAGGTGCCGGATGGTCCAGTGATCTACCGACTCACTTTGCCGAAGCAGGCGAGTATGGCTGTGAAGCCATACAACCTACATGCCTACAAGAACGACGGCGGTAAGAGCGAGGAGCCAGCGGCGAAGAGCAAGCCGGAAGGCGAAGTGCGGCCCCCCGTCGGGGGCCGACAGGGCGAAGACGAAGAGCGCAAGCAGCCGACGAAGGTGGGCCGCGTGAGCGGCCCTCAGCAGGAAGACGAAGGGGACGGGTCTCTTGGGGAGCCTCCGGCCCCCACCCTGTCCTTTGTGGATCTTGGCAAGGTCAAGCAAGAGGACCAGCGTCGACGCTGGTTCGGCGACGCGTACGCGGCTCCCTTGCCGGTGGACTTCGACTACGACCGCTTGACCGACCGGCTCCAAGAAGCGGGGCAAGAGCCGCCCCCTTTCTGATCCGGCATGACGAAGCCCCGGCCTCTGGATGATCAATTCCAAGGGATGCCTGCGGAGGGTTTGAAGTGGGCGTCGGTCGAAGCCGCCGCGAGACGGTCGGGCGGCGGGCTGCCGGCCCTGGTCGTCGAGGTGGCAGCGGGCGGTCAGGCGTCAGGGTCGACTTCGGGGTGCGTGAACCGCAGGGGCTTGCCCAGCGACCGGGCGTAGGCGATTTCGGCTCGGGTGCTGTCTCCGATGTGGTCGCCGACTACGAGCACCTCGTCGGCGAGCCGGATCTTCGCCCGGTGCAGCTCGCCGAGCCGGACCTTCAGCGCCTCGGCCTCGGCGGGATCGGACCAAAGCCCGTGCGGCGCCTTCATGTCGAAGCCCGGTTTGACGACGATTCTTCCGGCTTTGGTCTCCCGCAGATCGGCCTCGGTCATCTCGGTCATGAAGCGGGTGGAGCCGCAGATCACGACGATACGCGGGAGGCTCAACAGCTTCTTCGCGTCGGCGAGTTTCTCCTCGGGGGTGAGCAGTTGCGGGTATGACATCTGGTTCCTCCTGGTGGTGTGGTCCAACGGGGGCCTGCGGAGACGAGAGTGAGGCAGGCTACGCGTCTTGTTCGTCGTCGGCGGTGTGGTTCCACTCCACGGTCATGTAGTCGTCCACAGTCATCTTCGCCGCCTTCTTGAAGCCGTTCGGGTGCATCGTGATCGTGGTGACGAATTTGACCCACGCTCGACGGACGGGGAGTGGGGTGTTCGGCCAGTCCTGAATCAGGCCAGCGATGCCCGACACGTGGTCGATCGGGGGCAGGCCAGTGATACCGGACAGCCTCTCGTCGATCTCGTCGAGCCTGGACCGGATCGCCTCGGTACCGGCCGTCATCTGGGACAGGGTGATGGACCCGGAGGCGTAGGACACAGCCAACCCGTCGAGCCGTTCCCGCAGGGTCTGCGCTTCCTGATGAAGGTGGGCTGAGTCGTCTCCCTGCTCCTGCCGGGAAGCGAGGACCCAGGGAAGGAAGTCGGGGAAGACGATCCGCGCCAGGACGGCGTTACCCGCTCGCTTGTCGGCCAGTTCCCGGGGCACGCGTACGTGCTTCTGTCCGCAGCGGTAGACCGGGGCCCCTCGGTACATGCCGCCTCGCACGGTATCCCCGCAACGGTCACACGTGGCCAGTCCGGCAAGCAGGGTCTGAGGGGCTGAGCCGGTACGCGCACCGCCCGTGAAGCGCTTGGGGTTCGTCAGTGCCGACACGAGGGCGTAGTGCGTCGCATCATCAAGAATCGCGGGCCACTTGCCCGCGCCCATCACCTCGCCCCGGTAGGTGACCTGAGCGATGTACCGAGGGGAGATGAGCACCTTCTTCACACCGCCCACGCCCCACCCCCTCGCCTCGCCATCTGCCTCACCCTTCGCCTTGCCGGACGACGAGCGCGGAGCGAGCAGACCGAGGCCGGTCCAGAAGCGAGCGACAGCCGCCAGGGTCTCGCCTCGGAGAACCATCTCGGCACCCTTGCGGATCGCCTCCGCCTCGGCATCGACCACGGTCACGTAGTCGTCTTCGTATCCGAACGTTCGCAAGCCCGCCTTGTGTGGCTTGCCGTTCTTCGCCGCCTGGAGGTTCGACGCCTTCTGCCGTAGCGCCTTCTGCTCACCCTCGTACTCCGCCCAAGCCGTGACCGTCTTGGCCGTGGCCCGACCGGCCGGAGTCGACAGGTCGAGGTGTCCGGCGTGGATGGCGTGGACGTTGACCCCGAGTGCGATCACTCGCAGCAGGTCTTCCGTCCTGCGCACGAGCCGGTCAGTGTGCCAACAGAGAATCGCGTCCGGCTTGGACGCCAACAGCCGTTCGAACGCTGGCCGCACCTTGCCCGAGGTGGCGCTGATGTCGTTGTCCGAGATCACCTCTCGTACGGTCCAGCCACGGGCTGCGGCGAACGCCCGGCACTCGTCCTCCTGGCGCTGGACGCCCAACTCGTCGCCATGCTGATCGAGGCTGAGTCGTACGTAGATGGTGACGTCCATCTGTCCTGCCCCCCTTGTTCATGCACGCGGACTAACGTGCCCCAAAGATTTACCACAAGTTCAACTGGTCACGCGGCACGATCGCGTCCGCCGTATCGATCAACCTGGCGCTGTACGGACTGACGGCGCCGTTCGCCGCCGCGCTGATGGACCGCTTCGGCATCCGCCGGGTGGTCGCGGTGGCCCTCACGGTGATCGCGGTCGGCGCCGGTTCGACGGTGTGGATGACCTCGGCCTGGCAGTTGATGCTCTGCTGGGGGCTGCTCGTGGGGCTCGGCTCCGGCTCGATGGCGCTGGCGTTCGCGGCGACGGTCACCAACCGCTGGTTCACCGAGCGGCGCGGCCTCGTCTCGGGCATCCTGACCGCCGCCTCGGCCTCCGGGCAGCTGATCTTCCTGCCGCTGCTGTCCTGGATCGTCTCGGAACACGACTGGCGGCCCGCCGCCGTCACCGTGGCCCTCGCCGCCCTGGCCGTCGTCCCCTTCGTCTGGCTGCTGCTGCGCGACCACCCGGCGGACACGGGGCTGAAGCCGTACGGGGCGACGGAGTTCGTGCCCAAGCCCGCGCCGGTGCCGGGGGCGGCGCGCAGGACGATCCGGGTCCTCCTCTCGGCGGTACGGACCGGGCCGTTCTGGCTGCTCGCCGGCACCTTCGCGATCTGCGGGGCCTCCACGAACGGCCTCATCCAGACCCACTTCGTGCCCGCCGCCCACGACCACGGCATGCCCATCACCGCGGCGGCCTCCCTGCTGGCCGTCATCGGGGTCTTCGACGTCGTCGGCACGATCGCCTCCGGCTGGCTCACGGACCGCTTCGAGCCGCGGCGGCTGCTGGCCGTGTACTACGCGTTCCGCGGCCTCTCCCTCCTCTTCCTGCCCTATCTGCTGGCCCCCTCCGTGCACCTTCCGATGATCTTCTTCATCGTCTTCTACGGCCTCGACTGGGTCGCCACCGTCCCGCCCACCATGGCCCTGTGCCGTGAGCACTACGGCGACGACAGCGCCATCGTCTTCGGTTGGGTCCTCGCCTCCCACCAGGTCGGCGCCGCCCTCGTCGCCTTCCTCGGTGGCCTCGCCCGCGACACGTTCGGCGAGTACGACGTCGTCTGGTACGCCTCCGGGGCGCTGTGCGCGGTGGCGGCGCTGATGGCGTTGGTGATCCGGCGTCGACGGCCCGCCGTGCTCCCGGGCGGCGGGACCGCCGCGGTGGCCGGGGCCTGACGTACGCGTCGCGGGTCGGAGCCCGGTCCGCGGCGATTCCGGGGTGGGGCGGGCGCAACCGTTTCGGGGCGGGCACACTCCCTCTAGACGGGGAGGGTGCTGGTGATGTCCATGGCGAAGGCAGGGGCGACGGGCGAGGGCGTGGCCCGCGGGAGCGCCGAACCGTCGGCGGTGTCCATGGCCGTGCTCGGGGTCGAGGGCGCGCTGGTGTGCGCCGCGCTGTTCGTGACCGTGCTCGGCGCCCAGGCGGGCCCCGGCGGCGGCGAGCCCTTCGCCGCCCTCGCGGTCGTGCCGCTGATGCTCGTGCTGATCCTGTTCGCCGGTGGTGTGCTCACCGCCGTGTACGTCGTCCCGGCGGTGCGCCTCGCCCACTGGACCGCGCGGCAGCTGACCGGCCGCACCGACTGGTGGTGGATCCCGCCCGCCTGCACCCTGTGGGTGCTCCCGGCCCTGGCCGTCCCCGCCTGGCACCTCGTGGGTTTCGGGCTCTACGTCGTGGCCCTGCCCCCGGCCCTGGCGGTGCACGGCACCGTCGTACGGGCCCGGGCGGGGCGGCCCGTCCAGCCCTGCGCGGCGATCCTCTCGTGGGGCGCGCTGGCCGTCGGGTGCGTGGTGATCGGCGGCGGGGCGGTTTTGGCGGTGGAGTGAGGCAGGGGTGGCTCATCCGGTCGTGAGGCCGCGGGGTGTCTCAGTCGCTGGTGAAGCCGCCGAAGCGGCCGCGGTGGAACAGCAGGGGCGCGCTCGCCGCGGCGTCCATGCCGGGCGTGCCCAGCGCCTCCACCCGGCCCACCACGATCAGATGGTCCCCTCCGGGGTGTACGGCGTGGATCGCGCAGTCGATCCAGGCGGCGGCGCCGGCGAGGCGGGGCGAGCCGGTGACGGGGGCGGGGTCGTGGGCGACACCGGCGAACTTGTCCGAGCCGCTCACCGCGAAGCGCCGGCACAACTCGCCCTGATCCGCGCCGAGTACGTTCACGCAGAAGACGCCCGCGCGGGCGATCCGGGGCCAGGTCGTCGACGTACGGCCCACCATGAAGACGACGAGGGGCGGGTCGAGCGAGAGCGAGGAGAAGGACTGGCAGGCGAATCCGGCGGGGCGGAGCGCCGGCCCTGGGCCCGGGGTGGTGTCGGGTGCCGGTGGGGCGGTGATGACCGTCACGCCCGTCGCGAAGCTGCCCAGGACGCGGCGGAACTCCGCCTGGTCGACGGGCGCCCGCTCGCCCTCGCGGACGCAGCGCAGCTCGGGGCGGGGCAGTGCTTCGACCGGGCGCGAGGGCGCGGTCGCCCGCGTCCGGTCGGACCGTAGATATCGGACGGCCGCCGCCGCCATTCCCGCATGTCCCATCACAGCCCCATTGAAACTGACGGCCCGTCAGAAGTGAAGGGTCGCAACGACCGCTGTGCCGGTGCCGGTGCCGGGGGTGGCGCAGGTGGCCGGCCGCGGCCGCTGTGCCGGTCGCTCCGGTGGTGACCGGTCCGTCGCCGTTCCCAGGGCGAGCATTCAGCGGCCTTCGAAGCGCGGCGCGCGGCGTTCGACGAAGCTCGCCACGCCCTCCTGGGCGTCCGCCGTCGTCATGTTGATCTCCTGGGCGGCGGCCTCGGCGGCGAAGGCGGTGGCGCGGTCGGTGCCGAGGGAGGTGTTGACCAGGTGCTTGGTCAGCGCCAGGGCGCGGGTGGGGCCGGCGGCGAGGCGCTCGGCCCACTCGCGGGCCGTCTTCTCCAGGTCCGCGGCGGGGACGACCCGGTTGACCAGGCCCAGTCGTTCCGCGTCGGCGGCGGTCAGGGCGTCGCCGAAGAACATCAGCTCCTTCGCGCGCTGCGGCCCGATCAGCCGGGGCAGGAGGTAGGCGCCGCCGCCGTCGGGGACGAGGCCGCGGCGGACGAACACCTCGATGAAACGGGCCTCCTCGGCCGCCAGGACCAGATCGCAGGCGAGGGCGAGATGCGCCCCGATACCGGCCGCCGTGCCGTTCACCGCCGCCAGCACCGGCTTCTCGCAGTCGAGGACGGCCGCGACGAGCCGCTGGGCGCCGAGACGGATGGTGCGGGCCACGTCGCCGGCGACCCGCTCGGCGGGGCGGGCCGCCCCGCCGCGCAGGTCGGCGCCCGCGCAGAACCCGCGGCCCGTCGCGGTGATCACGACCGCCCGCACGGCGGGGTCCGCGGAGGCGTCCGCGAGCAGCTGGACGAGACGGTCGCGCTGGTCGGGGGTGAGGGCGTTCATCGCCTCGGGGCGGTTGAGGGTGATCCACGAGACGGCGTTGTCAGTGGCGTGCAGTATCAATGAGTCACGGGACTTTTCCGGATGTTCAGGGGGGGAAGCGGACATGTGGATGCTCCATCTGTCACTGGCTGTGCCGGCCTTGTTCGGTGCGGTCCGGCGGGCTTCAGCGGCACACCGCCAGCGCGTCCAGGGCCACGGCGCCCTGCCCCCTCGGCAGCACCATCAGCGGGTTGATGTCCAGCTCCGCGATCTCGTCCCCCAGCTCCAGCGCCATCCGCTGCACCCGGAGCACGACCTCCACGAGCGCGTCGACATCGGCCGGGGGCGCCCCGCGGACCCCGTCCAGCAGGGCCCGTCCGCGCAGTTCGTCGAGCATGGCGCGCGCCTGGTCCTCGCCGAAGGGCGGCACGCGTACGGCCGCGTCGCGGAGCACCTCGACGAGGACCCCGCCGAGCCCGACCGTCACCGTCGGCCCGAAGAGGTCGTCGTGTGTGACCCCCACGACCATCTCCACGCCCCGCTCGACCATCTGGCAGACGAGCACCCCGTCGAGCGACACGTCCTCGTAGCGGGCGATGTCGGTGAGTTCGCGATAGGCGTCGCGGATCTGGCTGGCGGAGGTCAGCCCGATCTTCACCAGGCCGAGCTCCGTCTTGTGGGCGATCCGCGCCCCGGACGCCTTCATCACCACCGGGTAGCCGACGAGGCTCGCCGCGCGTACGGCCGCCGCCGCGCTCGTCACCAACTGCTCGCGCGGCACCCGTATCCCGTAGGCGCGCAGCAGCTGCTTGGCCGCGTGCTCGCTCAGCTGCTGCCCCGGCCGCATCAGGGCCCGGGCCTTGCGGAAGGAGGGCGACGGGGAGCGCGGCGCCTCGTCGAAGGGGGAGCGGTAGGCGGTGGTGAAGCGGGCGTGGTCGAGGTGGGCGCGGACGGCGGTGATGCAGTTGGCGAAGGTGCGGAAGGTCGCCACCTTCGACGACCCGAGCAGCGTCTCGCGGTAGGCGTCCTCGGTGCCCACCGGCGACCCCCACACCACGCACACCAGCTTGTCCGTGCGTTCGGCGGCGTCCACCAGGTCCTGGGCGAGCTTGTCGCTCATCGGCGGGAAGGGGCCGGTGATGGGGCAGATCAGCACGCCGACCGCCGGGTCGTCGAGGATCGCGTCGAGGATGCGGGGGCCGCGCCAGTCGCCCACCGGGTGTCCGCCGTTGTCGACCGGGTTGGCCACGTTCAGATAGTCGGGGATCCACTGGTGCAGTTCGGCCTGCTTGGCCTCCGACAGCTTCGGCAGGCGCAGCCCGGCCTCCGTCGCCAGGTCCGCGAAGTGCGCGCCCGTGCCGCCCGAGATCGAATAGACGACGACACCGTCGGCCACCGGACGTGACGGGGCCTCGGCGCGCGGCCGCCGGGCGCGGGCCAGCAGGGTCGCCGTGTCCTGGAGTTCGTCCAGACCGTCCACGCGGATCACGCCGTACTGCCGCATGGCCGCGTCGACCACCGCGTCCGCGCCGGTCAGCTTGCCGGTGTGGGTGGCGGCGGTGCGGGCGCCGGCCTCGGTGCGGCCGACCTTCACGGCCACGACGGGCACCCCGCGCCGGGCGGCCCGGTCGGCGGCGAGGAGGAAGGAGCGGCCGTCCTTGAGGCCCTCGATGTAGCAGGCGATGGCGCCCACCTCGGGGCGCTCGGCGAAGTAGGAGATGAAGTCGGCGGTCTCCAGATCGGCCTCGTTGCCGGTGGGGGCCCAGTGGGAGAGGCGGATGCCGAGTTCCTGGAGGGAGAAGACCGGGCGGCCCTGGTGGCCGGACTGGGTGATCAGTGCGATCGCGGGCCCGTCCAGGTCGTCACGGAAGCGTTCGAAGGCGTTGAGGTTGGTGTTCGGGCCGAGCAGCCGCAGACCTTCCGAGCGGGCGACGGCTGCGGCCAGCCGCTGCTGGGCGAGGGCGCCCTCCTCGCCGGTCTCCGCGAACCCGGAGGCGAAGGCGACGGCGAACTTCACCTTGGCCTCGGCGAGTTCGTCGATCAGCGGGAGGGGGTCGGAGACGAGCAGCACGGCGAGGTCGACCTGTTCGGGCAGGTCGGCGACGGAAGGGGAGCAGGGGATGCCGAAGACGGACGGACGCGTGGGGTGCACCGGGTGCAGTCGGGCGCCGACCCGCTCGGCCCAGGCGAGCAACTGCCGGGTGATCCCGGTGTTGGGCCGGCCCTCCGCGTCCGAGGCGCCCACCACGGCCACGGACTCGGGGCGGAAGAACCGGTCCAGATCGGGGACGGCGGCGTACAGCGGGCGCCCGCTGACGTCCAGGTCGCCGGCTTCGGCAGGTCTGCCGTGCACGATCTGCTGCGGGGCCTCGCCGCAGGCGATGGCCCGGGCCCGGCGGGAGTCGGTGGTGAGGGTGCCGTGGGTTGATCCAAGCATCGGTCCGCCCGCTCCTGTGTGACAGCCAATTCACTGAGGTGACGCGGTCACGTACCACTCATCTAACTGACACAGCGTCAGATTTCAGATTACTGAACTGACGCTGCGTCAGGAATGGGTGTGCGGGCAAAGTTACGCGGCGGTACGGGGAGTTGTACCCGCGCGGGGCGGCCGCCAGTCGTATACCGGTCGGTCGGCCGCGACCGTGCCGGGTAGCGTCCCCCCTCCCCGGCGTCCGGGCGTCCGGGCGGACGGCTCGGGTTCGACCCGGACACGTCCGACGACCCGGCGGTGCGGGCGGTGAACTGACCTTGCCGCCCCGTTCAGCGCGCGGCGCGTACCTGGACGGTGACCGCGTCGCGCGTGGCGACGCCGCCGGTGTGGGCGACGGCCTTGGCGACCTTCTCGGCGTCGAGGGCGAGTTCGCGGAACATGCCGCTGATGGGGTTGGTGAAGCCGGTGAAGTACAGGCCGGGCGCGTTCCGCGGGGAGCGCGCTCCGTGCACGACCGGCTTGCCGCGCTCGTCCAGGACGTCGAGGTGGCCGAGCAGTCCCTCCAGGGCCCGGCGGTAACCGGTGGCGGCGATCACGGCGTCGGTTTCGACGTGCGAGCCGTCGGCGAGGACGACCTTGCCGTCCTCGAACTTCTCCACCGCGGCGACGATCTCCACCTTGCCCTTGCGGACGGCGTCGATGATGCCGACGTCCTGGACGGGGATGGAGCCCTCGTTGACCCGCGAGTACAGGCCGGAGGTGGGGCGGGGCAGCCCGTGCGCGGACAGGTCGGGCACGCTGAGCCGGGCCATCGGCTTGGCGATCCGGTCCACCAGGGCGACCGGGAGCCGCCGCACGAGGACGGCGCTGTACTGGGCGGCCCAGCCGGCCGTGGAGCGACGCACGATGTGCGGGGCCGTCCGTACCGCGAGCCGTACCCGCTTCGCCCCGCCCTCGACGAGGTCGACGGCGATCTCGGCGCCGGTGTTGCCGATGCCGACGACGAGGACGTCACGGCCGGCGTAGGGCTCGGGGTTGCGGTACGCGGAGGCGTGTGACAGGTCGCCGGTGAAGGTGTCGCGGCCGGGCCAGTCCGGGATGTTCGGGGTGTGGTTGTAGCCGGTGGCGACGACGACCGCGCCGGCGGTCAGCTCACGGCCGCCGGTGGCGCGCAGCAGCCAGGTGCCGTCGGGGTTCCGCTCCACGCGGGTGACCTCGACGCCGGTCACGATCTCCAGCGCGTGGACCTCGGCGTACTTCTCCAGGTAGCGCACCACGTTGTCCCGTGCCACCCACCGGCCGAAGCGGCGCGGCATCGGCAGGCCGGGCAGCGCCGACAGCCGCCGGGTGGTGTGAAGGCGCAGCCGGTCGTAGTGGCGCCGCCAGGACGCGCCCACCGCGTTCGACTTCTCCAGTACGACGGCCCGTATCCCCCGGGCACGCAGCGCGTGGGCGGCGGCCAGCCCGCCGGGACCGCCACCGATCACATAGACCGGGTGGTCGGAGGCGGGGGTCGCGGAAGCTCTGGAGTCGGCCATGTGCCGAGCGTATTCACGTCCCTCATTGATGGGTCTCGGTCAAGACCGGAATTGGTTGCGGATTGATCACGGCTGAGGAGGAGTGCGTGAGGTCTGTGGCGTAGGTCTCCCGGAATATGGCGGGCGCGTGAGGTGGGTGGGGGTGGCGCGTCCGTCTCGCGTCTTGCGCTTCCCTCTTCCATCCGCTGAACTGACGTACCGTCAGAAATCCCGCGCGGACGCGTTTCGAAGGGCGGCAGCGATGGACTCGGTCTGGCTCTCCGGTGGTGAATGGCTGGCTGTGCTGCGGATCGGGCTCGGGCTGTGGTGGCTGGAGAGCTGGCGGCACAAGGACAAGAAGACCTGGTTCCAGGGCGCCGGGATCGCCTGGGCGGCCGGGGTGGCCGGGAAACACCGGTGGGAGGCGGTGCGCAGCGGCTTCGACGTGGTGGTGAGGCCCCGGCCCCGGACCATGGCGTATGTCGTCGCGTACGCCGAACTCGCCCTCGGGCTCGGCCTGGTCCTCGGTTACCTCACCCCCGTGGCGCTGGTCGGGGGGCTGCTGCTCAACCTCCTCTACTTCGTGCTGATGATCCACGACTGGGCCGAGCAGGGGCAGAACTCGATGATGGCGCTGATCTCGGTCGTGGCGCTGTTCGGGATGTCGTGGCAGAGCTGGTCGCTCGACAACGCGCTGGGGCTCTTCTGATGGGCTCCGGCGGGGCCGGGGGCCGGTTCGATCTGCCGGAGGCCGACACCTTCAGCCGTACGTACTGGGAGGCGGCCGCCGAGGGGCGGCTGCTCGTACGGCGGTGCGGGGCGTGCGGGCGGGCCCACCACTACCCGCGTGAGTTCTGCCCCCACTGCTGGAGCGAGGACGTGCGCTGGGAGCAGGCGAGCGGCCGGGCCACGCTGTACACCTGGTCCGTCGTCCACCGCAACGACCTGCCGCCCTTCGGGGAGCGGGTCCCCTACGTCGCCGCCGTCGTCGATCTCGTCGAGGGGCCGCGGATGATGACCGAGGTCGTGGAGTGCGCGGCGGCGGACCTGCGGGTGGGGGTGGAGGTGGAGGCGGTGTTCCGGGAGGCCGGGGAGTTTTGGGTGCCGGTGTTCCGTGTGTGCGGGACCCGGTAGGTCAGGGGCGGCCGGCCTCGGTTTCAATGGCGGTGTGAGTCGTACTCCTGAGTCGTGTGCCGATGAATTGCCCGCCGAGTCGTCCGGGGCCGCGTCCGATGCCGAGGTGCGCGGGCACGGGCTTGTGCTGTGCGCCTGGGACGCCGAGTCCGACGCCGACGTGGACGCCTGGTTCCGGGGGCGTTCCGACCCGGAGTTCCGGCGGTGGAACACGCCCCTGATGCTGGACGAGGGGCCCGAGGGGGCGCGTGAGTCGCTGCGGCGGCGTACGGAGACCGACGCGGAGGGGAGCACCGCGACGTTCCGGGTCGTGGACGCGGAGAGCGGGGTCACGCTCGGGCAGGTCGGGTTCAGTGGGATCGACCGGCTCATGCGGCGGGCCATGATCGGCTACTGGGTGCTGCCGGAGGCCCGCGGCCGGCGGGTCGCCCGCCACTCGGTCGACCTCGCCACGCGCTGGGCCTTCACCGAACTCGGCCTCCACCGCATCGAACTCGACCACGCCCTCGGCCACGACGCGTCCTGCCGGATCGCCGAGCGGTGCGGGTACCCGTACGAGGGGACCCTGCGCGGGGCGATGTGGGAGGCGGGCCGACACGACGCCTTCCGCGACGCCCACCTCCACGCCCGCCTGTCCACCGACCCCGAGCCCAGCGGGGACGTAGGCGTATAGGGAGGGCCGCGCGGGAACGTCCGGCCCCGGCCGAAGGGGCGTGAAATCCGCGTGCGGGCGGCGGGCCCTCCTCGGTACGGTCGTGAGAATGCGTGCAGAGGGACGAGATCACGGAAACGTACGGACACCCGACCACGACGTGAAGACGCAGACCCCCGACGACGTGAAGACACAGGCGTCCGACGACGGGTACGCCACTGTCGACGACCCCGACGGCTACTTCGGTGAGGCCGTCGCCGCCCACTACGACGAGACGTCCGCCGAGATGTTCGCCCCGGAGACGGTGGATCCGGCCGTGGCGTTGATCGCGGAACTCGCCGAACAGCCCGGACGGTCCGGACGGCCCGAACACAAGCCCCGCGCGCTGGAGTTCGGCGTCGGCACCGGACGCATCGCCCTGCCCCTCGCCCGCGCGGGCGTCCCCGTGCACGGCATCGACATGTCGCGCGCCATGGTGGAGCGGATGCGGGCCAAGCCCGGTGGGGACGCGATCGGCGTGACCATCGGGGACTTCGCCACCGCCCGCGCGGACGGCGAGTTCACCGTCGCCTACCTCGTCTTCAACACGATCAACAACCTGCTCACGCAGGACGCCCAGGTGGACTGCTTCCGCAACGCCGCCGCGCACCTCGTGCCCGGCGGCTGCTTCGTCATCGAGGTCGGGGTACCGGCGCTGCGCAGTCTGCCGCCGGGGCAGGACGCGGTGCCGTTCCATGTGGGCCCGGACCGGCTGGGCTTCGACACGTACGACGTGGCCACGCAGGGGATGCGGTCGCACCATGTGCGCGTCGTCGACGGGCGGGCGACGCACCTCTCGATCCCGTTCCGGTACGTGTGGCCGGCCGAGCTGGACCTCATGGCCCGGCTCGCCGGGATGCGGTTGCGCGACCGCTGGGAGGACTGGGACCGGCGGCCGTTCACCAGCGACAGCACCCGTCACGTGTCGGTGTGGGAGAAGGGCTGAACCGGTAGGGCCGATGGACAGGGGACGGCCCGCAGCCGCGCGGGCCCTCTCACCAGGCGTCCGTAGCGCCTCAGGGCCACAACAGCTCCGTGGCCCAACCCCCCTCCGCCCTGCGGTAGACGAGCCGGACGTGGCGTCGGCGGGCGTCGCCCTGGAAGAACTCCACCTCGTCCGGCTCGACCGCGTACGCCGTCCAGGACGGGACGCGCGCGTCCGGCTCCCGCTCGGCCCGTGCCCAGGCGTCGTCGGACGCCCGCTCCAGCTCCGCCAGGGAGGGCAGGACCGCGCTCTGCTGCCCCACGAGGGCCGCGGCCAGCGCGCCCGTCGAGCGGGCGTGCAGGTCGGCCTGGGCGAACGCGTCGGGGGCCACCGTGACCCGGCCGCGCACCCGCACCTGCCGACCCCGCACCGGCCAGTAGAAACCGAGGGCCGCGTACGGGCGGGCCGCCAGGTGCCGCCCCTTGCGGCTGCCGGAGTGCGTCGCGAAGTGCCAGCCGTGGTCGTCCACGTCGTGCAGCATCACCGTACGGACGTCCGGGTTGCCCTCCTCGTCCGCCGTGGCCAGCGACATGGTGTGCGGCTCCGGCTGCCCGGCCGCGACCGCGTCCGCGAACCAGCTGGTGAACAGGGGGACCGGTGCGGCGGGTGCCCCGGCCGGGTCGAAGCCGGGCAGCTCGGTGACCTCGGGGTCCCAGACCCGCAGGGTCCGCAGCAGCTGGACGAAGTCGGTGGGGGCGTCGGCGCCGGGAGTGCTCATGCGCCGATTCTGCCGGGCCGGGCCCTTGGGGGTCCTTTCACTGCGCCCTGATCGGACGCTCATAGTGAAAGGCCCCCTCACCCCCGCCCCAGGACCACCGTCCCCGAGGAGCAGAACCAGCCCCCCGTGCCGGAGACGACACAGAGGCGGGGGAGATCGCCGCCGGGGGAGCGGAGCTGCCGCTCGCCGGCCTCGCCGCGCAGCTGGCGGACGGCCTCGACGAGGAGGAAGAGGCCGCGCATACCGGGGTGCTGGGCGGACAGGCCGCCGCCGTCGGTGTTGACGGGGAGGTCCCCGGTGAGGGTCAGCCGGTTCTTCTCCACGAAGGCGCCGCCCTCGCCCTTCGCGCAGAAACCCAGGTCCTCCAGTGTCACCAGCGTCATGTAGGTGAACGCGTCGTAGATCTCCGCGAAGTCGATCTCGGACGGGCGGATCCCGGCCCGTTCGAAGGCGAGACGGCCACTGACCGCCGCCGGGGAGACGGTGAAGTCGGGCCACTCGGACATGGTGGTGTGGGAGACGTGCTCCCCGGTGCCGAGTACCCGGACGGGGGTCGTGGGCCGGCAGTCGCGTACGTACTCCTCGGCGGCCAGCACGACCGCGGCGCCGCCGTCGGAGCGGACGCAGCAGTGGAGCTTGGTGAACGGGTCCGCGATCGGCGCGGAGGACAGCACGTCGTCGACGGTGATCGGCGTGCGGAACATCGCCTCCGGGTTCGCCGCCGCGTTCGCCCGGGCCTGCACGGCCACGGAGGCGAGCTGCTCCAGGGTCGTCCCGTACTGGTGCATATGGCGGCGGGCGGCCATGGCGTACTTGGCGATCAGGGTGTGCCCGTAGGGGACCTCGTACTGGAGGGGGCCGCGGGCGCCGAAGGAGAGGGTGCCGGTGCGGCGGCCCGCCCTGATGTCGGCGCGGGCCGTGGAGCCGTACACGAGCAGCACGACGTTCGCGTGCCCGGCGGCGATCGCATCCGCCGCGTGCGCCGCCATCACCTCCCAGGTGGCGCCGCCGACCGACGTGGAGTCCACCCACGTCGGCCGCAGCCCGAGGTACTCGCCGACCTCCACCGGCGCCAGCGTCCCGAGGCCCGCCGACGCCAGCCCGTCCACGACGGTGTGCTCCAGGCCCGCGTCCGCCAGGGCCCGGCGGGCGGCCTGCGCGTGCAGCGCGTACGGCGTCGCGTCGTCCACCCGCCCGCAGTCGGCGAGCGCGACCCCCACGACGGCCACCTCGCGGCGACCGGCCCTTCCCCTGCGGATCCCCGGTACGGCGGCAGTGGTCATGAATCTGACGGTACATCAGATTGCTGCCGTGGGGGACCTGTGCTTCCGTCGCCTCCCGCTCTAACATGACGCACCGTCAGATCGAGCAGAGGGTGAGCAGAGGGGGACCCGCCCATGGACGCCCGCTTCACCGCCGAGCAGGAGGAGATCCGCCGCACGGTACGGGAGTTGCTGCTCAAGCGCAGCGGCCCGGAGGATGTTCGGGGGGCCGTACGGACCGGCGAGGGGTACGACACCGCGCTGTGGACGACGCTCGCCGAACAGCTCGGCCTGCCGGGGCTCGCGCTCCCCGAGGAGTACGGCGGGGTCGGCTGCTCGGTCACCGAACTGGCCCTCGCCTGCGAGGAACTGGGGCGCGGCCTCACCCCCTCGCCGCTGGCGGCCACCGCTCTCCTCGCGGCCCCCCTCGTCCTCGCCCTCGGCGCCGACCGCCAGCGCGACCGGCTCCTGCCCCTCCTCGCCACGGGCCGGCTCACCGCCGCGCTCGCCGTCCCCGGCGCCGCCCTCGCCACCGCGCTCGCCCTGACCGGCGACAACCGTGGCGCGTGGGCCGGCGGCGGCCGTGCCGGGGGAGTGCAGGCTCGGCGGTCCGGCGACGGCTGGCGGCTGTACGGGGAGGTCACGCAGGTGCTCGACGGGCACAGCGCGGGCCTGCTCCTCGTGGCCGCCCACACCGGCGGATTCGCCCGGTCACGCACCCTGATCTACCTCGTCCGGGCGGAGGCGGCCGGACTCGTACGGGTACGGCAGACCGCCCTCGACGAGACCCGGCCGGTGGGTCGTGTCCAACTGCGCGACACCCCAGCCGAGTTGCTGGGCGAGGACGACGAGGCGGACGTACCGGCCGCGCTCGCCGGGGTGGGTGACGCGGCCGCCGCCGCTCTCGCCGCCGAGGCCGTCGGAGCGGCCGGCCGGGCCCTGGAGCGGACCGTCGCCCATGTCGGGCAGCGGGAGCAGTTCGGGCGGCCGATCGGATCGTTCCAGGCGGTCAAGCACCGGCTGGCGGACGTGTACGTGGGTGTGCAGGCCGCCCGGTCGGCGGCCTACTACGCGGCGTGGAGCGCCGGCGTGCGCGGCGAGCGGGTCGGCGGGCAGGCGCTCGCCCAGGCACTGGAGGCGCTGCGGACCGCCGCCGCGGAGGGCGTCCAGTTCCACGGCGGCCTCGGTTTCACCTGGGAGCACGAGGCGCACCTGTACGTCAAGCGCGCCACGGCGGAGGCACTGCTCCTCGGCCCCGTGCACCGGTTGCGGGGGCGGGCGGCGGAGCTGGCGGGCATTTTCGGCGGCGACGACGAGGAGGTGCGGGGCTGATGGCCTCGAAGAGCGCGAGTGGGCTGAAGGACGTGGGCGTGCGATGGGTGCAGAAGGTGTCGTCCGCTCCGGCGTTCGCACGGGTGGCGCCCCATGTCATCCCCGCCCTGGACCGGGCCGTGCACCGGGTGACACGGGGCAGGGTGCTCCTCAGCGCACAACTGCTGCCGGGGATCGTCCTGACCGCGACCGGGGCGCGGAGCGGGGTGCCGCGCCGTACGCCGCTGGCCTGTATGCCTGAGGAGGGCGGCCGGAGCTGGCTGCTCGTCGGCTCCAACTTCGGCCGGACCGACCATCCCGCCTGGACCGCGAACCTCCTGGCCCACCCCGACGCCGTGATCAGCTGGAAGGGCGAGGACGTACCGGTCACCGCGCGGCTGCTCCAGGGCGAGGAACGGGCGGCGGCGTGGAAGGAACTGCTGCGCTTCTGGCCGCCGTACTCGACCTACCAGGCCCGGGTGAAACGGGAGATACGGGTGTTCCGGATAAGCCCGCGGTGAGGACACGGTGTTCCGGATCGTCCCGGCGGCGTTGAGGACGCGGTGTTCCGGATCGTCCCGACGGTGGTGAGGACGCGGTGTTCCGGATCGTCCCGGCGGTGGTGAGGACGCGGCGGGCGGTGCCCCTCGGGTGAGGGCGCCGCCGGCGTGACAGGATCCGCGTCCGGGGCCGCCGGGGGCACTCCCGGCTACTTCGTGGGCTTCTTGCCGGTGATGCCCAGGTGCACCAACAGGGCGAGGTTCGGCTTCAGTTCGGCCTGCTTCACACCCCAGGACTGGAAGCCCTTCTGGTGCGAGGAGACCGAGGCGAGCATCGCCACGAGGGAACCGGCGAGGGCGCCCGGGTTCACGTCCTTGTCGACCCGGCCCTTGGCCTGGAGCTCCTTCACCGTCTCCGAGAGGGAGTTGGTGACCGAGTTCAGGATCTTCATGCGGATCTTGTAGAAGCGTTTGTCGCCCTCGGCGGCGCCCAGGTCCACGACCCGGAGGATCGCGTCGTTCTTGCGCCAGAACTCCAGGAAGCCGTCGACGAGTTCCTGGGCGGTCTGCCAGCCGGCCTTGCCCACCCAGGAGCGCCCTTCGAGAAGGGACGTCAACGTCGCCCCCTCGGCGGCCATTTGCTCCGCGATCTCCAGGACAGCGCCCTCGACGTCAGGGAAGTACTGGTAGAAGGTCGCGGGCGAAGTCCCCGCCTTCCGGGCGACATCGATGACTTTGACGTCCCGGTAGGGGGAGGAGCTGAGCATCTCGCTGAGGCAGTCGAGCAGCTTCTGCCGGGTCGCCTGCCCACGTCGGCCGGCCACGCGGCCGTCGACGGTACGCACTTGTCCTGTCATGCCGTCAGCTTACCGAGGGGTGATCGGAGCGCGATTCGGCCGACTGCAAATGGGGAGTACGGGCTTCACCAAGGGCTTCTCGGGACGCGACGGGCAGCGGGGTGGCGGGTTTCTTTCGCTGCGCAGGAGAAGCGGGGCGGGCGGGTACGAGGGGCGAGTGGGTGCGCCGGGGCTGCCGGGTGCGCCGGGGCGGGCCCCGCGCCGCCGGCCACCCGCACGCACCCGCTCCGCGCGCGGGGGGCGTGGGGCGCCGTTAGCTTGGCGGTATGTACCCCGAGGGCGTTCCGTGCTGGATCGATGTGCAGCTTCCCGACGTGGAGGCCGGGAAGCGTTTCTACGGCGAGCTCTTCGGGTGGACGTTCAAGGTGGCTCCCGGCGACGGGGCGCACGAGGTCTGGGCGTACCTCCCAGAGGCGTCCCCCACCTCGTCCGACGCCCCCTCGGACATCGCCCAGGGCGCCCCCTCGGACGTCCCCCTCGCCCCCGTCGCCGCGCTCGTGCCCAAGCCCGACGGGCGGATGCCCACCGTGTGGACGCCGCACTTCGCGACGCCGGACGCGGTGGCGCTCACCGCGCGGCTGAGGGCGGCCGGCGGACAGGTGATCACGACGCCGACCCCGGTCGGGGACCTGGGGGTCGCGGCGCTGGCCACGGACCCCGAGGGGGCCGTGTTCGGGCTGTGGCAGGCGGGCACGCACCCGGGGTTCGGGCGGCGGCACGAGCCGGGGACCTTCGCCTGGGCGGAGTTGTACACGCGGGACACCAAGGCGGCCAACACCTTCTACGCGCACCTCTTCCACGACGCGCTCTTCGGGCCCGACGCCGACCCCGACTTCGGGCGGGCCGCCGTCACCGAGGTGTTCCCCGCCGAGATGCCGCCGCACTTCCTCGTCCACTTCGGTACGGAGGACCGCGAGGCCGCCCTGGGTGTGGTCACCCGGCTCGGCGGGCGGGTCCAGGTGCCGCCGTTCGATACGTCGTACGGAAATGTGGCGGTCGTCACGGACAATCAAGGCGCGTCGTTCGCGCTGCTCCAGCGGAGGGCCGGGGACGACTGGCGGGAGGCACCGCAGGAGGAGGGCCAGAAGGAGCAGCTCCCTGACGATCTGCGGCTGGAAGGGGACGAAAACCGCGAAGACGAAGGCTGAGGGGCTGTCGCGCCAACGTCGTACGGGTAGGTCTTGGGGAGTGCCGTGGGGGCGGGTGAGGGGGTTGTGCGCCGGTGGTACGCCCCCGCTCGCGGTGTTCCATCATGCGGGCCCCCGCTTCCCACGGAGCGGACGACGTGATTTTGTCCTGAGACACCCCGTTCCGCCCCCGGGTTCGCAACCTGCCCCCGGTACAGGAAGAATCGGGGTGCGTGCCGCCAGGGCGGTGCGGTGGTGAGACGCTGCACGGGGTCGCGCACACAACGTGGGTGACGCGGGCCGTACGGGGAGGTGGCAGGGCAAGTGGATCAGCTGACGCAGCACGATCCGCGGCGGATCGGGCCGTTCGAGGTGCTGGGACGGCTGGGTGCCGGCGGCATGGGGCTGGTCTATCTGGCGCGCTCGGCGTCGGGTCGGCGCGTGGCGATCAAGACCGTGCGGACGGAACTCGCGGAGGACCAGCTCTTCCGGGTGCGGTTCACGCGCGAGGTCGAGGCGGCCCGCGCGGTGTCCGGCTTCTACACGGCGGCCGTGGTCGACGCCGACCCGCGGGCCGCCGTGCCGTGGCTGGCGACCGCGTACGTCCCCGCGCCCTCGCTGGAAGAGATAGTGAACGACTGCGGACCGATGCCGGTCCAGGCCGTCCGCTGGCTCGCCGCGGGCGTCGCCGAGGCCCTCCAGTCGATCCACGGCGCCGGTCTCGTCCACCGCGACCTCAAGCCGTCGAACGTCCTCGTCGTCGAGGACGGGCCCCGCGTGATCGACTTCGGTATCGCCTCCGGCGTCTCGAACACCCGTTTGACGATGACGAACGTCGCCGTCGGCACGCCCGCGTACATGTCCCCCGAGCAGGCGAAGGACTCGCGCAGCGTCACCGGCGCCAGCGACGTCTTCTCGCTCGGGTCGATGCTCGTCTTCGCGGCCACCGGGCACGCGCCCTTCCACGGCGCGAACCCCGTCGAGACCGTCTTCATGCTGCTGCGTGAGGGCCCCGACCTGTCCGGGCTCCCGGACGATCTGCGGCCCCTCATCGAGTCCTGTATGCAGATGGACCCGACCGCCCGGCCGGGCCCGGCCGACCTCCAGGCGCAGCTCGCCCCCCATCTCTTCGGCTCCGGGTCCGACGACAGCGGTACGGCGTCGGCGTGGCTGCCCGAGAAGGCCGTCGGCCTCATCGAGTCCCGCCGTGGCGGGCGCCCGTCCCCCAAGCCGGGCCAGACCTCCGGCGGCCGCAGCGGCGGGGGCCGGCCCACGGCCCCGGCCCCCGTGCCGCCCCCGCCCTCGTACGACCCGGCGCCCGTCCCGGTCGGCGCCCCCGACACCGGGCCGGTACGGCTGGCCGGCGCGCAGGTGCCCATCGGGCCCGGTCCGCGGGTCGCCGACGCCCGCGCCGCCGCCGTGAAGGCACCCCCGCCCGAGGCGGGTCTCGCCGCGTCCTGGTCGCGCCCCCGCGCCGGGGTGAACGGCGCCGACCCGGCGCCCGCCGTGACCGCCCACCCCGCGCACGAGCCGGCCGCCTCCGGCTGGCGCCCCTGGCGTTTCCGCATGTCGAACGATGTGTGGGGCACCCCGTCCGTCGCAGGCGACCTCGTCTACGTCACCTCCTTCGAGGTGCACGCCCTGGACGTGGCCACCGGGCGGCGCCGCTTCAAGACCCGTGACGTCGCCTGGTCGATGGCGGTCGCGGACGGCCGTATCCACGCCTCCGACGGCCCCACGCTCTTCGCGCTCGACGCACGGGAGGGCGCCGACCTGTGGCGGCTGTCCACCGACGCGTGGGTGTACTCGCTGAAGGCCGACCGGGGCACCGTCGTCACCGCCACGCGGGGCGGCGGCGTCCAGGGCTGGGAGGCGTCCAACGGGCACAAGCTCTGGGAGATCACCGGCACCCAGACCGACTTCGAGTCCCCCGAGGCCGGGCCGCTCGTCCACGACGGCACGGTCTACGTCTGGAAGGACGCCCGGCTGCGTGCCCTGGAGGCCCGTACGGGTGAGGAGCGCTGGTCGTACCCCATCGGCGACGCGGCGTCCTGCGGCGGTGTCCCCGTCCGGCTGACCCCGGCGGCGGACGGCTATGTGTACGTCTCCGCGGGCAGCCGGGTCCTCGCCATCGACGTGGCGAGCGGCCATGTCCGCTGGCACTTCGAGGCACCGGCGGTGTTCCTGTCCGCGCCGACGTTCGCGCCGGGCCCCGCCGTCACGGGTGGCGGCGTCTACCTCGCCGACTACCTCGGCACGGTCTACGCCCTCGACGCGACCGACGGCCGCGACCGCTGGCGCATCGCGACGGAGTCCCGCTCCTCCCTGGAGCCGGTCCTGGTGGCCGCCGGGCATGTCCACGTCGGCAGCGGCAAGGGGCTCTACACCCTCGACGCGGTCACGGGCACACCCAAGTGGCGCTTCCAGGCGGGCGGCGAGATCGTCGGCGCCCCGTCGGTGGCGGAGGGCCGTATCCACTTCGGCTCCACCGACCACCTCCTCTACACGCTGAAGGCGGACGACGGACGCCTGCGGTGGAAGCTCGCGACGGGCGGGGAGATCACCGGCTCCCCGGTGGTCAAGGACGGCGTGGTGTACGCGTGCAGCAAGGACCGCTGCGTGTACGCGCTGGACGCGGAGAAGGGGACGGGGACGGCCCGCACGAGCTGAGGGCGGGCGTCGGGCCTGGGGCTACGGCGTGGAGTGCGGGTCGGCCTGCTGGGACTACGGCGTGGAGTGCAGGCCGGGTGCCGGGGGCAGGGGGCCGTCGGTGCGGAGGCCGTTCGTGACGCGCAGGAACTCCAGTTTCTCCGCGTCGGCGGAACCCGCGGCCACCGTGTAGACGACGAGGCGGACGTCGCAGCCCGGGACGGTGAGGACGTCGCAGTCGCACGTCACCTCGCCGACCTGGGGGTGCACGACGGTCTTGCGGGCCGAGACGTGCGGGCCGACCGCTCCCTCGTCCCACAGCCGGGTGAACTCCGCGCTGGCGGACCGCAGTTCCTCGACGAGGTCGTTGAGGCCGCGGTCGCGGGGGTGGCCGACGAGGGCCGTGCGCAGATCGGCGACGAGGGCGGTCTTCAAGGTGTCGCCGTCCTGGAGCACGGGCCAGGCGGCGAGGCTTCCGGCCCCCGCGGCGAACACCGACCGCACCAGGTTCCGCTCGCGGTGCGTCCGCATGCCGGGGTCGCCCATCAGCACGGCCCACGCGGGAGTCCACGACAGCAGGGTCCAGTCGGCACTGAACACACCCACCGGGAACTCCCCGAGGCGCGCCAGCATCCGTTGGACCCCCGCCGGGACGTGCGTGGAGACCGTCCCCTCCTGGGGCGGGAGGAGGCCCGCCAACCGGTACGCGTGATCGCGCTCGACGGGTTGCAGTTGCAGCGCCCTGGCCAGGCTCGCGACGACCTGCGCCGAAGGGCTCGTGGCGCGGCCCTGCTCCAGCCGCACCACGTAGTCGACCGACAGTCCCGCGAGTTCGGCGAGTTCCTCGCGCCGCAACCCCACCGCACGTCGTCCGGGCCGCGCGGTCCGCCCGACGTCGAGAGGGGAAAGCCGGTCGCGCCAGCGGCGCAAGGCCGTGCCCAAGGTCTCGGCCGTGCCCAGGGTCTCGTCCACCCACCCATTGTGTCCGCCGACCGGACGTCGTGCCTGGTACCAGCAGTCCTACCGTCGCGGAGGGCACTGGTTGTCCTCTCGGCACGCGCCGAGGGTGGACGCATGACGACAACCTTCATCACCGGAGCCAACAAGTCCCTCGGGTACGAGACCGCCCGCCGCCTGATCCAGACCGGTCACACCGTCCTCGTCGGCGCCCGTGACCCGCAGCGCGGCCGGCGGGCCGCCGACGCCCTCGGTGCCCGTTTCGTCCAGATCGACGTGACGGACGACGCGTCGGTGGCCGCCGCAGCCGAGGACATCGAGGCGCGCGAGGGCGGCATCGACGTCCTGATCAACAACGCGGGTGTCTTCGGGCCGCACCTCCCCGCCGACCAGCTCACCGCCGCCGACGCGAGCACCGTCTTCGACGTCAACGTCCTCGGGATCGTCCGCGTGACGCACGCGTTCCTGCCGCTGCTGCGCAAGTCCGCGAACCCCGTCATCGTCAACGTGTCCAGCGGCATGGGCTCGTTCGCGCTGACCCACGACCCCGAGCGCGCCGAGGGCCGCAACCTCGCGCCGCTCTACACGGCGTCGAAGGCCGCGGTGACCATGCTGACCACGCAGTACGCGAAGTCCTGGCCGGACATGAAGGTCAACGCGGCCGACCCCGGCTACACCGCGACCGACTTCAACGGCCACAGCGGCCCCCAGACGGTGACCGAGGGCACGGACGCGATCGTGGAACTCGCGACGATCGGCGCGGACGGCCCGACCGGAACGTTCCGCGACCGGCACGGGGTGCTGGCCTGGTGAACCAGCGCCCACCCCTGGCGTCGGCGGCCCGCGCGTCCGCCGCCGACGCGCCGCCACCGGTTCATCGCCGGGGACGCGCGGCTCTCGTGGCCTCGCGGTGGCGGTCGCCCAGCAGAGCCGAGTGGTAGCAGTGGCGTGCCGGGACCCGACAGCCGTCGTCGCAGACGAGGACGTGGTCGAGCCACGCGTGGAACGTGGCCCTGACCGGGTCCGGCTGCTCGGGCCGCGCCCCCGGCGCTGCCTCCCTCATGCCCATCTCGGCCGCTCCTCTCTCAAGTAGGCCGCGACGTACGGCCGTACGAGCTCCCGCTCCGCGTGCACAGGCTCCTCGGTGCGCACATTCCTATGGGGACGCGCCCGCTCCCAGCACGGTTCGCGCGGGAGCATCGGCAACCACCGGCCGTGCGTGGCCCGATGCCGCTCCGAGCGCGCGGCCCAGCGGCGCCACCGGGCGCGTTCGGGGCTGAGCGGCGGCAGGGCTACTGGTCGCACCCGGACTCACCGGACTCGCCGGACTCGCCGGGCACGAGGAAGTAGGCCCACGCGGACTTGGTGAACGGCCGGGCCTCGCATCCCCACCGCTCCGCCAACGCGGCGACGAGCACGAGCCCGAGCCCGCCGTCGCCCTCCGGGCCGTGTTCCGTACGAGGCGCCGGGAGCCGCCCCCGGTCAGGGTCCGCCACCTCGACGAGCAGGCCGCAGCCCCGGATCGAGAGGGTCACCTCGATCTCGGCGAGGGGCACCTGGCAGTGCCGTACGGCGTTGGAGACGAGCTCGGTGGCGACGGTGGCGATGTCGTCGGCGAGTTCCCCACCGACCGCCCAGTCCTTGAGGATCCGCCGCACCTCGGCCCGAGCCTCGGGGACGTGCCGTCTGCGCTTGGGGATGCGGAAGGAGTCACGGCGCGGGTGGGAGGGGCGAGGGGAGAGTGCGGGCATGGCGAGGAGACCCCCTGACGTGCAGTCAAGTCACGCGCTGTAGCGGCGCGTACTCATGAGGCTAGAGCTCAAATCTCGTTGACCACAAGCAGAACGGTCTCATATATGTCAGATTCCCTCCTTGGTGATGACGCCCCCTAGAGTGGAGCGAGCCGGTACCAGTTCTCGCAGGAGAGGGGAAGCAATGCCCGCAGGGGACGGCCGACCGTGCGCAGTAGGCGACTTGGTGCTGCACTGAAGAGGTATCGGAAGGCCGCCAAGATCGACCAGGCCTATGCGGCAGGCGTGCTCGGTGTGGATCAGGCGCGGGTCAGCCGTATAGAGAGCGGGCATGTGACGGCGCGCATCCTGGAGATCCGGGTACTGCTGGATGCTTACGGCGTGAGTGATCCCGAAGTCCTCCGCAAACTGGAGGACTTGGCGAAGCGGTCCAACCGGCGTGGCTGGTGGCTCGAACATGCGGAGCGCTTGCGGCCCGACTACCTCGATCACATCTCCCTGGAAGACGACGCGACCTATATCCGAGTGTGGGCACAAGCACTGGTGCCGGGCCTGCTGCAAACACCCGCGTATGCGGAGTCCGTCATCAAGTCCAGCCCGAGTTACGTAGCCCCGGAACGCGTAGGGCAGATGGTCAAGGTGCGCGAGGTGCGGCAGGCGAAGATCGAGGAGGGCGGGGCGGCGTACACGGCCATCCTCTGGGAACCCGTGATCATCCACTCTCTGGTGCGTGCCGAGATCCACCGATCGCAGCTGGAACGGATTCTTGAGGTGGGGGAGAGGCCGAACGTGACGATTCAGGTGCTCCCCCTGAGCGCGGGCACCATGGCCGGCGAGATCTCCGCGTTCGCGTCCTTCAGCTTCGACGACGCGGCCGTCGTTGAGGCGGTGACGCTGGAGAACCTGCGAGGTACCTCGATTCTTGAGGCGCCCGAAGACCTCGCCGCTTACACCCTCGCCTTCGACCAACTACGATCGGCGGCGTTGGCACCTGACGCGAGCGCGCAGCTCATCAGGCGCGCACTACAGAGAAGCAAGGACGATGCGTCGTGACCGCTGAGTTGATAGGCCCCTTCCGGAAGTCGTCGTACTCCGGAGGACAGGGCGATTGCATCGAGGTCGCCCTTCTCTCCACCGGCGGCCGAGCCGTCCGTGACAGCAAGAACCCCCGGGGTCCCCTCCTTCACCTCACCCCTGACGGCTGGCGTGCCTTCCTCGACGGGGCCAAGAGCGGCGCGCTCAGCCGAGGGCTTTCCCGTGAATGAACTGGGGCGCCGTCCCTGAGCGCGGTGGTGTGGGCGGCTCAGGGAGCATCTGTCACACCGGCCCCTCCATCCACAGGCGGAGAGTCCCCCTCCATCCCCAGGAGGAGAAGCTCTGGCTGTGCGATGGATGCGTCCAACTCCTTTTCGCGGCAGGGTCGGCGCGTACCAACACGCCGACCCGGAGGACCGTCCCTGTGCGAAGAAGTCGAATGGCCCTCCTCCTGGCTGCCGGCGTCGTCGGCACCCTGGTTCCCGTGCTCGCCCCCACCACGGCGCCCGCCACGGGGGCTCGGCTCGGCTCGTACCTCCGGCAGAAGCCGGCCTGGCACCGTTGCGCCAAGGCGCGGCCGGCCGCCTTCCAGTGCGCCACGATCAGGGTTCCGCTCGACTACGGCCGCCCGGGCGGCAAGAAGCTCGACCTCGCCATATCGAGGGTCAAGGCGAGCACCAAGAGCGAGCGTCGCGGCGTGCTCCTGCTCAACCCGGGTGGCCCGGCCACCGAGGGCCTCGACATGTCGGGCGAACATGGCGAACATGCTGCCGAAGTCCGTGACGAGGAAGTACGACCTCGTGGGCTTCGACCCGCGGGGCGTCGGCCGGAGTTCCCCCGTCAGCTGTGGCCTGACGTCCAAGGAGCAGAACCGGGAGCGGCCCTACAAGGCCGAGACGTTCGCCAAGGACGTCAAGTGGGCCCGGACCGTCGCCGAGAAGTGCTACGCCAAGCAGGGCGACACGTTGCGGCACATCACCACCCGCAACACCGCCCGGGACATGGACGTGATCCGTGCCGTGCTCGGCGAGAAGAAGATCTCCTACTTCGGGATCTCGTACGGCACCTACCTCGGTGCCGTTTACACGCAGATGTTCCCCGAGCGTTCCGACCGCTTCGTGCTGGACAGCGCCGCGGACCCGGCCCGGGTCTGGCGCGGCACGTTCCGGCTCTTCGCGGAGGGCGCTGAGCCCGCCTTCACCAGGTGGACCCAGTGGACGGCCCAGCGGAACTCCCACTACAAGTTGGGGAGCACTCCCCAGGCGGTCCGCACGACGTTCTACGACCTGGTCGCCCGGGCCGACCGCAAGCCGATCCGCTTCGACGGCACCTCACTGACCGGCGCCGACATCCGCGCCCAGAGCCGCCTCGGGTTCTTCTACGTGCGCGACGCCGCCGAGCTGATCGCCAAGGTGAAGAAGGCCGCCGAGGGCAAAGCCCCGTCCGCCGGCCAGGACCTCAACCCACCTGAGCAGGCTCCGTCCTCGTTCGGCAGTGCCGTGCCCTCGGACAACGAAGAGGCTGCCTTCTGGTCCATCGTCTGCGCCGACACGCGCGACTGGCCGCGTGATCCGGAGCAGTACCGCCGTGACGCGATCCGGGACAAGGCCGCGTACCCGGTGTACGGCGACTTCGCGTCCAACATCAGGCCGTGCGCCTTCTGGAAGAAGGAAGGCAGCGAGCCCGCCACCAGGGTCGACAACAAGGTCGGCGCGCTGATCCTTCAGAACGAGTGGGATTCCCAGACGCCGTTGGCCAGCGGCCAGGGCATGCGCCGTGGCATGAAGGGGGCGAAGATGGTCACGGTCACCGGAGGCGTCGGACACGGCATCTACGGTTTCATGTCGTGCGCCGACAAGAAGGCCACGGCCTACCTGACCACCGGCAAGCTGCCGGCGAAGGACGTGACCTGCAAGGCCGCCACGGGGATACCCGAGCCCGAGCGCGCCCCCACGGCCCCCCTCGGCGGATGACGGCAGGCGCGACACCTGTAGTGCGCGCCCGCCGCATCGCGGCCGTTCAGTCCCGCAGCGCCACCCGGATACGGTTCCCGTCGGGATCGGCCGCGACGAAGGTCAGCCCGAACCCCGCGTCACGAGGCTCGGCCAGGATCGTGACCCCCTTGGAGTTCCACTGCTCGAAGATCGCGCTGACGTCGTCGGGT
The DNA here is from genome assembly GCF_900290235.1 of Streptomyces sp. MA5143a. Lineage (GTDB taxonomy): Bacteria > Actinomycetota > Actinomycetes > Streptomycetales > Streptomycetaceae > Streptomyces. Next base: position 38,857 of record NZ_OLMK01000063.1, read on the forward strand.
CCGCCGTCGACGGCCAGGCACACCTCGCTGGTGCGCGGGACCTCCGGTGACAGGTCCTCGACGTGGCCGGACCAGACGGCGAGGTCGGCGCCCGGCCCGAGGTCGAAGGTGATGTAGCCCGGCGTCTCGAACGAGGGGCTCATGCCGAGGAGGTCGCCGTAGAAGCGCGCTGCGGCGGGGGCGTCGTTCACGTAGACGATGGACACGACGGACGTGGTCATGGTGGTTCCTTCTCGTTGGTCGGAGGTACGCGTCCACCAGCCTGACCGGGATATGCGCCGTATCCTGTCGCAATTCCCTGGGAAAATCGGTGGGTGACCCCAGACCGCTTCTTCTCCCTGATGCTGCTCCTCGCATCGAGGGATGCCGTGACCACTCAGGAACTCGCCTCGGCGCTCGGGGTGTCCCTTCGCACCGTCACCCGGGACCTGAACTGGCTCCGTGACGCCGGTCTGCCGGTGACCGCGCACCGGGGCCGCCTCGGAGGCGTGACCATGCTGCCCGGGTCCGGCTTCGACCTCACGCGGCTCACCCCGGGCGAGCGCGATCATCTGTTGCTCACCGGGCTGGATGAGAGGCAACGTGCGGAGCTCGACGCCTCGGTCGAAAGCCGGCGCGCGCTCTCCAAGATCGCCGCCGCACAGTCACGTCGAGGTCAGGAGCTCCTGCCGCTCACCGACGTGGTGCACGTGGACAGCCGTCCCTGGCGTCAGGGACGAGCCTCCGACACGACTCCGGCTTCGCTGATCGGCGCGGTGCGGCGAGGTCACCGACTACGGATCGAGTACGACAGCCCGCGCCAGTCATGCCCACGCGGCCGGGTCGTGGATCCCTACGGACTGTTCGCCAAGGCCGGCATCTGGTACCTCGTCGCCGACCGTGCCCGAGAGCCACGGATGTACCGGCTCGAACGGATCACGGCGTGGAAGGAAGTCGACCAGCCGCGACGGATCCGCGAGAACCAGACCCTGGCCACCGTCGCCGCAGCGCTCGTCGATCAGTGGGAACACCACCACGTGGTAGAGGTCAGCGCCACCGTCGACCTGACCCAGATCGAGCGAGCGCGACGGATCTTCGGCCAACGACTCGTCCGGGACGACCATGAAGACGCGGCGGCCACCGCCCGGTCCGGCACCGCCCGGTCCGGCACCGGCCGGTCCGCCACCGGCCACAAGGTGACGATCCGCTTCCTGCGCCTGGAGGACGTGCGAGAACTCCTGCCGTTCGGGAGCACCATCACCGTGCACGGCCCCACCGAAGCCAGGGCTCACCTCAACGACCTCGCCACCGCCCTTGCCCGCCACTACGCGCCGTCACCAACGTCCTGACCGGCAAGCCGGCGGTGCCCGAATCCGGTTGACCGACCCCGGCACCCGGTGCTGGAGCCGGCGTGTGGACAGCATTCCCGCCAACCGGCGGCTCTGGAACCGGATCAGCGCCGACTACCAGCACCGGCACGACCCGCAGATCGGCGCCGCCCCCCGGCTGTGGGGCATGTACTCCGTCCCCGACGCGTACCTGGGCGCCCTGGGCGACGTCACCGGCAAGCGCGTCCTCGAACTCGGCTGCGGTGCCGGCCAGTGGTCCAGGGCGCTCGCCGCCGAGGACGCCACCGTGGTCGGACTCGACCTGTCCGAAGCCCAACTCGCCGCGGCGGCGGACGCGATGGGAGCGGCCCGTTACCCGCTGGTGCAGGGCGCCGCCGAACAACTCCCCTTCGCCGACGGCAGCTTCGACCTGGTGTTCTGCGACTTCGGTGGGCTCAGCTGGGCACCCCCGCACCTGGCCGTCCCGGAGGCCGCACGTGTCCTGGTCCGAGGCGGGCGCCTGGTGTTCAACGTCGCCAGCCCCTGGTTCGAAGCCTGCTACGACGAAGCCGCCAGCCGTGTCACCACGACGCTACAGAAGGACTACTTCGGGCTGAACGGCATCGACGAAGGCGACGGCGCGACCAGCTATCAGCTCACGTACGGCGACTGGGTGAGGGTGCTGCGCGGCGCGGGTCTCGTCATCGACGACCTCATCGAGCCGCGGCCCGAACCCGGAACACCCAACGGCTACAACGAGACGGACCCACCCGACTGGGCACACCGCTGGCCGGCGGAGCTGCTCTGGGTGACGCACAAACCGTAAACCGTGCCGGGCAATCCCGCGCGAACCATTGACGTGTTGGCCGGATGGCGCTCATCATCGGGCCACTCGATGTCAGCGTTGACATATGTCAACGCTGACACTCTCTGGTCGGCGGTGTGGACGACAGCGCGGGCCAGGGCGCCACATCGTCGGGTCACCCGCCGCAGGTCGTGCTGCGTGGGTGACCGCATCACAGGAGTCGCCATGAGCTCTGGACGTGTATCCCGGCCTGCCCGCGTGCGGACGATCGCGGCGGTGGCAGCCGTCTGCGCCCTGTCCGCGCCCCTGCTCGCCCCTCAGGCCGCCGCGGCCGACGCCCCGCCGTACTCCGAGACCTATCGTCCCCAGTTCCACTTCACTCCGCAGAAGAACTGGATGAACGACCCCAACGGCCTGGTGTACTACAAGGGCGAGTACCACCTCTTCTACCAGTACAACCCGAGCGGCGACTCCTGGGGCGACATGTCCTGGGGCCACGCCGTGAGCACGGATCTCGTGCACTGGAAGGAGCTGCCGCTCGCCCTGTCGCACGACGACAAGGAGATGGTGTTCTCCGGCGGCGCCGTCGTCGACACGAACAACACCACGGGGTTCGGCACCAAGAAGAACCCGCCCATGGTGGCGATCTACACCAGGCACGACAGAACCACCGGCGTACAGTCCCAGGCGCTCGCCTACAGCACCGACCGCGGCCGCACCTGGACCAAGTACCAGGGCAACCCCGTCATCGACATCGGCTCGCGCGACTTCCGCGACCCGAAGGTCCAGTGGTACGCGCCGACCAAGAGCTGGCTGATGACGGTGTCGCTGTCCGCCGAGCACAAGGTGCGGTTCTACTCCTCCAAGAACCTCAAGGACTGGACGCAGCTCAGCGAGTTCGGCCCGGCCGGCGCGACGGGCGGTGTGTGGGAGTGCCCCGACCTGTTCCCCCTCGCCGTCGACGGGGACACGAACAAGATCAAGTGGGTTCTGGTCGTCAACCTCAACCCCGGGGGTATCGCGGGCGGTTCGGCGGCCCAGTACTTCGTCGGCGACTTCGACGGCACGAAGTTCACCCCCGACGACGACGGCACCTACACCCCGCCCGCCGGGACGATCGTGCAGGACTTCGAGGGCCCCGGCTTCGGCTCGTGGACGGCCACCGGCACCGCGTTCGGGCCGGGACCGGCGGCCGGGACGCTCGACGGGCAGCAGACCGTCACCGGCTTCGACGGCGAGGGCCTCGCCAACAGCTTCCACTCCGGGGACGCCACCACCGGCACCCTCACCTCGCCCCCCTTCACCGTCGACAGCCCCTACCTGAACTTCAAGGTCGGCGGCGGCCGGCACCCGCACCAGCCCGGGAAGGTCCTCGCCGACTTCGAGGGCTCCACCTACGGCGACTGGACGGCGACCGGCGACGCCTTCGGCCCGGCACCGGCCACCGGCACGCTTCCCGGTCAGCAGCAGGTCTCCGGCTTCCAGGGCGGCGGCCTCGTCAACACCTTCCTGAACGGTGACTCCGGCACCGGCACCCTCACCTCGCCCGAGTTCACCCTCGACAAGCGGTACGTCAACTTCCTCATCGGCGGCGGCAACCACCCCGCCGGCTCCGCGAACCCCACCGCCCTCGAACTCCTCGTCGACGGCCAGGTCGTCCGCAGCGCCACCGGGAAGGACGCCGAGGCACTCGAAGCCGCCTCCTGGGACGTCCGGGACCTCGCCGGCAAGAAGGCGCGGATCAGGGTGGTCGACGACAACACGGGCGGCTGGGGCCACATCAACGCCGACCAGATCACGCTGTCCGACACCCGGGTCCGGCCCGGCTCCCAGGAGACCTCCGTCAACCTGATCGTCGACGGGCAGGTCGTCCGCAGCGCGACCGGCACCGACAGCGAGAAGCTGGACTGGGCCTCCTTCGACATGCGCCCCTACCTCGGCAAGAAGGCGCGGATCCAACTCGTCGACATGAACACCGGCGGCTGGGGCCACATCCTCGCCGACCGGTTCACCGCCGCCGACTCGCCCGCCCTCTCCACCCTGCGACGCGCCCACTGGGCCGACCACGGCCAGGACTACTACGCGGCCGTGTCCTGGGAGGACGCCCCGGGCGGCAAGCGGTACATGATCGGCTGGATGAGCAACTGGGACTACGCCGGTGCCGTCCCCACCTCCCCCTGGCGCGGAGCGCAGAGCATCCCCCGCCAGATGGCGCTGCGCACCGTCGACGGCCGGGTCCGGCTGACCAGCGAGCCGGTGAGCAGCGTGAAGTCCCTGCGGCAGGCCCCGGCGACCGCGACCCCGGGCACCGTGACGAACACGTCGAAGGCGTTGATCGGTCCCGCCGCGGACGGCAAGGCACTCGACATCGAGGCCACGTTCTCCGTCAAGGACGCCGCACGCTTCGGGCTCAAGGTGCGTACCGGCGCCGGGGGCGAGGAGACCGTCATCGGCTACGACACCACGACCCAGGAGCTGTACGTCGACCGCACCCGCTCCGGCGCCGTCGACTTCGGCGGCACCTTCCCCGGCATCCAGACCGCGCCCCTGAAGGCGGTGAACGGAAAGATCACACTGCGGGTCCTCGTCGACTGGTCGTCCGTCGAGGTCTTCGGCGGCGGCGAAGCGGTGATCACCGACCAGATCTTCCCCGACCCCGCGAGCCAAGGGGTCCAGGTCTTCGCCGAAAACGGCTCGGTGAAGCTGGACAAGGCCACGGTCTGGCACCTCGACCCCACCCACGACTGACGCGACGGCCCGGGTCCACGACCGGGCCCGCTGAGCCGCAGGGGCGGGGGGAGGCATGCCGCCCCTCCCCCTGGGGGCAATCGCCTGTCAGGGCTGCTTCCCATATGGCCTCACGGGTGTGAACGGAGGTTCCTCGGTCGAATGTGTGACCTTCGCCCGTGTGGGTCGTTGAGGAGCGTGGTGGGTTCGACGGGCGCGGACGGCGGGGTGATCGGGGTTGGGTGGGCTGCGGCAGCTGGCGGTGCCGTTCGTCGCCGTCGGCCCGTCTGGTGTGGCGGTCTGTGACCGGCTCAAGCACCTGACGGCGGAGGACGAGACCGTACTGCGCCTGGTCGGCGATCATCTGGGCAGTCTCGCCTCCCGGGATCTGAAGGTCCGGTGCGCGGTGGGGTTGGACCATGACGCCGAGGGGTGGGCCGCGCGTAAGCGGATGGTGACGGGGGTGTCGTCCTCCCGCTGGGCCGGCAGCATCACGAAGGCCACGCATGATCAGTGGGCGCTGGCCCGGCGGAGTCAGCTCGCACACATCCAGCAGTTGGAAGCGGGGGTGCGCATGATCGCCCACCGGCTGTCGCTTCCGGTGGGCGAGAAAGGCAGCAAGCACGCCCCGGGCGGCTATGCCAGCAGGCGGGAGTGGCATGCGAAGTCCCGTCGTCTGCACGTGCTCACCGACCGGCTCCAAGCCCTCCGGGCGGACTGGCAGGCCGGGCGGGTAGGTGTGGTGCGGGGCGGAAAGCGGCTGCTGAACACCCGCCACCACCTGGAGGCCGCCCGGCTCACCGAGGAGCAGTGGCGCACCCGGTGGCAGGCCGAGCGGCGTTTCCTGAAGGCTGACGGTGAGTCCGGCAAACGGTTCGGCAACGAGACCATCCGCGTCACCCCCGAGGGCGAGGTCTCCCTCAAACTCCCCGCCCCGCTTGCGTATCTGGCGAACGCCCCGCACGGCCGGTACGTGCTCACCGCCCGCGTGAGGTTCGCGCACCGGGGTGAGCAGTGGGCCGACCGCATCCACGCGAACCGGGCCGTGGCCTACCGCATCCACGAGGACCCCGCACGCGACCGCTGGTACCTCACCGCTTCCTGGACCACCCCCACAGTGCAGAGCGTGCCGCTGGCCGCAGTCCGCGCGGGCGGTCTGGTGGGGGTCGACACCAACGCCGACCACCTGGCCGCCTGGCGCCTGGACGCCCACGGCAACCCCGTAGGCGTACCGAGACGGTTCGGCTACGACCTATCCGGCAGCGCCGCCCACCGCGATGCCCAGATCCGGCACGCCCTGATCCGCCTGCTGCACTGGGCCCGCCGCCATCACCTCGCCATCGCCATCGAAGACCTCGACTTCACCGCCGAGACGACCCGCGAGAAACACGGCCGCCGCAAGAAGTTCCGCAGGCTCATCTCCGGCATGCCCGTGGCCAGGCTGCGGGCCCGGCTGGTGTCGATGGCCGCCGAACTCGGCATCCCCGTCGTCGCCGTCGACCCCGCCTACACCAGCCGCTGGGGCGCCCAGCACTGGCAACAACCCCTCACCAGCACAAACCGCAAGATCACCCGCCACGACGCGGCAGCCGTGGCGATCGGAAGGCGCGCCCTCGGGCACCCGGTCCGGCGACGGACGGCACCGCCCCCTGCTCACCGGAGCGATGAGCAGGGGCATCGGACCGTCCAGGCCCGACCAGGCGTCCCGGGGCGTGAGGGACCCCGCCCCCGCATCCCCGGACCACGGACACGATCCGTGCGTGCCGGACGCGGAGCGAACGCGGGCGACCAGGACACCCAACACCGTTCGGGGCGTCCGGCTGAGCATGAGTTCTGGCGACAGGACGCACGCCCGCTCAGTCTTTAGGAACGGTTGAACACGTGAAGTCCCGTCATATCCGTGCCGTCGCCGTCTTCGGTGTCGCCGTCATCGCCCTCACCGGAGCCCGCGGCTCCCACGGCGGCGGCTGCTCGGGCGGCTCGTCCTCGTCCAGCTCGTCCAGCTCCAGCGGCGGCTCCAGCAGCTCCGGTGGTTCCGACAGCAGTTCCTCGTCCACCTCGGGCGGCAGCAGCACCGTGGGGACCGGCGGCTCGTCGAGCTCCAAGCGCGGCGCCGCGAGGGATCTGAAGATCGAGACCTGCACCTACGACAACGGTCTCGTCTCCCGTGTCCGCGCCACCTACAGCAGCTCCACCGCCACGTACTCCTACACGTTCGACCTGGAGTTCACGGACGCGAGCGGCAGCGTGCTGCACACCGCCGAGGACAACCTCATCCCCTCGGTGCCGCCGGGCGAGTCCGCCACCATCGACGTGAAGGCGCCCGCCGGCGCGGTCGAGGACGGCGGTGCGAGCGGCGGCAGCTGCAAGCTGACCGACCTGGAGCGCTCCTCCTTCTGAGCCCCTCGTGAGCTCCTCCTTCTGAGCCCCGCGCCGGGGCTCACCGCACCCGGAACCCGCCCGGCCGGCGTCCGGCGAACAGCCGGGACTGCCGGTCGGCGGGCAGGTTGCCCAGCGAGATCAGGTGCGGCGCGTGCGTCAGGGCGTGCGTCCGCGCCGCCTCCTGGGCCGCCCAGCAGGCCCGCACCGTGCCCTGCACCGCCTGTGTCGGGTATCCGGCGACGACCTCCGCGCACCGCAGGGCCGCCGCCACCGCCTCACCCGGCTCCGTCACCTCCGACACCAGGCCCACCTCGTACGCCCGGCGCGCCGACATCCGCTCGGCGGTGCCCATCAGCGCCATGCGGGCCGCCTCCCCGAAAGGCATCCGCTGGGCCATGAGGATCGACTCGAAGGCGCTGACCATGCCGTACGTGGTGTGGGGGTCGAAGAACGTGGCCGTCGAGCCCGCGATCACGAACTCCGCCTCGCCCAGCAGATAGAAGGCGCCCCCGCAGGCCATGCCGTCGACGGCCGCGATCACCGGCTTCCAGAGGTCGTTCGCCTTCGGGCCGATCGAAAGCAGCGGATCGTCGATCGCGTAGGGGGAGCTGGGCTGCGGCACCTCGGCCGCCGTGTCGCGGTCGAGGCCCGTGCAGAACGCCCGCCCGCCCGCGCCGGTGACGACGACGGCCCGCACGGTGTCGTCGAACCGCAACTCCCGCCAGATCCGGCCCAGCCGCCCGGCCATGTCCGCGTCGATCGCGTTGAGCTTCTCCGGGCGGTCCAGGGTCAGCAGCGCGACACCCGTGTCCTTGTCGGTGGTCAGGCGTACGGTCACGGGCGCTCCAGAACCCACTGGGGCAGGCCCTGCGGGGTGAACACGGCCTGGACCCGCGCCCCGATGCGGATGCGGTCGGCGGGCACGGAGTCCAGACGGGCCCCGGCCTCGCTCACCAGGTTGCCGACGAGCCGGACGCGCGGGGCGTCGGCCAGCTCGACGAGGATCACGTTGTACGGGGCCTGCTCGGCGTAGTCCGGGAGCAGCGGTGGGTGCGGCAGCACGTACGACCAGATGCGGCCCCGGCCGCTCAGGGGTCGCCACTCGTGGTCGAAGGACCGGCAGTGCGGGCAGCAGGGCCGGGGCGGGAAGCGCGGCTCGCCGCAGTCGGCGCAGGTCTGGACCCGTAGTTCGCCCCGGGCGGCGTACTCCCAGAAGGGGGCGCCGTCGATGTCCACGACCGGTGTCAGCATGCCTTCGACTCCCTCGCTCGTCCCACGTCCTTGTCCGCGCGCTCAGTTGCGCAGCAGCAGGGCCGAGGTCGGTACGCCCTCGCCCGCCGTCACCAGGCAGGTCGCGGCGCCGGGCACCTGGGCGGTGCTCGTGCCGCGCAGCTGCCGTACGCCCTCGGTGATCAGGTTGAACCCGTGCACATACGCCTCGCTGAGGCCGCCCCCGGAGGTGTTGAGGGGGAGCCGGCCGCCGATCTCCAGGGCGCCGCCCTCCGTGAAGGCGCCGCCCTCGCCGCGGGCGCAGAAGCCGTAGCCCTCCAGGGAGAGGGGGATGAGGGCGGTGAAGGCGTCGTAGATCTGGGCGACGTCGATGTCGTCGGGGGTGAGGTCCGCGTGCTTCCACAGATGCCGGGCGGCGGTCCAGGCGGGCCCGGTCAGCGGGTCGTCGTTCCAGTAGTTGACCATGCCGTGGTGCTGGGCGGGCAGGCCCTGGGCGGCGGAGTGGACGTAGACGGGGGTCCGGCGGCAGTCGCGGGCGCGCTCGGCGGAGACGAGGACGCAGGCCAGCGCGCCGTCCGTCTCCAGGCAGTTGTCGAACAGGCACAGGGGCTCGCTGATCCACCGCGAGGTCATGTACATCTCGCGGGTCAGCGGGCGGTCGTACATGATCGCTGCCGGGTTCTGGTTGGCCCGGTTGCGGCAGGCCAGGGCGACGTTGAAGAGGTGGTCGCGGGTGGTGCCGTACTCGTGCATGTGGCGGCGGGCCAGCATGGCTATCTCGTCGGCGGGCCGCAGCAGACCGAAGGGTCTCGTCCACTGGGCGGGGGTGGGCAGTTGGACCGTGGTGTTCTTCCACGGGCGGGGGCCCGAGCCGCGTTTGCGGGACCGCCAGGCGACACCGACCGTGGCCTGACCGGAGGCGATCGCGGCGGCCAGGTGCGCGACCGTGGCGCACGAACCGCCGCCGCCGTAGCCGACCTTGCTGAAGAAGGTGAGGTCGCCGAGGCCGAGGGCCTTGGCCACCTCCACCTCGTCCGTCTCCTCCATCGTGTACGAGGCGAGCGCGTCGACCTCGTCCGGCGCGATCCCGGCGTCGTCGAGCGCCGCGAGGATCGCCCTGCACGCCAACGCCCGCTCCGTCTCGGGGAGTTGTTTGGCGAAGGGGGTCTGGCCGATGCCGACGATCGCTGTCGCGTCCTTGAGCACGGCCATGGGAGCCATGGGGCACACCTCCGCACCGGGGCGTCGCTCGCTGCTGACAGTCCGTCAGGGTACAGCTAATCTGACGGTCAGTCAGCTACTGGGATTCGGGTACGGAGGCGGGCTGTGCGCGGTGACTCGGAAGGACGCGGTGACGCGGAGGTACGCGGCGACCTGGAGTGGGGGACCATCCCGGGACTCATCCGCGCCGCCGCCGAGCGGTACGGCGAGACCGAGGCGGTCGTCGAGGGGCGGACACGTGTGTCCTACGCCGACCTCGGCGCACGCGTCGAACGGGCGGCGGCCGCGTGCGTCGCCGCCGGGGTGCGACCCGGCGACAGGGTCGGCATCTGGGCGCCCAACTCCCTGGACTGGATCACCGCCGCGCTCGGCGCCGTCTGTGCCGGGGCGGTGCTCGTCCCGCTCAACACCCGCTTCAAGGGCGCCGAGGCCGCGGACGTCCTGGCCCGCAGCAGGGCGAAGCTCCTCTTCGTCACCGGCACCTTCCTCGGCACCTCCTACGTGGCGTCGCTGCGGCGGGCGGCCGGGCAGGGGGTGCTGCGGCGGACGGCGGGCCCGGCGGTGGTGGGCGGCGGGCCGCTGCCCGGTCTCCCGCACCTGGAACAGGTCGTCGTCCTCGCCGACGACGCCCCCGCCGACTTCCGCACCTGGAAGGACTTCCTCACCGGCGGCGACGGCGTCCCGGCGGCGACGGTACGGGCACGGGCGGCCGCACTGGACGGTGACTCGCCCTCCGACATCATCTTCACCTCCGGCACGACCGGCCGCCCCAAGGGCGCCGTCATCACCCACGCCCAGACCCTGCGCGCCTACGAGGTGTGGTGCCGGCTGGCCGGGCTCCGCCGGGGCGACCGCTATCTGATCGTCAACCCCTTCTTCCACACCTTCGGCTACAAGGCCGGGGTGATCGCCTGCCTCATGCGGGGCGCGACGATGATCCCGCAGCCCGTGTTCAACGTGCGGACGGCCATGGCCAACGTGGCCGCCGAACGCGTCTCCGTCCTCCCGGGCCCGCCCACGCTCCACCAGTCGCTCCTGGACCACCCCGACCGCGACGACTACGACCTCTCCGCCCTGCGCCTGGTCGTCACCGGCGCGGCGGTGGTCCCGCTGCGGCTCGTCGAACGGCTGCGCACGGAGCTGCGCGTCGAGACCGTCCTCACCGCGTACGGGCTGTCCGAGGCCAGCGGCATCGTCACGATGTGCCGGCGCGGCGACGAGCCGTCGGTGATCGCCTCGACCTCCGGGCGGGCGGTCCCCGGCACCGAGATACGGGTCGTGGACCCCTCGGGCGCCCCGCTGCCGCCCGGCTCCCCCGGCGAGGTCCGGGTCCGCGGCTTCAACGTGATGCGCGGCTACTTCGAGGACCCCGGCGAGACCGCCCGCGCCGTCACGGACGACGGCTGGCTGCGCACCGGCGACGTCGGTGTCCTCGACGACGCGGGCAACCTCCGCATCACCGACCGGATCAAGGACATGTTCATCGTGGGCGGCTTCAACGCCTACCCCGCCGAGATAGAGCAGCTCCTCGGCCTGCACCCGGACGTCGCCGACGTCGCCGTCATCGGCGTCCCCGACACCCGCCTCGGCGAGGTCGGCAAGGCCTTCGTCGTCCGCCGCCCCGGCTCCCTGGTCACCGCCGACGACCTCATCGCCTGGGCCCGCCGCGAGATGGCCAACTACAAGGTCCCGAGGACGGTCGACTTCGTCGGCGAACTGCCGCGCAACGCGGGCGGGAAAGTGGTCAAGGGCGAACTCCGGGCCCGGTGCCGGGCGATGTGATCCGCCCCGGCCCCGGCCCCCGGCGGGCAGCGGCCCCCCGACCGCCGCCCGCCCCCGGAGGTCCGCCCCCGCACACGACTCGGCCGCGGTGGCTCCCCCTCCGCGCCACCGCGGCCGATCCCCGTCGGGATGGAGGTCTACTTGCCGCCGCCCAGGTTGAGGGCGGGCGGGGCCGGTGCGTGGTTGTCGAGCGTGGTGATCGTGTCGTCGACCGGCGGCGCGGGCGCGTGGTTGTCGAGCGGGGCGACCGGGTCGCCCTTCGGCGGGGCCGGCGCGTGGTTGTCGAGCGTGGTGATCGTGTCGTCGGCGGGCGGGACCGGCGCGTGGTTGTCCAGCGCGGCGTTCTGCGGGTTCTTCTTGTCGCTCATGCTGACGAACTCTCCCCTGGTTCGAGTGAAGGCTGTACGGCCCCCGTCCGGCGGCTCCCCCGAGGCGTCGCCGGACCGAGGCCCACTCGGCCCTCGCACGGAGCATGAGGGCCGACGACCCGCCTGCCCCCCGACGCGACGGATCACTGCGCTGAGCATGCCAGGCGCGCATAAACAATCGATGAACGCCCCTCCGCGGCGCACCTCGGACCGCGGCGCACCTCGGACCGCGGCGCACCTCGGACCGCGGCGGGCCTCAGGCCGCGGAGGCCGGTGAGAGCAGCGCCCGCACCTCGACCGCCTCGGGGGCGCCGACCTGCTCGTACAGCGCCAGGGCCTCCCGCCAGCAGGCACGGGCGCGGTCCGCCTGGCCGAGGGCGTCCAGCGACCGCCCCAGAGCCGTCAGGACGTTGGCCCGCATCCGGTCCCCGCCGATGCAGCCGGTCGCCAGGGCCTGTTCGGCGTGCTGCGCCGCCCTGGCCGGGCGGCGGCCCGCGAGATGGGCCTGCGCGATACGGAAGTGCGTCGTCCCCTCCCACAGACGCTGCCGGTTGGTCCCGAACATCTGTAGGGCCTCGCCCAGTTCGTCCAGCGCCTCGGAGGTGCGCCCCGCCTCCGTGAAGGCGAGCCCCAGGGCATAGCGCGCGTTGGCCAGCCGCAGGGTGAGCCCCACGCGGTCGTACAGCTCGATGCCCTGCTGGGCCAGCGTGATCGCGTGGCCGGTGCGGCCCATGGCCAGGTGGACCCGGGAGAGGTTGCACAGCGCGCTCGCCTCCAGCGGCTGGTTCCCGGCCGCCCGCGAACCCTCGATCGCCGCGAGGAGGCAGTTCTCGGCGTCGGCGTTGCGGCCCTGGATGAGCGCGATGATGCCCCGGTCGTTGCTCGCCCAGTTGAGGGCGGTGGTGTCCCCGGCCCGCTCGGCGAGGTCCACGGCCCGGCGCGCTTCGTCCTCGGCGTCGTCGTAGCGCCCCGCCACCAGGTGGACGTTGATGAGCGTCGCCCGGGCCCGCCCCTCCGTACGCGGGTCGCCAGCGGCTTGGGAGGCGTCCCTGGCGGCCAGCGCGACGGACTCGTACTGCTTGGAGTTGGCTCCCGACTCCCCCAGGTCCTTGGCGGCCCACAGCAGGTCCACACCCCGGCGCAGCCGGTCGGTGGCGAAGGCCTGGCGGGCGCAGGCCAGCAGGCAGTTGGCCTCCGAGTACAGCCAGTCGAGGGCCTCCTGCCGGCCGCTGAAGCGCAGACCCGGGTACTCGGTCGGCTCCAGGTCGTCCGCCAGCCGGTCCCCGGGCCTCTCCAGCCGGTACACCTCCGCCGCCGTCGCCAGATAGAAGTCCAGCAGCCGGGACATGGCCGCGTCCCGCTCACCGGGCGGCTGCTCGTCCCGCTCCGCGCACGCACGCGCGTAGAGCCGGACCAGATCGTGGAAGCGGTAGCGGCCGGGAGCGGCGGACTCCAGGAGGGAGGTGTCGACGAGGATCTCCAGCAGGTCCTCGGTGTCCTCCGGGGAGAGGTCCAGGACGGCGGCCGCGGCGGCGAGCGAGATGTCCGGGCCGTCGGCCAGGCCCAGCAGACGGAAGGCGCGGGCCTGGGCCGTCTCCAGCTGGCCGTAGCCCAGTTCGAAGGTGGCCTTCACGGCCAGGTCGCCGGCCTGGAGTTCGTCCAGCCGCCGGCGTTCGTCGGCGAGCTTCGCCGCGAGGACGGACACCGTCCAGGTCCGGCGGGCGGCGAGGCGGGACGCGGCGATCCGGATGGCGAGCGGCAGGAAACCGCAGGCGGCGACCACGTCGAGGGCGGCCTTGCGCTCGGCGGCGACCCGCTCCTCGCCGACGATCCGGGTGAACAGCTGGAGCGCCTCGTCCGGGGACATGACGTCGAGGTCGACGAGGTGCGCCCCGGCCAGGTCGACCATCCGCACCCGGGCGGTCACCAGGGCCGCGCAGCCCGCCGTGCCGGGCAGCAGGGGCCGGACCTGGGCGGCGTCACGGGCGTTGTCGAGGAGGACCAGGACCCGGCGGCCGTCCAGGACGGACCGGTAGAGCGCGGCCCGCTCCTCCAGCGAGTCGGGGATCGCCGAGTCGGCGGTGCCGAGGGCCCGCAGGAAGGAGCCGAGGACGGTCTCCGGGTCGGCGGGCCGGGCGCCGGCACCCTGGAGGTCGACGTACAGCTGTCCGTCGGGGAAGGCCGGTCTGGCCTGGTGGGCGACGTGCACGGCGAGGGTCGTCTTGCCGACGCCGCCGATGCCCGCGAGCGCGGAGACGGCCATGACCTGGCCCTCGGCGGCGGACGCCGCCGACAGCACCTCGCTCAGCTCCGACACGAAGGAGGACCGTCCCGTGAAGTCCGGCACCGTCGCCGGGAGCTGGGCGGGGCGCACGGCGGTCGCGGAGGGCTCGGCGGCGAGCGGGGCGGAGGGCTCGGCGAGGGTCGGGTCGGCCCGCAGGATCCGCTGCTGGAGTTCGCGCAGGCCGGGGCGCGGGTCCACGCCGAGTTCGTCGGCGAGCAGACGGCGGGTGTCGGCGTACACGGCGAGGGCCTCGGCCTGCCGGCCACTGCGGTACAGGGCCAGCATGAGCAGTTCCCTCAGCCGCTCCCGCAGGGGGTGCGCGGCGGTCAGGGCGGTCAGCTCGGACACGGCCTCGGCGTGGCAGCCCTGCTCCAGGTCCATGTCGAGGCGGGACTCGACGAGTTGGAGCCGCCATTCGTCGAGGCGGGCCCGCTGGGTCTCCGCGTACGGGCCGGGGACGCTCGCCAGGACCTCGCCGTCCCACAGGCCGAGCGCCTTGTTCAGCAGCAGACGGGCCTGGCACAGGTCCCCGGAGCTCTTGGCCTTCTCCGCGTCGGCGGCGAGGTCCTGGGCGACGGCGAGGTCGAGCGCTCCACCCGCCAGGGAACGGATCGCGTAGCCGCCGGACTCGCTGACCAGGACGTCGGGGGAGAGGGCCTTGCGCAGCCGGGACGCGTAGGTGCGTACGGCGGCCAGCGCCTGGGACGGAGGGTCGTCGCCCCACAGCGCGTCGATCAGTTCGCTCGCGGTGGCGGTCCGGCCCTCTCGCAGCAACAACGCGGCCAGCAGCGCGCGTTGCTGAGGTGAGCCGGTGGCGAGGGGTTCGGGGCCGCGCCAGGCGCGTACGGGGCCGAGCACGCTGAACCGGAGCCCCGTGGCGGTCCCGGCCTCCGGCTCGGGGGCCGCGGCGCCCTCCGGCTCCGGATCCGTCGGTCCGGGCGCCGGCAGCGGAGCCCGTCCTTCCCCGGAACCCCGCTGCTCCGGCACCCGCGGCTCACCAGCCTCCGGCACTCGCGACTCACCGCCCATCGACGCCCCCCAAGGCCCTTTGCTATCCAGGCCAGTTTGCCTTGTTCATGGCAGATACGTCAGCCGTGCGAGTCCCCGATCACAGGGAGCCGTGCGGGATGTCACCAGGTCCACACAATCTCTCCTCGACCCTCCCGGTGCGGGGCAATGACGGACACGGGAGCTGACGATCCGTCAGATCGGCGCTACCGTGGCGCACATGGAGACCATGGAGAGCGAGACGGTATTCCCGAAGATCATCTCCGTCGACGACCACACGGTGGAGCCGCCGAACGTCTGGCAGGACCGGCTCCCCAAGAAGTACCGGGACATCGGCCCCCGGATCGTGCGCGCGCCGCTGAAGGAGATGACGTTCCTCGGCGGCCGTTTCCGGCCCGTCATGGGCGCCCCCGGAGACGACGGCCCCATCGGCGACTGGTGGGTGTACGAGGACCTGCACCGCCCCCTGACCCGCCTCGACACCGCCGTCGGCTACTCCAGGGACGAGATCAAACTGGAGATCATCACCTTCGAGCAGATGCGTCCCGGCTCCTACGACGTGGAGCAGCGCCTCGCCGACATGGACGTCAACCACGTCCAGTCCGCCGTCTGCTTCCCGACCTTCCCGCGCTTCTGCGGCCAGACCTTCACCGAGGCCGCGGACCACGAGCTGGGTCTGCTGGGCGTGAAGGCGTACAACGACTGGATGGTGGACGAGTGGTGCGGCCCGAAGGCGCGGGGCCGGCTCATCCCGCTCACCCTCATCCCCCTGTGGGACGCCGAACTCGCCGCCGCCGAGGTCCGCCGCAACGCCGCGCGCGGGGTGCGGGCCGTCGCGTTCTCCGAGATACCCCCGTATCTGGGTCTGCCCTCCGTCCACACCGACGACTGGGACCCCTTCTTCGCCGCCTGCGACGAGACGGGCACGGTCATCGCGATGCACATCGGCTCCAGCAGCCGGATGCCGTCCACGTCCGCCGACGCGCCGCCCGCCGTCGGCTCCACCATCACCTTCGCCAACTGCTGCTTCTCGATGGTCGACTGGCTGATGAGCGGCAAGTTCGAGCAGTTCCCGAACCTCAGGGTCATGTACGCCGAGGGCCAGATCGGGTGGATCCCCTACATCCTGGAGCGGGCGGACGTCGTCTGGGAGGAGAACCGCGGCTGGGGCGGTGTCGCGGACAAGGTCCACCGGCCGCCGTCCGAGCTGTTCACCGAGCATGTCTTCGGCTGCTTCTTCGACGACGCGTTCGGGCTGCGCAACCTCGACGCCATCGGCGTGGGCAACGTCCTGTACGAGACGGACTACCCGCACTCCGACTCCACCTGGCCCAAGTCGCGGGAGGTCGGCGAGGCCCAGATGGGACACCTCGCCCCCGACGTGGTCGACCGGATCGTCCGCCGGAACGCCATCGACCTGCTGGGCCTGACCGACGACGGGCTCTGGCCGGGGCCGGGGAGCACGGCGTGAACGGGACCGGGGAGCGCGAGGTGAACGGCGCCGGCGCGTCACTCCGCTACGGCATGCAGCTCCCCGTCCAGTCGCAGAGCACCCTCTACGCCGAACCGTGGGAGGCGGACGCCGGCCCCGAGGACCTCGTCGAGATCGCGCGGGCCGCCGACCGGGCCGGGTTCGCCTACATCGCGAGCTGCGACCACGTGGCGATCCCCCGGCGGCTCGCGGACGCGATGGGCACCGTCTGGTACGACCCGGTCGCCACGCTCGCCTTCCTGGCCGGCGTCACCGAACGGGTCCGCCTCCTCAGCCATGTCGCGATCGTCGGGCTGCGGCACCCGCTGCTGACGGCCAAGCAGTACGCGACCCTCGACCACCTCGCGGGCGGGCGCCTGGTCCTCGGGGTGGGCGCCGGGCACGTGCGGGAGGAGTTCGAGGTGCTGGGCGTGGACTTCGAGCGGCGGGGCGCCGTCCTGGACGAGTGCGTCGACGCGCTGCGGGCCGCGCTCGGCCCGGACGAGTTCCCGGCCCACCACGGGAAGGCGTACGACTTCGAGGACCTGGGCCAGCGGCCCCGCCCGGCGCAGGCCCGCGTCCCACTGTGGGTCGGCGGCTCCTCCCCGGCGGCCGTCCGCCGGGCCGCCGTCCGCGGTGACGGCTGGCTGCCGCAGGGCGACCCGCGCGACCGGCTGCCGGGGCAGATCGCCCGGTTGCGGCGGCTGCGGGAGGAGGCGGGGGCCACCGACCCGTTCACGGTCGGCGCGATCACCGAGCCGCTGTACGTCGGGGAGCCGGCGTGGGACGTCGGCCGCCGTACGCTCAGCGGCCCTCCGGAGGCGCTCGCGGAGTCGCTCCGGGGGTACGCGGCGATGGGCGTGGACCAGATCCAGGTGCGGTTCCGCAGTCGCGGCCGGGCCGAACTCATCGACCAGATGGGCAAGTTCGGGGAGCGGGTGGCTCCGCTGCTGTAGGAGCCACCCGCCCGCGCCCGCGCCGCGCCCGCGTCGTGCGGATCGGCCCGACTCCACCGGGGTCGCTCCGCGGGTCAGGAAGAGACCTTGAGGAAGACGTCGTCGAACGGATTGGTGCTCTTGGCGGGGGTGTCGGACAGAGGGACGTGGTAGGCGATATTGGTGGATCCCACCTTCTCGCCGCATACGCTCTTGCCGTTCTGCTTCACGGTGAGTCCTCCACTGTGCACGGCTACGGCGTTGACAGGAGTGTTGCTGCCCGCGGCCGGCTGGGTGAAGACAGGACCTCCGCTGTCACCGGGTTCCGTGCACAGGTTGCTCTGGATCACATTGTTGATCTGTGTGCTCGGGCGTATCAGTCTTCCCGTCTCGTCCGTCACCTGCGCATAGGTGACCCGGGTGTTCAGGAGAGTCACCTTCCCGCAGGTGGTGCCGGTGGTGATGCCGTGTTTGCACACGTCCATGCCGACCGTGGGTGGGGTGATCCCCTTGACCGGGTGGGCCCCGTCGTCGGCGATGACCTGGGGCAGCACCCTGTCGGTGTCGGTGCTGTTGTCGAGTGAGTAGACACCGTGATCGGACGGTCCGTAATTGAACTCGAACCCGGTTGCCGCTACGGAACCGATCCGGACGGTCTGCTGGGTGACGGGCGTCGCGGCATCGAAGCAATGCCCGGCGGTCACGAAGCCCGACTTTCCATTGGCGAGTCCGACGGGGAATCCCGCGGTACATCCCGCGAAACCGACGTTGCCTATGCCTGCCCCGCCGCTCACGTCGATGTTCGGCTGCGGCGCCGTGCTCTTCTCGACCGTGACGGTCACATCGTCACCGAGTTTCAGCGTTCCGGTCACGGCGTCCGGCAGGCCCTTGGGGACGAAGAGGGACACGCCGATCCGGTCGGCGACCGGATCGATACCGACCGAGAATCCGTCCAGCCCCGGTATATTGGCCGCCTCGACGAGCTCGAATACCTCGTCGCGGCGACCGGAATCAGCCGCAAGGGTTCTGGCGGTATTGGCGTTACTGGCGGTACCGGCCGAACTGGCGGTGCCGTTTTCCTCGGTGGCGACACTCACGCCGGCGATGCCGATGACCGTGAGGAGCCCGATCCCCAAGGCGGCAGCCTTGACGGGCCGAGAACGTCTGGCGTGAGTCCTTTTCAAGGACATGAGTGGCTGCACTCCTTACAGGATGGCGAGGACCGGAATGATCGGCCCCAGGTCGATGACTGGTCTCTTCGGCCGCTTATGACGGTCCGGTGGTGAAGCCCGTGGCGGCGTCGAAGACGGCATCGGCCATGGCCGCCTGGCCGTTGGCGTTGGGGTGGTAGGCCGCCCCGGTGTCCAGCTGCGCGATTCCGTCGCTCACCTGGTTGATCCACCGGTCGCCGGTGTCACACACCCGGTGAGTGTTGAACAGGCCGTCCGGGTCGGCGTACTGGACCCGGTTGCTGGCCGCCGCCACCTCACGTATCAGGGTGTTCATCGACTCCTGAAGGCCCCGCATCTGGTCACGGTTGTCCTCCGAGATGGCCAGGGCGCCGCACGATCCGGTGGCGAAGATCTTCGGATACCCGGAGATGACGATGTTGGCGACCGGCGCCTTCGCGCGTATCGAGGCGAGGAGGTCGGTGAGCGGCTGCCGCAGCGCCGAGATCCTCGGGCCGACCTCGTTCAGTGCCTGGGTACAGGTGGCCGAACCGTTCAGGACGCAGGTGGTCGCGACGCTGGCGAAGTCCACGTCGTTCCCGCCGATGGTGATGGTCACCATCTCGACAGAGCCCGTGACGAATTCGAGTTGGTCGTCGATGACGTTCTGTATCTTGGCCCCCGTGCACGCGCGGTTGACGATGCTGGACGACAGGGACGGCTGCTGATCGGCTTTGTACTTCGCGAAGAAGAGCGTCGGATACGCGGAGTCGCTTCTCTTGCAGGTCTTGTCCGCGTAGGTGCTGCTCGCGCCGTGGCCGGAGGAGTACGAATCTCCGAGCGCCACGTAGTCCAGGGTGCCGTCGACGGTGCTGTCGGCATTCGCCGCGAAAACGACGACGCCCGACAGTCCGAGTGCGGTCAACAAGCCGGCGAACAATCGCAGCCTGGCCCGCCGCTTGTTACGTGATCTGGTGCCCGCCATCGGTGAACTCCTCGCTTTCGATGAGACCTTCCACCCTCGGCAGCGGTTGTCAGGTAAATGTCCGTGAGGGTCATCGTGAACCTAGGAGCGAAGGCGCCTCGGCGACAGAGTCAAATGCCCCTACTCTCTGGTAATCACGAGGCAGCCTTTGTGAAAGCCAAGATAAGAGCGGGCATATGGGGCGGAGTGAATACCTTCCGCCGTCGCGTGGGAGCGGGGAGGAGGCCCCCGGCCTCGGCCACCGGACGACGGACGCGCCCGAGGCTGTCTGACAGCCAGACACTTTCTCCTTGAAACTTCGAACAACTGACGCCCGAGCCACGTATGTACGTACGTCATGGCTTCGGCGGAAGGACACGCGAGGTGCGATCCCCCTGGCACATCCTCACTTCCCAGCACGTCGGTACCACCGTTTCCGGAGCGCGTCCGCGTGGGCTGACCGTCGCTCTCGCCTGCGCGGAGGGCGACTGGCCGCACGCCGACTGGCCCGCGCCCGACGATCCGTACATCGTGCGCGCGGTGCCGATGGCCCCGCCCTACCGCGGCCTTCGCGGGTCCGGCGCTGACGTCGTGGTCCTGCGCTGCGAGGACCCGAGCGACTCGTTCCCCGAGCTGCTGAAGGCGATGGGAGCCATGAGCGCGCCGGTGGTCGTGGTGACGCCGTGCAGGGACGCCGAGACGGTCGTCGAGGCGTTCCGCGGCGGGGCCGGCTATCTGGTCGAGGGCGACTACTGCGCCCGCATGCTCTCCTCGGCCGTCATGGCCGCGACGGTCGGGCACACCTATCTGTCCCCTGATGCCTGCGTGGCCCTCCGTGACGGCTCCCCGTGGACGCCGGACCGCGGGGAGGCGGTGGAGCGGCTGCGGTCGCTGCTCTCGACCCGGGAACGGCAGATCATGGAGCTGCTCTCCACCGGCCTCGGGGCCCAGGAGATCGGTCTGCGCTTAAAGCTGAGCGAGAAGACCGTGCGCAACAACCTCAGCAACATCTACGCCAAGCTCGACGTCCGCGGGGGCACGGAAGCGGTCCTCAAGTGGCTGGGCGCGACCCCCTCGGTCCGCGCGTGAACATGGCTCTTCGCGAATGAGAACGAGCCTCTGCGTCTTCGCAGAGGCCCGCTGGGGTTCACAGCCGACCGGTGGCACCTCTCGTGCCGACCGGCTTTCCCGCATTCTCTTCTTCGAGTCGAATGCGACTTCCGCGCATCACCCGCTATTGCACGGACACATCGGAGAGCGAAACCTCGACATCGGTCACGTTCTCGCCGCCCTGACCGAATCCGGGTTCCGCGCGGGCGCTGTTCTCGCTGTTGATGATTCCGTTGGCCTGAGGCGTGTCGCACTTCACGTTGCGCAGCCACAGCCGGCCGTCCGGGGTGCCGCTCTGGAGCAATTGCGGGTAGAAGACGTGCACGGTGGCCGCGCCCTCGCTGGGGGAGAAGAAGACCTTCTGGCCGTTCTGTTCCTCCTTGTACGTGGCCTTCAGGAACCCGCTCACGTCGGTGCGCTTGTGGGACCACATGAAGAAGGCGATGTGGTCCGGCTGCACCGTGTCGCTCCGGGTGAAGGAGAACGAGGACGTGGTGTCGTCACGCTTGATGTTGATCTCCTGCGTGGCGAACTTGACGCCGATCTCGAAGAACGAGTTCCCGAGCTTGGTGCTGCCGTCGACGCTGAAGCCGTCCTCCAACTGGATGACGCGGGTGACGGAGGCCGTTCCGCTGAAGGACTTGGTCGCCGCGGTGGTGCTTCCGCAGTTGTCGCTCACGCTGGTGACCCGCTCGTTGGGGCCGAGGCTGTCCCGCTTGACCTGGACGTCGACGAACTCGCAGTTCTCCAGTTTGTCCGAGTCCGTACGGCAGTCCGTGGCCACCTCGTCCGGGGTGGCCGCGCCCGCGCTGTACATCAGCGGGACGGCCATGCCGAGGGCGGCGATCGGGGCCAGCACGAGGGTGATGCGCTTCTTCTTGCTGCGGTGGTTGCCGCGGCGCCCGGTGTTCGTCATGGGTGTCTCCTACAGGGGTGATCGAGCGGAAAAGGCTGGTGGGGAGGTGTTCCCGGGGAGGGGGAGCACCGTCGGGAGGGGGGAGGCGGTGCGGATCCCGTGGGGGGTGTCTTCGGGTGGGAGGGGGCCGGCCGGTGCCGGTCAGCAGTCCTCCAGTACGACCTTGGAGGTGCCGTCCGCGAGTCCGGGCGTGCCCGCGGCGCTCGCCAGGATCACCGGGCCCTCGACGACCTCCTCGGCGACGAAGTTCTGCTCGGGCGTGGGGTTGGTCGCGAAGCCGCCGGGCCTGGCGTCGAGGTGCACGCGCCATTCGCCGGTCATGCGCTGGATCTTCGGCGTGAACGTCACGTGCATGACCTTGCCGACGGGCACCTCCCGCTGCTCGGACTCGCTGGCCGTGGCCGTCTTGACGGTCATGTCCAGGGTCCCCTTGTGCTTCACCCAGGAGCCGCTGAGAGCGCCGAACAGGCCGCCGAGCGCGCCCTGCTGGGTGACGGTGTACTTGCCCTGGCCCTGGCCGATCGCCTTCGAGAACTCGGTCGTCACCTTCGCCGGCGCGGTGGCGTTCGGCTCGCAGTTCGGGAAGTCGACGGTCACCTTCTCGGTGGGTCCGTCGAATGTCTCGAATTTGGTCTCGACGAAATCACAGGTGTCGGACTCGAAGCCGTCCCCGAGACCGCCGCCGAAATCGGCGGTGGTCTGCTTCTTCCCGTTCAGTACCGCCGTCCTCTCGCACTTCCTCATGATCTGGTCGGCCGTCAGTTCCTCGGCGGCGTTGGCCGAAGGAAGCAGTACGGCGACAGCGGCCGTGCCCGTCACGAGTGAGGCCCCGATCGCGACGTACCGGGCCTTCTTGTTCTTGAACCGCCTCTTCGCCATCTCGCGTTCACTCCTTGGGGGTTGCTTTACCTTTCGATGGAGAATTATTGGGTTCTGCAAAGACTCTCGACAGAGTCAAATATCCCTACTGGTGGGTCACTTGAGTCGCGTATGCAAGCGGAGTGTGCGTAACTGACGGATCGTCAGTTCAGCGGGTACGCTGACCTCGGCCAACGCCGCGCGAAGGGAGTCCACATGGGCAAGCTCGACGGACGTGTCGTCCTCGTCACAGGTGCCGCACGGGGACAGGGGGAACAGGAGGCCCGGCTGTTCCGGGAGGAAGGGGCGCGGGTCGTCGTCGCCGACGTCCTCGACGACCAGGGAGAGGCCCTCGCCAAGGAGATCGGCGCCCTCTACGTCCACCTCGACGTGGGCCGCGAGGAGGACTGGACCGCCGCCGCGGCCGCGGCCAAGGACGCGTACGGCCGGGTCGACGGGCTCGTCAACAACGCCGGAGTCCTGCGCTTCAACGCCCTCGTCGACACCTCCCTCGACGAGTTCATGCGGGTCGTGCGGGTCAACCAGGTCGGCGTCTTCCTCGGGATCAGGACCCTGGCTCCCGAGATCGAGGCGGCGGGCGGCGGCACCATCGTCAATACCGCGTCGTACACGGGCCTGGCCGGCATGGCGTACGTCGGCGCCTACGCCGCGACCAAGCACGCCATCGTCGGCCTCACCCGGGTCGCCGCGCTGGAGCTGGCCCGCAAGGGCATCCGGGTCAACGCCGTCTGTCCCGGCGCCGTCGACACCGCGATGACCGACCCGGGTGAGGGGGTGTCCGCCGAGACCGTCGACAAGCTCTACCGCAAGCGCATCCCGCTCGGCCGGATCGGCAGGCCCGAGGAGGTGGCCCGCCTCGCGCTGTTCCTGTCCTGCGAGGACTCGTCGTACATCACCGGCCAGCCCTTCGTGGTCGACGGTGGATGGCTCGCCGGGGTCAGCCTCCTCTGAACTCCTGCCGAGGGTCCAGCTGACGGTCCATCAGCTATTGACGCTCCACGGGGCCGGTGGAACAGTCGGCCGTATCAGAATCTGACGCATCGTCAGAAAGGCTGTGCCGCCGGCGCGGCCACGGGCTGTGGGGACGGTGAACCTCCGTGGAATTCGGGCTCTTTGTACAGGGGTACGTGGGCAAGCGGGCCGAGACCGACCCGCTCGCGGAGCACAAGGCGCTGATGGAGGAGACCGAGTACGTCATCCAGGCGGACAGGTCCGGCTTCAAGTACGCCTGGGCCTCCGAGCACCACTTCCTGGAGGAGTACTCGCACCTCTCCGCCAACGACGTCTTCCTCGGCTACCTCGCGCACGCCACCGAACGGATCCATCTCGGCTCCGGCATCTTCAACCCGCTCGCCCAGGTCAACCACCCGGTGAAGGTGGCCGAGAAGGTCGCCATGCTCGACCACCTCTCCGAGGGCCGCTTCGAGTTCGGCAGCGGCCGCGGCGCCGGCTCCCACGAGATCCTCGGGTTCATCCCCGGCGTCACCGACATGAACTACACCAAGGAGATCTGGGAAGAGACCATCGCCGAGTTCCCCAAGATGTGGCTCCAGGACGAGTACGTCGGCTTCCAGGGCAAACACTGGTCGCTGCCGCCGCGCAAGATCCTGCCCAAGCCGTACGGGAAGTCCCACCCGGCGATGTGGTACGCCGCCGGGTCGCCCCCGTCGTACGCCATGGCCGCGCGCAAGGGGCTCGGCGTGCTCGGCTTCAGCGTGCAGAAGGTCTCCGACATGGAGTGGGTGCTGGAGCAGTACAAGACCGCGGTCGTCGACGCCGAACCCATCGGGGACTTCGTCAACGACAACGTCATGGTGACGACCACGGCGATCTGCGCGCCCACGCACGAGGAGGCCGTACGGATCGCCGTGGACGGCGGCCTGCACTACCTGCCGTCGCTGGTGTTCCGCTACCACGACACGTTCCCGCGCCCCGAGGGGTTCCCGGTGTGGCCCGAGACGCTGCCGCCGTACGACGAGGAGTTCATCGAGCTGCTCATCGCCGAGGAACTGCTGATCTGCGGGGACCCGGACGAGGTCCTCACCCAGTGCAAGCGGTGGGAGCAGGCCGGCGCGGACCAGCTGAGCTTCGGACTGCCGGTGGGGGTGCCCAAGGAGGAGACGCTCCAGACGATCCGGCTCGTCGGGGAGCACGTCATCCCCAAGATCGACACGGACCCCGTGCACCGGACGTCGAGGTTCCGGGCGGCCGGGTGAGGCTGCCCCCCACGGCACGGGCGGCACCCACCCCCTCACCACCAGCACCCGGAAGGAGCGAGGCATGCTCGACCACGTCATCAAGGGCGTGACCGTCGTCGACGGGACCGGCGCGGCCGCCCACACCGCCGACGTGGGCCTGCGCGACGGCCGTATCGCCGTCATCGGCACCGTCACCGAACAGGCCCGTACCTCCGAGGACGCGGCCGGGCTCGTGCTCGCCCCCGGCTTCGTCGACCCGCACACCCACTACGACGCGCAGCTGTTCTGGGACCCGTACGCGACGCCCTCCCTCAACCACGGGGTGACCACGGTCGCCGGCGGGAACTGCGGGTTCACCCTGGCGCCGCTCCACCCCGACCGGCCCGAGGACGCCGACTACACCCGCCGGATGATGTCCAAGGTCGAGGGGATGTCGCTGGTCGCGCTGGAGGAGGGCGCCCCCTGGAACTGGCACGGCTTCGGCGAGTACCTGGACGCCCTCGACGGGCGGATCGCGGTGAACGCCGGGTTCATGGTGGGGCACTGCGCGCTGCGCCGGTACGTGATGGGACCGGACGCGGTCGGCGGGCAGCCCACCGAGGCGCAGCTCGCCGACATGGTCCGGCTGCTGCACGAGGCGATGGACGCGGGCGCCTGGGGCCTGTCGACCACCCAGTCGTCCTCGCACAGCGACGGCGACGGCAGCCCCGTGGCGTCCCGGCACGCCCGGCCGGCCGAGCTGATCGCCCTGTCGAGGGCCGTGGGCGAGCACGAGGGCACCCAGATCGAGGCGATCGTCGCGGGCTGCCTCAACCAGTTCAGCGACGACGAGATCGACCTCTTCGTGGAGATGAGCTCGGTGGCGGGACGCCCCCTGAACTGGAACGTCCTCACGATCGACGCGGCCGTCCCCGAGCGGGTGCCGAGGCAGCTGGAGGCCAGCGAGCGGGCCCGCAAGGCCGGCGGCAGGGTGGTCGCCCTGACCATGCCGATCCTCACCCCCATGAACATGTCCCTCGGCACGTTCTGCGCGCTCAACCTGATCCCCGGCTGGGGCCCGGTCCTCGGTCTGCCCGTGCCCGAGCGGATCGAGCGGCTCCGCGACCCGGAGGTCCGCGCCGAACTGCTGCGGCGCGCCGACAGCAAGGAGGCGGGCGTCTTCCGGCGGCTCGCCGACTTCGGCCGGTACGTCATCGGCGACACCTACAGCGCCGCGAACGAGGGGCTCACCGGACGGGTCGTGCGGGACATCGCCGCCGAACGCGGCCAGGACCCCTTCCACTGCCTGGTGGAGATCTGCGCCGCCGACGAACTCCGTACGGTGCTGTGGCCCATGCCCACCGACAACGACCCCGCGTCCTGGGCCCTGCGCGCCGAGACCTGGCGGCACGAGGACGTCCTCCTCGGCGGCTCCGACGCAGGCGCCCACCTGGACCGCATGTGCGGCGCCCCCTACACCACCCGGTTCCTCGGGGACTGTCTGCGCGGCCGGAAACTCGTCGGCCTCGAACAGGCGGTGAAGATGCTGACCGACGACCCCGCCCGGCTCTTCGGGCTCCGTGAACGCGGGCGGATCGCGGAGGGCTGGCATGCCGACCTCGTCCTCTTCGACCCGGAGCGGATCGACGCCGGCAAGGCCACCCTGGTGCACGACCTGCCGGGTGACAGCCCGCGCCTGGACTCCAAGGCGCTCGGCGTACGGGCGGTCTGGGTCAACGGCGTCGAGACCATCCGCGACGACGTGGTGACCGGGGCCGTGTCCGGCACGGTGCTCCGCTCGGGGCGCGACACCCGCACGGTGAGCACGAGGTGAGCGCCGGGGCGGGCTCCCCGGAGCGGCAGCGGCTGTTCATCGGCGGCTCCTGGGTGGAGCCCGACGACGGGCACCACGAGGTGATCGACCCGGCGACCGAGGGGGTCGTCGGACTGGCGCCGGAGGCCTCGCGGGAGCAGGTGCACGCGGCCGCCGCCGCGGCCCGCGAGGCCCTCGGGGCGTGGTCGCGCACCTCCCCCGACGAACGGGCCGCCGTCCTGGCCCGCACGGCGGAGCTGATCCGCGCCCGGCTCGTCCCCTACGCCGACCTCGCCGGGGCCGAGTCCGGCGCGACCACCGGCACCGCGCGGGGCATGCAGGTCGGGGTGGCCGCCGCCCGCTTCCAGCGCTACGCCCGACCGGAACCGGCGGAGGAACCGATCGCCCCCCAGGTCAACGAGGCGGGCCCGTTCGGCCGGGCGGCCGTGATGGGCGCCCTCGCCGTACGCCAGCCGGTGGGTGTCGTCACCTGCATCACCTCGTACAACAACCCGTGGGCCAACCCGGCGGGCAAGATCGCGCCCGCCCTCGCCATGGGCAACACGGTGGTCGTGAAACCCGCGCCCCAGGACCCCCTGTCCGTGTACCGCATGGCGCAGGCCCTGGAGGAGGCCGGGATCCCGCCCGGTGTGGTGAACGTGGTGAGCGGCAGCGGCCCGCGGGCCGGCGAGGCGGCCGTGGACTCGCCCGACGTCGACATGGTGAGCTTCACCGGCTCCACGGCGGTCGGCCGGCGCATCGCGGAGGTCTGCGGACGCGACATGAAACGCCAGCTGATGGAGCTGGGCGGCAAGGGCGCGGCGATCGTCTTCGACGACGCGGACGTGCCGTCGGCGGTGGCCGGCATCGGTACGACCTTCTCCTTCTACAGCGGACAGATCTGCACCGCGCCGACCAGGGTCCTCGCGCAACGGGGCGTCTACGACCAGGTGGTGACGCGGCTCGCCGCGTACGCGGACCGTCTGCCGGTCGGCGACCCCCGCGCCCGGGGCACGGTCGTCGGCCCCGTGATCTCGGCGGCCCACCGCGACCGCGTCGAGTCGTACGTCGAACTGGGCCGCAAGGAGGGCGCCCGCGTGGTCACCGGCGGCGAACGCCCGCCGCTCGACCGGGGCTTCTACGTCGCCCCCACCCTCCTCGCCGACTGCACGGCCGACATGCGGGTCGTCCGCGAGGAGATCTTCGGCCCGGTCGTGGTCGTCCTCCCCTTCGACGACGAGGAGGACGCCGTGCGGCTCGCCGACGCCACCGACTACGGCCTCATCGACTACGTCTGGTCCGGCGACGTGGCCCGCGCCTTCCGCGTGGCCCGGCGCCTGCGCGCGGGCGGCGTCGGAGTGAACACCGTCGGCCGCAACATGGAGGCGCCGTTCGGCGGCTTCAAGAAGAGCGGGGTGGGACGCGACGTGGGCTCGTACGCCCTGCACGCCTACAGCGAGTTGCAGGCGATCGTCTGGGCGGGGTGAGGGAGCGGACCGGATGACAGCCATCGACGGCCATCGGCGGTCATCGGCGGTCGCGAGCGGGCGGCCACGCCGCCGGCACCCGCCGGCTCCCCACCCAGTGGCAGAACGCGCAGGCGGACAGCGGTGCGTGACGCGTAGGGTTCGCGTGTGGAGGGGGGAGGGTGCGGGTGAGGGCGATGGCGACGACTCGGCCGCGCCCCTCCTCGTGCGGACCGTGGAGGGGCGTGAGGACATGACGGCGACCCGGCCGCTTCTCTACCTCGACGTGGACGGGCCGCTGAACCCGTACGCGGCGAAGCCGCAGCGGCGGCCCGCCGGCTACACCACCCACCGGATGAAGCCGGACGGCTGGATCGCCCGGCACCCCGGTCAGCCCCCGGCGGCGGTGAAGCCGCTGCGGGTCTGGCTCAACGAGGCCCACGGCCCCGAACTCCGCGCCCTGGCGACACGGTTCGAGCTGACCTGGGCGACGACCTGGGTCGGCGAGGCCAACACGTTCATCGCTCCCGTCCTCGGCCTGCCGGAGTTGCCCGTCGTGGAGTGGCCGGACGGTGCCCCGCCGCCCGGGACCGACGGTTCGGGCCTCTTCTGGAAGACGCGCCACCTCGTCGCCCACGCCGCCGGACGCCCCTTCGCCTGGGTCGACGACGAACTCGGCAGCCGGGACCGCGCCCACGTGAACGTCCACCACAAGGCCCCCGCCCTGCTGCTGTACGTCGATCCCCGGCTCGGTCTGCTCGCCCCCGACTTCACCGCGCTCGCGGAGTTCGCCGACGGGGTGTGAGGGGGCCGGGCGGGGCGTGCGGCGGGGTCACATCGGATCGACGGCCGCGAGGGCGTCCCGGCCGACCGTCAGGGACCAGCGGACGGAGCCGGGTGTGGCGGTGACGGCGATGGTGCCCGCGTCCCCAGCGTGGGAGACGGCGGACTCGTGATGGACGGCGCGGACTTCACCGGCCCGGCACTCCACGGGGAAGTCGACGCCAAGGGGCCGCAGGCGGACGTCGATCCGCCCCTCGCCGTGACAGCGCACGGCGACGACCAGGGCGTCACCGTCGCCCTTCCCCGCCCTCGGGAACTCCAGGACCCGGCTGCCGTGCGTCCCGTCCTGGCGGACGAGGACCTTGCCGCCGCCCAGGCGCGGCGCCGTGAGGTCCACCGGCTGCGTCATCTTCGCCGGACGCTGCACCGACGACCGCACGGGCGGCTGGAACGCCGTGGCCTCGAACGTGGTGGCGACGGCCGACGAACAGGTGGCGGTGGCGGCGGCGAGCAGGACGGCAGCCGTCGACAGGGTGAGGGCGGAGCGGGTGCGGTGCGACATGGAGAACCCCCCGTGAGTCCGGTCGGTCCGCGGACGACGCGCGGCGCGGTGCGCGGCGCGTAGCGCCTGTGTCTGGCGCGCCCGGCGGACGAGATCGTGATCGTGACACCGGGGGAAGGGAGGGGGCCAGGCTCGGGCGCGGGTTCAGAGGTTGATCTGAGGTTGGCGGGGCGGGCTGGTGCCGGTGCCGGGCCCCGGCACCCGGACCGTCAGTCGTGGATCTCCGCTCACCCCCGACTCCTCTATCGCATAAGGCTGTTGAGGTGCTCCTCGTACTCGGCGCAGCGGACGGAACGGTCGGGGAGGTCACGGCCGATTCGTTCGGTGGACCTCGGCTTCGGGATCGAGGTCGAGGTGACGGGGGCCCGCAGCCCGGTCGGGCGGGGCCGCGAGGTCGCCGGGTCGGCTCGCCGGGCCGTGGGGACCGCGCACCCGGCCGTGGGGGCCGTTCGCCGGGACGTGGGGGCCGCGCACCCGGCCGTGGGGGCCGTTCGCCGGGCCGTCGGGGCGGCTCACAGGACCGTGAGGCGGGCGATCTTGCCCGTTTCCAGGGCGGTCCACAGCGCGCCGTCCGGGCCGGCGGTGATGCCGTGCGGTTCGGAGGACGGGCTGGGGAGGTCGTACTCCTCGATCCGGCCGTCGGGGGTGATCCGGCCGACGCGGTTGGCGCCCCACTCGGTGAACCAGCAGCCGGCATCCGGGGTGTCGGCGGCGGTGATGGCGTGCGGGCGGGCCGCGCGGTCCGGGAGCGGGAACTCGTCGATCTTCCCGTCGGGCGTGATCCGTCCGATCTGCCCGGCCCCGATCTCCACGAACCACAGGGCCCCGTCCCCACCGGCGGTGATCCCGACCGGCGCGGCGCCCGGAGTGGGCAGCGGATGCACGGTGACGTCACCGGCCGGCCCGATCGCGCCGATCGCGTTCGCCTGGTTCATCGTGAACCAGAGCCGGTCGTCCCCCTCAGGCCCGGCGGTGATGGCCGACGGGAACGCGCCGGTCAGCGGCAGCGGGAACTCCGTGACGTCCCCGTCCGGCGTGATCCGCCCGATCCGGTCGGCGCCCGCCTCGGTGAACCACAGCGCCCCGTCCCGGCCCGCCGCGATCCCGAACGGGCCCGCCACCGGAGTGGGCAGCGCGAACGAGTCGACGGCACCGGCCGTGGTGATCCGCCCGATCCGGTGCCCCCGGAACTCCGTGAACCACAGCGTGTCGCCCTCCGGTCCGGGCGTGATCAGCGAGGGGCCGCCCGAGGCGGGGTCGAGCGGGTACGAGGTGCTCTCCCCGCCGGGCGTCAGCCGACCGATCCGCCCCGCGTGAACCAGGGTGAACCACAACGCGCCGTCCGGCCCGCAGGTGATCCCGTAGGGCCCGGCGTCGCTCCCCGAGACGACGAACTCCACGACGGACACACGCGTGACGCGCTGAGACATGGTGGGACCTTCCTGGGTCGGGGACGGCTGACCGCACGCCGTCGTGGCCAGCGTTTCAAAGCCGTGCCGTCCTGTCGCGTGAATTGGACCGGCCGCGTGGGCAGTTGTGAGCGCATGGCTGACGAGATCTTCAACGACCCGCGGCTGGCGAGGATCTACGACCTCCTCGACCCGGACCGCGGTGATCTGGACGCCTATCTGCGGCTCGCGGACGGACTGGGCGCGCGGCGGGTGCTGGACATCGGCTGCGGGACGGGCGTGTTCGCGCTGCTGCTGGCGGAGCGGGGCGTGGAGGTCGTGGGCGTCGACCCGGCGCGCGCCTCGCTGGAGGTGGCGCGGGCGAAGCCCGGCGGTGACCGGGTCCGCTGGATCCACGGTGACGCGACCGCGCTGCCACCGCTCCGGGTCGACCTCGCCACGATGACGGCCAACGCGGCCCAGGAGATCGTCGACTCGGACGCCTGGCGGGGGACGCTGCGGGGCGCCCACGAGGCGCTGCGGCCGGGCGGAACGTTCGTCTTCGAGACCCGCGACCCGGCCGCGCGGGCCTGGGAGAGGTGGAACCGGACGGAGACGTACGGGGTGACGGACGTCCCGGGGACCGGTGAGGTCGAGAGCTGGGTGGACCTGACCGAGGTGGACGGCCCCCTGGTGACGTTCCGCTGGCACTACGTCTTCCGGGCGGACGGCCAGGAGCTGACCTCCGACTCCACGCTGAGGTACCGCGAACGGGAGGAGGTGGAGGCGGACCTGACCGCGGAGGGCTACACGCTGACGGAGACACGGGACGCCCCGGACCGCCCGGGGAGGGAGTTCGTGTTCGTCGCCACGCGGCCGGAGCGGGGCTGAGCGGGCTCCGGATCAGTCGTGGAGGTCGACGCGGATCGTCAGGAGGTTCGTGCCCAGGGCTCGTACCGCCGTGCTGTTCAGTGTGGGGAGGGTGCTCAGACGGGTCAGTGGGTCGTCGGTCGGGAGGAGGTGGGCCGTGCCGTGGTGCCAACGGCCGCGGAGGCGGAGCCGTACGGACGGGTCGGCCTTGATGTTGCGGACGTAGTGGGACTTCTCGCCGTACTCCGAGACCAGCCAGAACGTGTCGCCCGTGCGGCGGCCGCCGATGGGCGTCCGGCGGGGGAGGCCGGAGACGCGGCCGGTGGTCTCCAGGACCGTCTGGAACGGCACGCGGCGCAGGACCGGGTTGGCGACGTGGCGCTGGAAGGCCGTGACGACGCGTTGTTTCAGGCCGGGATCGCGGGACATGGGCGTGGTTCTCCTGGTGCGGTGGAAGGAGGCCGTACGGGGACGGGACGGGACAGTAAAGCGTGCGAGGCGGTGGGTGGTCGGTGCGGGTCGTGACGTGGAACCTGTGGTGGCGGTTCGGGCCCTGGCAGGAACGGCAGAAGGCGATCCTCGCCGTCCTGCGGGAACTGCGCCCGGACGTCGTCGGGTTGCAGGAGGTGTGGGAGCAGGGCGGCGAGAACCTGGCCGGGTGGCTCGCCGGGGAGTTGGGCCTGCACTGGGCGTGGGGTTCGTACGGCGACCCCGAGGCGTGGCAGCGGCGGATCGGGGACCCGGGCGTCGGGATCGGCAACGCCGTGCTGAGCCGGTGGCCCGTACGGGAGCAGGCGGCCATCGGGCTCCCCACGGGAGCGGACGGCAGCGGCAGGGGCGCGCTGTACACGCTGCTGGACGCGCCGGAGGCGCCCGTGCCGTTCTTCACCGCCCACCTCAGCTCCGCCACCGACGCCTCGGCGCTGCGCTGCCGCCAGGTCACCTCGCTCGTCGGGTTCGTCGCCCGGCACCGGGGCGAGGGCCCGTTCCCGCCCGTCGTCACCGGGGACTTCAACGCCTGGCCCGACTCCGACGAGGTCCGTCTCTTCGGCGGCTACCGGACCGCGCCCGCCGTACCGGGCCAGGTCTTCTTCGACGCGTGGGAGTACGCCGCCCCCGGCGCCCCCTCGGCCACCTGGGACACGGCCAACCCGTACGTCGCCCCCACCCACGGCCCCAGCGTCCGCGTGGACTACATCCACGTCGCCCCGCCGGGCCGCGGCGGTCTCGGCCACGTCCGGGCCGTGCGGCGGGCGGGGGACGCCCCGGTCGACGACGTCTGGCCCTCCGACCACGCGGCCGTCGTGGCCGACCTGGGTGCGGGGACGGCCGTCACCTGAGCCGTTCCGGGGCCCGCCGCCCGCTTCCCTACGGCTTGCGGCCCAACCCTCCGTGCTGGCCGATCGGCTGCGGGGTGCCCGCGTCCTCGTCCGGGTGCCACAGCGGTACCGAGACGATGCCGGGGTCGACCAGGTCCAGTCCCTCGAAGTAGCCCTCGATCAGGTCGACGGGTCGCAGGAAGTACGGGACGGCGCCCGTCTCGTTGTAGGCGTCCTGCGCGCGCTCGTAGTCGGGGTCGGTGCCGCGGGAGCCGTCGTTGATGTTGAGGAAGCTGCCGGAGGGGAGCCCGGCGAGGAGACGGCGGACGATGTCGCGGGCCTGGTCGTAGTCGCCGACGTGGCCCAGGATGCCGCTGAGGATCAGGGCGGTGGGCTTCGACAGGTCCAGCGTCCGCGCGGCCGCCTCCAGGATCCTCTCCGGCTCGTAGAGGCTGGCGTCGACGTACGCCGTGGCCCCCTCCGGCGCGGAGTACAGCAGCGCACGGGCGTGGGCGAGGACCGTCGGGTCGTTGTCGACGTAGACGATCCGCGCCTCCGGGGCGCTGCGCTGGGCGACCTGGTGGGTGTTGTCGGCGGTGGGCAGGCCCGTGCCGACGTCCAGGAACTGCCGGACGCCCTCCACCTCCACCAGGTAGCGGATGCTGCGCCGCAGATACGCCCGGCTGCTGCGGGCGATCGTCACGATGCCGGGGAACGCGCCCGCGTACGCGTCGCCCGCCTCCTCGTCCACCGGGTAGTTGTCCTTGCCGCCCAGCCAGTAGTTCCAGATCCGGGCGGAGGCGGGCACCGAAGTGTCGACCTTCTCCTTCGCCGCGGGTTCGGGCGTGGTCGCGTGATCGGTCATGGGCGCCGTTCTCCTCCACCGAGCAGGTGCGTCACACCTGCGGACGCACGGGTTGTGTCGAGCCAAACCTAAGGCCCAACACGACTGTTTCGTACACGGGTTCCCCCTACCTTCCCGCCCCAGGGCCTGTCGTTTGGATCACGCCTGGGCCGCGGGGCGACAGGCCCTACCGCCGCCCGAGGAAGATCGGGTTCGTGAACGCCGCCGGCGGGCCCGGGAAGCCGGGGACCACCGGGGGGTGACGGACCTCCGCGCGGACGTACGCCGCGTACGAGGCGGTCGTCCGCCACTCGGCGGAGCCGGTGCCGGAGTCCGGGAGCGCGGGGGAGGTGAACAGGACGCCCTGGTCGGTGACGAAGCGGATGAGGCACCCGGGGGCGCCCGTCGCCTCCAGGCGGACGGTGACCGGGGTGTCGCGGTCCACCTTCAGCCGTTCGCCGATCCCGGCGTGCTCGCCGCGCGCGCCGGACGCCGTGAACGCCACCGACACGTCCTTCGACTCGGCGACGTACGACCGTCCGGCCCGTAGCCCGTCCTGGATGGCGTCCCTGGTCAGGTCGTCGGCGAGGACGACCGTCTGGGGGCGGCCCACCGGGTCGGGGGCGCGGTGGGCGTCGCTGTTGCCCATCGCCGGGATCCAGCCACGGCCGTCCCGCACGGACGCCACGAGCATGCCGTCCCAGTCGGCGAGGGCGACCTCGTCCTCCGGCGAGTAGCCGCCGTTCCACACTTCCACGACGTCCGCCTCGCCGAAGCCGAACTTCCAGTTGCAGCCGACGCAGGTGGCGTGCGGATGGGCCGGGACGACCAGGCCCCCGGCGCGGCGGATCTGCCGGGCGAACGCGCCGAAGCGGTTGTCGCGGGCCCGGTAGCGCCAGTCGACGAAGGTGCCCGGGTCCATGCCGAGCGCGACCACGTGACCGTTGCGCGTGGTGACCTCCTCGCCCAGCAGGATCAGCAGGTCGTCACCCGCGTGCTCGGCCCAATGGGCGTGCGCGGACTGGGTGTTGTGCTCGGAGCTGTTGATGAAGTCGAGCCCGGCGGCCCGCGCCAGCGCCGCGATCTCGGCGGGCGTACGGCGGCCGTCGGAGTACCAGGAGTGCAGATGGCAGTCGCCCCGGTACCAGGCCCGGCCCCGGCCCCTGGCCCGCTCCGGCGGGTACACCGGCTTCACGCGCTCGCCGGGCGGCCCGTAGGTCAGGGTGATGGTGATCTCGTACGGCAGTCCCTGCGGCGCCACCGTGTACGGGCCCAGCGCGATGTGCCAGGTGCCGGGGCGGACCGGGCCCGGTACGTAGCCGGGGGTCGCCTCGTCCGCGCGGATGAAGAACTCGGAGCGGGCACCGCCCGACCAGCCGCGGAAGCCCTTGCCCCCGAGGTCGGTGCCGCGTTCGTCGAAGACACCGATGTCGAGCGCGTTGCCGGCCGTGCCCGCCGGGACGGACGGCCTGTCGTAGCTGTACACCACCTTCAACTCACGCACCCTCGGCGGCACTTCGACCGGCAGATACACGAAGTCGGGGGAGCCGGCGGGGAGGGTGCCCCGGATCGTCCGGGTCTCCTGGTCGCCGTCCGCGGCCGCGCCGCTGCTGCCGAAGGTCACGCTTCCCAACGTAAGCGCGGCCGCCGCCGACGTCACGAACAGCGCGCGCCTTCCGAGCCTGTTTCCTTCGTCCCCGTCGCCGCGGGCGTCGCCGTGGTGGTCGTCGCACATCTGCTGCTCCCCGGGTGGTCGAGTGTGAGGTGGCGTGGAGGGTGCGGTGGTGGTGCGGGACACCTTCGTATGCGGTGGTGAACCCCGGGACAAGGGAGGGGGATCGGCGGCTTTCGAGTTGGCCGAGTCGCGATGGTCGCGCCGTGCGTCGGGCGGCAGTCGATCATTTGTGCCGACCGGTCGGTATGGACAAGTGCGTCGCGCGCCGGTAGAGATGTCGCATGCGCATCGCCGTGACGATCTTCCTCACCGACGAGACGATCACTCCGACCAGGCTCGCCCGTGAGCTGGAGCAACGCGGTTTCGCGGGGCTCTACCTCCCCGAGCACACCCACATCCCCGTCGAGCGGACCACGCCGTACCCGGCGGGCGGTGACCTGCCGCGCGAGTACGGCCGCACGCTGGACCCGTTCGTCGCGCTCGGCCAGGCAGCCGCCGTCACCGAGCGGCTCGGGCTCGGCACCGGCATCACGCTCGTCGCCCAGCACGATCCGATCGACCTCGCGAAGCAGATCGCGACCGTCGACCACCTCTCCGGCGGCCGCCTCACCCTCGGGCTCGGCTACGGCTGGAACGTGGAGGAAGCCGCCGACCACGGCGTCGAGTGGCGTACCCGGCGCGACCTCGTCCGCGACCGCATGGCGCTGATGCGGGCGCTGTGGGCGGAGGAACCGACGGCGTACGAGGGGCGGTTCGGGAGCGTACGGGCGAGCCACGCGTACCCGAAGCCGGCGCAGAAGGCGCGGGGCCCGGTGGTGGGGCCGCGCACGCTCGTCGGCGGTGCGGCCGGACCCAAGCTGTTCGCCCACATCTGCGAGTACGCGGACGGATGGCTGCCGATCGGCGGGCGGGGGCTGAGCGAGGCCCTGCCGGCCCTCAGGGGGGCGTGGGCCGACGCGGGAAGGGACCCGGCGGCGTTGCGGGTCGTGCCGTACGCGGTCCAGCCGAGCGCGGGGAAGCTGGCGTACTACGCGGAGCTGGGCATCGAGGAGGCGGTGGTGCAGTTGCCTCCGGCGGGGGAGGGGGAGGTGCTGGCGCTGCTGGACCAGTACGGGGAGTTCGTGGGGTAGGCGGCGCCGCGACGGCCGGGTGGGGCGGTCGGCCGGCTGCGGGCCCGTCGTGGTGGATCGCGCAGTTCCCCGCGCCCCTGAGAAGCGGCCGGGGCTGCGCCCCGTGCTTCTCAGCGGCGCGGGAGAACCGCGCGATCAGTCCAGGGCCGTGGTCACTTCCCCGCCGGTTCCACCCGGACCGTGACCGTCGAGCCGTCCTTGGCCTCCTTGACGATCCGGATCCTGGTGTTGGTGTCGGTGATTCTGACGCCGCCCGTGGGGTTGCTCTTGTCGTAGTAGGTGTGGGCGCGGTCGTCGAAGACCGGCACTCCCTTCTTCGACGTGACCTTCAGCGTGACCTTCTTGCCCCAGTGCAGCGTGAAGGCGTCCGTGCGACCCAGGGTGAACGTCGAGTCGTGCGTCTGGTGGTCGTTGCCGGCCAGCTCGCCGTCGGACCACTTCAGGGCCTTCGGGTGGGCGTCGACCGGCAGCAACAGCCCGACACCGGGGTGCTGGCTGGTGTTGTTGTCCTGCTGCGAGGTGTCCCACTTCCAGATCAGCAGCCCGTTCTGGTACGGGTAGCGCTCCACCCAGCCGGGGCGCACGGAGTTGATCGCGAGCTTCAGCGCCTGGTCGTACGACACGTACTGGCGGTTCTCGGCGATGTAGTACTGCTCGTGCTCCGTGGTGTAGGAGCCGCCGAAGCGGGAGAAGCCGACCGCCGTCCAGGCGGGGTCGGCGGTCTCGGCGTTGTCCGAGAAGAGGGGCGTGCCGTCGGCCGTGACGGTGATCCGGTCGGCAACGAAGCCCTTCTGGGCCACGTACTGGTCGGTCTGGTAGCGGAAGCGCAGCTCGATCTTCCGGCCCGCGTAGGCGTCCAGGGAGTACGACAGCTTCTTGAACGCGTCGGTGGTGCCGTCCAGGGCGGGCGTGCCGCCACCGTCACGGCTGATCGGCTGCCCGTCGACGGTGCCGTCGAGGGCGGTCCAGGTGGCGCCGCCGTCGGTCGAGACCTCGGTGTAGAGGAAGTCGTACTCCTTCTCGATGTCCCACCAGCCGTCGAGCGTCAGCGCGGCGGAGGTCCGTCCGGTGAGGTCCACGGAACGGGTCAGCGTGTTGGACAGGCTGTTGGCGCTGCCGCTCCACCACTCCTGGGTGCCGTCCGCGGGCTTGACGACGTCGACCTTCACCCGCTTCTTGGGCAGTTCGACCACCAGGGCCTGCTTGTCCTTGGTGTTGTACTCGGCGACGCCCAGCGTGTGCGTGGACTTCTTCCCGGCCTTGGCCCGGTCGTAGTTCAGCCAGCCGAGCTGGAGCTTGTCCCAGGCGGTCATGTCGCCCGGCAGGTCGCCGATCTCGGTCCTGCTCCGGCCCAGCCAGGAGCCGCCCGACATGAGGGTCCAGGAGCCGGTGGAGTTGCTGCCCTTGCCGGTGGTGTCGTAGTGGTCCGGCAGACCGAGGTCGTGGCCGTACTCGTGGGCGAAGACACCGAGGCCGCCGTTCTCCGGCATGATCGTGTAGTCGCCGACCCAGATGCCGGTGTCGCCGATGGGGGCGCCGCCGCGCTTGTTGCCCTCGGGGCCGGTCTTGTCCCAGTCGTCGCCGAACGCGTACCAGCGGTGGGACCAGATGGCGTCCTCGCCCTGCGGTCCGCCGTCGGCCTCCTCGCCCTCACCGGCGTGGACGAGCTGGAAGTGGTCGATGTAGCCGTCGGGCTCGTTGAAGTCGCCGTCGCCGTCGAAGTCGCCGCGGTCCCAGGTGTCGAAGCTCGCCAGCTCCGTCTTGATCTGGGCGTCCGTGCGCCCGGCCGCCTTCTGCTGCTCGGCCCAGGCGGTGACGCCGTCCGCGACGACCTGCCAGGCGCAGGTGTCGGGCTTGCACTTGTTGGAGCCGTAACGGGCCTCGTTGTAGGGGACCTTGACCCAGTCCGAGACCTCGCCCTCGACCGAGTAGCGGCCCGAGGACTGCTTCTCGTAGTACTTCTTCATCGACTCGGTCTTCTTGCCCGTGCCGAAGAGCAGCTGCTCGTAGTGCTCGCGGTCGTAGTCGGCCCGCCAGGCCGTCGTGTTGTTCTTCTTGCGGTCCGGCTTGGCGATCTTGTTGTGCAGGGGGCCGGGCGTGCCGCCGTAGCGGTCGTCGGTCTGGTCGCCGAACTCGACGAGGACCGTGAAGATCCGGTCGGTCTTCTCGCGCCCCAGCTCGACGTACTTGGGGTCGCCCTTCTCGCTCTTCAGCCGCACGACCTTGGAGCCGTCACGGTTCTTGACCGTGGCGTCGCCGGATATGAGCTGCTTGAGGGCCTCCTCGCGCTGGGCGGCCTGCGTCCTGCTCAGCGGGCTCTCGAAGTCGTGCTCGTGCGTGGCGTGGGCGTCTGCCGGGTGGCCGTGCTCCGTTGCCGCGGGGGGCGTGTGGGCCGTGGCGGTCTGCGGGGTGACGAAGGTGAACGTCGTGAACGTCGCCGCGGCGGTGGTGAGGACCACACCGGTCGCCGCCGCCCTGAACGTCCAGGGTTTGCTGCTCACTTGTGGGGGGTTCCTTCCTGAACGCGGTCATTCGTGACCCGCGTGATGGTTCAAGTGAACGTATTTGACAGCGAGTTGAGGAAAAATGAAAGTTCAAGATCGTCTATGGCACGAGTAACTTCGGTTCCGGGAGGCCGGGTGACGGAATCCCGCACATGGCGTTCACCGATTCCTCAGGAAAGGCGCACGGAAGGAGCGGCATCGGCCGCCGGGATACCGGCCGGTAATAACGGGCGGAATTACTGAACGGTAATCACCGGTGATCCATCACCGGGCAGTGATCGACGGGTCGCCCGACCCTTCAGGGGCGCGCGGAACCGCGCGACCGGCCCCCACCCACCCTCGGTCGCCGACGAGATCCGCCCCCGAGTCACGAGGCGCCCCGAGGCCACCCCGCCCGTCGCTCGTATGCTCGACGAATGACGACTTCCGCCAGCCAGGCCAGCCAGGGAACCGGCCCCACCCAGAACTCCATGCGGCGCGCCCTGAAACGTGCCCGCGACGGCGTGGCGCTGGACGTGGCCGAGGCGGCCGTGCTGCTTCAGGCGCGCGGCGCGGATCTGGAGGACCTCGCCGCGTCGGCGGCCCGGGTGCGGGACGCGGGGCTCGCGCAGGCCGGACGGCCCGGCGTCATCACGTACTCCAAGAGCGTGTTCATCCCCCTCACCCGGCTCTGCCGCGACAAGTGCCACTACTGCACCTTCGTCACCGTGCCCGGCAAGCTGCGCCGGGCCGGCCACGGGATGTTCATGTCGCCCGACGAGGTCCTCGACGTGGCCCGCAAGGGCGCCGCCCTCGGCTGCAAGGAAGCCCTGATCACCCTCGGCGACAAGCCCGAGGACCGCTGGCCCGAGGCGCGCGAGTGGCTCGACGCGCACGGCTACGACGACACCATCGCCTACGTCCGCGCGATCTCCATCCGCATCCTGGAGGAGACCGGGCTGCTGCCCCACCTCAACCCCGGCGTCATGAGCTGGACCGACTTCCAGCGGCTCAAGCCGGTCGCCCCCTCGATGGGCATGATGCTGGAGACCACCGCCACCCGGCTGTGGTCCGAGCCGGGCGGCCCCCACCACGGCTCCCCCGACAAGGAGCCCGCCGTACGGCTGCGGGTCCTGGAGGACGCGGGGCGGTCGTCCGTGCCGTTCACCTCCGGCATCCTCCTCGGCATCGGCGAGACCCACGAGGAGCGGGCCGAGTCCCTCTTCGCGCTCCGCAAGGTCTCCCGCGCCTACCACGGCATCCAGGAACTGATCATCCAGAACTTCCGGGCCAAGCCCGACACCGCGATGCGCGGCATGCCGGACGCGGAACTCGACGAGCTGGTGGCCGCCGTCGCCGTGGCCCGGCTCATCATGGGCCCCTCGGGCTGCATCCAGGCCCCGCCGAACCTCGTCGACAGCGAGTACGAGCGCCTCATCGCCGCCGGGATCGACGACTGGGGCGGGGTGTCGCCCCTCACCATCGACCATGTGAACCCCGAGCGCCCCTGGCCGCAGATCGAGGAGCTCACCGAACGGTCCCGCGCCGCCGGGTTCGAGCTGCGGGAACGGCTCTGCGTGTACCCGGAGTTCGTGACCCGCGGCGAGCCCTGGCTGGACCCGCGGCTCCTGCCGCACGTCCGCGCGCTCGCCGACCCGGAGACCGGCCTCGCCCTCCCGGACGCGGTCGTCGAGGGGCACCCGTGGCAGGAGCCCGAGGAGGTCTTCGTCGCCGCCGGACGCACCGACCTGCACACCGCCATCGACACCGAGGGCCGTACCGGCGACCGCCGCGACGACTTCGACTCCGTCTACGGCGACTGGGGCGCCCTGCGCGAGGCCGCCGCGCCCGGCATGGCACCCGAGCGCATCGACACCGACGTACGGGACGCGCTGCGCACGGCCGCCGACGACCCGACCCGGCTCAGCGACGACGAGGCCCTCGCCCTGCTGCACGCGGACGGCCCCGCCCTCGACGCGCTGTGCCGCGTCGCGGACGACGTCCGCAAGACGGCTGTCGGCGACGACGTCACGTACATCGTCACGCGGAACATCAACTTCACGAACGTCTGCTACACCGGCTGCCGGTTCTGCGCCTTCGCGCAGCGCCGCACCGACGCCGACGCGTACACCCTGTCGCTGGAGCAGGTCGCCGACCGCGCGGCGCAGGCATGGGACGTGGGCGCCGTCGAGGTCTGCATGCAGGGCGGCATCCATCCCGACCTGCCCGGCACGGCGTACTTCGACATCGCGCGGGCCGTGAAGGAACGCGTGCCCGGGATGCACGTCCACGCGTTCTCGCCCATGGAGGTCGTCAACGGCGCCACCCGCACCGGAATGTCGATCCGGGAGTGGCTGACGGCCGCGAAGGAGGCCGGCCTGGACTCCGTCCCCGGCACGGCCGCCGAGATCCTCGACGACGAGGTCCGCTGGGTCCTCACCAAGGGCAAGCTGCCCGCGGCCACCTGGATCGAGGTGGTGACCACCGCCCACGAGCTGGGCATCCGCTCCACCTCGACGATGATGTACGGCCACGTCGACCAGCCCCGGCACTGGCTCGGCCATCTGCGGACCCTCGCCGGCATCCAGCAGCGCACCGGCGGCTTCACCGAGTTCGTGACCCTGCCGTTCATCCACACCAACGCGCCGGTCTACCTGGCCGGCATCGCCCGCCCCGGCCCGACCATGCGCGACAACCGCGCGGTCACCGCCATGGCCCGCCTCCTCCTCCACCCGTGGATCCCCAACATCCAGACCAGCTGGGTGAAGCTCGGCACCGAGGGCGCCGCCGAGATGCTCCGCTCCGGCGCCAACGACGTCGGCGGGACCCTCATGGAGGAGACGATCTCCCGCATGGCGGGCTCCTCGTACGGCTCGTACAAGTCCGTGCGGGACCTCGTCGCCGTCGCCGAAGCCGCCGGCCGCCCGGCACGGCCGCGCACCACCCTGTACGGCCCCGTACCGGAGGAACGGCAGCGCGCGGCCGCCGCCTCCGACGGGCATCTGCCGGAGCTGCTGCCCGTCGTGGACTGAAAACCCTTACTGCCCCGTCCGTCACTCCTGTTAGCTTTCTCCGGCTCGTGTGATCCACGAGCCCAAGGCTCATGGGGGAGGGGACAGTTGGGGACGTTACGGAGGTCCGGCGGCCGGGGGCTGCTGGCGGTGGGGTGCTCGGTGGCGGCGCTCGTCGCCGCGCTGCCCGGCGTCGCGCACGCGGCGGCGCCGCCGAAGCGGCCGCTGGTGGCGGATCTGAGCACCGAGGGCAAGGCGTGCGCCACCGGAGACGCCAAGGCGTACATCGCGGAGTCGCCACCGCTGGTCCGGGCGGTGCTGAACGACACCGACGGCGGCCGTGTCGCCGGCGAGTTCGAGGTCCGGTGGACGGACCGCGACGGCCGTGAGCAGCGACGCACCGCCACGACCACGCAGAAGCTCTCGGGCAGCCCGTTCACCTTCCGGCTGCCGTGGGACGACATCCCCGCCGACACCGTCGTCTCCTGGCACGTGCGAGCCGACGACGGCACGGCGAAGTCGCCCTGGAGCTCGGAGGGCGAGGGCTCGGTCTGTCAGTTCGTGTACGACGACACGAACCCGGAGAAGGCCACGGTCACTTCGCCCGAGTACCCGGAGGACGTCCTCTGGGTCGACGGCGTCGGCGTGTACGGCCACTTCACCATGGACTCGCCCTCGGACGACGTGGTGGCCTACCGCTACGGCTTCCTCGGCGGCCCGTACGACACCGTGCGGCCCGACCAGCCGGGCGGGGCCGTGACCATCCCCTTCCTGCCGCTCCGTTCGGGA
Organism: Streptomyces sp. MA5143a; assembly: GCF_900290235.1. Classification (GTDB taxonomy): domain Bacteria; phylum Actinomycetota; class Actinomycetes; order Streptomycetales; family Streptomycetaceae; genus Streptomyces. The sequence continues at coordinate 81,725 of NZ_OLMK01000063.1, forward strand.
CCGAACACACTGGAGGTCCGCGCACTCGACCGCGCCGGGCGCAGCGGCGGCGAGACGTCGTACCGCTTCTTCGTGAAGTCCGGCCGCGCCCCCGTCGCCCACTGGAACCTCGCCGACCCGGCGGGCTCGACGACCGCCGCCGCCGAGAGCGGCACCGCCGCCGAGGCGGGCAGCGGGGTCACCTTCGGCGGCGCGGCACCCTCCGGCACGGGCCTCGCCTCGGCGGCCGTCCTGGACGGCGGCAGCCACGGGTATCTCACCCCGGGCGGCCCGGCCGTCGCCGACCCCCGGAAGACGTTCGCGGTCAGCGGCTGGGCGCGGCCCGCGCAGACCGACCGGACCATGACCGTCGCCGCCCAGGACGCCGGTGACGACTCGGCCTTCGCGCTCGGCCTCGACGCGCGCGGCGAGCGGCCGGCGTGGTCGTTCACCGTGGGCGGTGCCCGCGTGACGGGCGGCGCGCCGGAGACCGGCGAGTGGGCGCACCTGCTGGGCGTGTACGACGCCGAGACCGGCGAGGCCCAGCTGTACGTCAACGGCCGGGCCGTCGGCACCAAGGCGGAGGCGGAGCCCGGCGCGGCCACCGGCGACTTCCAGATCGGGCGCGCCCGTGACGGCCGGGGCCACCACGACCGCTGGCACGGCGGGCTCGCCGGCATCCGGGTCCACGACCGGGTCGTCGTCCCCACCGAGGCCGCCGAACTCGCGCACCGGGGGCCGCGCTCCCTCGGCCACTGGTCGCTGGAGAACGCGACGGACGGAGCGAGCCCCGAGCAGGACGGCGGTACGCCGCTGAGGCTGGGCACGGGCGCCGCGATCCACCGCGGCCCGGACGGCTCCTGCGTCCCGGACCTCGACCCGGACTGCCCGGCGGTACCGGACGCCCTCGTGGGCGAGGGCCACCTCACCCTGGACGGCGAGACGGGCCACGCGGCCACCCCGGGCCCCGTCCTCGACACCTCGGACAGCTTCTCGATCGGCGTGGTCGTACGTCTGGCGGACGCGGAGCCGTCCCGCCCGATGACGGTGCTGTCCCAGGGCGGCACGCACACCGACGCGTTCAAGGTGCGCTACGAGCCGACCGCGCAGGCCTGGCAGCTGGTGATGCCCGTGGCCGACGAGGAGGGCGCGGCCGAGGTCGTCGTCGCCCAGGCGGCCCTGGCCGACGGCGGCCAGGGGACGGGCCGGCGCCTCGCGGTCGTCTACGACGACGCCACCGACCGGATCAGGCTCTACCTCGACGGAACGACGAACGCCGAGGCCACCGCGGACCTCCCCGACGGCTGGGAGAGCTCCGGCCCCCTCCAGGTCGGCCGCGCCCACGTCGGCGAGGGCTGGGGCGAGTACCTGCGCGGCGACGTCGACGAGGTCCACGCCTTCGCCGGCGCCCTCGACGACCGTGACGTCCGTCAACTGGGCTGGGGCACGGAGCCCTGCCTCTGCTGAACGGGCCCTGACAGCCATGACCCCCGCCGGTCCGTACGACGGCGGGGGTCCTGTGCGTCCGGGGCTCAGCCCTTCCCCGGGTCGTCCTGCGGCAGGCAGGTGACCAGCAGGACCACACCGCTCAGCAGGAACACGCGCAGGGCCGCGTCGAGGCCGTTCCAGCTCTTGGACTGCCACATCACGAACCACTCGCCGCCTATCGCCATGAAGCCGGCGCCGAAGAGGAGCAGGACCATGAGCAGACCGAGGGTGCTGTAGCGGCGGGCGGTGTGGAACGCGCGGGACCGCAGGGCGGTGGCCCAGAAGTACGTGGCCGCCACGAGGAGCAGCGCGGCGACCGTCTCCCAGACGATGATGGCGACGTACGCCGCGTCCTGAAGGCCCTTCGACGTGATCGCCCGCCACATGAGGTCCTCGTCCTTGAACGTGGTGTCCATGGCGAGAACATGCCGTACGAACTGCTGGTTGGTGCCGAAGTCGGTGATGTTGCTGAAGGCGACGAGCGCCATGTAGAGGGCGACGGTGCCGACGAGGAGCGTCGAGGCGAGGGGAAGAAGGGACGAACGAGGTCTCAGATCAGCGGACATGGATCAACTATGTCCCGCGCGATCCGACCAACCCCAGTTGGTTTTCGGCGCGTTGGGCCGGAATCAGCGGCCACGTGCTGGCCGGAAACGTGCGCCCCACCCCCGGCCGTACGGGGTGGGGCGGGACGGGGCGGGGCCTACTTGGCGAACGCGCTGCCGAGGAGCGCGCCCTTCTCCGGCGCCTTCAGGACGGCGGGCCCGAACGACGTGATGTTGTTCGTGGTCAGGCCCGCCTTGGAGCCGCGGAACAGCCACACCGCGCCGGAGTTCTCGTACGTGCCGTCCTCCGTGGGCGCGGCGACGGCGAGGTCGGCGCGGTCGTTGGCGTTGACGTCGAGCAGGGCGACGGTCCCACCGAACCGGTCACCGGCCTCGGAGATCCCGGGCACCCCGGTGTCGGACTGGTCGAAGGCCTGGGCGCCGGTGCCGGTGAGCCCGGAGGGGCCGCCCTTCAGCAGGACCACCGAGCCGGCGTCGCGGACGGACCCGATGTCCTCGCCGGGCACGCCGACCGCGATGTCCGGGTAGCCGTCGCCCGTCACGTCCCCGGCGGCGAGCGCCGCGCCGAACTGGTCGCCGTAGTCGCTGTCGTCATCGTCGCGGTGCCCGGCCTCGGAGACGCCGGGCACGCCCGCCGTGTCCTGCGTGATGCTCGTGATCCGCCTGCTCGGTCCGTCGGGGCCGCCGTACACGACCCGGACGTTGCCCGCCTCGTACATCCGCGTCTCCGAGACGGCGTCGACGCGCCGTCCCACGTAGTCGCCGTAGCCGTCCCCGTCCACGTCGGCGACGACTCCGCCGACGGAGGCGGACCCGGTGGTCCGGGAGTGCTCGGTGTCGATGCCGGTCGCGGTGCCGGGCCACCAGAGGGTCGCGTACGACCGCTCCTCGAAGCCGTGGGTGGTGACGAGGTCGTCCCTGCCGTCACCGTTCATGTCACCGGCGATGACGTCCCAGGTCTCCTTCCTCTCGTCCTCCGGGAAGACGTTGGTGCCCGCCGGGGTCCCGTCACGGGTGAACGGACCCAGGCGGACCTGGAGGAGGCCGTTGTTGCCGAGGGCGAGGTCGTCCTTGCCGTCGCCGTTGAAGTCACCGCCGGCCAGATGGCTGACCGCGCCGTCGAGGGCGGTGGCGGAGGACAGACCGCTCGCGGAGCCCCACAGCACGGCGGCGCCCCGGTAGGCGCCCACGACGAGGTCGGTGTAACCGTCCCCGTCGAGGTCGCGGGCGGCCGTGGACATGCCGAAATTGTGCGGCGAGGGCTCGCCGGGCACCCACGGCAGGGCCCGCGAGACGATCAGCGGGTGGGCGGTGTCGGCGCCGGCCGAGGACCCGTACACGACGGCGACATAGCCCGCGAACTGCACACCGGAGACGGTGGCATCGGGCGCGGCGGTCGCGAGGTCGGCGAAACCGTCGCCGTTGAAGTCGACGACCGGCGCCTTCGGGACGGCGGCGGCCGGGCCGGCCGTGACGAGCGGAGCGGCCAGCGCGACGGCGACGGCCGCGCAGCCCGCGACCGCACGGCCGCGCACACGACGGGCCGTGCCGGGATGCGTGCGACGGCTGGTGCGAAGAGGCACGGATTCTCCTGGAGTTGGATCAGAGGACGCCGATGGTTCACATCTGACCGTCTGACCGCCGAGGGCACGCAAGGGTTGCCTTCCTCGTGCCGGAACGTGCTCGTCGAGACCCCTGAGGCGACTGTTCCTGTTCGATTACAGTGCTGGACTGTCGGGCCGTACGGGCGTACGGATGTACTTACGTACTGACGTACGGGGTGGGGCCGTGAGGAGGCCGGGGTGGGTGCGACAGCCGGGGCCGTCTGGGGGCGGGCCGAACAGCAGGACTTCCGCAGCCGGGTCCGCGGAACGCTGCTCGGCGCGGCCGTCGGCGACGCCCTCGGCGCGCCCGTCGAGGCGCTGACCCTGCCCCGGATCCGCGAGGCGTACGGCCCGGAGGGCCTGCCCGACCTGGCGCCCGCCTACGGCAGACGCGGCGCGATCACCGACCTCACCCAGCTGACCCTGTTCACCGTCGACGGCCTGATCCGCGCCCAGGTACGCCGCGACACCGGCGCCTGGCACCCGCCGACCGATCTGCACCGGGCCTACCTCCGCTGGGCGGCGACGCAGCGGGACTGGGGCCCCGACGAGCGCCGCAAGGACGACGGCTGGCTCGCCCGCGAGGAGTGGCTGTACGCCCGGCGCGACCCGTCCCGCGTCTGCCTGCTGGGCTTCGCCGACGACATGATGGGCACGCTCGACGCCCCCAAGAACCCCGGTGAGACCGGTGCGGAGGCCGCCGCCCGCTCGGCCCCCTTCGGCCTCCTCGTCGGCTGGGAGCCCCAGCTCGTCTTCCAGCTCGCCGTCGAGTGCGCGGCCCAGACCCACGGCCACCCCACCGCGTACCTCACGGCCGGCTCGTACGCCGTCCTCGTGCACGCCCTGGCCCGGGGCGAGAGCATGGACGCCGCCGTGCGGAAGGCCCTGGTGCTGCTCGCCGCCCGCCCCGGCCACCAGCCCGTCGCCGAGGCCCTCCAGCAGGCCCTGGCCGCCGTCCGCAGCGGCCCGCCGTCCTCGGCCCTGGTGGAGGAACTGGCCGACCCCGGCACGGCCGACCGGCTGCTCGCGGTCGCCGTCTACTGCGCGCTCGTGGGCGAGGACGTCCGTCAGGGCCTGTGCCTCTCGGTCAACCACAGCGGCCCCTCGAAGGCGGCGGGTGCCCTGACCGGCGGCCTCCTCGGCGCCCTGCACGGCGAGACGGCGCTCCCCCCTGCCTGGCTGGCCGAACTGGAGGGCCGCCCCACCGTCCTGGTCCTCGCCGACGACTTCGCCCTGGAGATGACCCAGGGCCCCGCCCTGCACAGCCCCAACGGAGCGGTACCGGGCTGGCTGGCGCGCTACCCGCGCGGCTGAGAGCCCCGGCAGGTGAGAAAGGAACCCATGGCGGACTGGACCCTGCGCCGGGCCTCGGTGGCGGATGTGGAGCACCTGGCGGAGCTGCGGGCCGTGGTGATGCGGACGGACCTGGAGCGTCTCGGCCGCTACGACGAGGACCGGGTCCGCCGGCGCTTCCGTGACGGCTTCGACGCGGCCCACACCTGGATCGTCGAGGTGAGCGGCCGACCCGTCGGCTGTGTGGCGCTCCGCCCCGCCGCCGACGCCCACTGGCTGGAGCACTTCTACCTGGCCCCGCACCTGCACGGCTCCGGCACCGGTACGGCGGTGCTGCGGGAACTGCTGGCCCGCTGCGACCGGGACGCCACCGTGGTCCGCCTCAACGTGCTGCGGGGCAGCCCGGCCCGCCGCCTCTACGAACGGCACGGCTTCACCACGGAGTCCGAGGACCCGGTGGACGTGTTCATGGTGCGCCACCCGGCGGGCGTCCACGCCCCTGCGGTTACGGTGACGCCATGAGCACCAGGATGATCATCCTCAACGGCGGCTCCAGTTCGGGGAAGTCCGCGATCGCGCGAAGCCTTCAGACCGTGCTGCCGGATCCCTGGCTGGCGTTCGGCGTCGACACCCTCGTGGACGCGATGCCCGAACGGATGCGGTCCTCGGACGAGGGCATCGACTTCGCGGAGGACGGCGCGGTGAGCACCGGCGCCGACTTCCAGGTGCTGGACGCGGCCTGGGCGGCGGGCGTCGCGGCCATGGTCCGCGCGGGCGCCCGTGTCGTCGTCGACGACGTCTTCCTGGGCGGCGCCGCCTCCCAGCGCCGCTGGCGCGACGCCGTCGGCGACCTCCCCGTCCTGTGGGTCGGCGTCCACTGCGACAGCGCGGTGGCCACGGCCCGCGAGGCCGCCCGCGGCGACCGCCCCCACGGCATGGCCGCCCTCCAGGCCACCCTGGTCCACAGGGACGTCACCTACGACCTGGAGATCGACACCACCCACAGCGCCCCCCTCACCTGTGCCCGGACCATCGCGGCCCGCCTGGGCTGAAGTTCGGTTCCGTGCCACGGCCGGCCCCCGTGTCACAAACGGCCGCCCCGGCTCGTCTCGTTGTCGGACCCTGCCGCGCTGGCCCGGTCCGGCAACGAGCGACAGGAGTGTGGCTGTCATGAACCTCGCCCTCTGGATCGGTGCGGGACTGCTGGCCGCGGTGGCGCTGACCGGCGGTGTGACGAAGACGTTCGTGCCGAGGGAGAAGCTGGCCGGGGCGCCGGGCGGGGGATGGACCGCGGGGATCGAGCCGGGCCTCATCAAGGCCCTCGGCGTGCTGGAACTCCTGGCCGCCCTCGGCCTGCTCCTGCCCGCCGCACTCGGGGTCGCGCCGGTTGTGGTGCCGGTGACGGCCGTGTGCTGGGTGCTGCTGATGATCGGCGCGATGATCACCCACGGCCGACTCGGCGAGTTCCGGTTCGTGGCGCTGAACGTCGTCTATCTCGCACTCGCGGCCTTCATCGCCTGGGGCAGGTTCGGTCCGGAGGCGTTCACCGTCTGACCTGGCGGAAAACGGTGGTTTACGCGGGGGCGGGGCTCTAGGGTCCTCGCTTGTGACTGGACTCCCCTCGCATCTCAGTACGACAGCGGCCGCGTACGACGACATCGCCGTCCTCTACGCCCAACTGGCCAGGGACGAGTTCGACTCCCTGCCGCTGGACCGGGCGATGCTCGCCGCGTTCGCCGACTCCGTGCGGGCCGTCGACGGCGGGCCGGTCGCCGAGCTGGGGTGCGGCCCCGGCCGTGTGACGGCGTATCTGCGGGACCTCGGGCTCGACGTCCTCGGGATCGATCTGTCGCCGGTGATGATCAGGCTGGCCAGGGAGTCCTACCCCGACCTGCGGTTCGAGGTCGGCTCCATGCACGCGCTCGACCTGGCCGACGACGAGCTGGACGGCATCGTCTCCTGGTACTCGGTGATCCACGCCCCGCCGCGCGACGTGTCCTCGTACGTCGCGGAGTTCCGCCGCGTCCTCGCGCCCGGCGGCCACCTCGTGCTCGGCTTCTTCGAGTCGGAGGGCGGGCCGGTCACCGAGTTCGACCACAAGGTGACGACGGCCTACCGCTGGCCGATCGACGAACTCGCGTCGTTGACCGCCGAGTTCGGCTTCACCGAGATCGGCCGCATGCTCCGCGAACCCCGTGAGGGGGAGCGGTTCCGGCGGGGACACCTGCTGATGCGCCTGGAGAAGTAGCCCGCCGCACGCCGCAGGGCCGACCCCGGGCTCTCCTGCCCGGAGCGGCCTTGCGCCGCACACTGGGCGCGTCGTCCTAGACCCCCGTCGGGCTGGCCGCGTCCTTCCCCGAACCCGGCCCCGGCCCCGGGGCCGGGACCGCCGCCGCGGCTCCCGCGCCGCCTCGGCCGTCGCCGTCGCCGTCGCCGTCCGTGTTGATCATCTCGATGATGGCGAGCCGCTCCGGGGTGTCCTCCGGCTTGATGAAGCCGATGACGATGTACAGCACCAGCGACACCGCCAGTGGGATGGACACCTGGTACTGGAGCGGGACGCCGCCTTCGACGTTCCAGTGGATCGGGTAGTTCACCAGCCAGAAGGCGAACAGCCCGCAAGCCCAGCTGGTGAGCGCGGCCGTAGGGCCGGAGCGGCGGAACGGCCGCAGCAGGCCCAGCATCATCGGGATGGCCATCGGCCCCATCAACCCGGCGACCCACTTGATGACGACGGTGATGATGTCCTTGAACGCGGGGGAGTTGACCTGTGTGGCCGCCGCCATGGACAGACCGAGGAACACGACGGTCGTGATCCGGGCGACCCGCAGCCCCTGCCCCTCGCTCCAGGCCCGCGCCCGGCGCCAGATCACCGGCGCGCAGTCGCGGGTGAAGACGGCGGCGATGGCGTTGGCGTCGGAGGAGCACATCGCCATGGTGTGGGAGAAGAAGCCGACGATGACGAGACCCAGCAGCCCGTGCGGCAGCAGCTGTTCGGTCATCAGGGCGTAGGTGTCGGAGCCGTCGCCCTTCTCCGAGGTGACGAGCAGCGGCGACATCCACATGGGGAAGAACAGCACCAGCGGCCAGACCAGCCACAGGATCGCCGACAGCCGGGCGGAGCGCTCGGCCTCGTACGGGGTGGCGGTGGCCATGTAGCGCTGGGCCTGGTTGAGCATGCCGCCGTTGTACTCGAACAGCTTGATGAAGAGGAACGCGAGGAGGAAGACGGTGCCGTACGGGCCGACGAGGGGTTCCGCGTGCCCCTTCAGCTCGGGGCGGTCCCAGACGCCGAAGAAGCCGCCGTAGTCGTCCAGTTGCACGAGGACGGCCACGAACATCGCGATGCCGGCCAGCAACTGGATGACGAACTGCCCGAGTTCGGTGAGCGCGTCCGCCCACAGGCCGCCGATGGTGCAGTACACGGCGGTGATGCTGCCGGTGATGAGGATGCCCTGGTTCAGGGAGACCCCGGTGAAGACGGACAGCAGGGTCGCGATCGCGGCCCACTTCGCGCCGACGTCCACGATCTTCAGCAGCATGCCGGACCAGGCCAGCGCCTGCTGGGTCCCGAGGTTGTAGCGGTTCTTCAGATACTCCAGCGGTGACGCCACATGGAGGCGGGACCGCAGCCGGTTGATGCGGGGCGCGAACAGCTTGGAGCCGATGGCGATACCGAGGGCGATCGGGAAGGACCACGTCACGAACGAGGTCACGCCCCAGGTGTACGCGATTCCGGCGTACCCGGTGAACATCACCGCGCTGTAGCCGGACATGTGGTGCGAGATGCCGGACAACCACCAGGGCATCCTGCCGCCGGCGGTGAAGAAGTCGCTGACGTTGTCCACTCGCTTGTGCGACCAGACGCCGATCGCGACCATCACACCGAAGTAGCCGATGAGCACGGCCCAGTCGAGACTGTTCATGGGCCCCCTTCCAGGGTCCGCCGCCAGGGTCAGGCATGTGAACGGTCAGGCATGTGAACTCTGGGTGGGGTGACATGCCCGCGGCAAGGAAGGGGTAGGTCAAGAGAGGGCAAAAGAGTTCTGCGCGATGACCCTGGTTCATGTACGTGAACAACTGATTGGCTGAAAACGATCAGCTCAAGCCATCGGGCCCGCCCCCGGGTTCAGCGCATCAGCTCCCCGGCGTTGACCAGCAGCGACTGACCGGTGATCGCCCGCGCCCGGTCGGAGGCCAGGAAGACCGCCGCGTCCGCGACATCCCCGTCCGTGGCCAGCTCGGGCAGCGCCATCCGCTCGGTGAGCCGCGCCAGCACCTGCTCCTCGGGAACCCCCTCGCCGTGCGCCGTGAACCGGACGTACGCCTCCACCGGCGGCCCCCACATCCACCCCGGAAGCACCGTGTTCACCCGTATCCGGTGGGGGCCCAACTCCCGGGCCAGCGAGTACATCGCGCTCGTCAGCGCGCCCTTGGAGGCCGCGTACGCCGCCTGCCGCACCTGTGAGGGCGCGGCGACCGACGACTGCGTCCCGATGATGACGACGGACCCGCCGCCCGCCTCCTTCAGGGCCGACAGACAGGCCCGCGTCATCCGCAGCGTGCCCAGCAGGTTCACGTCGAGGACCGCCTGCCAGGTCGCGAAGTCGGCGTCCTCCAGGCCCCCGAAGCAGCTGTCCCAGGCCGCCACGTGCACCACGGCGTGCACGCCCCCGAACCGCTCCCGCGCCAGCGCCGCGAGCGCCTCGCACTGCGCCTCGTCGGTGATGTCCGTGGCCCGGTACGCCGTGTGCGCGCCGGCCGGGTCCAGCTCCGCCGCGGCCTTGGCGAGGTGCGCCTCCGTACGCGCCCCCAGCACAGCGTTCCCGCCGTCCCGCACGACCGCGGCGGCCACCCGCCGGCCGAGTCCCGCTCCGACGCCCGACACGACGACGGTCTTGCCGTTCAGCAGGGGCGGGGTCATCGCTACCTCCAGGGGCTGGCGCTCTATCTGACGGGGCGTCAGAGTATGGGCGACCGGTGGAGGAAGGAAGGGAAGCATCCATGTCGGACGACACCCGAAGCGCCACCTACGCCGAGCTGGCCGCCGTCGGCCCGTACGGCGTCCGTCCCGGCCACGCCCTGATCACGATGGTCGAGCCGCGTCCGGGCCGCGGGGTCTACGGGCGCGGACGGCTCCGGACGGCAAAGCGTCGAGCAGTAAGCCAAAAAAGCATCCGTTGACGATGTCAACACGCCAATGCTCTACCCAAGAGGGATCAACTCGTGTACGGTAACGGCTGCCTCACTGTCCGTTCTGACACCATGGGCCGTGCGGCAGTAGATGAGGGGGCGCGCTCCGTTGCGGAACCGGGAGAGCGCGGGCAGTAGGCAGAGGAGCGGCAGTGAGCCAGGAGCTCGTCGACGGCAGATTCCGTATCGGGCGCGTCATCGGCCGGGGCAACATGGGGGAGGTCCACCGGGCCCAGGACCTGCACGCTCCCGAGGGCTCGCCCGAGCGTACCGTCGCCGTGAAGACGATCCTGCGTCGGCGCACGGGAGGCCGGATCGACACCGGCGGCGACACCAAGGCCGTGGAGCGCTTCGCCCGCGAAGTGAACATCATGCGCCAGCTGGATCATCACCCCAACATCACCAGGCTCGTCGCCGGCGGCATCGCCGCGGACTGCGACGATCTGCCGTATCTCGCCATGGAGTACCTGGACGGTGATTCGCTGCGCGACCTCATCGAGGAGGAGCCGCAGCTCCCGGTGGCCTGGGTCGCCGCCATCGGTGCCCAGATCGCCGCCGGTCTCGCGGCCGCGCACGCGAAGGGCGTGGTCCACCGGGATCTGAAGCCCGCCAACGTCATGCTCACGCGGGGCGGCACGGTCAAGGTGCTCGACTTCGGCATGGGCAGCATCGTCGACGACCCGGACCAGACCCGTCTGACCAGCACGGGCGTCAGCGTGGGCACCGCCCGCTACATGGCGCCGGAGCAGTGCCAGGCCAAGCAGGTGACCCAGGCCGCCGACCTGTACGCGCTGGGCTGCGTGCTGTACGAGATGCTCGTCGGCGTCCCCCCGTTCACGAGCGAGTCGGCGTACGAGCTCGCTGAGCGGCATGTCCACCAGGAGCCCAGCCCCGTCCGCGCGATCCGCGCCGAGGTCCCCGCCGAGCTCGCCCGGCTCGTGGACCGCCTGCTGGCCAAGGACCCGGCGAACCGCCCCGCCGACGCCGTGACCGTACGGGACGCCCTGCTCCCGCTCGCCGTCCCGGCGGACGACACCTGCCTCGTCCCCGTGTGGAGTGAGCGGGACCCGACGCTCCCCCTGCGTGAGGCCGCCCCCGCCCCGGCGACCGCCCTGCCGCAGCAACCTGCCCCCGTGACCGGCTCCAGTGCCGGCATGGACGTCTTCGGTGTCCACCAGGCCCTGATCCGCGACTACCGCTCCTTCACCGAGGGCGGCACCGTCATCCGCGACGAGCGTGTCAAGGCCTACGTCGAGAAGGACCTCGACGACAAGTCCCAGTGGCCGAACCCCTGGCTGTCGCTCAATCCGTTCTTCCAGGGCGGCGGCACGGTGGTCGAGCTCGCCCAGCAGAAGGTGCTGCACCCCGAGTGTGCCCGCATCTTCCAGGCGAAGAAGACCGAGGGGGGCACCGTCTGCGACGGCCGACCGCTGCTCCTGCACCGTCACCAGCGCGACGCGATCGACGCGGCCGCGTCCGGGGCGTCGTACGTCCTGACGACCGGGACCGGCTCCGGCAAGTCGCTGTCCTACATCGTCCCCATCGTCGACAAGGTGCTGCGCGAGCGCGACGAGGAGGGCCCGAACGCCCCGAAGCGGGTGCGGGCGATCATCGTCTATCCGATGAACGCGCTCGCCAACAGCCAGCTGCGGGAGCTGGAGAAGTACCTGCGCGACGGCTACGGCGCGGGGCGCGAGCCGGTCACCTTCGCCCGCTACACGGGCCAAGAGGACGACGAGAGGCGCAAGGAGATCCGCGACAACCCGCCGGACATCCTGCTCACCAACTACGTGATGCTGGAACTGATGCTGACCCGCCCGGCCGACCGGGCGAGCCTCATCAAGATGGCGCGGGGTCTTGAGTTCCTCGTCTTCGACGAACTGCACACCTACCGTGGCCGCCAGGGCGCCGACGTCGCCCTGCTGATCCGCCGGGTCCGCGAGGCCTGCCAGGCGGATAACCTGCAGTGCATCGGTACGTCGGCCACCATGTCGACGGAGGGCACGCTGGCGGACCAGCGGGAGGTCGTCGCCGGTGTGGCGAGCACCCTGTTCGGCACGAAGGTCCGCCCCGAGCACGTCATCGGCGAGACCCTGGTCCGCGCGACCGGCGAGGCCCCCGACACCGTACCGGCCGAGCGCCTCACCTCTCCCGCCCCTCGCGCCTACGACGACCTGGTGCGCGACCCGCTCGCCCGCTGGATCGAGGACCGCTTCGGCCTCGCCGAGGACGACGCCACCGGCCGCCTGGTGCGCCGGGCGCCGACCCAGATCGAGGTCGCGGCACGGGCGCTCCACGAGATGTCCGGCGTCGACGAGGAGCAGTGCGCGGAAGCGATCCGCGCCACCCTGGAGGCCGGCTCGCAGGCGCTCAACCCTCGCAACGAACGGCCGCTGTTCGCGTTCCGCCTGCACCAGTTCCTCTCCAAGGGCGACACCGTCTACGTCACATTGGAGGACAAATCCTCCCGCCACCTGACCCGCTCCTACCAGCTCGAACAGCCGGGCAGCGGCGGCAAGTCGCTGATCCCGCTGGCGTTCTGCCGGGAGTGCGGCCAGGAGTACCTGACGGTGTGGCGCACGGAGAAGGACGGTGAGGTCCGCTACGAGGCCCGCCGTGACACCTCGGCCACCGGCGGCAGGCAGGGCGACGGCTACCTCTACGTCGACCACGAGCGCGAGTGGCCGTCCAACGTGCAGTACGCGGTCGACGACCGCCGACTGCCCGAGTCCTGGCTGGAGCTGGACGACAAGGGCCAGGAGGTCGTCAAGCGTGCCTACCGCGACCGGGTGCCGAGGGCCGTCACCGTCGACCCGTTCGGCCGGGAGGGCCAGGGCGAGCTGAAGGCCGCGTTCGTCCCGTCGCCGTTCCTGTTCTGCCTGCACTGCGGGGTGGCGTACGAGCAGACGCGCGGGCGGGACTTCGCCAAGCTGGCGACCCTGGACCAGGAGGGCCGCTCCTCCGCGACCTCGCTGGTCTCGGCGTCGATCGTCCGCTCGCTGAAGTCGGTGCCCGAGGAGGCCCTCGACAAGAAGGCGCGCAAGCTTCTCACCTTCGTCGACAACCGGCAGGACGCCTCTCTCCAGGCCGGCCACTTCAACGACTTCGTGCAGATCACCCAGCTGCGCGGGGCCCTGTACCGGGCGGCCTTGGACGCCGGCGACGACGGTCTGCACCACGAGGAGCTGGCCTCGGCGGTGACCAACGCCCTCGCCGTCTCGCCCGCCGACTACACCGGCGAGAGCGACCTGCCGCCATCGCTGGCCCGCAACGCGGCCCGCACACTGCGGGACGTGGTCGCCTTCCGGCTCTACCTGGACCTGGAGCGCGGCTGGCGCATCACCATGCCCAACCTGGAACAGACCGGTCTGCTGGAGATCGACTACGAGGACCTGGGCTGGGTCGCCGACAAGCAGGACCGCTGGGAGGGCACTCACCAGGCGCTCAGGGACGCCGACCCGGCGCTGCGGGCGGAGGTCATGAAGGCGCTCCTGGACGAGATGCGCCGCTCCCTCGCCATCGACGTGTCGTACTTCCGTGACGACGCCTTCGACTCCCTCCAGCGCGCGAGCGAGGAGCGGCTGGTCGACCCGTGGGTGCTCTCCGCCGCCGACAAGCCGCGGGTCGGCACCGCCTACCCACACCCGTCCCGGCCCGGCACGGACCGTTCGAGCCTGTTCCTGTCAGCACGCGGCAAGTACGGAAAGTATTTGCGGCGCACGGACCGCACCTTCCGCGACCTGGACCAGGACGACCTCCAGCTGATCATCACCGAGCTGCTGAAGGTCCTCACCAAGGCGGGCCTGGTCAAGGAGGTGGAGGTCGCCCCGCAGCGCACCGGCCGCTACCGCCGGGCCTCGTCGACGACCACGACCGGCTACCGGGTGGCCGCCCAGTCGCTGGTGTGGCGCGCGGGCAGGGGCGAGGCGGGCGCGCACGACCCGCTGACCCGCACCTACCAGAGCGGTGACGGGCCGCGCATCAACACGTTCTTCCTCAAGCTGTACCGGGAGACCGCCGACGCCCTGTCCGGTCTCTACGCCCGCGAGCACACCGCTCAGGTGTCCCCGGAGGACCGCGAGGCCCGCGAAGAGGCTTTCCGTAAGGCGGAGCTGAAGCTTCTGTACTGCTCCCCGACGATGGAGCTGGGCGTCGACATCTCCGAGCTCAACGCGGTGATGATGCGCAACGTACCGCCCACGCCCGCCAACTACGCCCAGCGTTCCGGCCGCGCGGGCCGCAGCGGCCAGCCCGCGCTGGTCACGACGTACTGCGCGACGGGCAACAGCCACGACCAGTACTACTTCCGCCAGCCCTGGCGCATGGTGGCGGGCGCTGTCGCCCCACCCCGCCTGGACCTCGCCAACGAGGACCTGGTCCTCTCCCACCTCCAGGGCATCTGGATCGCCGAGGCCGGCCTGCGCCTCGGCCGCTCCATCCCCGACGTGCTCGACGTGTCGTACCCGGATTCCGGGGACCGCCCGGACCCGGCCCTCCACCTCCTGCCCGACATCCGGGACGCAGCGCACGACGACGGCGCCCAGCGGCGCACGGTGAACGCGGCGCTGCGCGTCCTCGGCCCGCTGTTCCGGGACTTCGCGGACACCACGTGGTGGCACGACGACTGGATCGACGACAAGGTCCGCACGGTCGCCGAGCGCTTCGACCGCGCCTTCGACCGCTGGCGCAGCCTGTTCCGGGCCGCTCTGGACGACCAGTACGTCCAGAACAAGCGCCGCCTCGACTACAGCCTCACCGAGGGCGACCGCAACCGCGCCAACGCCCGCCGCCGCGAGGCCGAGACACAGCTGAACCTGCTGATGAACGAGAGCGTCGACAGCAAGTCGGTCCTCTCCGACTTCAACCCCTACCGCTACCTGGCCTCCGAGGGCTTCCTGCCCGGCTACAGCTTCCCGCGCCTGCCGCTCGCCGCGTACATCCCGACGATCGGCCGCCGCCGCGGCGACGGCGACTACCTCCAGCGCCCCCGCTTCCTCGCCATCCGCGAGTTCGGCCCCGGCGCCCTGATCTACCACGAGGGCGCCCGCTACCAGGTCACCCGCATCCAGCTGCCACCGGACTCCTCCGGCGAGCTGACCACGGGCGAGGCCCGCCGCTGCGCGAACTGCGGCTACCACCACGAGCCCAAGGAACGCGAGGACCGCTGCGGCTTCTGCGACGAGACCCTGGGCGCCGCGACGTACGGCCTGCTGCACCTGCACACCGTGTACACCACCCGCCGCGAGCGGATCTCCTCAGACGAGGAGGAGCGGCGCCGGGCCGGTTTCCGGCTGGAGACCTCGTACCGCTTCCACGACCACGGCATCCGCAAGGGCCGCCTCAACGCGACGATCGCCGACCCGGACGGGCAGATGGCGCAGATCGCCTACGGCGACTCCGCGACGGTCCGCATCACGAACACCGGCCGGGTGCGTGCCCGTACGGACGAGCCGCCGGGCTACTGGCTGGACCTGGCCGACGGCCGCTGGATGAACGACAAGGACGCGTCGGAGGCGTCCGGCGACTCCAGCGAGCTGCCGCTGGTGGACGCCGACGGCAACGAGCGGCGCCGCAAGAAGCGGGTCATCCCGTTCGTCGAGGACCGCCGCAACATCCTCGTCGTCACCCTCGACGAGGCGCTGCCCGAACCGATCGCGCTCACCCTGATGTACGCCCTGGAGCGCGGCATCGAGGCTGCCTTCGAGCTGGAGGACGCCGAGCTCTCCAGCGAACTTCTGCCGCCGGACGACGGCCCGCGGCGCCGCATCCTCTTCATGGAGGCGGCGGAGGGCGGCGCCGGCGTGCTGCGCCGCCTCCAGGCCGAGGACGACGCCCTAGCCAAGGCGGCAAGCCGCGCCCTGGAGATCTGCCACTTCTCCAAGGACGGCAAGGACAAGGGCGACGAGGCCCACCGCCCGGGACGAGCCTGCGCACTCGGCTGCTACGAGTGCCTCCTCACCTACGGCAACCAGCTCGACCACGCCCAGATCAACCGGCACACGGTGGCCGGGCTGCTGGTGCGCTTCGCGTCGGCGAGGGCGCGGCGGGAGTCGCGGGGCGAGTCGAGGTCGGAGCAGTACCGGAGGTTGCTGGCGGAATCCCCGACCGCATCCCCGGCCGCTCCGACGGCCGTCGAGGCCTCGGCGTCCGAGCTCGTCGCGCAGGACGACTTCCTGGGCTGGGTGAAGGCCCGCGGCCTGCGACTCCCCGACGAGAAGGACGCCTTCCTCACGGAGGCGAACGCGGCACCGGATTTCGTGTACCGGCTCCCGGGCGCCAACGTCGCGGTGTTCGTCGACGGCCCCGACACCGAGGTGACCGCGTTGCGCGACGCCGACGCCGAGGAGCGGCTGTTCGACGCCACCTGGGACGTTGTCCGCTTCCCGCACGACGGCGACTGGGACGCGATCGCCGCCGCGAACTCACGATATTTCGGCTCATCGGCTGCCAACTGACCCGTCGATGCCCGACGATGACATCCCACTGACCACGTGCTGACCACTCGCTGACCACTCGCTCACCGCCACCCAGAGGATTGACGATCACCATGGCATTCACGTACTCCGCCGGATCCCTGGTGAAGGCCCGCGGCCGCGAGTGGGTCGTACTCCCCGAGAGCGAGCCCGACCTCCTCGTCCTGCGCCCCCTCGGGGGCTCGGACGACGACATCGCGGCGGTGTTCCCCTTCGAGCCCGTCGAGGAGGCCCGCTTCGCCCCGCCCGAGCCGGCCGACCTGGGCGACCAGCGGGCGGCCGGTCTGCTGCGCACGGCACTGCGGGTCGGCTTCCGCTCGGGTGCGGGCCCGTTCCGCTCGCTGGCGGGCATCGCCGTGGAGCCGCGCGCGTACCAGCTGGTGCCGCTGCTGATGGCCCTGCGCCAGAAGACGGTCCGCATGCTGATCTCGGACGACGTCGGTATCGGCAAGACCATCGAGGCGGGACTGATCGCGAGCGAGATGCTGGCGCAGGGCGAGGCGAGCGGCCTGGCGGTGCTCTGCTCCCCGGCCCTGGCCGAGCAGTGGCAGCAGGAGCTGCGCAGCAAGTTCGGCATCGACGCGGAGCTGGTCCTGTCCTCGACGGTGTCGCGCCTGGAGCGCGGCCTGGACCTGGGGCAGTCCCTCTTCGACCGGTACCCGAACGTGATCGTGTCGACCGACTTCATCAAGTCCACCCGCCACCGCGACGACTTCGTCCGCCACTGCCCCGACCTGGTGATCGTCGACGAGGCCCATACGTGCGTGGCCGCCGACGACACCTCGGCGAGCGCCCAGAGCCAGCTCCGCTACGAGCTGCTGCGCCGGGTGGCGGAGGACGCCGATCGGCACCTGCTCCTTGTGACGGCGACCCCGCACAGCGGCAAGGAGTCGGCGTTCCGCAACCTGCTCGGGCTGGTCAAGCCGGAGCTGGCGCACGTCAACCTGGAGTCGGAGTCGGGCAGGAAGATGCTCGCCCAGCACTTCGTGGCCCGCAAGCGGGCGGACGTACGCCAGTACCTCACCAAGGAGGACGGCCTGGCGGACGACTCCCTCGCCGAGCGCACCGCCTTCCCCTCGGACCGCTACTTCAAGGACGAGACGTACAAGCTGTCCCCCGAGTACCGGGCCCTGCTGGACGACGCGATCGCCTACGCGAGCGAGCGCGTCGAGGAAGCGGGCGGCCAGGGCAGGCGGGAGGCCCGTATCGCCTGGTGGTCGGCGATCGCGCTGCTGCGCTCACTGGTGTCGTCCCCGGCGGCTGCCGCCCAGACCCTCACGACCCGTTCGGCGGCGGCGATCGCGGCGTCGGCCGAGGAGGCCGACAAGCTGGGCGCCCCGCTGAACAGCGACGCGGCGGACAGCGACGCGCTGGAGGGTATGGACGTGGCGCCGGGCGCGGAGACGGACGCGGGGTTGGGCGCGGGTCCGGACGCGGGTCCGGTGAAGTCGCAGCTGGCCGAACTGGCGGAGCTGGCAGCGCAGTTGAAGGGCCCGGAGAAGGACCTGAAACTGAAGACACTCATCAAGCACCTCAAGGGGCTGCTGGCGGACGGTTACAACCCGATCGTCTTCTGCCGCTACATCCCGACGGCCAAGTACCTGGCCGAGCAGCTCGCGAACGACCCGGAGACGAAGAAGCGCGGCCCTCTGGGCGCGAAGACCGTCGTCAAAGCGGTCACGGGTGAACTGTCGCCGCAGCAGCGCATCGAGCGGATCGAGGCGCTGGCGGCGGAGGCCGGCGAGGACGCGGCGGCCCGCCGGGTCCTGATCGCTACGGACTGCCTCTCCGAGGGCGTCAACCTCCAGCACCACTTCGACGCCGTCGTCCACTATGACCTGGCCTGGAATCCCACCCGCCACGACCAGCGCGAGGGCCGTGTCGACCGCTACGGCCAGCGCCGCGACGAGGTCCGCGTCATCACCCTCTACGGCGACGACAACGGCATCGACGGCAAGGTCCTCGAAGTCCTCATCAAGAAGCACCGTCAGATCAAGAAGGACCTGGGCATCTCGGTCTCCGTCCCCGACGAGCTGTCGACGGGCGTGACGGACGCGATCGTGGAGTGGCTGCTGATGCGCGGCCGGGAGAACGAGGACGCGCTGTTCAGCGCGGACGCGTTCAAGGTGAGCACGGCGAAGCTCGACAACGACTGGAACTCGGCGGCGGAACGCGAGCGGCAGTCCCGCTCCCGGTTCGCCCAGCGGTCGATCCACCCGGAGGAGGTGGCCCGCGAGGTCGCCTCGATCCGCGAGGCGCTGGGCGGGGCGGGGGAGATCCGGACCTTCGTACGGGAGGCGCTGGGCGCGCTCGGCGCGGTGCTGCGAGGCGCCGACGGCGGTGGCGAGTCCGGGGACTTCACCGCACAGGTCGGCGGCACCCCGGCGGGCCTGCGGGACGCGCTGGCGCCGGTGGTGGGGGCGGAGATCGTGGAGAAGGACCGCGCGATCCCGTTCCGCGGCGACCCGGCGGTGGCGCGCGGCGAGGCGGCCCTGGTCCGCACGGACCCGGTGGTCGGCGCCCTCGCGTCCCACGTCCTCAACGCCGCCCTGGACACCCAGGCGGAGGGCGCCCGCCCGGCCCGCCGCTGCGGGGTGATCACGACGGACGCGGTCAGCACGAGGACGACACTGCTGCTGGTCAGGTATCGCTTCCACTTGACGCTGCCGTCGCGGAGCGGTGAGCGGCAGCTGGTGGCGGAGGACGCGCGGTTGCTGGCCTTCGAGGGGGCGCCGAGGAATGCGGTGTGGCTGCCTCCGGAGCGGGCGGTGGGCCTGCTGGACGCGACGGCTTCGGGGAACACGGACCCACACTTCGGGGAGCGCACGATGACCCGAATCCTGGACCAACTCCCGGATGTGAACGCCCACCTGGAGACGTACGGCGACGAGCTGGCGGCCGAGCTGGACGCCGCCCACCGCCGGGTGCGGGCCGCGTCCGGCGAGATCGTCCGCGGCCTGTCGGTGACGGCCCAGAAGCCGGCCGACGTCCTCGGCGCCTACGTCTACCTGCCCGCCACCGCTTCCGTCCCCGCTGGAGTGTCCGCCTGATGTCCGCCACCACCCGCAACCAGGTGTTCACCGCCGTCCACACGGTCGGGGGGCTGCTGCCGGCCGACATGCTGGTACGGATCTCCGAGGGCAAGGTCACCAAGGACCTCAAGGGCCTCGCTCCCGCCGACTACCGCATCCCCGGCTCCCGTTCCGTGCGCGACGAGGCGGAGCGGCACTGGGACAACCTCAAGTCGCTCTGGCGCGAGCTGCGCGAGAAGCTGCCCGCCGCCCCGGAGGCGTCCGTGCCCCCCGACAGCACCGGCTACGCCCAGGCCAACTGGGTGGAGCCGCTGTTCGAGACGCTCGGCTTCGGTCACCTCACCGCGGTCGACGCGACGGGCATCGCGGCGGACGACGGTACGAAGACGTTCCCCGTCAGCCACCGCCGCGACGACACCCTCGTCCACGTCACCCCCTGGAACACCCCGCTCAACAAGTACCAGGGCGCCGGCTCCCCCGCCCCGCAGTCCCTGCTACAGGAGGCCCTCAACCGCACCGACGCCCACCTGTGGGCCCTGCTCACCAACGGCCGCCAGCTGCGGCTGCTGCGCGACTCCAACGCGCTGGCCACGGCCTCGTACGTCGAGTTCGACCTGGAAGCAATTTTCGACGGTGAGCTGTTCAGCGAGTTCGTGATCGTGTACCGCCTGCTGCACGCCTCCCGGTTCGAGGCCCGTGACGGCGGCACCCAGTGGACGTGCTGGCTGGAGGTGTGGCGGGACGCCGCCCTGCGCCTGGGCGCCCGCTTCCTCGACGACATCGGGGAGGGCGTACGTCTCGCGATCACGGAGCTGGGCACGGGCTTCCTCCGACACCCCGCCAACACGGCCCTGCGCGAGAACTTCGACCGCCACTCATACCACGCGGCACTGCTCCGCCTGGTCTACCGCCTGCTGTTCGTCTTCGTCGCCGAGGACCGCGACGCCCTCCACCCGCCGTCCGCGACCCTGGAGGCCCGAAACCGCTACGCGAAGTACTTCTCGACGGCCCGGCTGCGCGAACAGTCCCGCCGCCGCCGAGGTACCTCGCACGCGGACCGCTGGGAGGCGCTCCGCCTGGTCCTGTCCGCCCTGGGTGACGAGGCCGGCCGCCCGGAGCTGGGCCTCCCCGGCCTCGGCGGTCTCTTCGACGCCACGGAGGCCGACGAGCCGCTGCGCGGCCTCACTCTCACGAACGAGCACCTCATGGCCGCCATACGGCACCTCGCGGTCGTCCGCGACACCGAGGCCAAGCGCTGGCGGACCGTCGACTACCGCACCCTGGACGCCGAGGAACTCGGCGCGATCTACGAGTCGCTCCTCGCCCTAGTCCCCGAGTACAGCGCGACCGAGCGTACCTTCGAGCTCGCGATCCGCGCGGGCAACGAACGCAAGAAGACCGGCTCGTACTACACCCCGAGCCCACTGGTCGACGTGCTGCTCGACTCCACGCTCGACCCGGTCATTGACGAGGCACAGCGGCGCGGTGAGCGTGCGGCCGCGGAGGCGGGACGGTCCGACGCCCGGGAAGACATCGTCTTCGAGCTGCTGTCGCTGACCGTGTGCGACCCGGCCTGTGGCTCCGGGCACTTCCTGGTCGCCGCCGCTCGTCGTATCGCCAAGCGGGTGGCGGCGGTACGGGAGCGCACGCCCGAGCCCCCGCCGGAGAAGGTCCGGCACGCGCTGCACGAGGTCATCGCACGGTGCGTGTACGGGGTGGACCTGAACCCGATGGCTGTCGAGCTGGCCAAGGTGTCGCTGTGGATGGAGGCATTGGAGCCGGGGAAGGCGCTGGGCTTCCTGGACGCCCATGTGAAGCTGGGCAACGGTCTCATCGGGGCCACGCCCGCGCTGCTTCGGGGTGGGATTCCGGAGCAGGCGTTCAAGGTCGTCGAGGGTGACGACAAGTCGGTGGCCAACGACTGGCTCAAGCGCAACAAGCTGGAGCACGAGGGCGTCTACATGCTGGACGCGGCCCTCGACGAGCAGGTGAGCGTCAGCAACGACACGTTCGCGGCCGAGCTGCGTGACGTCGTGGGGAAGGACGACGACCCCACGGCGAGGCTGGGCCGCGTGCGGGCGCTCGCCGAGCGGTACCGGACGTGGCAGGAGTCTCCCGCGTACCTCAACGCCCTGCACATCGCGGATGCGTGGTGTGCCGCGTTCATGTGGGAGAAGACGGAGGATGCGCCCGCGCCGGTGACGCAGCGCGTCTTCCTGTCGCTGCAGAACGCCGAGAGCGAAGGTGCGCTGCAGGAGACCCACCAGGAGATCGTGCGGCTCAGCCGGGAGTACCGATTCTTCCACTGGCATCTGGAGTTTCCGGATGTGTTCAGCGTGCCTGACCACCCGTCGGCGGCGGTGGGGGTTGATCCGGTTACCGGGTGGGCCGGGGGGTTCGATTGTGTGTTGGGGAATCCGCCGTGGGACAAGGTCGACTTCGAGGATAAGAAGTACTTCAGCGTGGTCGAGCCGTCGCTCGCGGAGATCGCCGGTACGAAGCGGCGTACGGCGATCGCGAAGTGGGCTTCTGAGCACCCCGAGGAGGGGGCGCGGTATCAGGAGGCTCGGCGGAGGGTGAAGTCGTCGTTCCTGTTCTTGGGGTCTTCGGGGGCTTATCCGCAGTTGCGTAAGGGACTGTCCATCAAGGGCGTCAACTCCTTGCAAACCGATCAGCTGTTCACCGAGCGGTTCGTGTCCATCACGGCGCCAGAGGGGCGATGCGGCACGGTCGTACCGACACAGATCGCCACGGGTGCGGGAGCACAGTTCCTGTTCCAGGATCTGACACAGCGGGGTGCGGTGAAGCACCTCTACGACTTCGAGAACGGTAGGCGGGAGAAGTTGTTCCCGGCAGTGGACTCCCGCTACTCGTTCTCGCTCATCTCCCTCGTTGGGCGTGACCTGACGGAGCCCGCCGCACGGTTTGCGTTCTTCCTCGGTCATCCGGATGAACTCGCTGATGGGAAGACCGTGTTCGCACTGTCGCCCGAGGAGATCGCGCTGATCAACCCGAATACGGGGACGCTTCCGGTGTTTCGGAGGCGGAGGGATGCCGATCTTACGGTTGCCATTCAGCGACGGATCCCGGTTCTTGTCGCAGAGGGACGCGTAGGTGGTGATCCGTGGAACATCACCTTCAAGAACTTCTTTAACGTGACTGATGACTCCGACCTGTTCCGTGACCTCGGAAGGCTGGAAGCCGCAGGATGGGAGCTTGAGGGGAACGTCTTCGTACGGGACGGGGAGCGGATGCTGCCCCTCTACGAAGGCAAGATGGCTCACATCTTTGACCACCGATGGAACCGCTACTACGACCTCGGCAACGACGACTACGAGCGCGTTCCGTTGGAAGACAAGGAGGACGCGCACGGTGTGACGCTGCCGCGTCAGTGGATCAAGGAGAGTGGCCGCATCCCGACGGTACGCAAGGGCAAGGAGGTCACGATCGCCGGCGTCGACCTCCGCCTGGAGGAACTGGAGTGGGAGAGAGACTGGCTGCTGGGTTGGCGTGATGTCGCCCGGACGACAGATGAGCGGACTGCGATCCCGGCGCTTCTGCCGAAGGTCGCCGTGGGCCACACCTTCCCGCTCATGTTTCCAAAGGTCTCCGTCAAGCTGGCCGCCGCCATGGTCGCCGCGCAAAGCTCCTTGGTTTTCGACTTCGTCGCCCGTCAAAAGGTTGGCGGCATCCACATGGCCCTCATGACCTGGAAGCAACTCCCAGTCCCCCACCCCGACGATCTCGCCCGCCACACCCGCTTCCTCACACCCCGCACTCTGGAACTCGTCTACTGCGCCTGGGACATGGAGCCCCTCGCTAGGAACCTCGACGACACCGGTGCCCCCTTCATCTGGAACGAGGACCGCCGCGCCCAGCTCCGCGCCGAACTGGACGCGTACTTCCTCCACCTCTACGGAGTGAACCGAGAGGACGCCGACTACATCCTGGAGTCCTTCCAGACCGAGAACGGCGGCCTGAAGAACAACGAGATCGCTAAGTACGGCGAGTACCGCACCAAGCGCTTGGTCCTGACCGAGTACGACCGCATGGCCACGGCCGGACTCACCATGGAGAACCCACTCGTGGACGGCGAGACGTACACATCCACGCTAACCCCACCTCCAGGCAACGGCCCCCGCCACCCTGCCTGACCGAGCGTGTATCCCGGCGTGACGATGTCGCGCCTCGACGAAGTCGCCGACAAGGTCCAGATGGCGGTCACCGGCCAGCCCGAGTGACTGCCGCGCGCATCCCGACCTCTTCCAACTGCGATAAAGACTCCAGGAGCAGGCGTTGGACAACGAGATCCAGCTGATCAGTGACGGTGATGGACTGGCGGTCATCGGGACTGCGACGGACGTTGAACGCTTCCTCGCCTCGGAAAGACTGCCGTCGAAGGACCTCGGAGCGCATCGACTCAAGTCCGTCTTCGGTACTGGGGCCGCAGTCGCGCAGGCGGGTTCGGAGATTGCCGCCAGCTCCGGTCGTTGGGTGAAGCTGACCACGGAGTCCGCCGAGCGGGTCAAGAAGTACGGGCTGATGAAAACCAAGACGCCAGGCATCAGCCACGCGATGATAGGGAAACCCGGCTCGATCAAGAATTGGCTCCAGATCGAGAAGGGGGCCGGCTCGTTCCTGACTAACCCGGCACGTCTGGCTGGTGTTGCGGGGATCATGTCGCAGTCCTCGATGCAGCAGACCATGGACGAGATCGCCGACTACCTCGCCACGATCGACGAGAAGGTCGACGACGTGCTCCGCGCCCAGAAGGACGCTGTGCTGTCCCGCATGATCGGAATGGACCTCGTGATCGAGGAGACCATGACCATCCGAGATCAGGTGGGCCGGGTCTCGGACGTCACGTGGTCGAAGGTGCAGGCCGCGCCGACGACGATCGCGGAGACCCAAGCGTACGCCTTGCGGCAACTCGACTGGCTTGCTGAGAAGTTGGAGAGCAAGCCCAAGATCGGCGATCTCGCCGTGAAGGTCAAGGAAGTCGAGCCCAGGGCTCGGGAGTGGCTCGCCGTCCTGGCTCGCTGCTTCCAACTGCAGGACGCGATCGCCGTGCTCGAACTCGACCGGGTACTGGACGCGCACCCGGATCAGCTGGACCAGCACCGTCTCGGGCTACGGGCTGCCCGACAGAACCGGCTGGATCTCATCTCGCGAGGCACCGAGCGTCTGGTGGCCCGGATGAACGCGGCTGCCGAAGCGGCCAACTCGAAGGTGCTGCTACACCCGACCAAATCTCCGGTCGTGGTGCAGTCGAGCAACCATGTGGTGACCGGCGTCCATGACTTCCACGCGCGGCTCGGGATCGAGTCTGGTCGCCAGTCATCGGAGACCAGACGCTGGGTGGAAGCGGCGGTGGAGGTAAGGGACAAGGCGCTGGTAACAGGAGCGAATGGCGTCGGCGCAGCCAAGAGCCTCGGCAACGAGACCCTCGACCGGGCAAGAACGACTACGGGCAGGCTCGCCAGCGGGATCGCCGAGCGAGTGCGCCGTCGGAATGGGGGCGGCGACGAGGAAGAGCGGGACGCGGAAGGCTGACCGAGCGGTCCGCCGAGGCGCGCCCGCCCAGTGGGCAGGCTCCGGTTTCCGAGGCGGCGTCGGGGGACACCTCGCCGCCGTCACGACCGCCGGTTCCGCTTCCTGCTGTACGCCCTGACTCACCACCCACCCGGAGGCGTGTCATGACATCGTTCCCCGACTGGGGAGACACCCGGAAGGTCCAGACCGCCGTCATCGGACGTGCCGGGTCCGATGTACCAGTCTTCCTCCCGTACGAACACGACGAGTTCGACACCTTTATGCGAGGCCGCTCGCGCGACGGGTTCTATTGCGGAACCCTCCTCGGCGGCTGCGGCAAAAAGCTCACGCCCAAGCGGTACACCGAGAAGAAGTGCCACTTCGCCCACCGCCCGCCCGTGCACTGCCGCCGTACCGCGAACGGCGAGTCCAGTGCCGACCACCTCTACATCGGTCAGGCCCTGGCCCAATGGCTCGCCCAACAGAACCACCGAAAGGCCAAGGCGTCGTACCGGACGGTAGGGGACAGGCCGGGAGGGACCGTGGACTTCCGGCTGTCCGGCGGACGGCAGCTCGTACGGGTACAGATGGCCCGGCTGGGCCTCCGGCAGTGGCAGCGGGAGGCGGAAGACCTCGCCAGGGGGGTCGACGGCGTGGAGTGGTTGTTCGGCCCGGACAGCATGCTCGCCTACGACAGGGTGGAGACACACGGCTACGCGATTCGCGTCGAGTGCCGGACCGTCGGTGCCACGCGTGAGGTGCGCATCGGCACCCAGCTTCCCGGCAACACCATCGAGTGGACGACTTTGTCCGAGTGCTTGATGACGCGTGCGGGCATCGTGACGCCGAGTCTGGTGTACACACCCCAGGGCATCGTGCCGCGCCGTTCCGCCGAGGCCGCTGTCACACCCGCCGAGGTCTCCTTCCGGTTGGCCGACGACACCGTGGCCTTCACCGGGGCCGCACCGCGGAACGAGGTACCCCCACCGGCCGGAACAAAAGGGCGGGTCTACGACGCGGACATCCAGCCCGTGGGCTCGGCAGCGCTCCGGGCCCGCATCGTTCTTCCCTCGATCACTCCGGCCCCCAATCCATCCAGGGTGTACGTCCTCGGGGGCGGGGTGACGCTGACCCCTCTTGGCGCCGACGCCCAGGATGAAGCCCCTGCCTGGCTCCTCTCCGCGGGCCGGGCACGACGCCTGAACGCCCAGGAGGCCGCTGCCTGGAGTGGACTCAAGCCGGCGCTGCCTGAGTCGGCGGTATCCGGCCCTACTCAGACCGCCCAGCCCGCTCCGGCGCCTGACGCTCCGCGACCACACCTCAGCGACCCCGAAATCGTGGCTTCCCTCCGGCAGAGCCTGGAGCGCACTGCCCGCTCCCATGGCCGGGTCACCTGGTCCACGCTCGTCCGGGCGATGGGGGACGGCGCCGAGCCGATCACACCGGAACGCCGCCTCAAGCTCCTCGTGGCAATGGACTTCCCCCGTGCCCAGGACAGGCCGATGCTGTCCGCGCTGCTCACCACGGGCGGTGATGGACCGGCATCCTTCTTCGCCGATGTACTCACCGAGCTGGGTGGGGCACCAGGCCTGTCCTCACAGGAGGCTCATCGAATCCACCTGCAAGAGCTGGAGCGGGCGTACCGGCTCTGCGGCGGGCGCGCGGCCGAGGCTTCGCCGCGTAGGGAGGTAGCGGAGACCCCCTCCACGTCGGCACGTCAGCCGCAGGGGGTGCAGAAGGCCCAGAAGTACCCGGCTGTCCGCGAGCCGATCTCGCCGGCCGGCCTTCCCACGCTTCAGCTCGTACTCGCACTGCGTGAGCACCTCAGAGCACGCGCGAAGAATGGGGCGGCCGACGTGACCTGGCGTGAACTCTCGGAAGCGACGGGGTTCGCCTTCCGACTTCTCTCGGACGAGCGCTGCGCCGGCCTCCTGTTCCGCGTGGACGAACCACTCCACGACCGAGGCCTTATGTACGCGGCCCTGGTCGTGGCCGACGACGGCAAGCCACTGCCGTACTTCGCGACGATCCTTCAGCGTCATGGCCGGCCGGTACCTGGTCTCCTGAGCGAGGTGCACTGGGCCAGGCAGCTGGAGGTGGGCCGAATCCGCGACGCGTACACGGAGGCCCAGCGCCCGCAGAAGGCCGCCGGAGCCGCACCGGCCGAGGCCGCAGCCATCCCTGTGGCTCAATCGGACTCCGCACCCCAGGTCGATGTTTCCGAAGCTGCGGCCATCGGCACACTCACGGGGCTCCGCTGGCGATTCGACAGGGCCCGTCAGGCAGGCGACCTCGCCGAAGCCAAGCGGGTCTGGCAGACGGCGGGCAGGCTCTACGGTACGAAACTGACGCCTGAGACCCAGGCCGAGCACCGGAACGACCTGCTCGCCATGGGCGAGTGGGTCCGGGACCGCGAGAACGAGAATGTCCTGGCGGAACTCCGTCCGTTGCTTGAGAGCCTTGTGCGGAGGGACAGAGCCGCAGCGGACAACACCCTGCGCGACAGCCTGAACAGAGCGAAGGAACTGAAGAGGAAGTACCACGGCAAGTTGCCGGAGGACCTCCAAACAGCCCTCGGAGCCTGCGGGGAACTACGGGACGAGCTGACCGCGTCGCGGAGTGAGGCGACTCCCCCTGCCCCCGAGACGGATCGCGAGTCCCGGCCGAGCAGGGAGAAGCTCTCCGAACTCGCGGCCGTCGTGCGCGCCGCACTGGAAGACGTCGCACAAGGCGGCACGACAACAACCTGGTCCGCCATCCGGCACCGTCCGGGCGCCGATCTTCCGCATCTGCACCCAGATGACCAAGGGGAAGTTCTGGTCCTAGTCGACGTGGACACCCCGATGAGCGAACCGCTTCTCTCCGCTTTGGTGACCACGAACAACGGGGAGATGCACCCCCTGTACCGGCATGTGGCGTACTCGCTCGGCCGGGCACTTCCCGTTCGACAGGACGAGTTGCACGCGCAGTGGCAGCTCGATGTCCTGCGTCTCTATGGCCTGTGGAAGCACCGCTGACTTTGTTCAGACACGCCGCGTACTGCACGAACAGCGTCCAGTCCTCACGGCCGACAGCGGTGGGGACGGCGCTCCAGGCAGAGAGAGGGGTCAGTCGCTGGATTCGTCGGCCTCGGACGCGTCGGCGGGTGGCTCGGAGAGCAGGCCGCGGTCGGCAAGGTCGAGTGAGACGTAACTACCCCTGTGCGCGATCGTGAAGACGTACCCCTGGTCTCGGAGGTACGCCACTGCGCGTCGGGCCGTGGCGCGTGCGACGCCGTATCGCTGCACAAGCTGGGGTTCGGATGGAATGGCGCGGCCCGGCTGGAGCGCCCCACTCTTGATGTCGGCGATGAGCTCCGCCGCGATCTGCTGGTACGGCGGGATGTACGAGCCGTAGTCGATCTCTCCCATGGGTTTGACGGTAAGCAATGAGATACAGCCGTGCTTGTCCACCTACGTATAGGTGCTTCTCCTATACATAGGTAGACAAGGGTCTGTCCTCGGGGCTACCGTCCAGACGGAAAGACCCCCGCGACCGTCCGACCGGTCCGGGGGCATGGCCACCAGCCTCTGAGGAGCTGATGACAGTGAGCATTATCCATGCCTTCGCGCGGTGGATCCTGGGCGTGTTCGCCCCCGGTACCGGCAGGCGCAGGGCAGGCGCACGCCCCGCCGGGCAGACCCTCGCGCGTATGCCGGAGGCGCCCGGCGTGGCTGCGCCGTGGCCCCCGGTGCGGCGGTCGCCGTACGGCCTGGAGGAGCCGTTGCCCGGTGAGGCGACGGCCGTGGTCCAGCCGTATGTCGTTCTCGCCGAGCGGGAGCGGGCGCTGGAGTGTGAGCGGGCGCGGCAGCGGCGGCGCCGTGTCGCGATGGTTCTCGCGGCGGACTTCGGTATCGACCTCGACCTGCATGTGGTGGGCGTCGAGGCGGTGGCCGGATGAGTGGGTCGGGTGAGCGGGGCGAGCGGCCCGGGGGCGTACCGGGTGGGACGCGGGTGCCGGTGCGTATGTGTGTCCGCTGCTGTGCGATCACCGATGCGCCGGTCGTCGTCTCGGCGGTGCACCAGGGCTCCGGTCCGGGCTTCACGGTGTACGCGTGCCGGGACTGCGCCCCGCACTTCCCGCGCGTGCCTGATGTGCTGTCCCTGCCGCCGGAGGCCGGCCGTGGCGAGGGCGAGAGGTGAGCGGCGGGTACAGGGCCGAGAACGTCGCGGTGCCGACCCTCGACCGTGCCCCAGGGCACGACCTGGTGCGCGAGGCGTGTCGTAGGACCAGCGAGGTGCCGCTGCCCGGGACGGTCGTTTTCCTGCCGGTGCGGAGTTGCCCGCGCCCCTCCCGCACGCACACGGCGGGGGATGACCAGTGAACGCCGGAACGCCTCCCGAGCCGGGCGCGTCACGCCTGACCCTCAGCGTCTACCGCCTCGACGGCGACGGACGCCGGGTCGGCGTGGCGGAGCCGACCGCGTACGCACCCGGCGCGGCCACGCTCCCGCCGGTGTCCCTCGGGTGGCCCCCGTGCCGCTGCCCGCGCTGCCGCACCGGCCACGGTCCACGCGGGCGATAGGGCTGCAGTGGACGGCAAAGGGGATTCGCTGCCGTTAGGTTGCGGTCACCTGTTGGGCAAGCAACAGTGCGAGGGGGCCGCCCTGGAGCAGGAATCGTCC
Organism: Streptomyces sp. MA5143a; assembly: GCF_900290235.1. Classification (GTDB taxonomy): domain Bacteria; phylum Actinomycetota; class Actinomycetes; order Streptomycetales; family Streptomycetaceae; genus Streptomyces. Next base: position 111,549 of record NZ_OLMK01000063.1, read on the forward strand.
CTGGATGGCTGCCTTAATGGCGTCGGCCATCGGCCACCACATGAGCTTGAAGTCCGCTTCGCTCGGCGTGAGCAGCTGCGGGCCACAGGCGAGTCCCTCGGCCAGGAAGAGGTGGATTCGGGCCGGGGAGTTCAGGGTGATCGCGTACGAGCCGAGGGGGCGCCAGGCTTGGGCGGTGACGCCGGCCTCCTCGCGCAGTTCGCGCCGCGCGCACTCTTCCGGTGTCTCGTCATCTTCCCGGCGCCCCCCGGGCAGGAACACGTACTCCCCGCCGTGCCGGGGGAACTCGGCGGTCAGAACAGCGACCATGCTGTCCGCGTCTCGGGCCACGATGACGGAGGCGGCGCGCTCTGCCCCTCGCCGGGATGTGTCGCTCATGGCCGGGAGCGTAGCCGCCTACTCTGACAGCCAGGCCGCGAACGGCACGTTCAGCACGGTCGGATGGGCGATGCCGCGGCCACGGTAGCCGTCCTCACCGAAGGTGTCGCCGTGGTCGGCGCACATGATGATCAGCTGAGAGCGTCGGCGCGCACCCGTCCCAGCCGGACCGGAGGCAGTCGCGGTGACGCGCGGTCAACCCGCGGTGAAGGCGGGACGATCCCGCCCTTGGGTCCCAAACGGGCAAGAATGGCGGTTTGCATGGCGAGTGGTGAGGCGATTTCCCTAGGCTGCCTCGGCATGAAGAGGCGGCTATCGGGGCCTGCCTCGCGGTGATGGGTGCGGGAGAACGACCGGTGAACCGCAGGGGTGCGTACGGCAAGTTGGTGCGGGACCGGATTCCGCAGATCATCCGCGAGGACGGGTCCGAGCCCGTCACTTACACGGCGAGCCCGGAGGAGTACCGCAACCGCCTGCGGGACAAGCTCGGTGAGGAGATCGCCGAGTTTCTGGAGGCCGACGACGCCAAGGCGCTGGAGGAACTCGCGGACGTGCTGGAGGTCGTGCACGCGCTCGCCGCAGACCTGGGGATCGACATGGACCATCTGGAGAAGATCCGCCAGGCCAAGGCGAATGAGCGCGGCGGGTTCGCGAACCGGGTCGTCTGGACCGGCAACCGCTGAGCGCCTCGGCGACAGGTCGGTACAGCGCTTCGTGCTCGACTGGGTACGTTCCCTGCAGCGCGGCTCCGTGCGCCAGGCCGCAGGCGGCTGGGGACGTTCGCCAGTACGTCTTACGCCGTCGGCTTGGTCAGGACGGCATGGCAGACCCCGGGCAGCGGCAGCACCGGGGCGTCCTCGGTCGACTGGAGCCCGGCCCGGCGGGAAGCTCGTCGCGGAGGTACACCCCGAGTTCAGAGACGGCACCTCCCCGCGCTGGCGGGTGTGCGGCGAGTGGCTGACCAGCCACCCGTAGGCCATCGCCCACATCACCATGTACGGCTTCCAGGAGCCCGTCATCCCTTGACGGGGAGCGCCGAACCTCGAGGGAGGACTACGCCAGTCGATACACCGCCTGGCCGGGGTCCGGTCTCACGATGAGGCCCTCATCGGCCAGCTCACGCAGGATGCGGCGAGCCTCCTTGGCGGCAACTTCGCTGCTCGTCGGCTCGTACGCGGCGACGCGCAGGGCCAGGACAGCGCGTTCGGTGTCCCAGGTGCCGGCCAGCGCCTGGATCACCGCAGCGAGCGCCTGCTTGTGCGTCAGCGCCTTCTCGGTCATCTCACCCTCCCTTTCCGGAAACTGCCACAGCATGGCACACGGCGGCACGGCTCCTGCCTGTCGGACCAACCCAAAGTGGAAGCCGGTGCAAAGTGGAAGCCGAAGACCGCCTTTCGGGAAGCGACCTGCTATAGAGAGGGCTTGAACCCGGTCACCCACTCGAAGCCGAAGCCGTAGGCCCGGTCGATGAGTTCCTGGTTCGACGACCACGGGTCGGCTGTGAACCAGCGCACCTCGCGCTGGAGGTCGAGGGTGGAACGTCCTGGGGTCAGCAGCGCGATGGCGCACGAAGTGGCTCCGGAAGGGGAGTCGTCGAGGTGAATCCGCCACGTGCCGCTCGGGGCGCTGATGGTGACGACGCCGCCCAGTGTCCGGAAGTCGACCGCTCCCTCGTAGATGTACACATAGACGAGAAGCTTGGTGAACTGGCGCCGATGCTCAAGGCTGACCCGCAGTGTCTCCCCGTCCGAGGTCTCGCCGGTCCGGTCGTCCTGGTCGAGGCTGACGTAGGGCCAGGCGTCCAGATCGCCGAACGTCTCCCCAAGGGGCTGAACAGCGGTTCCCGCGCCGTCACGGGTGAGAACCAGGCAGCCCAGATCGAGATCGGCCTCGGATGCGACCGACCAGTTGAGGTTGACCTGGAGGACTCCGCGGCCTGCGATCTCGGCACGTGGCGTCTGCCGGGTGAGCTCCGTCGCAAGCGGACGCGGCGACCGCGCCGTCTCTCGTGGCGTATGCCTCTCGGTTTCGACGGAAGGCCCGCTGCCGCCCAGGTGGATGACACCCCGTCGTCTGTTGTCACCGCTCAAGTAGGCCCCCAGGTTCAGCGCATCGCTTGATGCCGCTTCGTGACACCCGTCCGTTGATGCGATCGTCGTCTAGTATGGCGCGCCTGGTGAAGAAGATGTAAAAGTCTCCACCAGTTCGTTCTGCGCTGCAGGGGGCAAGCGCCGCTGGGCCACCTGACCGTTGCCGCGCTTGATCGGCGAGTACGTCCCGGCGTGCACCGGGCAGGGGTGGGAATGTTCACGGGGATACAACTCGACCAAGGTGTGACGGCACGTCACCTCGAAGATCTGGCACAGGATCCTGTACTCGCACCGCGCGCCGAGGAACTGCGCGCACTGGCACAGGCGCTCGGCTCCACCGACACGCAGGCCCTCGACGCTTGGGCCGACCTCGACCTGATGGCGCACTTCGCCCGGCCCGAGAGCATCGCCGAGCCCACGGTCGACAGCCGAGGCGCACGGTTCAACTCGCTATTGGACTGGATTCTTGGGGCCCTGGTATTCCTGCCCCTGCTGTTCACCTGGTTCGGCCTGTGGAAGGCCTCCAGCGCGTACGGGGCGCTCACGGGCGACGACCCCAAGGCCGCCGGCCGACCGTTCCTCCAGCTGTGGCAATCCGGGTTCGACGGGCATCTGGGCGAGGCATTCAGGTTCGACCACGTCGCCGTCCTCGGTTGCCTGAGCCTCGCGATGCTGTTCGTTCTCACCGCCGTGCACGGCTACCGGCGCACCGCTGCCGAACGCGATGAAGAGCAAGCGCGCGTACGCACCCGAGCTGCCCTTGCCCGCCTGGCTCCGGTCCTCACCCGGGCCCAGCTCGCACTGAACGCACATCGATTCGCCTCCCCGCAGCGCTTCGCCGCAGAGCTCAACTCGGCGGCGGGCCGGCTGCAGCGCATGCAGACCAAGGCCATCGCCACACAGGAAGAGCTCACCCGGGCCGCCCAGGCGGTGGGCGAGGCCATGGACAAGGCGGAGCAGCGCCTCGCCCAGGCGGAGTCGTATGTGCGGCCGATCGAGCAGGTGGTGCTGCGCATGGAGGAGACCGTGCGGGACAGCGGTACGGCCATCCAGACCGCCGTACAGAGCCTGGACGACCCGGTGACGCAGGCGGGCCGGAGACTGGCCGACGCCGTCACCGGACAGACCAGCGTGCTCGACAAGGCGCTGGAGGAAGTGCGGGCGGCCGGCGACGGGATGCGCGATCTCCTCGCCCGGACCGCGGACCGGCTGGAGGCGGCGGTCGGCGCCAACGGCAGCAGCGTCCACAAGGCACTGTCGGACGCGGCGCAACAGGTCGAGGACTCCCTGACGCTCTTGGCCGCGTCGCAGCGCGGGTTCACCACTGGCGTCGAGGTCGTCGCGGATGTCAACGGCCGACTGCTCCACGACCTCGGCGCGGTGGCCGAGCGCACCGGTGAGGCCGCGGAGGTCTCCCGCGAGGCCCTGCTCGGCATCGAGGCCCGCAGCCAGGCCCTTCACGAAGCGGCCGACCGCTTCACCGGCGTCACCGACGCCCTGGCGCGGGCACTGCGGGAGACCGAGACGGCCCGCGCCGAGACAGAGGCGGCGCGGACTGAGGCGCAGGCGGCGCGGGCCGGAGCCGAGGCCGCCCACAAGCAGGCCGAGGACGAGCTACGGCAGGCGAGGGAGCTGCGGGCCGGAATCGGATCCGCACGGTGAGCCCAGTGAGAAAAGGGTTCCGCTTCACCCCGTTGCATCTCGCCGGGTGGCTCTTCGCCGACATGCTGCTCGTGCTCGCCCTCGTGTCCATGGGGGACCGGGGCGATCCGCTGGCCGCGCAGGCCGCCACGCGTCCTTCTCCCTCCGTCTCGTCCGCCGACCCTGATCCGTCGCCCACACCGAGTCCGACTCCGCAGGGCCCCCGGTCGGTGGAACGCAAGCCGGTGAAGATCCACGTGACGGCGGCGGTCGGTGACAGGGCACGGATGGTGAAGCAACTGCGCTCGGCAACCGCCCGCTACGAGGGTCGCGCCGCCGCCTTCGTGATGACCTTCGGCCAGGCCGTCGAACCCAGTGACGGCCAGGCGTACGCGCGCGAGATCAACAAGGCTCTGCGCAAGGCGCGACCGGACATGTTCACCGACGCCACGACGCGGGACTTCTGGAACGGTGGTTCCGCAGGCGCGGCCGACCTGGAGATCTACTTCTACACCCGTTGACGCTCTGTCCCCGTTGACGGCCGCGTCGCCGTCATCCACGCCCACGCTCAGGAGAGTTCATGCAGATCCTGCCCTTCTACATGGTGTGCGACGAGTCCGGTTCCATGGCGGGAACCGGAGTCGACGCCATCAACTCGGCCCTGCCCGACCTGCACCAGGAGATCAGCACCAATCCGAGCGTCGCGGACAAGACCCGCTTCGCGCTGATCGGGTTCTCCACCCAGGCCTCCGTGCTGCAGCCGCTCGCGGACCTGAGTGAACTGACGCAACTGCCTTCTCTCTCAGCGGGAGGCGTGACCTCCTTCGGCGCCGCCTTCACTCTGCTCAAGGACACCATCGAGAAGGACGTCACGGCACTGAAGGGGGAAGGCCACGACGTGTACCGGCCCGTGGTGTTCTTCCTGTCCGACGGCAACCCGACGGACAACGGCTGGCGTACGGCGCTCAAGGAGCTGAACGCGTTCCGCTATGCCCCGAAGATCATCGCCTTCGGGATCAGCGACGCCGACGCCGCGATCATCACGGAGGTCGCCAACTTCAAGGCGTTCATCCAGCAGGACGCGTCCATCACCCCCGCCGTCGCGCTTCGCGAGTTCGCCTCCAGTCTCACCCGTTCCATCGTGAGTTCGGCGACCAGCATGGCCGCGCAGGGCGGGGACGGGTTCCAGCTTCAGGTCGACGAGCAGGTGCCCGGTTTCACCAGCCTCTCCCTCGACAAGCTGTGAGCGGCCCGATGAACCACGACGCATCCCACGGCGTGTACGGCGACGCGGGGCATGACCCCCGCCACATGGACGGAGCCACCGATCCTGACGGATTCGACGAGCACGTCGCGGGCCTGCCGTACGGCGTCATGGCACCCGAGGTCTTTCCTCGGGTGACCGAGCCCGCAGCGCCGACGTCCCTACAGGCCCCACAAGCCCCGCCGACCCCGCCTGCCCCGACGGTTCCGACGCCTCCGGCAGCTCCGACCGCACCAGTCGCGCCGTCGGCCCCTCGGGCGCCCGAGGCCGCCGTGCCATTCGCTGAACCCGAGGCGGAGGCTCTGCGAGGAGTGCCCGCGCACGTCGGCAATCGCCCTCCCAGCTATCCGCCTCATCCGCTGGGACGCCCCTCCGTGCGGGACTCGGACCTCTTCGCACCCTTCTCTCCCGTGGTCCTGCTGGACGGGGCGCAGATCGGGAGGCTGACCGTGCGTGCCGCCTCCGTGCGGGGCGACTCCCACAACTGGGAGGGGAGTTGCCGCCAGGACGCCATGGCGGTGACGCGGATCGGTCCTCCGGAGGCGGAGCTGCTTCTGCTGGCCGTCGCCGACGGCGTGGGCTCCGCCCTGTACTCCCATGTGGGCTCCTACCAGTTCTCCCGCCTCACAGCCGTCTACCTGGACCGGGAGGCCGAGGACATCCACGCGGCCCTGTGCGCTCGCGACGGGGAAGAGCTGCGCGTCCTGGCGACGAAGGCCGTGGCCGGAGCGGCCGCCGAACTGCGCTCCGGGTGGGCGCGTGCCGCCCAGCACCAGCCTCGGCCGTATGCCGACCAGGACTACGCCACCACGCTGCACGTCCTCCTGATCCCCGTCGACGCGCGCATCCGTGACCGTGTGCTGTTCAGCGTGGGCGACGGCGGCCTGTTCGTACTGCGTGAGGGCCGCTGGGAGCAGGGGGATCCGGAGGGTGGCGAGGATCTCCTCGACACCCGCACCGAGGCTCTTCCTCACGCCTACCGCAGCGTCAAGGCCACGGTGCTGCGCACCGTGCCCGGCGAGGTCCTTCTGCTGAGCACCGATGGCGTCACCAACCCCCTCACCCAGAAGGACCCGGAGTTCGCACGGCGCCTCGCCGACGCCTGGGGCGGGCCCGAGGTCCCCTCCATGTCCGACTTCCTGTGGCAGGCGCAGACCCGGGCCAAGTCCTACGACGACGACCGGACCGTCATCTGCGTGTGGGAGGAGCAGGGATGACCGCGCAGGACGGTGCCGACGTCGCCCGCTCGTCGCTCACACTGGGCAACCGGGTCGGCAGCGGCGGCCAGGGCGAGGTCCACGCCGTCGGCGACGGATCGTTGCTCTACAAGGAGTACAAGGACCCGTCCAAGGTCAACGGCCATGCGCTTGCCGACCTGGTCGCGTTCCGGCAGGGGCTCGGCCAGGCGGATCGGGGCCGCCTCGACACGCTGGCTGCCTGGCCGCTGTGCAGGGTGGTCGAGGGGGGCCGGCCCCTCGGTTTCCTCATGCAGTGGGCCCCGTCCTCCATGACGTGGCGCACTGCGACCGGGACGACGAAACTCCAGGAGTTGCAGTACCTGATCAGGCCCCCGAAATTGGCCTGGCAGGAGGTACCGCAGCCGACTCCTGAGCAGCGCAGGGCTCTCGCGTTGGCCTGCGTCGAGGCCATCGGCTGGTTCCACGACGCGGGCCTGGTGATCGGGGACATCTCGCAGGCCAACGTTCTGTGGTCCCTCACGCCCGAACCCGCCGTCCACTTTCTGGACTGCGACGGTTTCCGCAGGGTGGGACGTGACGCCGTCCAGGCCCAGGCCGCCACTCCCGACTGGAACGACCCGCTCGCGCCGTCCACCGAGGCCAGCGTCGACACGGACGCGTACAAGACCGCCCTCGCTGCGGGGCGGATCCTCGCGCAGGATCCGTACGTCAGGCCGGAGCAGGGGATGCGGCCCGTCGTCGGCTGCCTCAACGAGCGTCAGGCCGCCGCGTCGGGGAAGCTCTTTGCTCAAGCCGCGGGCGAGCGGGGGACCCGGCCCCGCCCGAGCGAGTGGCAGACGGCGCTGAGCGACCGCGGCACGATCACCCTCACCGCGGCAGCGCCCAGGCCCCGGCCCGCCGTCGACCACTCGGTCCTTGACGGGTTGCGCGACCGGAGGCCGATCAACCTGCGAGGACCAAGGCAGTAATGAGAGGCCCGGCTTGGCAATTCGAGGGCATGTGAACTCGGAGCCGACCAACTGGGGATGTTGCCAACGTCCCCGGTACCACCATCGATGGATGTCAGCTCGCTGCGCAGGTGCGTGAGCAGCTCCCAGTTTCACCTATAGCCGCTGAACCGAGGAGGTTCAGCCGCTTGCCCCCGCGGCGGCGCTCAGCGCGGCGTACCGAGTGCTCGCGGCATGACAGCAGTATCAGTCGCAGTATTCGCCGACGAGTTATCTGATTCAGTCGGTCCTTCGATGTGCGTGAAGTCACGGGAGATATAGGTCATTTGCCGCTCTCGATCGCCTTTATGGAGCGAGCTTTTTACGTACTCCTTACATAAGATCCTCTTGGCTCATCAGCTTTGCGGATGACGCATTGGCATGCGTAAAGCATGTACATATAGGGGGTTTTGTGAACGGAAGGTTCACAATGGCGGCCACATCGTTGGCCCTGTCTTTCGGTTTCGCCGTCCACGCGGCAGGCGCGACCTACGCAGCCGATTCCACGTCCAAGGCGGACAAGAGCTCTTCTCAGAGCAAGGCTGCGCGGCAGAAGGTCACCGAGGCTCCGGACGTCCAGTCCGCCCGGCTGGCCGCTGTGCTGGGTGGTCAGCGTGTGGAGGCCGTGTCCGAGCGCGCAGCCGACTCCACGACGTGGGTCAACCCGGACGGCAGTCTGACCACTGAAACCGCGTCCGGTGACATTCGGGTCCGGGAGGGCGGGCAGTGGAAGCCCATCGACACCACGCTCGTCGACACGGGAAGCAGTCTGGAGCCGAAGACCGCTGTCGCCGATGTGGCTCTGTCGGACGGCGGTTCGGGGGACTTCGCCTCGGTCAGCAGGGGTGCGCTCACGTTCGGTCTGGACTGGGGCAGGGATCTGCCGGAACCCCGAGTGAACGGGGCCACCGCCGTATATCCGTCGGTCGTCCCGGACGGTGACCTGCACGTCACCGCTCTACCGCACGGGTTCACCGAGTCGCTGATCCTCAAGAAGCGGCCCACCGAGCCGGTCGAACTGCGGCTGCCCGTCACTCTGGAGGGCATGGACCTGGAGAAGACCAGCCAACGCCACCTTCGTCTGGAAGACGGTGACGGCGACCTCGTAGCCAGTGCACCGGCACCCCGGATGTGGGGCAGCGGCACGGACTCCAAGTCCGGTGATCCGGCCCGCTCCGCGGAGATCGCCACCACGGTGGAGGAGACCGCGAAGGGTACCGTCCTCGTGCTGCGCCCGAGTCATGAGTTCCTCTCGGATCCGACTGTCAGTTACCCGGTCACCATCGACCCGACGACCACACTTGCGGCATCGACCGACACCTGGGTGGCTACGAACTACCCGGATTCACAGCGCGGTTCTACGGAACTGAAGGCAGGCACGTACGACGTCGGCACCACGAAGGCCCGCTCCTATGTGAAGTTCGACGTGTCCAAGCACGTCGGCAAGCACATTCTCAGCGCCGAGCTGCGGCTTCACTCGTACTGGTCCTCCAGCTGCTCCACCACCGGTTCCGGCGTGACAGCGCGGCGGATCACCGAAAGCTGGGACCCGAGCGCCGTGACCTGGGGTGCTCAACCGACCACGACCGACGCCGGAGCCGCTGTCTCGACATCGTCGTACGGCCACGACGCGGCCTGCCCTGCGAACTTCATGCGCTGGAACGTGGCCGACATCGCCCAGGCCTGGGCCGACGGCGAGGCCAACCACGGGCTGCAGATCAGAGGGGTGGACGAGACCGACTCCTCGACCTGGCGCCGCTTCAGATCCGCCAACTACGTCGACGGTTCCCAAGGCCCGACCGAGCCCGCGCTGTCGGTGACGTACAACACCAAGCCGGGCGTGGCATCGCCGGTGAGCCCGGCCAGCGGCACGGTCACGGCCGACACCACCCCGACTCTGTCGGCGAAGGCCACCGACCCGGACGGTGACACCGTCCGCTTCACCATCGAGGTGTGGAACGCCGACGGCACCACCAAGATCGCCTCGGGGCAGTCTCCGTACACCGCCTCGGCAGCCACAGGCTCGTGGACCGCGCCGACGCTGGCCGCCGGGTCGTACAAGTGGCGCACAGCCACCTATGACGGCACCGATTGGAACGGTACGTGGTCGGCCTGGCGCACCCTCACGGTGGACACCTCTGTTCCCGCCGCGCCCGCACTGTCGTCCAGCACGTATCCGGCCGACGGCCTGTGGCACGGCGACGCGGGCCAGGGCGGCACCTTCAAGATCTCCGACCCGGCGGGCAAGGCGGTCTCCGCCGAGTACCGCCTCAACGAGGGCACGACAGGCGCCGCCATGCTCACCGGAGGCACGGCCACGCTCTCTCTGACACCCGCGACACGTGGTGCGAACGCTCTGACCGCACGAGTGAAGAACCCCAACGGGGTGTGGTCCGAGTGGGGCACGTACACCTTCCTCGTGGGCGCCATCAAGGGAAGCCTCTCCGCCGCGTTCATCAACGACATCGCCGAGACGCACTTCTTCGAGACGCTGCACCCTCCGGCCGACGATGACACCCTGGTCGAGGACCCCCCAGCGGACGAGAGCCACCCGGACGTCGACGACACACCTGCCGACTTCGTCGAGCAGATCGACCCCAAGGAAGCGGAGACCGAGGACTCCGCCAAAGCCGTGCCGATCGCACAGCTTCCGGAACGCGCCGATCAGGACGTCATTGGCACCAGTTCCGATGGAAACACCCAGACGGTCGTCAACTTGCCCGCCGCCACCGCCTCCTCGGCGGAGCTGAGCAGCACGAACCTGGTCGTCTACCCCAACACCCAAACCGATGCGGACACCATCGCCATACGCAAGAACGCGAGCGCGGTCGAGGTCTTCCATCTGCTGCGCAGTTCCGATGCCCCGACAACCTTCACGTACCAGCCCGCGCTCGGCCCCGGACAGGTCATCACCGTGGGCGAGAACAACACCATGATGATCTCAAGCGCCGAAGGCGGCCTGACGAGCTTTATCACCGCTCCGCTGGCTCTGGACGCCAAGGGCACCACCGTTCCCGTCACGATGAAACTGTCCGGCGACGACATCGTCGTCTCGCTCACCCCGGCCCCAGGACAGACCGTTGCTTACCCGGTGCTCCTGGACCCGGGACATGGCTACGGTGCCGTCACCCCCTCAGAGCGGTATTACTGCTTCTGGAACCCCTACGACTGCTCGATAGCGCACGACAGGGCGAACGTAGCCTTCAAGAAGGCACAGGACCTCTACCCGGACAGGACGCTCTTCCAAGGCACGGGTGACGCGTTCCGCCACTGCTACTGGAACGCGCTGATGGAAATTCGCCTCTCCACCAAGGACGCGTACGAGATCGCGACACGGCACGAGTCCAAGTCCGAGGGCAACGATCAAACGATGGACCTGCGCAACAACTCCATCGGCCGTGGCATCGGGCGCAAGAACGACGGCAAGACCAGTGCCGGCATCCGCAGCAAGAAGGCATGCCTGAACGCCCAGAAGAATGGCAGCCTGTGGATCATCAAGAGCGGCAACCTCGTCAGGAGCGACAAGTGACCTCAGTACTCAGTCGGCGCGTGGCGCCCATCCTCTTGTTCCTGCAGGTGGCCTACATCGGGCTGTTCGCCGTGCTGGTCACGGCCCTGCCGCCGGACACGGCCGAACTCGACCACACGGACACCTCGATGCTGGACACGGCGTTGTACGCCGTGACCCTGCTCGGCATCGTGATCGCCCTGGTGGGCGCAGCCGCGATCCTCGGGCTGGAGAAGGTCCGCGCACGTACCCCGCGGCCCGTGCGAGCGGGATGGCTGGGAGTCGTCGCGCTGGGCCAGGTCGCCATCGCCGTGCTGGCACTGATCAATGTCTTCGGCCAGGACCCTGGCCCGGACGTCGTCTTCGGTGCAGCTATGACGGTCGCTGCCCTGGGCATCGCCGCCGCGTGCATCTCGGAGGCGCGTACCGCTGTGCCGTTCGGACCGCACGTTCAGGCGTAAAGAGCCCCACCCTGCGTCCGTGGCGTCCCCAAGTACATGGTGGGGGCGCCACGATGTTTGTACGGCCCGCTCCGAGGCGAAGTCGGGAACCCGGGGTTCGGCCTGGAGGTCAACAGGGAGGCCCAAGAAGTGGAGGCGGTGTGTCTATCGTCCCGCTTCGCCGTCGCACGTGATCCACACCGAGCCGGCGAACCGCTGGGAGGTGCCGTAACTGGTGCCTCACGATGTTGCAGATCTGGCCGCACCCGTGCCGGGGCACGGCGAGGAACTGGATGAAGTCACGTCCACCGAAGCACGTCCACCGAAGATCGGGAAGTTTTTCAGCCCCGCCGGGCCTGTCCTCGGGTCTGCTCCCTGCGGTCTCGGCCTCGCGGGCCGGCGCGGCGAGTTCAGTGGCGCTGCGCTCCACTTTCGCGACGACGCCGACGGGGAGCCCGGCGGTCAGGTACTCCCTGCTCAGGTTTCCCACTTCCAGTCGGTCACAGGCCGGCCTCGGCCCGCCTCCGGTTGCATCTTCCTTATCTCGATGACGGCATCCGTCGAATCCTCCACCCCACCGCTCACCAGGTTTTCCATGTGATGCAGGCGAGCGGCTCCTGAGAGGTAGCGCTGGACCGCGACGGACACACCCACGTGTGGACGAAGGTGTGCTGTGGCACCAGGGGCTGGGCCCGCTGAGCGCTGCAGGTCGCGTAGACGAGAGATTATGCACGAACGCCGGCATCCGGCTCGCCGTGAGCTCTTCTATGGCGGCCCGCAGGGCACCCGGTTCGGGGGTGGGCGTTGGCTGCGGTCTGGACAGAGCAGGTCACATTGCACGGAAAGCCCGTGGCCCGGGGCAGTGGGTCAGTCCGCCGCCGGTTCCCAGCGGTACCCCTCGCCCGTTTCGTCGTACGGACGCAGCAGCGGTTCCAGCTCCGTACGCACGAGTTCGGCGTCCTCCGGCGGCAGGGTCAGCGACGCCCGCCGCATGCGGACGCTCCAGGTGGCCGGGTCGGGGAAGACCGACAGCCGCGGCACCAGATCACGTAGGACAAGGCCCTCGCGGAACGGGGCCAGTCCCGACACTTTCATGCTGCAACCCTCGGAGTAGGAGCGCCCGCTGAAGACGACCGGCTCGTCCAGAACGTGTACTGGACTGGCGATCGCCGCCCGGCCGATGACGCGCCCCAGGTCCCGGGTCGGATTCCGGAAGCAGCCGCGCGTGCTGTAGAGGAACACCTCGTCCCCCTGCCCCAGCGTGCGCGCCGTCCTGGCCCGGCCCGCCGGGAAAGCCATCCGCTGCTCGGTGATGACCCAGCTCAGCGCGGCGCGGTCTCCGATGATCAGCAGGTGCGCGGGGGACATGCGGTCACCTTAGTGGGCCCACTCCACAGGACTGACACTCCCCGCGTGTACACAAGTTCGAACTCGTGAAATCTCGTAAGCCTGTTGACATCGTTAACGTACTTTCATCATGCTCGTAGCGCCAACAAGGCGTACCAACAGCCCGCGTGGCCCCTTCCGCCGCGCCCGCACGACGGGACCCGACCATGACCGAGCAGCCCTCCGCGTCCCTGCGCGACCTCCTCCTCGACCGTCTCCACCACTCCGACCTCACCCCCCAGGTACGGGACCTGCTGCGCGAGCTGGTCCCCGACGAGTCGTCCAGGAGCAGTGGAGGGCGTGCCGGACCCGTGCAGCTGCGGTCCATCACCGCGGCCAGCTGGCGAGGCATCGGGCCGCGGACCACCCTCGAACTGCCGCCGGGGCCCGGTCTGGTCGTCGTGGCGGGGCCCAACGGCTCCGGCAAGTCGAGCTTCGCCGAGGCCGCCGAGACCGCCCTGACGGGGCGCAACTCCCGGTGGGACGGGAAGCGGGCCACCGACTGGCAGAAGGGCTGGCGGAACCTGCACAGTCCCGATGTCACCCCCGAGGTCTCCGTCGTGCTGTCCGTCGGTGACCAGGGCGAAGCCGTGACCCTGCGGCGGACCTGGCACGGGGTCAAGGTCGACGAGGCCCGCACGCGGGTCGAGGGGGCGGACGGCACGGAGCTCAAACTGGAGGAGGTCGTCGACGCCGAGGCGCTGGACTTCGCCCGGCCCTTCCTGCCGTACAGCGAACTCGGTTCGATGATCAACGGCACGCTCGGTGGGCTGCACGACGCCTTTTTCAAGCTCCTCGGGCTCGAACTGCTCGCCGAGCTCGACGGCCGGGTCAAGGACGTCGTCGCCGAGTGCAAGCAGACGGTCGATCACTCGGTCGCCCTCACCGCGGGGCTCCTCGCCGACCTGGGTGCGGTCGACGACCCCAGGGCCCGCGAGGCGGTGCAGGCGCTGTCGGGGGCCAAGCCCGACCTCGGCCGGGTGCGTGCCCTGTTGGCGAGCCGTGCCCCCGCCGCCGAGGCCGAGCTGGCCCGGCTGCGGCGGCACGCGACGCTGACCGGACCGGATCTGGCGGAGGTCGGCGGAGCAGTCGCCCGGCTGCGGGAGGCCGCCGCGGCAGCCGAGGAGGCCCGGTACGGCAGTGCCGAGGAGGCCCGCCGCCTGGCCCGGCTGCTGGAGACGGCGATCGAGCACCAGCGGCGCTCCCGGACCACGGACTGCCCGGTCTGCGGCGCGGAGAACCGGCTCGACCGGACGTGGGCCGAGCAGACGCGGGCGGAGGTGGAGCGGCTCCAGGCGGCGGCCACGGAGGCCGAGGCCGCCCGCCAGGAGACGTCGGTCTCGGTGCGGGCCGCACACGACCTCGTGCAGCCGGTACCGGTGTGGCTGCGGGGCGAGACCTCCCCGCTCGCGACGGTGTGGCAGGACTGGGCCCAGTGTCGGGACATCACCCACCCCAGGGAGCTGGCGGACCGCGTCGAGCGTGCCGCCGCCGCACTGGACGACGCGTGCAGGCAGGTGCGGGAGGAGGCCGCCCGGCAGCTCGCCGAGCATGACGGGGCCTGGCAGCCGTTCGCCGTACGGCTCGCCGAGTGGCTCGGCGCGGCGGAGGCGAAGGAGGCCGCACTCGACCGGGGCAGGCACGCCCGCAAGGCACGCACCTGGCTGCGCCCCATCATCGACGAACTGCGGGACGAGCGGCTGCGGCCCTTCGCGCAGCGGTCGCAGGAGGTGTGGCAGCGGCTGTGCGAGCACAGCAGCGTCACCCTAGGATCAGTCACTCTCGGCGGCACGCCCGGCCGTGGCAGGGTCGTCCTCGATGTCTCCGTGGACGAGATGTCAGCCCCGGCCTACAGCGTGATGAGCCAGGGCGAGCTGCACTCCCTCGCTCTCTCCCTGTTCCTGCCGCGCGCCACGCACGCCGAGAGCCCGTTCGGCTTCCTCGTCATCGACGACCCCGTGCAGTCCATGGACCCCGAGAAGGTCGAGGGACTGGCCCGGGTGCTCGACGCCTGCGCCCGGGACAGGCAGGTGATCGTCTTCACCCACGACACCCGGCTCCAGCAGGCCGTCGCCCACCTCGGCATCAAGGCGACCGTCCTGCGCGTGAGCCGCCAGACCGACTCGGTGGTGGGCGTGGAGACGCTCACCGACCCGGTGGACCAGGCTCTCGCGGAGGCGCGGGCCGTCTCCCTGGACTTCAACCTGCCGCAGGACGTGGCCGACCACGTGCTGCCCGCCATGTGCAGGGTGGCTGTCGAAGCCGCCTGCCTGGAGACCGCGCGGCGCAGGCTCCGCGACGAGCAGGGCCTCGGGCTGCGGGCGATCGAGAAGCGCGTGGAGTCCCTTGACCGCACCAAGTCGTACGTGTCCCTCGCGCTGCTCGGCGACGAACAGCAGCACGCCCGTGCGGCCGTCGAGCGGATCTGTCCCGGGGGTTGGACGCTGATCCAGCTCTTCAACTCGGGCGCCCACACGCCCCTGCCGACCGTCGAGGACCGCAAGGATCTCGTCCGCCGGACCAAGGCCCTCGCGACCGCGATCCGGTGCAGCACGGGGACCGGGAGCGCCGGGGGCACCCAGAGCGTCGGAGGCGATCGATGAGCGTGCCCCCGGAGACCCTCGTGACCGCCGCCGGACGCCTCCTGCAGCCCGCACCGGGCACCGTCGCTCCCCTCGTCCCCGGCCTGCGCGCCCGTGCCGCCGCCATCCTGCTCCGTATGGCGCTCGACCAGGCCCTGGACGCCTACTGGCAGCGGATCACTCCGTCGATGACCCGGATCGGCAAGCACCGGATGCTGTGTCTGGAGTGGTACGCGGGCCACGACACCGCCCGCCGGTGCCGCACCACCTGGTCGGCGCTCAGCGCGGCATGCCACTACCGCACGTACGAGCTGCCCCCGGCCCCGGCAGAGATCCGCACCCGGCTGCGGGAGGTCACCGCCCTCCTCGCCGCCTTGGGCGACAAACCGGACCCGGCTTCCGTGAGGCTGGCAGAAGACGCGGGATAGGTCCCCACGCGCGGACAGGGGCGCCGCTTGTCAGCGGTGCCCCTGTCGTTCTGGAGAAACTCACGGTGCATGAATGAGGGACGGGGCGCCCTGTCGAGGGCAGGGCCGGGTCGCCAGGCCTCGGAGCCGGCCGATCTGTGTGTGCTCGGTGGCAGCGGCGACTGTCTGCCAGCCGGCGCAGACCTGTCGGCGTGCCCGTCCCTGAGCAAGCGACGCGCGGCTCCGCGCCTTCGAGGCTGTCGCCCCTTCGGAGGCCGTGTCTCTGTGAGAAGGCGTGCAGCGCAACGCGGTGGGACAGTGCGGCATGCCGTCTCGCCTGCACGTCCGAGCCGGCCACCGGAAAACCGGACCGTGAACCGTACCGACCGCCGGGGCAGCCGGTACGTGCCACACGGTGTCACCCGTGGAGCGCCACGCACTCACGGAGCAGCGGTTCCAGACGCAGCTGGGTGTCCTCGCGGTCGAAAACCTGCAGCGCGCCGAGACAGCTGACGATCCAGCGCGCCTCGTCCTCGTCCTCGAGCTTGAGAGCCACGGCGGTCACCGCGCCCTCCAGATCGAACAGGCCCTCCCTGAACTCGTCGTTCAGGGCCCGGTACCCCGTTACGAGCAGCTGGTCCGCGTACAAGCCGGTCGCCTCGGCGAAGGCGCGGGCCTCGGACCGGTCCGCGCGCAGGCCGGCCAAACGGCGCAGGACCTCATCGGGGTCGCCCAGTTCGTCGTGCAGGCGGTGGGCTCGGCCGACCATGAGAGGCCAGCCGCCGGTCAGCTCATGGAGGCGGTCCAGGCGGTCTTCCGTGTGGAACATGTTGACCCGCTGGGCCCAGCCGCGAAGGCTGCGGCCGTCGTGACGGCGCAGCACCACGGGCGCCGCCGTGGTGGGTTCGGTTCCCGTCAACAGGGTGCGCCACAGGGCCAGCTGAGTGGGGTCGATGACGAGGACCACAGCGCGGGTGACCCCCGGGGTGGCGGGCAGTAGCGTCTCAGCCAGATCGACGGCCTCTCGGCACGTCTCCTGGCGCGCCGGATAGCGGGCGAAGTCGCTGATGACCACTCGCCGTTCGCGGGGCCGTCCGCCAGTGAGCTCCTGCTTGTAGGCGCTGGGCTTGCCGACGGGCGGCAGCTTCCAGTCGGCGATGCGCCCCGCGACCGCACGCAGGGTATCGCCGACGTCGGTGACACAGGTGGCGGTGGTGCCGAGGACGACCCTTGTCTGGTTGGAGCGCTCACCGAGGAGATCGTCCAGCTGGGTGATGGTGAGCGGAGCCGGCCGGCCGTCGGGCAGCTCGGGGCGGCCCTCCTGCACGATGCTCTCCTGGAGTTTGCAGTCCTCTTCGGCCCTGAGCAGGCGGGCGTCCACCTCGTTGGGAGTGCCGATCATGCGCAGAGCGTTGGGGCCGCGCAGATGCCAGCCCTGACCGTCGTGGTTGGGGGCGAGGATGCCGAGGCCCACCATCTCGGAGAGATAGGCACGGAATCCCTCGGTGTCGAGCTGTTCGAAGCCCTTGCGCCAGAACGTCTCGCACTCCTCGCGCAGTTCGGCGTCGCTGAGTCGTGCTTCCAGACCGCGATGGCGGGCGTGGTACGCCAACACGTTGGCGATCACGTCGTAGCGGTGGTCGAGGCTCAGTGTGTCCTTGAAGGCCGACGAGATGCTGTCCCTGAGACCGGCGTCCGATTCCACGACCTCGATGTCGGCGACGCTCACGGTGTACGGGGGGCCCTCGGCTCCGCGCCGCGCCCGCTTGCGGTGCATCAGCTCGACCAGCCGGTGACCGAACATCTGCAGCAAAAACGGCTGGTAGGAGCAGTAGCCGAGTACCCGGTTGACCAGGTCCATGTCCTGGAACTCGAAACCCAGCGCCCGCATCGGCTCCACCAGCAGTTCAGCGGCGAACTGGGGTGCGAGCGGCCCGATCACCTTCGGAGTCTGGGCGAGGTGGCCGAACGGTCCGTTGCTCGCGAGCTTGGAGAACCGCTGGACGGAGTGCAGTCCGGCGAAGACGACCTTGGCGTGGTCCTTGGTGTCGGAGCCGAGGCCCTTGAGCTTCTTGGTCTGGTCGAAGCGGGGGGCATCCGCCTCGAAGAACTGGTCGCATTCGTCGAGCAGGATCAGCAGCCTGCGCCGCGAGTCCCCGTCGAGCCAGGCTCGGATGGCGGCGCGAACCCGTTCCGAAATGTCGCGACTCGACCTGCGGCTCTGCGGTCGGCCCAGTACCTGTGCGGCGGTCAGCTCCCGGTCCAGGACGCTCCACAGCGCCTCAGGGCCCAGCGAGCTGCCCTTGCCGATGTTCTCCTGGTCGAGGTTGACGTACACCGCCTGGTGGTAGCCGGGGCGCTGCTCGGTGAATCGCTCCCCGGCGTCTGCGAGCAGCGCCGATTTGCCGAGGCCCCGGCCGCCGAAGATGACCTGGGTGCCGCGCGGATCGAGGATGCTCTTCCGCTCGGCGTCACGGCCGTAGAACATCTCGCCGCCGATCCGGCCACGCTTCTCCCTGATGTACGGGTTGACGCCGGAGAACGGCAGCAGCGTCTGCGTGGCCGTGCTGACCTGGCGGTTGCCTCGGGCCGCCAGGTAGGCGAGTGCCGCGTCGTCCACGACGAGCAGAGGCTGCAACTGGTCTGAACCCATGGCGAGTTCTACACGGGCCTCGCGGCTCAACGTGCCGAAGTAGACGACAAGCAGGCTCGCGCCGCTTGTGTCACGCTCCGCCCAGCTCATGACGACCTTGGCGTGTGGGCGCCCCCAGACCATGAGTACGCGGAGGCTGCCGCCTTGCTCCCCGATCTGCGAGCCGAACGCGGGCGCCTTCGCCCTGCCGTTGATCTCCACGTCGGTCGCTTCGAAGAAGCGGTACTCGCGTCGACGCAGGTTTGGCGACCGCTCGTCGAGCGGCCTCGCACTCTTGGCGTCGTAGCCGAGGAGTTTGAGGGCAGGGAGCAACTGACGTCGCGCCGACACTTCGAGTCGGTCCTTCGGCTCGGTCGCGCCGAGCTCCCGCCATGCGCCGAGGGCGTCGGCCGCCAAGGCCGCCTCGTCGGTGGACAGTGCGCTGTAGTCCAGGACGGGCAGCGTCGGATGCTTGGCGCCGGAACGGACGAGGTCGACGAGCTCCCGGTCGATGCCCTTCGGCAGCCCGTCGGGGACGGCCGGGAAGAACTCGTTCAGATGGGACTCACCGGTCTCGATCTCCGGGACAGGTTCGCCGATCTCCAGGAAGTAGACGAGGTCTGCGGCGGTGGCCAGACCGCCGGTGTCCAAGTGACGCAGGACCTGGGCGCGTTCCTCTGCGGTGAGGTCCAGAGCGTCGAGCCGGGCCCGAATCCGGTCGGCTGCCTGCTGACGGAAGGCGGGCAGGTCCCTCCGTACGGCGTCGAGGGCCCGCCGTACGTCCCTCAGGTCGTGTGCACCGGTGCCGTCGAGTCGGTCGCGGGCGTCGGCGAGCAACTCTTGGAGGAGTAGGTCCTGGTCGTCGGTCACAGCCCCGTCGGCCTGTGCGCGATGCAGCTCGGCGACCAGTTCGTCGTGTTCCCGGCGCAGTTCTGTGCGCCGCACCGCCTCCTGCTCGTCGATCTCGGCGACGGAGGGCGGGGTGAAGTCGTCGGCCTGCGCGGCGGGCAGCAGCCCGCGTGAGGCCAGCTCGACGATGGTACGGGCCGCGGCGAAGGCATCCTGGGAGAGGCGCTCGGCGAATGCGTCCTGCCAGCCCCGCTCGACGGCAGCGAGAAGCTGGTCAAGCGACTGTCGCTCGTCGGGGGCGTCGCAGACCTTCAGCAGTTCCGCGTCCAGCACCAGTTCGGTCGCGACCGATCCGCCGGGACGCGTGGTCGCGCTCTCACCCGCGAGCAGGGCGAACAGCTCCTGCATCGAGGAGCGCGCCGCCCAAGCCGTCGCGGCCGACACGGCGTCCGAGCGCCGCGCCAGCTGCTCCAGCTCACCCAGTGCCGACTCCTTGCCGTCCAGCAGGGACTGGCGCAGGGAGGAGACCTCCTTGACCGCCCGGCTGCCATCGGAACGATCGCCGCGGCGGGCACCGTCAACCGCCAGGCACCACTCCTTGACCAGGCTGACGGCTCGCTCCACAAGATGCACCAGGTCCTGCCGCCCCGACCCCTGGAGTGGTTTGCCGCTGGGCGAGCGGTGCCTACGATCCATGCGGTCGATCTCGTTGTTGACCTCGGCCAGTTTCGACAGCCGCTCGGCATGCTCGCGCACCTGCTGGATCGCGTCGCGGTTGTCGTGGACGACGGTCGTGAGCAGCGATCCGAGCATGCCGTCGCCGGGGGCCAGCCAGTGCTTGGCGATCTCCGTCGCTCGCGCGAAGCGCAGTCTCTGCGGTGCGAGCAGGGCACGGCTCTGCGCGCGCAACTCCCGCAGCCGGGCTTCCGTCCCGGAGACGTCGGAGACGAGCGGTGAGGCGTTCATCAAAGCACCGCTGAGGGCACGGTCGGCGACAGCGGTCGCCGCCTCCGCAAGCCGGTCCGGAAGCCGGGGGACCAGCGCCTTGAGCTGAGCGCCTGCCGAGTGGTCGCCGGTGATCAGCGCGGTGCGCAGCAGGGCGGGCAGTAGAAGGAGTTCGCTGCCCTCGGTCTCCCGCCCCGCGTATCCGCCGTACTCCTGCAGCAGGTCAGCCGTCAGCCGGGCACCCTGGCTGTCACCGGAAGTGAGCAGCGCGGCGGCACCGGCCAGGCGGAGCGCCGCCACCTGTGGCTCGGGGCGGCCGGCGGCCTTCGCCACGTGGTGGGCGAGTCCGAAGCGTCGCTCGACGACCAACTGGGCCAGAGCCTGCTCGGCTACGGCCGCGTCGGAGTCGTCACGCGCGGCCGGGGCCGCTTCTCGGGTGGGCGCGTCGTCGGTGGGACGGATCGTAGGTGAGGGTGCCGGCACAGACCTCTGCGGGTCCGTGCGCGGGACCGGGGAGCTGCCGACCGTCCTCGCGGCCTTCGTGTCGGTGGTGTGAGCCGGCTCGGGCGCCGCCGTCCGAGGGGACGCGGGAACCTCCGGTTCGGAGGCGGGCTTGCGCACGGTCTCCTCGGGGGTGTGGTCGGTGGTCTCCTCCGCCTGCTCGACCGGCTCCACGGCCCCGTGGTCCATGGTCATCGCACTGTCGGCGGGTCCGGTGGAGCCGTCCGCCTTGGCCCCTGCGGGCTCGCTACAGACCTCCTCCGGCTGGGCCGACGTCAGTTCGGGAGCCATGACAGCCGCCATGGCGCACGCGGGCAGCACGCGCACGACCTGCTCCTGCAGTGCCAGGATCTCCGCCGCGGCGTCCGCTTGACGCCCCAGTCTGATGAGCCGGGTCAGGGCGGCGAGCGCTGCGCTCTGCTCCCGCTGCGACGGCTCCCACACCGGTGCGTCCAGCAGGCTGCGGGCCGTGTCTCGCACGGCCTCCGTGGCGGCGGCGGCAGGGCTGTCCGGACGGCAGGTGACACCCAGCAGCTTCCTCAGGACCTCACGTGCCTTGAGGTCACGCTCGTGCGCCGCCCGGTATGCGCGTGCGGCGCGGGTCATGTCCCCCAGGCGGCGCGGCACGCCCTCGATCCCCGCCGCGCGGAACGCCCCGGCGACGTTGTCGAAGAGGGCGCCCAGCGCGGTCAACGCGGCCAGGTCCCCGTCCTGCGGGGGGCGGCCGTCCACGACCGCACCGGTCACCTGCTCTGCCGCTTGCCGGGCCTGTTCAAGAGCCGACTCCAGCTGCCGGCAGGCCGCCTCCGGTTCCATCCCCACCGTGGTCCTGCGGCTTGCGGACGTCGCAGCGGCCACGTCGTGAGGAGCACAGGGTTCCGGTGCCGCGGTCCCTGGGGCGGGGGCATTCGTAACCGGCCCGTCGGCGACGGCAGCGCGTCCAGGCTTTCCGTCGCTCACGAGCTGCGGTTCCTCGTCTTCCGCTCCTCCGGGGACGAAACCCGGGTGCGCCTCTACGAGAGACCGCGCCTCGGCAGCAACAGCGGCGAGCTGTGCCGATTCCTTGTCGTCGGCCGTCGCCGCGAACCAATCCTGGTCCGCTGCCCAGGCGAGGAGGTGGGCGTCGGCGACGGAGGCGTTGCACCACGCGAACACCGTAGCCCGGACCAGCGTCTCGCCCCACCGGGAAACGGGATCGGAAACCGTCTCACCGTCCTGCGCGAACACGAACCTGCCGACCTGAGTCATCACGGTGACGGTGAGTCCTTGGATCCCGCATGTACAGGTGTTCTGGCGCGACTCGCGCCGCAGCCTGGCGAGAACGTCCCGGCACAGGGCTCTGCTGACCCGTCGAGGGGCCGCCAAGCGGATGCCCAGGCCGCCGAGCAGCTGCTGCCGATCCCTGGGCGGCAGGGAGTTGAAGGCAAGCTCCACCATGTCGGCCGTGAGGTCGTCCAGGGCGGCGATGGCCGGGTGCTCTAAGGCGTTGAGCGCGGCTGCCAGGCCTTCGAGGTTCTCGGCCGAGGCGCTCGGCGGGGACAGCGGCGGCCCCGTGACGACGCGGTAGCGGTCTTGCATGGGGGCATACTCCGTTTCTGTGGTGGTTCTGTGGGATCGGCCCACTCGACGGCGAGGGGGCCTGGAGAGCAACAGAGAGACGAGCAGAGATAGGGAGCCGGAGGGTCAGCGGCCGCGAGTGTGCTCAGTGACGAAGGTGTACCCGTGGGGCAGTTCCCACCCGTCCGCCTTGCCGAGCCTGCGGCAGTACTCCCGAAAGGCCGCTCGTTGCACGTCGCTGGGCGAGCAACCGGGCCGCAGGCGGCGGAGGTGACCGGAGACGAATTGGGCCGTCAGCAGCCCCACACCGTCCAGTTGCGTATCCGTGTCGCCCCAGGGCCGTATCAGCCGCCGTGTCGGGCGGTAGCCGATGAGGGGGATGGTCGGCTCTCTGTCGCGCGCAGGGAAGTGCGGTTGGCCCCAGAGGTCCCGGCTGCCGAGGGCCGGCTCCAGGAGCCGTTCGGCGAGCAGTTCCGCGACGGCCGCTTCGAGGGCGTCGGCCTGCGACCGTGCCGGCCGGCGGCCGTAGACCGCGCTCGGCAGGACCGAACGGTCGATCAGGGCATGCCCGTCCGGGGTGAGCAGACCGCAACGGCGGACTGTGCGCATCACCAGCTGGCGGGGGCCCAGTCCGACCGCGCTGTCGCCATGACGGTCGCTGCCCGGGGCGTCCTCCCTGGTGAGCACACGAGGGTCGTAACAGTGCCCGGTCTCACGGTCGCCGACCTGCACCCGTTCCTCGAGCCGCGTCGTGGCCAGGCGGAGCGCCGTACCGTCCTGGTGCTGGCGCAGCTCAAGTATGAGGCCGGGGAAGAAGTCGCGGGGCCAGGTTATGCCGGTCAGCCGCCCCGAGCCGTCACCGAGTTCGGCGGTGACGTCCTGTATCGCCTCCTTCTCGTCCAACGCCTGCCCTACGTGCTCTAGTTCGACACGTACCGCGGCGCGCGCGTCGTAAGACCGGCGAAGTTTCTGTGCGACGTACGGATGCAAGGGGAACCAGCCGCCGATGAGATGGGCCAGCCGCAGAGGTGTCCGCCAGACGATCTCCTGCGCGTCGTTCTGCAGAAGTTCGCCGGTGCAGAGGGAGGCGTCGTCGGCGAGGGGCAGATCGACCGGGTCCAGCTCCGCTTCCGGCTCCGGCTCTGGAAGGGCGGGCAAGGTGGACCTCCAGCCGCGTCCGGCCGGGGCCAGGGGATCTCCGGGTGCCTCCGCATCACCAGGATGATGGGATCGCCATACGCCTCCACCCTCGAAGGCGTCGTCGAGAGTGATACGGGAGCCGCTATCGAACAGGCCTTGGTCGCTGTCCCGTTGGACGACATCGGCGAGCGCCACGTTCGCCCGGCACACCGCCGAGGCGTATCCCACGCCCCTGAGCAGTTCCGTCGACCCCGGGAACCCGCGAAGCCGCGGTCCGACCGCCGTGTACACGGTGACCGGCGTGGTGAGGCCGTAGCGCCGCCTCCCTGGGGTAGCCGCGTGTTCCACCGCTGCGGCGAGAGTCCTCAGGTCATCGCCGCCCAGCGGTCCGGTGTCCCGCCAGCAGTCCGCAAGAGAGGCCCGGGCTATGGCGTAGTTGCGCCAGGTGCGCAACGGGGCACTGGTGTTGAGGACACCCCGCACCGTGTCGAGGAGACCGAGCAGCCCCACCCGCAGGGTGTCGTCGTGCGTGCCGCCCACCAGCGCAGCGAGGGAGACCGGGACAAAGGGGCTGAGCAGCTGCTCCCGTGCCGTCGTCAGGAGGTGGTCCGCGTAGGCCGTCAGGTCGTCGCTTCCAGCCGCCTCCGGGGATGGATAGCAGACGTCAACCACGACATGTCCGTCCTCGTTGATCCAGCGCCGACGCGTGCGTAAGCGGTGGAGCTGGGCCGGTGACAGGCTCAGGGCGGGGCCGAAGGCGTGGAGATCCGGGACGAGGAGCTCCCTACGCCGTGGCGCGGCGTCGTTTCCCGGCCTGCCTGGACCCTCGGCACCCGCGGGCGCCCCTGACACCCAGGCTGGTAAGTCGCCGAGGGCGCCTCCGGCGGGGTGGGCCCCCTCCCGGTAGACGATTTCGGCGTAGAGCGGGTCCGACCCGGTGGTGACACAGACCATGGCACCGACCGGGAGTACCGGAGCGCACTCCCCGAAGGTGATCACAGGAAAGTCATCGAGCCGGAGTGGGCTGCCGCCATAACCCTCGCCGCCGAGGTCGTACCCGAAGTACACGGCGTTGAAGGCGACGGTGGTGTGCACCGGCGCCGGCCGGGCCGCGACCACGGCTTCCAGATAGCGCCGCAGCCGCTGCCGTTCCTCTTCGGGTACGGCGTCGTAGCCTTTCACCATGACCGGGGTCAGCAGGGCCCGTTCACCGTATGGATCCGGCACCCCCGTCCCCTCGTGTTCACCGTCCGTTGCTGACACATACGGGTCCCCACCCATGACACCTCCGCCGCACTACAGGTCACCCCGGCCCGCCTGCGGTATTCCCCGCAGACTATGCCCGTGCTTGGGATTCCTGTGGCACTTTCATCGGTTTGCGTCGGCTGACAGCGGCTTATGCCGGAATCGTCCGGTCGCTCACACGGAAGCCTAGGTTTGACATGTTGACGATGTCAACAGATAATGCGGAGAGGTGTTGCTTCATGCTCCTGGCGTAGCGTGTGCGACATGGGAGAACCTGGCAGCCTGTGATGGCTCGCCGAAAGACGTTGCCGATCGTCCGTCGCCACGCGAATCTCGTCTCAACCATCGACCAGGGGGACACGAAGATGACCACCGCAGGCCTGGAGACCCAGCCCAGCGCGACTACTTACGAGTTGGGCGACCTCGTGGCCCAGGCCTGGAGCGGAAGGATTCACGTCCCGCACTTCCAACGCGATTTCCGCTGGAGCACCACTGATGTACTCCGGCTTTTCGACAGCATCGTCAAGGGTTACCCCATCGGGAACCTGCTCCTCTGGGTTCGCAAGACACCGGCACGTTCCTTTGTCCTCGGCCAGCTGAAGATCGACGCGCCGGCCTCTCCGGACGCCTTCTGGGTGGTGGACGGGCAGCAGCGCATCACCAGCCTCGCCAACGCGCTCAGCCCGGAAGGGCATCTTCACGAACCGTTCTCCATCTACTACGACCTCAGGGAGAAGCGGTTCATCGCCCAGCCCAAGACGCGTGAGCCCCAGCACATCGCACTGCCCGTTCTCTTCGACCTGAAGAAGCTCCTCGGGTGGTTCCGCACGGAGGGCGAACTGGTCGCCGAGCTCTTCGACGAAGCCGACCGGGTGGCCACAGCGCTGCGCCAGTACAAGGTGCCCGCTTATCTCGTGCGGCAGGACGATCTCGACATCCTGACCGACATCTTCGACCGGATGAACAACTACGGAAAGCGCCTCAATCGGGCAGAGATCTTCTCCGCTCTCTACGCGGGTCCGGAAGAAGGAGCCGCGGAGAGGCTGAACCTCTCCCGCATCGCCGACCGCATTGCCGCAAGGACCGGATTCGGCACCATCGACACAGACACCGTCCTCGCGTCGATCCTGGCTCGCCGCGGACCCGACCCCTCTCGGGACATCCGTAACGAGTTCAGCTCCACGGGCCGACGCACCGCCCCGGAGTTCGAGGACGAGGACCAGTACGCGGCCTACGGCGAGGGCGAAGAGGCCCTGGTACGTGCCATCGGCTTTCTGCAGTCCGAGGCTGAGGTGCCGCACATCGCCCTGCTCGTCTATCGCGCGCTGCTCGTCGTCCTGACGCGCTTCTTCGCCCACTTCCCCGATCCGGAGCCCAACACCCGCCGTTTGCTGCGGCGGTTGTACTGGCGAGTGGCCGTCTCCGGGCCCGCCGTCTTCAAGGGCAGTTTCACGCAGGTGTCGCGTGTCCTGTGCGCCAGAATTCGCAAGGGCGACGAGCGTGGTTCGATCATGGGTTTGATGGACGCCATGGCCGAAGCCCAGCCGTCGACCCCGACCATCGAGCGCTTCCGGACCAATGAGGCCGCCGCGAAGATCATCCTTAGTTCCTGGTGGTCCCTTCGGCCCCGATCCCTGGTCACGGGTGTTCCCGTGGATCTTCAGAGCCTCTCGACGCTTCTTGCCGATCAGAAGACCGCCGCCACGGTGGCCCATGTGATCTTTCCTCGTGGGCTCACCTCGCAGCAGGTCCTGTATGCGGCGAACCGTCTGTTCCTGCCCAGCGCGGAAGATCCCGTCTCGGAGATCACGACGTTGCTCGCTCACCGTCCCCCTCATCTGGGCGAGGAGACCTGGGACCTCGTTCTCGCCTCGCACACCATGAGCCGAGAGGCAAGTCAGGCTCTCTCCGAAGGAGATCGCGAGGGCTTCCTCCAACTGCGTCAGCAGACAATCCAGCAGCATCTGGACGACTTCCTCGGGCGTATGGCCGAGTGGGACTACGAGGACACTCCCTCACTGGACTCATTGGACTTCGACGCCCTTGACGAACTCGACGAGCCCGACGAGCTGTTCTGACAGGTCCGGATCCCGCGAACAGGACACCACTGCGCATGACCCCGCTCCCGGAGACCTACCACGCCGTACTCCTGCATTCCCGGCGGATCGGCACGCTCTGCCAGAAAGGCGACTACACGCGTTTCGTCGTCAACGAGTCCTACGTGACCGACCCACAGCGGCCGGTCCTGGGTCTCCGCTTCGAAGAGAACCTGCGCGCCCCCTATGCGTCAGCTTTGCGGCTGCCGCGCTGGTTCTCCAACCTTCTCCCCGAAGGTCCGCTCCGGGAGTGGATCGCCGACGACCGGGGTGTCTCCTTGGACCGGGAGATGGAACTTCTGGCACAGGTCGGCCATGACCTGCCCGGCGCCGTCCAGGTGCTGCCTGCCGAGGGCCCCGACGACGGTTGGGAGTGGCCTGAAGGCGAGCATTCAGGAGGAGAGGGAAAACGCCCCGGTGGAGCCTATGGTTTCCCTTCCTCCCACTCGCCATGGCGATTCTCCCTGGCAGGTGTCGCCCTGAAGTTCTCCATGCTGGCCAGAGGAGACCGGCTCACCGTTCCTGCTGCTGGTGTGCACGGCGACTGGTTGGTCAAGTTTCCGGATTACCGCCATCCCGACGTACCGCGCAACGAGTTCACCATCATGTCCCTGGCCCGCGCCGCAGGGCTCGACGTTCCGGACGTACGCCTCATGCACCGCGACGAGCTCGAAGGCCTGCCAGACCGTATGTGGCCGAACGACGAACAATGGGCCTACGCCGTCCGCCGTTTCGACCGCACCCACGACGAACTTCGCGCCCCTCTCCACATCGAGGACTTCGCCCAGGTCAGGGACAAGTACCCCCAGGACAAGTACCAGTCGACATTCGAGACGGTCGCGGCCATCGCCTACCGAGGCCATGACAGGGAATCACTGCGCGAGGCCGCTCGGCGCATAGCCTTCTCCGTCGTGGTGGGCAACGGGGATGCTCACCTGAAGAACTGGTCCCTGATCTATCGCGATCGCCGGGTCCCATCGCTGTCGCCGGTTTACGACCTGGTGTCCACGGCCCCCTACGCACCGAGCGACGAGCCGGAGGACCTAGGGCTCAAATTCGGCGGCAGCAAGTCCTTCGAACGAGTACAGCTTGCCGCCTTCGACCGGCTCGAAGGTGCCCTGGATCGCCGTTTCGGGACGACCGATGCTCGACTGCGCCAGGAGGCTGTGCAGACCATCGAGCGGGTGCGCACTCAGTGGCCGCAGTACGAGGAGCACCTCGCGGACAATCAGCGCCTGCGCGAGACGATCGGGGCGTGGATCACCGGCTCCGCCCAGAGACTACTCAGGCGCGCTTGACGGCAATCGGCCCATCCGGCTGTTTCAGTGCCGCTCCGTACGCCTCGCACCCGTACCTATGAGAAGGACGATCCATGGCCCTCGAGTATCCGGAGTTCCGGCTGAGGCTGCCGAGCGGCGGCCCCGAGGCCCGAGGACGGCTGCTGACCGAGAAAGGGACGAACGGCAGCCAGAAGTTCGTCGTGCTGGCCGGGTCGCCGGGCCGTCCGGAGGTTGTGCCCTCCTTCCCCATCCGCATGCCGTCGTCGCACCGGCTGAGGCAACGGCTGGTCGAGGACGGGATTCTCACGGAGTCGGATACCTGGCCCGGCTGGCTGGAGCTTATCGAGGACGTCGAGTGCAACTCGCCGTCGGCCGCCGCCGAGATCCTCGTCGGCCGCAGCGCCAACGGCTGGCTGGAGTGGAAGAGCGCCGACGGCCATCCGCTTTCCGACTACCTCGACCAGGTCTGGTGGGGCCCGAACCGGGCCTGGCTGGTGCGCGGCTCCAACGTCTCCGGCCTCGACCTCGTCCCGCGTCTGTGGCTGCCCCAGCGGCTGGTGACCCTGCGTGCACGTCATCTGAGGCAAGGGGTCGAGCAGGGCATCAGCAAGGACCGGCTGCGCACCGCCGTCGAAGAGGACTACGCCTCCACCGCGACGTACAACCAGAAGGTGCAGCTGGTCGAGGAGCTACACATGTTCCTCTCCCGGATGCGGCCCGGCGACACCATGTGCACCATCTCGGGCGGCAGGCTGTACGTCGGAAAGATCACGGGGGACGCCGAACAGCTCGCCTCCGAGGACGGCCGGTCGGATCTGCGCAGGCCGGTGGACTGGGCGGACGCCGGGCACGCGTACGAGGACCTGCCCGAGGCGCTCCAGCAGAAGCTCTCGGCACAGCACGACGTCATCGATCTGACCGCCGTGAAGGATCTTATCGACGGCCTGGGGATAAGCGACGAGGACCTGATCGAGGAGGCCGAGGCCGCCGACCGGGATCCGAGCGTGGAGATCCCCGCGCTCACCGCCCGGCGCGAGCTGGAACTGCCCGAACCCACGGACGAGTTGGCTGGCGAGCTACTCGTGCATGACACTGCCTGGCTGCGCGAGGTGCGTGATCTGCTCTGGGACGAACGGCAGTTGGTGCTGTACGGCCCGCCCGGGACCGGCAAGACGTATCTCGCCCTGAAGCTCGCGGAGTTCCTCGGCGGCGGACCCGAGCAGGTCAAGCTCGTGCAGTTCCATCCCTCGTACGCCTACGAGGACTTCTTCGAGGGGTTCCGGCCGCAGGAGGATCCGCAGACCCGGGAGGTCGCCTTCCGGCTCACCGCCGGCCCGCTGCGCGAACTCGCCGACCTGGCCTCCCGCGAGGGCAACCGGCACATCCCGCACTTCCTGATCATCGACGAGATCAACCGCGCAAACCTGGCCAAGGTCTTCGGTGAGCTGTACTTCTTGCTGGAGTACCGCAACAAGTCGGTCCGGCTGACGTACTCCGGCGACGACTTCGCGCTGCCGCCCAACCTCTTCGTGATCGGCACCATGAACACCGCCGACCGGTCGATCGCACTCGTCGACGCGGCGATGCGCCGCCGCTTCGCCTTCGTCGAGTTGTCCCCGCGCACGGAGCCGACGAGCGGGCTGCTGCGCCGTTGGCTAAGCCGTGAGGGCCGCGACGCCGAGCCGGCCGACCTGCTCGACACGCTCAACTCCCGTATCGACGAGGCCGACTTCCGTATCGGGCCCTCCTACCTGATGAAGAAGGGCGTCTACCGGGAGGGCGGTCTCGAACGGACGTGGCGGACCAAGATCCTGCCGCTCCTGGAGGAGCACCACTACGGGGAGGGCGTGGACATCGAGAAGCGGTACGGCCTGGCGGCTCTGCGGGAGTCGCTCGGGTGACGCACGTCATCGAACTCGTCGAGCACACGGCGGTCGAGGGCATCCCGCTGCCGGACGCGGTCGGACGGGCGCTGGCGGCCGGCGACATCGTCGATGCGGCTCCCGATCCGTATGTCGGGGGGCTCTGGTCCCTGCGGGCCGGCAGCAAGGTCGGCGCCGTGGCGGTCGCGGTACCGGGGGGCGGCGGGCTGGTCACCGTACGGGTCGCGCCCAAGGTCTCCATCGCCCGGCTGTTCTTCCTCCTCGGGTACAGCCTCGACCCGAAGGGCGGACGACGGGACGGGGAGGTCGATGTCGCCGTGCACCGCGATCTGCTGCCCGCCCTCGCCCATGCCGTGGAGCGCCAGATCGACCGGGCGCTGCGGCAGGGGCTCCTCCAGGGGTACCGGGTGACCGAGGAGACGTCCCTGGTCGTCCGGGGCCGCGCCCGGGAGGCCGAGCAGATACGGCGGCGGTTCGGCGCGACGCTGCCGGTGGAGGTGGAGTACGACGAGTTCACCACCGACATCGCGGAGAACCGCCTGCTGCGTGCCGCCGTCGAGCGCCTCCTGCGGTTGCCCGGCGTCCCCCGCGACGTGCGTCGAGGACTGTTCCACCAGCGGGCCCGCCTGGCCGACGTCACCCTGATCGTGCGGGGGCGACCTCTGCCCGCATGGCAGCCGAGCCGGCTCAACTCGCGCTACCAGCACGCCCTGCTCCTCGCCCGCACCGTCCTGGAGAACGCCTCTGTCGAGCACGCGCCCGGCGGGCTGCACGTCGACGGGTTCCTCTTCGACATGAACAAGCTCTTCGAGGACTTCGTGACCGTGGCGCTGCGGGAGGCGTGCCGCGCCCTCGGACACACGGCGCGGCTCCAGGACCCGCACCACCTCGACGAGGCGTCCGCGATCCGCATGAGACCCGACTTCGTGCTGTACGGGCCGGAGGGCGTCCCGGGGGCCGTCGTGGACGCCAAGTACAAGGCCGAGAAGCGGGAGGGCTTCCCCGACGCCGACCTCTACCAGATGCTCGCCTACTGCACCGCCCTGGGCCTGCGCGAAGGCCATCTGGTGTACGCCAAGGGCAACGCGCCGCACGCGGCCCACACGGTGCGGCACGCGGGCATCGTCATCCACCAGCACGCCCTCGACCTCGACCAGGAACCGTCCGCGCTGCTCTCGGACGTGGAGGAGATCTCCGCCCGGCTGATACGCCGCCCACGCGTATGATCGACCGCTGAGTGTCCGTTCAGGGTGGGGAGGGCGGATCGTGCCGCAGCTCGCGTTCGCCAGCAGCTTCTGGGAGAGCTACGACGTTTTGCAGAGGCCCGTCAAGGCCGGCGTGCGCAAGGCGATGCAGAAGTTCCAGCAGCTCACCGTTCCCGAACTGCACGCCGACAAAGGGCTGCACCTGGAGTCCGTGGAAAACGCGCGCGACCCGCGCATGCGGACCATCCGCATCAACGACTTCTGGCGAGGTGTGGTCCTCGCCCCCGACGACGGCAGTGACGTCTTTCTGCTCGTCAACGTCGTCCCCCACGACGACGCCTACACCTGGGCCGCCAAGCGCCTCTACACGACGAACTCCGCCACGCGGGCGCTGGAGGTCCGCAACGTCGCGGCGATCGAGCAGCTGACCCCGGCCCTGGAGAGGGCCGCCGCGACCGCAGACTCGCTGCTGTTCGCGACGTACTCGGACACGGTGCTGCGCGAACTCGGCATCGACGACCAGGTGCTCAGAGCCGTGCGGACCATCGTCGACGGGGCGCAGCTACGTGCCTTCGAGACACTGCTGCCGGAGGACCAGTGCGAGGTGCTGCAGTACCTCGCCGAGGGGTTCAGCCCCGAGGAGGTGTACCGGGACGTGGTCGCCGTCCGACGGCCGGTCGACGCGGGACCCGACCCGGACGAGAGCCTGGCCGTCGTCATCGCCAACACCACGAGCCGCATCACCCTGGTCACCGGCCCGGAGGAACTCGCCGACATCCTGGAGAAGCCGTTCGCGGCCTGGAGGGTGTTCCTGCACCCCTCGCAGCGTCGTGTCGCCTACCGGGTCTCGTACGGCGGCCCGGTACAGGTCACCGGCGGCCCGGGGACCGGCAAGACGGTCGCGGCCTTGCACAGGGTGAAGCACCTGCTCACCCGGTCCCCGGACACTCGTGTCCTGCTCACCACGTTCACCAACGCCCTGGCCGCGTCCTTGCGCGAAAGCCTGTCAGTACTCCTGGACGACGAGTCGCTGCTCACCCGGGTAGAGGTGACCACGGTCAACGCCTATGCGCACGGCATCGTGACCCGTCTGGACGGGCGGGCGCCTTCTCCGATCGGCGACCGGGAGGAGCGGCAGGTGTGGCAGCGGGTCGTCAAGAAGCTCGGCCTGCCGTGGACGGAACAGTTCCTGGCCCAGGAGTACCGCCACGTCGTCCTCGCCCAGGATCTCCGCACCCTGGACGACTACCGCTCGGCCTCCCGGCGCGGACGCGGCAGCGCATTGTCGCCCACCAAGCGGCAACAGCTGTGGCCGGCCGTCGAGCTGTTCGAGTCCACGTTGGGCGAGCAGAAAGCCACCACCCACCTCGGAGTGTGCGCCCGTGCGGCCGAACTCCTGGCCGCTTCCTCACCCACGCACGACCATGTGGTGGTCGACGAGGCACAGGACCTGCACCCGGCCCAGTGGCGCGTCCTGCGGGGCGCGGTGGCGCCCGGCAGCGACGACCTGTTCATCACCGGCGACCCGCACCAGCGGATCTACGACTCGAAAGTCTCACTCGGTTCGCTTGGCATCCAGGTGTCCGGGCGTACGCATCGCCTGCGCATCAACTACCGCAGTACCGAGGAGATCCTCGCCTGGTCGACGTGCATTCTCACCCCCGTGTCCGTCGACGACCTCGGGGGCGAGGGCAGCGACACCCTGGCGGGTTACCGGTCGCTTCTGCACGGCCGCCGTCCACAGGCGGACGGGTACGGCTCGGAGCAGGCGGAGATCGCGGCGCTCGTCGAACGTGTCGAGGACTGGATCGCGCAGGGCATCCGGCCGTCGGAGATCGGTGTGTGCGCCCGCTTCAACGTGCTGCTCGACAAGGCATACGACAGGCTGGCCGCGGCCCGGATACCGGTGGTCCGGGTCAGAGACAATCCGGGGCCGGACGCGGACGGCGTACGACTGGCCACGATGCACGCAATGAAGGGGCTGGAGTTTCGCTGCGTCGCCGTTCTCGGAGTGACGGCGAGCGCTCTTCCCTTCGCCCGCGAAGTGACGTCGGCCTCCGTGGACGCGCTCCAGCACGACTCGGACCTGCTGCGGGAGCGGTGCCTGCTGTTCGTGGCGTGCACGCGGGCGCGGGAGGCGTTGGCGGTGTCGTGGAGCGGAGGGGCCAGCCCCTTCGTTCCGCAGACGAGGTGACGCGTCGGCCCGCGGCCTGATTGGACGTCACTCCTCGGGCGAGAGCGCTCCGTTGCCGAGTCCGTCCCTGGCAAGTGCAGCCGCCTGCTTGCTGAGCTCCGCCACCCGCCGCGCCCGCTCCTCGAACTCCTGCAGCGCGCGGAACGCCGCTCCGTACCGGCGCTGCTCGGTGATGTCCATCTGCGGGATGCGGGCGCCCTTGCCGTCGAGCCGGTAGGTCCCGCTGGCGCTTGTGGACCGCCGAGCGTTCGCCGCGCTGCGAAGGAAGCCTTGGAGATAGTCGGTGTCGAGCTGATCGCTCACCGAGACCGGCTCCGGATCGCCATACTCGACCAGCCCAGCGCGCGCGAGGTCGGCGATGCTGACGGACGGCCCCTCAAGAGCACTGGGACCGGCCCCTGCCGTCAAATCCGGCAGCAGATCGGCCAACAGCCGCGCCTGCTCCGCGAGCTCATGGCACAGAGCCTGGTAATCCGCCGTGTAGTCACGGTGAGACGCCGCCACGTGACGACCAGGAGTGAGGTCCACGGCGTCGTCGAGGAGTTCGATCAGGGGTACGTCCGCCGTCTGGCCGGGCCCTGGCTCCATCGGGCCGTCCGGATCGTTCGCCGTGAGGTCGACCATGCGCACGGTGTCGACGGTGGCATCCGGGGACAGTGGGCGGCGCAGCCGCCAGAGGTGTACGGGGAGCGCGTGTGAGGCAGCGCTTCCGGGTGGGAGGGCGACGACGTCCGTGAGGATGCCACGGCGCACGAGTTCGGCCCGGATGCGACGGCCGGCCTTGCGGTAGGCGACCGAGGCGGGCATGACCATGAGGACGCAGCCGCCTGGCGCGGTGTGCGCGTAGGCATGTTGCAACCAGGCGAGTTCTGCCTCGGCGCGCGAGGGTGTACCGAGTTCCCACCGGGGGTCGAGGAGCAGTTCCTCGCGCCCCCAGTCGGTGGAGCCTGCGGGCGGATCGCAGACGACCAGGTCGGCTCTGAGGTCCGGCCAGTGGTCGGCGCGCAGGGAGTCTCCGACGAGGATGTCGACGTCGGAGCGGCCCGTGAGATCGGCTCGCAGCTGTGCGAAGCGAGCACTGCGGGCGTCGACCTCCTGACCACACCGTTTCGGGCCGAGCTCCGGCCCGACGGTCAGCAGGAGCGTCCCGATACCGCACGCCGGGTCGAAGAGGGTCGCGTCAGTCGGCACCTCACCTGCGAAGTGCCGCACCGCCCGGACGATGCGCGGCGAGGTGACCTGGTCGGAGCCTGCCCGCCGCACCGAGTCGGTGAAGCGTTCCGTCAGCGTGCTCACCACGTCGCCAGGTGATCCACTGTTGCCGAGCTGCCGCGCCAGTCGAACGGCGTCTGCCGGAAGGGTTACCGAGGTCTCACTCTCGCGGCCGGCGAGCAGGTGGGCGACATCGGCGAGCCCGCCGATCATGTCGTCGCCGTAGGTACCTCGTAGGGCCTGCCACAACTGCACCTCTTCCGAGACGTCCTGGCCCTTGCGCTGTTTGTCCAGCCACGCCTGCACTGCGGCCAGGTCGAACAGAGGACTGTTCACACCGCCGCCCGCGGGTGCTGGGAAGTCTTCGTACCTCCGCCGCCAGTTGGAGACTGCGGCACGCGTGACACCGGCGAGCCTGGCGATCTCGGAGCCGGTGACAAGCGGTCCACCGGCTGGCGGGGCGGGATGGTCTGCCATGCGCGTCACCGTACACGGATGCCCTGACTCCATCAATGATGAGAGTATGTTGACGTTGTACACGTCTCGGCGGCTGGAGTCCCTCGTCGAGCGAGGAGGACCGTGCGCCTCGGCCATTCGGTCCGACGGTTCACCGCAGCTCGTCCACATACCGGTCTGTCCCGGCCACCGTCGGTATGAACGGTGCGACGAACTGCACCTCGCCCAGCCCCGAAGCCGCCACCGACGTGTCCAGGCTCGCGAAATGCTCGTGCCATGTGTCACGCGGATCCTGCTGGAGGAACCACAGCAGGGTCAGCCGGGTCCCGACCCCCTCGACCTGCTTGACGTAGGACATGCGGTCCAGGGGCAGAGGTGTGGGTGTGAAGACAGTCACCATGGCCGCGGGCGAGCCCGCCAGGCGTTGCGGGAGGTGATCGTCGCGTAGCCACGCGACCAGTTCTGCGCGTCTGGCGGGGGAGTCGCTGTCGATGACCTGGACGACGAGTCCGGCGTAGGGGTGGTCGAGGGCGTGGATGTCGCGAGGGCCCTCATCGTCGTCCCGGTAGACAGTCGTCGCGTGGTCCTGGAAGGCCGTGAAGACATGAGTACGGTCCTGGAAGACGCGGCGGTCGCGGTTGAGACGTTTGTTGATGCCGACGGTCCATCGCATGTGGTCGGCGTAGCGGCCGGCGGTCATCCAGTAGACGGATATGTAGCAACCGGCCGTCACCGGCTGCGCGACGGTGGACTTCTCCGGGTAGCGCAGGAGTTGCAGGTCCCGCGTGGCTACCCAGCGACGCCCGGCGTACATCCATGGCATGGCCATGGCGCCGGCGATGAAGTGGTCGTCTTCGTACCAGCGATTGTATTCGCGCTCCCGGCCAGGGTGTGGCTCAACCATGGTGATGAGCGCGTGCCCGAGGTCGGCTCCATAGGGGCCGACGGCGGCAAGCTCGGCATACACATCGCTGTGGGTCTCGTCTGCCTTCGTGACGTTTTCTGTCATGGGTCCGGTTTAACTGACAGATCGTCAGATCTGAAGACGGGTGCGCGCCCGACTTCGCACGTGCTCAGTGATCGCGCATGCTGGCCCGCCAGACGGATCAATGACTGCACCCGGGCTGAACCGCGACGCGCGCGTCTACCAGGACCGTACGCACGTCTTCACCGCGTTCCAGGACCACGAGGTGACCGTCTACCGGGACGGCGCCGCCGGGCCCCGCGACGTCCACGCCCTCGACCACCCGTACGCGGGTCTGGTGCTGGAGGTGGTGGACGCCGAAGGGCCGGAGCAACGGGCGGAGTTGCTGGAGTGGCTGCGGGCCCGTCGGCTGCCGAAGCGGCTCGCAGGGTCCCCCGCCGCCCTGGTGACGGTGTTCCGGCCGACACCGCTGCCCCTGGACCGCATGTCCTACGTCAAGCAGGTCGAGGGCGTCGACACCCGCCTCACCCTCCTGTGGTTCCTGGAGACCGACCCCCGTGACTGCTGGGAGGCGCACTTCGCTGGCCTGGGGGAGGAGCTGGACGGATCGGGGCTGGGGCGGCTGGAGTTGCTGGCCCCGTTCATCCCGACGGTGCCGGGGACGGACCGGTACGTGGACCGATTGCGGTAGCCGGACGGGGAGGCCACCGGGCTGCGAAGCGAGTCGGCGGGCAAGGCCGAGCCCCCTCGGCCAGGACGGCGGGCCGGTCGAGAGGGCTCTGTCAGTTGGTGTGTGTGAAGTTGTGTTCCTGGTGGGGGTGAACCATGGTCACGCGAGGTCGAAGGCTCCCCGGTTGACCCCGGTGACGAACGCGTTCCACGAGTCGGCGGGGAACGCCAGGGTCGGACCGTCGGAAACCTTGGAGTCACGCACGGAGAGTGCCGCGACGACGGGGGACTTGACCTCGACGCACGCGCCGTTGCCCGTGGAGTACGAGGACTTGACCCACGTGTCCGTGGCGCCTTGCTGAATTGCCATTTCTGCTCCGCTAGCCGGTTGGTCGTTGAGTTGCTGCCGCCGAACTGGGGGAACGCGTCCGTTCCCGGACCCCACAGTTCGGTTTCCGCCAAGGTCGTTGATTTCCTTGACGTGATCGACGCTACTCGCCAACATCGGCTGGCGAAGCGGCCATTCACTCGTGCGAGTGGCATATTCCCCTTGGGTCTTCCCCTCAGGGGTGCCAAGGTGTATCTTCCGTCCCTTTCAATCCCGCAGTTCCTTGATCGGGCCCGCGCAGGGATTACAACCGCGCATAGGCCTTCGCGATGTCGGCGATGAACTGGCGGGATTGATCCACATTCAGGGCCTGCGCCCTCAAGTGCTCATACATCACGCTGTACTTCTGGACGTCCGCCGGCTTCTCCAGATACAGATCGCTCGTGACACCCTCGATGTAGACAACGCTGGAATCCGAGGCGTCCGGGAACTCCAGAATCGCGTACTGGCCGTTGAGGCCGGGATGCGCGCCCAGGTCGAAGGGGATCACCTGCACGGTGACGTGCGGGAGCTGGGACTGCTCGACCAGGTGCTCCAACTGCTCGCGCATCAGGGAGCGGTTGCCGACCACCCGGCGTAGCGCGGCCTCGTCGAGGACCGTCCACAGCCGCAGGGGGCTCTCGGGCGCGGAGATACGTTCCTGTCGCCTCATCCGTACCTGGACCCGCTTCTCGATGTCCCCGGGCATCGTCTCGGGCAGCGCGCCCGCGATCAGTGCCTCGGCGTACGGGCGGGTCTGGAGGAGCCCGGGGACGACCTGGGGGTCGTACACGCGCAGACTGGCCGCGTCGGTCTCCAGGCCGATGTAGACGCTGTACGGGACGTCGCCGAACGCGTGCCACCAGCCCTGCTGGCGCGAGTCCTTGGCCATCTGCATCAGTGAGTCGACGACCCGCTGGTCCTCGACCTCGTAGACCCCGCAGAGGTCACGGACGTCGCGCTGGCTGATGCTGCGGCGGCCGTTCTCCAGTCGGCTGATCTTCGACTGCGAGACCAGCAGCCGCTCGGCCACTTCCTCGGCGGTCATGCCCTTGAGCTCGCGGAGCCGACGCAGCTCCTGGCCCAACCGGCGTCGCCTGACGGTGGGATTGACATTGGACGCCACGGGACGTGCACCTCCGGCTGCGGGCCTCTACTTTGCGTATCTGCTGCTGAGCAGATTGCCACCAAGGTGCCGAGTACCGCTGGAAAACAACGGATATGCGCTGTGCGTGAGCCGTTCGCACCGTAGTTTTTCCGCCCTGGGGGGTTCTCCGCCGAATGTACGGCCAGCACCGGAACATGCGGCCGCGCGGGGCGGCGAGGCCCTGTCGTACGGACCGGCCCGAACGGTCGACGGATCGACCGGCCGGGCGTGTCCGTACGGCCTCGCGCGCCCCGCGCGATCCAGCGGCTCCCGAACCGGGCCCTGGGGTCCCGTGAGGCGGTTCGGTCCGGCGCTGACGGTGCGAGTGGTGCGCATGGTGCGCATCGTGATGCGGTGCGGGTCGTTCGGTGGTGCGTGGTGCGGTGGTGACGGGTCGTGCGTGGTGCGGTCGTGACGGGTCGTGCCGTGGAACTGCCCCGGCGCGCCGAGGGGCTGGCGCGTCGTTGCGCAGGTGGCTCAGTGCGCCACGACGCGTGCCATGGAGCCACGGCGTGGCTGCATCGGAACACCGCGGGCGGGTTCCGGTGCGGGTGGCCGGGCGCCGGGTGCGGCCTGTCGGCCGGCCGGTGCCGGGCTGCGGCGCGGCTGTGCGGCCACACCGTTCTGCACGTCCATGACGGCGTGGGCCACCAGACCACCCATGGGGTCGTGCCGGATGAGGTCCCTGAGCCGGGAGCGGGACGAGCGTCCCTCGTTCCCCGGGTACAGGTGCTTGCCGAGGCCCACGGCGTGGGCCAGTGCGGCGAGCGCGGCCGTCCGCGGGTCCGGCGGTACGCCGGTGCGGATCGCGGAATCCAGCCGGGCCCTGATCTCCCGGCTGATGGCCGTGTCCGTCGCCTGGTAGCGCGTGGTCGGCAGCACCCCGCACATCTGGCCCGCGACGGCGTGCACCATGCCGCAGCGCTCCAGGTGTGACAGATAGGTCTGGCGCAGCCCCAGCCGGGGCCCGCCGATCCAGTGCACCGCACGGACCGGAGCGCCACGCCTTCGCAGCAACTCCAACGCGCAGTCCAGTGTTGGATCTCCAGTCGGCCGTGGGGACACCACGGCGATACGATCCCCGTCTGGGGCTATCCGTCCGGCCAGCGCCAGCTCCACTAGCTGCGCTCCGGCCAGACCAAGGTCGAGCGACTGCGGCTGTGCGGTGGTACCCGTGGCCGGGTCCAACGCCAGCAGCAGAAGCTCCTCCGGAATTGTTCTGCGGCTCCTGCCCATCCATGCCTCCCCGCGTGGATGAATGACAGGGTGACCCCTCTCACATTGGTCTGTCGAGGGTGCGTGACCGGAATGTAGTGGAACCGATAGGTATGTCGTTCTCGTCTACCGCAGGGGTTAAGCCCGCACACAGGACACTGGTACATGGTTCGGACAGCGGCGCGGCGCGGTGGTGCGCGGGGTGACTAGTGTCCGGGCGGTGGGTTTCACAGATCGGTAGGGCGCGTGTCCCGAGGACGGGCGGCGCGCGGGAGGAGGCATCGGTGGCGGGCACGTCCCCCGACAGGTCGAAGCGGTACGAGTCGTCGACATCGTCGGCGTCGGGGAGCGAACCGCCGATCCCGGAGACCCCGGGTTCCGGGTCCTCCACGTCCTCCGAGGACCCACGCCTCTCGCTCTCCCGGCCGACGTCCCCGGCCCCCGCCCCGAAGCCGGACCAGGCGACGGCGGTCTTCTCCCGCCGCACGCTGCTGGAGACGGCGGAGACGGCGGAGGGGGCGGATCAGGAGGGCGGCGCCGCCGCCGGGGACGTGAAGTCCGACGCGGCGGAGGCGAGTGCCGCCGCCGGGAGCGCGGAGTCGTCCGACACGGAGGGCGCGAGGGCCGACACCGACACCACGGACGTGACGGCCGACGCTGCTGGCGCGAGGGCCGACGCTGAAGGTGCCGGGTCGGGTGCCGAGGGTGCCGAGAGTGCCGAAGGGACTTCGGGCGGCGCTGGGTCGGATGACGCCGAGCAGAGCGAGCCTGCTGTCGAGGACGCCGACGCCGATGGCGGTGGCGGGCCCGAGGCTGAGGCTGAGGTGAGCCTGGAGCCGGCGGACGACGAGACCGGCGACGCACCCGCCGCCGAGACCGCCGAGACCGCCGAGACCGGCGACGCGGCCGACTCCGCGT
Organism: Streptomyces sp. MA5143a; assembly: GCF_900290235.1. Classification (GTDB taxonomy): domain Bacteria; phylum Actinomycetota; class Actinomycetes; order Streptomycetales; family Streptomycetaceae; genus Streptomyces. The sequence continues at coordinate 151,866 of NZ_OLMK01000063.1, forward strand.
CCGGTGATGCCTCCCGGCGCTCGCCAGGTGCCGCCACGCCCACCCTCGCCCTGGCGGCACGCCTGCCCGCGGCGCGGGAGGCGAAGGACGCGAGCGGCGAGGCCGACGCGGACGTGCCGCGCGCGGCGGAGTCCGAGGAGACCGGGGCCGACCGGGTGACTGCTGGCCGCGCACATGCCGACTCCGACGCCGACTCCGACGCCGCGACTCCGCGTGACCGCGAGCCCGGCGACGAGGGCGAGGGCTCCGGGTCCGTCAAGGACGCGAAGCCCAAGGAGGTTGTGGCCGACGCTGCGAGTGCCGAGGCCGACGCCGACTCGTCGCGCGACGGGGAGAGCGATGCCGACTCGCACGCCGACGCCGACGCCGACGCTCCGCGTGACCGCGAGCGCGAGCGCAAGCCCGAGCCCGACGCCGGTTCCGGTGCCGGGGACGCGGGCGACGCCGGTCCCGACGAGGAGCGCGGCAAGGGCCCCGAGGGCAGCGGGAAGGCCGGCTCCGGTGCCCCGTCGTCCGGGGCGGACTCCGACGCGGCGGCCCCCAGGACCGGCTCCGGTACCCCCGCCTCCAAGGGCGGCTCCGGGGTCTTCTTCGCCAAGTCCCGCCCCAGCGAGATCGCGGCAGAGGACGAAGCCGAAGCTGGAGCCGACGCCGAGCCGCCCGTCGATCAGGCGACCGCCATCTTCCGCGCACCCAAGCTCCCCCCGGTGGACCAGCCCACCACCATGCTCAAGCTGGGCGCGGCGGCCACCAAGGCGACCGGCGAGGCCGACGACGCCTCCGACGAGGACACCTCCGACAAGGCCGAACGCGACGGCAAGGCCACCGAGGACGCCAAGGGCACCCCGTCCGACGCCAAGGGCACCCCGTCCGACATCAAGGGCGCCCCCAGCGAGCGGACCAGCAAGTTCGTGGCGCTCAAGTCGCTCGACGACGCCGCCCCGGCCAAGTCCGCGCAGCCCTCCGTCGCGCCCGCCGAGGCCACCCGGACGATTCCTCAGGTGGGTCCCGAGCGGACCACGCAGCAGCCGCTGCCGCCGAAGCCGCCGCTGGATCTGCTGGCGGAGCTGACGAACACGCCGCCGCCCCCGCAGACCCCGCTCAGGACGGCCGTCCGCCGGGTCAAGATCTGGACCCCGCTGGTCATCCTGCTGGTGATCGTCTTTGCGGTCGTACAGAACTTCCGTTCGCTCCCCGCCCCGACGCTCGCGCTGACCGCGAAGGAGTCCTACGCCTTCAAGGGCGACAAGGTGACCCTGCCGTGGCCCGAGCAGGGCCAGGGCTGGATGGACGTCAACGGCATCGGCACCCTGGACAGCTTCGGCGAGCAGAAGCCCGTCGCCATCGGCTCCGTCGCCAAGGCGATGACCGCGTACGTCATCCTCAAGGAACACCCGATGAAGCCGGGTGCGAAGGGCGCGACCATCCCGGTCGACGCGAAGGCGGAGACCGAGGGCGGCTACGACAAGGACGGCGAGTCCACCCTCAACACCGTCAAGGAGGGCGACAAGCTCTCCCAGTACGACGCCATCGCGGCCATCATGATCCCGTCCGCGAACAATATCGCGCGGCTGCTCGCCCGCTGGGACAGCAACGGTTCCGAGGCGGACTTCGTCAAGAAGATGAACGCCGCCGCCAAGGACCTCGGGATGAAGAACACCACCTACACCGACCCGTCCGGGCTGAAGGAGACGACCGTCTCCACCGCCGAGGACCAGGTGAAGCTCGGCAACGAGCTGGTGCGGATGAAGGCCCTCACCGACATCACCAAGCTGCCCTACTGGTTCGACCCGTCGGGCCAGCGCTGGGACAACTACAACCGTCTCGTCCCCTACAACAACGCCATCGGCATCAAGACCGGCTCCACCTCGGCGGCCGGCGGCAACCTGCTCTTCGCCGCCACCAAGGAGGTCGGCGGTGAGACGGCCATCGTCGTCGGCGCGATCCTCGGCCAGCACACCCCGCCGATCATCGACACGGTCAACGCGGTCAGCAAGACGGCCATGATCGCCGCCCAGGACGCCCTCACCTCCGACACGATCCTGAAGAAGGGCGACGTCGTCGGCTACGTCGACGACCAGCTCGGCGGACAGACCCCCGTCGTCGTCACCGAGGACGTCTCGGCGGTCGGCTGGGCAGGCAAGACCGTCAAGCTGGGGCTGGAGCCCGCAAAAACCATCCCGCACCAGGCGGAGGCCGGCACGAAGGTCGGCTCGCTGACCGTGGGCGACGGCACCGGCTACGGCGTCGAGGTCCCGGTGGCCCTGCAGAAGGACCTCACCGAGCCCGGCTTCGTCCCCAGGCTCACCCGCGTGAGCTGACCGGGCCGGCCGGCACAGCCGCCACCCGCGCGAACCGCCAGCCGCACCGCACACGAAGAGGCGCCCCTCCCGACCACCGACCGGGAGGGGCGCCTCATGCATGGGGTCTGCTTGGGGCCCTCATGGGGCTCGCGTGGGGCCCGTCCTACTCCTCGCCCTCCTCCTCCGCCTCCTTCTCGCACTCCAGCGCCGTCTTCCGGGACGGCCCCCCGTACTGCGAGCTGATGCGGACGTCACCGGCCTCGTGGACGGTGAGGCGGGTGAACTCGGTGAGGTCGCCGTCGGACTCGCGGTCGGCGGTGAGGCAGCCGTTGTCCGCCCACAGCCACGGCGAGTAGGCGACGCGGACGATGACCTCGCCGGGGCGGGGCATATGGACGACGAGGTTGGCGCCGTCGGCGCTGACCACCGACGCCGGCCTGTCGACCAGCGGCGTCGCGTTCTTCACCCGGTAGATCTTCCAGTTCGCGTCCTCCCAGACGCGCTCCAGATAGTCGGGCTCGCTGGTCACCAGGGCGTGTTCCAGCTCGGCGGGCCCGTCCGGCTCGCCGTTGACGAGGACGACGAAACCGACCGCCCACTGCGACAGCCACGCCTTGTAGGCCGAGGGGGTGAAGGCGCCCTCGGGCACCTCCGTGCCGCCGTGACCCTCGTAGAAGAGGCGGCCCCGTTCCACGTCGGCCTGCCGGTTCCAGCCGCGCGCCATGTTGATGTACGGGGCCAGGATCGCGGCCTCGCGGTGGTCGCGGGCCGGGACCACCTCGACGCGGGTCTTCCAGGCGCCCAGCCGCTTCAGCTCGTTCACCACCCCGTCGGTCTTCACGGCCCACTCGGGCACCTTGGTGTTGGTGACGATGTCGGCGGTGGTCTTGGCCGTCAGCCACGTCAGGGAGAGGACCAGGGCGACCACACCGGCCACCACCCGCCGCCGGGCCGTGAACCAGGACAGCGGCAGCCGGGCCCCCTCCGCGCGGGCCTCGCCGCGGTACAGGGCGATGGCCAGGGCAGCCGCCGGGCCCGCCAGCTCCAGGAGCCGCTCGACGTTCGTGCCGATGGGGGTGGGGATCAGATAGCAGAGGACCACACCGAGGGCGTACACCGCGGAGCCGAGGCGGAGCACCCGCCAGGCGCTCGGGGCGGTCACCACGACCACCGCGCAGATCACCACCGGAGGCCATATCCGGCTGAACGCCATGGGCTGCTCGCCCTCGAAGGGGAACAGCAGCGTGGTCACGGCGACGACCGTCACCGGCGGCAGGATCAGGGCCGCCGCCCGGCCCCACTCGCGGCACAGCAGATACGCGGCGCCGACCACGAGGAGGAAGAGCCCGGAGACGGGGCTCCCCATCGTGGACAGCGTCGCGCACACCGCCGCCACGGCCAGCCGCCGCCCGCCGCGCCCGCCGACCACCGCCAGCAGCGCCCCCATCGCGAAGGCCGTGCCCAGCATGAACGTGGAGCGGCCCGACACCACCTGGCACCACAGCGAGAAGGTCGCCGCGAGGGCGACCGGGATCGGCGCCCGCACACCCGTCCGGGCGACGACCGCGCCGACGAGCCAGGACGCGGAGAGCCCGGACGCCAGCGTCACGGCGACCACCCCGCACACCGCCATCAGATACGGCGAGAGGACGCTGTAGTTCGCCGCGTGCAGGCCCCCGTACCAGAACAGGTTGACCGCGGAGTCCGGGTACATCTTCGCGAACTCCGCCCACGCCACCTGCGCGGCCAGATCCCCGCCGCCGGTCGCGAAGACCGCCCACCACACGACGTACAGCGGCAGGGCGCACAGAGCGGCCGTGAGGGGCACTCGGTGGCGTTCCCGCCACGGCTCACGCGTCGGCGACGGTTTGTCGGCGCGCGAGACGGGACGTCGTGGGGTCAGCTCGGCAAAGGCCACTGCGGCTCGTCCGTTCCGTTCGACTCGTGCGGGCGGTTGTTGTTCGTCGTGTGTCGGAGTAGACGCTAACCACCCGCTGACAGTTGGCCGACAGGACCAGTTCCCTCCGGTGCGGCCGTAGGGAAAACCCCCACGGCCGTACCGGTACTACATGGGTCAGGATGCGACCGGGAACGCCACGTCGCACACCGGATCCTCCGGCCCCGCCGCGTCCCAGTCCGCGAAGTACACCTCACGGCAGGGACCGACGACCTCCAGGCCACGCGCGGCGATCCACCGCTCGACCGCCTCGAAGGCCGCCGCGATCTGCGGGTAGGCCACCTGCGCCTTGGTGATCCGCGTGTACGCGAGCCGGCGCGCCGGCTCCACCCGCACCCCGGCCCCCCGGGCCCGCCCCTGCTCCGCGGCCCAGCGGCGGGCCGCCTCCGGGTCGGCCACCGGGACACACGACTCGGCGGGGCCGTCGCTCTCCAGGGACACCTCGGAGTGGTACACGACGAACGGCGCCCCCGCCGTCCCGCCGCAGGCCGCCGCGCCCTCCTCCAGCCGTCCCAGCGACGCCCCGATCCACGCCGGCAGCTCGTCGACCAGGAGGTGCCGTGCCTGGGTGAGCACCACCTGCGCGGCCGTGTCGACCGTCTCGACCACGAAGGTGCCGCAGGCCCCGGCCCCGGCCCCGTCCGCGGCGTTCGTTCCGTCGGTGCCGCCCGTACCGTTCGAGCTGTTCGTGGCGTCCGTGGCGTTCGTGCCGTCCATCGCCGGGTCCCTTCCCGTGAGCCGTCCACGGAGGTAGCCGACCAGGGCCCGCTGCGACGCGAACCGCTCCTCGGCGCCGGCCCAGTACGCGTCGAGCCGCTCGGCGGCCAGAACGCCGTCCGTCCCGACGGCCTCCACGATCTCCGCGACGCGGGCGAGAGGCATGTCGAGCTGCCGCAGCAGGGCGACGAGACGGGCGCGTTCGACCTGGTCGGACCGGTAGTACCGGTAGCCGGTCAGCTCGTCGACGTACGCCGGGGCGAGCAGCCCCAGTCGGTCGTAGAGCCGCAGCGCCTTCGCCGACAGCCGTGCGCGGGCGGCGAAGGCACCGATGGTGAGCAGGTCGTCCGTGGCCACTGGGTCATCCTCCGTCACCGGGCGTCCGCGCCCGGCGGGAGGGACGGTGGTCCTTGACCCAGGGGGAAGGTCAAACGAACGGGCGCACCCGGAGCGGCGGGTGGAGGTGGCCTCAGCCGAGCGCCTTCTCCACGGCGGCCACCAGCTCCGCGGCCTCCGGCTCGGTCTGCGGGGAGAAACGGGCCACGACCGAGCCGTCCCGGCCGATGAGGAACTTCTCGAAGTTCCAGCGGATGTCGCCGCTGTGGCCCTCCGCGTCCGGGTGACCGACCAGCCGCTCGTACAGGGCGTGCCGGCCCTCGCCGTTCACCTCGACCTTCTCGGTCATCGGGAAGGTCACGCCGTACGTCGCCGAGCAGAACTCCGCGATCTCCTCGGCCGAGCCCGGCTCCTGCCCCAGGAACTGGTTGCAGGGCACGCCCAGCACGGTGAAGCCCTGCGCCGCGTAGCGGGCCTGGAGGGCTTCGAGGCCCGTGTACTGGGGGGTGAGACCGCACTTGGAGGCCACGTTCACCACGAGCACGGCCTTGCCGGCGTACTGCGCGAGGTCCGCGGAGCCGCCCGTGAGGGCACCGATCTCGATGTCGAGGGGAGAGGTACGGGGGGTGTCTGTAGTCATAAACGGATGCTATCTCCGGAAACCTTTTCGCCTCCGCCGCCCCGGACGGAACACCTCGGCCGCCTCGGCCCGCCCCGGACACGGCGCGTCAGCCCGCGTCCCCGTCGGCCTCCCGGCGTTCCGGAGCCCGTACCAACACCTCGCCCGCCGCCGTCCGGGTGTACAGGACCGAGCGGCCCGCTCGTCCGCGCCGGACCAGGCCCGCGTCCAGCAGGACCTTCAGATGGCGGCCCACCGAGCCGAGGGGGCGGCCGGTGACCGCGCACAGCTGGGTCGTGCTCATGGGGGAGTCGAGGAGGGCGAGGACACGGGCGCGGGCGGTGCCGAGGAGCGGGCCGAGGGCGGCGGGCGCGGCCGCCGGGCCGTCGCCGCCGGCGAGGACGCCCGAGCACGGGTACACGACGGCGTACCGCTCGCCCTCCTCCCACGCCACCCAACCGACCCGCTGCGGGGTGACCGGCACGAACACCAGCCGCGCGCCGGAGATCTCCCGCGGCGGATACTCGTGGAGGTTGACCTGGAGCCGGTTCTCGCCGAGCCAGCGCATGCCGGGCCGCAACGCGTCCAGCACCGCCGCCCAGCCGCTCTGCCCCAGCTGCGCGGTCCGGGCGAGGACGTCCGCCTCCAGCACCCGCCGCCGCCGCTCCCAGTCCGGCCGTACGGCCTCCTCCCACACGTAGGTCAGGAGGTCGGCCGCGCGGTCCGGCAGGTCGTCGCGGTCGAGGGCGGCCGGGAGCGGGCCGCGCAGGGACAGCACGAGGTGGGCGCGGGCGGCGGCCGGGTCCACGGCCCGGACCCGGGCGACCTCCTGCGCGAAGGTCTCGCCCTCACGCGGGGTCGGGGTGAGGAAGTCGGCGATCCACTTCTCGCCGAGACCCGCCCGGACCAGCAGGGCGGTGACCGGGTCGCGGGCCAACTCGGCCCGGTAGGCGGGCAGATGGTCCGCCAGCCAGACCTGTTCGCCGGGATGGGTGCCGGTGCCCGCGTGCAGCCGCTTCAGGCTCGCGAACGTCTCCGCGAGCGGCGACACCACGAACCGGCTGCCGGCGAGGGTGTCGGCGTTGACCTGCCACCAGCCCACTGCGGGACCTCCGGGGTGCGGCGGACGGCCGCTGCGGGGCCTCCGGGCTGTGGCGGACGGCCACTGCGGGACCTTCGGGACGCGGCGAGGCCGTCCGGGCTTTCGCGTGTGCGCGAAACATTAGCGGCGGCCGGGACGTCGGGCCGATCGTCCTGCCCATGCGCAGCTATCAAGCCCTCTTCCGCACCAGGGAGTTCACCCCTCTCTTCCTGTCCTCGTCCCTCCAGGTCGCCGGGTCCACCATCGGCGGGCTGGCCCTCGGGACGTCCGTCTACGAGGCCACCGGTTCCCCGCTGCTGTCGGCGCTCAGCATGTTCGGCCCGTCCCTGGCCCAGGTCGTCGGCGCGACGACCCTGCTGTCCGCCGCCGACCGGCTGCCGCCGAGGGCGACACTCAGCGGCCTCGCCGCGTCGTTCGCGGTGAGCACGGCCCTGCTGGCGCTGCCCGGTCTGCCGCTGTGGTCGGTGTTCGCGGTGATCGCCGTCCAGGGGCTGATCGCGTCCCTCGGTGGGGGAGTGCGCTGGGGCCTGCTGACCGAGATCCTGCCGAAGGACGGCTATCTGCTGGGCCGCTCGGCGTTCAACATGCTGCACGGCCTCACCCAGGTCACCGGCTACGCCACCGGCGGCGCCCTGGTGGCGCTGCTGTCCCCCCGGGTGACCCTGCTGGTGTCGGCGGCCCTGTACGCGGCGGCCGCCCTCTGCTCCCTGACCGGACTGACGCGCCGCGCCCCGCGCGGCACGGGCCGCCCGTCCGTCGCCGAGACCTGGCGGACCAACGCGCGCCTGTGGGCGTCCGTCCCGCGCCGGCGCCTCTACCTGGGCCTGTGGATACCCAACGGCCTGGTCGTCGGCTGCGAGTCCCTGTTCGTGGCGTACGCCCCCGACCGCGCGGGCGTGCTGTTCGCCTGCGCGGCGCTCGGCATGTTCACGGGTGACGTGACCGTCGGCAGACTCCTTGCGCCCCGGTTCCGCGACCGCCTCGCCACACCCCTGCTGCTGCTCCTGGCCGCCCCGTACCTTCTCTTCGCCCTCCACCCCCCGACCCCCCTGGCCGCGGCCTGCGCGACGCTCGCCTCCGTCGGCTTCGCCGCGAGCCTCGTCCAGCAGCAGCACCTGCTGGCCCTCACACCGCCGGACCTCACGGGCCACGCCCTCGGCCTCCACTCGGCCGGCATGCTCACCCTCCAGGGCGTGAGCGCGGCCCTCGCGGGCGCGGTCGCCCAACTGACGTCGCCGGGCACGGCGATGGCGGTGCTGGCCGCGGCGTCCGTGACGGTGACGCTGGCGCTCGCGGTCGACCGCCCCCGCCCGCCCGTGCCGGACGGAGCGGGAGCGGTCCGCCCCTCCTCGATCGGCACGAGGGGCGGGACCTCCCGGACCGGAAGGTTCCGGCGCTGAGGGCGCCTCGGCGTTCATGATGGGCGCACGCCGGGCGAGGCCGGCCGGGACGCGGGAACTTCGTTGCCACGCCCCGACTTCGCCGAACACATGACGATCCTCCTGGCGGCGACCACGACAACGCCCACCTGGCCCGGACCCCCAACCCCCCACACGCACCAGAGGCCACCACGACTGCCGCGACGGGGAACGGGCAGGGAACGGCGCCCGGACGGGATCGGGTGAGCCCACGCAGGTGTCGGCACTACCCTGGAACACCTTCGCGGAGGCGGGACCGCGAAGACGACGGTTGGGGGCGACGGGGGCCATGTCGGAACACGGGGTTTCGTCCAACGAGGGCGTGTGGTTGAACCGGGTGGTGGGGAGACCGCCGCGCAAGGACTGCGGTCGCTACGTCGCCTGGTCACCGGACGGACGTCTGCTGGCGGTGCCCGCCGACCACAGCCGGATCCGCGTCATGAACGCCGAGGACTACTCGGACGTCGCGATCCTGCGTGCGCGCGGCAGCAGGGGCTTCGTCAACCGGGTGAGCTGGTCGCCGGACGGCGGGCGCCTCGCCGCCGCCTGCGGCCTCCACGGCGTCCGTGTCTGGGACATCGACAGACCCCACCAGTCCCTGCGGCTGACGGCGCACACCCGCTGGGTGGGCCACGTCGCGTGGTCGCACGGCGGGGACCTGTTCGCCTCCGGCGCGCAGGACAGGACGGTCCGGCTGTGGGACGCCCGGAGCGTGCGGCCTTCGCACACCATCCACGCGCACGCCGACTATGTGAACCGTCTCGCCTGGTCGCCGGACGACACGATGCTGGCGACGGGTTCGGCGGACGCGACCGTGTGCGTCTGGAAGCGATCCGGCAGTTCATGGCTGCCCGTTCAGACCGTGAACCAGGGGGACATCGTCATCTCCGTGGCCTGGTCACCCGACGGCAGGACGCTCGCCACGGGTATCAGCGGGGGCAGGATCAGCGTTCTGAGGCTCGACGAGAACGCCAGGAGCGAGTCGATCACCTACCTGGAGGGACACACGGACAGTGTCTCGGACGTGATGTTCTCGGCGGACGGGAAGCTGCTCGGGACGGCCTCCCGGGACCAGACCGTCCGCCTGTGGCGCACCGACGACTGGACGACGGTCGCCGTGCTGCGGCCGCCCTACGCCGAGGTCGACGGCTCGGACGATCTCGACGCCCGTGTCCGCGGCCACTCCGAGGTCGAGGTCGAGGTCGACGACTTCGACGACAGCGAGGACGACGATGCCGACCTCGACGACATCACCGAGGACGACTTCGAGGACGACTCCGAGGACGGCTTCGAGGACGACACGAGCGTCCGCGAGCGGACCAGCCCGAGCTTCGCCTTCCACCCCACCCTCCCCCGCCTCGCCGTCTGGAACAACTACGCCGGCCTCTCCCTCTGGGACTACGACCTCGACCAGCTGCTCGGTCATCAGGCCGGCGGCGACTCCGTGCGGTACATGACCGCCAAGGTCGTCCTCGTCGGGGACTCGGGGGTCGGCAAGACGGGGCTCGGATGGCGGCTCGCGCACGACGAGTTCAAGGAGCACGCCTCCACGCACGGCCAGCAGTTCTGGCTCATCGACGACGTACGCACCCAGCGCGCCGACGGCACGGACTGCGAGGCCGTCCTCTGGGACCTCGCCGGCCAGCACGTCTACCGCCCCGTGCACGCGATTTTCCTGGACAACGTCGATCTCGCCCTCGTGCTGTTCGACCCGACGAACCGTCAGGAGCCTTTGAAGGGGGTGCAGTTCTGGCTGCAACAGCTCTCGGGGAGGAGGGCCCTTCCCCCGACCGTCCTGGTCGGGGCGCGCGTCGACCGGGGCGCCCCCGTGGTGTCGCAGGCGGAGCTGGACCAGTACTGCCAGGCCCACGGCATCACCGGCGGCTACGTCAGCACCAGCGCCGCGACCGGCACCGGCGTCGGCGCGCTGATGGAGCTGCTGCGCGAGCAGATCCAGTGGGAGCGGATGACCACCACGGTCACGACCCTCACCTTCAAGCGGATCAAGGAGTTCGTGCTCGCGCTGAAGGAACGCCCGGACCGCCGCGGCGTCCTCGTGTCGCCCGCCGATCTGCGCCGGCAGCTGCTGGAGACGGACCCTGAGTGGCGGTTCACCGACGCCGAGATGATGACGGCGGTCGGGCACCTGGAGAACCACGGCTATGTCTCGGTGCTGCGGACCTCCTCCGGCGCGCGGACCGTCCTGCTGGCCCCGGAGCTGCTGGTCGACCTCGCCTCGTCCGTCTTCCTCCAGGCCGACAAGCATCCGCAGGAACTCGGCGCGCTCAGCGAGTCCACGCTGCTCGCCGGCGGCTACCCCCTGCCCGAGGTCGACACCCTGGACCGCGCCGAGCAGCAGGTCCTGCTGGACGCCGCCGTCGTGCGGTTCCTGGAGCACAACCTGTGCTTCCGCGACACGCTCGGCGCGGAGACCCTGCTGATCTTCCCCGGTCTGATCAAGCAGAAGCGCCCGCTGTTCGACGCGATCGAGACGGTCGACGACGTGTCGTACGTGGTCCGCGGCCAGGTAGAGAACGTCTACCCCGCGCTGGTGGTGCTGCTCGGCCACACCCAGACGTTCACCCGCGTCAACTACTGGCAGAGCCAGGCCCAGTTCGACATGGGCAGCGGGCAGATCTGCGGGTTCCGGCTCTTCCAGGAGCGCGAGGGCGAGATCGAACTCGTCCTGCACTACAGCGCGGCGGTGCCCCCGTACGGCCGCCGTATGTTCCAGGGACTGTTCGAGCGGTTCCTGTACCAGCGTGAGGTGACGGTGACCGTCTTCCCGCCGGTGTCCTGTGCCGGCGGGCACCGGCAGGAGCGCTCGGCGGTGATGGGCTCCCTGCGCGACGGTGTGCGGGTCATGTTCTGCTTCCGCTGCGGCGACCGCATCGACCTCCCCGACACCGAGCAGCCGGTCGCGCTCGGCGCCGAGGACACCCGGCTCGTCGAACGGGACGAGGCGGCGGCCCGGCTGCGCAGCACCTACGAGTCGTTCCTCGTGCGGGTGAAGAGTTTCCGCAGCGACCGCGCGGTGCCCCGCTGCTACCTCAGCCGGCCGCCCGCCGAAGCCGCCTGGGCGTCCCGGCTCGCCCGCGACCTGCGCGAGGCCGGGGTGCTCATGGTGGACGACCCGGCCGACGTACGCGGCGACGACGTCGTCCTGGTCGTGGTGACCCCCGACCACCTGCGGGCCCTGACCCGCCCCGAGGGCGCGGCGGCCGTCGACGCGGAACTGATCCGCGCCCGGCGCGGCCCCGGCGCGTGGCCCCGGGTCATCCCGCTGCTGCGGGCCGGCACCGCCGACAGCCTCCAGCCCGTCGAACTCCTCCGCGGTCTCGCGCCCGGCAGGTTCCAGGACGAGACCCGCCATGTCGTCGGCCTGTTCGACCTGGTGCTGACGCTGTACGCCATCCCCTTCAACCATCCGGCCTTCCAGCCGCTGCGCGTGACGCTGCGGCGTGAGTGGGAACGACACAGGCGTGAGGAGCAAGCAGTGGTGGTGCGGTCGTCGGCCCCGTCCGACACGGAGGTCTACCTGTCGTACTCCTGGAGCAAGGAGAGCAACGCGCTCGCCGACGAGCTCGACGAGGCGTTCCGGGCCAGGGGCGTCACCGTGGTCCGCGACCGGCGGGACATCGGCTACAAGGCGTCCATCAAGGACTTCATGGCCCGCCTCGGGCAGGGCAAGTGCGTGGTCCTGGTGATCAGCGACGCCTATCTGAAGTCGCAGAACTGCCTGTTCGAACTCCTGGAGACCGCCCGCCACGGCGAGTTCACCGACCGGGTCTTCCCCGTGGTGCTCCCCGACGCCCGCATCTACCGGCCGCAGGACCGCATCGGCTACGTACGGTACTGGGAGGAGCAGATCAACGAGCTGGACGAGGCCATGCGGAGCGTCTCGGCCGCCAACCTCCAGGGCTTCCGTGAGGACATCGACCTCTACACGGAGATCCGCGCCCAGCTGCCCCGGCTGGCGGACGTCCTGCGCGACATGAACACCCTGTCGCCCGAACTGCACCGCGCCTCGGAGTTCTCGGAGATCTTCGAGGCGGTGATGACCCGACTGTCCACCTGAGAGCCGGCGGTCAGGACTGGTACGGCTGCTGCTGGCTCTGCCCCTGGTAGTGGCCGCTGGGGCCGCCCGCGCCCTGCGCCTGGAGCTGTTCCGCCTGCTCGGCGGTCACCTTCTGCTCCGCCCCGCAGAACGTGCACTGCGTCTGGTACTTCGTCGACACCGGGAACAGCGGCACGAAGAACAACGTGAACTTCGTGACCCGCTTCCGCAGCGTGTGCGCGGAGGGGTTCCCGCACTGCCCGCACACCAGCGTGAGTATCGCGAGCTGGTACAGGTAACCCTTGGTGCCAAAGATGATCAGCATGTCGGTCCTTCCCGGTTGGTGCCAACCGGCACTCTGCCCCCAGTGTGCACGCCCGGGCCCGATCGTCCTAGAAGTTCTTGCCGCGACCTCCACCTCCCCCACCTGGGCGGGGACCGGTCACGCGGCCCCGGAGCGGCGGGCCAGGAACTTGCCCCACAGGAGCAGGAGGGCGAGGGCCGCCAGCACGGCCCAGCCGAACTGGCGGGCGTCGATCTCGCTCGTGCCGAGGCCCTCGCTCCAGGCGGCGAAGTCCGCGCCGAGGACCGCCTCGCCGGGAATACCGAGCTGCCCGAGCTGCCGGGCGATCGCCGCGCCCGTGGTGACGTCGTCACCGGTCACCATGCGGACCCGGATGTGCCCGGCCTGCGCGCCGGCCATCGCCGCCAGGCCGGCGCCCGCCTCTCGTCCGGCAGCGCGTTGGGCCCGTGCGCGGCGAGCAGCTCCGTGGCGCGGGCACCGGACAGCCCGACCGCCGGACCGACACCGAACGCGGTGGCCACGTCCTCGGGAGCGCGGGCGTACCAGGCGTGCTCCCGAGGACCGCTCGGGGAGGGCTCGGTCACCGTTCCGCTCCCTCGACCGGATGCCGTGCGGCGTACGGGTCGGCCGGGGCCCCGGCGGGCGCCTCCCGCTCCAGCTCCCGCTTGGCGACGAGGAGCGCCCTCCGCGCCTTCTCGCCCACCTCGGGGTACCGCGGATCGATGTCCATCAGGGTGTGCGCGAGGATCGCCGCCGCGCAGATCCGCGCGAACCACTTCCGGTCGGCCGGTACGACGTACCAAGGGGCCCATGGCGTGCTCGTCGCGGACAGCATCTTGGAGAACGCGTGCTGGTAGGCGTCCCAGTGGCGCCGCTCCCGGACGTCGGCCGCCGAGAACTTCCAGTTCTTCTCCGGCAGGTCGATCCGCTTGAGGAAACGGGTGCGCTGCTCCTCCCTGGAGAGGTTCAGGAAGATCTTCACCACCTTGAACCCGTTGTCCGTGAGGTACCGCTCCCAGTGGTTGATCTCCCGGTAGCGCCGCTTCCAGACGCCCGGCCCGCGCGAGTCCTCCGGCAGCCTCTGCCGCAGCAGGTTCTCGGGGTGGACGCGGACGACGAGGACCTCCTCGTAGTGCGAACGGTTGAAGATGGCGATCTCGCCGCGCGCGGGCAACCGAGTGGCGTAACGCCAGAGGTAGTCGTGGTCGAGTTCCTCGACGGACGGCACCTTGAAGCTGCTGACCCGCACGCCCTGGGGGTTGACGCCGCTCATGACGTGGCGGATCGTGCCGTCCTTGCCGCCGGCGTCGAGGGACTGCAAACAGAGCAGGACGCCGTACGTGTCCTGCGCGGCCAGCCGCTCCTGGTACTCGGCCAGCAGCGACACCCCGGTCCGCAGCAGCTCGACCCCGTCCCGCTTCCGCAGCCCGGCCTTGTACCGGGGATCGAAGTCCCGCTCCAGTCGCACCTTCGTCCCCGGCTCGACCCTGAGCGGCTCGATGAACTCCGCGATGCGCTTGGCTCTCCGGTCCGACATCACGATCAACCCTCCAGCGATCGGGGGCGGGTACGGCGCGCCACGGGGACCGGGACGGTCACGGCCCGGTCCGGGTGCCGCTTCCCGTTCCGGTCGCGGTCCCGGCTCGTTCGGCGGCGGGGAGGACGGGGACGGGTTCGGAGGCGGGCGGCACGGGGTGCGGGGTGGGCGGCACGGGGTGTGGGGTGGAGTGCGGGGCGGGCAGGGGGGCCAGGGCCGGGGCGGTGAGACAGCGGGCCCTGAGCACCTTCCGGGACCGGCGTTCGATGAGGATGGGGACGTAGGCCCTGACTCTGGCCTGACGGAAGGCGTCGTACGCCGCCCTGACCGTCGCCTCGACGGTGACCACGCCGACCGAGGGGAAGTCGACGGCCAGCCGTGCCACCAGGTCCCGCACGACGACCGACCTCCGACCGCAGAGCCACACACCCGCCACAGCCGCGACAGGATCCCTCGCGCTCATTGTCGACGCACCTGGACAAGATCGCCCTCCGGGGACGGGCGGCCTGCCCGCCGCGCGGGCCGCTTCCCCACCCCCTTTCATCGGTGGGCCGGCGAGCTCATCCGTCGGCCCCCCTTGTTACTCACTTTCGGGTGACGCCCGAGCCCTTGCGGGTGGGTGCATGGGGGAGAACGGACGTCGCACCCCAACGCCCACAAGGCGGCCCCACCAGTCGGCGATGCAATAGCGGCCGTAAACCGCATTGATGGATGTTGCAGGCGAGAGTCATAGAAATATGGACAAGAGGTAACAGAAGGGGATGTTGCGCCACGAGTCCTCCAGGCCGTGGACAGAGTGTGCGTGCGGCCAACCGGTCGCCACCACACCGACTTCCCCGTGGGCCCGCACCGCCTGCCCGGGGAAGCCGTCCGCACCACGAGGGAGCCCTCTTGTCCGCTACCGCTTCTGCCGGCGCCCGCCGTCTCGCCGCCGCCACCCTCGCCGCCGGCGCTCTGATCTCGGTCGTCACCCTGCCGGCGTCCGCCGCCGACCACGACCGTCACGAGCGCCCGAGGGTCACGATCTCGGAGGTCCAGTACGACGCCCCGGGCCGCGACGACCGCTCGAACCGCTCCTTGAACCGGGAGTGGGTGGAGATCACCAACACCGCCAGGCGCAGCGTCAACCTCGACGGCTGGACCCTCGAGAACGAGGACGGCCGCACCTACACCTTCGACGACTACCGCCTCCGGGGCCGCACGACGGTCCGCATCCACACCGGCTTCGGCCGTGACACCGCCGCTGACCTGTTCCAGGGCAGCCGCCATCACATCTGGGGCAACCACTCCGACACCGCCACCCTCCGCAACGACCGAGGCCGCTGGATCGACAGCGAATCATGGGGCCACCGCCGCCACGGCGACGGCGACCGCCGCCACGGCGACTGGGGCCACCACAACGGCGACGGCGGACACCGCCACGGAGACTGGGGCCACCGCAACGGTGGCCACCACCACAACGACAACGGCCACCACCACCGCTGACCCCCACGCCCTCCCCGCGAGATCGGCTGCTCAAGCGCCGGCCGGTGGTGAGTGACCGTCCTCATTGATGTGAGAAGTGGATGGCAAAAGGCCTCGGACCATGATCGGTCCGGGGTCTTTTCCTGCTGCCCACGGCAGGATTCGTGGCTCGCGCGCAGATCGCGGCCCCGCACCGGCAGCGGCGCCGGATCAGGCGCATGTCGGTGACTTCCCGCTCGATCAGCGGGATGTCGAAGACCTGGACCGTGCGGAAACCCTCTTCCGCCGCATCCGACAGCGGGCCGGTGCGCCCCGAGCATTCGGCCGGCTGGACCCGTTCAACGCGGTCGGGCTCCCCGATGGCTGCAACCAGTGGCCCTCCCGCCCGCGCTGACCCGGCTTGCGATCCGCCTACCGCACCCGCTGCGAATGCGGGCTCTTCCTCGCCGGCGGATCGGACGACGGCGGCTTGCTGCTGTTGGTGGAGTCCATCCCCAGCCGGCGCTTCAGCTCCGCGTTCTCCGCCCGTAGCTCAGCGACCTCGGCTCGCAGCTCATCGATCACGCGAGCCTGCACAGCCACCGGCGTGGCGAGATCCTCGACGACGGCCCCTGCGACACGGACAGGAATCTACAAGATTGTCAGCTCACCGGGATCACCGGACCCACCGCTCCTCAGTACCGCCTGTGAATGGACACCTTACTGCCGCTCATCTTCTTTATGTCTGCCAAATTAATCGAGTAATCCACCTCGATCGCTGGGGCTGATTCAGAGCCAGATCAGAGAAAAGGGTGGATCGTGTGTGCAGCATGGGCGTCCAAAGATCAGCCGCGTTACGCTGCACTCGCAGAAGAGGACAGGGGGTTCGGCGATTCTGTTCGAAGTCCGATAACTCCCTCTTCGGCCACCCCCCCCTGTAAATGAATAAGGAGTAAGCGAAAATGAAGGCCTTGATGAAGAAGGCTCTCGTGGTGACCGCAGTGGCCGGCTCCATGGCGTTCGGGGCCAGCGGTATCGCTGCTGCTGCCAACGTGGGTGACAAGGTGACGCGCGTGGCGTACGCCTCGCAGGAAGGCGTGGCGTACGCCAACGCGCTGACCGAAGCGCGGAACCAGTGCCCGAACCGCAACGACGTGTCACTGATCAGCCGGACCACCTGGCAGGAGAAGAACGGTACCTGGGCCGCCCAAATCAGCATCAGGTGCAACTGACGCCCAGCGGCATTAGTTGCCTTATTACATGCCGGCCTTGAGGGCCTGGCGGTGCTGTGCACCGCCAGGCCCTTCGCCGTGCAGGATTTCATGGACGGCTCGTGCGGCACTGAGTCCATTTCGGCCTGGCCGTACGGTCGGCCGGTTGATGGTGTTCATTCACAGGGTGGTGGGTGGGAGCCATGGGGTGCCGGTGAGTGCGTCGTGGAATGGCGACGGCCCCAAGCGCGGCCCGATCCCGCTGGATTCAGCGTACTGTCTGCCATCCGTCCGGCAGGCTGATCCCGCACGCCCCTCCCCGTCGGCCGGAATCCGACCAGCGAGAGCCCACAGGTTCTGGCGTGAACGGATCAGGCCGGCGTTCTGCCTGCACGGCGGCTTCGGTGTAGCCGCGCCCTTCACCCTGATCTGGCACCAGGCTGACATCGCGCGCCAGGCGCCGGCGCCGCGCGGCAGGACCGGCCATCCGGCTCAGGGCGGCTCCTTCTACGCCGTCCGCTCACGCATTCGGCGCCTGTGGGACGTCCCGTGGCGGACCACACTCCGTCGGCAGCCGCAGTTCCGCCTCCGCGCCCCCCTCCGGATGGTTGCGGAAGGCCAGGCGGGCGCCGAGCAGACGGGCCTGGCCGGTCGCGATGGTCAGGCCCAGGCCGGTGCCGCCGGTCGAGGACCCGGTGCGGAAGCGCTGGGGACCGGAGGTGTGCAGGACGGCGAGCAGGTCGGGAGGGAAACCCGAGCCGTGGTCGCGGACCCGGACGACCGGGCCGTCGACCTCCACCTCCACCGGCGGGCCGCCGTGCCGCAGGGCGTTGGCGGCCAGGTTGGCGAGGATGCGTTCGACGCGGCGCGGGTCGGTTGCCACGACCGCGTCCGCCGCGACCCGTACCCGCACCTCGTCGAGTCCGGCGACCGCTCGCCGTGCCATCGCGCTGACCTCCCGCTGCTCGGTGTCCACCACCGCGATCCGGGCGTCCAGCCGGGCTACCTCCAGTACGTCCTCGACCAGCCCGCGCAGCTTCTGCACGCCGCCCGCCACCAGCTCCGACGCCCGTCCGGGCGGCAGCAGGCCGACCGCCGCCGACATGCCCGCGACCGGTGTGCGCAACTCGTGGGCGATGTCGGCGGTCACCCGGCGCTCCGCCTCCAGCCGCGCACTCAGCGCGTCCGCCATGGCGTTGACGGAGGCGGCGAGCCGGGCGATCTCATCACGGCCTTGGGGACGGAGCCGGGCGTCCAGGTCGCCCTCGGCGATGCGTTCCGCCGTACGCGCGGCTGCGGTCGCCCGGCCTCCCATTCGCACGCCCAGCAACAGCCCGGTCAGGGACACCAGCATGGTGGCGGCCGTGCCCGTGGTCAGCAGCGTCCGGTCGAGCGCTGTCAGGGACCGCTGCTCGGGGGCGTACGAACGGGAGACCGCGACCACCTTCCGGTCCGAGACCCGGGTCGCCGCCCACAGCACCGGATGCACGCCACCGTTGTGCAGGTAGGTCACGCGGACGTCATGGCGCACCGCCCGCGCCACCGGACGGGGCAGATCGGGCGGGTCGATCGCGGCGGGCGAGCTGCGTCCGGCCGCGTGGTCGTGGGCGGCGCTCACCAGCTCCCGGTCCAGTCCCGAGCGGGCGGTGGCCAGCTGGTCGGTGGCGGTGATCCGGTGTACCAGCACCCCGGTCGAACCCGCCACGCACGCTGCCGCGGCGGCGACGGCCAGGGCCACCTTCGCCCCCACGTTCAAGGCGGGCGGCCTCATGGGCGCAGCTTGTAGCCGAAGCCGCGCACCGTCTCGATCCGCTCCCGGCCGATCTTGGCGCGCAGTCGCTGCACGTGGACGTCGACGACCCGGGTGTCGCCGGACCAGGCGTAGTCCCAGACGCGCTCCAGGAGCAGGTCCCGGGAGAGCACGGCCCCCGGGGCGGCTGCGAACTCGCGCAGGAGTTTCAGCTCGGTCATGGTCAGCGCGAGTGGCTTCCCGTCCTTGTGCGCGGTCAGGGAGACGGGGCAGAAGACCAGATCTCCGAAGCCCAGGCGGGTGTCCTGCGTCCGCTGCCCGGCGGGGGCCGCGCGGCGCAGCAGGGAGCGGATGCGGGCCACGAGGACCGGGCCGTCGAAGGGCTTGGTGACGTAGTCGTCGGCGCCCGCTTCCAGGCCCAGCACCACGTCCACCGGGTCGTTCCGGGCCGAGATCAGCAGCACCGGGACGCCGGACTCCTCGCGGATGCGGCCGGCCAGGCTCACCCCGTTCAGGCCGGGCAGCATGATGTCGAGCACGGCCACGTCGGGGTGGCGTTCCCGGAAGAGCGCGAGCCCGGTCAGGCCGTCGGCCGCGGTCCGCACCCGGTAGCCGCGCTCCTCCAGGGTGAGCCGCGTGGCCTCCCGGATCAGCTCGTCGTCCTCGACGAGTAGAACTTCGTGCATGGGTTTCCTCTCCGGCGGTCGTCTTCCCGTCAGCTCCGTGACGTCGTCAGCCGTCCGGCAGGTTCAGGGTCTCCGGGCGGTCGAAGCCCGTCGCCCAGAGTGGTGCGGGGGGATGGACGGGTGTGATGGTCGCTTCGCCGTAGTAAGCCACGGAAGCACGCCGCACCCGGTGGCTCAGGACGACCTGGACCGGGTAGCTGCGGGGTTGGCCCGCGGAGCAGCCGGCCGTGCAGGACGCCTCGCCGGTGGCTCGCGGCTTGGGCGCGCCCCAGTCCCGCCACGTCAACCGGTCCAGGGAGATGAGCTCGGTCAGCTCGATCGTCCTGGGACGCTGCCAGGCCCGCCCGTACAGGTCCGCCACATAGACCGGCCCCGACCAGGGGATCGCCGTCGGCGCCGGGCCCTCGACCCGGACGCCGCCGTTCACCCCGCCGCACCCGGTCGGCAAGGCGGTCAGGAAGACGGTCAGCACGGCGCACGGCGCGAGTCGGCGAAGCCGCATCCCCCACTCCTTCCGTCGGACTGCCAGGTCATCCGGTAACAACCGCTGGCTCATCGGGGGATATTTGAGCACGCCCGCCGTTCTCCGGGGCGGGCCGGTTTTGCTCCCGCAGGAGTCCCTGTCACAGGTCCGCGGTCGACCCGCCGTCTGACCTGGGCTTGTAACGGCCGGCCGTAGGTTCTCCATCGGAATCGATACGGCGTTGTCGCACAGCCGACGAACAGTCCTGCGTTCGCTCTCCTACCGTCACTCCGGTCACTGCACCCGACCGAACGGACCTGGGGGAACCTTGCGCAGAAGAAGGAACACCGCGTGCGCGGCAACGGCCGCGATGACGGTGGCGGCCCTCGCCGCGGGACTGACCGGCACGGCACGGGCGACACCGGTGCCGACGGCGGTACCGGCCGCCGCCAAGAGCATGGACGCCACCGGCAAGCACCGCATCACCCTCGTCACCGGTGACCGTGTCATCGTGGACGCCAAGGGCCGGGTCGTCGGCATGGAGCGGGCCAAGGGACGTGAGCGCGTCCCCGTGCAGATGCGGAGGGTCGACGGCCACACCCTGGTCGTACCGACGGACGCGGCCCAGATGATCGCGAGCGGCAGACTCGACCAGCGGCTGTTCGACATCACCGAGCTCGACAAGGCGGCCAACCGCAGGAGCCAACGGAACGGTGTGAAGGTCATCGTCGGCTACACGGGCACGGCGAGCACCGCGAAGGCCGACGTCCGGGACGCGGGAACCCTCCGCCACGGCTTCAGGACCCTGAACCTGGACTCCGTCCAGACGTCCGCCGAGGAGACGCCCGACCTGTGGCACGCCCTCACTCACGGGAACGCCGTGGCCTCGGGCATCTCTCACATCTGGCTCGACGGCGTCCGCAAGATGAGCCTCGACAAGTCCGTGCCGCAGATCGGCGCACCCGCCGCCTGGGCCCGGGGCTACGACGGCAAGGGCGTCAAGGTCGCCGTCCTGGACACGGGCATCGACACCAGCCACCCGGACCTCAAGGACCAGGTGATCGCCGCCAAGAACTTCAGCACGGCCGCCACCACCAGGGACCACCAGGGGCACGGCACGCACGTCGCGTCCACCATCGCGGGAACCGGCGCCCTGTCGGGCGGCAAGTACAAGGGCGTCGCCCCCGGAGCGAAGATCCTCAACGGCAAGGTCCTCGACGACGAGGGCGAAGGCGACGACTCGGGCATCATCGCGGGCATGGAGTGGGCCGCCGAGCAGGGCGCCGACATCGTCAACCTCAGCCTGGGCGGCGGCGACACTCCGGGCACCGACCCGATGGAAGCCACGGTCAACCGGCTGTCCGAGGAGAAGGGCATCCTCTTCGCCATCGCCGCGGGCAACGAGGGAGAGCAGGGCGCGAAGACCGTCGGCTCCCCGGGCAGCGCGGCCAACGCGCTCACCGTCGGTGCTGTCGACGGCACCGACCGGCTGGCGGACTTCTCCAGCCGTGGCCCGACCGCCGACGGCGCGATCAAGCCGGACGTGACCGCGCCGGGCGTGGGCATCACCGCGGCCTCCGCCAAGGGCAGCGAGATCGCCAAGGAGTACGGCGAGAATCCGGCCGGGTACGTGTCGATCTCGGGTACGTCGATGGCGACCCCGCATGTCGCGGGCGCCGCCGCCCTCCTCAAGCAGCAGCACCCGGACTGGACCTTCAGCGAACTGAAGGCCGTGCTCGTGGGCTCGGCCAAGGGCGGCGCGTACACGCCGAACCAGCAGGGTTCGGGCCGGATCCAGGTCGACAAGGCGATCGACCAGAGCGTCGTCGCCAAGACGACCTCGGTGAACTTCCCGGTCCAGCAGTGGCCGCACACCGACGACACCCCGGTCACCAGGAAGCTGACGTACCGCAACCTCGGCACGAAGGATGTCACGCTGACCCTGTCGACCACGGCCTACGACCCCAAGGGACAGGCCGCCCCGGCGGGCTTCTTCACCACCGGCGCGGACCACGTCACCGTCCCGGCCGGCGGCGAGGCCTCCGTGGACGTCACCGTGAACACCAAGCTGGGCGGTGACCTCGACGGCGGGTACTCGGCCTACGTGAGTGCCACGGGCGACGGCCAGACCGTCCGCACCGCGGTCGGCGTCGAGCGCGAGACCGAGGCGTACGACCTCACGCTGAAGTTCGTCAACCGCCCCGGACAGCACCCTGTCCACCTCACCACGCTGTCCGTGGCCACGCGGGGCAGCGGCGGCTACGCGAACGTGTCCACCGAAGACACCGTCACCTTCCGGGTCCCCAAGGACCGGTACATCCTGGACTCGCTCAGCATGAAGGACCTCGATTCCACCGAGGGCGGCGCCGACTGGCTGGCCCGGCCCGTGCTGAACCTCGACAGGAACACGACGATCACGCTCGACCTGAACAGGACCCGGCCGGCCGACATCACGGTGCCGGACGCGCAGGCCAAGCCGCTCCAGGCCCTCGTGTCCTACGAGTACCTGCCCGCGGACGTGTGGTTCGGAGTCGAGATGCCCTCGTTCTCCGACATCCGGCTCGCGCATGTCGGCCCGGCGATGGACTCCGGCCTCGTACAGACCTGGTCCGGGCAGTGGACCAGGGGAAGCGACACCGAGTACGACATCGTCGGCGGGGGCGAGACGAAGAAGGTCCTGGGAGATCGTGTCCACCACTACAAGGCGAGCGAGCTCGCCACGGTGAAGGCCGGTCTGGGTGCCTCGGCTCCCGGCAAGACCGGCGCCCTCGGTCTGACCGTCCACGTGCCCTTCGGCTACGGCCTCCACACTCCGGTGCCGCAGAAGCTGCCCGCCACCCGCACGCTGCACCTGTCGACCGGTGAGGGGGCCGAGTACTACTTCGCCTTCGAGCAGCACTCGGGCAGGCAGGACCCGGACGGTGTGCCGCTCAACGATGCGTCCGCCGACACCAGCTCCTACAAGAAGCTCACCGGGGGCAGGACCTACCAGAAGCGGTTCAACACGGCGGTGTTCGCGCCACGGGCGATACGCGACGAGTACCAAGGCCTCTTCCACACCTCCGAGGGAATCTACGGCGACCTCTCGCTCTTCGCCGACGGTCAGGGCCATCACGCGTCCTCCGACCTCACCTCGGTACGGACGACGCTGTACCGGAACGGCGGGAAGTTCGGCTCGAACACCGACCCACTCACCGGCAAGGTCACTTTCAGGGTCCCGGTCGGCGCCGCCGACTACACACTGACCACCTCGGCCAGGCGGAGCGCCAAGGTCCACGCCGCCTCCACGCGCGTCGACGCGAGTTGGACGTTCCACTCGAAGCGGCCGACGTCCGGCGTGACCGAACTCCCGGTCTCCTCGGTCCGCTTCAAGGCCCCAGTCGGCCTGGACAGCCGCGTCCCGGCAGGCAGGACGGTTACCTACCCGGTCACCGTCGAGGGCGCGGCGGCAGGCCGGAACCTCAAGTCGCTGACGGCGTACGTGTCATACGACGACGGCAGGACCTGGACGAAGACCGACGTCAGGAACGGGAAAATCACCGTCAGGAACCCGGCGAAGGGCAAGGGCGTCTCCCTCCGCGCCAAGATCACCGACAAGAAGGGCAACAGGTCGACGATCTCGGTCCACAACGCGTACTACGGCAAGTGAGGCCCGTGGGCCACTGAGTGGGTCGGTCTGCCGGAAGCGAGGCCTCCGGCAGACCGACCCTGCCCCGTGCTGTGCGGAAACGTCTGCCGGTTGGCTGCCACTTGCCGGGCCGGCCGACCGGATCCACCAGGTCAACTCCGCGGATCGTTCCGGTCACCGCATCAGCGGCAGCGCGGATTCGCCTCAGTAGCCATGACTACGCCCGCCACCGCCGACTTGGGGTATCGGGGCCATACCCGCGGCCTCGGGACCACCTGCGTTCGGCCGCATCCCGGGGCCACTGCCTCCCACGGGTTCAGCCGGTGGCCGCGGCGGCGTCCCACAGGGCACAGTGATGGGCCGCGGTGAAATCAGCGGACGGGCGTGGGCCGCCTGCCGACGAGGTCTGAAGAACTGTCACCTCGCCGGGCCGGACCCGCTGGTCGGTCATGTCGGGCAAGCCGGACGCGCGAGGGACACCGTGGGAGACGAAGGACGACCAGTACTGGATCATCTGGCGGGACAGCTGCCGTTCCTCGGCGTTGAACGGCGCCTCGCGTCCGTGGTGCCGGAAGAGGTACTGGAGGTCGTTGGTGTGCGTGGCCCCGAAGTCGTAGTCGGTGTTCAGGTTGCGGAGGTTCTCGGCGGGCGGGCCGGTCACGTCCGCGAACTCGTACTGGTACACCGGAGCGCCCTGGGCGAGCTGTCGGCTGACGCGTGCGGTCGGACAGGAGTAGTCCCGGTCGCCGCGGGCGGCGGCGTGCGCGAGTGTCGGGGTCGGGTAGTCGGTCAGCGGATAGCGTGCCAGCACCTCGTCGGCGATGTCCTCACCGAACCAGCCGCGCATGGTTTGGGGGTACTGCTCGGACGTCAGCGGTTGTCCCTTGCCGTCGAAGTCGAAGTAGTCGAAGTACCGCCCTTCGGTTCGGGTGGTGCCGAAGAGGACCGGCACCTTGGCCTGCCGACCCGCTGCGAAGGTCTCGGCGGGCTGCTGAGGCAGGACGCGGTCGCCGACGATGGGCCCCCAGGCGCGGCCGGACTGCGCGGCGAGGACCTCCTGCGGGGTCTTGGTGCGCAGACAGTCCAGCACGGCCTGCGAGTCGGTGTCAGCGCAGCCCAGAGCGTCGGCGAAGGCGCGACCGGTGGTTTCGGCGTTCTTGACGGGGATGGCGGCGCAGTCGCGGTAGGACGCCGACTGGCTGATCGCGGCCCGGAACAGCCCGCGCGCAGTAGGCGAGGCAAGCTGGGAGCACACGGCCCGGCCGCCTGAGGACTCCCCGGCGATGGTGACGGCGTGCGGGTCGCCGCCGAAGCGGGCGATGTTGGCTCGTACCCAGCGCAGCGCCGCCTGTTGGTCGAGCAGGCCGTAATTGCTCTGCGCACCGGGCAGGGTGAGGAAGCCGGAGGCGCCGAGGCGGTAGTTGATGGTGACCACGATGACGTTGCCGTCCGCGGCGAACCGGTCGGCGACATAGTCCCGGCCGCCGCCCTGGATCATGCCGCCGCCGTGGATCCACACCATGACGGGCAGCCGCCGCGGGCTCGTCGGCGTGTAGACGTTCAGGTTCAGGCAGTTCTCGGTGTACGTGCCCTGCTGGGAGTTCGTGCCTTGCAGGCAGCGCGGACCGAACGCCGTGGCCTCGCGAACGCCCTCCCAGAGAGGGTGAGGCTGCGGTGGTCGCCAACGCAGCGCGCCGACCGGATCGGCGGCGTAGGGGATGCCGAGGAACTGCCGCCCCTCGGCGGTGTTCTGACCCCGGACCGGACCGGCGGTGGTCCGTACTACCGGGGACTCTCCCGACGGGGTCCGTGCGGCCCCGGAGGCAGAGGTGGGGGTGAGCACGGCCAGCAAGGCCGCGAGGCATGCCAGGGCAGATGTGCGACGGGCTCGGAGCATGGGGGACAGTCCTTCCACCGCTCGATGCACAGCGGTTGCGCGGTAGGGCGGCACCGGGAGGATATTGAAAGCTCAATCTTTTGGGGTCGGATACATACGGAACCGGCCAGTCACCGCGGAAGATCAGCTGAAAAGAAGGAGCCCGACACGTCGGCGGTCACCAGGATGTCGGTCGCCTGCGCGGGTCGCGCCGCCGTCGAGCGGCGCGCGACGGCCGGCACGGCACTGACCGCCGACCGTATCCGGGCCGAGCCGCCCTCGACCAGGTCCATCGCGACCTCGGCATCGTGCCGACACCGATGAGGACGTCGTTCCGCTCACGCAAACGGCCCCGGACGAGGAGTCCGAGGCCGAGCAGGAGCCCTCCCTGGGGAAGAACCCAGTTCAGAGCCGTAACGCGCTGTGCCCCCGGCAGGATTCGAACCTGCGACACCCGCTTTAGGAGTTCGATCGGGCGGCTCTGATACGGCCCTCGCAGTCCTACCGCCATGACGTGTGTGATCGCTCAAGGCCGTCTACATCCACGGTCGTTGATGTCAGCTGGTGATGTCAGGTTGGATGGTCCGATGGAGCGCATTGAGGCCGAGCTGTTCACAGACGGCGGCAACGACGCCGTGATTCGCATGCCCGGCAGACGGTTCCCCGGGGTCCTGGTACAGGGCGACTCCCTTCACATCCTCCGCAGCGACGTTGCCGAGGTGGTGGAGGCATGCGAGCGAGGAGACCTGGAGGAAGCTCGGGACTCCGCCAGCCTTCTTCTGGCGAACCTGGATGCTCTGCTGGCGCGGTACGAGGCTGCGTTGGGGGAGCACGAGATTCCGCGGCCGTACTGAGCTGTAGGGACATCAGCTTGGGAAGCTGCGGGCATTTGGGGCCGGATCGGGCGCTGACCTGGGCGAACAGTGGAGGCGGGGTTCTGCTGGGCTTTGTTGCTTTTACCGTTGTTCCCCGGTGTTCCCCGCTCTATCTGGTGCGCTTGTGGTGCGGGTGCTGAGGATCGATCTGGTGCAGGGGGCGTGGCTGCTTACTCGTAGACGATTGCGGCACTCAGCGCACGAGCAAAGAGAGTCCAGTCGCCGTTGGCCGGCATTTCCTGGTCGAAGTTCCGGTACCAGCTGGGCGAAGAATCGATCCAGGCGGTCAGCGCATCCAAGAAGCGGTCCAGGGTGGCGTTCTCCCACTGCTCGCCCCGCTCCACGAAGTCGTCCCGGAGCTGGGCGATGAAGGCCACCAGCTCTTCCCTGCTTGTGACTTCGTCCTCGGGGCGGCCGGGCGGTAGCTGCAGCATGGCGACACTCTAGTCATCACCCGGGATCTCCCTGGATGGGCCTCTGACCCGTGTCGGGTGGCAGGGATTTGAAACCACGGCTTCTTCGTCCCGAACCAACTTGGGCGGGGCTGTCTGCTTGGGCTGGTGGCCCGGCTCTCACCTGCGCTGACGGTCCGCAGCTGTCCGAAGTCGTCCGCCGTTGTCACGCAGTTAGACACTCATTGCTACTGCGCCCTGGTGGCTGGTGTGGCAGAGCAGCATCTGATCCGTTACTTAGGATTGGCTGAGGGAGGTTGACAGTCGGGGGCGGTTGATGGAGTTGCTGTATCCGCTTGCTGTGCAGCTGCCGCAGCTTCACGGGCGCGGATGATGTTGTTGCGGGCGTCGATGGTGTCGGGGTGGTTGGGTCCCAGGATTCGCTCGGAATCGGTGAGGACCCGTTCGTACAGGTCGAGAGCCTCTTGGTCCCGTCCGGCC
>NZ_OLMK01000066.1 GCF_900290235.1 Streptomyces sp. MA5143a
GCGGCTGTTGGGCCGTTCCGGCGAGTGAGACTTTAGCGGATTCCTGGCTCCCGAGCTAATCGGGGGCTGCGCCCATTCGAACGCGGATTCCTCATTCTGCAAATACGCACGCCAATGGCACGACGACGGATCGTCGATTGTCGGTGTTTACCTGCGGAATGGCTGTCCGGGGACCGACCGGAGTCGGCGCTCACGTCGGACAACCCGGAGAACACTACGGACGGGCCCAGGGTGTGTCAACTCGCTGCGGGACCGGGCCCCGCCGCGTAGCCTGACCCCATGACCACGCGTACGTGTCACCAGCAGTGGTGGGCCGCCTGACGGCGGCCGCGCTCACGTACGCACTCGACGGCCGCCGCCCCCGGCGGCCGTTCTCGTATCTCCCTCCAGGGGCGGCCGGCCGGCGGCGGCGGTCCTGACCAGGAGGATGAGAGATGACGCGGGTCTTCAGCGGGATCAAGCCGACCGGACATCTGACGCTCGGGAACTACCTGGGGGCCGTTCGGCAGTGGGCCGAGGTCGATCAGCGTCGGACGGACGCCTTGTTCTGTGTGGTCGACATGCACGCGCTGACCGTGGAGCACGATCCGGCACGGGTACGCAGACTCAGTCGACAGGCGGCGACCCTGCTGCTGGCGTCCGGGCTGGATCCGGAGCTGTGCACCGTATTCGTACAGAGTCAGGTCGACGAGCACGCGCGGCTGTCGTACGTACTGGAGTGTGTGGCCACCGACGGTGAGATGCGGCGGATGATCCAGTACAAGGAGAAAGCCGCGCGGGAGCGGGACCGGGGTGGGAGCGTCCGGCTGTCGCTGCTGACGTATCCGGTGCTGATGGCCGCGGACATCCTGGCGTACGGGACGGACGAGGTGCCTGTCGGCGACGACCAGACGCAGCACGTGGAGCTGGCGCGGGATCTGGCGGTGCGGTTCAACCAGCGGTACGGGCAGGCGTTCGTGGTTCCTCGGGCGACGCATCCCAAGGTCGGGGCCAGGGTCATGAATCTGCAGGAGCCGACGTCGAAGATGGGGAAGACGGACGACGTGGGGCCAGGCATCGTCTATCTGCTGGACGAACCGGATGTGGTGCGCAAGAAGATCATGCGGGCGGTGACGGACAGCGGGCGCGAGGTCGTCTACGACCGGCCGGCTCGGCCGGGGCTCGCCAATCTGCTGGAGATCCTCGCCGCCTGTGAAGGTGGGAACCCCGAGGAACTGAGCGGTGTATATGAGTCGTACGGAGCTTTGAAGAAGGACACCGCAGAGGCCGTGGTCGAGCTCCTCAGGCCCGTACAGCAGAGGCACAAGGAGTTGTGCGCCGATCCTGCGTACGTGGAAGAGGTGTTGCGGTTGGGTGCGGAGAAGGCCAGAGGGATGGCGCGGCCGAGGGTGGACTCGGCGTACCGGGCGATCGGGTTGCTGGCCGGTTGACCGCTGTGCCGGGGGTGTGACGGCGGGGTCCCGCCCCCGGCGCTGCGGCTCGGGCGGCCGACGCGGTCAGTTGTTGTTGCCGGAGGCCAGTTCGCGGCTGCGGTCGCGGGCGGCTTCCAGCGCGGCGATCAACGCGGCTCGTACGCCGTGGTTCTCGAGTTCACGGATGGCGCTGATCGTGGTGCCTGCCGGGGAGGTGACGTTCTCGCGGAGTTTGACGGGGTGTTCGCCGCTGTCGCGGAGCATCGTGGCCGCGCCGATGGCGGACTGGACGATGAGGTCGTGCGCCTTGTCGCGGGGCAGGCCGAGCAGGATGCCCGCGTCGGTCATGGCCTCGACCAAGTAGAAGAAGTACGCCGGGCCCGAGCCGGAGAGGGCGGTGCAGGCGTCCTGCTGGGACTCGGGGACGCGGAGGGTCTTGCCGACGGCACCGAAGATCTCGTCGGCGTGCGCGAGATCGGCCTCGCTCGCGTGGCTGCCGGCGGAGATGACGGACATCGCCTCGTCGACGAGGGCGGGCGTGTTCGTCATGACACGGACGACGGGGGTGCCCGCTGCCAGGCGCTCCTCGAAGAAGGAGGTGGGGATGCCTGCCGCGCCGCTGATGACCAGGCGGTCGGCGGGGGTGTGCGGGGCGAGTTCGTCAAGGAGGGCGGCCATGTCCTGGGGCTTGACCGTCAGGATCAGGGTGTCGGCCGTCTTCGCGGCCTCCGCGTTGGTGACCGGGGTGACGCCGTAGCGGGTACGGAGTTCCTCGGCGCGCTCGGCGCGGCGGGCGGTGACCAGGAGGTCGGCGGGGGCCCAGCCGGCTCGGATCATGCCGCTGAGCAGGGCCTCGCCGATCTTTCCGGTGCCGAGGACTGCGACTTTCTGGGTCATGGTGCGGGTGCCCTCCGGGGGTGCGTCGTCCTGGGGCCATCCTCCCATCGAGGGTGCGGGTTCGGACGACGTGTCCGGTGGGCGGGACGCGGCGCGCGGGGGCACGGAGGGGTCACCTCGTCCGGCGCCTCAGGGTGGCCGCTCCCAGGGTCAGGACCAGAAGGGCGCAGCCGGCGACGATCGCGACGTCCCGGATGAAGGTGGCTGTCATGTCGGTGTGGAGGAGGACTTCGTTCATGCCGTCGACGGCATAGGACATGGGGAGGACGTCGGAGATCGCTTCGAGGGCGGGGTGCATGTCGGCGCGGGCGGTGAACAGGCCGCAGAGAAGGAGCTGGGGGAAGATCACGGCCGGCATGAACTGGACGGCCTGGAACTCGGAGGAGGCGAAGGCCGAGACGAAGAGGCCGAGGGCGGTGCCGAGGAGTGCGTCGAGGAGGGCGACGAGAAGCAGCAGCCAGGGCGAGCCGGTGACGTCCAGGTCGAGGAACCAGACGGCCAGGCCGGTGGCGAGGGCGGACTGGATGATCGCCAGGGTGCCGAAGGCGAGGGCGTAGCCGGCGATGAGGTCGCCCTTGCCGAGGGGCATGGCGAGGAGGCGTTCGAGGGTGCCGGAGGTGCGCTCGCGGAGGGTGGCGATGGAGGTCACCAGGAACATGGTGATCAGCGGGAAGACGCCGAGGAGTGAGGCGCCGATGGAGTCGAAGACGCGTGGGCTGCCGTCGAAGACATAGCGCAGCAGGAACAGCATCACGCACGGGATGAGCAGCAGCAGGGCGATCGTGCGGGGGTCGTGGCCGAGCTGGCGGAGGACGCGGGCGGCCGTGGCCGTCGTACGGGAGTAGTTGAGTGCCCTCGGCCGGGGTGCGGGTGTGGCCGCGGTGGGGCGGTGTGCCTTCGGGGTGGGGGCCGTGGTGGTCATCGGGTCCTCTTCTTCTGGGGTGAGGCTGTCGCGGCGGCCTCGTCGACCAGGTGCAGGAAGGCCGCTTCGACGGTGTCGGCGTGGGTGCGGGTGCGGAGGGCCTCGGGGGTGTCGTCGGCGAGGATCTCGCCCTCGCGCATCAGGAGGAGGCGGTGGCAGCGCTCGGCCTCGTCCATGACGTGCGACGAGATCAGGAGGGTGGCCCGGCGCTCGGTGGCGAGTGAGTGGAAGAGGTCCCAGAGGTCGCGGCGGAGTACGGGGTCCAGGCCGACCGTGGGTTCGTCGAGGACCAGGAGTTCGGGGGTGCCGAGGAGGGCGACGGCCAGGGAGACACGGTTGCGCTGGCCGCCGGAGAGGTTGCCGGCGAGGGCGTCGGCGTGGCTGGTGAGGTCCACGTCGGCGATGGCCCGGGCGACGTTCTCGTGGCGGCGGTCGGCGGCGGCTCGGCCCGGGTCGAGGATCGCGGCGAAGTAGTCGAGGTTCTGGCGGACGCTCAGGTCGTCGTAGACGGAGGGGGCCTGGGTGACGTAGCCGATGCGGGAGCGGAGGGTGGGGGCGCCCGCCGGGTGGCCCAGGACCTGGAGGGTGCCGGTGACCTTGTCCTGGGTGCCGACGATCGAGCGCATCAGCGTCGACTTGCCGCAGCCGGAGGGGCCGAGGAGGCCGGTGATCTGACCGGGCGGGACCTCGAAGTCGAGGCCGCGCAGCACGGTGCGGGGGCCTCGGGTGACGGTGAGGTTCTCGGCGTGGATGGCGGGAGCGGACGGCGTGGCCGGGGCCGGGGCCGTGGTGCTCGCGGTGGTTGTCGCGGGGTCGGGGGGCGGGGGCGCCGACTTCCCGGGCGAATAATTCATCATGCGATGAATAATGCTCCGGGTGGGTTCGGTCGTCAAGGCGCACGGAGGGTGGGGAGGGCGCGCAGGGCGTGAACGGCGGAGGGCGGAGGCCCCGGGGATGGACTGGACGGCGGGGGCAAGGGCGGCGCGAGGCGGCGTGGTTGCGGAGAGAGGGGTGGTGCGGGGCCCGGGTGAGGGTGATGCGCGCCGGGGTCGCCGCGGAAGGGCGGCAGGCCGGCGGCCCCGGCGCAGAACGCCGCGTTGCGAAGAGTCCCGGCTGAGAAGGTCACGGTGGGGGGCGGGCCGTTTGCGGGTGGCCGTAGGTCAGGGACGGGTGGCCACCAGGAGGTCCACGTCGTAGGTCTCCTCGATCTGTTCATCGGGGAAGAGGGCTCGGAGGTGGGCTCGTTCCTCGGTGAGGAAGGTGTTTCGGGTGGCCTCGTCGAGGACCAGGAAGCCCGAGTGGCTCGCGATGTTGGCGAGGTGGGTGTCCAGGGAGACCCGGCGGCTCCAGCGGATGCGGCGGCGGGCGCAGTCCAGCCGGCCGGCCGTGGCCTCCAGGGCGGCGGGGGCGCCGGTGGTGCCGGTCTGCTCCATGGGGGCGTCGGCGTCCAGGCCGAGGAAGCGGCGGATGCGGGTGGCGGCGTCGAGGATCCAGGGGATGTCGAGGGCGTCGGTGTTCCACCACAGGGCGAGGGCGCCGCCGGGCCGCAGCACGCGGAGGGCTTCCGGGACCGAGCGGGTGGGGTCGGTCCAGTGCCAGGACTGGGCGTAGGTGAGGAAGTCGACGGAGGCGGTGGCCAGGGGGAGGGCGTTGCCGTCGGCCCGGACGAGCGGGATGTGGGGGTGGGCTCGGCGGAACTCCGCGGCCATGCCGGGGCCGGGCTCGACCGCGAGGACATGGGCCCCGTGGGCGTGCAGCAGCGCGGTGGAGATGCCGGTGCCGGCGCCTACGTCGACGGTGGTGGAGCGGGCGAACGGGCGGGCGGCCAGGTCCTCGATGGCGGGGAGGAGCGTGGGCGGATAGGAGGGGCGGCTCGCCGCGTACTGGGCCGCGGCCCTGTTGAACGAGTGGGCTCGGGACGCGCGTTGAGGGATGTCCATGGGGACATGGTTGTCGTTCGGGGGCTGTTCGAGGAGAGGGGTGTTCCCGTCCCCCTGGCCCCGCCACCGGGGCTTGTCCTGGCTCAGCCTCGGGGGCGGCGCTTGGCCGGGTTGCCGGTTCGCTTGGTGGTGCGGCGGGTGTACTGGGCCAGGTCGGCTTCGTAGGTCCGGCGGTGGAGGGACTCGCCGGGGGCTTCCTTGAGGGAGCGGAGGAAGTAGGCGACGAGGGAGCCTATGAAGCCGATGGTGAGGAGGCCGCGCAGGGTGGACTGGCGGTCCGGGTCCGGGCGCCGGGAGAACGAGCCCCAGGTGTGGCCGAAGGCCAGGGCGCTGCACACGGCGAACATGACGACGACCGTGATGGAGACGAAGCCGCCCACCGCCGCCAGTTGCAGCCCCTCGTAGGCGAGGCGCAGCACGAGGCAGGAGGCCGCCACGGCGGCGAGGGAGCCGAGGGAGACGGTCACGCGGCGGACGGTGTAGTCGCCGTCGTGGTTCAGCCAGGTCGTCCCGAAGAAGCGGATGGGTTCGGGGAGGGGACCCTTGGGCGTCGTGGGGGCCTTGGTGGCCGACGGGGTCGTGGAGGCCCCGGAGGCCGTGGGTGCCTTGGCGGGCTGCGGCTTCGCCCCGGTTCCGGTCTGCTTGTCGCTCACGGGTCGATTATCGCTCCGGTGCGGACCGGGGCGACGGGCCGGGCCGGGCGGGCGCGGGCGCCCCCGCCCGGCCTGCGGGCGAGGGCGTCCCTCTCGGCTCGTACCGGTTGCCCTGGTGGGTCAGCCGCAGCGGCCGGCCACGTAGCCGTCGGCGCCGGTGTAGACGTAGGCGTCGGAGATGTAGTCGCCGTCGCCGATGTTGTCCCAGATGTTGGTGGTGCCGTAGGGGCCGGAGATGGTCTGGCCCGGGGTCTGGCAGAAGATCGGGACCTTGGCGCCCTCGGAGAGGACGCGGACGATGCCGTAGCTGGTGCTCGGGCCGCTGCGGACGTTGAGGCGGACGCCGGGGGCGACCGAGTAGTAGCGGACGGCTGCCGTCACCGACGCGGCGGTCGCGGCCGTCGGCTCCCCCTCGCTGTCGTCCGTGATCTCTTCGACGCGGTCGATGGACATGCGAAATCTCCCCCCGTTTCACCCCATGACAGCCATGGGGACCCTTTGATACCCCTGAATCAAGACACGCACACATGTGCATTCTTCGCACGCGGAGGCTAGCAAGCCGCCTCTGTCCCGTACGTGTCATCGACTAGGCTCCGTGCGTCGCGCGAGCGGCCGAACAGCACGGGGGTGTGCCCATGGCGCCACAGCGGGACACCGGTTCGGGAGCGGAAGCGGAACTTCCCGAGTACGCCGGTCAGTACCGCCTGGAGTCATGTCTCGGCTCCGGTGGCATGGGGGTCGTGCATCTGGCCACCTCGACGTCCGGGCTGCGGCTCGCGGTGAAGGTGGTGCACGCCGAGTTCGCCAAGGACCCCGAGTTCAGGGGGCGGTTCCGGCAGGAGGTCGCCGCCGCGCGCCAGGTGAGCGGCGCGTTCACGGCGCCGGTCGTCGATGCCGACACCGACAGCGCCCGGCCCTGGATGGCCACCCTCTTCATTCCCGGCCCGACCCTCGCCGAGCACGTCAAGCGGAACGGGCCCATGCCGCCGGGGCAGTTGCGGCGTCTGATGGCGGGGCTCGCCGAGGCGCTGCGGGACATCCACCGGGCGGGCGTGGTGCACCGGGACCTCAAGCCCAGCAATGTGCTCCTCGCCGAGGACGGGCCCAAAGTCATCGACTTCGGGATCTCCCGGCCCAAGGACAGCGAACTGCGCACCGAGACCGGCAAGTTGATTGGTACGCCGCCCTTCATGGCCCCGGAGCAGTTCCGGCGGCCGAGAGAGGTCGGGCCCGCCGCCGACATCTTCGCCCTCGGCTCGGTGACCGTCCACGCGGCGACCGGGCGCGGGCCCTTCGACTCCGACAGCCCGTACGTCGTCGCCTACCAGGTGGTCCATGACGAGCCGGACCTCGCCGGCGTACCGGAGAACCTCGCCCCGCTCGTGCGGGACTGCCTCGCCAAGGAGCCCGAGGACCGGCCCACGGCGGACGAGCTGATGCACCGGCTGCGGTCCGTGGCGGCCTCGTACGACACCCAGGCGTTCATACCGGCCCAGCGTGAGCAGGGGGCGGGGGCGGGCGGGGAGCGGGCGCGGGACTCCCTGGCCGAAAAGGGGGCTGCGGGCCCGGACGGTACGGCCGTGGGCGAGGGGGACGACGGGCAGGCCGACGGGGGTCCGGCGGACGCCACCGAAGGGCGGGCCGAGCGGGGCCGGCCGCGTCGGCGGGTCCTCGTCGTCGCCACCGCGCTGGTGCTGGTCGTGGGCGGCGTCCTCGGCTCGATACGGCTGCTCGGCGACGGCGACGGCGACGGCGGGGGCGCGACTGGCGGCCGTGCGGCCACACCTCGCGCGACCGTGGCCGCCGCCCCCGCGCTCGAACCCTGGGCGACGAGACCGGCGCCGAGGAAGGCCGGGGCGCCGCAGTGCGCGTACGGGGCGGGGAAGCTGGTGTGCGCGCAGCCGGGGCTGGTGTCGGCGTTGGATCCGGCCGACGGCCGGGTGCTGTGGCGGCACCCCGTCAGTGGGGACACCAGTGAGCCGCCCGTCGTGTCGGGCGGTCTGGTGCACGTCTCGACGGACTCCGGCGGCCGGTCGCAGGCCCTCGACCCGGCGACCGGCGAGGTCCGCTGGGAACGGGACCTCACCGCGTACGGAAGCCGGCGGTTCGTGGGCGGTGTGCTCCTGCTGACCTCGGCCGACGGCACCGTCACCGGCCTGGACGGCGCGACCGGCGACACGCTGTGGAGCCGTGCCGTCCCCGGGCAGCGGGAGGCGTACTTCACCTCGTTCGGCGGGGACGGGCCGGCCTATGTGGCGAGCGTCACCGGCGAGGGGGCGGGGGCGCGGACGCGGGTCACCGCGGTGGATCCGGAGACCGGGGACGTCGAGTGGGACGCGCGGCTGGACGGTGCTCTGAAGCCGGTGGGTGCCAGTGGTGACGCCCTCTTCCTGGTGGCCAGCGGCGGGGTGTACGGCGACACGGTGGGTGTCGTCCGCTACGACGCCGAGTCCCGGACGGCGGACCGGTTCACGTTGCCCGTACGGCTGGAGCAGGCGCTCGCCGTCGTCCGCGGTGACCGCGTGTATCTGCTGGGCATCGGCGGTGCGCTCGTGGCCGTCGACATGAAGGCGGGCAGGCAGCTGTGGCGGGCCGAGACGGGGGTGGCGCAGGGCTCGGCGCCCGTGGCCGACGACCGGTACGTGTACTTCACCACCGCCGACGGGCGGCTGCTCGCGCTGGACGCCCGCAAGGGCCGGCTCACCGGGCAGACTCCCCCACGGCTCGGCGCCACCGACCGGGTCGTGGCCGCGCTGACCACGCCGGTCGTCGTCGGGGGACGCGTCTTCGCGGGCGCCCCCGACGGC
The DNA here is from genome assembly GCF_900290235.1 of Streptomyces sp. MA5143a. GTDB lineage: Bacteria > Actinomycetota > Actinomycetes > Streptomycetales > Streptomycetaceae > Streptomyces. The sequence continues at coordinate 8,632 of NZ_OLMK01000066.1, forward strand.
ACGGTGTTCGGGGTGGACGCGGGGGCTCCGGCGGGCTGGTGACCGCCGGGCGGACGCGGTCGGCGGGGCCGGGCGCGTGCCGTGGTCACCGGCGCCCTCCCGCCGTCATGTCCCGGACGGGATCGGCGAGCCGCAGGGCGCCTGCGGCTGGACCTGGCGCTGGACGCGCGGAGGGCCGCCGCCGGGATCTCCTCCCGGCGGCGGCCCTCCGACGTCAGGTCCGTACGTCGGGTCAGCCCAGCTTGGAGACGTCGCGCACGGCGCCCTTGTCGGCGCTGGTGGCCATCGCGGCGTACGCCTTCAGCGCTGCGGAGACCTTCCGCTCGCGGTTCTTGGGCGCGTAGACGCCGTTCAGGGCCTGCTCGCGGCGGGTCAGTTCGGCGTCGTCGACGAGGAGCTCGATCGTGCGGTTCGGGATGTCGATGCGGATGCGGTCGCCGTCCTCGACGAGGGCGATCGTGCCGCCGCCGGCCGCCTCGGGCGAGGCGTGGCCGATCGACAGACCCGACGTACCGCCGGAGAAGCGGCCGTCGGTGATCAGCGCGCAGGACTTCCCGAGACCGCGGCCCTTCAGGTACGAGGTCGGGTAGAGCATCTCCTGCATGCCGGGGCCGCCCTTGGGGCCCTCGTAGCGGATGACGACGACGTCGCCCTCCTTGATCTCCTTCAGCAGGATCTTCTGGACGGCCTCCTCCTGCGACTCGCAGACGACCGCAGGGCCCTCGAACGTCCAGATCGACTCGTCGACGCCGGCCGTCTTCACCACGCAGCCGTCGACCGCGAGGTTGCCCTTCAGCACGGCGAGGCCGCCGTCCTTGGAGTAGGCGTGCTCGGCGGAGCGGATGCAGCCGCCCTCGGCGTCCTGGTCCAGGGAGTCCCAGCGCTCCGACTGGGAGAACGCCTCGGCGGAGCGGACACAGCCGGGGGCCGCGTGCCACAGCTCGACCGCCTCGGGCGACGGGGAGCCGCCGCGCACGTCCCAGGTCTTCAGCCAGTCGGCGAGGGAGGCGCTGTGGACGGAGTTCACGTCCTCGTTGAGCAGGCCCGCGCGGTGCAGCTCGCCCAGCAGGGCGGGGATGCCGCCGGCGCGGTGCACGTCCTCCATGTAGTACGTGCGGTTCTTCGCCACGTTGGGCGCGACCTTCGCCAGGCAGGGCACACGGCGCGAGACGGCGTCGATCTCGTTCAGGCCGAAGGGGACGCCCGCCTCCTGCGCGGCGGCCAGCAGGTGCAGGATCGTGTTGGTGGAGCCGCCCATGGCGATGTCGAGGGCCATGGCGTTCTCGAAGGCCGCGAACGAGGCGATGGAGCGCGGCAGGACCGTCTCGTCGTCCTGCTCGTAGTAGCGGCGGGTGATGTCCATGACCGTGTTGGCGGCGTCGACGTAGAGCTGCTTGCGGGCCGTGTGGGTGGCCAGGACCGAGCCGTTGCCCGGGAGGGACAGGCCGATGGCCTCGGTCAGGCAGTTCATCGAGTTGGCGGTGAACATGCCGGAACAGGAGCCACAGGTCGGACAGGCGTTCTCCTCGATACGGAGGATGTCCTCGTCCGAGATCTTGTCGTTCACGGCGTCGGAGATCGCGTCGACCAGGTCGAGCGTGCGGACCGTGCCGTCGACGAGGGTGGCCCGGCCTGACTCCATGGGGCCGCCGGAGACGAAGACCGTCGGGATGTTGAGCCGCAGGGCGGCGTTCAGCATGCCCGGGGTGATCTTGTCGCAGTTGGAGATGCAGATCAGGGCGTCGGCGCAGTGGGCCTCCACCATGTACTCCACGCTGTCCGCGATCAGGTCGCGGGAGGGCAGGGAGTACAGCATGCCGCCGTGGCCCATGGCGATGCCGTCGTCGACGGCGATCGTGTTGAACTCGCGGGCGATGCCGCCGGCCTCGCGGATCGCCTCGCTGACGATCCGGCCCACCGGCTGGAGGTGGGTGTGGCCGGGCACGAACTCGGTGAAGGAGTTGGCGACCGCGATGATCGGCTTGCGGCCGATGTCCGCGCCCGGTACACCGGAGGCGCGCATAAGGGCGCGGGCGCCCGCCATATTGCGGCCGTGGGTGACTGTGCGGGACCTCAGCTCGGGCATCGTCGCTCGCCTCGCTCCTTCGGAGAGTTATGACTGAAGTCGAGCGTACGCCGGTTATCCAGTGGGCGGACACATCGTCCGGATGACGGGACGAGCGTCTCGGTTTTCGGCGTCCTCAGTGGGGCGATGTCAGATGGGCCTGCACCACGGGGGCCACTCGTCTGATGATCTGCTCGGGATCCGCCGACGCCAGGGGCTCGACCTTGATGACGTACCGGATCATCGCGATCCCCACGAGCTGCGCGGCCGCCAGCTCGGCCCGCAGTTCCGCGTCCGCGACGTCCAGCCGGCCGGCGATACGGCGGAGCACCTGGGTGGCGACGATCCGCCGGAACACGGCGGCGGCGGTGTCGTTGTTCACGGCCGACCGCACGATCGCGAGCAGGGGCGTACGGGTCGCGGGGTTCTCCCAGACCCCGAAGAAGAAGCGGGTGAGCCGCTCGCCGACGGCGTCGAGGGGGCCGTCCTCGACGGCTCTGGGCGCCTCCACCGCCGGGGCGAACGAGAACGTGATGGCGGCCTCGAACACCTGCTCCTTCGTCCCGAAGTAGTGGTGCACCAGCGCCGAGTCCACCCCGGCGGCCTTCGCGATCCCCCGGACCGACGTCTTGTCGTAGCCGAGCTCGGAGAACTCCTCGCGGGCCGCGGCGAGGATGCGGTCACGGGCGGCGGGGGCGTCGGCCGCTTCCGTACGAGGAGGCCGTCCCCGGCGGCGGGGGGTGGCCGACGTCACGGCCGCGGGACCTTCGCGGAGGAGGCGAGGTGCAGCCGGGTGAAGGCGAGGGCCTCGGCGAGGTCGGCCTCGCGTTCGGCGCTGGACATGGCCCGGCGGGTGTTGACCTCGATCACGACGTGGCCGTCGAATCCGGAGCGGGCGAGGCCCTCCAGCAGCTCGGCGCAGGGCTGGGTGCCGCGACCCGGCACGAGGTGCTCGTCCTTGGCCGATCCCCGCCCGTCGGCCATGTGGACATGGCCGAGGCGGTCGCCCATGCGGTCGACCATCTCCAGCGCGTCGACACGGGAGGTCGCCGCGTGGCTGAGGTCGATCGTGAAGTGGCGGTAGTCGTCCTTGGTCACGTCCCAGTCGGGGGCGTAGGCGAGCATCTCGCGGTCGCGGTAGCGCCAGGGGTACATGTTCTCGACGGCGAACCGTACGTCCGTCTCGCCCGCCATGCGCCAGATCCCGGTGACGAAGTCGCGCGCGTACTGGCGCTGCCAGCGGAACGGGGGGTGGACGACGACGGTGCTCGCGCCGAGCTTCTCGGCGGCCGCCCGGGCGCGCTGGAGCTTGACCCACGGATCGGTGGACCACACCCGCTGGGTGATCAGCAGACAGGGGGCGTGAACGGCGAGGATGGGGATCTGGTGGTAGTCGGAGAGGCGGCGCAGGGCCTCCATGTCCTGGCTGACCGGGTCGGTCCACACCATGACCTCGACGCCGTCGTAGCCGAGGCGCGCGGCGATCTCGAAGGCCGTCGCCGTGGACTCCGGATACACGGAGGCCGTGGACAGGGCGACCTTCGCGTCCGGGATCCGCACCACTTCTGCCACGCAGCACAGCCTAAAGGGTGGGGTTCGCCGTGTGGGTCAGGGGCGGGCGGTTGGCCGGGTGCGGGTGGCGCTCACCACATGCCGGGGGAGGCGCTCACCACATCGCCGCGGGACGCGGTCGGGGCGGGCGGGCGCGGGTCCCTCACGGTCGCCCGCGATGCTCCCCGCGTCCTCCGGCCCCCGCCGTCCCCGGTGTGCGAGGTGTGCTCCTACGTGGTGCCCATGTGGTCCAGGCGGCGCAGGATGACGCCCTCGCGCAGGGCCCAGGGGCACACCTCCAGGGTCTCCACCTCGAAGAGGTCCATGGCGCCCTCGGCCACCAGCGCCCCGGCGAGGAGCTGGTTCGCGCGGCCCTCGGAGACACCGGGGAGGGCGGCCCGCTGGGCGGTGGTCATCTCGGCCAGCTTGGGGACCCAGGACTCCAGGGCCTGGCGCTTGAGGTCGCGCTGGACGTAGAGGCCCTCGGTGGAGCGGGCGGCGCCGCCGATACGGGCGAGCTGCTTGAAGGTCTTGGAGGTGGCGACGACGTGGTCGGGGGCGCCGAAGCGGCTGAACTCACCCACCGTGCGGGCGATCTGGGCGCGGACGTGGCGGCGCAGCGCGCGGACGTCGTCCGGGGCGGGCGGGTCGTCGGGGAGCCAGCCGGCGGTGAGGCGGCCGGCACCGAGCGGGAGGGAGACGGCCGCGTCGGGCTCCTCGTCGATGCCGTAGGCGATCTCCAGGGAGCCGCCGCCGATGTCGAGGACGAGGAGCTTGCCCGCGGACCAGCCGAACCAGCGGCGGACGGCGAGGAAGGTCAGCCGGGCCTCCTCCGCGCCGGTGAGGACCTGGAGTTCCACCCCGGTCTCGTCCTTGACGCGGGCGAGGACGTCGTCGGCGTTGCTGGCCTCGCGCACGGCGGAGGTCGCGAAGGGGAGCATCTCCTCGACGCCCTTGTCCTCGGCGGCCTGGCGGGCCTCGTGGACGACGGCTATGAGTTTGTCGACCCCGTCGTGGCCTATGGCGCCGTCCTCGTCGAGGAGCTGGGCGAGGCGCAGCTCCACCTTGTGCGAGTGCGCGGGCAGGGGGCGCGCGCCCGGGTGTGCGTCCACCACCAGCAGATGCACCGTGTTCGATCCCACGTCGAGGACACCGAGTCTCATGGGCGGAACGCTACTGCCAGACAGGCCGTGCGCCGTCCTCCGCGCGGGCTTCGGCGCCGTACCCTGGACGGGTGCCAAAGACGAAAAAGGCAAAGGCCGACAAGTCGGCAGTGGCGGCCGCGGCGGACGCCGGGTCCTCGCGGGCGAAGGTGGCGACCACACCCCCGAAACCGCGCAAGGGCGCTTCGGAGCCCGACGAGAAGGGGCTCGATTTCGCGCGCGCGTGGGTGGAGTTCCCTGATCCGGCGGACGAGGAACAGGTCTTCCGCTGCGATCTTACGTGGCTGACCTCCCGCTGGAACTGCGTCTTCGGCAGCGGCTGCCAGGGCATCCAGGCGGGGCGCGCGGACGACGGCTGCTGCACGCTGGGCGCCCATTTCTCGGACGAGGACGACGAGAAGCGGGTCGCCGAACATGTGGCGAGGCTCACGCCGGAGATCTGGCAGTTCCACGATGTGGGCACCCGGGCCGGGTGGGTCTCCCAGGACGAGGACGGCGAGCGCCAGACCCGGCCGTACAAGGGCTCGTGCATCTTCCAGAACCGTCCGGGTTTCGCCGGCGGGGCGGGCTGCTCGCTGCACATCCTGGCGCTGCGCGAGGGGCGCGAGCCGTTGGAGACGAAGCCGGACGTCTGCTGGCAGCTGCCGATCCGGCGCACCTACGACTGGATCGACCGGCCCGACGACACCCGGGTGCTTCAGGTGTCGATCGGTGAGTACGACCGCCGCGGCTGGGGCCCCGGCGGCCATGACCTGCACTGGTGGTGCACGTCGGCGACGTCCGCGCACGGCGCCGGTGAGCCGGTGTACGTGTCGTACCGGCCGGAGCTGATCGAGCTGATGGGCAAGGCCGCGTACGACCGGCTGGTGGAGCTGTGCGAGGAGCGGCTGGCGTCCGGGCTGCCACTGGTGGCGCCGCATCCGGCGGACCCGGTGGCGCCGCATCCGGTGGAACCGTAGGCCGACCGGCACCGGCCTCTCTCGGCGGCGGTCCCCCTCGGCGCTCAGGGTGCGGGCGGGGGATCGCCGCCGCTGTCGCCCGGTGGGGGCGGCGGGTCGGCGGGCCCCGTGGGGGCCTGGTCGGTGGGGGTCGGGGTCGGGTCCGGCTGGGCGGGGCCGGTGGGAGTGGGCTCCGGGTCGGGCTGCGGGGGCGGCGCGGTGGGCCTCGGCGGGCCGGGGTCCGGCACGGGCGCGGTCGGGCGGGGGTCGTCCGGCGGCGCGGGGACGGGACCGTAGCCCTCGATGGTGACGACGGCGCCCGCGGGGGCGAGCGTGACCTGCGCGGTCCAGTGCCCGGCGGGCTCGCTCAGCTGGTTGACGTACACCTTGATCGTCAGCGAGGCGCCGGGTTTGAGGGTTCCCGAGGAGTGGCTGAGGTAGAGCCAGTCGGCGCCGGTGCGGGCGGACCACACGACGGGGGAGTCGCCGGTGGCGCGCAGGGTGATGAGGGTGGTCTCGCCGTCGTTGCGGGCGGTCACGGCGAGCGCGCCGGCGCCTTTGCCGCGGGTGACCTCCACGGAGACGTCGTCCGAGTCGTGCCCGCCCCGGCGGGCGCCGGGTTCGGCCCGCGCGCTGCCGGCGTTCTCGTACGCGCCGGTGCCGTCGCCGACGGTGCCGTCGCCGTCGCCCTGTTCCGCGCCGGAGGCGACCGACCGGCCGTCGACGCCCTCGCCGATGAGGGGGGCGCCCCGGTAGGCGGCCCAGAGGGCGAGGACGGGGGCGGCGACGACGGTGGCGACGACCGTGGTGGTGACGGCACGCGCGCGGAGCCGGTCGCGGCGGGCGGCCCGGTCCCTGGGGTCCATGGGGAAGCCGCGCCGGTCGAAGCGCGGGGCACGCGCGCGAGTGAGGTGTCCCATCGCTCCGTACAGGGCCGCGCGCGGGGCTTCGAGGACGGGCAGCGCGGCGGGGGTGACGCTGGTGCCGGGCCAGCGGCCGGGGACGGCGCGCTCGGCGGCGCGGCGGCACACGGGGCAGTCGTCGACGTGCCGGACGAGTTCGCGGCGCAGGGTGGCGCTGAGGACGAGCTGCTGGTCGCCGGTGAGGAGGGCGACACCGGGGCAGGCGCCGGTCTCCACGACGGCGAGGGCGGCGCGGGTGCGCTCCACCTCGCAGGCGGCGGAGGAGAGCAGTTCGCGGGCGGCGGCCGCGTCCATACCGAGGACGTCGGCGACCTCCTGGGCGGTGAGCTGGTGGCGGACCGCGAGTTCGAGCGCCTCGCGCTGCTCGGGGGTCGTGCCGGCGGCCTCCGGCCAGGCGAGCCGGGCGAGTTCACGCCGCCGTCGGCGCTCCTCCTCCTCGGACAGGTGCGGCGCGACGGCTCGTACGCCGTGCTGGGGCTCCGCGCCGTGCGGGGCGCGGCGGCCCTGGGCGTGTGCGCCGGGGCGCGTCTGCCGGGTCTCTGCGAGCTTGCGCAGACAGGACCAGCGGGCCAGCGCGTACAGCCAGGACCGGCGTCTCTCCTCGGCGTCCGGTCCGCGTCGGCGCTCGGCGAGGGCGAGGACGTCACCCAGGGCGGCGATCGCCACGTCCTGGTCGCACAGCACCGACATGCAGTAGGTGAACAGGCCGTCCAGGTACGGCTCGTAGCGCGCGGGCGGGCGCTGCGCCACCGCGCGCGCCGCAGCCCGATCGCGCGCCTCGCTGTGCGCCCGGTGGGCGCCGGCGGTGCGGGTCGAGGTCTCCGGACTGATGCTCATCATTCGTGGACGGTAGGCGCCCGGAAGCAGCACCTTCTCGCCTCTTGAGCACTTTTACTCCGTACGGGTGAAACGATCCCTCATAAGGGGACAGGAACGCGGGCTTCGGCGCACTGGCTGATTGTTGTGTACTTCGTTGACCGTCACAAGAAAACAGCCCTACATTCCCTTCGGGTTCGAGCTACCCCCGAGTAAGAGCGTGCAAAGCCCCCGTCCCCCTTCGCGTCGACAGGAGCCCCACCTCTCATGGCCGTACGCAGTCGCCGCTCCACCCGCACCCTCACCGCCCTGGCCGCGGTCGTCGCCCTCGCCGCGACCAGCGCCTCCGTCTCGACCGCCGCTCCCCGGCCCGCGGGACCCGTCGAGCGCCTCTCCGGCACCCTTCCCGACGGCGCCGCCTGGATAGCCGACGTGCCGGAGGACTGGAACGGCACGCTGATCGTCTTCAGCCACGGCTTCGGCGTCACGACACCCCAGAACGCCCCCGGCGAGGCCGTACGCCTGCGCCTCCTCGAAGAGGGCTACGCCCTCACCGGCTCCTCCTTCGACACCAGCGAGACCCTCTGGGCCCTGGAGAGCGCGGAGCGCGACCAGGTCGCGACGATCAGGGCGGTCACCGAGAGGATCGGCGAACCCGACCGCACCCTCTCCGTCGGCCTGTCGATGGGCGGCCTGGTCAACGCCCGCCTCGCCCGTTCCGGCGCCGGCGGCATCGACGGCGCCCTGGGGCTGTGCGGGCTCGTGGCCGGCGCGAACGACCTGCACGCCTACCAGCTGGACGCCGAGTACACGATCGCCCGCCTGCTGCTGCCCGGCACCCCGGTGAAGCTGGTGGGCTTCGCCTCCGAGGCCGAGGGCGCCGTCAGCGGCCGTCTGCTGACCGACGCCGTCGCCGCCGCGCAGAAGACCCCTGAGGGCCGTGCCCGTGTCGCCCTCGCCGCGGCCTACCTGAACCTGCCGACCTGGGCCTACGGCAAGAACCGCCCCGCCGCCGGCGACCATGACGAACAGCAGGCCCAGCAGGCCTCGTGGCTGCTCCAGGGCGTCCTCAACCGGGTCGTGCCGGCCCGCTTCCACGTCGAGAAGGCCCTCGGCGGCAACAACTCCGGCAACCAGGGCATCGACTACGCGCGCGTGCTGGCGACCTCCCAGCACGCACCCCTGGTCAAGGCGCTCTACCGGAAGGCCGGCCTCGATCTGCGCGCCGACCTGCGGAACCTGACCGCCCACGCCGACATCGCCGCCGACCCGGCCGCCGTGGCCGCCGGCCGCCGCACGTCCTCCGCCGGCCAGGGCCTGGCGGTGCCCCTCCTCAACATCCACACCACCGCCGACGACCTCGTCCCCACCGAGCAGCAGTCCCGCTTCGCCGCACGGGTCCGCGCCTCCGGGGACGCCGCGCTCCACCGCCAGGCGTACGTGGAACGCCAGGGCCACTGCAACTTCACCACCGCGGAGACGGTGGCCGCCCTCCACGCGGTCGAGTCCCGCCTGGACAAGGGCCACTGGGGCGCGACAGCCACAGCGGGCGCCCTCCAGACAGCCGCCCAGTCCCTCAACCTGGACGGCGCGGCCTACGTCCGACACCACCCGGCCCCCCTGACGATCGGCCGCCGCCTGTAGACCGACCCCTCCCGGGACCTCGGTCTGTGACCGGTGGCCCACGGCGGGCGGGCCGCCCACGGACGGGAGGGGCCGTGCCGGTGTGTCAAGCCCGTCGCGTAGAGAAGCACAGCCAACAGCTCCCCCGAACCCCCGAGCAGTAGGGCACCAAGCGACGGGCTGACACACCGGCACGGCCCCGCCCCCCAACGCACCGCACGCGCCCCCGGCCCCCCCAGCCCCCTCCCGGCCCCGGCCCCCGCCCCCTCCCGGCCCCCGCCCACGGCCCCCCGGCCCGTTGTCAGTCCCCTCCGCTACGGTTCGTGCATGGCTGCCCGTACCAAGTCCACGAAGGACCGTCCCTCCTACCGCTGCACGGAATGCGGCTGGCAGACGGCGAAGTGGCTGGGCCGCTGCCCCGAGTGCCAGGCGTGGGGCACGGTCGAGGAGTACGGCACCCCCGCCGTCCGCACCACCGCCCCCGGCCGGGTCACGACCTCCGCCCTCCCCATCGGCCAGGTCGACGGCCGCCAGGCCACCGCCCGCCCCACCGGCGTCCCCGAGCTGGACCGTGTCCTCGGCGGCGGCCTCGTCCCCGGCGCGGTCGTCCTCGTCGCCGGCGAGCCCGGCGTGGGCAAGTCCACCCTCCTCCTCGACGTGGCCGCGAAGTCCGCCAGCGCCGAGCGCCCGACGCTCTACGTCACCGGTGAGGAGTCCGCGAGCCAGGTCCGCCTCCGTGCCGACCGCATCGACGCCCTCCACGACCACCTCTACCTCGCCGCCGAGACCGACCTGGCCGCCGTCCTCGGCCACTTGGACGCCGTCAAGCCCGGTCTGCTCATCCTGGACTCGGTGCAGACGGTCGCCTCCCCGGAGATCGACGGCGCCCCCGGCGGCATGGCGCAGGTCCGCGAGGTCGCGGGTGCGCTGATCCGCGCCTCGAAGGAACGCGGCATGGCGACCCTGCTCGTGGGCCACGTCACGAAGGACGGCGCGATCGCGGGCCCCCGCCTCCTGGAGCACCTGGTCGACGTCGTGCTGCATTTCGAGGGCGACCGCCATGCCCGCCTCCGCCTCGTACGCGGCGTCAAGAACCGTTACGGCGCCACGGACGAGGTCGGCTGCTTCGAGCTGCACGACGAGGGCATCACCGGCCTCGCCGACCCCAGTGGTCTCTTCCTCACCCGCCGCGACGAGCCGGTGCCCGGCACCTGCCTCACCGTCACCCTGGAGGGCCGCCGCCCGCTCGTCGCCGAAGTGCAGTCGCTCACAGTCGACTCCCAGCTCCCCTCCCCCCGCCGCACCACGTCCGGCCTGGAGACCTCGCGGGTCTCGATGGTCCTGGCGGTCCTGGAGCAGCGCGGCCGGATCGCCGCTCTGGGCAAAAGGGACATCTACTCCGCGACGGTGGGCGGCGTGAAGCTGTCCGAGCCCGCCGCGGACCTGGCGATCGCGCTCGCCCTGGCGTCCGCGGCGAGCGACACCCCGCTGCCCAAGAACCTCGTGGCGATCGGCGAAGTGGGCCTCGCCGGCGAGGTCAGAAGGGTCACCGGTGTGCAGCGCCGCCTCGCGGAGGCGCACCGCCTCGGCTTCACGCACGCGCTCGTTCCGTCCGATCCCGGCAAGGTTCCTCCCGGTATGAAGGTGCTGGAAGTGGCGGACATGGGGGACGCGCTGCGGGTACTGCCCCGATCCCGTCGTCGAGACGCCCCACGGGACGACGAGGACCGCCGGTAGACTTTGCCCAGGTCTCGCCCGTCCGTACGAACCACGTGTGCGAAACGGGAGCGCCCCAGAACCTGCGACCGGAGGAGTGCAGTGGCAGCCAACGACCGGGCAGCAGCTCCCGGAAAGTCCGGTGGGAGCTCCGGTGCCGATGGCCTGATGCGCGCCTCACTGAGCGCCGTGGCCCCGGGCACGGCGCTGCGCGACGGGCTTGAGCGGATTCTCCGCGGCAACACCGGCGGACTCATCGTGCTCGGCTTCGACAAGACCGTCGAGCCGATGTGCACCGGTGGTTTCGTCCTGGATGTCGAGTTCACGGCCACGCGGCTGCGTGAGCTGTGCAAGCTGGACGGCGGCATCGTCCTCTCCTCGGACCTGTCGAAGATCCTGCGGGCAGGTGTCCAACTGGTCCCGGACCCGACGATCCCGACGGAGGAGACAGGTACCCGGCACCGCACCGCGGACCGTGTGAGCAAACAGGTCGGGTATCCGGTGGTCTCCGTCTCCCAGTCGATGCGCCTGATCGCGCTGTACGTCGACGGGCAGCGCCGTGTCCTGGAGGACTCGGCGGCGATCCTGTCCCGCGCCAACCAGGCCCTCGCGACGCTGGAGCGGTACAAGCTCCGCCTGGACGAGGTCGCGGGAACGTTGTCAGCGCTGGAGATCGAGGACCTGGTGACGGTCCGGGACGTCTCGGCGGTGGCCCAGCGTCTGGAGATGGTCCGGCGCATCGCCACGGAGATCGCCGAGTACGTCGTCGAACTGGGTACGGACGGCCGCCTTCTGGCCCTCCAGCTGGACGAGCTCATCGCGGGCGTGGAGCCGGAACGGGAGCTGGTGGTCCGGGACTACGTCCCCGAGCCCACGGCCAAACGTTCCCGTACGGTCGACGAGGCACTGTCCGAGCTGGACGCCCTCTCCCACGCGGAACTCCTCGAACTGCCCACGGTGGCACGGGCCCTGGGCTACACCGGCTCCCCCGAGGGCATGGACTCGGCGGTCTCCCCGCGCGGCTTCCGCCTCCTGGCGAAGGTCCCCCGCCTGCCGGGCGCCATCATCGACCGCCTGGTGGAACACTTCGGCGGCCTGCAGAAGCTGCTCGCCGCGAGCGTCGACGACCTCCAGACCGTCGACGGCGTCGGTGAGGCCCGCGCCCGCAGCGTCCGCGAGGGCCTGTCGCGCCTGGCGGAGTCCTCGATCCTGGAGCGCTACGTCTAGCCTCCGGCGGTCAGCCGAACCAACCCCCACGCCCCTGACCGATCGCGGCACGCGCGTCCCGCTCCGGAGGGCCGCCCGCCGGGAGGCCGGCGCGCTCGCCCCGGAGGGTCAGTCCTTCTCCAGGACGAAGGACGTCCGGTCCTTGGTCAGGCCGGGGGCCTTCGCCTCGATGAGGTACGTGCCGGGCTTGGCCGAACCGGCGGACGGGGTGGCGCAGTTGGGGGCGCTGGGGTCCCGGTTCCACTGGACGGTGTAGGTGACCTGGTCGCCGGCCGGGACCCGGAACAGCAGGCTGCCGGCGGTCTCGTGGCAGTCGTCGGAGGACCAGAACGCGTCGTCGGCCCCGGTCGCCGTGATCGTCACGATCGTGTGGTCCGGGCCGAGGTCGAGCTTGCAGTCGCTGCCCGAGGAGTTGCGGGCGACGAGCTCGAACGTGGGGTCCGTACCGGGCGCGTAGGCGTTGCGCACACTGCGGATGCTCAACTTCACCGCCGAGGCCGCGCAGTTGGGCAGGCTGGACCCCGCCGGCACCTGCTCGCCGGAGGTGCTCCCGCCACCGCTCCCGGTGCCGCCGCTGGACGAGCCGCCCCCGGAGGCGCTCGAACCGCCGTCGCCACCGCCGGCCCCGGAGCCCGAGCTGGAGCCGGAGTCCGAGCCGGATCCGGAGCTGTCGCCCCCGGAGCCGGACTCGTCGCCCGTCTCGTCACGGCCGCCGGGCGCCTGGCTGATCGCCGGGCCGGAGCCGGAGGGCCCGGGGGTGATGGAGGGCGCGGGGTTCTTGCCGTTGGAGTCGCCCGCGCCGTTCTTGCCGTTGCCGCCACCGCCGGTGACGACCCATACGATCAGAAGGGCGAGCACGCCGAGGACGGCCGCGATGACGGCCCTCCGTCGCCAGTAGATGGTGGAGGGAAGCGGCCCGACCGGATTGCGCAGAGATCCCACGGCGCAAACTGTACGAGAGATCAGGCACTTAACCGGCCCCACCCGCCGCCCTGAACCGCAACTTTTCCGGATCATCATCCTGGTAGGCCCGACTCACCGCCTGAGCAGGGACGTTACCGATCGCGGTCAGTAACCATCAAGGCGAAACGGACACCGTCCGTGATCACGACGATCAGCGGCGCGAAAGGTCAACTCCCCTTTCCCCCCGCACATGTTCACCGGAACGGTGCACGACTCCCCCAAGCCGCCCGCCTGCGACAATCGTCCCCACCGCGTACCAGTTGGAGGACGACCATGGACCACCCCGTGCCGCCGGGCTCGCGGCCGTTGCGGAAGCTGGGCTTTCTGACCATCGGGCTGTTCGACGAGGCGGACCCCCGGCGGGGCCACGAGTCGACCCTGGAGATCATCGAGCTGGGCGAACGGCTCGGCTTCGACAGCGCCTGGCTGCGCCACCGTCACCTCCAGTACGGCATCTCCTCTCCCGTCGCCGTGCTCGCGGCGGCCTCACAGCGCACGAGCCGTATCGAACTGGGCACCGCCGTCATCCCGTTGGGCTGGGAGAACCCGCTGCGGCTCGCGGAGGACCTGGCGACGGTCGACATCCTGTCCGGCGGCCGGCTGAACCCCGGTGTCAGCGTGGGGCCGCCGATGCACTACGACACGGTCAAGTCGGCGCTCTACCCCGACACCGCCGACTCCGAGGACTTCAGCTTCGAGCGGGTCCGGCGGCTCCTCGGCTTCGTGCGCGGGGAGGCGGCCACGGAGTTCAGCGGCACCATGGGGTTCGAGGTCTTCTCGAACCGGGTCCAGCCGCACTCCACCGGCCTGGGAAGCCGTCTGTGGTACGGCGGCGGCAGCCTGCGGTCGGCCCGCTGGGCCGGGGAGAACGGAATGAACTTCCTCACCAGCAGCGTCGTGAAGGCGGAGCCGGGGGAGACGACGCCGAGCGAGGGCGCACCGGGGAACGAGGAGGCCGGGGCCGGGTCGGCGGACTTCGCCGCGATCCAGCTCTCGCACATCCGGCAGTTCCGCGCGCACCACCCCGACGGGGAGCGGGCGCGGGTCTCGCAGGGGCTGGTGGTGATTCCGACGGACTCCGCGAGTGTGGAGCAGCGGGCCAGGTACGAGGCGTACGCGGCCGCCCGCCTGCCCCGGACGGCGGCGCCGCAGGGGCCGGGGCGGCTGCTGTTCGCGCCGGACCTCGTGGGGACGTCCGAGGAGATCGCCGAGCGGCTGCACGCGCAGGTCGCGTTCCGCGAGGTCGACGAGGTGGCGTTCGCCCTGCCGTTCACCTTCGAGCACGAGGACTATGTCCAGATCCTGACGGACATCGCGACGAGGCTGGGACCGTTGTTGGGGTGGCCGGGCGCCTAATAGCTCGGGGGCGCGCGGTTCGTTCGGCGGGTGCGGGTGGTTCGTGGTTGCTCGCGCAGTTCCCCGCGCCCCTGGCAAGCGACCGGGGCTGCGCCCCGTGCTTTTCATGAAGGGCGGGCCGCAGGCCCGTTCCCTTCAGGGGCGCGGGGAACTGCGCCAACGCCCCCCACCCACCCGCACCCGGCATACAACAGGTGCCCCAACCCCTCCGCCGCGCCCCCACCACCCCAGCGGAGCGACATGGCAGGATCGGACGTGCCATGACTGCACCCACCAAGCCCCAGGGCAACACCGTCGACCCGACCCCGTCCGCCTCCCCCCTGCACACCCCGGTGATCGCCTGGTTCGAGACGCACGCGCGGGATCTTCCGTGGCGGCGGCCGGAGGCCGGCCCGTGGGGGGTGATGGTCAGTGAGTTCATGCTTCAGCAGACGCCGGTCAACCGCGTGCTGCCGGTCTACGAGCAGTGGTTGTCCCGCTGGCCCCGCCCCGCGGACCTCGCGAAGGAACCGCCGGGTGAGGCGGTGCGCGCGTGGGGCCGGCTCGGCTATCCCCGCCGGGCGCTGCGGCTGCACGGCGCGGCGGCGGCCATAACGGAACGGCACGGCGGCGACGTACCGAGGGACCACGCGCAGCTGCTGGCGCTGCCGGGCATCGGGGAGTACACGGCGGCGGCCGTGGCGTCGTTCGCGTACGGGCAGCGGCACGCCGTGCTGGACACCAACGTCCGCCGGGTCCTCGCCCGCGCGGTCACCGGCACGCAGTACCCGCCGAACGCCACGACGGCCGCCGAGCGGAAGCTGGCGCGCGCCCTGCTGCCGCAGGACGAGGGCACGGCGTCGCGTTGGGCGGCCGCGTCGATGGAGCTGGGCGCGCTGGTGTGCACGGCGAAGAACGAGTCCTGCCATCACTGCCCCATCGCCGCGCAGTGCGCCTGGCGGCTCGCCGGGAAGCCCGCGCACGACGGGCCGGCGCGTCGGGGCCAGACGTACGCCGGGACCGACCGGCAGGTGCGCGGCAAGCTCCTCGCCGTGCTGCGGGACGCGGTGGAGCCCGTACCGCAGACGGTGCTCGACCGGGTCTGGGACGAGCCGGTGCAGCGGGCCCGGGCGCTCGACGGACTGGTCTCCGACGGGCTGGTGGAGCCCCTCCCCGACGGCTTCTACCGACTCCCCCTCACCTGACGCTCGTCACCCGGCCCTGACCGGAGTCCGCGACGGACCCGCCCGCGCTCCGGTCAGGGCACACGCGTGCTCCGGTCAGGGCAGACGCGGCGGGCTCCGTAACAGCGATCCGGCGGGCCCCGCGGGGGCGAATCACCCGATACCCGCCCCGAATCGCCCCTCGCTTTACCCCGTTCCTACTTCTGTTACACAACCGACGGACAGCCGAGCGTTCTCCGCAGGCTGCCTCGGACACCTCCGTGACAACAGCTCCGTAGCTTCTTCGACGTACCGCGGGAACACACGAACGAACCAGCGGGACGCGGCGGCGGAACGCACGACCAGAACGCGTTCGGCGGCACGACGGAGCGGAGAACCGACGGCGCAGACCGCGCGCTGGTCGGCAAACGGGGAACGGAGGCGGTTGATCATGGCGCACGGCGAGGTGCTCGAATTCGAGGAGTACGTCCGCACCCGGCAGGACGCGCTGCTGCGCAGCGCCCGCCGGCTCGTACCGGACCCGGTGGACGCCCAGGATCTGCTGCAGACGGCACTGGCCCGGACGTACGGCCGCTGGGACGGCATCGCCGACAAGCGGCTGGCGGACGCGTATCTGCGCCGGGTCATGATCAACACGCGGACCGAGTGGTGGCGGGCCCGGAAGCTGGAGGAGGTCCCCACCGAGCAGCTCCCGGACGCCTGCATCGACGACTCCACCGAGCAGCACGCGGACCGCGCGCTCCTCATGGACATCATGAAGGTGCTCGCTCCGAAGCAGCGCAGCGTCGTGGTGCTGCGACACTGGGAGCAGATGTCCACGGAGGAGACGGCCGCCGCCCTCGGCATGTCGGCCGGAACCGTGAAGAGCACGCTCCACCGTGCGCTGGCCCGGCTCCGCGAGGAGCTGGAGTCGCGGGACCTCGCAGAGCGCGCCGCCCGCGCGCTCGCACCGAACAAGGAGCAGGAGCGTTGCGCGGCCTGAGCACAGAGGCCGGCCCCGGCCAAGGGGCCAGGCAGGCTTCGAAGGCGGCGATCACGGCGGTGGCCGTGCTCGCCGCCCTCGGCCTTTCCGTATCCGCCTGCGGCACGGGCGGCACCGGCGCACGCGACGAGGGCCCGGCGGACAGCGACTCGCTGAAGGCCGGCGCCGCGTCACCGGCCGTCTCCGCCTCGGCGCACGGCGACCAGCCGAGCGTGGACGAGGTGGTGCGGCTGGTCCGGGCCGACCCGCAGGTCAGCAAGGCGGTGAAGGCCGACCTGGAGCCGTGCGTGGCCGACAAGCCGCCGATCGACGTCATCTACGGCGATCTGACCGGCGGTTCGACGGACGACATCGTGGTGAACGTGCTGTCCTGCGCGGACGCCGTCGGCGTGGCCTCGTACGTGTACCGCTCGGAGAAGGGCAAGTACCGCAGCGTCTTCCTCTCCGAACAGCCGCCGGTGTACGCGGAGATCGACCGCGGCGACCTGCTGGTGACCCGGCAGCTGTACGAGAACGACCGGTACGGCGACCCGTCCGCGTATCCGTCCAGCGAGGACGTGACCACCTACCGCTGGCTGAAGGACCGCTTCGTCGAACGGTCCAGTACGCGCACGGAGTACAGCACCTCGGTGGGCGGCGCGGAGTCGCCCACTCCCGCACCCCGCTGACACCGGCCCAGCCCTTCCCCCACCCCACCGATCACTACCGAGAGCGGACGAGAAGACCGGATGGCAGAGCAGACCCACGTCCTGTTCGTCGAGGACGACGATGTCATCCGCGAGGCCACCCAGCTCGCCCTGGAGCGGGACGGCTTCGCGGTCACGGCCATGCCCGACGGGCTGTCGGGGCTGGAGGCGTTCCGGGCGAACCGGCCGGACATCGCGCTCCTCGACGTCATGGTCCCCGGCCTCGACGGGGTCTCGCTGTGCCGCCGAATCCGTGACGAGTCGACCGTCCCGGTGATCATGCTCTCCGCGCGCGCCGACTCCATCGACGTGGTCCTCGGTCTGGAGGCGGGCGCCGACGACTACGTCACCAAGCCGTTCGACGGCGCCGTCCTGGTCGCCCGGATCCGGGCGGTGCTGCGCCGCTTCGGGCACGCGAGCGGCGGCGACTCCCGCGCCGACGACCACGGGTCCGCCGGCACCGACGGGGTCCTCACCTTCGGCGAGCTGGTGGTCGACACCGAGGGCATGGAGGTACGCAAGGCCGGCGACCCGGTGGCGTTGACGCCGACCGAGATGCGGCTGCTCCTGGAGTTCTCCTCGGCCCCCGGCACGGTCCTGTCCCGTGACAAGCTCCTCGAACGTGTCTGGGACTACGGCTGGGGCGGCGACACCCGTGTCGTCGACGTCCATGTGCAGCGACTGCGCACGAAGATCGGCCAGGACCGCATCGAGACGGTCCGCGGCTTCGGCTACAAGCTCAAGGCCTGAGCGGGGCCGCCGGTATGGCCATGAGGGGGATACGAGGACGGCGGGGGCCGGGAGCGCCGGGCGGGGCCGGTTCGGACGCCGCCCGGCCGAGAACCGGTGCGGCGGGCGGTCCGGGCGCCGGGGTCAACCTGGGCGGCGGCCGGGGCACGGGCCCCTGGAGCGGTGTGGGTGCGGGGAGCGGCGGCGGTGGCGGCCGGAGCGGTGTCGTCGCGGGCGCCGGGCGTGGGGCCGGGGCAGGTGGCTCGGGTGCCGGAGCCGCAGACGGCGTCGACACGGTCTCCGGGGGCCCGGTCTCGGGTCTGCGCACCGGGCTGCGCTGGCAGCTCAGCGCGGCGATCGCGTTCGTCGGGGCACTGGTGGCGATCGCGCTGAGCCTGGTCGTGCACAACGCGGCGCGGGTGTCGATGCTGGACAACGCGCGCGACCTGGCCGACGAGCGCATCCAGGTCGCCCAGCGCATGTACGAGTCGGGTCGCCCGCTGAAGTCGGGGGCGTTCGGGGTGCGGATCAACGACCCCGAGATCCCGCAGGACCTGCTGGCCAAGGTCATGGAGGGCCGCCGGGCGACGTATGTCTCGGAGGGCCCCGACGGGGTGCCCGACATCTGGGCGGCGGTGCCGTTGAAGGACAACCGGGTGCTGTCGCTGCACACGCACACCGACCACAGCTCGACCGTGCTGCGGGATCTCGACCAGGCCCTGATCATCGGCTCGATCGCGGTCGTCTTCGGCGGCTCGGCCCTCGGTGTCCTCATCGGCGGGCGGATGTCCCGCCGGCTGCGCAAGGCGGCGGCCGCCGCGAACCAGGTCGCCAAGGGCGAGACCGACGTCCGGGTGCAGGACGCGATCGGCGGGGTCACACGGGACGAGACCGCCGAGCTGGCGCGGGCGGTGGACGCCATGGCCGACACGCTGCGGCAGCGGATCGAGGCGGAGCGCCGGGTGACGGCGGACATCGCCCATGAGCTGCGCACCCCGGTGACGGGGCTGCTCACCGCGGCGGAGCTGCTCCCTCCGGGGCGCCCCACCGAGCTGGTCCGCGACCGGGCCCAGGCGCTGCGGACCCTCGTCGAGGACGTGCTGGAGGTGGCTCGGCTCGACGGCGCGTCGGAGCGGGCCGAGTTGCAGGACATCATGCTGGGCGAGTTCGTGAGCCGGCGGGTGGCGGCTCGGGACGCGGGTGTGCGCGTGCAGGTGGTCCATGAGTCGGAGGTGACGACGGACCCCCGCCGCCTGGAACGGGTACTGCTCAATCTGCTGGCCAACGCGGCGAAGCACGGCAGGCCGCCGATCGAGGTGTCCGTCGAGGGACGGGTCATCCGGGTCCGCGACCACGGTCCCGGCTTCCCCGAGGAGCTGCTGGCCGACGGCCCGCGCCGCTTCCGTACCGGCGCCTCGGACCGCGCCGGCCAGGGCCACGGCCTCGGCCTCACCATCGCCGCCGGTCAGGCCCGGGTCCTCGGCGCCCGCCTCACCTTCCGCAACATCCGACCGCCCGGCGCCCCGGACTCCGTACCGGCGGAGGGCGCCGTGGCCGTCCTCTGGCTGCCCGAACACGCCCCCACCAACACGGGCAGCTACCCGATGCTGCCGATGCCGGGCGAGACGACAGCCTGAAGGGCAGGGGGCGAACCCCTGCCCTTCACGAGACGGTGCCCTCGGCTTCGTCTACTCCCCCGCTACGGGCGGCCCCCCGGCTCCCCGCAGCGGCACCTCCTTCACGAACACCGCGGCCACCAGTGCGAGGACGGCCACCACGGAGCCCAGCAGGAACGCCGAGTGCGTGCCGGAGGACACCGCGAACTGGTACGCCTCCCGCGCCGGCACCGGCAGCTTCGCCAGGCTCGCCGCGTCCAGCTGCGCGGACTGCTCGGTCACCTCGGACCCCAGCGCACCGGCCCGCTCGGCCATGACGTCCTGGACCCGGCTGTTGAACAGCGCGCCCATGATCGCGACACCGAAGGACGACCCGAGCGTCCGGGACAGCGTGGTCGTGGAGGACGCGACGCCCATGTCCTTCATCTCGACGCTGTTCTGCGCGACGAGCATGGTGATCTGCATCAGGCATCCCATACCGGAACCGAGCACCGCCATGAACACCCCGGACGTCAGCCGGCTCGTCCCGGTGTCCATCTGCGCCAGCAGGAAGAGTCCCACGATCATCAGGACGCTGCCGACGAGGGGGAAGACCTTGTAGCGTCCGCTGCCCGTGGTCACGCGACCCGCGACCATCGACACCGCGAGCATCGCGCCGAGCATCGGCAGCAGCAACAGCCCGGAGTTGGTCGCGGACGCGCCCTGCACGGACTGCTGGTAGAGCGGGAGGAAGAGGACCGCGCCGAACATCACGAACCCGGTGATGAACCCGATCAGGGACATCAGGGTGAAGTTCCGGCTGCGGAAGATGTGCAGCGGCATCACCGGCTCGGCCGCCCTGGTCTCCACGAACAGGAACCCCACCAGCGCGGCCACACCGATCGCGGCGAGCTCCATGATGACGGCCGACCCCCACGCGTACTCGGTGCCGCCCCAGGTCGTGACCAGCACGATCGCCGTGATGCCGACGGTCAGCAGCGCCGCGCCCAGATAGTCGATGCTCCGCGCCGACCGCGCCTCGCGCGACGGCTTCGGCAGATGCAGGACGACACTGATGGCGGCCAGCGCGACCACGCCGAGCGGCAGGTTGATGTAGAAGGACCAGCGCCATCCCCAGTGGTCGGTGATGGTCCCCCCGACCAGCGGCCCCGCGATCATCGCGAGGGCCATGACCCCGGCCATCATGCCCTGGTACTTGCCCCGCTCCCGCGGCGGGATCAGATCGCCGATGATCGCCATGACGCCGACCATGAGGCCGCCGGCGCCAAGGCCCTGGAGGGCACGGAAGCCGATCAGCTGACCCATGTCCTGGGCCATGCCGCTGAGCGCCGATCCGATCAGGAAGATCACGATCGAGGTCATGAAGACGCTCTTGCGGCCGTAGAGGTCGCCGAGCTTGCCCCAGATGGGCGTGGAGGCGGCGGTCGCGAGCGTGTACGCGGTCACCACCCACGACAGGTGTTCGAGCCCGCCGAGGTCGCCCACGATCGTCGGCATCGCGGTGCCCACGATCATGTTGTCGAGCATCGCGAGCAGCATCGCGATCATGAGGGCGAACAGCACGACGCGCACACTGCGCGGCTGTGGCTCCTTCGCGCCCGCACCCTCACCCTCGCCGGAAGCTCCGCCGGGGACCGCGTCACGGATCTCCTCGTCGGCCACAGCGGCGGCACCCACCGCCCCCGCGGCCCCGCCGGCCCCTCTGGTCGTTTCCTTCTCGGTGTCCGCGCTCATGGCGGTCCTTCCTTCCCCCCGGACCGCTTCCCTACTTACTTGCCGCCCGGCTAGTTGACTACACTTGGGGAAACTAGGCCCCCAACTAGCCGGTCGTCAAGTAAGTTCGGCGGGCTTGGCAGAGGCTTGACCCACCACCGGGGTCGCGGCGACGAGGAGTAGCAGGATGAGCGAGACGACAGCCGACGGCGAGACGCCCACCGGTACCACGCCCGCCGGCGCGGCGCCGAAACGGCATCGCCGCGGCGACACCCGTCAGCGCATCCAGGACGTCGCCCTCGAACTCTTCGCCGAGCAGGGCTACGAGAAGACCTCGCTCCGGGAGATCGCCGAGCGTCTGGAGGTGACGAAGGCGGCGCTCTACTACCACTTCAAGACGAAGGAGGACATCCTCGTCAGCCTCTTCCAGGACCTCCAGCGCCCGATCGACGAACTGATCGAGTGGGCGGACCACCAGCCGCGCACCCTCGACACCAAGCGGGAGATCCTGCGCCGCTACAGCGAGGCCCTGGCCGACGTGGCGCCCCTCTTCCGCTTCATGCAGGAGAACCAGGCGACGGTACGGGAACTGAGCGTCGGAGAGTCGTTCAAGGACCGCATGCTGCGCCTGATCGACACCATCAAGGAGCCGGACGCCGCCCTGACCGACCAGGTCCGCTGCATCAGCGCCCTGTTCACCATGCACGCCGGGATGTTCGTGCTCCGGGACGTCGAAGGCGACCCCGAGGACAAGCGCAGGGCTGTCCTGGAGGTCGCGATCGATCTGGTGACCCAGGCGCACACGGGCACGCCGGGGGCCTGAGGGCGCGTCACGCCGTCGGTCAGAGGGTGATGCCCTTGCCGCGCAGGAAGGCGACGGGGTCGACGGCGGAGCCGTAGTTCGCGGTCGTACGGATCTCGAAGTGCAGGTGCGGCCCGCTGGAGTTACCGGTGTTGCCGGAGAGGGCTATGCGCTGCCCGGTCTTCACGATCTGCCCGACCTTCACCTGGACGCGGGAGAGGTGGGCGTACTGCGAGTACGAGCCGTTGCCGTGCTTGACGACGACGGCGTTGCCGTACGCGGGGCCGTCACCGGCGCCGTTGCCACCGGCCTTCACGACGGTGCCGCCGTGCGCGGCGAAGACGGCCGTACCGCTCTTGACGGCGAAGTCCTGCCCGCTGTGCGTGGAGTTCCACATGTTGCCGGCCTGGGCGTAGCTGGCGCTGAGCTTGTAGCCCTTGACGGGCGTGACCCACGAGGTCGCCTTCTTGGCCGCGGCGGCCTGGGCGACACCCGAGGTCTGGACGGCGCCGGCGCTCTGAGCACCGCCGGCCGCGGCCGCGACCCCGACGCCCAGCACACCCGAGACTCCCACTCCGGCGGCCACGACGGCGGCGGCACGGACACGAAGGGCGGACATACGGGTACGGGGGGAGCGAACGCGCTGCGACATGGGGACCTCACGGGGGACGGAGACAGGGACCGGTGCCTCGGGAGGCACACGAAGACCACCCGGCGCTCAACCGCGACCGCCGAATGGCACGTCCCTTGGTACCCGCACTCCCCCCGCCACCCAAAACCCCCCATCTACGACACAAGGCCGTACAAACCCTCAGCCCTCCCACTCGCCACTTCATCCCCCAAAACCCCCGAAGCCGTGCACCTCAACCCACACCCACTCAAACAACGCACCAAAAGTCCGTTTTGCCCCATCGCCGCCCCGCAACTATTCCACCTAGTACGTGACGCAGGCCCTATGCCCCATGTCACCGCCCCCACCCGAAAACCCCCACCCAAATGTGACCCGGACTACGCGCCACGCCCCCACGAATTCAGCGGCACTCCTAAGCTGAGCCGTGATCCACCACACCTGGGGGGAATGAAGTGGAGTCCTCGGTCTTAGGTCTGCGCCTGGCGTCCAGCCTGGTGACACCGCTGATCAGAAAACTGTTCGTCCAAGAAGGCGCGGGCGCGGGGCTCGTCGACAGACCGGTACGGATTTCCGGAATCGTGTCGTTCAAAGGCGAGAAACGGACGCTCGACGGGCGAGACGTCAGCAAAGTGGCTGCCCAACTGGTCGACCGCGCGCAGAGGGCCGGCGAACGCTCCTTTCCCGCTCACGAGGAACCGGCAGTCGTCACCGCCCTCACCCAGACGCTGTACGCCCTCGGGGACCTCACCATGACCGACGTACAGGCGGTCGAGCTGGGCGAGGAGGCGCTCGCACTCCAGCTCCGTTCCCGCAGCCGGACGGTGACGCACCACCTCTCCTTCGAGTCGACGCTCTTCTACGAGCGCGTGCTCACCGCTGCCTGCCTCCACATCCTGCACTTCTTCACCCAACGCTCCACTTTCGTGCCCCGCACTCTCGTGGAGCAGACCCGCCGCCAGGCCGAGCTCATCGCCAAGGTCGACGCACTGATCGCCCGCACTCCCATGACCGGCGGCACCGACTCCGCCTTCGAACACCGTTATCTCGCCCATGTCAGCACCAGACACAGCCACCTCACGATCTACGGCATCGACCTGGTCAACTCACCCGAGCGCTGGCCCCTCGACGTCGCCTACCTCGGCCTCCAGGCGCTGCGCTCCGCCGAGGACGACGAGACGGCCGGCTCCTACGGCACGCGCACAGCGGCGGCGGCCGCGAAGCTCCCCGCCGAAGAGGCCCTCGCGGACCACGAGCGGGTCTTGCTGCGCGGGGTCGCCGGCTCCGGCAAGACGACTTTGGTGCAATGGCTGGCGGTGACGACGGCCCGAGGCGAACGCGGGGACCGTATCCCCTTCGTACTGCCCCTGCGCACCTTGATCCGTCGACCCGACGGCCTCCCCTCCCCCGACGCGTTCCTGGCCGCCGTACGTGCCCCCTTCCACGCCGCCCAGCCCGCCGGCTGGGTGGACCGCGTCCTCACCGCCCGCAGGGGTCTGCTCCTGGTCGACGGAATCGACGAGATCCCCGAACGCGAACGGGAGCGCACCCGCCGCTGGCTGCGCGAGCTGCTGGAGGTCTATCCGGGCAACCGGTGGCTGGTGACCTCCCGTCCCTCCGCCGTACGGGAAAACTGGCTCGCCCCCGACGGCTTCACCGAACTGGCCCTGTCTCCCATGAGCCCGGACGACGTGGCCGCCTTCGTCGCCCGCTGGCACACAGCGGCCCAGGTCGATGCTCGCGCGTCCGAGCGGGAACGCCTCCTCAACCACGAGCGCTCCCTCCTCGACGCCGTCCGCACCAAACCCGACCTCGGCCGGCTCGCCACCAACCCCCTGATGTGCGGTCTGATCTGTGCCCTCCATCACGACCGACGCGGCCATCTCCCGCACGGCAGACGGGAGCTGTACGACGCCGCTCTGTCGATGTTGCTGTGCCGCCGCGACGAGGAACGTGACATGTTCCCGCGCATCGACGGCGGTCGGCCCGCCGGTGTGGACGGAATCCACCTCACCGAGCTCCCCCAGATCCAGCTCCTGCAGCGCCTGGCGTACTGGCTGATCCGCAACAACCAGTCGGAGATGGATCGTGAACGCGCGGTCCGGATCATCGCCGACGTCCTGCCGTCCCTTCCGGCGGCAGCCGCCCAGGGCGACGCCGAACAGATCCTGCGCCACCTTCTCCTGCGCAGCGGTCTCCTCCGCGAACCGACCTCGGACTCCGTGGAGTTCGTCCACCGCACCTTCCAGGACCATCTGGGCGCCAAGGCCGCCGTGGAGGATGGCGACTTCGGCCTCCTCGTACGCAACGCCGAGGACGAACAGTGGGCCGATGTGATCCGCATGGCCGTCGCGCACGCCCGACCGCGGGAACGGGCAGGTCTGCTCGGGGACCTGGTCGACGCCGCGGCGGGCGCCCCGGACACCTCCCGCAGCGCACGGATACGTCTGCTCGCCCTCGCATGCTTGGAGCACGCCACGGAACTCGATCCGCGGGTCCGGGCGGCCGTGGAGGAAGCAGCGGCCCCGTTGATTCCTCCCCGCACCACCGAGGAGGCCCGGCTGCTGGCTTCCTGCGGTCCGCTCGTGCTGGAGCTTCTGCCGGGGCCGGAAGGGCTCACAGACCGTGAGGCGCGGGCCGTCGTCCTCACCGCGTCCCTCGTGGGTACCGACGCCGCTCTGCCCGTCCTCGCCCGCTTCCGGTCCCACCCGTTCCCGCCGGTCCGCGCCCAGCTTGCCTGGACCTGGCACCGCTTCGACACCCGCCGATACGCCGAGGAGATCATCGCCGACCTCCCCGCAGACGATCTCTACGTCAGCGTCCACTCGGCGGAGCACGCCCGGGAACTGCGCGCCCTCGGCGGACGGGGCCGCGTCCAGATGGTGGGCGACCACGACTGTGCCGCGCTCCGTGCCGCCCTGCTTCCCGGGCAACTGCGCGCACTCATCCTCCGGGACAACCGAATTCTGCGGAGTCTGGGCTTCCTCAGGGGACTGGACCGGCTCACTCATCTGGACATCCACGGCACCGGTCCCCACGTCGACGATCTGACGCCGCTGACCGAACTTCCGCTCACCTGGCTGGCCTTGAATAGCCTGCCGGGACTGGAAAGGCCGGGTGCTCTTCATGTTCTCTCGGCTTCACCGACGCTGGAGTCGCTGGACCTCGGTATCCCGTTGTGCGCCGATTCCGTCGACGAGGCCCTTCCGCCGGGGCTGCCGCTGGAGTATCTGCGATTCACCAGAAGCGCACTCAAGCACACCGCTCTGCGCGGACTCGGACAACTGCGCTCAGTGAAGACCCTGAGTCTTGCCAAGCTCCTCGAAAGGCTCACCGCGGACGACTTCGGGGAGATCGCCCGCATGCCCGCCCTGGAGAATTTGCGCGTCAACTGGAACGCCGTCGGGTGGGAAGCGGGCCCCGTTCTGCCGAACGTCACCCACCTACGGCTCAACTCGTTCACGGGGACCGAGGACCTCTCGAAAGTGCCGGAGCTCTTTCCCAACCTGCGGACCACCACAATTCACCTCGCGCCGGACGTCGACACGGTCCCGGAGCGCGTTCTCGGGCTTCTGCCGGTGCCGGTCGCCGTGGAACGGTCGGACAGCGTGCTCTGAGCCCACCAACACGCCGTCCGCCACGCGAAAAGGGGGCTGCCCCGGGACCGAAGTCCCGGGGCAGCCCCTTTGAACGCTCAAGCCTCGCGCAGCGGACTACGCGTCCTTGCTCAGGTTCGGACCGGCGCCGCCGGCCGCCTGCTCGATCGGCGGGACGTCGGGCAGTGCCGACTTCTCCTCGCCGCGGAAGGTGAAGGTCTGGGTGTCGCCCTCGCCCTCCGTGTCGACGACCACGATGTGACCGGGGCGCAGCTCGCCGAAGAGGATCTTCTCGGACAGCGTGTCCTCGATCTCGCGCTGGATGGTCCGGCGCAGCGGCCGGGCGCCCAGCACGGGGTCGTAGCCCTTCTTGGACAGCAGCTCCTTGGCGGACTGGGAGAGCTCGATGCCCATGTCCCGGTCCTTGAGGCGCTCGTCCACCTTGCCGATCATCAGGTCGACGATCCGCAGGATGTCGGCCTGGGTGAGCTGCGGGAAGACGACGACGTCGTCCACGCGGTTGAGGAACTCGGGCCGGAAGTGCTGCTTCAGCTCGTCCGAGACCTTGTTCTTCATGCGCTCGTAGTTGGTCTTCGTGTCACCCGAGGCCGCGAAGCCCAGGTTGAAGCCCTTGGAGATGTCCCGCGTGCCGAGGTTGGTCGTCATGATGATGACCGTGTTCTTGAAGTCCACGACCCGGCCCTGGGAGTCGGTCAGACGACCGTCCTCCAGGATCTGCAGCAGCGAGTTGAAGATGTCCGGGTGGGCCTTCTCGACCTCGTCGAAGAGGACGACGGAGAACGGCTTGCGGCGGACCTTCTCGGTCAGCTGGCCGCCCTCCTCGTAGCCCACGTAGCCGGGGGGCGAACCGAAGAGACGCGACACCGTGTGCTTCTCGCTGAACTCCGACATGTCGAGGGAGATCAGCGCGTCCTCGTCGCCGAAGAGGAACTCGGCGAGCGCCTTGGACAGCTCGGTCTTACCGACACCGGACGGGCCGGCGAAGATGAACGAACCACCGGGACGCTTCGGGTCCTTCAGACCGGCGCGCGTACGGCGGATCGCCTTCGACAGCGCCTTGACGGCGTCGTCCTGGCCGATGACCCGCTTGTGGAGCTCCTCCTCCATGCGCAGCAGGCGGGAGGACTCCTCCTCGGTGAGCTTGAAGACCGGGATGCCCGTGGCCGTGGCGAGGACCTCGGCGATCAGCTCGCCGTCGACCTCGGCGACGACGTCCATGTCGCCGGCCTTCCACTCCTTCTCGCGCTTGGCCTTGGCGGCGAGGAGCTGCTTCTCCTTGTCGCGCAGGGAGGCGGCCTTCTCGAAGTCCTGCGAGTCGATCGCGGACTCCTTGTCGCGGCGGACACCGGCGATCTTCTCGTCGAACTCGCGGAGGTCCGGCGGCGCGGTCATCCGGCGGATGCGCATCCGGGAGCCGGCCTCGTCGATCAGGTCGATCGCCTTGTCCGGCAGGAAGCGGTCCGAGATGTACCGGTCGGCCAGGGTGGCGGCCTGGACGAGGGCCTCGTCGGTGATGGAGACGCGGTGGTGCGCCTCGTACCGGTCACGCAGACCCTTGAGGATCTCGATCGTGTGCGGCAGGGACGGCTCGGCGACCTGGATGGGCTGGAAGCGGCGCTCGAGGGCCGCGTCCTTCTCCAGGTGCTTGCGGTACTCGTCCAGGGTGGTGGCACCGATGGTCTGGAGCTCACCGCGGGCCAGCATCGGCTTCAGGATGGAGGCCGCGTCGATGGCGCCCTCGGCGGCACCCGCACCGACCAGCGTGTGCAGCTCGTCGATGAACAGGATGATGTCGCCGCGGGTGCGGATCTCCTTGAGCACCTTCTTCAGGCGCTCCTCGAAGTCACCGCGGTAGCGGGAGCCGGCGACCAGCGCACCGAGGTCCAGGGTGTAGAGGTGCTTGTCCTTGAGGGTCTCGGGCACCTCGCCCTTGACGATGGCCTGAGCGAGGCCCTCGACGACGGCGGTCTTGCCGACGCCGGGCTCACCGATCAGGACCGGGTTGTTCTTGGTACGGCGGGACAGCACCTGCATGACCCGCTCGATCTCCTTCTCGCGCCCGATGACCGGGTCGAGCTTGGACTCACGAGCGGCCTGGGTGAGGTTCCGGCCGAACTGGTCGAGGACCAGGGACGTGGAGGGGGTGCCCTCGGCGGGACCGCCGGCGGTGGCGGTCTCCTTGCCCTGGTAGCCGGAGAGCAGCTGGATGACCTGCTGCCGCACCCGGTTGAGATCTGCGCCCAGCTTGACCAGGACCTGGGCGGCGACGCCCTCGCCCTCACGGATCAGGCCGAGCAGGATGTGCTCCGTGCCGATGTAGTTGTGGCCCAGCTGAAGGGCCTCGCGGAGCGACAGCTCCAGGACCTTCTTGGCACGGGGGGTGAAGGGGATGTGGCCGGACGGGGCCTGCTGGCCCTGACCGATGATCTCCTCCACCTGCTGGCGGACCGCCTCGAGCGAAATCCCGAGGCTCTCCAGGGCCTTAGCGGCGACACCCTCACCCTCGTGGATCAGGCCCAGGAGGATGTGCTCGGTGCCGATGTAGTTGTGGTTGAGCATCCGGGCTTCTTCCTGAGCCAGGACGACAACCCGCCGCGCGCGGTCGGTGAACCTCTCGAACATCGTTAATCGCTCCTCAGAGCGGTCAGGCAGTAAGGGGACGCTCCCCTCTCTGTCCTTCCGCAGCTTAGTCCCGCAAGCGGGGACCGCTCATTCCAACTGCCGACACCGTCCGGTTCACCTCCGCTCTCGCGGAGACAGAAGTTGCTGCCTCCTGGGTCCCGAACGCCGACATCTGCTCCAACCCGATGGTGCGAGACGATGTTCCCGCAGGCCAGGCAGTTACCCTCACCATCAGTACGCCGATGGCGAACGTGAGACGGCCTTTCCTGCGTGTCGCCCCCTCCCACTAGGGATGTCTTACCCGTAGGGACTGACACTCCATGCCGGGTGCACCGGTTCCCTCCGCTAAGGGCGAACATCCTTGCGTCGCCACCCACCGCTGAACGCCCCCTTTCCCTGCACCCTGTGCATCCGCTCAGACACCCAGCGTAACTCCGGGCCCCTTTGCGCGGTTGCTGCTGACATGGCCATCGTCCCCCTTCCTCGCCGACCGCTCGACCCGAGCGACATCTCGGGCGACGTCTCGGGCGACATCCGGTGCGACATCCGGTGCGATACGCCGGGCGACAGCCCGTGCGACGCCCCGGGCGACGCCCCGGGCGACCTCCCGTCCGAGGCGGTACGGCTGTGGTACGAGAACGATCTCGGCTGGGCGACCGTGCCCGGGACGCCCGTACACCTCATTACGGGGCTGCGCTTCGATGTGCTCGACGTGCCGGCGGAGGCGGGGTTCGCGGCGCTGCGGCACCTGGGCCCGATTCCCGGGCCGGGCTCGCCGGTGGCGCTGCGCGACGGGCGGATGTGGCTGCTGGTCGCGGCGGGCGGCGCCGAGGAGGTGCCGGGGCTGCTGGAGTGGCTGGACTGGGGCGGCCTCGACCTGGACCTCACAGCCGTGGGAACGGGCGGTCACATCGAGGCGCCGGCACCCGCGGGCGGGGCCACGGGGCGCGGGGGCATGCCGGAGGGCACCGGTTCACAGGGGGCCGCCGTATGGCTGCGGCCCCCCGAGCCGGGACGCGAGGTGGAAGCCTCGCTGCCGACGATGTCGGCGTTGGGGGGCGCCACGGGCACCCCCGACCTCGTACGGGTGGTGGACACGGTGGCGACGCACTGCCACCGCGTCCGGTTGCGGCGCGCGAGCACCGGACCGTCCGAGTCTCAGCCGTTGGCCTTCTCGTAGGCCTCGCGGATGGCGGCGGGGACACGACCGCGGTCGTTGACCTCGTGGCCGTTCTCCTTCGCCCAGGCGCGGATGGCCGCGGTGTCCTGGCTGCCGCCGGAAGCCGCACGGGCCTTGCCGCGCCCTCCGGCAGCACGGCCTCCGGTACGCCGACCACCCTTGACGTAGGGGTCGAGAAGGCCGCGAAGCTTGTCCGCGTTGGCGGTCGTGAGGTCGATCTCGTATGTCTTGCCGTCCAGCGCGAACGTCACGGTCTCGTCCGCCTCGCCGCCGTCGAGGTCGTCGACAAGAAGGACCTGAACCTTCTGTGCCACCGGATTTCCTTTCATCGATAACTACGGGGCGGAGGACCTGCGGCGTCCGCCGCTGTTTCACGTCCCCTGTTATATGCAGTACTGCAGTACGTCGGAAAGCAAACCGCTTTTCCAGGAAAAACACAAACCCCTGGGAGAGACCGGGGAGAGGGTGAGGAGAGACCGGGGCGCCCGGGGCAGACCGAAAAGATGCGCGTTTCGGACATAGGGAACCCGGGCAAGGCGGCGGCACCGGAATAGCGCTTGAGGCTCGTTCGGAAGCCGTCAGTCCTTGCCGATCGCCCGACGATCACAGATGCAGAAGCATCCGGCTGTTGCCCAAGGTGTTCGGTTTCACTCGTTCGAGACCGAGGAACTCCGCGACGCCCTCGTCATAGGAACGCAGCAGCTCCGCGTAGACATCGGTGTCGACGGGCGTCTCGCCGATCTCCACGAAGCCGTGCTTCGCGAAGAACTCGACTTCGAAGGTCAGACAGAAAACCCGGCGAACACCCAGCCAGCGAGCGGTCTCCAGCAACTTCTCCAGCAACCGGTGACCGACCCCGAGTCCCTTCGCCTCCGGGTTCACCGCGAGAGTGCGGACTTCCGCGAGGTCTTCCCACATCACGTGCAGCGCCCCGCAGCCCACGACCTCCGCGTCCGCGCCGGAGCCCCGCTCCGCCACCCAGAACTCCTGGATGTCCTCGTAAAGCGTCACCGTCGCTTTGTCGAGCAGGATGCGGCGCTGGACGTAGGAGTCGAGGAGCCGGCGTACGTGCGGGACATCGCTGGTCCGAGCCCGTCGGACGGTGAGGGCTTTAGCGGTGACTTCGGGACTCTCTGCTGGCATGAGCGGACGCTATCGCCCGGGGTGGTCCGGGGATTGGCCGGGGGTGCCCCTTGTTTCGCCGGACGATTCGGTGGATTCGCCGCCGGTTTCGGCAGGGGTTTCGGCATCGGGGGCGGGCGGCGCGAGCGCTTCGGGACCTTGCACGATGCGTACGGCGTCGGTGAGGGACTGCCGCTGTTCCTCGCTCATCATCCCGAAGAAGGCGACGAGAGCGGCTGCCGGGTTGTCGCTCTGCGACCAGGCCTCGTTCATGAGAGCGGCCGCGTAGGCGGCGCGGGTGGAGACCGCCTCATATCGATAGGCCCGGCCTTCCGCCTCCCGGCGCACCCAGCCCTTCTGATGGAGATTGTCCAGAACGGTCATCACCGTCGTGTAGGCGATGGACCGTTCCTGTTGCAGATCTTCCAGGACTTCCCGAACGGTCACCGGGCGGTTCCACTTCCACACCCGCGTCATGACCGCGTCTTCGAGTTCTCCCAATGGGCGAGGCACAGTTCCGCACGATATCCGGAGAAGGTGAACAAAAAGGGCGTACGACTCGAAAAACACACGAGTCGTACGCCGTTGAGGTGCGAGGCGTGGGGCGGTGAGCCTCAGCGGTCGCCGTCGGAGGCGGGGCGGGCGTGGTCCGCGCGCGCGAGCGCGGCGTCGACGGCCGCGTCCTCCTTGGCCTTGTTGGGGCCGCCCTGGGTCTTCACGATCACCCTGATCACACCGATGAACAGTGCGGCCATCACGAAGGGGGGCAGCAGCGCGGAGACGTAGTCCATGCGTCCAGGGTAGCCAGGGCTAGACGGCGGCCAGCTGGTGGGGCGGGTTCGCCGGCGGGGCACCGGGCTTCCGCTTGGGCGGGAACACCTCGCCCGGGGTGGGGATGGGCCGGCGGCCCGGCCGGGGCGCGTCGGGCCGGGGCACGGGGCCCGGCTTGTCGGCGGGCTGCGCGGGACGGGCGGGCCTGGCCGGCTTCGGAGGCTGTTCGGCGGGCTCCTCGCCGGCCGCACGCGCGTGTGCCGCCCGCGCGGCCAGGCCGCCGGGCAGGGCGGTGAGCCGACCGCGCGCGCCTGCGCCGGAGCGGGAGGCCGGGACGACCACCGTCCGCACCGCGCGCCCCGCGAAACGGGCGCGCACGTCCCGCTCCGCGAGGGAGCGGCAGCGGTCCAGCAGCGCGGCCGCCGCGGGGCTGCCGCGCAGGGCGCGCAGCGCCGCGAGGTCGTCCGACTGGGGGCGGTACCCGGCGTCCAGGGCCTCCTCCAGCAGGGCCGCGTAGCCCGTGACCGTGCCGGGGAGCGCGGCGCGGTAGCGGGCGAGGTCGGCCAGCAGGAAGGCCCTCAGGCGGGCGTCCTCGCGGGTCGCCTCGTCGACGGACTCGGCGAGCCGGAGGCAGTCCTGGACGTCCTCCGCCGAAGCGGGACTGGGGTTCAGGGCGAGGGCGAGGGCACGACGGAGCACACGCAGCTCCTCAGCGCCGAACGCCATGCCGCCGCGGGTTCCGTGGGGCGTGGGCATGCGGCGACGATACGCGCTAATCAGACAAAAGAGGCCAGCGGGTGGCGCGTGGCGCCGGGGGACCACCCACGTGGGGGGATCCTGGACGCGGGGCGCCATCCAGCTCGGGGGCAAGGGTCCGTGGGTGGCTGCGGGCGGGTGGGGGTTGTTCGCGCAGTTCCCCGCGCCCCTGGAAAGCAGGGGCGCGGGGAAGTGCGCGAGGAACCACGAACCACCCG
Source organism: Streptomyces sp. MA5143a (assembly GCF_900290235.1). Lineage (GTDB taxonomy): Bacteria > Actinomycetota > Actinomycetes > Streptomycetales > Streptomycetaceae > Streptomyces. The sequence goes on from NZ_OLMK01000066.1 coordinate 41,578, forward strand.
CACCCGCAACGAACCCGCGGCCCCGAGCTACAAGGCGCCCGACGCCCCCCTCACAGGCGTGACACGTTCCGCTCGTACACCAGCCGCAGCCCGATCAGCGTCAACCACGGCTCGTGCTCGTCGATCACCGAGGACTCGCCCAGCACCATCGGCGCCAACCCACCCGTGGCGATCACCGTCACCTCCTCGGGGTCGTCCGCCAGCTCGCGGACCATACGGCTCACCACGCCGTCGACCTGTCCGGCGAACCCGTAGACGATGCCCGCCTGCATCGCCTCGACCGTGTTCTTGCCGATCACGCTGCGCGGCCGGGCGACCTCGATCTTGCGGAGCTGCGCGCCCTTGACGCCGAGCGCGTCGACGGAGATCTCGATGCCGGGGGCGATGACGCCGCCGACGTACTCGCCGCGCGCGCTGACCGCGTCGAACGTCGTCGCCGTACCGAAGTCGACGACGATCGCGGGACCGCCGTACAGCTCGACCGCGGCGACCGCGTTGATGATGCGGTCGGCGCCGACCTCCTTGGGGTTGTCGGTGAGGATCGGCACGCCGGTCTTCACGCCGGGCTCGACGAGGACCGCCGGGACGTCCCCGTAGTAGCGCCGGGTCACCTCGCGCAGTTCGTGCAGCACCGAGGGGACCGTCGCGCAGATCGCGATGCCGTCGATGCCGTCGCCGAGTTCCTCGCCGAGGAGCGGGTGCATGCCCATGAGGCCCTGGAGGAGGACGGCCAGTTCGTCGGCGGTGCGGCGCGAGTCCGTGGAGATGCGCCAGTGTTCGACGATGTCCTCGCCGTCGAACAGTCCGAGGACGGTGTGGGTGTTGCCCACGTCGATCGTCAGCAGCATGACCGGTCCCCCGTCCTCACTCGGCCGCGCGCAGGTCGAGGCCGATGTCCAGGATCGGGGACGAGTGGGTCAGGGCCCCGACGGCCAGGTAGTCGACGCCGGTGTCCGCGTACGCCTTGGCGCCCGCCAGGGTGAGGCGGCCGGACGCCTCGAGCAGCGCGCGGCCGGCGACGAGGGCGACGGCCTCCTCGCACTCCGGGGGCGTGAAGTTGTCCAGGAGGATCAGGTCGGCGCCCGCGTCGACGACCTCGCGGAGCTGGTGGAGGGTGTCGACCTCGACCTCGATGGGCACCTCGGGGAACATCTCGCGGACGGCCTTGAAGGCCTGCGCGACCCCGCCGGCGGCGACCACGTGGTTGTCCTTGACGAGGGCCGCGTCGGACAGCGACATGCGGTGGTTGACGCCGCCGCCGCAGCGGACGGCGAACTTCTCCAGGGAGCGCAGCCCCGGCGTCGTCTTCCGGGTGTCGCGAACCTTGGCCTTGGTGCCCTCCAGGGCGTCCGCCCACGCGCGCGTGGCGGTCGCGATGCCGGAGAGGCGGCACAGGAGGTTCAGGGCGCTGCGTTCGGCGGTGAGGAGGTCGCGCGTGGCGCCGGTGACGCTGAGGAGCTTCTGCCCGGCCTCCACGCGGTCGCCGTCGTCGACGTGGCGCTCGACCTCGAACTCGTCGGAGCAGGCCACCGACAGGACCGCCTCGGCGATCCTGAGGCCTGCCACGACGCCGCCCTCGCGGGCGGTGAAGTCGGCGGTGGCGCGCGCGTCCTCGGGGATCGTGGCGACGGTGGTGACGTCGACGCCGTGGTCCAGGTCCTCCTGGATGGCGACGTTGGCGATGTCCTCGACCTCGACGGGGTCGAGTCCGGCGTCGGCCAGGAGCTGGGCGAGCGCGGGGTCCAGCCCGCACTCCAGGTACTCCTCGCCCGTGAGGCCGTCGTCGGCGCCGCACGCGCAGCCGTCGCCGCAGCCACCTGCGGAGGCGAGGGGAAGTTCGGGGGTGCTCACGTCTGTCACTGCTCCTGGTGGTGCGGCCGGGTAGGGGGGAAGTCTGCGGTATCCGTGGTGTGCAGCGCGAGCGTGCGGTCCGGATTGAGCCGTACGACGATGTGGCGGCGCCAGTCGGTGTCGTCGCGGTCGGCGTGGTCCTCGCGCCAGTGGCAGCCGCGGGTCTCCTCGCGCAGCCGGGCGGCGGCGACCAGGACGCGGGCCACGCACAGGAGGTTGGTGGTCTCCCAGGTGTCGACGCCGGGCTCGGCCGTCTTGCCGTTCTCGGCGAGCGCGTCGCGGGCCTCCGCGTGGAGCCGGTCCAAAGCCGCGGCGGCGGTCGCCAGGGAGGCCTCGGAGCGCAGGACGCCGGCGCCCTCGGTCATGATCCGCTGGATCGCGAACCGTGTCTCCGGGGCGAGCAGCGGGTGCGCGGGCTGCTCGGCGTACGGGACGGGCTGGGGCACGCGCGCGTGGAGGCCGTTCTCGGCGTGGGCCGCGGCGATGTCGGCGACGATGCGCTCGGCGTAGACCAGGCCCTCCAGGAGGGAGTTCGAGGCGAGCCGGTTGGCGCCGTGGACGCCGGTGCAGGCGACCTCGCCGCAGGCGTACAGGCCGGGGACGGTCGTCCGGCCGTGGGAGTCGGTGCGGACGCCGCCGGAGGCGTAGTGGGCGGCCGGGGCGACCGGGATGGGCTCGGTGACGGGGTCGAGTCCGTTGGCGCGGCAGGCCGCGAGGATCGTGGGGAAGCGGTGCTCCCACATGGCGGCGCCGAAGTGCCGGGCGTCCAGGTACATGTGCTCGGCGCCCTGCTCCTGCATCCGGCGCATGATGCCCTTGGCGACGATGTCGCGCGGAGCCAGCTCCGCCAGCTCGTGCTGTCCGAGCATGAAGCGGGTGCCGCCGGCGTCGACCAGGTGGGCGCCCTCGCCGCGCACGGCCTCGGACACCAGCGGCTGCTGGCCCTCGGCGTCCGCGCCGAGGAACAGCACGGTGGGGTGGAACTGCACGAACTCGAGGTCGGAGACCTCGGCGCCCGCGCGCAGGGCGAGGGCCACGCCGTCGCCGGTGGACACGGACGGGTTGGTGGTGGCGGAGAAGACCTGGCCCATGCCGCCGGTGGCGAGGACCACGGCGGGGGCGTGGACGGCTCCCACGCCGTCGTGCTGGCCCTCCCCCATGACGTGCAGGGTGACACCGGCGGTGCGGCCCTCGGCGTCCGTCAGGAGGTCCAGGACGAGCGCGTTCTCGACCGTACGCAGGCCGCGCGCGCGTACCGCCTCGACGAGGGCGCGGGAGATCTCCGCGCCGGTGGCGTCGCCGCCCGCGTGGGCGATGCGGCGGCGGTGGTGGCCGCCCTCGCGGGTCAGCTCCAGGCCGCCTTCCTCGGACTCGTCGAAGTGGGCGCCGGTCGCGATGAGGCGGCGCACGGCGTCGGGACCCTCGGTGACGAGGAGGCGCACGGCCTCCTCGTCGCACAGGCCGGCGCCCGCGACGAGGGTGTCGTCCAGGTGCTGTTCGGGGGTGTCGCCCTCGCCGAGGGCGGCGGCGATGCCGCCCTGGGCCCAGCGGGTGGAGCCGTCGTCGAGGCGGGCCTTGGTGACGACGACCGTGGCCAGGCCGGCGGCCTCGCAGCGCAGCGCGGCGGTGAGGCCGGCGACGCCGGAACCGACGACGACCACGTCGGCGTCGATGGACCAGCCCGGTGCTGGGGCGTGCAGTCGTATGCCTGTGCTGCTCACGAGGCGGCTCCGAAGGTCAGCGGGATGTTGTCGATCAGCCGGGTCGTCCCCACCCGGGCCGCGACGGCGAGGACGGCTTCGCCGGTGAAGTCGTCGGGGATGTCGGTGAAGTCGGACGGGTCCACCAGGGCCAGGTAGTCCAGCTCCAGCGGTGGCTTCATGCGCAGGGCCTCGTCCAGGACCAGCCGGGCGGCGGCGCGGACGGCGGCGGGGCCGCCGGGCGCGGCCTTGGCCATGGCGTGGGCGTCGGCGGCCGCGCGGGACTCGCCGAGCGCGCTGAGGGCCTCGGCACGCGCGCGCGTGGCGGGCACTTCGCGGGCACGCGCGCGGAGCGCCTCCTGCGCGGCGTGCCGGTCCCGGCCCGCGAACAGGGCCTGGGAGAGGGCGAGGGCGGTGCGGCGTTCCTGGGCGGACAGGTAGCGGTTGCGGCTGGAGAGGGCCAGCCCGTCGGGTTCGCGGACGGTGGGGACGGCGACGACGTCCACGCCGAAGTTGAGGTCCCGGACCATACGGCGGATCAGGGCGAGCTGCTGGGCGTCCTTCTGGCCGTAGAGCGCCACGTCGGGGCGGGTGAGGTGGAGGAGCTTGGCGACGACGGTGAGCATGCCGTCGAAGTGGCCGGGGCGGGAGGAGCCCTCCAGGCGTTCGCCCATGGGGCCGACGGTGACGCGGACCTGGGGTTCTCCGCCCGGGTAGACCTCGTCGACGGCAGGGGCGAACACGACGTCGGCGCCGGACTGTTCGGCGAGCTTGACGTCGGCGTCCAGGGTGCGCGGATAGCGGTCGAGGTCCTCGCCCGCGCCGAACTGAAGGGGGTTCACGAAGACGGTGACGACGACCTCGCCCTCGGCGCCGGCGATCTCGCGGGCGGTGCGGACCAGCGTGGCGTGGCCCTCGTGCAGGGCGCCCATGGTCATCACGACGGCGCGGCGGCCCGCACGCGTGCGTGCGTGCAGTTCGTCGGCGGTGCGCAGCACGGTGGTGGTCATCCGGCGTTCCCTTCGGTCCCGGTGGTCCCGCCCGCTCCGTTGGCGAGTACCCCGAGGAGGTCCTCGGCGAGCTCCGGCTTGAGCAGGCCGTGGGCGAGGGCCCGGTCGGCGGTGGCGCGGGCCATCGCCAGATACCCGGCCACGGTGGCGGGGGCGTGCGCGCGCAGCTCGGCGATGTGCGCGGCGACCGTGCCCGCGTCGCCGCGCGCGACGGGGCCGGTGAGGGCCGCGTCCCCGGACCGCAGGGCGTTGTCGAGGGCGGCGCCGAGGAGCGGGCCGAGCATGCGGTCGGGGGCCGTGACGCCGGCCGTGCGCAGCAGTTCCATGGACTGGGCGACCAGGGTGACCAGGTGGTTGGCGCCGAGGGCGAGGGCCGCGTGGTAGAGCGGGCGGTTCGCCTCGGCGATCCACTCGGGCTCCCCGCCCATCTCGATCACCAGCGCCTCGGCGGCCAGCCGCAGTTCCTCGGGCGCCGTGACCCCGAAGGAGCATCCGGCGAGCCGCTGCACGTCCACGGCGGTCCCGGTGAACGTCATCGCGGGGTGCAGCGCGAGGGGCAGCGCCCCGGCCCGCAGCGCCGGGTCCAGCACCTTCGCGCCGTAGCGCCCCGAGGTGTGCACCAGCAGCTGCCCCGGCCGGACGGAACCGGTCTCGGCGAGGCCCTCCACGAGGCCCGGCAGGGCGTCGTCGGGGACGGTGAGCAGGACCAGGTCGGCGTGGCGCAGGACGTCGGCCGGGGGCATCAGCGGCACGTCGGGCAGCAGCTCGGCGGCGCGTCGCCGGGAGGCGTCGGAGACCCCCGACACGGCCGCCGGGCGGTGTCCCGCGAGCTTCAGCGACGCGGCCAGCGCCGGGCCGACCCGGCCGGCGCCCACGACGCCGACGGTGAGCCGCGCGGGGCGGTCCTTCGGCTCTGGTTGCTGGAATGTACTCACTCGCGGTGGCCTTCCCGTTCCAGTCCGCTCCGGGTACCGGACGATTTCTCGTCATGTTAACGCGATTGGTTCGGAGGTCGATCGGTTGTCCACAGGCTGTGGGTTTCCGCGTGGAATGTCCGCAGGTCACGGCGGTGTGAAATCCATGTGCCCGGAGGGCGGGGGCGCGGGATGATCCGGGGATGACAGACGCGGCGGAGAACACGACGGCACACACGCGCGGCGGGACGGACTCCGCGGAGGAGCCCGCGGCGAACGGAAAGCCCGAGGAGTCCGCGGCGATGTCGCGGTACCGGCGGCGGCTGATCGCGCACCGCGCGGCGGACCGCGTGCTGTCGCGGCCAGGTGCCCTGGGGACCATCAGGGAGCGGCTGGCCGTGCTCGACACGGCCGGGGACGTGTACGACCTGGACGGGTCGGCGGACATCTACGGCAACGGGGTCGTGGAGGCCCTGGAGGAGCGGACTGCCGCGCTGCTCGGCATGGAGGCCGCCGCCTTCTTCCCGACCGGCACCATGGCCCAGCAGGTGGCCTTGCGCTGCTGGGCGGCCCGGACCGGTAACCCCGCCGTCGCGCTGCACGCGCTGTCGCACCCCGAGGTGCACGAACGGAACGCGTTCAGCCAGGTCAGCGGGTTGCGCCCGGTCCGGCTGACGGGTGAGGCCCGGCAGCCGACCGCGGACGAGGTCGACGGCCTCCCCGAGCCCTTCGGGACGCTGATGCTGGAACTGCCCCTCAGGGAGGCCGGATTCGTCCTGCCCTCCTGGGAGGAGCTGACGGCGCTCACCGACGCGGCACGCGAGCGCGACGCGGTGGTCCACTTCGACGGGGCCCGCCTGTGGGAGTCCGCCACGCACCTCGGCCGCCCGGTGGACGAGATCGCGTCCCTCGCCGACAGCGTCTACGTCTCGTACTACAAGTCCCTCGACGCCTACGGCGGTGCCGCGATCGCCGGTCCCCGGACGCTGGTCGAGGACGTGAAGACCTGGCGGCACCGGTACGGCGGCCAGTTGTTCCAGCAGTTCCCGACCGCCCTGTCGGCCCTGGTGGGGCTGGAGCGGGAGCTGCCCCGGCTGCCGGAGTACGTCCGGCACGCGCGCGTGGTCGCCGCCGCGCTGCGCGAGGGGTTCGCCGAGGCGGGGGTGCCGTGGGCGCGGGTGCACCCGGAGGTGCCGCACACGCAGGAGTTCCAGGTGTGGCTGCCGTACGACGTCGACGTCGTCGCGGAGGCCGCGGTCCGGCAGGGCGAGGAGACCGGGACACTGCTGTTCGCCCGCGCCTGGGACCGGGGAGGCCCGGGACTGGCCGTCACCGAGGTCGAGGTGCGGGCGGCGGGGCTGGAGTGGACGGCGCAGGACGTACGGCGGGCGGCGGAGGACTTCGTGGAGCGGGTGAGGACGGTGCTCGGGGCATAGCCGGTCAGGGCCCTGTTCTCCGGAGGGCCGCGCCGGAGGCGTTGTCGGTGGTCGGGTGCACCATGGGGCAGTGAGCGTGCGCATCGACATCACGGGGCTGCGGCCGGAGCGGGTGGCCTTCGTCCCCTCTCCCCTGGCCGAACTCGGCATGGCGCTGCACGTGCTGGCCGAGCCGGGGCACCATCCGGGGTCGCGGGGCTGGGTGACGGGGGTGACCGCCCGGCTCGATCCGCATCTCGCGGACCGGATGTGCGAGGCGGACTTCCTGTGGCGTACGACGTTCTCGGACCTGTTCATGTCGTTCGCCGGCGTCCCCGGCCGGGACACGCTCCCCGGCGGGACGCTCGCCGAGGAGCTGGACCTGCTCGACAAGCTGACGGACGACCAGTTCGTCGACGCGGGAATGGAGTTCGTCTGCACCCCGGGCTATGACTCGCGGAAGCGGGACGTGCTGTCCGACGCGGAGACGCGTCGGCTGGCCCTGGAGCTGGCCGCCGCGCGGGGGCCGCGGCAGGTGCGGTTCGCGCAGCGGCTGCTGGCGGACCCGCCGGCCGTGCGGGCCTGGCTGCGGCAGTTCCTGGAGGACTGCGACGAGGCGTTCTTCGCCGAGACGTGGTCCCGGCTGCGCCACACCCTCGCCGGGGACGCCCGCCACAAGACGGAACTGCTGCGGCACAAGGGCCTGGCCGAGGCGCTGGACGCCGTGTCCCCGTCGATCGCCCACGACGAGGCGGCGGCCCGGATCACCGTGGACAAGCTGGTCGAGAGCCGGACCGCCACGGAGGACGGGGGACTGCTCCTCGTGCCGACCAGTCTGGGCCGGCCCCACCTCACCGTCCTGCACCGGTTCGGCTGGCAGCCGGTCCTCCAGTACCCGGTCGGTGCCGCCGAGCCCGCCGCGCCACCGTCGGTCGAGCAGCTCGCGCTGCGCATGACCGCCCTGTCGCACCCCGTCCGGATGCGCCTGTGCCGCAACCTCGCCCGCAGCGCGTACACCACGGGCGAGCTGGCGCAGATGCTGGGCATGACGGCACCGGAGATATCCCGGCACCTCGCCGTCCTGAAGAAGGCGGACCTCCTGACGACCCGTCGCCGCGGCCGGTACGTCCTGCACCAGCTGGACGTGGCGGTGGTGGCCCGCCTCGGCAGCGACTTCCTGGAAGGGGTCCTGCGGTAGGCGGGATCATCTGGCCGACAGGTGGGCGACCCGCGCCGGGCCCCGCCTCCGGCAACCGCGACCGAGGAGAGCAGGCGCACCATGCGATGGACCGTTCACGGCGAGCACACGCTGCACGACACCCCCTGGGTGCGGCTGAGATCGCTGGACGTGACCCAGCCGGACGGCACCCGCGCCGACTACCACGTCGTCAGAGTGCGCGATGTCGCCGTGACGGCGGCCGTGGACGACCGGCGCCGCGTGCTGATGATGTGGCGGCACCGCTTCGTCACCGACACCTGGGCCTGGGAGCTGCCCATGGGGCTGGTCGAGGACGGCGAGAGCCCGGAGGCCGCGGCCGCCCGGGAGTTGGAGGAGGAGACGGGGTGGCGTCCGGGGACGATGCGGGAGCTGATCCACGCGCAGCCGGCGGCCGGGATCATGGACTCACGCCACTTCGTGTTCCGTACGGACGACGCCCGGCACATCGGTGAGCCCACGGAACGCAACGAGTCGGACGAGTTGGCGTGGGTCCCCCTGGCCGACGTCCCCGGCATGATCGGCCGACGCGAGATCGTCAGCAGCGCCACACTCGTGGGCGTCATGGCGCTCCTGCTGCCCGAGACGGCGACCTGAATCGCCCGCCCGGGAACCTGCCGGGGCCGGACCGCGACCGACCTCGGCCCTGCGGAGCCGGACGGCGGCTGACCTCGGCCCTGCGGAGCCGGACCGCGACCGACCTCGGCCCGCGGGGCCGGTCTCAGCCCTGCTGGGTGCCGAACTGCCGGGTGCCCGCGGCGATCCGGCGCTTCAGCTCCAGCGCGGCGGTGATGTCCTGGCGGGTGAAGCGGGTGGGGTCCTTCGCGTACATCTCCTGTCCGAGCCGCGAGGTGAACCTGTCCTCGGGGACGCGGTCGGCGTGCTCGGGAAGGAACTTGGCGACCTCCTCCAGCGCGGCGATCGCATACGCGGTGGCCGCTCCGATCGCCCGGTGCTCGGCGAGCGGCGCGCTCAGCAGCCGTAGCCCGGACTCGGTCGACACCTGGTCGGCGACCCACAGGAACTCGCCGGGGTCCAGGACGCGCGAGGGCTCGGCGCCGCCGAACGCGGGCGGCTCCGGCGGCCGGTCGTCGGACAGCGTGAACTCGAACACGCGGGTCGTCCCGCACGCGGGGCAGACCCCCTCGTACACGCTGACGAGTGCCCCGTTCCGCTCCTCCAGGCGGTGCTGACGGTCGAAACCCGCCGCCCCGCACGCACAGGCACGCAGGTCCATGTACAGGTGCGCTTCTTGAGCCGAACGGGCGATCAACATGCCATCATCCTACGTGAGTCATGGCGCTGATCAGGGGGGATGCAGTGGAATCGGGTGCGGAGAGGCGGCTGCTCGCTGAGGCCGAGGCCGCGTTGCCCGCGGTGCTGCGGGACATCCGTCCCGGCCTGCTGACCGGTGTGTCCGCGGTCGAGCAGGACGGCCGGCGCTTCTTCGAGCTCGGCACCACGGCCGGCGACAGAATCGAACTACGCCTGGACACGGCGGCCCTGCCGCACCCCCTGCTGGCGCGCACCTTCACCAACACCACGACCGACCGGTACGTCGTGCAGCTCGCCGACACCCTGCGCCCGGAGCTGGCCGGGCAGGTGCTCTCCCGTGAGGTCGGTGAGCTGCTGGCGGTGCGGGACCGGTCCACCGTCGGCGCACGGGTGCCCCTGGACAGCCTGCTGACCCCCGGCGCGACACTGCCGGCACATCCGGAGCTGTCCGACGCGGACCGGGGCCGGGCCGAGGAGTTCAACTACCTGGCGGCCCGGATGAACGACGCGGACCTGGGCGCGGCGGAGCGCCTCGACGCCCGTCACCGGTTTTCGGAGCTGGTCGACGAGTCGGGGCTGCGGCCCAGGTCACCGGCCACCGACGCGAGTCACGCGATCGAGCTGTACGCGGCCGACATCCGCCAGGACGTCGTACGGCCCCTGCTGCGGGCGGGGGCGCGCGAGGCCATGGCGGAACTCGCCCGGCCGGTGGAGCGACTGGACACCGCCGACGCGCGCGCGGTCGTCGAGGCGCGGGCGGCACGGGCCTCCGAGGGGACCGCCCCGGTGGTTCCGCCGGGATTCACCATGCCGGGGCTGCGGCCCGACGGCTCGCCCGTGCCGCGGGCGGAACTGGACCGGGCCGCGGCGGAGGCAGCCGAGCGGCGGACGTCGCTCAGCGGCCGCACGCTGGAGGAGCTGCGCGCCCGGCAGGCGGCACTGCCCGAGGGCCGGCACCCGCAGTACGAGCTGATGATCGGAGGGGGCGCGGCCCTGGCGGCCCGCTCCCCGGACATGCTGCTCGTGGACGCGCGGGGACGCTGGCACGTCGACCCCATCGAGGCGATCGTCCAATCCGCCGACCAGGTACGGCATCTGCGGCAGAGCGGCATGGGCGACCCGTACCAGTTCGCCGACCCGCGGCAGCGCGTACCGCTGCCCGCGTTGCAGCTCTGGGAGGACACCGCCGCCGTCCGCGGTCCGCTCGTCGACGGGCGGGCGGAGCTCCGTGTCGGCGCCGAGGGCCGGCTCCTCGCCGAGATCAGCCCGGCGGACGGATCCGACCCGGTGACGGTGGAGGTCAAGGGTTCCCCGCTCATCGCGACCGGTATCCCGCCCGAGATCGTCCCGGGTGCCGACCGGCGGGTGCCGACCGTTCCCGAGGCGACCGAGCATCTGGCCGACGGCCTCGCCGCGCTCGGCACTCCGGAGGCCGCCGCCGCCCGCGACCGGCTGCTCTCCCTGCCCGAGGGCCAGGACCGGGCCGCGGCCTCCCTCGCCGTGCTCGCCGACGCGGGAGTCTCCGACAGCCTCGCGGCGTCCGGAGACCCCAGGGCGGCCGGGGCGATGGAGACCCTGCGGGCGACGGCCGCGTGGGAGGAGGCCCGTGCCGCGGCGCCCGGACGCGTCCTGATGGGCGACGAGGTGGGAGACGGTGACTACGACCCCTCCGTCGCCAAGGACTGGGTCATCGCCGGCGTGGGCGGCGCCGCCATCGCCAACGCCGAGATCATCCTGCGGGCCCGCCCCGACAGCAGGGTCTTCATGGTCGGCAAGGACGCGCCGTTCGTGCTGCACAACGACGCCCAGTACACCGCGCTGCGCGCCAAGCACGACGCCGAGTACGGCGGCGACGGCCGCCTCGTGACGTTCTCCGGCCGCCATCTCGGGGCGGTCGGCACGGTGACCGCGCCGGACGGCCGGGTCCGTCTCACGGCGCTGGACAGTTCGGGCAGGTCGCTCGGGGTGGAGGGCGACGCCTATGTGGCGTGCCTGGGGCGGGTCTCCCGTCTGCCGCACGCCGTGGACTCCGTCGAGTCGTGGGCGCGGTCGGCGGGCGGGGAGGTCCGCGGCGAGTTGCGCTTCGACAAGGACCGCCAGTACCTCGGCTACCGCCTCGAGTTCGAGGCGCGCGGGCAGCGCCACGCGTGCGACGTGACGGGAGCCGCCTCGCGCATGCTTCCCACCCATGTCTTCGGCCGCGAGGACATGGCACGGCTCGCGGTCCTCAACGACAGGACCACTCCGCCGGAGAGCGGCAATGTCGCCGCCGGTTTCATGGCGACGGCCCTCCAGGGCAGCCACCTGGCCCGGCACACCGCCGCCGAGCGTGAACAGCGACAGGGGCCGCCCATGACCAACGGGCCGGCCGGGCCCGCCGGGGCGGCCGCCCCGGGCGACGCCCGGCGTGCCGCGAGCGCGGCGGCGGCCCGGTCCCGCTCGGCCCCCCGGACGACACCGGGCCAGAACCGACCCACGGCCCCCGGCCCGGCCGTGCCACCGCCGCACCTGCGCGACCGTCCGGGGCCGGAGCCCGGTCGTGGGCGGGGTCCAGGCGCCTGACGAACGCCGGGGCCGCCGCCGGCGGTCGCCGACACGGGCCTGGCGCGGGCGGGTGCGCGGCCGGCGTCCACCGGGGTCACCCTCCTGTGGACGCCGGGGAGTCGGCCGGCTCAGCCGTGGCCGCCGGCCCTGACCAGCCCCGTCTCGTAGGCGAGGACGACGACCTGGACGCGGTCGCGCAGGCCCAGCTTGGTGAGGATGCGGCCGACGTGGGTCTTGACCGTGGCCTCGGACAGGACGAGACGGGCGGCGATCTCACCGTTGGACAGGCCCTGGGCGACGAGGATCATCACCTCGCGTTCGCGTTCGGTGAGCCGGTCCAGCTCCTTGCGCTCGGGGTCGGCGGCACCCGGCAGCATCGGAGCGAAACGGTCGAGCAGCCGCCGGGTGGTGGAGGGCGCCACGACGGCGTCGCCGCTGTGCACGGAACGGATCGCGGCCAGCAGTTCACCGGGCGGCACGTCCTTGAGCATGAAGCCGGAGGCACCCGCCTTCAGCCCGGAGAACGCGTACTCGTCGAGGTCGAAGGTGGTCAGGATGAGCACCTTCGGCGGGTTCGGCTCGGCGCAGATCCGGCGGGTCGCCTCGACGCCGTCCAGCTTCGGCATCCGGACGTCCATGAGGACCACGTCCACGGCCGTCGACCGCACCACCTGGAGGGCCTCCACGCCGTCGCCCGCCTCGGCCACGACCTCCATGTCCGGCTGGGCCGCCAGCACCATCCGGAACCCGGTGCGCAGCAGCACCTGGTCGTCGACGAGCATTACGCGGATCGCCATCGGGGTCCTCTTCCGTGTCCGTGGGGTGTCGTCCGGTGCCGTCCGTGACAGGTGTCAGCCGGTGGCACGGCCATGTCAGTGTGCGGGCTTGAGCGGCAGGAGGGCGCTGATACGGAAGCCGCCACCGGGCCGGGGGCCCGCGTCGAGCGTGCCGCCGACCATACCGACGCGCTCACGCATGCCGATCAGGCCGTGCCCCTGACCGTCGACGCCGCCCTCCTCGTACAACTCGTGCGGGGCACCCTTGCCGTCGTCCTCGACGAGCAGACCGAGCCCGTCGTCGAAGTACACCAGCCGGACGCTCGCACCCGCGTTCGGGCCGCCGTGCTTGCGGGTGTTGGTCAGCGCCTCCTGGACGATGCGGTACGCCGTCAACTCCACACCGCTGGGCAGCGGGCGCGGGGTGCCCTCGATCTTGAAGTCGACGGGCAGGCCCGCGGTACGGCACTGCTCCACGAGGTCGTCGATCTGCTCGACGTCCGGCTGCGGCACGTACTCGCCGACCTCCTGGTGCTCGCCGGTGCGCAGGACGCCCAGCAGGCGGCGCATCTCGGCGAGGGCCTGGCGGCCGGTGGAGGAGATGGTCTCCAGGGCCTTCTTCGCCTGGTCGGGGGCGGCGTCCAGGACGTAGGCGGCACCGTCGGCCTGGACGACCATCACCGACACGTTGTGCGCGACGACGTCGTGCAGTTCCCGGGCGATCCGGGCGCGCTCGGCGGCGACCGCGACCTTGGCCTGCGCCTCGCGCTCCTTCTCCAGGCGGGCGGCGCGCTCCTCCAGCTGCGCGAAGTACGCCCGGCGGGTGCGCAGCGAGTCGCCGAGCACCCAGGCGAGGGCGAACGGCACGGTGAGGATGATCGCGAGCACGGCGTTGCCCAGCATCCCCGTCTGCGCGTCGTTCCACCGCATCTGCGCCAGCGGCGCGGCGCACAGCCCGCCGGCCAGGGCGAACCGGGAGGCCCAGCGGGCGCCGTTCGCCGCGACCGTGTAGATGACGACCAGCATCGCGAAGTCGGCCGGGATCATGGGCACGTCGAAGACCAACTGCGCGAAGCCCGTGAGGGCGGCCAGCACCAGCATCTTCTCCGGCATACGCCGACGCAGGGCGACCGACAGGCACAGAGCCAGGGTGATCGGCACGAACGCGGAATCGGTCACACCCACGGTGTAGTCGGAGTGGATCGGGCCGCCCAGCACGGACATCCCGAGCAGGACGAACGCCCAGAAGGCGTCGACCCATGTCGGGTGCCTGCGGAGGAAGTCATAGAGGCGCTGCACGTAACCCAGCGTAGGGAAGCGCGCGGCACAGCGGGGTCAACCGGAGGATCGATCCATGACAGGGCCAAGTACTCCCCAAGGTGGAGGCGGCATAGCCTCTGGCGGCGAGGGATCACCGGGACTTCGGGAGGGTTGCGTGGTTCACGACCGCGGGTCGGCGGAGGCCGGCCGCTCCGCCGCGCCGGACGCGCACGGGGCACGGCCTCCCGCCCCCGGCGGGGCGGGCCCCTGGCTGCCGTGGCGGGCCGCGACCGAGGAGGCCCTGTACGGGACCCACGGCTTCTACCGGCGGCCGGAGGGGCCCGCCGGGCACTTCCGGACCTCCGTGCACGCGTCCGCGCTCTACGCGGGCGCCGTGGCACGGCTGCTGCGCCGGGTCGACGCGGCGCTGGGGCACCCCCGCGAACTGGCGTTCGTGGACATGGGCGCGGGCCGGGGCGAGCTGAGCACCGGGGTTCTGGCGGCGCTCCCCGCGGAGGTGGCGGCCCGCACGCGCGCGTACGCCGTCGAGATCGCCGACCGGCCGGACGGCCTCGATCACCGCATCGAGTGGTGCGCCGAGCCGCCGGAGCGGGTCACCGGGCTGCTGTTCGCCAACGAGTGGCTGGACAACGTGCCGGTGGACGTGGTGGAGGTGGACGCGGCGGGCACGCCCCGGCTGGTCCTCGTCCGCGCGGACGGCCGGGAACGGCTCGGTGAGCCGGTCGGCGGCGAGGAGGCGGCCTGGCTGGAGCGGTGGTGGCCGGTGGCCGGGGAGGAGGGGCTGCGGGCCGAGATCGGGCTGCCCCGGGACCGTGCCTGGGCCGCGGCCGTCGCGGGCGTGGAACGGGGCCTCGCGGTCGCCGTCGACTACGCGCACCTCGCGGACGCCCGGCCGCCCTTCGGGACGCTCACCGGCTTCCGTCAGGGCCGGGAGACGGCGCCCGTGCCGGACGGTTCCCGCGACATCACCGCGCACGTCGCCCTGGACGCCTGCGCGTTGCCGGGCGCGCGGCTGCTGACCCAGCGGGACGCGCTGCGGGCCCTCGGCGTCACCGCCGGGCGCCCGCCGCTGTCCCTGGCGACCACGGACCCCGCCGCCTACGTGCGCGCCCTCGCGGGCGCCGGCGAGGCCGCCGAACTCACCTCGCCGGGCGGGCTGGGCGACTTCGGCTGGCTGATCCAGCCGGTGGGGATCCCCCGAGGACTCCCCCACCCGCTCGGGGAGGGCGGCACGGAGCACGGCAGGGGGCACGACACGGAGTAGACGGGTCGGATGCCTACTTGTCGATGTCGCCCACCACGAAGAACATCGAGCCCAGGATCGCCACCATGTCGGCCACCAGGGTCCCCGGCAGCAGCTCGGTGAGGGCCTGGATGTTGTTGTAGGACGCCGAGCGCAGCTTCAGCCGGTACGGCGTCTTCTCGCCCTTACTGACGAGGTAGTAGCCGTTGATGCCGAGGGGGTTCTCGGTCCAGGCGTAGGTGTGGCCCTCGGGCGCCTTGAGGACCTTGGGCAGGCGCTGGTTGATCGGTCCGGGCGGCAGTTCGGCGAGCCGGTCCAGGCAGGCGTCGGCGAGGGCGAGGGAGACATGGGTCTGCTCCAGCAGGCACTCGAAGCGGGCGAGGCAGTCGCCCTCGTCACGGGTGACGACCTTGAGGACGTCCTGGAGCTCCCCGTACGCCAGATACGGCTCGTCGCGCCGCAGGTCGAAGTCGACACCGGACGCGCGGGCGATCGGCCCGCTCACCCCGTACGCGTGCACGGCCTCCGCGGACAGGACGCCCACGTCCCGCGTGCGGCCCCGGAAGATCTCGTTGCCGAGGACCAGGTCGTCGAAGACGCCCATGCGGGAGCGGACGTCCGCGACGGCGGCACGCGCGCGTGCGGTCCAGCCGGCCGGGAGGTCCTCCTTGAGGCCGCCGACGCGGTTGAACATGTAGTGCATGCGCCCGCCGGAGATCTCCTCCATGACGTTCTGGAGCTCCTCGCGCTCCCGGAACGCGTAGAACACGGCGGTGATGCCGCCGAGCTCCAGCGGGTACGAGCCGAGGAACATCAGATGGTTCAGGACCCGGTTCAGCTCGGCGAGGAGCGTCCGCATCCACACCGCGCGCTCCGGCACCTCCATCCCGAGCATGCGTTCGACGCCGAGGACGACGCCCAGCTCGTTCGAGAAGGCGGAGAGCCAGTCGTGGCGGTTGGCGAGCATGATGATCTGGCGGTAGTCGCGCGCCTCGAACAGCTTCTCCGCGCCGCGGTGCATATAGCCGATCACCGGCTCCGCGTGCGTGATGCGCTCGCCGTCGAGGACGAGCCTGAGGCGCAGCACACCGTGCGTGGACGGGTGCTGCGGTCCGATGTTCAGCACCATGTCCGTGCTCTCGGCGGCACCGCCGATACCGACCGTCGTCTGTCTGGTCTCCGTCGGAGGAGTCATGGACACAGTCTGTCGTACGTACGCTGGCGGGATGGAGACGGGGACCGTGGAGGACGGCGCCGAGCGGGCGCAGGGTGAGCCGGTGTGGACGGGACTGCCGCGCGGGCTGCTTCGGATGAGACGACTGCTGCTGGTGGTGTGGCTGGGCCCGATCACCATCGGTACGGGTGTACTGCTGGGCTGGCTGGCGGGGCCCGGCTGGGCGGCGTTCGCGCTGCTGCCGCTGGGTCTGCTGCTGTGGGGCTGGCCGGTGCTGGGGCGCAACTGGCGCTCCTGGCGGTATGCCGAACGGGCCGACGACCTGCTGATCAGCCGGGGGGTGCTGTGGCGTGAGGAGACCGTCGTGCCGTACGGGCGCATGCAGTTGGTCGAGGTGACGTCCGGACCGGTGGAACGGCACTTCGGGCTGGCGAGCGTGCAGCTCCACACGGCCGCTGCCGCCACCGACGCCCGCATCCCCGGCCTCGACCCCGAGGAGGCGGAACGCCTCCGCGACCGGCTGACCCAACTGGGCGAGGCCCGATCGGCGGGGCTGTGACCGTGCCGACGCCGGGCGCCGACGACGCCATGAGCACCACGAGGAACACGACACCGGAAGAGCGGACGGCAGCCGAGCACCGGACGGCGGCGGAACACGGCACGGCTGCCGAGGGCCTGCGGGCCACCGCTGCCGAACATCAGGCGGACGTGGGCGCGGAGATCTCCGGCGGGCCGGCGGCCGTCGTGGAGCAGCGGCTGCATCCCGTGACGCCGCTGCGGCGGGCCTGGGCGCCGGTGGCGGTGGTCATCGGCTGGGCGGTGCACGATCCCGACGGGGCGCAGCGCTCGCTCACCCGGCTGGATCCGTCCACCCTCCTGATCGGGCTGGCCGTGCTGGTGCCGGCCGCAGCCCTGTACGGCTTCCTGACCTGGTGGTTCACCCACTTCGCGGTGACCGAGAGCGAACTGCGCATCCGTACCGGCCTGCTGTTCCGCCGGACCGCGCACATCCGCCTCGAACGCATCCAGGCCGTCGACGTCACCCGCCCCCTGCTGGCCCGGATCGCGGGCGTCGCGAAACTCCGGCTCGACGTCGTCGGGACCGACAAGAAGGACGAGCTGGCGTACCTCGGCGAGGGCACCGCCCGCGCGCTGCGCGCCGAACTCCTCGCCCGCGCCGCCGGGTTCGCCCCCGACACCGCGCAGGACGTGGGCGAGGCGCCGGAACGGCAGCTGCTGAAGGTCCCGCCGGGCGTCCTGGCCGTCTCCCTGGTGCTCACCGGCGCCACCTGGGGGACCCTGCTGGCGGCGGTCGTCGTGCCCTCGGTGCTGTGGATCGCCACGGAGAGCCTGTGGACGGTCCTCGCGACCGCGCTGCCGCTGCTCGGCGCGGCCGGGGCGAGCAGTGTGGGGCGGTTCGTCGGCGAGTACGACTGGACGGTGGGCGAGTCCCCGGACGGCCTCCGTATCGACCACGGGCTCCTCGACCGCACGCACGAGACGGTGCCGCCCGGCCGCGTGCAGACCGTACGCATCGTGGAACCGCTGCTGTGGCGGCGGCGCGGATGGGTACGGGTCGAACTGGACGTGGCCGGGTCCTCGAACTCCGTGCTCGTCCCGGTCGCCCCGCGCGAGGTCGCCGAGTCGGTGATCGCCCGGGTGCTGCCGGGGGCGCAGGTGCCGGACCCGGCGGCGCTCGTACGGCCTCCGGCACGGGCCCGGTGGTGCGTGCCGCTGTGGTGGAAGGGGTACGGGCTCGCCGTCACCGACACGGTGTTCGCCGCCCGGCAGGGACTGCTCCGCAGACAGTTGGCCCTGGTGCCGCACGCGAAGGTCCAGAGCGTACGGCTGGCGCAGGGGCCCTGGGAGCGGTTCAGGCACGTCGCCGACGTCCATGTCGACACCGGCGCGAACAAGACGGTGACCGCCCGCCTCCGCGACGCCACCGAGGCCGCCGCGCTCCTGCACGCACAGGCCGAACGCTCCCGAACGGGACGGCGGGAGGCGCTGCCGGACAGGTGGATGGCGTAGGGATCCGGGACGGACCACGAACGCCGGGAACACCGAGGCCGCCCAGCGCGTGGCATGGGCGGCCTCGGTGTTCCCGGCCGGTGTTGACCGGCGTGACGGGGCGGGGCTGAACCCCGGTGGCGTCAGGAAGCCGCCGTCCGCAGCCCCTGGAGGTCGATCTGCTCCGTCTCGTCGTGGGCCGTGAGGTCGATGACCTGGCCCACCCCACGGGCCGCCTCGTCCCTGCGCTTGAACTGCGCCTCGGACTCGGCCTTGTGCAGCGCGAGGGCCTCCTGCCCGACCACGTCGGCGAGGTCCTCGTTCTGCACGGCCTCGATCACGTCCGCCTCCTTCTGCGTACCGAAGAAGTCGAACCCGCCCTCGACGGCCGTCCGCCGCTGCGGCGCCGCCGGGACGACGGCCACGGCGGTCGGCACCGTGAAGTGACCGGCCGGCCGCACCGCGGGCAGCGCGGGCCGCACGGGCTCCAGCGACAACTCAGACTGCGCGGGCACGGGCGCGGCCGGAACGGGGGCCACCGGTACGGGCTGGGCGGCCGCGTGCTCATGCTCGTCGACCGCCCCCGGCTTCCCCGCCGGATCGTCCTCCTCGGCGGTCACGACCGGAACCCGCTCCGCCGCCGCGTCACTTTCGGCGGAACGTCCCTGCCGGGTACCACCGCCGTTCGGCCCGTCCGGATCGTCCTCCGGCGAACCGCCCTTGCCGGAACCATCGTTCACGGACAGCGCCCGAACGGGCTCGTCCACGGACCCGCCGCCGGGCGCGTCGCCGCCGGACACCCGCTCATCGCCCGAGTCGCCGGACTCCCCCGGCTGCCCGGCCGCGCCGGACTCGAAGGACTCGCCGGACTCGAAGGGCTGGACGGGCTCGACGGGCTCGACGGGCTCGACGGGCTCGACGGCAGCCTCAGCCTGAGCCGCGGTCTGGTCCTCGCCCTCGCCGTCGCCCTCCTTTTGGCCCTCAGCCTCGGCCGCGTCCGCCTCGGCCTCCGCCACGCCGTCACCCTCGCCGTCGGCCTCAGCCTCGGCTGCGACATCGTCGGCGGCGCCGGCGCCGGCCACATCGGCACCGCCCTCCGCCTCCGCCGACGCCCCGGCCTCGGCCCGGGACTCGGCTCCGGTCTCGGTCTGCTCCTCGGTGCGGTCCTGGCCCTCGGCCTCCGCCTCCACAGCCATGACCCCGGTGTCCGCCCCGGCCCCGGCTCCGGGCCCGGCTCCGGCCCCGGCGACTTCCTCGCCCAGGCCCCGCCCCGCTCCCTGCGCCGCACCCCGCTGGGTGATGATCCGCTCCAGCGCCGAGTTCGCCCGCAGCCACAGCGCGGAACCGGCCGGGGAGAACACCCCGGCCGCGGGCTTACCGCCCTCGCCCGGCACGTCCTCGGCGCTCTCGACGTCCTCGGTGTCCTCGACGTCATCGAAGTCACCGAAGTCCTCGGCGTCATCGCCGGCGTGGTCGGCGCCCTCGGCACCGGCTCCGGCCCCGCGCGACCCCCAGGGAGTGCCCGCCGCGGGAACCCCCTGCGGCGGCACCGGCGAAGCCTGCGCGGCGGCACGGCCCCGCGCCGCACCCACGATCCCGGACGCGGCGCCCGCGCCGGCCGTACCGGACGAGGCCCCCGCACCGACCGCGGCGGAGGCGTTCCCCGAGCTCTCCGCGCCCTCGCCACCGGTCGTCAGTTCCCGTGCCCCCTCCGGGGCGGTCGTCTCGATCTCCAGCAGGCGGCGGCCCTCCAGGGCGCTCGCCCGCTCGGTCTCGGCGGTGGCGTACCGGCGCAGCAGCGCGGCGTGTTCGTTGCGGAGGTTCGCCAACTCGGCCCGCTTGGCGCGCAGCTTGTGCTCCAGCTTGGTGCGCAGCTCGCGGGACTCCTCCAGGTCCGTCTCCAGTTCCGCGACCCGCTCCTCGTGGCGCCACTCGTCGCTCGCCCGCGCGCGCGTGAGGTCGGCGACGCGTTTGCCCGCCTCGACGTCCCAGCGGCGCATGACCGCGGCGCCCACGGCCGCGGTGGCCGCGGCGAGCGCCGCGAGGACCCGGAGCACCGCCGGCCCGGAGAACACCCAGGGCCCGAGGGCGCAGACGAGCGAGACGCCTGCGATCGCCGTGGGGGGCAGCAGCCTGTGCAGAGGCGGTGAATGGCGGTGACGTCCACGTGGCATGGCCAGAAACTTACCGCGCGTAGGCGAATCATGGTGCCCCGGGCCGTAAAAACTCAGCCGCCCCTCTCACCTCTCACAAGCCCTCACAAGCTCCCTCACCACCGGGGCACCATTGCGCTCACCGGCGGCTCCTCTACTCGATCAACTCCCGTCATTCCAGATAGGCCTTGGCCACATCACGCTCTTTCGCCACCCGCGCAATTCCATGGATTCCACCGATCCCGGGGATCCCGCCGATCCCCCGGCTCCCACCGCATTGCCGACCGGCCCGGGACCCCGCTCCTCACCGGTCGCTGAGCCGTCCGCTGATCCACTGGAGGGTCGCCGGAATCTCCCGCCGCCACGTGTTGAAGTTGTGCCCGCCGCTGTCGAGGATGATCGACGAGATCCGCGTCGGCTGCTTCTCCTCGGCCAAGGCGATGAAGTCCAGAGTGGCCTTGTAGTTGACCTCTCCCTGTTTGCTGCTGGTGACGAGGAGAGAGGTGTCGGGCGCCGGCCGGTGCTTGAGGTACCAGAACAGATCGGCCTCGTTCCGCAGCGTCTTGTTCCCCCGGAAGAGATCACCCGTGGTCGGGTCGATCGGCGCCTTGTAGTACGGCGAGAGTCCCGCGCCGGCGGCGTACGTCCCCGGGTGGTGGACGGCGAGCTTCAGTGCGCAGTACCCGCCGGTGGAGTCGCCGATGACGCCCCAACTGCCGGGCCTCCTGCCGACCCTGTAGTGGTGGCCGACCGCGTCCGGCAGATCCCGCGCGAAGAACGTCTCGGCCTGCGGGCCGCCCGGGACGTCCACGCACTCGGTGTCGCGCGGCGGCGCCACGGTCGGCCGCATCATGACCAGGATCATCGGCTGCGCCTTGCCCTCGCGGGCCAGCGTGTGGGCGGTCTGCGGGAAGTGCAGGCCCTTGATGAGCGCCTCGGCGGTGCCCGGGTAGCCGGTGAGGACGACGGCCGCCGGGAAGCTGCGGGTGCGGTACCGGGGCTGGAAGTACTCCGGCGGCAGATAGACGTACGCCGGGCTGGCGATCCGTGAGGTGCGGCCGACGATCTCGACCTTCTGGATCTGTCCGCCGACCTCGGGCCCGCCGCCGCCCTTCACGCTCACCGGCCGGGTGCCGAGGACCCGCAACGGGCCCCCGGTCTCGGCGTCGTCGTGGTCGACGACGACGCCCTGCGCGGTCTCCCGTCCGAAGAGGTCGGCCCAGCTGGCGTAGAACCCGAAGGCCTGGTTCGCGGTGAGGCCGATCGCCGCGAAGACGGCGACCTGCGTGGCCAGCAGCGCCCCGATCCGTCCGCACACGGGCCGCCAGCCCCGCCGCGCCAGGCGCGGCCACAGCCAGACCGTGCCGACGAACAGCAGCACGGCCGACGTCACCGCCAGCACCAGCAGCATGTTGCTCGTAAGACTCATCGGGTTGTCCCCCGCCGTTCTTTCTTTCCCTGTCTTTCCCTGCCCTTTGGTTCAGCTTTCCGATGGAGAGTGAACCGACGTGGCCGAGCCGACGTCCTAGAGGGCGCAATGTCGCCGGATGCCGGAAAGGCGCCGGGTCCAAGATCACTCGCGGAACTACGGGATGCGATGTCTGTCAGGACAGATGGGGAAATGTCGGGTGGGGTTCCGGTCCGTTCGGGCCGCGACCCGCTGAGCGCCGCTCGGCGCGTACGCGGCCTGCTGCGCGGGCCGCGCCCCGAGGCGGTGCCCGCGCTGGTCGCCAGGGCCAGCACGCTCGTCGGACTCGTGGACATCGCCGCCGGCGTGTTCCCCCGCTTCCGGCACAGCCGTATGCATGCGCTGGCGGAGGTGCTGCCGGGTGCCCTCGGCCCGTTCGCCGCGGCGCTGTCGCTGAGCGCCGGGGTCCTCCTGCTGCTGCTCGCCCACGGACTGCGGCGACGCAAGCGCCGGGCCTGGCGCGCGGCCGTCGTGCTCCTGCCGGCCGGGGCGATCGCGCAGTTCACCTACCGGCACTCGGTCGTCGGCGTCCTCGTCTCCCTGGCGCTGCTCGTCCCGCTGCTGCGCCACCGCGACGAGTTCCGCGCCCTGCCCGACCCCACCAGCCGCTGGCGGGCACTCGCCAACTTCATGCTGATGGGCACCGGCTCGATCCTCCTCGGCCTGCTCGTCGTCAGCGCCCACGCCCAGCACATGGTGGGCGACCCGAGCCTCGCCGACCGCCTCGAACACGTCATCTACGGCCTCTTCGGCTTCGAGGGACCCGTCGTCTACGCCGGCAACACCTCCTGGACGGTCGCCTACTCGCTCGGCGCCCTCGGCCTGCTGACCGCCGTCACCACCATCTACCTCGCCTTCCGCCCGGAGCACCCGGCGGCCCGCCTCACCTCCGACGACGAGTCCCGGCTGCGTGCCCTGCTGGCCCGGCACGGGGGCCGTGACTCCCTCGGCCACTTCGCGCTCCGCCGCGACAAGGCGGTCGTGTTCTCACCGAGCGGCAAGGCGGCGGTGACCTACCGGGTCGTCTCCGGGGTGATGCTCGCCAGCGGCGACCCGATCGGCGACGTCGAGGCCTGGCCCGGCGCCATCGAACGCTTCATGGACGAGGCCAAGGCCCACTCCTGGACCCCCGCCGTCATGGGCTGCTCCGAGACCGGCGCCGAGGTGTGGACCCGCGAGACCGGCCTCGACGCCCTGGAACTGGGCGACGAGGCGGTGGTGGACGTCGCGGATTTCTCCCTCGCCGGACGCGCGATGCGCAACGTGCGTCAAATGGTGAAGCGCATCGAGCGCCTGGGTTACGAAACCCGGGTGCGGCGCGTCCGTGACCTAGGCGAGGCGGAACTGGACCGCGTCCGCCGCGCCGCCGAGGACTGGCGGGGCACCGACACCGAACGCGGCTTCTCCATGGCCCTCGGCCGCATCGGCGACCCGGACGACGGCGACTGCCTGATCGCCACCGCCCACAAGGCCGACGAGACCCCCGGCCCCTACGGCGACCTGAAGGCCGTACTCCACTTCGTGCCCTGGGGCCCCGACGGCGCCTCCCTCGACCTGATGCGCCGCGACCGCTCCGCCGACCCCGGCATGAACGAACTCCTCATCGTCGCGGCCCTCGAAGCGGCCCCCCGCCTGGGCGTCCAGCGCGTCTCGCTGAACTTCGCGATGTTCCGCGCCGCCCTGGCCCGCGGCGAGAAGATCGGCGCCGGCCCCGTCCTGCGCGCCTGGCGCGGCCTGCTCGTCTTCCTCTCCCGCTGGTTCCAGATCGAGTCGCTGTACAAGTTCAACGCCAAGTTCCGCCCGCGCTGGGAGCCCCGCTTCGTCGTCTACGCCACCTCGCGCGACCTGCCCCGCATCGGCCTGGCCGCCATGCAGGCCGAGGGCTTCGTCAGCCTCGCCCTCCCCCGCGTCCTGCGCCGCCGCCCGAGGCCCCCGGCCCCCTGCGCCCACGTCGGCCGGGACCACGACCTCAACGAAAGAACCGCCCAGGCGACCTGACCCACCCCCGAACAACCTGAGCGAGAGCCCCCACTACCCCGTGCCAGGGGCTCTCGCTCAGGTCGTCGAGCAACCCGGTCCGGCGGCCAGGAGGCTCCTCGACCGTCCGGCCGCCTGCCCCGGACGGCGGAGCACCGGCCACCCGACAAGGGGCCTAGGCTTGTCGCATGAGCAAGCTGAACCGGCGCGGCCAAGTGGCTGGTATGCCTCTGTGGGACCGCTGCGCGGTCATGGGCGTCGTGAACGTCACCCCGGACTCCTTCTCCGACGGCGGCCGCTGGTTCGACACCGCGGCGGCCGTCAAGCACGGTCTGGAGCTGGTCGCCCAGGGCGCCGACCTGGTCGACGTGGGCGGTGAGTCGACCCGCCCCGGCGCCACCCGTGTCGACGAGACCGAGGAGCTGCGGCGGGTCGTCCCCGTCGTACGGGGCCTGGCCTCCGAGGGTGTCACCGTCTCCGTGGACACCGTGCGCGCCTCCGTCGCCGAGCAGGCGCTCGCGGCCGGAGCCGCCCTCGTCAACGACGTCAGCGGCGGTCTCGCCGACCCCGCGATGATCCCGGTCGTCGCCGACGCCGGCGCCCCCTTCGTGGTCATGCACTGGCGCGGCTTCCTGGGGGGCGGCAACGTCAGGGGCGTGTACGAGGACGTCGTCTCCGAGGTGGTGGACGAGCTCCACGCGCGCGTGGAGGCCGTTCTGGAGGGCGGTGTCGCCCCCGACCGCGTCATCGTCGACCCCGGGCTCGGCTTCTCCAAGGACGCCGAGCACGATCTCGCCCTGCTCGCCCATCTCGACCGGCTGCACGGACTCGGCCACCCCCTGCTGGTGGCCGCCTCCCGCAAGCGGTTCCTCGGCCGGGTGCTGGCCGGACCCGAGGGCGCCCCGCCACCCGCGCGGGAACGCGACGCGGCCACCGCCGCCGTCTCCGCCCTCGCCGCCCAGCAGGGCGCCTGGGCCGTCCGCGTGCACGAGGTGCGCGCCACCGCCGACGCCGTCCGCGTCGCCCGCGCGATCGAAGGAGCCCGGGAGCGGTGAGCTCGGCCCACACCGACGTCGAACAGGTCGAACTGGCCAACACGGCCTTCTACGAGGCGATGGAGCAGGGCGACTTCGAGACGCTCTCCTCGCTCTGGCTGGACCCCGCCGACCTGGGCGTGGACGAGGAGTACCACGACCCCGCCGAGACCGGCGTGATCTCCTGCGTGCACCCCGGCTGGCCGGTGCTCACCGGCCGCGGCGAGGTGCTGCGGTCGTACGCGCTGATCATGGCGAACACCGAGTACATCCAGTTCTTCCTCACTGACGTGCATGTCTCCGTCACCGGGGACACCGCGCTCGTGACCTGCACCGAGAACATCCTCAGCGGGGCGCCCGCCCCGGACGGCAGCGACGAACTGGGGCCGCTCGTCGGGCAGCTCGTCGTCGCCACCAACGTGTTCCGCCGTACGGCCGACGGCTGGCGGCTCTGGTCGCACCACGCCTCTCCCGTCCTCACCGAATCCGCCGACGACGAGGGCGAGGAGTCACCCTCCTGAGCCGTGGGCGCCGCCGGACGGGCCGTGACGTGACGGGGAACACGGCCGTCCGGGTATGGGCGGCGCCCGACCCGTGAGCCATCGTGTTCCCTGCGGGAAACGCCCGGTGAACCCTTCCCCCGGGGAGTGGGCACGGCCTTCCCCGGGCAGGCGCTGTCAGTGCCCGCAGGTAGATTCGAGGTGGCCGGTGTGCCGACCGCACCCGGAGGACCCGGCCGATACCGACGATTGCAGGAGTGATTCGCGTGGATCGTGTCGCGCTGCGCGGCCTGAAGGCCCGCGGGTACCACGGAGTGTTCCCGCACGAACGCGAGGAGGGCCAGACCTTCGTCGTGGACCTCACGCTGGGCCTGGACACCCGGCCGGCCGCGGCCGACGACGACCTCACGAAGACCGTGCACTACGGGATCGTGGCGGAGGAGGTCGTGGGCATCGTCGAGGGCGAGCCGGTGAATCTGATCGAGACCCTCGCGGAGCGCATCGCCCGGGCGTGTCTGGGGCACGAGGGGGTCCAGGAGGTCGAGGTGAGCGTCCACAAGCCGAACGCCCCGATCACCGTTCCCTTCGACGACGTGACCGTCACCATCACCCGGAGCCGAGTATGACCGCGTTCTTCACCGGGGGTCAGAGCGACCCGACCGTCCAGCCGGTGCCCGCCTCCGTGGTGCGCACGGTGGACGAGGCCGACACGACCCTCCAGAACCCCCGGCGCGCCGTGATCTCCCTCGGCTCCAACCTGGGCAACCGCCTGGAGAACCTCCAGGGCGCCATCGACGCGCTGGAGGACACACCCGGCGTGCGCGTCAAAGCCGTGTCGCCGGTGTACGAGACGGAGCCGTGGGGTGTCACACCGGGCAGCCAGCCCTCGTACCTCAACGCGGTCGTCGTCCTGAAGACCACGCTGCCCCCGTCGTCCCTCCTGGAGCGGGCGCAGGCCGTCGAGGAGGCCTTCCACCGGGTCCGCGACGAGCGGTGGGGGCCGCGCACGCTGGACGTGGACATCGTCGCCTACGCCGACGTGATCTCCGACGACCCGGTCCTGACCCTGCCGCACCCGCGCGCGCACGAACGGGCCTTCGTTATCGCGCCCTGGCACGACGTCGAGCCGGAGGCACTGCTCGTCGGCCGCGGCCCGGTGGCCGCGATCCTCGACGATCTCACCCGTGAAGGCGTGTCGCCCCGCGCCGACCTGGAACTCCACCTGCCCGAGTAGTCGTTAAGGTCTACCGGGTCGGGATCGTCACCCGACGCCGCCGGGACCAGGGATCGGACCGACCGTCCGACGCCTGCGCTCCCGGTGTCCGTGGACCACCGGACTCGTCGAAAGGGCATCGTGAAAGAGCTGCGCATCAGGACGCTGGCCACGGTGTTCGTCGTGGCGGGGGTGCTGTCCTGGGCCGGGGCCCGGCTCTGGTACTCCGTGGGCACACTGCCGAGCGTGCCGCTGGCCGCGCCCATCGTCCTCGCCCTGATCGCCGCCGTCCTCACCGCCACCGCGCTCTCCATCCGCAGCCGGCTCAAGGCCCAGCGGGAGCGGCAGCCCGACGCCAAGGGGGTCGACCCCCTGATGGCGGCCCGCGCCGTCGTCTTCGGCCAGGCCAGCGCCCTCGTCGCCGCCCTCGTCTGCGGGATCTACGGCGGTGTGGGCGTCTTCCTCCTGGAGCACCTGGACGTACCGGCCCGCCGCGACCAGGCCATCTACGCCGGTTTCTCCGTCCTCGCGGGCATCGGCGTCATAGTGGCCGCCTTCTTCCTGGAGCGCGTGTGCAAGCTCCCGGAGGACGACGACACCAACGGGGGCGCGGCGCGGGCCGCCTAGGGATCGGATCACCAGGGCTGCCGGGCCGCGTGACCGTTGACCAGGAAGCCGGGGGCTGTGAAAGTGCCCCGTGACGGCCGACTGTCGGCCACCACCAGGCGCGAGGCCGGCCGTGCGGGCGGGGTGTGAATCTCGCTCCGACGACCTGGGCGAGCTCTTCGAGAAACAGATCGGCCGGGTACGACGGGACCACCCGCACCGTGCGGTGCCCGCCCAGCGCCCGGAGACGTGCTCCCACCCGTACGTCACACGCCCTCAGGCGTCCACCGACGGCGTTCACCGTCTGCCGGCTGGGCAGCCCTGGCCCGTGCGGTCCCCCCATCAGGGATGTTCTCCACTGCTGGGTGGACCGTATCGGGCAGCAGGCAGCACTGACCATCCGGTCAGCGTGCCAGTATCAGGCTCATCGCCTCAGCGCGGGTCGTGGCATCCCGAAGCTGGCCCCGCACCGCCGACGTCGTGGTCTTGGCACCCGGCTTGCGGATGCCACGCACCGACATACACATGTGCTCCGCCTCGATGACCACGATGGCACCCCGCGCCTCGAGGATCCTCACGAGCGAATCGGCGATCTGCGTGGTGAGTCGTTCCTGCACCTGCGGTCGGCGGGCGAACACCTCGACGAGCCGCGCGAGCTTCGACAGCCCGGTGATTTTCCCCGTCTCGGCCGGGATGTATCCGATGTGAGCGACACCATGGAACGGCAGCAGATGATGCTCGCACAAAGATACGATTTCAATGTCCTTCACAAGGATCATCTCGTCGTGCCCCAGGTCGAACGTCGTCGTCAAGACGTCCTCGGGCGCCTGCCGGAGCCCTGCCAGAAGCTCCTTGTACGCCCGCGCCACCCGCGCCGGCGTCTCCCTGAGCCCCTCCCGGTCCGGGTCCTCCCCGACCGCGATCAGCAGCTCTCGTACGGCGTTCTCGGCGCGCTTCTCGTCGAACTCGCCGATGGCGCCCTCGCCGTCCAGCGTCACGGGGTCGGTCATGTGGTGCCTCGCTCCTGCAAGCCTGTGACGCGTGCGGCTGACGCGTCTGTTTACGGCCATACGACAATGCCGCGCCCCCCAGGCTAAAACCAGGGGGGCGCGGCATCCATTCCGGGCCTGGTGAGGCGGCCGCGGCCGGGAGCGGTGGCTCCCGGTGGCCGGATCTCATCGGCGGGGCGTCAGCTCTCGGGACGCTCCTCCGGGGTCGCCTCGACGGTGGACTTGGCGGTGATCGCCGGCGTCGCGCCGTTGGCGCCGTTCGTCAGTGCCAGCTCCTTGGGGGAGAGCACCGGCGGACGGGTGGAGGGGGTGCGGCGGGAGGAGCCGGTCCAGGCGGGCCGGGGCGGACGCTTGACGATGGGGGCGAAGATCTCGGCGATCTGCTCCTTGCCCAGCGTCTCCTTCTCCAGCAGCTGGAGCACCAGGTTGTCGAGGACGTCGCGGTTCTCGACCAGGATCTCCCAGGCCTCGTTGTGCGCGTTCTCGATGAGCTTCTTGACCTCTTCGTCCACGAGCGCGGCGACCTCTTCCGAGTAGTCGCGCTGGTGAGCCATCTCACGGCCGAGGAACGGCTCGGTGTTGTCGCCGCCGAACTTGATGGCGCCGAGACGCTCGGTCATGCCGTACTGGGTGACCATCGCGCGGGCCAGGTTGGTGGCCTTCTCGATGTCGTTCGCGGCGCCGGTGGTCGGGTCGTGGAAGACCAGTTCCTCGGCGGCGCGGCCGCCCAGCATGTAGCCGAGCTGGTCGAGCATCTCGTTGCGGGTGGTCGAGTACTTGTCCTCGTCCGGCAGGACCATCGTGTAGCCGAGGGCGCGGCCCCGGGACAGGATCGTGATCTTGTGAACCGGGTCGGAGTTCGGGGAGGCCGCCGCGACCAGGGCGTGGCCGCCCTCGTGGTACGCGGTGATCTTCTTCTCCTTGTCCGACATGATCCGGGTCCGCTTCTGCGGGCCCGCGACCACGCGGTCGATCGCCTCGTCCAGCATCTGGTTGTCGATCAGCTTCTTGTCGCTGCGGGCCGTCAGCAGGGCGGCCTCGTTCAGGACGTTGGAGAGATCGGCACCCGTCATGCCGGGGGTGCGGCGCGCGACGGCGGACAGGTCGACGTCGGGCGCGACCGGCTTGCCCTTCTGGTGGACCTTGAGGATCTCCAGACGGCCCTGCATGTCCGGGCGGTCGACGGCGATCTGCCGGTCGAAGCGGCCGGGGCGCAGCAGCGCCGGGTCGAGGATGTCGGGGCGGTTCGTCGCGGCGATGAGGATCACGCCGCCCTTGACGTCGAAGCCGTCCATCTCGACGAGGAGCTGGTTCAGGGTCTGCTCGCGCTCGTCGTGTCCGCCGCCGAGGCCGGCGCCGCGGTGGCGGCCGACCGCGTCGATCTCGTCGACGAAGACGATCGCCGGGGCGTTCGCCTTGGCCTGCTCGAAGAGGTCGCGGACACGGGAGGCACCGACGCCGACGAACATCTCGACGAAGTCGGAACCGGAGATCGAGTAGAAGGGGACGCCCGCCTCGCCTGCGACGGCGCGCGCGAGGAGCGTCTTGCCGGTGCCGGGCGGGCCGTAGAGCAGGACGCCCTTGGGGATCTTGGCGCCGACGGCCTGGAACTTGGCCGGCTCCTGGAGGAATTCCTTGATCTCGTGGAGTTCCTCGACGGCCTCGTCCGCGCCGGCGACGTCGGCGAAGGTGGTCTTCGGGGTGTCCTTGGTGATGAGCTTGGCCTTGGACTTCCCGAAGTTCATCACCCGGGAGCCGCCGCCCTGCATCTGGTTCATCAGGAACAGGAAGACCACGACGATCAGGACGAAGGGGAGCAGGGACAGCAGGATGCCGACGAAAGCGTTCTGCTTGGTCGGGGAGACCGTGTAGCCGTCGGGGATCTGCTTGTTCGCGTACTTGTCCTGCAGGGTGTTGGCGAGGGTGACGCCCTGGTCGCCGATGTAGCTCGCCTGGATCTTCGAGCTGCCCTCGATCTTCTCGCCGTCCTTGAGCTGCACCTTCAGGAGCTGCTCTTCGCCGGTGGTCAGCTTGGCCTCTTGGACCTTGTTGTCATTGATCGCCTGGACGACCTGGCCGGTGTCCACCGTCTTGTAGCCGCCGGACGAGCCGACGACCTGCATCAACACGACCACGGCAAGGACGGCCAGCACGATCCACATGACTGGCCCACGGAAGTATCGCTTCACGTCCATCCATACGGAGCGGTGCCGCCCCGTCCCTCCTGCCATAGTGAGTTTGATAAAGACTGTTCTTCGGACGGTACCCCAGCATTGTCACCCGAAGCCGCGTAGGACCGATGGCACCCCGTCCTCGCATGCTCCAACGGCTTGAAACCCGCTGGGGTTCCCGAGCGTCTCAGTAAGACTGGCCCGTGCGCGTGACGCGGGTGGTTCAGCCGCCGTAGACGTGGGGCGCGAGCGTACCGACGAACGGGAGGTTCCGGTACTTCTCGGCGTAGTCGAGGCCGTAGCCGACGACGAACTCGTTGGGGATGTCGAAGCCGACCCACTCGACGTCGATGGCGACCTTGGCGGCCTCGGGCTTGCGGAGCAGGGTGCACACCTTGAGGGAGGCGGGCTCGCGGGAGCCGAGGTTGGAGATCAGCCAGGACAGGGTCAGGCCGGAGTCGATGATGTCCTCGACGATCAGGACGTGCTTGCCCTTGATGTCGGTGTCGAGGTCCTTGAGGATCCGCACCACGCCGGAGGACTGGGTGCCCGCTCCGTAGGAGGACACGGCCATCCAGTCCATGGTGACCGGGGTGGACAGCGCCCGGGCGAGGTCCGCCATGACCATCACCGCGCCCTTGAGGACGCCGACGATGAGCAGGTCCTTGCCCGCGTACTCCGCGTCGATCTTCGCGGCCAGCTCGGCCAGCTTCGCGTCGATCTCTTCCTTGGTGATGAGTACCTGCTTGAGGTCGGCACCCATGTCTTTCGCGTCCACCCGCATCACTTTCGGTCGTCCCAGGGCCGCCGCCGGACGCTTCTTCCCCCTGGGGGCCCGGGGCCCGGTGAGGGCCCCTTCGGCGTCCGGTTTCAGCCTTGCCGAATCACCAGTCTGCCACCCTGACGCTGGGCGACGACCCGGCCGGGGAGATTGATGGCCCCCTGGCCGCGCCATCCGGTGATGAGCCGGTCGATCTCCTCGATGTGGCGGGCGAAGAGGGAACCGGCCGGGGCACCGGCCTCGATGGCGGCGCGGCGCAGGACACGGCGGCGTACGGCGGGGGGCAGGGCGTAGAGCTTGGCGCACTCCAGGAGGCCCGCCGCGTCGCGTACGGAGGCTTCGGCCTCGCGGGCCCAGGCGTCGAGGGCGTCGGCGTCGTCGCGGGAGAGCTGGGCCGTGCGGGCGAGGGCTTCGACGACGCCCTTGCCGAGGGCCTTCTCCAGGGCGGGCAGGCCCTCGTGGCGGAGCCGGGAGCGGGTGTAGGCGGGGTCGGCGTTGTGGGGGTCGTCCCAGACGGGGAGGGACTGGACCATGCAGGCCTTGCGGGCGGTCTGGCGGTCGAGCGTGAGGAAGGGGCGGCGGTAGCGGCCGTCGGCCCCCGAGACCGCGGCCATCCCGGACAGGGAGCGGATGCCGGAGCCGCGGGCGAGGCCGAGGAGGACGGTTTCGGCTTGGTCGTCGCGGGTGTGGCCGAGGAGGACGGCGGTGGCGCCGTGGCGGTCGAGGGCGGCGTCCAGGGCGGCGTAGCGGGCGTCGCGGGCGGCGGCCTCGGGGCCGCCGTCGCGGCCGACGGTGACGGCGACGGACTCGGCGGGGTCGAGGCCGAGTTCACGCAGGCGCAGGACGACTTCCTCGGCGCGCAGGTCGGAGCCGGGCTGCAGTCCGT
The DNA here is from genome assembly GCF_900290235.1 of Streptomyces sp. MA5143a. Lineage (GTDB taxonomy): Bacteria > Actinomycetota > Actinomycetes > Streptomycetales > Streptomycetaceae > Streptomyces. The sequence goes on from NZ_OLMK01000066.1 coordinate 73,786, forward strand.
GGTCGACGGTGATGCCGCCGGCGCGGATGCCGAGCTTGGGCGCCTCGAAGGCGAGGGCGGAGGCGAGCGCCATGGAGTCGGCGCCGCCGGAGCAGGCGACGAGCACGAGCGGCGGGGGCGCGGGCTCGTGCGGGGGGCTCCCTGCGGCGGCGGGGGGCGCCGGGCGGGGGGCCGGGCTCGCATGGGACGGCGTCGGGCCGGGCACGGCCTCGGGGGGTGTGGCCGTGAGGGGCGTGAACGCCGGTGGTGCGCCGGTGAGGGGTGGCGCGCCCGGGGTCGTGCGGGCGGGCGTGCGACGGGTGGTGTTCGTGTTGTGTTCGGTGAGGATGTCGTGGAGTACGCGGCGCACCGCCAGGCGTATCGCCGCGACCGCGGGGTGGGGACCCATGTCCGGTTCCCTTCACGAAATTGTCGGGGGGTGAGCCCGAGGTCGGTCACTCAGAGTGTGTAGATGGTGACAGAACCGGGCCGTTCCCCGAGCATTGCACGCCTACCCCTCGCTCACGGTCCCTCGGACGGGTGATTGGAGGGGCGTTCGCCTGCCGTCGGCCGGATTCGTTCACCACGCTCGCGTGCGGCTCACGACTCCGCCTTGCGGTGCACCCGTGCGACCCAGTCCGCCGGTTTGGCGATCTCCGCCTTGGTCGGCAGGGTGTTCGGCGAGGTCCACACGCGGTTGAAGCCGTCCATGCCGACCTGTTCGACGACTGCGCTCACGAACCGTTCGCCGTCCCGGTACTGCCTCAGTTTGGCGTCCAGACCGAGCAGCTTGCGCAGGGCGAGGTCCAGTCGCGAGGCGCCCTTCGCGCGGCGCTGCTGGAACTTCTCTCGGATCTCGGAGACGGAGGGGACGACCGCGGGACCCACTCCGTCCATCACGAAGTCGGCGTGTCCCTCCAGGAGGGACATGACGGCGGTGAGGCGGCCGAGGATCTCGCGCTGGGCGGGGGTCTGCACCAATTCCACGATCGAGTGACCGTCGTCGCCGACCTCTCCTTCGGGGCGGCCACCCGCGAGTGACTGGGCGGCCTCCCGGATGCGCTCCAGGACCGTCATGGGGTCGACCTCGGTCTCCTGCAAGAAAGACTGGATTTCGCCCTCGAGGTGGTCACGCAGCCAGGGGACGGCCGTGAACTGGGTCCGGTGGGTCTCCTCGTGGAGGCAGACCCAGAGGCGGAAGTCGTGGGGCTGGACGTCGAGTTCGCGCTCGACGTGCACGATGTTCGGGGCGACCAGCAGGAGCCGCCCGCCGCCGTTCTCGCCGGCGGGGAGTTCGCGGGACGCCGGGGCGAAGGTCTCGTACTGGCCGAGGACCCGGGAGGCCAGGAACGACAGCAGCATGCCGAGTTCGACGCCGGTGACCTTGCCGCCGACGGCTCCCAGCACGGCTCCGCCGGGGCTGCCGGCGCGACGTTCCTGCATCTTCTCCAGCAGCGGTTTGAGCAGTTCCCGGAACCCGGCGACGTTCGCCCGGACCCAGCCCGGGCGGTCGACGACGAGGACGGGTGTGTCGTCGGCCTCGTCGGGGAGCATCCGCGTGAACGCGCGGACGTGCTCCTCCGACGCCTTCGCGTGTCGGCGCAGCTCGGCGACGATGGCGCGTGCCTCGTCGCGGCTCACGTCGGGGCCCGGCCGTACGAGCCGGGTCGCGGTCGCGACCGCGAGATTCCAGTCGACCATCTCGGCACCACCGATGCGCGTCATGTTGTCAACCGTACGGGAGCGCTGCCGCTGGGGGCAGGTCGCGCCAACGGTGGGGGGTGGTGCTCGTAGTTCGGCGAGTGCGGGTCGGTGGGGGTTGTTCGCGCCCACGCGGCGGAGCCGCATGTGTCACAGCCCCGCGCCCCCTTTTGGGCCTTCGGCCCATCAAGGGGCGGCGGGTCAGCGGCAGCCGCAGTTGGCCAGGGCTGAGGCCGCTGTGTCCAGGGCTGCCTGGGCCGGGTCGCGGCTGGGCGTCTCCGTGGCCATGAAGGCGAAGGAGAGGAGGCGGCCGTCGGCGTCGACGACGGTGCCGGCGAGGGTGTTGACGCCGGTCAGGGTGCCGGTCTTGGCGCGGACGAGGCCGGTGCCCGTGGAGCCGGCGGGGTAGCGGGTGCGCAGGGTGCCCGTGAAGCCGGCGACGGGGAGACCGGTGAGGACCGGGCGGAGTTCGGGGTGGGAGGGGGACGCGGCGGCGGCGAGGAGCGAGGTGAGGAGGCCGGGGGTCAGCCGGTCGCCCCGGCTCAGGCCGCTGCCGTCGGCGAAGGCGATGTCGCCGAGGGGGAGTTCGAGTTTCTTGAGCTCCTTCTTGATCGCCGCGCCACCGCCCTCGAAGCTGGCCGGTTCACCGGCGGCGAGGGCGACCTGGCGGGCGAGGGCCTCGGCGATGTCGTTGTCGCTGTGGGTGAGCATGCGCTCGACCAGGGTGGACAGGGGCGCGGAGGGGACGGAGGCGATCTCCTCGGCCTTCCTGGAGGCCGTGACGGGGCCCCCGTCGGCGTTCTTGGTCGCCTTGATGCCGCGGTCTGCCAGGAGGTCCGCGAAGGCGCGGGTGGCGTCCCCCGGCGGGTCGAGGCTGCGCGCGGCGGTGCCGCTGGTGGAGTCGTTCAGGCGGGCCTCGTCGACCATGAGGGCGGTGACGGGGGCCAGGTTGGGGTCGCGGCCGATGGTGTGGAGCTCGGGCCCGTCGTAGAGGGACGTGTCGTAGGCGAGCGTGATCTTGTTCAGGTGACGCTTGGCGAGCGCGGCGGCCGTCCGGTCGGCGAGGGTGCGCAGGCTCGCGTAGCCGCCGGCGTCCTTGTGGGCCGTCAGGGTGGGGTCGCCGCCGCCGACGAGGACGACCTCGTCGGAGCCGGGCTCCAGGACGACGCGGGTCTCGATGCGGTGGTCCGGGCCGGCCGCCGAGAGGGCCGCGGCGGCCGTGGCGATCTTGGTGGTGGAGGCGGGGGTCAGGGCGTCGTCGGCGCCCTTGCCGTACAGCAGCTCGCCGGTCTTGACGTCGACGACGGCCGCCGCGCGGCGGGGGCCGAGCGCCGGCACCTCCAACAGCGGGTCGAGGACGGCGGCGAGGGCGTCGCCGCCGGGCATGGAGTCCGCGCCGGAGGCACCGCCGAGGCCGGTCAGCACGGAGGGGGCGCTCGGCGCGGGCTTGGGCGCCCCCTGGGCCGTACCGGACGACGTACCGGAACTACGTCCGTGATCTGCGCCACCCTCGTGACCGTGCGATGCGGCCCAGTCGCGCTCGGCCGTACGCTGACCGGTGGAGTCCCAGGGCCCGGCGGCGAGGACGGCGCCGGCCGAGAGCACCAGCCCCAGGGTGGCAGCACCCGCGGTGAGCTGGACGTTCGTGAGGTTCTTCGTGCTCCCCGCGAGTCGCGAAGAGCGCGCGCCGACGGCGCTCGTGACGCGTACGACACCGGGTTTCACCACCCGTGCGACGCGCGCGGCACCGGGTTTCACGGCGTGCGTCATCCGCACGACACCCGGTTTCACGGCGCGCGCGACCCGCACCACATGCGGTCTCGCGGCCCGCCAGACCTTCGGCTCGGGCACGACCACCAGCCCCTTTCGCGATCACACACCTGCGTGAGGGACACTTAACCACCAGAACTATGTGTTGATCATGGAGGAGCCACCGGTGGAGTTCGACGTCACGATCGAGATTCCGAAGGGTTCGCGGAACAAGTACGAGGTGGACCACGAGACCGGTCGGATCCGCCTGGACCGTCGGCTCTTCACCTCGACCAGCTACCCGGCCGACTACGGCTTCGTCGAGAACACCCTCGGCGAGGACGGCGACCCGCTGGACGCGCTGGTCATCCTGGAGGAGCCGACCTTCCCCGGCTGTCTCATCAAGTGCCGCGCGATCGGCATGTTCCGGATGACCGACGAGGCCGGCGGCGACGACAAGCTGCTGTGCGTCCCGGCGTCCGACCCGCGTGTGGAGCACCTGCGTGACATCCACCACGTCTCGGAGTTCGACCGCCTGGAGATCCAGCACTTCTTCGAGGTCTACAAGGACCTGGAGCCCGGCAAGTCCGTCGAGGGCGCCGACTGGGTCGGCCGCGCGGAGGCCGAGGCCGAGGTCGAGAAGTCGTACAAGCGCTTCAAGGAGCAGGGCGGTCACTGACCTCCCCGCCTCGCAGGCCGTGGAACCGAACGGGCCGCGTGTCCCCTTGTGGGACGCGTGGCCCGTTCGCGTACCGGCGTGTGGCGCCGCGCATACTGAGGCGTACTGGAGCTGTCGTACAGGGAGCGCCGCGGAGTGGGAGTGACGGGACGCGAGGACCGCAAGCCGGTGTCGGACGAGGCGAGCAGCGCCTTCGCCGCCGTGAGAGCGGCGGCCCAGGCGGGCCCAGTCCCGGGGATCGACGGCGAGTCGTCGGTGACGTCGGAGTTCGCGATCCCCGCCGGGCTGGACGTGCCGCCGGCCTCGGTGGAGCCGGAGTCGCAGACGACCTCGGAGTTCGCGCTGCCACGGGGGCTCACGCCGCCCGAGCCGGTGGCCGGGGAGCAGGAGGGGTCGGCGTTCAGCACCCCACGGACGTACCGCGCGAAACAGGCGCCGCCCGCGTTCACACCGGCGGGCGGCATCCCGGCCGTCAGCCTGACCAAGGACGCGCCGTGGCAGGACCGGATGCGGACCATGCTGCGGATGCCGGTGGCGGAGCGGCCCGCGCCGGAGCCGGTGCGCGCGGAGGGCGACTCGGGTCCCGCCGTGCCGCGGGTGCTCGACCTGACGCTGCGTATCGGGGAGCTGCTGCTCGCGGGCGGTGAGGGCGCGGAGGACGTGGAGGCGGCGATGTTCGCCGTCTGCCGGTCCTACGGCCTGGACCGCTGCGAGCCCACGGTGACGTTCACCCAGCTGTCGGTGACCCATCAGCCGTCGCTGGTGGACGACCCGGTCACCGCCTCGCGGATCGTGCGACGCCGGGCCACCGACTACACACGGCTCGCGGCCGTCTTCCGACTGGTGGACGACCTCAGCGACCCGGAGAACGTGATCTCGCTGGAGGAGGCGTACCGGCGGCTCGCGGAGATACGGCGCAACCGGCACCCGTATCCCGGCTGGGTGCTGACGGCCTCCAGCGGACTGCTGGCGGGCGCCGCGTCCACGCTGGTCGGCGGTGGCGTCGTCGTGTTCGTGGCCGCCGCGCTCGGGGCCATGCTGGGCGACCGGCTGGCGTGGGTGTGCTCGGGGCGGGGGCTGCCGGAGTTCTACCAGTTCCTGGTGGCGGCGATGCCGCCGGCGGCGATCGGCGTGCTGCTGACCGTGTTCCACGTGGACGTGGAGGCCGCCGCCGTCATCACCGGTGGGCTGTTCGCCCTGCTGCCCGGGCGGGCGCTCGTCGCGGGCGTCCAGGACGGGCTGACCGGCTTCTACATCACCGCCTCCGCCCGTCTGCTGGAGGTCATGTACCTCTTCGTGGGCATCGTGGTGGGGGTGCTGATCGTCCTGTACTTCGGGGTGAAGCTGGGGGCCCAGCTGAACCCGGACGCGGCGCTGAGCACCGCCGAGCGGCCCGTGCTCCAGCTCGTGGCGTCGATGCTGCTGTCGCTGACCTTCGCGGTCCTGCTCCAGCAGGAACGATCCACCGTGCTGGCGGTGACCCTCAACGGGGGCGTGGCCTGGACGGTGTACGGGGCGATGCACTACGCGGGCGGGATCTCGCCGGTCGCGTCCACGGCGGTGGCCGCGGGCCTGGTGGGGCTGTTCGGGCAGCTGCTGTCCCGGTACCGGTTCGCGTCGGCGCTGCCGTACACGACGGCGGCGATCGGGCCGCTGCTGCCGGGTTCCGCGACGTACTTCGGGCTGCTGGCGTTCGCGCAGAACGACGTGGACGCGGGGCTGGTGTCGCTCACGAAGGCGGCGGCGCTGGCCATGGCGATCGCGATCGGGGTGAACCTCGGGTCGGAGCTCTTCCGGCTGTTCCTGCCGGGGGCGGCCCGGGCGGGACGCAAGGCGGCGAAGCGGACCCGCGGATTCTGAGCGCCTGCCGCCCGGGGGTGTGCTGTTCGCGGGCGACTGCGGGTCGTCTCGGGCTGATCGCGCAGTTCCCCGCGCCCCTCAAAGCGAATCCGCGCCCCTGGCGACAAGGGCGCGGAGTCCTGGGCGGGGGCTGCGGTCAGTACTGCGGGTAGTTCTGCCCCTGGTAGCCCTGGTTGTCGCCTTGGCGGGGGTCCTGACGGGGGTCCTGCGGGTACTGGTTGTCCTGCGGGTACTGCGGGGCGTACGGCTGCCGCGGGGGCTGCTGGTAGCCGTGGTCCTGGTGGCCGCCGTGGTCGTAGCCCTGGTTCGGATAGCCCTGGTAGCCCTGGTTGCCGTAGCCCTGGTGCTGGTCGTACTGCTGCTGGTGCGGGGGCCGCTGCGCGTACGGCTGGGGCTGGTCGGTGGAGGGGACGCGGCGGAGCTGGGTCGTCGCGTCGTCCATCACCGGGGCGGCGGCCGGGGCCTGTTCGGGCTGGTTCTTCTTCGCCTTACGGGCCTTCAGCAGCTCGATGATGATCGGGAGCACCGAGATGAGGACGATCAGGATCAGCATCGCCTCGATGTTCTTGCGGACGAAGTCGATCTGACCGAGCCAGGCGCCCAGCAGTGTGACGCCCGCGCCCCAGAGGATGCCGCCGACGACGTTGAAGATCAGGAACGTGCGGTACTTCATGCCGCTGACGCCGGCGATGATCGGCGTGAACGTGCGCACGATGGGCACGAAGCGGGCCAGGACGAGGGACTTCGGGCCGTGCTTCTCGAAGAACTCGTGGGCCTTGGTGACGTTCTCCTGTTTGAACAGGCGCGAGTCGGGCCGCTTGAAGAGGGCGGGGCCGACCTTCTTGCCGAACATGTAGCCCGCCTGGTCGCCCAGGATCGCCGAGACGCAGATCAGCACGATGGCCGCCCACAGCGGGAAGTCCAGCACATCGGTCGCGATGAGCATGCCGGCCGTGAACAGCAGCGAGTCACCCGGCAGGAAGAAGCCGATGAGGAGGCCGGACTCGGCGAACACGATCACGAGCAGGCCCCAGATCCCGAACGAGTCGAGCAGGTAATCCGGGTCCAGCCAGCTCGGTCCGAGGGCGATCGTCGTCACGGTTCCGGGCTCCTGGGGGGTGAGAGGCAAGTGAGGGCCCGCGGGTGAGGACCCACAGGGGTGACCAAAGCTATCAACGCACGGTCACCCCCTCAGGTTCCACGGGCTCCTCCAGGGTGCCCTGTGCCCGCCCCGGGACCAAGCCGCGTGGTCAGGGGCGCGCACGGGCGGCGTTGGCCGTGATCGCCTCCCGCAGGTGCTCCGCGAGCCCCGGACGCAGGGAGTCGTAGAACGCCTTGAACCGCTCGTCGGCGACGTACATCTCACCGAGGGAACGGTGCATGTCGTAGGGGCACTCGTAGAACCAACGGCAGATGTGGAGGCGGTGCTCCTCGGCCATGTCCATCGCGGCCTCGCCGGTCGCCGGTTCACCGGCGGTCATCAGGGCGTCGTAGCGCGCGCCCCAGTCGGCCACCTCGGCCTGCATGCGCTTCCAGTCGTCCTTGGTGTACGAGGCGGCGCGTCGCTGCGACTCGGCATACGCGTCGGTGCCGCCCCAGCGCTGCTCGGCCTCCTCGGCGTACTGCTCGGGGTCCTTGTCCCCGAAGACCTCGAACCGCTCCTCGGGCGTGAGGTTGATTCCCATCTTCCGTGCCTCCATGGCGTGTTCCACGGCCGCGGCCATCTTCGTCAGCTTCTCGATCCGGGCGGTCAGCAGCTCGTGCTGGCGGCGCAGGTGCGCCCGCGGGTCCGTCTCCGGGTCGTCGAGCAGGGCCGCGACCTCGTCGAGGGGGAAACCGAGCTCCCGGTAGAACAGGATCTGCTGGAGCCGGTCGAGGTCGGCGTCGCTGTAACGGCGGTGCCCCGCGTGGGTGCGTTCGCTCGGTACGAGCAGGCCGATCTCGTCGTAGTGGTGCAGTGTGCGCACCGTGATCCCGGCGAATCCGGAGACCTGCCCCACGGTGTGGCTCATGTTCCGCTCCTCCCTTCGGTCACCGTCCAGCCTGGGTCCTCACGTCGCGTGAGGTGCAAGTCCCCCGTACCGCCCCTACCGTCGAAGACATGCCACTGCACCGATGGGACCCCCTCGCCCCGGACGACCGGCGGCACGACGGCGACCGGCGGCGGATCGCCATGAACCCCTTCTACGGCGCGGCCGACCCGGTCGCCGGTATGGCGCAGGCCCCACCCAGGCACCGGCTGCCGGACGGCCCGCTGACACCCTCCACGGCGTATCAGCTGGTCCACGACGAACTCATGCTGGACGGCAACGCACGGCTGAACCTGGCCACCTTCGTCACCACCTGGATGGAGCCGCAGGCCGCCGTCCTGATGAGCGAGTGCCGGGACAAGAACATGATCGACAAGGACGAGTACCCACGCACGGCCGAGCTGGAGCGGCGCTGTGTGGCGATGCTCGCCGATCTGTGGAACGCGCCCGACCCGGCCACGGCCGTCGGCTGCTCGACCACCGGGTCCAGCGAGGCGTGCATGCTCGCCGGGATGGCCCTCAAACGGCGGTGGGCGCGGCGCAACGCCGACCGGTACCCCTCGGCGGACGCGCGGCCCAATCTGGTCATGGGCGTCAATGTGCAGGTCTGCTGGGAGAAGTTCTGCAACTTCTGGGAGGTGGAGGCCCGGCAGGTGCCCATGGAGGGCGACCGGTACCACCTCGACCCGGCGGCGGCCGCCGCGCTGTGCGACGAGAACACCATCGGGGTGGTGGGCGTCCTCGGGTCCACCTTCGACGGGTCCTACGAGCCGATCGCGGAGCTGTGCGCGGCGCTCGACGAACTGCGGGAGCGCACGGGGCTCGACGTGCCCGTGCATGTCGACGGGGCGTCGGGCGCCATGGTCGCGCCGTTCCTGGACGAGGACCTCGTGTGGGACTTCCGGCTGCCGAGGGTGGCGTCGATCAACACGTCCGGGCACAAGTACGGGCTGGTGTACCCCGGTGTGGGCTGGGCGCTGTGGCGGTCGCCCGCCGAGCTGCCCGAGGAGCTGGTGTTCCGGGTGAACTACCTGGGCGGCGACATGCCGACCTTCGCGCTGAACTTCTCACGGCCGGGCGCCCAGGTCGTCGCGCAGTACTACACCTTCCTGCGGCTGGGCCGCGAGGGGTTCCGCGCGGTGCAGCAGTCCACGCGGGACGTCGCCACCGGGCTCGCCGGGCAGGTGGCCGCGTTCGGTGACTTCCGGCTGCTCACACGGGGCGACGAGCTGCCGGTGTTCGCCTTCACCACCACCGACGACGTCACCGCGTACGACGTGTTCGACGTGGCGCGGCGGCTGAGCGAGCGGGGCTGGCTGGTGCCGGCGTACACCTTCCCGGAGAACCGTCAGGACCTGTCCGTGCTGCGCGTGGTGTGCCGCAACGGGTTCTCCTCCGACCTCGCCGAGCTGTTCCTGGAGGATCTGGGGCGGCTACTGCCCGAACTGCGCAAGCAGCCGCACCCGATCACCCGCGACAAGGCCGCCGCGACCGGCTTCCATCACTAGCGCGGTCACGGAAGCCGACGCGCGGGCGCACCACACGGGTGTGTGCCACCACGTCGTGCCGGTCGAACTTGATCAGCGGGTGTCCTCCGGATGCCGCTCCCCCGTCGCGTACGGGTTCTCCTGGCCCTCGGCCAGGACACCGACGAACGGTTCGCCCTCATCGGCGAAGGTGTAGGCGCCGCCGCGGATCCGCTCGATGAGCCCCTGGGTCCACTCGGCGCCGGCGTCGGCGGAGTGGACCCAGAAGTTCATGATCTCGCCGATGTGGCCGAGCTGGGCGGGGCCGTCCTCGGGGGTGTAGTGGTCGGTGACCGCGGCGCGCCACTGCTGGATGGTGCGCACCCGCTGCTGGAGGAGGCCGAGGACCTCCTCGCGGTCGAGGTCGACCATGAAGCCGAGCGCCGCGGAGAGCACGTCCGGCTTCTGGTCGTGGGCGAGGAGGGACTGCCGCAGCAGGCTCAGATACTCGGCGGTGCCCTTCTCCGTGATCTCGTACTCGGTGCGCGGCGGGCCGCCGGCGGTCGAGGGGGCGATCTCGTGCGCGTGCAGCAGTCCCTGTTTCGCCATCTGCTTCAGGGCGTGGTAGATCGAGCCAGGCTTGGCGTTGGACCACTCGTGCGCGCCCCAGTACTCCAGGTCGTTGCGCACCTGGTAGCCGTGGGCCCGCCCGTGCTGGCGCACCGCGCCCAGCACGAGAAGACGGATCGCTGACATGGGGCCCAGCGTAGGACCCGGCGAGGTCAGCCCCAGTCGGCGCCCTGTTCCTTCGCCACCAGCTCGAAGGCGGTCGCGCCGTCCAGCGACTCCCGGATGATGTCGGCGTGCCCGGCGTGCCGGGCCGTCTCCCGGATCAGGTGCAGGCACAGCCAGCGCATGGAGAGCGTCTCGTCCTGCGGGTGCCAGGGCGCCGCCGGCAGTTCGAAGGTGTCGTCGAGGCTCGGCACCGCGCGGATGAACGCCTCCGTCTCGGCGGCCACCTTCTCGTAGTACGCGAGCTGCTGCTCGACGGTCTCGTCGCCGACGAGGGTGAAGCACTCGTGCCAGTTCGACTCGTCCCGCTGCACCGCCGCGGGCTCGCCCTTGGCACGTGCGATCCAGCCCTGCTCGACCTCGGCGACATGCTTGACCAGCACGGCCAGGGACAGCTCGCTCGCGCTCGGCCGGCTGCTTGCCTGTTCGTCGGTCAGGCCGAGCAGCGTGCGCCGCAGGCCGCCGCGCTGCTCCGCCAGGAAGGCCAGCAGCGCCCCCCGCTCGTCGCCCTTCGCCTCTGCCTGCACGTGCGTGACCATGACCGGCCGCCTTTCGTCGGGTCCGGGCTCCGGTGAGCCCCTCTGACACCTCCGAAGCTACGGGGGCTTGCGGACAGGTACGGTCCGCAAGGGCGCGGGGCGTTCGAAACCCGGTGGACGATCAGCCGGACGGCGTCAGAACGGGAAGCGGCTGCGGCCGTGCTGGATCGAGATCCACTTCTGGGTGGTGAACGCCTCCACCGTGGTCTCACCGCCCAGGCGCCCGAGGCCGGAGTGCTTCTCGCCGCCGAAGGGGACGATCGGCTCGTCGTGGACGGTGCCGTCGTTGACGTGGAACATCCCGGTGTCGATCCGCTGGGCGAAGCGCACCCCCCGCTCGACGTCCCCGGTGTGGACGGCGCCGCTCAGGCCGTACGGGGTGTCGTTGACGAGGCGGACGGCCTCCTCCTCCCCGTCGAAGGGGATGAGGAAGGCGATGGGCCCGAAGATCTCCTGCTTCAGGAGGGGGGAGCCGGCCGGGAGGCCGGTGAGGACGCTCGGCCCGACCAGGTTGTCGATGGTGGTGCCGCGGACGAGCGCCGTGGCGCCCTGGGCGATCGCCTGGTCGACGACGGCGGTCAGGGCGTCGGCCTGCGAGGAACTGATCACCGGGCCGATGACCGTCTCCGGGTCGCGCGGGTCGCCGGTCTTGAGCGCCTGCACCCTCGCCACGAACTTCTCGGTGAACTCCTCCTGCACGGAGCGGTCCACCAGGACGCGGTTCGCGGCCATGCAGACCTGGCCCTGGTGGACGTAGCGGGAGAAGACCGCCGCGTCGACCGCGTAGTCGACGTCCGCGTCGTCCAGCACCACCAGCGCGCTGTTGCCGCCCAGTTCGAGGACCACGCGCTTGAAGTGCGCGGCGGCGACGGTGGCGACATGGCGGCCGACCCTGTCGGAGCCGGTGAAGGAGATGACCTTGGGGACCGGGTGCTCGATGAAGGCGTCGCCGATCTCGGCGATGTCGGTGACGACGACGTTCAGCAGACCGGCCGGCAGACCCGCCTCCTCGAAGATCTTCGCGACCAGTGTGCCGCCGGTGACCGGGGTGTCCTCGTGCGGCTTCAGCACGACACCGTTGCCGAGCGCGAGGGCCGGGGCGACCGACTTGAGGGAGAGCAGGAACGGGAAGTTGAAGGGGCTGATCACCCCCACCACACCGACCGGCACACGGTAGAGGCGGTTCTCCTTGCCCTCGACCGGCGAGGGGATGATGCTCCCCTCCGGGCGCAGCGCCAGCCGAATCGATTCGCGCAGGAACTCCTTGGCGAGGTGCAGTTCGAAGCCGGCCTTGAGGCGGGTACCGCCCAGCTCGGCGGTGATCACCTCGGCGATCTCCCGCTCGCGCTCCTCGACGACCCGCAGGGCCTTCTCGAACACGGCGCGACGGGCGTAGGCGTTGACGTCGGCCCACTCCCGCTGGGCGTCCCGCGCGGCCCGGTAGGCCTCGTCCACCTCGTCGACCGTGGCGATCGTGATCGACGCGAGCTTCTCGCCGTCGTAGGGGTCGAAGTCGATGATGTCCCAGGAGCCGGTGCCGGGGCGCCACTCACCGCCGATGTACTGCTGCGCCAGATCGGTGAAGTAGGACGACATGTGAACCCTCAATCCCTCGCGCCCGGGACGGACACCCGTACGCACACGACAGTGCATGACGATGTGATCACGCGTCATCGTACGTCTGTGCACTGAGAGTTGAGGGGGAATCCCGGAGACTCACGGGGGCCCGAGGACCTCAGGACAGCTGGAGCAGCCCCCGCAGCAGATCGCGGCTCTCCGCCGGGGAGGGGCTGTCGTTCTGGAGCTGTTTCATCGCCCGCTCGTACTGGGCGACGTCCTCGCGCTTGTCCAGGTAGAGCGCGCTGGTGAGCTGTTCGAGGTAGACGACGTCCGAGAGGTCGGACTCGGGGAAGCTGAGGACCGTGAAGGCGCCGCTCTCACCGGAGTGCCCGCCGAAGCCGAACGGCATCACCTGGAGGCAGACGTTGGGGCGTTCGGAGATCTCGATGAGGTGCTGGAGCTGACCGCGCATCACCTCGCGGTCACCGTAGGGGCGGCGCAGGGCGGCCTCGTCGAGGACGCAGTGGAACTCGGGGGCCCGCTCGGAGACCAGGTACTTCTGGCGCTCCATACGGACGGCGACCCGCTTGTCGATCTCGGCGTCGCTCGCGTCCTTCATCCCGCGGGCGACGACCGCGTGGGCGTACGCCTCGGTCTGCAACAGACCGTGGACGAACTGGACTTCGTAGGAACGGATGAGGTGGGCGGCTGCCTCGAGGCCGACGTAGGTGGGGAACCAGCTGGGCAGGACGTCGGAGTAGCTGTGCCACCAGCCGGCGACGTTCGCCTCCTTGGCGAGGGAGAGCAGGGAGGTGCGCTCGGCCTCGTCGGTGACGCCGTAGAGGGTCAACAGGTCCTCCACGTCACGGGACTTGAAGCTCACCCGGCCGAGCTCCATCCGACTTATCTTCGACTCGGAGGCGCGGATCGAGTACCCGGCCTTCTCCCGGGTGATCCCCTGTGCCTCGCGCAGCCGCCTGAGGTGCGAGCCCAGCAGCATCCGCCTCACCACCGACCCGCTCGATTCACCGGCGCCCACGTTCGTCCAGCCTCCCCAACTTCTTCAAGGGCCGCAGTCTGCCACTAAACCACTCCGATCCGCACTCGTCCGGTTACAGAAATGGAAAGTCTTCAACCCCTGGGGCGGGTGGGGCGAGGAGGGGCCGGGAGCGCCAAGAACTCGAAGGGCGGTCGAAGATGAGGTGGAGAGTCGGTGGAGGTCGCCGAAAACCACCGGCAAGTCGTCGGTCCGGGCCCGGTTTCCGGGAACAGGGTGACAGAAGAAATGTCCAGGAACCGGTACCGCCGGGTCCATTCCGGGCGCGTGCACGTGCATCTGCCCTTGCATCTGCTGTACGCATCCGAAACCATGGTCCCGCGCACCGCTGCATCGCTACGACCGCGAACACTCGGGAGTGCCTCGCATGGGGACGAATGGATCGACCATGCTCGAACCCTTACGGCAGGGACTTCCGCCTCTCGATCCCGCGACCGTGTCCGACGCCGCGTCCTGTGCGCTCCCGCCCCGTTACGAAGCGGTGCGCGAGGCACGGCAGTTCACCCGGGGCACGCTCGACCAGTGGCACATGGGCGAGCGGTTCGACGACATCTGTCTCGTGGTCTCGGAGCTCGTCACCAACGCGCTGCGGCACGGCCTGCCCTCGGTCAACGGGCACCGCCCCGCCCAGGAACCTCCCGTACGGCTGCATCTGATGCGCTGGACCGAGCGGCTGGTGTGCGCGGTGCGCGACCCCAGCCACGACAGCCCCGTCGCACGGGACTCGGAGGACTTCTCGGCGGAGTCGGGACGCGGACTGTTCCTGGTCGACTCCTTCGCGGACAGCTGGGGCTGGCATCCGCTGGCCGGCACGCTCAGCGGCAAGGTGGTGTGGGCGCTGTTCCTCGTACCGCCCGCGAGTGACGGCCCCTCGGACCGCTGACGAACCGCGGCGCACTTCCGCGCCGCGGTTCTACGCGTGTCACACCACCGGACGGCCGTCCCTGAGCAGGCGTCAGCGGATCAGGTGGTCGAACTCGCCGTCCTTCACACCCAGCAGCATCGCCTCGATCTCGGCGCGGGTGTAGACGAGCGCGGGCCCGTCCGGGAACCGGGAGTTCCGCACCGCCACGTCACCGCCGGGCAGCCGCGCGAACTCCACGCAGTTCCCCTGCGAGTTGCTGTGCCGGCTCTTCTGCCAGGCCACCGCGTGGAGCTCGGTCAGCTCCGTCGCGGCCATGCCGTTGTACACGTCATCCACGCCGTACACGTCGTGGTCCACAGGTCGCTCCCCGGGGTGGTGCAGTGGTGCGCTCGATGCGCCTTGGCACTGGTGTGGCCAGAGTTGTTGCAGTAGTCAACTGCCCCGGATCATAGCTTCGTTCACGTGCTGTTGCATGAGCTGATGCACCTGCGCATGCACGGTCAGATGCACGTGCACGAGGGGTGGTGCGGCGATTACAGCACCGGGGCACTTGAGAGACGCGTCCTGGGGCGTTCCTGTTCCCTTTCGCACGTCACGTCTTCACTTCTCCGTACGTGGCGCGGCCCCCGGTGGTTCACGGCGGCCCGTCGACGGCGGGATTCCGGATCGCACAGATTGGCGGAAAAGAAGCGGCCCCGGCGAGGTGGTGGGTCCTCGCCGGGGGCCGGGTGGGGGGTGGTGGATACGGGGTGGGGGGTGGATCAGCGGGACGCGCTCATCGCGAGGAGTACGGCAGGAGCGCCATCTCCCGGGCGTTCTTGATCGCGCGGGCCAGCTGCCGCTGCTGCTGGGCGGAGACCCGGGTGACGCGGCGGCTGCGGATCTTGCCGCGGTCGGAGATGAACCGGCGCAGCAGGTCGGTGTCCTTGTAGTCGATGTAGGTGATCCCGGCCTGGTCCAGAGGGTTGGGGCGGGACTTGGTGGGCTTCCGCTCGGGCTTGCGGGCCATGGGTCAGACCTCCAGGAAGGTGTCGAAGGGGCGCGGCAGCCGTTGCCAGGCTTCACGCCCGGCGGCGTACTCGGCGTCGGTGAGCAGGCAGGACTCCAGCAGTCGTTCGAGTCCGTCGCGGTCCAGGCCCGGCGAGGTGAAGACCAGGTGCTGGCAGCGGTCGCCGTGCTCCGGGTGCCAGTCGAGCGCGGCGGCCGCGCGGCGGACCGGGGGCACCAGGTCCCAGGCCGCGTCCGGCAGCGAGGCGAGCCAGGGCCCGGCCGACTCCACGCACAGCGCGCCGCCGGCGGCGTCCCAGTGCAGCAGGGTGTCGGGGCGTTCGGCCAGCCAGAACCTGCCCCGGCTGCGGGCGGCCGCGCAGCACAGGTCCTCCAGGGCCGCGTACAGGCGCTCCGGGTGGAAGGGGCGGTGGCGGTGCCAGACGAGGGTGGTGACGCCGTGTTCGTCGGCGTCGGTGGGGAGGAGGGCGCAGGCGGGGTGCTGGGCCGCGGCGGCGGCGTCCACGTCGAACCCGGCGAGCGCTGCCGCGAGCAGGGCCGGGGAGCGCCGTGAGGCCTGCTGGGAGCTGCCGGGTGCGGGTGCGTCGTGGCCGGTCGCGCAGTTCCCCGCGCCCCTCTCAGGGCCTGCGGCCCCTTCGAGCACACCGCCCCGTTCCCCGATGGGCACCCGCAGCGCCGTCGGGTGGAGTTGGGCGAGGAGGGCTCTGTCCTCGTCGTCCGCCTCCTGTGAGTCGAGTACGGCGAGGACGGGGGCGTACTCCAGTTGACGGGCGAAGGTGTCGGCAACGGTGCGTTCGTCGGTCGGGGCCGCGGCCAGGCCGGTCTCGGCGAGGTCGTCGCCGTTGCCGAGGTAGGGCAGCAGGAGGGCGGGGTCGACCGCCGTGATCACCGAGGTCAGCGGCAGACCGCTCGCCGCGACGACCTCGGCCATGGCCTTGGGTTCGACCGAGTCCCACAGTTCGACCACCGCGAGGCGGGTGAGGCCCGCCCCGGCGAGGCGCTCCAGCTCGGGGACGAGGTCCTCGCGCAGGGCGCAGCAGGCGCAGTCGTTGACGAGCGGGGTCTCGCCGGTGGAGACGAGGCCCCCGGCGTCCCGGATCGTCCGCAGGACCGTGCCGTCGACGGCGGTGGACAGGTCGTGGTGCAGCGCGACGCTGCCCGGGACCCCGGCGAGCAGCGCCTCGACGGCGGCCCGCCGGGCGTCGGCGTGGAGCCCGCCGACGATCGCGACAGACAGCTGGGTCACGTCGGTCAGCCCCGCTTCTTCCCGTACCGCTTCTCGAACTTCTCCACGCGGCCCGCCGTGTCCAGCACGCGCGCGGTGCCCGTGTAGAAGGGGTGGCTGACGTTCGAGATCTCGACGTCGACCACCGGGTACGTGTGGCCGTCCTCCCATTCGATCGTCTTCTCGCTCGTCATCGTCGAGCGGGTGAGGAAGGCGTGGTTCGCGGCGCGGTCCCGGAAGACGACGGGCCCGTACGAGGGGTGGATGTCCTTCTTCATCGCGGTCAGCGCTCCTCTCGGAAGTCGACGTGACGGCCCGCCATCGGGTCGTACTTGCGCAGGGTCAGCCGGTCGGGGTCGTTCCGGCGGTTCTTGCGGGTGACGTACGTGTAGCCCGTACCGGCCGTGGACCGGAGCTTGACGACCGGGCGGAGTTCGTTGCGTGCCATGCTGGTATCTTACTGAAAATGAATTCCATTTACATCACCGAGCAGAGAGAGGTGCGTCACCCTTGTCCGCCCACTGCATGCTGACCGGCGCCCAGCCGGGCTTCGGCAACCGGATCTCGCACTCCCACCGGCGCACGTCCCGCCGCTTCGACCCCAACATCCAGTCCAAGCGGTACTGGCTGCCGGGCGAGAACCGGTACGTGCGGCTCCGGCTGAGCGCGAAGGGGATCAAGACCGTGGACGTCATCGGCGTCGAGGCCGCCGTCGCGCGGATCCGCGCCCGGGGGGTACGGGTCTGATGGCGAAGAAGAGCAAGATCGCGAAGAACGACAAGCGGCAGGAGATCGTCGCCCGGTACGCCGCGCGGCGCGCCGAGCTGAAGGAGATCATCCGACGGCCGTCCTCCACGGACGCCGAACGGCTGGCGGCGCGGCGGGAGCTGGCGCGGCAGCCGCGTGACGCGAGCGCGACGCGCGTCCGCAACCGGGACGGTGTGGACGGCAGGCCGCGCGGCTACTTCCGGGCGTTCGGCCTGTCCCGCGTCAGCCTGCGGGAGCAGGCGCACGCCGGGTATCTGCCGGGGGTGTGCAAGTCGTCCTGGTGACGGGAGGAGCGGTCGCGGGCGGCGTGCGGGGGCGGGGGGCGCGGGCTGGGGGCGCGAGTGGGTCGTCGTCAACGGTTCGCGGGGTTCTCACAGTTCCCGGCGGACCGGCGCCCACGCACTCCTGGTAGCTTGCCGCTGTCGCCGCGGCGACCGGATCCGGCCATACCTTGGGGAGACCTCAGTGACTACGGCTTTGACGGCAAGGACCGCGACGAGGGGGTCGACCCGCCGGCGCGTGCGGGCCGGAGCCGCGGCCGCCGGGCTGGCGGCCGCGCTCGTGCTGACCGGGTGCAGCAGCGACGACGGCGACTCCGCGGCGAAGGAACCGAAGGCAACCCCCACGGCGACGGACACGGCCGACGGCGGCACCGACTCCGGTGGCTCCACCGGCGGCGACAAGAAGCTCCAGGGCAACTGGCTCGCCACGACGGGCGGCAAGCCGGTCGCCCTGTTCGTGACCGGCGACGAGGCCGCGCTGTTCGTCGTCGGCGGCACGGTGTGCAGCGGCAAGGTCTCCGACGAGGCGAACATGCGGATGATCGAGCTGAAGTGCACCGACGGCACCAAGGACCGCACCTCCGGCATGGTCGACTCGGTGGACTCCAAGTCCCTCACGGTCACGTGGGAGGGCAAGGTCGGCAAGGAGACCTTCCAGAAGACCGAGGGCGCGCTCCCCTCGGGCCTCCCGACGGACCTGCCCACGGCCGCCTCGGGGTCCTAGGACCTTCCGACTCATGGGGGCGGGCGGGCCGTGGAACCAGCGGGTTCCGCGGCCCGTTCGTCCCTTCACACCAGCACAGGCTGCGACAGCCACGAACTCTCGGGAACTCCATGCGTACCGCTCCGACCGCCATCGCCGCCGCGCTCCTCGCGGCTCTCACACTGACCGCCTGCGGCGGGAACGACGGGGGTGACGGCGGCGACGGGGGCAAGACCACCACCGCGTCCCCCTCCGGCGACGGGAAGGCGGCGGGCTCGGGCTCCGCGTGCGTCGCCGCCGGGGCCGCGTTCGAGGTGGGGCCGAGCAGTGCCGCGCCGGCCGCCGGGGACGAGGGCGCCGTGCCGGTCACCGTCACCAACAAGAGCGGTGCCCCCTGCACGGTGAAGGGCCTCGCCCATGTCGAACTGCTCGCCGGCGGGAAGTCCTGGCCGCTCGCGCCGCAGGAGGGCGCGGCGAAGGACGCCGAGATGACCCTCGCCGAGGGCCAGTCGGTCACCTTCACCATCGCCTACGTGCGCGGGGTGTCCGGGGACGCGCAGAAGAGCGCCGACGTGCGGAAGCTGAGCTTCAGCCTGCCGGGCGAGAAGAAGGCCCACACCTACGACTGGCCGGACGCGGAGGTCGCCCTCCAGTCGGGCGGCACGCTGGACGCGACGGTGGGGCCGTTCACGCCGGTGGGCGACTGAGCGGCGACGCCGTGGGGCGAACCGAGCGGTGACCGGCGGCGGCCGGCCGTACGGACGGGGCGCCCCGACGCGCTCATGACGGCAGCCGGGGCCGAGCTTTGACCTGGGCGCGGTCGGCCGCCTCGGCGCCCTGTTGCCAGCCGGCGGCGTCGCTGACGCCTCGTACGCGGGTGGTGACGGTGTCCGGGAACATCCGGGTGAACCGGTCGCGGACGGCGACGCCGCGGGCGGCGAGCACGGGCAGCAGGTCCTGTTCCGGGGTGCCCTCGCCCTCGGTTCGCTCGGTTCGCTCGGTCCGCTCGACCTCGGCCTCGGCGGCGGCCGCCAGCCGGTCGCCTATCCGGTGGGCGTAGGCGGCCAGGAACGACTGCCGGAAGGTCTTGGTCCGTTTGCGGCCGCCCTTGCGCTGGGCCGCCTCCGCCTTCGTCATCGCGGTGGTGGCCTGGACGAGGAGCGAGGTGTAGAGCAGCTCGACCGACTCCAGGTCCGCCTCGAAGCCGACGACCGTGGAGAAGCCGAGGGACTCGTTCCACACGGCCTCGCAGCGGTTCGCGCGGGCGACTGCGTCGAGGAGCACCGCCTTGGCCGTCTCGTACGGCGCGTCCACCCCGATCCGGCAGGCGCCGGGCGTGTCCTTCGCGTGCGTGCGGGCCGCCAGCAGTGCCTCGTCGATGCTGTGCCGGGCCATCAGCTCCTGCGCCTTCGCGCTGAGTGCCTCCGCCTCCTCGGGGAAGTCGGTGGCCTCCGCCTTGGCGAGGAGGGCGCGGATCCGGGTGAGCATCCGGGACTCGGGGTGGTGGGACAGGGGCACGCCGGTGTCCCTGGGGCGGTCGAGGGGTTCCAGGGTGGGCAGACGCAGGAGCAGGCGGTACAGCTCCAGCGCGGTGGTCGCCCGCGAGAAGCGGTCGCCGCGCGGCCCGCTCTCGGCCGCGGGCCCGGGGTCGGCGAGGGCCCGCGCCTCGTCCAGTTGGGCGGCCCACCGGGGGCTCGGGGGCTGCCGTCGTCCACCGCCGGGTTCCCGCCCGTTCCGGTGCTCGTCGTCCCGCGCCTCCTCGTGCTCGTCGACGACGAGGCGCGCGGCCAGCCGTACGTGGGCGTCGTCCAGGTCGCGCCGGACCAGGCGTACGACGTCGGCGGGCTGCCAGCCGCGTCGCCAGGCGCCGGCGACGAACTCCCGGCCCCGCCGGGCCACCTCCGCGTCGGTCGCGGGGTCGGCGGCGAGCAGGGAGGCGCCGGTGTCGAGGGCGGCGTCGGTGTCGGCGTAGAGGGCCGCCTCGAAGGCGCGCTCCACCGTGCTGGTCGTACTCACGTGTTCGATCGTGTCATGGCCTGGACGGGGCGGAGGTAGTGCCGGCCCTACCTCGGGACGCCCCCCAGTGGTCGTGTGCGGGCGGACCGCGGACGGTTCGCTTGGAGGCATGACCAGGACAGAGGAAACGGGCACGTCGGGGGCGCCCCGGAGCGCGGCGCGACCGGGACGGCCGGAATGGCCGAGGCGGCCGGAATGGCTGAGGCGGCCGGGGTGGCTGAGGCGGCCGTGGCTGAGGCGGTCGGCGGGAACGTACGGGACGTCAGGGGCGCCGGAGGCGCCGGCTGCGGCCGGGGTGTCGGGAGGAGCGTCGGCCGCAGAGGGCTCGGCGGCCGTGCGGGTGCGGCGCCTGCGACGGGTGTACGGGGATGTCGTCGCGCTGGACGGGGTGGATCTCGACTTCGCCGCGGGGACCTTCACGGCGGTGATGGGGCCGTCGGGGTCGGGCAAGTCGACGCTGTTGCAGTGTGCGGCGGGGCTGGACCGGCCGTCGGACGGGACGGTGCGGGTCGACGGGGTCGAGCTGGGCGGGCTGGGCGAGCGGCGGCTGACGCTGTTGCGGCGGGACCGGATCGGCTTCGTCTTCCAGAGCTTCAACCTGCTCCCTTCGCTGACCGCCGCCCAGAACGTCGCCCTGCCGCTGCGGCTCGCCGGGCGGCGGCCGTCGCGGGGCGCGGTGCGGGCGGCGCTCGACCGGGTGGGGCTCGGTGAGCGGGCCGGGCACCGGCCGGCCGAGCTGTCCGGCGGGCAGCAGCAGCGGGTGGCGCTGGCACGGGCGCTGATCACCCGGCCCGCGGTGCTGTTCGGCGACGAGCCGACGGGCGCGCTCGACACCACCACCAGCCGCGAGGTGCTCGGACTGCTGCGCGACCTGGTGGACCGGGAGGGGCAGACCACGGTCATGGTCACGCACGACCCGGTGGCCGCGTCCTACGCGGACCGGGTGGTGTTCCTTGTCGACGGACGGGTGAGCGGCGAGCTGACCGCGCCGTCGGCGGAGACGGTGGCGGCGCACATGGCGGGGTTGGAGCGCGGCGCCGGGACGAGCGGGTCGGGTCCGGCGGCTGGAGTGGCGGGCGCGGCAGGTGCGGCGGGCAGTGCGGGTATGGCCGACGCGGCAGGTACGGCGGGCGCGGCAGGTGCGGCGGGTGCGGCGGGCAGTGCGGGTATGGCCGACGCGGCAGGCGCGGCAGGTGCGGCAGGCAGTGCGGGAATGGCCGACTCGGCGGGTACGGCGGGCGCGGCGGGTACGGCGGGCGTGGCGGGTACGGCGGGTGCGGCGGGTACGGCGGGCGTGGCGGGTACGGCGGGTGCGGCGGGTGCGGCGGGTACGGCGGGCGCGGCGGGTACGGCGGGCGCGGCGGGTGCGGCGGGTACGGCGGGCGCGGCGGGTACGGCGGGCGCGGCGGGTACGGCGGGCGCGGCGGGTACGGCGGGCGCGGTCTCGGGGAGGTCGTCGTGCTGAGTCTGGCGTCGTTGCGGGCGCGGTGGGCCGCGCTGGTGGGGTCGTTCGTGGCCGTCGCGCTCGGGGTGGGCGTGGTGGCGGTCATGGGGTTGGGGGTCGCGGCGACCCTGGACCCGCCGGTGCGCGAACCCGAGCGGTTCGCCTCCTCCCCCGTCGTGGTGGCGGGCATCGACACGCTCACGGTGGAGGTGGAGCGGGGGTCCGGTACGGCACGGGTGTCGAAGAAGCTGGCTCGTCCACACCCTGTGGACGACCGACTGCTCGCCGAGCTCCGGAAGCTGGGGCCGGTGCGGACCGACGGCACGGCGGCCCGGGACGCCGTCGGGGTGGACGCGCCCGTCGCGGAGGTACGGGCCGTCGTCGGCGAGCGGGCACGGGTGCTGACCGGGGACGACCGGCGGCGGGTCGACCCGTCGTACGAGCGGGACGCGGAGGCGCTGGTCGCCGTCAACTCGCTGCTGGGCACGGCCGCCGGGGTCACCGCGTTCGTGTCGGTGTTCGTGACGGCGTCGACCTTCGCCTTCGTCGTGGCGCTGCGCCGACGGGAGTTCGGGCTGCTGCGGATGGCGGGCGCGACGCCGGGACAGGTGCGGCGGCTGCTGCTCGGGGAGGCGCTGGCGGTCGGGGTCACGGCGTCGGCGGCCGGGTGCGCGCTGGGCAGGTGGGGCGCGCCCGTGCTGATCCGGGAGCTGGTGGCGGGCGGGGTGGCGCCGCCGTGGTTCGCCCTGCCGGGCTCGGTCGTGTGGCCCTACCAGGTGGCGTTCTGGACGGGTGTGTCGGTGGCGTTCGCGGGGGCGTGGGTCGCCGCGCGGCGGGCCGGGCGGATCGGTCCCGTCGAGGCGTTGCGGGAGGCGTCCGTGGACACGGCGGTGCTGCCCCGGTCGCGCCGGGTGACCGGTGTCGCCCTGCTGGCGGCCGGACTGGGGCTGCTGGCCTGGAGATGGGGCACGGACCCGGCGGAGCTGCTGAAGCGGAAGACGTACACCACGCAGCCGATGCTGCTGATCACCGCGGTCGCGGCGCTCGCCCCCCTGCTCGTCGGGCCCCTCGTACGGCTGATGGGCGCGGCGCTGCCCGGTGCCGTGGGTCTGCTGGTCCGCGAGAACGCGGCCACGTCCGTACGGCGCACCGCCGCCGTCGCGGCCCCGGTCCTGGTGACCGTGGCGCTGGCGGGCTCGCTGCTGGGCTCCTCGGCGACGGTGGCCGGGGCGAAGGCGGCGGAGGCGGAGGCCAGGACGCGGGCGGACTTCGTGGTGACCGGCCCGGCGGGCAGGCTGGGCGAGTGGTCCGGGCGGTACGGGTCCGGCGGGGCGAGCGGGGCCGACGCGGTGGCGGCCGGGTCGCGAGGGGCGGTCGGTCCGGGCACGTCGGTGGTGTCCGCGTCGGCTTCCACCGCGGTGTACGTCAAAGAGGAGCGGACCGCGCTCGTCCGGACCGACGCGCGGGCGGTGACGGATGTGGCGGCGTTCGCGGCGGTGTCGCGGCTGCCGGTGGTCGCCGGTGACGTACGGGACCTCGACGACCGTTCCATCGTCGTGAACGAGGAGTGGGAGCGGCCCGAGGTGGGCCGGTCGGTGCGGGTCTGGCTCGGCGACGGGCGCCCCGTACGGCTGCGGATCGTGGCGGTGCTCGCCCGTGGGACCGGCGACAACGGGGCGTACGTGACCGCCGCGAACGCCGGCGGCGCCGGGGTGGACCGGGTCGAGATACGGGTCCGGGGCGGCGCGGACCGCGAGGCGGTCGGTGCGGCCCTGCGGGAGTCCGGGGCCGGCGGACGGGTGCGGTCCGCCGGGGAGTGGCTGGAGGCCAACCGGCCGCAGGGCGGGGCCCGGACCCGGCTCGGACTCTTCGTGGTGCTGGGCATCGCGCTGCTGTACGCGGGGATCGCGCTGGCCGGGACGCTGCTCATGGCCACGTCGGCACGTGGGGCGGAGCTGCGGTCGCTGCGGCTGGCGGGCGCCACGCGGGGGCAGGTCCGGCTGGTGGTCGCGGGTGAGGCCCTGGCCGCGATGGCGGTGGGCGCCGTGCTCGGCGCGGCGGTCTCCGCGGTCAATCTGGCGGGGCTGGCGGGGGCGCTGGGACTGCTGGGGGCGCCGGTGGGGATCTGGCTGGGGGCCTTCTAGGGAGTCGCAGGCCCACCAGGAGGGGTGTCAACTTCGGGTTGACACCCCTCCCCTGTCAACCTACGGTTGACACATGACGACGAACCCGCGAGTCACGGCCTCCGTGCGTCTCGACGACCTCATCGAGGCCATCAAGAAGATCCACCCGGAACCGCTCGACCAGCTCCAGGACGCGGTGATCGCCGCGGACCACCTCGGAGACGTGGCCGACCACCTGATCGGCCACTTCGTGGACCAGGCGCGACGCTCCGGCGCGTCCTGGACCGAGATCGGCAAGAGCATGGGCGTGACCCGGCAGGCGGCGCAGAAGCGGTTCGTGCCGAAGGCCGAGGCCGACCTCGACCCCGAGCAGGGCTTCGCCCGCTACACCCCGCGGGCCCGCAACGCGGTCATGGTCGCGCACGGCGAGGCCAAGGCCGCCGGGAACCCCGAGGGCCTGCCCGCCCACCTCGTCCTCGGCCTCCTCGCCGAGCCGGAGGGGCTCGCGGCCAAGGCGATCGTCGCGCAGGGCGTGTCACCGGAGGCGGTACGGGAGGCGGCCACGGCCGCGCTGCCGCCGGCCGTGGACGAGGTGCCCGAGCTGATCCCGTACGGCTCCGACGCCAAGAAGGTCCTCGAACTCACGTTCCGCGAGGCGCTCCGCCTGGGCCACAACTACGTCGGCACCGAGCACCTCCTCCTCGCGCTCCTGGAGTTCGAGAACGGGGAGGGCGTCCTGAGCGGTCTGGGCATCACGAAGACGGCGACAGAGGAGGACGTGGCGCGGGCGCTGCGGGCGGTGACGGAGGGGCAGGGTTAGGGGCCGTTTCCGGGTGCGACCGGCTGAAAAGCACGGGGCGCAGCCCCGGTCGCTTTTCAGGGGCGCGGGGAACTGCGCGAGAAACCACGTACCACCCGCACCCCGCACGACAACAGTGGCCCCCGAGCTATTGGGCGCCGGTTGTCAGACCCCCCTGCGACACTCACCCCATGACCGACCGGTGGGCTCTCGCTCCGACCGAGGACGGCGGCGTCGAGCTCGCCCCCCTCGGCCCGGACGGGCTGCCCGCCGGACCCGTGACAAGGGAGCCGGACCTCGTGGAGGCCGTGCGGCGGCGGGAGCCGGACGTCGGGCGGTGGGTGTGGCGGGCCACCGCCGAGATCTACCCCCGGCTGCTCGCCGAAGGCGTCCGCGTCGAGCGGTGCTACGACATCGAGGACGCCGAGACCCTGCTCCTCGGGCACGAGGGCCGTCTCGGCGAACCCCGCTCCGCGGCCGCCGCCCTCGCCCGCCTGCGCCGCGCCCCGGTCCCCCCGGACCCGCCGCTCCGCTCCGCGGAACCCGGCGCCCAGCCGTCCCTCTTCGAGCCGCGCCCCGTCCACGTCCCCCTCACCGATCTCATCGAGGTCTACGCGGACCAGCAGCGACGGCACGGCACCACCGCCCACCCGGACCGGATGCGGCTGCTGACCGCCGCCGAGTCGGCCGGGATGCTCGTCGCCGCCGAACTGAACCGCGCCGGAATGCCCTGGCGGGCGGACGTCCACCGCCAGGTCCTGCACGAGATGCTCGGCGAGCGGTACGCGGGCGGCGGCGAGCCGCGCCGGCTGGCCGAGCTGGCCGACGAGGTGTCACAGGCGTTCGGCCGCCGCGTGCGGCCCGATCTGCCGGCCGACGTCGTCAAGGCGTTCGGGCAGGCGGGCATCCGGATCCGCTCCACCCGGCGCTGGGAGATCGAGGCCCTCGACCACCCCGCCGTGAAGCCGCTCCTGGAGTACAAGCGGCTGTACCGCATCTGGGTCGCGCACGGCTGGTCCTGGCTCCAGGACTGGGTGCGGGACGGCCGCTTCCGGCCCGAGTTCCTCGCTCACGGCACCGTCACCGGCCGGTGGGTCACCAACGGCGGGGGCGCGTTGCAGATCCCGAAGGTGATCCGCCGCGCCTGTGTCGCCGACCCCGGCTGGCGCCTCGTCGTCGCCGACGCCGACCAGATGGAGCCCCGCGTCCTCGCCGCGATCTCCCGCGATCCGGGGCTCATGGAGGTCGCCGGACGCGGCACCGACCTCTACCAGGCCGTCTCCGACCGCGCCTTCTCCGGCGACCGCGACCAGGCCAAGCTCGCCGTCCTCGGCGCCGTGTACGGACAGACGTCCGGGGACGGCCTCAAGAACCTCGCCGCGCTGCGCCGCCGCTTCCCCAGGGCCGTCCAGTACGTCGACGACGCGGCCCGAGCCGGCGAGGAGGGCCGGCTGGTGCGGACCTGGCTGGGGCGTACGTGCCCGCCGGCGGCCGGGGCCTCCGACGCGGCGGGCGAGGAGGCGGGCATCCCCCAGGCCGAGATCGCGCCGGACGGCGGCGACCAGGAGCAGACGACCGAGTGGGTGCCCGGGTACGCCTCCACCAACTCCCGCGCCCGCGGCCGCTTCGCCCGAAACTTCGTCGTCCAGGGCAGCGCCGCCGACTGGACCCTGCTGCTCCTCGCCGCGCTGCGCCGCACCCTCGCCGGGATGGCCGCCGAGCTGGTCTTCTTCCAGCACGACGAGGTGATCGTGCACTGCCCGGCCGAGGAGGCGGACGCGGTGGTGGCCGCCATCCGGGAGGCGTCTCAGCTGTCGGGGCGGCTGACGTTCGGGGAGACACCGGTGCGGTTCCCGTTCACGACGGCGGTGGTGGAGTGCTATGCCGACGCGAAGTAGCGGCGGGGCGGAAGGAGCCACCGACCGAAGACGCTTCCCCTCACTGCTCCCGCCGCTCTCACTCCTGCCACTCTGTCACTTGTCACTCTTGTCACTCCTCCCCCAGCAGGCGGCGCAGTTCGCCCGTCACCGTCGACTCCGTGCCGTCGAGTACGGCCAGGGCGCGCCGCCATTCGTCGCGCGCCTCCTCGGTGCGCCCGCCGGCCCGCAGGAGCAGGCCCCGCTGGTGGCGGGCGAGGCCGACGGCGTACTGGTCGGCGCGGCACACGGCGAATTCGAGGAGGAGGGCGCACTCGCGCTCGGCCCGGTCGGCCTGCCCCAGTTCGCGCAGGGCCCGGACCAGACCGAGCCGCGTCTTGGACTCGCCCTGCCAGTCCTCGTCGTCGCCGAGGACCCGCAGGCTCTGCTCGAAGCTGCGGACGGCGGCGGCCGGTTCGCCGAGCCTGAGGTGGACGTAGCCGATGTTGCAGTGCGCGGTGTGCCGTACGACGACGCTGTCGGCGATCTCGCCGAGGGCGAGACTCCGCTCGTGGTGGGCGATGGCGGCCCGCGCGTCGGTGTGTTTGACCAGGTTGCCGAGGTGGCTGAAGGTGACGGCCTCGCCGTACGGGTCGCCGAGCTGCCGGGACAGCTCCAGGCTCTCCCGGAGCGCCTCCTCGCTCTCCTCGTACCGGCCGAGGCTCTCCAGCACGAGCCCCCGGTTGTTGAGGCACCGCCGTACGCACGACACGACGCCGAGCTTCCGCCACAGGGTCAGTCCCTGGTCGTTGAGGTCGAGCGCGTCCGAGGCGCGGCCGGACATGAAGTGCAGCCCGGCCCGGTCGGTCAGCGCGAACGCCTCGGCCTCGTCGTCCCCCAGCGACCGCGCCACATCCAGGGCGTAGCCCCCGAGCACATCCAGCTCGGCGAGCCGGCCGCCCCGGTGGAGGTACGGGAAGAGGTGGCGGACGAGGGCGGGCGCGTACGCCGCCGTCCCGCCGTCACCGCCGGGCTCAAGGGAGCAGCGCTCTACGAGGGCGACGATGTTGGGGAGTTCGCGGTCGCCCCAGGCGAAGGCCTCCTCGGCGGAGGCGAAGGGTTCCGTGGCGGTCGGCGCCGGTTCCGTCGGGGTCGTACGGAGCCGTTCGTCGCGTTCATGACCCGGCGGGAGCAGCACCAGCAGGCTCTCCCGGGCCCGGGCGGCATACCAGCGGAGGGCTTCTGCGGTCTCGCCACCGGCGGTGGACCCGGTCCTCGGGCCGGCCGGGGCTGTCGTCCCGTCGGCCGCACCGGGCTTGGGTGTACCGGTACGGGCCGTACCCGGGCGAGCCGTGCCGGAGCGGGCCGCGCCTGTCCGAGCTGTGTCGGTCCGGGCCGTGTCGGTCCGGGCCGTGTCGGTCCGGGCCGTGTCGGCGAGTTCGCGGGCGAAGTGGCGGACGAGGTCGTGGGGGACGTAGCGGCCGTAGGTCGTCTCCTCCAGCAGGGCGACGTCGACGAGGCGGTCGAGGGCGGCCTCGGCGCGGCGTTCGTCGGTGCCGGCCAGGCGGGCGAGGAGGGGGGCGCCGTAGGCGGGCAGGTCGAGGGCGCCGATGAGGTGGAGGACGTGCGCGGCGTCGCCGTCGGCCTCCCGGTCGGAGGCGCGCAGGGCCTCGTGGGCGACGGCCAGGGAGCGGCGGACGCTCAGGTCGTCGTACTCGAGGTGGTGCAACCGGCTCTCGGTGGCGGCCAGTTGGCCCGCGAGCGCGTCCGGGGTGAGTGCGCGGCGGGCGGCGAGGCGGGCCGCGACGACACGGAGGGCGAGCGGGAGCCGCCCCGTCAGGGCGACGAGGGGGTGCGCGGCGTCGAGCCCGGCCGCGCGTCCGGACGCGGCGCGCAGCAGCGCGGCGCTCTCGTCGTCCGACAGCGGGGTGAGCGGGAAGCGATGGGCGCCGTCCAGCGCGGTGAGCGAAGAACGGCTCGTCACGATCACCGCGCACCCGGCGCCGGCCGGCAGCAGCGGGCGTACCTGCGCGGCGTGCGCGGCGTCGTCCAGCACCATCAGCGTGCGGGTCGGCGCGAGCGTCGAGCGGAGCAACGCGGCGGCCGCGTCCGGGTGTTCCGGGACACGGCGCGGGTCGGTGCCGAGGTCGCGGAGGAGAGCGGCGAGGGCCTGGGCCGACGTCAGGGGCGTCATGCCCGGGGTCGCGCCGCGCAGGTTGACGTACAGCTGGCCGTCCGGGAAGCGGTCGGCCAGTTCATGGGCGAGGTGGAGGGCGAGGGCGCTCTTGCCGACACCGGCCATGCCGCTGATCACGACGGGTTCCGCGGCCGCCGGGCGGCGCGCGGCACGGGAGGGGGCGTGCCCGGGGCCGTGGCCGCCCGGTGGGCGCGGTTCGCGGGCGGCGGGCCGCGTGGTCTCCCGTCCGCCGTGGTCGCGGGCCGGCGTGGTGACGGCGAGCGCGGCGCGCAGCTCGGCCAGGACTCGGCGACGGCCCGTGAAATGGGCGGGTGGAGGCGGAAGTTGAGCCGGGCGTGGGGGCCCGGGGGCGGGCGGGTCGGTGGTCGGCGGCCCCGGGGGTGTGTCCTCGCCCTCCCGGAGGATCTCCAGATGGGCCTCGCGTACGGCGGGGCCGGGGTCCACCCCGAGTTCGTCGCGGAGCCGGTCGCGGAGGTCGCGGTGCACGGCGAGGGCCTCGGCCTGCCGGCCGGTGCGGTGCAGGACGAGCATGAGGAGGCGGTGGAAGGCCTCCCGCAGGGGGTGCTCGGCGACCAGGGCGGCGAGTTCGGGGGCGAGGGCGGTGAGGGCGTGCGCCTCCCCATGGGCGACCGCCGGGCCTCCATGGCCCACGGTGCCGTCGGCGCTGTCGGCGGCGCCGCGCGCGAGGTGGAGTTCGGCGTCGTAGCGGCGTTCGAGGAGGAGCAGTCGGGCCTCCTCCAGGCGCTGGACGAAGGCGTGTGCGCCGAAGTCCCCGGCGGGCAGGCCGCCGAGCGGAGTGCCGCGCCAGAGGTCGAGCGCGACGGTGGCCTCGCGGACGGTACGGGCCCAGTCCTGGGCGGCGTGCGCGGCCCGCGCGGCGGCGGCGCGCGCCTCGAAGACCCGGACGTCCAACTCGCCCTCGTCGACCCGCAGGAGATAGCCCGGCGGTACGGCGCGCAGCCGGTCGGGGTCGTCGAGGAGCCTGCGCAGCCGGGTCACATGGTTCTGGAGGGACGCCTGCGCGGACGGCGGCGGCGACCCGTCCCACAGCACGTCCTTCAACACGTCGACGGACACGACACGGCCGGGTTCGAGGAGCAGCGCGACGAGGAGGGCGCGCACCTTGCCGCTGCCGACGGGGCGTACGGCGCGGGCGTAGCGGTGGCCGGGGCGGGCGTCAGGGGCGCCGTGCGCCCCGACGGGACTGCCATCGTTGTCGGGGCCGGGGTCGGGGCGTGGGTGGGAACCTGAGGCGGGGGTGAGGGCGGTGTCGCCGTCGGGCGTCTCGGAGGCGTCGTACAGCACCGGCGGACCCAGCAGTCCGAACCGCAGCCCGTCCCGCATAGCGTCCGTCCGCTGCCTTCCCGTGCCGTCGTACCGGACCGCGCCCCCCGGCGACTCGCGTCGGCCCGCGCCGACTCTCCCACGGCTTCCGTGCGGTCCCGGTAGGACCGTTGGGCACATGTTAGCGATCCGTTGGCGGGACCTGATGTGATCACTTCATCGGATCCGGCGCCGACGGCGCACGCGGACGACGCGTAGCTCGGGGGAGCGCCGCCGCCGCTGCCGGGTCCGGAAACGCGCGGTGCCCCGGTCGGTGGAGGTGAACGACCGGGGCATTCGTGTGTGTACGCGAGCGTCTGGCGGACGGCCGCCGCCGGCCGGGGCTACAGGATGGGCGGGCGTCCCAGCCGGGTGAGGCGCCAGACGGTGCGCCAGCGCATGGGGCGGCGTTCGCCGCCCGACTCGCGCCAGCCCTCCGTGAACCCGCCGAACCACGCGCGCAGTCCGCCCCCGGAACGGGTCCGCAGCAGGGTGATGAGGACCCACACCCCCAGATGGACGGGGATGAGGAGCAGCGGCAGCCGACGGCGGGCCAGCCAGACGCGATTGCGCGCGTTGACCCGGTAGTAGATGGCGTGCCGGGCCGGCGATGTCTTCGGGTGCTGGAGAAGCAGTTCGGGGGCGTAGAGCACGGTCCACCCGGCGTCGATCGCCCGCCACGCCAGGTCCGTCTCCTCGTGCGCGAAGAAGAACTCGGCGGCCCAGTCGCCCGTTTCGCGGAGCATGGCCATGGAGAGGGCGTGTCCGCCGCCGAGGAAGCCGGTGACCGGACCGCCCCGCAGGGGGTCCTTGGCCCCGACCCTCGGCACGTGCCGCCGCTGGGTCTCGCCGGTCTCGTCGGCGATACGGAAACCGACGATGCCGAGGCGGGGTTCGGCGACGTACAGGTCCCGGACGCGGCGCAGGACGTCGGCGTCGACGAGCAGTCCGTCGTCGTCCAGTTCGACGACGATGTCGACGTCACCGAACGCGCGCAGCCGCTCGATGGCCACGTTGCGGCCTCCGGGGCAGCCGAGGTTCTCGTCCACCTCGATCGGCGTGACCTCGCCGGGGAGGCCGAGGCGCTCGGCGAACTCCGGCAGCGGGCACCCGTTGCCCACGATGACGATGCGTGCGGGCGCCAGGTCCTGCTTGGCCACGGACGCGAGCAGCGCGTCCACCTCGGCGGGCCTGTTCCCCATCGTCACCACGGCGACGGCGACCCGAGGCCCCTCCTCCGCGTCCGTCACGACACCAACCCCATCCCGTCGACCGACCATCCGAGACAGCCGACGAGCCCCCGCGACCGACCGACTGATTACCGCCGGATGCTAGCCGTTCACGCCGACGACTTCTCAGGGACGCCCCAAGTACGCGGTTACCGACGGCGAATGGCGGTGGGTGCCGGGGGTGGGCTGGATGGGGGCTGCGGTGCGCGGGGAATGAGGCGGGTGGCTCCCGACTCCTGCCGGCGCTTGCCGCTACCGCTTCCCGCCGCCGCCCCGCCGCTCCTCCCTCCGGCGTACGAACTTGAGCCCCGACCAGTCGTCGCCGAGGGCGGCGACCTTCACGTCGACGACCCCGAGGGGGAGGAAGAGGTCGCGGAGGGCGTTCTCGGTGATGTCGCTGCTGTGGCCGGCCGCCCTGCGGGGCCAGGCGATCCAGAGCATGGCCGGGTCGGCGAGGTCCGCGACCAGTCCCGGCCCCTCGGCGGCGAGATCGCCGTGCGCCCGGTAGAACGCGACGACGACATCGGCGCCCCGTGGCCCGCCCTCGCCGACGTCGCACCCCTCCGGCAGCCCCGGGATCTCCCATCCGTCCGGCGCGTGCAGCAGCCGCACCCGCTGCCCGGCCCTGACGCCGATCTTCTGGGCGAGCGGCGTACCGGAGTACCCGCCCCCACCCGATCCACCACCCATGCCGGCCCTCCGAGGTAGGAGACACACACCTGTGCCCTTCCGGCATGACAGACCCGCGCCCCCGACACAACCCGGGCGGGCCGGACGGGGGCGACGAGAGCACGTCAGGAGCGGGTGCCGGGCTAGGGCGCGTTGCGAAAGTAGCGTCGTCTGCC
>NZ_OLMK01000024.1 GCF_900290235.1 Streptomyces sp. MA5143a
CCCCCCGCCACCCCGCGACGGGCAGCGCGAACTTGGCCACGAGGCGGTCCGTGAACGACGCGTGGTGCAGCCGGGCCAGCCGGACCGGTACGGCGCCCCGCCGGACCTCGACCCGGGCCCCTGGCGGCAACTCGACCGTCCGTCGCCCGTCGCACCACAGGACCCCGGGCGGAATGTGCGGCAGCACCTCCACCGCGAGCACCGAGTCCGGTGACGTCACCAGCGGCTTCGCGAACAGCGCGTGCGCGCTGATCGGCACCATCAGCAGCGCCTCGACCTCGGGCCACACGACGGGCCCGCCCGCGGAGAAGGCGTACGCGGTCGACCCGGTCGGCGTGGACAGCACGATGCCGTCGCACCCGAATCCGGTCACCGGCCGGCCGTCGATCTCCAGGACGACCTCGAGGAGCTTCTCGGCGCCCGCCTTCTGCACGGCCGCCTCGTTCAGCGCCCAGTCGGTGTGGACGATGTCCCCGTTGCGGTGAACGACGACGTCGACGGTCATCCGCTCCTCGACCTCGTACGCCTTGGTCACCACGCGGTCGACGACCTTGTCGAGGTCGTCGCGCTCGGCCTCCGCGAGGAAGCCGACGCTGCCGAGGTTGACGCCGAGCATCGGGACCCCGGAGGCGCGGGCGAACTCCGCGCCGCGCAGCAGCGTGCCGTCACCGCCGAGGACGATGAGCAGCTCGCACCCGTCGAGGCACTGCGGGGTGGCCTCCTTGACCAGCTCCACCTCCTCGGGGAGCGGGATGTCCTCCGCCTCGGCCTCCAGGACGCGTACGCCCAACCCGTGGTGGAGGAGACCCTTCACCACGAGTTCCGCACTGCGGATGGCCGCCGGCCGCCCGGTATGGGTCAGCAGGAAGACGGTTCGAGTTCGGTCCAGAGTCACCGCGGCCCCTCCGCAACTGCTCGGTCGACGTCGGCCGGGTCCAGTGCGGGTGCCCCGGCACGCAGCCACAGAAAGTACTCGACGTTGCCCGAGGGTCCGGGCAGCGGACTCGCCGTCACGCCCTTCACCCCGAGCCCCAGCTCACCGGCCCGGCGCGCCACCCCGCACACCGCTTCGGCGCGCAGCTCCGGACTCCTCACCACTCCCCCGCTGCCCAGCCGTTCCTTCCCCACCTCGAACTGTGGCTTGACCATCATCACCAGATCGGCGTCCGGCTTCACGCACCGCACCAGGGCGGGCAGTACCAGGCCGAGCGGGATGAAGGACAGATCCCCCACGACAAGATCCACAGGCTCCCCATCGATCGCTTCGAGCGTCAACTCCCGTACGTTCGTACGGTCCTTGACGGTGACGCGTTCATCGCTCCGCAGAGTCCACGCGAGTTGTCCGTATCCGACGTCCACGGCGACGACATGGGCGGCGCCGGCCCGCAGCAGGACGTCGGTGAAACCGCCGGTGGAGGCGCCGGCGTCCAGCGCCCGCCGCCCCTCGACGGCCAGGCCCCCGGGGACGAACGCCTCCAGCGCCCCGGCGAGCTTGTGGCCGCCTCGGGACACGTACTCGGGGTCGCCGTCGTCGCTCGCGACGACGATGGCGGCCGCGGTCTCCACCTGGGTGGCGGGCTTGGTCGCGACGGTCTTGCCGACCGTGACCCGCCCGGCGGCGATCAGCTGGCTCGCGTGCTCACGCGACCGCGCGAGCTTCCGCCGGACCAACTCGGCGTCGAGACGGCGTCGTGCCACACCTGCCACGTTCGGTTCAGCTCCTCGTGCTGTACGGCGTCGGGGGCGCCGGAGGTCCCGGGCGGGCGTCGAGCGCGGTGAGCGCGTCACGCAGCCCCCGGTGCACATCCTCGTACACCTCGACGTGGCCGTCGGTGGCGAGGTGGTCGGCGTCGGCCAGCCGGTCGAGGGCGCCGTCGACGTCCGGGTGGCCGGTGGCGGCGCGGGCCACGTTCAGCGGGGCCGGGGCGGCGGGGTCGTCGTCCGGCTCGACGACCGCGTCGGCCGTCTCCTCCCCCACGGTGGCCTCGGACACAGAGTCGCTCATGCCCCGACGCTACCCCGAAGCCCTGGGGTACCGTCGATCGCGATGGCAACGATTGAGGAGTGCCGCGCCGCGCTCGAAAAGCTCTCGGACAACATGGCAGGCGCCGATGGACACGTGCGTGAGGCGACGACCCTCGACCGCTCGGTGAGCTGCCACATCAAGGACCTCGACATCACCTTCGCGGGCCGGATGCGCGACGGCCGGATCGAGGTGCACGACACCCTTGAGGGCCCGCCGTCCGAGAAGGCCCAGATCCGGCTCGCCATGACGGGCGACGACCTGGTGGCCCTCGTCCACGGCGAACTGAACTTCGCCAAGGCCTGGGGTTCGGGCCGGGTGAAGCTGGAGGCGGGCTTCCGCGACCTGCTCCAGCTCAGGAAGCTTCTGTAGCGGCGACCTTCGCCTCCCGGGCAGCCTCCCGCCCCTCGGCGCCGGTCCGTGCCCTGCGGGCCGCCGGCACCACCAGCGGTGTGCCCGTCTCCGGGTCGTCGATGACCTGACAGCGCAGCCCGAAGACCTCCTCGACCAGCTCCGCGGTGACGATGTCGCCGGGCGCGCCCTCGGCGACGACCTCACCGCCGCGCAGGGCGATGAGATGGGTGGCGTACCGGGCGGCGTGGTTGAGGTCGTGCAGCACGGCGACGAGGGTGCGGCCCTGTTCCTCGTGCAGCTCGGCGCAGAGGTCGAGCACGTCGATCTGGTGCTGGATGTCGAGGTACGTGGTCGGCTCGTCGAGGAGCAGCAGCGGGGTCTGCTGGGCGAGGGCCATGGCGATCCACACGCGCTGGCGCTGCCCGCCGGAGAGCTCGTCGACATGGCGGTCGGCCAGTTGGGCGACGCCGGTGGCCTGCATCGACTCGTCGACGATCCGCTCGTCCTGCGCCGACCACTGCCGCAGCAGCCCCTGGTGCGGGTAGCGGCCGCGGCCGACCAGGTCGCCGACCGTGATGCCGTCGGGCGCGATCGACGACTGGGGCAGCAGGCCGAGGGTCCGCGCGACCTGCTTCGCCGGCATCGACTGGATGACCTGGCCGTCGAGGAGCACCCGCCCCTGGGACGGCTTCAGCATCCGGGACAGGGCCCGCAGCAGGGTGGACTTGCCGCAGGCGTTGGGGCCGACGATCACGGTGAACGAGTTGTCGGGGATCTCCACTGACAGCTGTTCGGCGATGACCCGCTGGTCATAGGCGAGGGTGACGTTCTCGGCGGACAGGCGGTTCACAGTGCTCCTCTGGTTGTTCTCGTTCACCGGCCCGGCCGACCTCACCGACGCGTTCGGCCGGGGGCGGCTCATATCCGCCCGGCCTTCCGCTCCGTGACCAGCAGCCACAGCAGATAGACGCCGCCGAGGACGCCGGTGACGACCCCGACGGGCAGCTGGTCGGCGCCGAAGGCCCGCTGGGAGGCCCAGTCCGCGACGACGAGCAGGGCGGCGCCCATGCACAGCGAGGGCACCAGGTTGGGGCCGGGGGACCGGGTCAGCCGCTTGGCGAGTTGGGGCGCGGTGAGGGCGACGAAGCTGACGGGTCCGGCGGCGGCGGTGGCCCCGGCGGTGAGCAGCACGGCGGACACCATCAGCAGCATCCGCACCCGCTCGACGCGCACACCGAGGGCGTACGACACGTCGTCGCCCATCTCCATCATCCGCAGCCCGCGCGCGTTGGCGAGGACCGTGGGCACAAGGATCGCGCACATGATGAGCAGCGGCCAGACCTGCTCCCAGTCACGCCCGCCCAGCGATCCGGTCATCCACACGACCGCGCGGGCCGCGTCGACGATGTCGGCCTTGGTGATGAGATAACCGTTGACGGCCGTGGCGATCGCGGAGACGCCGATGCCGACGAGCACCAGCCGGTACCCGTGCACGCCCCGCTTCCAGGCCAGCAGATAGATCGCGAGGCCGGTGAACAGGCCGCCGCCGAGCGCGCCGAGGGCGACCTGGTCGGCATCCCCCGAGAACAGCACGATCACGACGAGCGCCCCGGCCGTCGCACCCTGAGAGAGACCGAGGACGTCCGGGCTGCCCAACGGGTTGCGGGAGACGGACTGGAACAGCGCCCCGCCCAGCCCGAGGGAGGCCCCGACCAGCAGCCCGACCAGGACCCGCGGCAGCCGCAGATCGTTGACGATCAGCTCCTGGCTGGGGTTGCCGTCGCCGAGCAGCGTCCTGACGACGTCGGCGGCGGGGATCGGGAAGTCGCCGGTGCCGATGAGCACGACACTCGCCACGAGGGCGACGAGCAGCAGCAGGACGACGACAACGAACGCCCGTAGGTCGAGGCGCACCGAGAGGCCGCCGGGCGAGCGGAGCGCACGGTTGCGCACGGCGGGCTTGCTCATGACCTGCGTCTTCACAGCTGCGCCGTCCTTCGCCGTCGTACGAGAAAGATGAAGACGGGCCCGCCGAGGATCGCGGTGACGATGCCGACCTGGAGTTCCGCGGGCCGCGCCACCACCCGGCCGATGACATCGGCGCCGAGCAGCAGCACGGGCGACAGGACGGTCGCGTACGGCAGGATCCAGCGCAGGTCGGGCCCGGTGAACGAGCGGACGACGTGCGGGACCATCAGTCCGATGAACACGATCGGTCCGCAGGCGGCGGTGGCGGCCCCGCACAGCACGGTGGCGGCGGCCATGGAGAGCGCCCGTGTGCGGTTGAGGTGGGCGCCGAGGGCGCGGGCGGTGTCGTCGCCCATGGCCACCGCGTTCAGCGGCCGGGCGAGCAGGAGTGCGACGACCGTGCCGACCACCAGGAACGGCAGCACCTGCTCGATCGTCTCGTCGGTCGCCGAGGCCAGTGAACCCACCGTCCAGAAACGCATCTTGGACAGCGCCGCGCCGTCCATGATCATCACGGCTTGGAGATAGCCGTACAGGGCGGCGCTGATCGCCGTACCGGCCAGCGCGAGCCGTACGGGCGTCGCGCCCCGGCTACCGCCGAGGAACCACACCAGTGCCCCGACGGCCGCCGACCCGAGGAACGCGAACCACACGTACCCCGTCAGCGAGGTGACGCCGAAGTAGGTGATGGCGGTGACGACGGAGGCGGAAGCGCCCGCGTTGATGCCGAGCAGCCCCGGGTCGGCCAGCGGGTTCCGGGTGAGCGCCTGGAGGACGGCCCCGGCCAGGCCGAGCGCGGCTCCGGCGAGCAGCCCGAGGAGGGTGCGCGAGATCCGCTCCCCCACGACGACGTCGCCGTACGTCCCCGTCTCCTCGAACAGGCCGTGCCAGACCTGCGCGAGGGACAGCCCTTTCGCCCCGATCGCGACGCTCGCCAGCGCGACCAGGGTCAGCAGGCCGACGGACACGAGGAGTCCGGCGGCACGCGTCGCTGCTCTGCGGTTCGGGGGCGCGGAGCCGGTCTCCGCGCGCGGTTCGGGGGGACTCTCGACCAACACCCAGTTAGGTTAGCCTATCCTCCCTTGTGCCTCGATCCCGCCCTCGCACAGCGGCGGGGAACCCTCACCGCGCCTCCGCTTGGCTCACAACCCGAGCCGCGCCAGCGCCTTCTCACCGTCCAACTCGCACGAGCCGTCGCCGGCCGCCGTCCACGCCGCGGCGCACAGCGCCCGCAGCCCGTCGAGCGGTTCGCCCTCGCCGTCCAGCAGCAGTCGGTCGCCGTCGGCGGTCGCCGTCCAGCCTCCGCACCTAAAGCCCGCGCCGTCCGCGG
This sequence comes from Streptomyces sp. MA5143a, assembly GCF_900290235.1. Classification (GTDB taxonomy): domain Bacteria; phylum Actinomycetota; class Actinomycetes; order Streptomycetales; family Streptomycetaceae; genus Streptomyces. The sequence goes on from NZ_OLMK01000024.1 coordinate 5,676, forward strand.
CGACTTCGGGCTGCCCGGTGAGCAGCCCCCGCAGGTCGGCGTCGACGTACGTGGGCCGGTGCTGCGGCGGCGCGGCGAGGAGTTGGGCGCCGTCGGTCACTCCGGTGAGGACGAGCAGCGAGTCGACCTCGCCGTTGAACGCGCCCTCGATGTCCGTGTCCAGCCGGTCCCCGACCACCAACGGCCGCCGGGCACCGGTCCGCAGGATGGTCTCCTTGTGCATCGGCGGCAGCGGCTTGCCCGCCACCTGCGGCTCGGCTCCCGTGGCGATCCGTACGACCTGGACCGCCGCCCCGTTCCCCGGTGCGATGCCCCGCGCGCTCGGGATCGTCAGGTCGGTGTTGGACGCGAACCACGGGAGCCCGCGCGCGATGGCGTAACTCGCCTCCGCGAACCGCCCCCAGGGCAGGTCGGGCCCGCCGTACCCCTGGACGACGGCCGCCGGGTCGTCGTCAGCCGACTCGACCGGCACCAGACCCCTTTCCCGCAACGCGACCCGCAGCCCCTCACCGCCGATGACCAGAACCCGCGCACCGGACGGCAGTTGTTCGCTGATCAGCCGGGCCACGGCCTGCGCCGACGTGATGACGTCCCCGCCCTCGGCCGGTATGCCCAGCTCGGTGAGGTGCTCGGCCACGGCGTCCGGTGTCCGCAGCGCGTTGTTCGTGACGTACGCCAGATGCATCCCGCCCGCCCGCGCGGTACCGAGGGACTCGACGGCGTGCGCGATCGCGCTGCCGCCCGCGTACACCACCCCGTCCAGATCGAGCAGCGCCGTGTCGTACGCCTCGCTCAGGGCCTGCCCACTGCCGTCGGGCCGTGTCCTGACTGCCTGGCTCATTGCACACCGCTCCTCGCTCGACACGGGTACGCGCGCGTACCCACCCGGTCGGTCCATCGGTCCGATCGCTTCACCCGATCATCGCGCATGGCACTGACACACATACGATGCACCAATGAAGAACGCAGGTCCCGCGGAGGAGACCCCGGCGCGCAGCGGCCTCGAACTGACCCCGTTCCGGGGCCTTCGCTACGACCCCGACCGGGTCGGCAGTCTGGCCGCCGTGACGTCCCCGCCGTACGACGTGGTCGTGCGGCCGGACGGTCTGCTCCACCTCGAATCCGCCGACCCGTACAACATCGTCCGCCTGATCCTTCCCCAGGCCGACACCCCGACCGCGAGAAACGAACAGGCGGCACGGACGCTGCGCCGCTGGCTCGCCGACGGCGTCCTGGCCGCGGACCCCGAGCCCGGCCTGTACGTCTACGAGCAGGGTGACGGCAGCATCCTCCAGCGCGGCCTCATCGGCGCCCTGCGCCTCTCGGAGCCCACCGACCAAGTGGTCCTCCCCCACGAGGACGTCATACCGCACGTCATCACGGACCGCGCGGCCCTGATGCGGGCGACCTCCACCAACATGGAGCCCCTGCTCCTGACGTACCGGGGCAACGGTTCCACCGGGGCGACCGCCGTGGTCGAGCGGACCGTCGAAGGGCCCCCGCTCCTTGCCACGACCACCGAGGACGGCTTCAGCCACCGCCTGTGGGCGGTCACGGACCCCGGCGACCTCACCGAGATCCAGGCGGACCTCGCCCATCACCAGGCCCTCATAGCCGACGGCCACCACCGCTGGGCGACCTATCTGCGCCTGCGCACCGAGCACCCGTCCCCCAGCCCCTGGGACTACGGCCTGGTCCTGCTGGTGGACACGGCGCGCTACCCCCTGCGGGTCAGGGCGATCCACCGGCTGCTGCACGGCCTGCCGGTCTCCGACGCGCTGGCCGCCCTGGACGGCCACTTCCGCGTGCAGCGGCTGGACGTCGCGCTGTCGGACGCCCTGTCGGCCCTGGCGGACGCGGCATGCGTCGGCAACGCCTTCCTCCTCGCCGGCGACGGCGCCTTCCACCTCGTGGACCGCCCGGACGCCGACCTCCTCACCCGTACGATCCCCGCCGACCGCCCGCCGGCCTGGCGCACCCTCGACGCGACGGTCCTGCACGCCACGCTCCTGCGCCATGTGTGGCGCATCCCCGAGGACTCCCCCGCCCATGTCGCGTACATCCACGACACGGCCGCCACGGTCGAGAAGGCGGAACGCGACGGCGGCACGGCCGTCCTGATGCACCCGGTCCGTGAGGAGGTCGTACGCGACCTGGCCCGCCAGGGCGTCACCATGCCCCGCAAGTCCACGTCGTTCGGCCCGAAGCCGGCCTCGGGCCTGGTCCTGCGCGCCCTGCACCTGTAGGCGCCGGCCGACAAACGAAAGGGGGCGGGATCCGCGTGGGATCCCGCCCCCTTCCTGTGCCTTACGAGCCGAGGTCAGCTGTTGTCGGAGTCCTTGGCCTCTTCAACGTCCGCGTTGTCGACGACGTCCGCGGGGGTGTCGCTCTCCTCCGCGACCACGACGTCCTCGTCCACGGCGGTCGTCAGATCGCGAGGCTCGGCGTCCTCCACGGGCAGAGTGTCGCCGTCGCCCTCCCGCACGTCCTGCTGCTCGTCCTGCTGCTCGTCCTGGTCCTCGACCTCGATGAGGGCGTCGACGAACTCGACGCCGTCCATCTCGGCGAGCCGGTCGGAGGCGTCCGTGCTGCCGTCCTTGTCGGCCTCGACGGCCTTGGCGAACCACTCGCGTGCCTCGCCGTCACGCCCTGCGGCGAGCAGCGCGTCGGCGTACGCGTACCGCAGTCGCGCGGTCCACGGTTGGACGGAGTTGGAGGCCAGTTCGGGGCTCTGCAGGGTCACGATGGCCGCGTCGAGCTGCTCCATGTCCCGGCGTGCTCCGGCCGCCACGAGACGCATCTCGACCTGGCCGGCCTTGTCCAGCTTGTGCACCTCGGGCGCCCCGGCCATGTCGAGCGCCTTCTCGGGCCGCCCGAGACCACGCTCGCAGTCCGCCATGACGGGCCACAGGTCCACGCTGCCGGTCATCCGCCGCGCGGCCCGGAACTCGGCGAGCGCCTCGCTGTACTTCTGGTTGGCGTACGCGGCGAAGCCGGCCGCCTCCCGCACGGCGGCGACGCGCGACGCCAGCCGCAGGGCGACCCTGGAGTAGCCGTACGCGCCCTCGGGGTCCTCGTCGATGAGCCGGGCGACCATCACCAGGTTCTTGGCGACATCGTCCGCGAGCGTCTTGGGCAGGCTCTGCAACTCCTGCCGTACGTCCTTGTCGATCTCCTCGCCGGTGACGTCCTCGGGAATCGGCAGCCGCTTGATGGGCTCCCGGTCCCGGTCCCGCTCGTCGCGGAAGCGCCCACCGCCACGCCGGTCGTCCCGCCGGTCGTCACGACGGTCGTCCCGCCCGCGGAAGCCGCCGGGCCGACCGCCCCGGTCGTCACGACGGGGGCCACGCCCTCGGTCGTCGCGACCCCGGTCGTCCCGCCCGCCACGGAAGCCACCGCGGTCGCCGCCACGGCTGTCACCACGGTCATCGCGGCGGAAACCGCCACGGTCGTCGTCACGACGGTACGAGGGACGGTCACCCTCGCGGCGCTCACCCCGGTCGTCACGTCGGTCATCACGGCGGTCGTCCCGACGGAAGGCCGGCCGGTCGCCGTCCCTGCGGTCGTCGCGCCGGAAGTCGTCGCGCCGGTCGTCGCGGCGGAACGGCGGGCGACCACCGCGGTCGTCACGCCGGCCGTCGCGACCTCGGTCGTCCCTCCCGCCACGGAAGCCACCGCGGTCGCCACCGCGGTCGCCGCCACGGCTGTCACCACGGTCGTCGCGGCGGAAACCGCCACGGTCGTCGTCACGACGGTACGAGGGACGGTCACCCTCGCGGCGCTCACCCCGGTCGTCACGTCGGTCATCACGGCGGTCGTCCCGACGGAAGGCCGGCCGGTCGTCCCGACGGAAGCCGCCACGGTCGCCGCTGTCACGCCGGTCGTCACGACGGTCATCCCTGCGGTCGTCGCGCCGGAAGGCGGGGCGGTCGTCACGTCGGCCGTAGCCACCTCGGTCGTCGTCGCGCCGGTCATCACGACGGAAGGCCGGACGGTCGCTGTCCCGACGGAAGCCACGGTCCCGGTCGTCGCCCCGACGGTCGTCGCGACGCGGCCCACCGGGACGGTCGTCGCGGCGGAAGCCGGGACGAGGCGCGCGGTCGTTCTCGCGGCGGTCGTCACGTCGGTCGTCGCGCCCGCCACGGAAGCCACCACGGTCGCCGCCACGGGTGTCACCACGGTCGTCGCGGCGGAAGCCGCCGCGATCGCCACGGTCTCCCCGATCGCCGCGATCGGTACGGTCGTTGCGGTCATCGCCGCGCCGGAATCCGCCGCGGTCGTCGCGCCCGCCGTCTCGTCGGCCGTAGCCACCACGGTCGTTGTCGCGCCGGTCGTTGTCGCGACGCGGGCCACCGCGGTAGCCACCACGGTCACCACTGTCCCGTCGCCGCTGGTCGCGCTCCGGTCGATCGTCGGGAGAGTTGGTGGACATGGTGACTCCTGTCTTCGGTACCGCAAGTCATTCTCGCGCAGCCGGGTAGCCGGCGCGCTCCGGGATGTGCTTGTGCCGGAACAACAAAAAAGGACCCCTGGTCCCAGCTGTACGCTGGTGACCAGGGGTCCTGTCAAAGATTGTTCGGCGGCGTCCTACTCTCCCACAGGGTCCCCCCTGCAGTACCATCGGCGCTGTGAGGCTTAGCTTCCGGGTTCGGAATGTAACCGGGCGTTTCCCTCACGCTATGACCACCGAAACCCTATTGGTTTCGAGCGAACAAGCACACTTTTCAGTTAAATGCTCAGCTCAAAGCCGACAACTGTTCGTTGTCTCAGAACTGA
>NZ_OLMK01000010.1 GCF_900290235.1 Streptomyces sp. MA5143a
GGTCCGCGCTGGAAGGTGTTGATGTACGACGGGCCGGTGTCGGCCGGTCCGGCCTCGCACTTGCCCGGCGAGTTGCCGTAGCCGTAGACGTTGTCCACGTCCTGCAACCAGTGCATGCCGTAGATGTCGTCCGTGTTGTAGGCGCTCTTCAGCTCCGCGGCGATGGGGTCCGAGCCGACCGAGACCGACGTGTTGAGCTGCGCCGGGTACTCATTGGGGGTGTCGTGCTCGGGGGCGTACGTCGCCGGCTTGTTCGCCTGGTAGAAGGAGTTGGTCGGCTGGTCGGCCTTGGTGGGGATCATGTACTTCTCCATGATCTCCCAGGCGCCGTTGAACTTGGACCAGTCGCCCGTGACCTTGCCGTACATGGCCTGGAGCCACAGGAGGTAGCTGTACGCCTCCGAGGTGGTCTCATGGCCGTGGTCCGGCGCCTCGACGATCAGCGTCTCCACCGAGTGGTACGGGATGCCCTCGGGGGAGAAGTAGCCGTTCGCCGGGTTGGTGATCTTGCCGTAGAGCTCCAGGAAGCGGGCGTCGTACACCTTCGACCCCGCCAGCTGCGTCACCGTCACCGAGGCCTTGGCGTGGCCGGTGGCCGTCGACTCGAAGACCGCCGAGCCCGTGCCCGAGGAGTCGGCCGTGACGGTCACCTTCTGGGCCGTGTTCCAGTTCGACGGCGTGAAGGTCAGCGACGCGCCACCCGTGACCGACAGGCCGGAGTTGCCGGAGGCCCGCGCGGTCGTCACCGTCACATTGCCCGACGGCTGGGTCGAGAGCTTCACGTCGTACGTGCCCGTCTTGCCCTGCTGCACGCCCAGTTGCGTCGGTGAGACCACCACCGCGGGGCCCGAGGCGACCGTGATGCCGACCGGCGCGGAGTCCGCCGACGCGCCCAGGCTGTCGTACGCCTTGGCGACCAGCGAGTGGCTGCCCACGGACAGACCGGTGGCCGAGAAGGTGTACGGCGAGGTCGTGTCCGTGCCCAGCAGCTTGGTGTCGTCGTAGAACTCCACCTTGGTGACGGTCGCGTTGTCCGCGGCCGCCGCGGTGGCCGCCATCGGCACCGGGTCGCCCTGCGAGTACGTGGCACCCGCGGTCGGGCTGGTCAGCACGGTGATCGGCGGCTGGTGGGCGCCGACACACGCGGTGCCGTTGATCGCGAAGCTGGTCGGCGCGGTGTTCGTGCCGCTGTAGGTGAACTGGGCGCCGGTGCTCACCGAGGCCCCGACGGCGATGGTGCCGTTCCAGGACGCGTTCTTCGCGGTCACCGCCTTGCCGGACTGTGACCAGCTGCCGCTCCAGCCGCCGGTGAGCGTCTGGTTGCCCGCGTAGGAGTACGTCAGGGTCCAGCCGTTGATGGCCTCGGTGCCCCGGTTGGTGAGGGTCAGCTCGGCGGTGAAGCCCGAGCCCCAGTCATTGGTCTTGTAGTCGACGTTGCAGGCCACGGCCGCCGCGGCGGCGGGGGACGATCCCGTGCCCAGCATCGTCAGGGGAAGAGCGAGGGCCGCGACCACGGCGGTCCACAGGCGCCGTGCGGTACGGCGTCCGCGTCTGGGGTGCATGCTCTGGTTCCTTCCGTGCGGCTCTTACGAAGGTGGGGGCGGAGCAGCAACAACAAGCCTTGAACCAGTGGGAGCGCTCCCATATTGAGGAGAGGGGTGCAGACGGTCAAGGTGCTTGAAGAGTCGAAAAGATTCGACGACGGGCGAAAAGATTTGTGGTGGGCAATAACGCAACACCCCTGTCTTTTACCGGCGCTTGGCGCTACCTTCACCAGCACCAGTGGGAGCGGTTCCACCAGTCGGCGCGGCCGTCACGGCGCGCCCGATCTGCAAGGAGTCGCTCATGCGCCACCCTCCGCGTTCAGGTCTTTTACTCGTCTCCGTGAGCGGGCTCGTCCCGCCGGACGGTGACGGGCCGCCGGTGTTCGAGCTGCCCGGCGACAGGGTCGTCCGGCGGGTTCGCGGACACCTGCGACCTGGGTCCGCGGCCGTGGAACCGACCCACCCCGCCCCGTGGCGATCCGCTTTTCGCCCGGGCCGGAACCGGAGCACACGGCCGGCTCACGCCGGCCCGGCCTGAACCCCGCCCGCGACGACAGTCCCACGTCGTCGGGCGTCGGGCCGAGCGAGCGTCCGCGCCGCCCCGGCGGACGGGCACCCCGCACGACCCCCTACGGAACCTCCACGTACACCCCACTACGGAAGAGGAAACCCGCACTCATGAGCCGTACCAGAACAGCACTCCTCGCGGCGATGGCGCTGGTCGCCGGCGCCGCCGGGACCGCGGTGGCCGCCGTGCCGGACGACTCCGGCATCCGGGCGATCCCCTGCACCGTCGACTACAAGGTGCAGAACCAGTGGTCCACCGGCTTCACCGCCGCCGTCACGATCACCAACAACGGCGCCGCGAAGTCCTCGTGGTCAGCGAAGTGGTCGTACGCGGGCAACCAGCGGGTGGGCAACGGCTGGAACGCGAAGATCTCCCAGAGTGGCAGCGCGGTGACGGCGTCCAACGAGACGTACAACGGGTCGCTCCCCACCGGCGGGTCGGTCAGCTTCGGCTTCAACGCCTCCTACAGCGGCTCCAACGCCCTCCCGGCGACCTTCACGCTGGACGGTGTCACCTGCAACGTCGACGACGGCGGCGGCGGTCCGGGCGAGCCGGGCCCGGGCAACCCCGGCTCGCGGGTGGACAACCCGTACGCCGGCGCCAAGGTGTACGTGAACCCGGAGTGGTCCGCGAACGCCGCCGCCGAGCCGGGCGGCAGCCGGATCGCCAACCAGCCCACCGGTGTGTGGCTGGACCGCACCGCCGCCATCGCGGGCGCGGGCGGCAAGATGGGGCTGCGGGCCCACCTCGACGAGGCGCTGCGGCAGAAGGGCTCGGGCGAACTCGTCGTCCAGTTGGTGATCTACAACCTGCCCGGCCGCGACTGCTCGGCCCTCGCCTCCAACGGTGAGCTGGGCCCCACGGAGATCGACAAGTACAAGACGCAGTACATCGACCCGATCAAGGCGATCCTCGCCGACTCCAAGTACGCCGGCCTGCGGATCGTCACCACGGTCGAGATCGACTCGCTGCCCAACCTCGTCACCAACGTCGGCAGCCGCCCGACGGCCGTGCCCCAGTGCGACGTGATGAAGGCCAACGGCAACTACATCAAGGGTGTCGGTTACGCGCTCAACAAGCTGGGTGACGTCCCCAACGTCTACAACTACGTCGACGCCGGCCACCATGGCTGGCTCGGCTGGGACGACAACTTCGGCCCCTCCGCCGCCATCATGAAGGAGGCGGCGACCGCCGAGGGCGCCACGGTGAACGACGTCCACGGCTTCATCACCAACACGGCGAACTACAGCGCCCTGAAGGAGAACAACTTCACCATCAACGACACCGTGGGCAGTAAGTCGGTCCGCGAGTCGAAGTGGCTCGACTGGAACCGCTACGTCGACGAGCTGTCCTTCGCCCAGGCGTTCCGGGCCCAGGCAGTCTCGGCCGGCTTCAACTCGAACGTCGGCATGCTGATCGACACCTCCCGCAACGGCTGGGGCGGCGCCGCCCGGCCCACCGGGCCGGGCGCGAAGACCACCGTGGACACGTACATCGACGGCGGGCGCTACGACCGCCGCTTCAACACCGGCAACTGGTGCAACCAGTCCGGAGCCGGTCTCGGCGAACGTCCGCAGGCGGCCCCGGCGCCGGGGATCGACGCCTACGTGTGGATGAAGCCCCCGGGCGAGTCCGACGGGGCCAGCTCCCAGATCCCGAACGACGAGGGCAAGGGCTTCGACCGGATGTGCGACCCGACGTACACGGGCAACCCGCGGAACAACAACAACATGTCCGGTGCCCTGGGCAACGCGCCGCTGTCCGGGCACTGGTTCTCCGCCCAGTTCCAGGAGCTGATGCGGAACGCGTACCCGGCGCTGTGACCTTCGCCGGCTGAGAGGATCCGCCAGGGGCGCGCACTTCCCCCACCCCCTGGCGGGTCCGGCCGCACGGCACACCCGCACCGGCGACGGCCGCCCGCCCCCCTTCACCACGGGGGCGGGCGGCCGTGGCCGTTGCGGTGGCATGGTGGTGTGACGCACGTCACCGAGACGTGGGTGGGTCACGGCGATGACTTCCGGACGGGACGCCGGTCTTCATCCCCGTAACACCTGAGCGGACGAGGAGACCATCCCATGCGCATCGTCATCACCGAGTTCATGAGCCTGGACGGCGTCGTGCAGGCCCCCGGCGGCCCCGAGGAGGACACCGACGGCGGCTTCGCCCACGGCGGCTGGACGCAGGAGTTCTTCGACCCGGAGGTGGTCGGCGGGGCCTGGGACGAGGCGCTGCGCGCGGCCGACGCGCTGCTGTACGGGCGCCGCACCTGGCAGGCGATGTCCGGGGCCTGGCCCGAGCGTGCCGGTGACCCCTTCGCCGACCGGATCAACGCCCTCCCCAAGTACGTGGTCTCCAGCACCCTCGGCGACGACGAGCTGACGTGGAACACCACCCGCGTCCCCGGTGAGGAAGCCGTCGCCCACATCCGCAAACTGCGCGAGAGCGAGGGCGGCGACCTGCTCGTCATGGGCAGCGCCGGCCTCGCCCGGACCCTCCTGCACGAGGGCCTCGTCGACGAGCTGCGGCTGATGGTCATGCCGGTCGTCCTCGGCGGCGGAAAGACGATCTTCCCCGACGGCGGCGCCAAGCACACCCTGAAGCTGGTCTCCACGGTCACGAGCCCCACCGGTGTGAACGTCTGCGTCTACCGGGCCGCCGACCAGGGCTGAGGCCCGGAGCGTCCGCAGCCGGGAGAGTTTGCCGTTACGGCAAGGGAGGTTGCCGTTCGGTGGGGCGTCGGCGCAGGCTGACGGCAACCGGAAGAGAGGCTCACCACCATGGGACACGACCACCAGCACGGCCACGGCCACGGCCACGGCCAGGGCCACGGACACGGGCACGGGCGTCACGACCACACCGACATCGACTGGGCCGAGCTGGCCGAGCACCTGGAGGAGCAGGCGGAGCTGTTCGCGCCGCTGAACCGCCAGGCCGCCGCCTGGGTGGCCGAGCGGCAGCCGGAGCCCGGGCTCGTCGTCGACGCGGGCAGCGGTCCGGGGGTGGTGAGCACGCTGCTCGCCGAGACGTTCCCCGGCGCCCGGATCGTCGCGGTGGACGGCTCGGGGCCGCTGCTGGAGCGGGCCCGGTCCCGGGCGGAACGCCTCGGCGTGGCCGACCGGTTCGCCACCCTGGAGGCGGACCTCCCCGCGGGTCTGGCCGAGTTGGAGTACCCCGTGGATGTGCTGTGGGCGAGCCGCAGTTTGCACCACCTCGGCGACCAGCGGGCCGGCCTCGCCGCCTTCGCCGAGCGGCTGGCCCCGGGCGGGGTGCTGGCGCTCGTCGAGGGCGGGCTGCCCACGCGGTTCCTGCCGCGGGACATCGGCATCGGCCGCCCCGGACTCCAGTCCCGGCTCGACGCGGTCGAGGAGCTGTGGTTCGGCGAGATGCGGGCCGCCCTGCCCGGCACGGTCGCGGAGGCGGAGGACTGGCCGGGCCTGCTCACCGCCGCGGGCCTGCGCGACGCGACCTCCCGCACCTTCCTGCTGGACCTGCCGGCCCCGGTGTCGGAGGCGGCGCGCGCCCACGCCCTCACCCTCTTCCGGCGGCGCCGGGAGACCCTCGCGGAGTACGCGGACCACCTCGACCCGTCCGACCTCTCCACCCTGGACCGGCTCCTGGATCCCGACGACAAGGCGAGCCTCCACCACCGCCCCGATCTGTTCGTCCTCGCGGCCCACACGGTCCACCTCGCCCGCGCGTGACGCGAGCGCGGCGGCGGTGCACGCCCGTGGCACACGAAACCGCCCGCCGGAGCATCTCCGGCGGGCGGTTTCGTCGGTCGGCCTCGGCCGCGGTGGACCTCAGGCCATGCCTCGGGCCGTGTCTCAGCCCATGTCGAAGGTCGCCGGGTCGGGACCGATGCGGCGGTCCTCGTTCAGCGCGCTGATCGCGGCGATGTCCTCGATGTCCAGGGAGAAGTCGAAGACCTCGATGTTCTCCTTGATACGGGACGGGGTCACCGACTTGGGGATGACCACGTTGCCCAGCTGGAGGTGCCAGCGCAGCACGATCTGGGCCGGGGTGCGGCCGTGCTTCTGCGCGATGGCGATGATCGCCGGGACCTCCAGCAGGCCCTTGCCCTGGCCGAGCGGCGACCAGGCCTCGGTGGCGATGCCCTGCTCCGCGTGAAACTCGCGGGAGGCGTGCTGCTGGAGGTGGGGGTGCAGCTCGATCTGGTTGACCGCCGGGATGACGCTGGTCGCCTCGATCAGCGTCTCCAGGTGCTCCGGAAGGAAGTTGGAGACACCGATGGCCCGCGCGCGGCCGTCGGCGTACAGCTTCTCGAACGCCTTGTACGTGTCGACGTAGGTGCCTCGGGCCGGGATCGGCCAGTGGATCAGGTACAGGTCCACGTACTCCAGGCCGAGCTTGTCCAGCGACTCGTCGAAGGCACGGAGCGTGGCGTCGTAGCCCTGGTCGGTGTTCCAGAGCTTGGTGGTGACGAAGAGGTCCTTGCGGGGGACTCCGGAGGCGGCGAGCGCCTTGCCGGTGCCCCGCTCGTTGCCGTAGATCGCGGCCGTGTCGATGCTGCGGTAGCCGGCCTCCAGCGCCGTGCCGACGGCCTGCTCGGCCTCGTCGTCCGGCACCTGCCAGACGCCGAAGCCCAGCTGGGGCATCTCGACGCCGTTGTTCAGGATGATCGGGGGGACCTTGCTGCTCACGAGCTCTCGATCCTTAAAGTCGTCGGTTGGTGCTTCCCATCGTCAACGATCACGGCGCGCGATGCATTCCTGAGCGGCCCGCTCGCCCGCCGAATCGCAGAATGGCCGGAAATGGATCCGACACCGTTCCGACGTGCATCGCTGAACTCCGGTCACGTACGTGAATGGACGGCCATGACCCCCCACGCAGGACCCTCCTCGGCGCCGCACTCGGCGGCACGGCCGCCGCGTCGGCCGTACCGGCCTGGCGCCCCTGCACGACTCCGGCGACACCTCGGGCTCGCTGCGGAACATGTGGGGCTACCAGTTGGTCTGACCTGGGTGCGCGAAGGAGCGCGGGCGGGTTCCCGGCGCTCTCACGCCCGGTACAGCGCCTCCACCTCCTTCGCGTACGTCTTCTCGATCGCCTTCCGCTTCAGCTTCAGCGACGGCGTCAGCAGACCCTGCTCCTCGGTGAACTGGTGCGCCAGTATCCGGAAGGTGCGGATCGACTCGGCCTGCGAGACCAGGGTGTTGGCGGCGACCACCGCCCGCCGCACCTCGGTCTCCAGCTCCGGGTCGCGCACCAGGTCGGCCGGTGACAGCTTCGGCTTGCCGTGCATCTGGATCCAGTGCTCGACCGCCTCCGCGTCGAGGGTGACGAGCGCGGCGATGTACGGCCGGTCGTTGCCGACGACGATGCACTGGGCGACCAGCGGATGGTCCCGCACCCGCTCCTCCAGGATCGCCGGGGAGACGCTCTTGCCGCCCGAGGTCACCAGGATCTCCTTCTTGCGCCCGGTGATCGTGAGGTAGCCGTCCTCGTCGAGGGCGCCCAGGTCCCCGGTGGCGAGCCAGCCGTCGTGCAGGGTCTCGTCGGTGGCCTTGGGGTTGTTGAGGTACCCCTGGAAGACATTGGGGCCGCGCAGCCAGACCTCGCCGTCGTCCGCGATGTGCACGGTCATGCCCGGGATGGGCTGGCCGACGGTGCCGTACCGGGTGCGCTCGGGCGGGTTCGCCGTCGCGGCCGCCGTGCACTCCGTCAGCCCGTACCCCTCGTAGATGTGGATGCCGGCGCCCGCGTAGAACAGGCCGAGCCGGCGGTCCATCGCCGAGCCACCGGACATCGCGTACTTGATCCGGCCGCCCATGGCCTCCCGGATCTTCGCGTAGACGACCTTGTCGAAGAACTGGTGCTGCACCCTGAGGCCCGCCGAGGGGCCGGGCCCGACGCCCCAGGCCTTCGCCTCCATCGCGTCCGCGTACTTCACGGCGACCTCGACGGCCTTCTCGAACGGGCCCGCCCTGCCCTCCCGCTCGGCCTTGCGCCGGCTCGCGTTGAACACCTTCTCGAAGATGTACGGCACCGCGAGGAAGAACGTCGGCCTGAAGGCGGCCAGGTCCGGCAGCAGCACGGCCGCGCTCAGCTGCGGCTGGTGCCCGAACTTCACCTTGCCCCGGATCCCGGCCACCTGCACCATCCGCCCGAAGACGTGCGCGAGCGGCAGGAACAGCAGGGTCGCCGGCTCCTGGCCCCTGCGGGACTCGAACAGCGGTGCCCAGCGCTCGATGACCGTGTCCGCCTCGACCATGAAGTTGGCGTGGGAGATGACACAGCCCTTGGGGCGGCCCGTGGTGCCGGACGTGTAGATGATCGTCGCGACCGACTCCGGGGTCACCGCCCGCCGGTGCCGGTGCACCACCTCGTCGTCGAGCTGGGCGCCCGACTCGTACAGCTCCTCCACGGCGCCCGCGTCCAGCTGCCACAGCCGGCGCAGCTGCGGCAGCCGGTCGATGACCGTGGCGATGGTCATCGCGTGGTCCTCGTGCTCGACCATGGCGGCCGTGCACTGGGAGTCGTACAGCATCCAGAAGACCTGCTCGGCGGAGGAGGTCGGGTAGACGGGGACGACCTGGGCGCCGATCGTCCACAGGGCGTAGTCGAACAGGGTCCACTCGTACCGGGTGCGGCACATGATGGCGACCCGGTCGCCGAACCGGACCCCCTGCGACAGCAGGCCCTTGGCCAGCGCCAGCACCTCGTCGCGGAACTCGGCGGAGGTCACGTCGCGCCACTCGCCCCGCTCGTCCTTGCGGCCGAGCGCGATGTACGTCGGGTCCTCCTGGGCGTACTCGAAGACGACGTCGGCCAGACCGCCCACCGGCGGCGCCGACGCCAACGGAGGGTTGGTGAACTCGCGCAAACCCGCTCCTCGTGGCGCTCCGCACAGCGCGTGAAAGCTACCTCACCGGGAGCCGGGATGGGAGGGGAATCGGAGGGGACGAATCGGCAAGATCAGTACGAGCGGGTGCCGGAGAAGGTGCGCAGACGGGCGGAGTTCGGGCGAAACTCCTTACGGCGCAGTAGGTTTCGGCACCGTAATCTCCACCGAATCTGTACGACCCGCTTACGGCCGCCACCGGGGCCGGGTCGCGCCGCTTCACGGCCGGCCACGACGGCCTCCGGTCGCCCGGACCGACATCGGTTCCAGCGCGGTCGGGCACGTGCCGTCACACCCCGTGGGCCCGGCCGTGGAGGCGGTCGCCGCCGGAGAGGACCGCCGCGGCCAGCGCGTCCGCCGCGCTCGCCGCCGCTCCCGGCCGCCGTCCGTGCACGAGAACGAAGTCGACCTCGCCCAGCTCCGGCAGCCCCGCCCGCTCGGGCACCCGGACCAGACCGGGGGGCACCAGACGACGGGAATGAGCCATCACACCGAGGCCCGCGCGGGCGGCGGCGATCAGGCCGTTGAGACTGCCGCTGGTGCAGGCCACCCGCCAGGCGCGGCCCTCCCGCTCCAGTGCCTCCAGGGCCAGCGCGCGGGTGATGCCCGGCGGCGGGTAGACGATCAGTGGGACCGGGCGGTCGGGGTCGAGACGCAGCCGCTCCGCGCCGATCCACACCAGCCGGTCCGTCCAGACCGGCTCGCCGCGCGGGTCCTCGGGGCGCCGTTTCGCCAGCACCAGGTCGAGCTTGCCCGTCGCCAGCTGCTCGTGGAGCGTGCCGGACAGCTCGACCGTCAGCTCCAGGTCGACCTCGGGGTGGTCGTGCCGGAAGCCCTCCAGGATCTCCGGCAGCCGGGTCAGCACGAAGTCCTCCGACGCGCCGAAGCGCAGCCGGCCGCGCAGCCGGGTCCCGGTGAAGAACGCCGTCGCCTGCTCGTGCACCTCCAGCAGACGGCGCGCGAACCCCAGCATCGCCTCACCGTCCTCCGTCAGCTCCACCGAGTGCGTGTCCCGGGTGAACAGCTGCCGTCCGGCCGCGTCCTCCAGACGGCGCACATGCTGGCTGACCGTGGACTGGCGCAGCCCCAGCCGCCGCGCCGCCTGCGTGAAGCTCAGCGTCTGCGCCACGGCGAGGAACGTCCGCAGGTGCGTGGGGTCGTACATGAGGGGCACCCTACTCCGGTCATCATGAAACGCGATGGCAGTCAGAGCCGTATGACGGATTCCCGATCACGAAGGGGGAGAGGAGCATGGAGAGGGGCTTGCCGGCCCCCGCCGCACCTCCGATCGAAAGCACGTGGAGCACCGTGAAACGCCTGCGCTGGCCGAGTTGGATGCCGATCGACCCGTACATCCTGCTGTTGCTCGGGACGGTGGGCCTCGCGGCGCTCCTCCCGGCGCGGGGCACCGCCGCCGAGGTCGCCTCCGGCGCGTCCACGGCCGCGATCGCCTTCCTGTTCTTCCTCTACGGCGCCCGGCTCTCCACCCGTGAGGCCCTCGACGGCCTCAAGCACTGGCGGCTCCATGTCACGGTCCTGGCCTGCACGTTCGTCGTCTTCCCGCTGCTGGGACTGGCCGCCCGGGGCCTCGAACCGGTGTTCCTGAGCCACTCCCTCTACACGGGGCTGCTCTTCCTCACCCTGGTCCCGTCGACCATCCAGTCGTCGATCGCGTTCACCTCGATGGCCCGAGGGAACGTTCCCGCCGCGATCTGCGCGGGCTCCTTCTCCTCCCTCGCCGGCATCGTCATCACCCCGCTGCTCGCGGCGAGCCTGCTCGGCGGCAGCGTGGGCGGCTTCTCCGCCGACGCGGTCTGGAAGATCGTGCTCCAGCTGCTGGTGCCGTTCGTCGCCGGACAGCTCGCCCGCCGCTGGATCGGCGATTTCGTCACCCGGCACAAGCGGATCCTCGGCCTCGTCGACCGCGCCTCGATCCTCCTCGTCGTCTACGTCGCGTTCAGCGAGGGCATGGTGCGCGGCATCTGGAGCCAGGTCAGCCCGCTGCGGCTCGGTGGACTGCTGGTCGTCGAGGCGGTGCTCCTCGCCGTGATGCTCACGCTCACCTGGTACGGCGCGAAGCTCCTGCGCTTCGACCGGGCCGACCGGATCGCCATCCAGTTCGCCGGCTCCAAGAAGTCCCTCGCCTCCGGACTGCCCATGGCGAGCGTCCTCTTCGGCGCCGAGGCGTCCCTCGCGGTGCTCCCGCTGATGCTGTTCCACCAGATGCAGCTCATGGTCTGCGCGGTCATCGCCAAGCGCCGCTCGCACGACCCCGAGGCGGCGGAGGTCACGGAGCGGCCAGACGGAGGGACACGAACCGCGGTCGGTACAGGGACACATTCCGCGTGATGTTCAGCTGTGCCGCCGCCGCGTTCGCGTCCAGCCAGTTGACGTCGTAGCTGAGGACGAGGCGCCCGTCGCCGCCGAGCGCCTCGTGCGCCTGCGGGTTGTACGCCGCGACCCCGTCCCCCGGCAGCGGCGGGCCGAACCCCTTCGTGGGCCCGTGCCAGGGCCCGGTGGGGGAGCAGGCCCAGTACGCGGTGACGGTCGTCAGGCCCTCGGTCCCGGCGGCCATGGTGAACAGCACATAGGTGCGCCCGTCCCGGACGACGCTGAAGGCGCTGCCGACGCCCTTGTCCTCGCCGTCGCCCAGTACCGCCGCGGGCCGCCCCCGCACCGCCCACCGTGAGCCGTCCCAGTACTCCCACGCGCCCGGCTGCCCGAGCCTGCCGCGCGGCACCCGGGCGACATACGCGTGGGAGGTCGGCCGGGAGGCGGCCTGGGCGTCGGTGCCGCCGAAGACGTACGTCCAGTCGCCCGTGTCGACGGCCGTCGTCCCGAACAGCACCCGCCGGGCGGGATCGGCGACCGACGCCTGGTCGAGGACCGTCGTGACCCCCTCCAGGCGCAGTGCGGGCAGCGACAGGGTGGCCACCTCGGTGGCCGTGGGCACCCCGTAGATCCAGGGCGCCTGACCCGTCGTACGCGTCCACAGCAGCACCCGGACGACCTTCTCGGCGGAGCCGGGGGAGCGGGGCTCGACCCGGGCGGCCACCGGCCAGCGCCACTGCCGCGGGGCGGGGTCCGGGAAGACGGGGGCCGGGAGCGTGGACTCCAGCCGGCCCGAGGGGGACATCACGACGGCCGAGTTGCGCATCAGCGGCGTCGCGACGTCCCGCCAGGCCACGGACTCGCCGACCGGGTTGGGCGGTGCGTGCACCGGGCCCAGATAGGTGTCGGAGAACAGCCACAGCACCCGCCCGTCGGGCAGGCGCACCGAGTGGGTGCCGTCGCCGCCGGTCCAGTCGTCGGTGCGGGTCGCGTCGTCACCGTAGCGGGCGAACTCGCCGGTCAGGGGCTCGTCCGGGGCCCAGTCCCGGACGGTGCGGGCCGTGCAGGTGCGGCCGCCCTCCCGGTCGTCGTCCGGGAGGGCGGTGAGCAGCACGGCCGCGAGGGCGAGGACCAGTGCCAGAACGATGACCGGTCCCGCCCCCGTCCGCCGTCGTGCTCCCGCGTCGCCCTGCACGGGAGGGACGTTAGTGGCCCCGCTCCACGCGGTCCATGGGCAGCCACAGGATCGCGCCGCGCCGCGCGGCCGTGTCCCCGGTCCGCAGACCGGCCACCTCGTCGTCGCTCAACGCCCGGTCGACGACGAGGACTTCGTCGAGTGCCCCGGTGAAGTGCACCCGGCTGTCCACGCGTTGCCCGAGATGCACTCCGAACGGCGAGTTCCGGCTGACCGATCCGGTGACGTCGGTGACGGCGGACCGCGTCCCGTCCACGAACAGCGTCAGCTGCCCGCCGCCGCGTCGCAGCGCCAGATGGTGCCACCGCCCGTCGTTGTACGCGCCCGTCGACCGCACCGAGACGCTCTTCGGCGGCGCGGCCCCGTCCCGCACGGTCATCAGCCCCGTCAGCCTCCCCGACGCCGGCTCACCGCGCACCCACACCTGGGGCTGTGTGGTCCCGACCCCGCCCATCCACAGCAGCGGATGCTCCCCGGTGGCCGCCGTGTAGCGGAACCAGAGCGACGCGGTGAACTCCTTGTCGCGCAGCGGCAGCCGGGACCGGTACGGCAGTCGTACGGCGTCGTCGGCGCCGTCGAACGCGATCGCGCCCCCGAACGCCCCGTCCGTGGGCCGCGCACCCCCGAGCACGGCGGCCCGCCCACCGCCGGGTGCCCGGTCGGGAGTCGTCGGGTCGGGGCCCCGGCGCGGCTTCAGCCAGTCCTCGGTGAACCGGGCGAAGCGGATCTCGTCGCGGGCGTCGACGGCACCGCCCTCGTACAGCAGCCCCACCACGTCGCCGGAGCCGTCGGCGCCGCGGCCGATCCGCACCAGGTCCGAGTAGCCGGACCAGTCGGTGGTGACGACCGTGCCCCGGTCCACGCTCTCCCAGGTGCGGCCGTCGTCGTACGAGGAACGGATCGCCATGGTCCGGCGGCGGTCCGGGTCGGCGGGCCCGGCCAGCAGCATGCGGTCGCCGAGCCGCAGCACGGAGCCCTGCACCTGGGGCATGTACAGGTCCGGGAGCGCCCGGAACGGGGAGGCGAAGCCGCGACCGCCGTCCCGGCTGACCGTCTGGCTGCGGTGCCCGAGGTCGGTGCCGTCCTGCTCGCGCCCGCTCACCAGGACCGAGCCGTCGGCGCGTTCGGTGAGCGTCAGCTCCGACGGCTTCTGCCGGAACGTTCCGTCGGCGGCGATCGGCCAGGTGTCGGTGGCGCCGATCCGCCAGGTCTCCCCGCCGTCGTCGCTGGTGACGAGCGCCGCGTGGTTGGCGGAGATCCGGCCGTCCGCCCAGGTCTCGGCGTTCACCCCGAAGACCAGCCGGCCCGCGTGCCGGCCGCGGGTGAGCTGGATGCCGTGCACCGGCCCGGTGGCGTACCAGGAGTTCCAGTGGGCCGGGCGGATCCGGTCGGCGAGCGACCGCGGCTCGGACCAGGTCAGTCCGTCGTCGTCGCTGTACTGGAGGTGAGGGGTGCGGTCACAGGGCACGTCGCAGCTCGCGCTGTCCGTGCGGCCCGTGTTGTAGGTCTGCGCGAGCACGATGCGGCCGGTCTCCCGGTCCACGACGGGGGCGGGGTTGCCGTGGGTGTCACCGGCGCCCTCGTTGACGACCAGGAGCGGGCCCCAGGTGCGGCCGCCGTCCGTGGACCGCTTCAACACGAGGTCTATGTCGGCCGCGTCCCCGCAGTTCAGGACGCGTCCCTCGGCGAAGGCCAGCAGGGTTCCGGCCGTGCTCCGCACGATCGCCGGGATGCGGAAGCAGGCGTAGCCGGGGTCCTGGGACGCCTTGAAGAGAACCTGTTGCTCGAACTCGGGGGCGCCGGCCCCTGGTCGGGCGTCCGCTCCGGCGGGGTGGGGGAGGGCGAGGAGTGCGGAGGTGGTGAGTACGGCGGTGAGCAGGGCGGTGAGGGGGGATCTGAGACGTGCGCGAAGACTTGACGGCACGGTGCGGCCAGCCCTTCATGCGTCCGGATGAGGGGACGTCGGACGTCCCATGTCCGATGTCCGGCCACAGACGGTACGGGGGGTTGGAGGGGCCGACAAGAACCGTGCGGGTGGTGTGTCAGCGGGCGCCTGGTAGCTCGGGGGTGCGCGGTGCGTTGCCGGGTGCGGGTGGGTGGGGGCTGAACCGGCGGAGCCCTGTCGCGGAGGCCGGTCAGCCGCCCTGGGTGGCCGTGGCCCGCAGGGCGATCCGGTGTTCACCCGCGTACACGTTCATGGAGGCTCCCCGGAGGAAGCCGACGAGGGTCAACCCCGTCTCGGCGGCCAGGTCCACCGCCAGCGACGACGGCGCCGACACCGCCGCCAGGACCGGGATCCCGGCCATCACCGCCTTCTGCGCCAACTCGAAGGAGGCCCGCCCCGACACCAGCAGCACGGCCCGCGACAGCGGCAGCGACCCGTTCTGGAGCGCCCGCCCGACCAGCTTGTCCACCGCGTTGTGCCGGCCCACGTCCTCCCGTACGTCGAGCAGCTCGCCGTCCTCGGTGAACAGGGCCGCCGCGTGCAGGCCTCCGGTCCGGTCGAAGACCCGCTGGGCCGCGCGGAGCCGGTCGGGGAGGCCCGCGAGGAGGTCGGGGTCGAGGCGGACCGGGGGAGCGTCACCGCCGTGCGTGTCGTCCATGGGCCAGCGGGCCGTCGTACGGACCGCGTCCAGGGACGCCTTCCCGCACAGCCCGCAGGACGACGTGGTGTAGACGTTGCGTTCGAGCGTGATGTCCGGGATCACCACGCCGGAGGTCGTCCGCACGTCCACCACGTTGTACGTGTTGGAGCCGTCGGCGGTGGCGCCCGCGCAGTACACGATGTTCTGAAGGTCGGACTTCTCGGCGAGGACGCCCTCGCTGACCAGGAACCCGGCGGCGAGCGCGAAGTCGTCGCCGGGGGTGCGCATGGTGATCGCGAGGGGCTTGCCGTTCAGCCGGATCTCCATCGGTTCCTCGGCGACGAGGGTGTCCGGGCGCGTGGAGACCGCACCGTCCCGGATGCGGATCACCTTGCGTCGTTCCGTGACTCGTCCCATGTCCTGCCCCTGTCCCGACCGGTGCCGATCAGTCCCGGTTCTGTACGTGCTGGTAGCCGAAGCGGCCCTTGATGCACAGGTTGCCGTGGGTCACCGGGTTGTCGTGCGGCGAGGTGACCTTCACGATCTCATTGTCCTGCACGTGGAGTGTGAGGTTGCAGCCCACTCCGCAGTAGGCGCACACCGTCGTCGTCTCCGTCTGCGCCGACTCGTCCCAGGTGCCGGCCTTCCGCATGTCGAACTCCGACTTGAAGGACAGCGCGCCCGTCGGGCACACCTCGACGCAGTTCCCGCAGTACACGCACGCCGATTCGGTCAGCGGCACGTCGTGCTCCACGGCGATCCGCGCGTCGAACCCGCGCCCCGTGACGGAGATCGCGAAGATGTTCTGCCACTGGTCGCCGCAGGCGTCCACGCACTTGTAGCACAGGACGCACTTGGCGTAGTCGCGGACGTAGAGGTCGTTGTCGATCCTCGGTTCCTCGTTCAGCCGGGCCGCGTCCGGGCCGAAGCGGTCCGGTTCCGCCTCGTACTCCTTGAGCCACCCGGCGACCTCGGGGGTCGTCGACAGGTCGACCGAGGACGCGAGGAGTTCGAGGACGATCCTGCGGCTGTGCCGGGCCCGCCCGGTGTCGGTCCGCACCGCCCTACCGGGCTCGGCGCGGCGGGAGCAGGCGGGGACGAGGGTGCGCGCGCCCTCGACCTCCACCACACAGACCCGGCAGGCGTTCTTCGGGGTGAGGGTGTCGCCCTGGCAGAGGGCCGGGATGTCCTTGCCGGCGGCCCGGCAGGCGTCGAGGAACTCGTCCGCCGAGTCGGGCGCGCTCCCCGCGAGGACGGCGGACCCGACGGTCGCCGGCGCCGCCACCGCCGTACGCACCGGGTCCCCGGCCTTGATCGCGAGCGCGGCCGGCGCCCGTTCGCACAGCCCCAGACACGGGCTCCGCCGCACGCTCACCCCGCTGCCGGGTCCCAGCCGCGCCTCGACTCCCGCGCACAGCTCCGCCGCACCGGACGCCGCGCACGCCAGGTCCGTGCACACATGGAGCACGGTCGCGGGGCGCGGCCGGACCGAGAACATCGCGTAGAACGTGGCCACGCCGTACGCCTCGGCCGGCGGCACAGATAGTCCAGCGCGCCCTCGCTGATCCAGCCGACCCGGTCGTTGATCGCGTGCAGCCCCGGCAGCAGCAGGTCGCGGCGGTCCCGGGCCTCCCGGCCGCCCCGCGCCCACCGCAGGTCGGCGGCGCGCGTGCCGTCGCGGGCCGCGCCCTCCCAGGAGGACTCCGGCGGTCCGAGCAGCGTGTCGACGGCTGCCCTCTCCTCGTCGGTGGGTTCGCTGTCGCCGAAGTACAGGTCCACTTGCGTCACCTCACGATGGTCGCGACGGGCAGCTTGTCGATCCGGATCGCCGACGCCTTGAACTCCGCCGTCCCGGCGATCGGGCAGTTCGCCTCGAGCGTCAGCCGGTTGGTGTCCACCTCGTCGGGAAAGCGCATGGTCATGAAGGCGAGCCCGGGCCGCAGCGCCAGGTCGATCCAGACGGGCGCCACCACCGACCCGCGCCGCGAGGACACCCGGACCTCCTCGCCGACCACGACGCCGTAGCGCTCGGCGTCCTCCGGGCACAGCTCGATGTACTCCCCGCGCCGCAGCGGCGAGGCGAAACCGCCGCTCTGCACACCGGTGTTGTACGAGTCGAGCCGTCGCCCGGTGGCCAGCCGGATCGGGTACTCCTCGTCCGTCAGGTCGACCGGCGGATCGTGCCGGACGATCCCGAAGGGGGCGGGCCTGCCCCGCCGCTCCGGGTCCCGCTCCCACAACCGGCCGTGCAGATAGGGCGGTTCGAGCCGGTCGGTGCTCGGGCAGGGCCACTGGATGCCCTGGTGCTCCGCCAGCCGCTCGTACGTCATGCCGTAGTGGTCCGGCGACACGGAGCGCAGCTCGTTCCAGACGGCCTCGGCGTCGGCGTACTTCCACTCGTGGCCGAGCCGGGCGGCGAGGTCGCAGAGGATGTCGATGTCCTCGCGGGCCTCACCGGGCGGGGTCACCGCCCTGCGGACCCGCTGGACCCGCCGTTCGCTGTTGGTGGTGGTGCCGTCCGTCTCCGCCCACCCGGCGGTCGCGGGCAGCACCACGTCGGCCAACTGGGCCGTCCTCGTCAGGAAGACGTCCTGCACGACGAGGAAGTCCAGTTGCCCCAGGCGCCGTACGGCCGCCCGCCACCATGGCCTCCCCGAACGCCCGGCAGCGCGCCGAGACGCTCCGGTCGGGCTCGCCGATGGAGAAACGGGTGCCTTCCACATGCCGTACGACGCCCGGCCCTTCGAGTTCGGTCGCGGCGTAGACGACACAGCCGACGGCCCGTTCGGGCGCGAGCACCGCGCTGACCGCGCCGCCGGGGTCCACGCTCTCCACGCGGTGGCCGTCGTGCGGGCCGCCGTGCCGGTGGAAGTACCACCAGGGGATGCCGTTCTGGGCGGCGACCACCGCCGTGGTGTCGTGCAGCAGGGGCTCGATCAGCGGCCCGCACGCCGCGTACGAGTGGGCCTTGAGGCCGAGGAGGACGACGTCGACCGGGCCGATCTCGGCCGGGGTCGTCGGTGGCGTGGGCACGGGCGGTGAAGTCGCCGCGCGGGCTGAGCACACGCACCCCGTCCCGCCTCATGGCCGCCAGATGCGGTCCACGGGCGACGAGATGCACATCGGCGCCCGAGCGGTGGAGCGCGGCGCCGACATAGGCACCGATCGCACCGGCGCCGAGAACTGCGACTTTCATGGCGGGGAGCTCCGTTCGGTCGAGGGATACCGCGGAGATGACGCACTGCCGAAATATGTCGACGAAATATTGTCTACAGTATGGAAGTTGACCCGGCAAGGGTGCGCGCGACGACTGGAACCGATCGCCCCCGGACGTGCTCCCTCGGCTTTGGTCCCGGACATGTCCATGTCCTAGGGTTCCCGGGCGAGAACGATCAACGGGGTGAACGAATGCGCGTGACAAGGGCCTTGGCGGCCGCGGTGGCCGCCGCTGCGATGGTCGTGTCCCTGGCCGGATGCGACGACAAGGACCAGGCCGGCACGAGCCCGGTCGGCAGGGAGCGGGCCGGTGAGGACCGAGCCGGTGAGGACCAGGCCGACGAGTCCGTCGTGACCGGGCAGCGCAACGGAGGTGCCACGAGTGACCTGCCGGGCGGGCTGACCACACGGCAGAAGCTCATGCTCGACAACCTCCCGGAGTCCGGGGCGGTCATGGCGGCCGGTGAGTACCTCCAGCGGTTCACGACCTGCGAGCGGTACAGCATCGATCCGGCCGACACCCGCTACTACCCCATGGACGAGGAGTTCGACGAGAGCTGGGGCGTGCGCTTCCGCGGCACCTGCGACGACGCGGGCGACAGCTACATCCGTGTCTTCTGGACCGGGACGGACGGCATGAAGACCTTCCAGGAGGCCTACCGCGCCGACATCGCCGAGCGGGTCAAGAAGTCACCGAGCGCGGGCATCGACGGCGGCTTCGCCATCGGCAGGGACTTCGCGGTGATCGCGCCGGACCCCGACACCGTGCGGCAGCTGTCCTCGTCGTTCCTGCTGGTCCTCAACTGCAACCCGAACTTCGAGCCCGTCGGCGACACGAGCACCGCGCCCGCACAGGTGGACGGGTGTGTGCTGACGGACGACTTCACCGACTGAGCTGTCCCGCACGACCGTTCGGCGCGCGTCGCATACCGTTCACCGCATACGGTCGACGCGCCGCCTTCTCAACTTCCCCGTCACTCCCTACCGTCCGGGATCATGAGTCCCCCCGTCGCGCCCGTGGGCTGGAGCCGCTGGCTCGTTCCCCCCGCCGCCCTCTCCGTCCATCTCTCCATCGGACAGGCCTACGCCTGGAGCGTGTTCAAGCCGCCGCTCGAATCCGCGCTCGGCCTCAGCGGCACACAGAGCGCGCTGCCCTTCCAACTCGGCATCGTCATGCTGGGGCTGTCCGCCGCGTTCGGCGGGACGCTCGTCGAGCGCAACGGGCCGCGCTGGGCCATGACCGTGGCCCTGATCTGCTTCTCCTCCGGTTTTCTGATCGCCTCCCTGGGCGCGGCCACCGAGCAGTACTGGCTGATCGTCTTCGGCTACGGCTTCGTCGGCGGCATCGGCCTCGGTATCGGCTACATCTCGCCCGTGTCCACCCTGATCAAGTGGTTCCCCGACAGACCCGGCATGGCCACCGGCATCGCCATCATGGGCTTCGGCGGCGGCGCGCTGATCGCCTCGCCGTGGTCCGCGCAGATGCTGGAGTCCTTCGGCGCGGACTCCTCCGGGATCGCCGTCGCCTTCCTCGTCCACGGACTGTCGTACGCCGTGTTCATGACCCTCGGGGTGCTGCTCGTGCGGGTGCCACGCGGCGAGAAGCCCGTCCGGAGCGGACCGAGCGCCTTCGAGGGCCCGCAGGTCTCGGCCCGCGACGCCATCCGCACCCCGCAGTTCTGGTGCCTGTGGGTCATCCTCTGCATGAACGTGTCCGCGGGCATCGGCATCCTGGAGAAGGCCGCCCCGATGATCACGGACTTCTTCGCCGAGTCCTCCACCCCGGTCTCGGCCGGCGCGGCGGCCGGGTTCGTGGCGCTCCTGTCGGCGGCCAACATGGCGGGCCGCATCACCTGGTCGTCGACCTCCGACCTGATCGGACGCAAGAACATCTACCGCGTCTACCTCGGCGTCGGCGCCCTGATGTACCTGCTCATCGCGCAGTTCGGCGACTCCTCCAAGCCGCTGTTCATCGTCTGCGCCCTGGTGATCCTCTCCTTCTACGGCGGCGGCTTCGCCACCATTCCCGCCTACCTCAAGGACCTCTTCGGCACCTACCAGGTCGGCGCCATCCACGGTCGGCTGCTCACCGCCTGGTCCACCGCCGGCGTCCTCGGCCCGCTGATCGTCAACTGGATCGCCGACCGCCAGGAGGAGGCGGGCAGGAGCGGCCCCGACCTCTACGGCATGTCCTTCTTCATCATGATCGGCCTGCTCGTCGTCGGCTTCGTCGCCAACGAACTGGTCCGGCCCGTCCACCCCCGCTTCCACGTCCCCGCCCCGAGGGAGGCCGCCGATGTCGTCCAGCGACAGCAGCCCGAATCAGCCTGACCGGCGCCCACTGATCGTCTTCGCCTGGCTGTGGGTGGGCGTTCCGCTCGCCTACGGACTGTACGAACTCGTACGAAAGGCCACGCAACTGTTCACCGCATAACTGCTCGGACGAGTACATGGATGTCCAGAGGTCTGACAGAAGCCCACAACATGGGTTCGTCTTTACTGTCGCCTCACTCGCCCCCTTACCCGTGGGTCACTGCGCAGACTGGTGAATCCCGCTGACCACAGGCTATGAGGGGGAACACCCATGATCGGCTCGCGCATCGCCGCCGTCGGCCACTACCAGCCCGCCAAGGTGCTCACCAACAAGGACCTGGCGGGCATGGTCGACACCAGTGACGAGTGGATCACGACCCGTGTGGGCATCCGCACCCGGCACATCGCAGGACCCGACGAACCCGTCGACGAGCTGGCCGGGCACGCCGCCGCCAAGGCGCTCGCGACGGCCGGGCTCGCCGCCGCCGACATCGACCTCGTGGTCGTCGCCACCTCCACGGCCGTCGACCGCTCCCCGAACATGGCCGCCCGGGTCGCCCGCCGGCTCGGCATCCCCTCCCCGGCCACGATGGACATCAACGTCGTCTGCGCCGGCTTCACCCACGCCCTCGCCACCGCCGACCACGCCGTCCGCGCGGGCGGGGCCACCCGGGTGCTCGTCATCGGTGCCGACAAGATGTCCGAGGTGACGGACTGGACCGACCGTACGACCTGTGTGCTCGTCGGGGACGGCGCGGGCGCGGCGGTCGTCGAGGCGACCGACCCCGCCACCGGGGCGCCCGGCATCGGCCCGGTGCTGTGGGGCTCGGTGCCCGAGATGGGCCACGCGGTACGGATCGAGGGGACGCCCGCTCGGTTCGCCCAGGAGGGGCAGAGCGTCTACCGCTGGGCCACGACCAAGCTGCCGCCCATCGCGCGCGCCGCCTGCGAGAAGGCCGGGCTCGCCCCCGCCGACCTCGCCGCGGTCGTCCTGCACCAGGCCAACCTGCGCATCATCGAGCCCCTCGCGGAGAAGATCGGCGCCGTCAACGCCGTCGTCGCCCGGGATGTCACCGAGTCCGGCAACACCTCGGCCGCGAGCATCCCGCTCGCCTTCTCCAAGCTCGTCGAACGCGGCGAGATCTCCAGCGGTGACCCCGTGCTGCTGTTCGGCTTCGGCGGAAACCTGTCGTACGCCGGGCAGGTCGTCCGCTGCCCCTGAGCACCGCCCCGGTGGTGATGTGACGAGACGGACGCGTCAACTCCCTGGCCCATGGGGCTCGTAGACTGTAGACGAAAGACAATCCATACTGGCTGTTGACTTCGACTTTCCAGTACGGGCCGTTGACTTTCCGTGTGCAGTACACCCAGTGGTGCTCTGGAGGGGGACCCGATGTTGTCGACAGGACTGCCGCAAGGGACCGTGCCCAAGCTCGAACGCCCCGGCCCGCTGCGCGACCGTGTCTACGAGGCCCTGCTCGAACTGATCACCACCCGCGCCCTGCGCCCCGGCCAGCACCTGGTCGAGAGCGAACTCGCCGGCCACCTCGGGGTGTCCCGGCAGCCGGTCCGCGAGGCCCTCCAGCGGCTGAACACCGAGGGCTGGGTCGACCTGAGGCCCGCGCAGGGCGCGTTCGTGCACGAGCCGACGGAGGAGGAGGCCGACCAACTCCTCACCGTCCGCACCCTGTTGGAGGCGGAGGCGGCCCGCCTCGCTGCGGCGAACGCCGGTACGGCGGGGATCACGGCGCTGGAGGAACTCTGTGCGGAGGGAGAGCGGGCCGTCGACGCGGACGACGTGGACGCCGCCGTCGCGATGAACGCCCGCTTCCACACGAAGGTCATGGAACTCGCCGGCAACACGGTCCTCGCCGAACTCGCCGCCCAGGTCGACCGCCGCGTCCGCTGGTACTACACGCCGGTCGCCCGGCAGCGCGGCCACCAGTCCTGGATCGAACACCGCGCACTGATCGCGGCGATCTCGGCCCGCGACGAACAGCGGGCGACGGAGGTCATGCGGGCGCACACGGAGCACACCCGCAAGACGTACCACGAGCGCCCTCGCCCGTAGCGCCGGGTCAGGACTCCGTCGCCGACAGGTCGAAGGTGGCGACGCCCCGATGGCTGAGGGCCACCAGGGCTTCGGGGCCGTCGAAGGCCCCACCGAAGCCGGTCACGCAAGCCGTGGCCCCTCATGAAGCCGTCGCTGTGTCCATGCCGGTTTCGTATACCCGTCCGAGGCGTCGTACCAAGCAAACCGCCCTGGCCTGGGCTGATTCAAGGCTCTGTGATCACGTGGGTCCGAGACGCGGTGGTAACCGGACGCTTCTTTGTCCTGCGAGTGGAGAAAGTAGGCGGCAATCTGTGCGCAACTTCTTCCCAGTCGGGGTGACCGCTGCTACGTTCCCTGCGAAAGCAAGCCACCCTGAGGTGGCCGGAACCCAGCGCGACACAGGCCGGTTGAGGCGGGGAGGGGCTCGTGAGACGGATGACGGCTCGTCCCGCGAACGCGCATCAGGCACGCCTGCTGAAGCTGTTGCGGGACGGCGGACCCCACTCCCGCGCACAGCTCGGCGACCGCGTCGACCTCTCCCGGTCGAAGCTGGCCGTCGAGGTGGACCGGCTGCTGGAGACGGGTCTGGTGGTGGCCGACGGGCTCGCCGCCTCGCGCGGCGGCCGACGCTCGCACAACATCCGGCTCGCCCCCGGGCTCCGCTTCCTCGGCGTCGACATCGGCGCCACCTCCATCGATGTGGCCGTCACCAACGCCGAGTTGGAGATCCTCGGTCACATCAACCAGCCCATGGACGTCCGGGACGGCCCCGTCGCCGTCTTCGAGCAGGTCCTCTCCATGGCCGCCAAGCTGAGGGCCTCGGGGCTCGCGGAAGGGTTCGACGGCGCCGGCATCGGCGTCCCCGGACCGGTCCGCTTCCCCGAGGGCGTCCCGGTGGCCCCGCCGATCATGCCCGGCTGGGACGGGTTCCCGGTGCGCGAGGCGCTCAGCCAGGAACTCGGCTGCCCGGTGATGGTCGACAACGACGTGAACCTGATGGCGATGGGGGAGCAGCACGCGGGCGTGGCCCGTTCCGTGGGCGACTTCCTCTGCGTCAAGATCGGCACCGGCATCGGCTGCGGCATCGTCGCCGGCGGCGAGGTCCACCGCGGTACGACGGGCAGCGCCGGCGACATAGGCCATATCCTCGCCGTGCCGGACGGCCGCCCCTGCGCCTGCGGCAACCGGGGCTGCCTGGAGGCCCACTTCAGTGGCGCCGCGCTCGCCCGCGACGCCAAGGAGGCCGCCCAGCAGGGCCTCTCGGTGGAGCTGGCCTCCCGGCTGGAGACCAACGGCACCCTGACCGCCGTCGACGTCGCCGCCGCGGCCGCCGCCGGTGACGCCACCGCCCTCGACCTGATACGCGAGGGCGGCAACCGCACCGGCCAGGTCATCGCCGGACTCGTCAGCTTCTTCAACCCCGGCCTGGTGGTGATCGGCGGCGGGGTGACCGGCCTCGGCCACACCCTCCTCGCCGCCATCCGCACCCAGGTCTACCGCCAGTCCCTGCCCCTCGCGACCGGCAACCTGCCCATCGTGCTGGGGGAGTTGGGGCCCACCGCCGGAGTGATCGGCGCGGCCCGCCTCATCAGCGACCACCTGTTCTCACCCGCGTAACCGCTCCGTACGGAGCGATCACCAGCACAGCGCCCTGCTCGGCTGCCCCATCCTGCTTCGCCCTGCCCCACCCCGCTCTGCTCTGCCCTGCCCGAACGCGCCTGCCCCGCAGGCTGATTCGCCCTGCAACCGGCCCGCACGCCCGCCAAGGGGAACTCATGGCACCAGAATTACCGCTGCTCACCATGTCCGGCATCACCAAGTCGTTCCCCGGCGTCCGGGCCCTCGACGGCGTCGACCTCGATGTGCAGGCGGGGGAGGTCCACTGCCTGCTCGGTCAGAACGGCGCCGGCAAGTCCACCCTGATCAAGGTGCTCGCGGGCGCCCACCAGCCCGACGGCGGCACCATCGGCTGGCGGGGGGAGCCCGTCACCCTCAAGTCGCCGATCGCCGCCATGCGGTTGGGCATCGCGACCATCTACCAGGAACTGGACCTGGTGGAGCATCTCTCCGTGGCCGAGAACGTGCATCTTGGGCACGAGCCGACGACCGCCGGATTCGTCGTCCGGGGCAAGGCGGCACGCGCCTCGACCGCCGCCCTGCTGAAACGCCTCGGGCACCCCGAGATCGATCCGGCGCGGCTCGTCGGTGAACTCTCCGCCGCCCAGCAGCAGATCGTCTCCATGGCGCGGGCGCTCTCCCACGACGTACGCCTCATCGTGATGGACGAGCCGTCCGCCGCCCTCGACCCCGACGAGGTCGACAACCTGTTCAGGATCGTGGGGGACCTGACCGCCGACGGGGTCGCCGTCGTCTACATCTCGCACCGGCTGGAGGAGATCCGCCGGATCGGCGACCGGGTGACCGTACTGAAGGACGGCCGGGCCGTGGCCGGCGGACTGCCCGCGAAGTCGACGCCGACCCGCGAGGTCGTGGCGCTGATGACGGGACGGAACGTCGAGTACGTCTTCCCGGACCGACCGCCCGCCCCGCCGCCGGAGGCCACCGCGCCCGTACTGGAGGTGCGGGGGCTGGCCCGTGACGGGGAGTTCGAGGCCCTCGACCTCGACGTCCGGCCCGGGGAGATCGTGGGCCTCGCCGGACTCGTCGGCTCCGGACGCTCCGAGATCCTGGAGACGATCTACGGCGCCCGCAGGCCCTCCGCGGGAGAGGTCCGCGTCGACGGGCGGCCGCTGCGGACCGGCAGCGTACGGGCCGCCGTACGCGCCGGGCTCGGGCTCGCCCCCGAGGAACGCAAGGCGCAGGCGCTGCTGATGCTGGAGTCGGTCACGAGGAACGTGTCGGTGTCGACGATGTCCCGCTTCGCCCGCGTCGGCTGGATCGACCGGGGCGCCGAGCACCGGGCCGCCCGCGCCGCGACCCGCGAGCTGTCCCTGCGCCCGGACAACCCCGCCGTCCCCGTCCGCACCCTCTCCGGCGGCAACCAGCAGAAGGCGGTCCTCGCCCGCTGGCTGCTGCGCGGCTGCCGGGTGCTGCTGCTGGACGAGCCCACCCGGGGCGTCGACGTGGGTGCCCGCGCCGAGCTGTACGCGGTGGTGCGGCGCCTCGCCGACGAGGGCCTCGCCGTGCTGCTCGTCTCCAGCGAGGTCCCCGAAGTCCTCGGCCTCGCCGACCGCGTGCTCGTGCTGCGCGAGGGCCGGGTCGTGCACACCGCGCCCGCCCGCGAACTCGACGAACACCGCGTCCTCGACCTCGTGATGGAAGGAAGCCCCGTGGCAAGTGCAGCCAGTCCCGCCGGTGCGGGCAGTCCGGTGACCGGCACGGGCGGTCCAGTGCCCGGCGCGGCCGACCAGGTGTCCGGCGTCACCGGCCCGGCGACCGGCGACGGGAGGACGGCATCATGACCCAGCACGCCTCCCCGCCCCGCGACGGCACCGACAAGGTGACCCCGGTCGCCGAACCGCCCGCCTGGCGCACCGTCCTCTTCCGCGCCGACGTCCGCACCCTCTCCCTCCTCGGTGTCCTCGCCGCGCTGATCGTCATCGGCGGCCTCACCAAGCCCGACGAGTTCCTCGACACCCGCAACCTCCAACTCGTCCTCACCCAGGCCTCGGTGATCGGTGTCGTCACCGTCGGCATGACCTTCGTCATCACCTCCGGAGGCATCGACCTGTCGGTGGGCGCGATCGTCGCCCTGGCCTCCGTGTGGGCCACGACCGTCGCCACCCAGGAGTACGGCTTCGCCGGCATCCTCTTCACCGCGGTGATCGTCGGCGTCGGATGCGGCATGGTCAACGGACTGCTCATCGCGTACGGCGGGATGGTCCCCTTCATCGCCACCCTCGCCATGCTCGCCTCCGCCCGCGGACTCGCCCTCCAGATCACCGACGGCAAGACCCAGATCGTCGAGGTGCAGGGCGTCCTCGACCTCGGTGAGCGCGACGCGTACGTCCTCGGCATCCCGCCCCTGGTCCTCGTCTTCGCGGTCGTGACCGTCATCGGCTGGCTCGTCCTCAACCGCACGACGTTCGGCCGGCGCACCGTCGCCGTCGGCGGCAACGCGGAGGCCGCCCGGCTCGCGGGCATCGACGTCCGCCGCCAGCGCCTCTACCTCTATCTGCTCTCCGGGCTGTGCTGCGGCATCGCCGCGTTCCTGCTGATCGTGCTGGCCGGCTCGGGCCAGAACACCAACGGCAACCTCTACGAACTCGACGCCATCGCCGCCGCGATCATCGGCGGAACCCTGCTCACCGGCGGCCGGGGCACCATCACCGGCTCCGTGCTCGGCGTCCTGATCTTCACCACGATCACCAACATCTTCGCGCTGAACAACCTCCAGAGCGACGTCCAGCAGATCGCCAAGGGCGCGATCATCGTCGCCGCGGTCCTCGTCCAGCGACGCACGGCCAGCACGACCTGACCCACACGACCTGACCCACCGAAGAGTCCCCACCGGAAAGGTCCACCGCCATGCCACAGTTCCCCAGCCGCAGAGGACTGCTCTTCGGGACCGCCGCCGTCTCGGCCGGCACCCTCCTCGTCGGTTGCACCAGCAACGACACCGGCGACAAAGCTGGCGCCGACAAGCAGCCCGCCGCCGACGACAAGCCCGGCAAGGAAGTGACCATCGGCTTCGCCGGCCCCCAGGCCGACCACGGCTGGCTCAACGCGATCAACGACAACGCCAAGAGCCGCGCCGAGCGGTACGAGGACGTCACCCTGGAGATCACCGAGGGCTCCAACGACACCGCCCAGCAGATCGGGCAGATCGAGACCCTCATCAACAAGAAGGTCGACGTCCTGGTGATCCTGCCCGCCGACGGCAAGGCCCTCACCCAGGTCGGCCTCAAGGCCATGCGCGCCGGAATACCCGTCGTCAACCTCGACCGGATCTTCAACTCGCCGCAGGCGTACCGCTGCTGGATCGGCGGCGACAACTACGGCATGGGCCTCAACGCAGGGCACTACATCGGCGAGAAGCTCAAGGACAAGTCCGACGCCCGCGTCATCGAACTCGCCGGCCTCGACAACCTGGAGCTGACCAAGCAGCGCACCCAGGGCTTCGACGACGCCCTGAAGAACTACCCCAACATCAAGAAGGTCGCCCGCCAGGCCGCCGAGTTCACCGTGGAGTCCGGGCAGGCCAAGATGGCCCAGCTCCTCCAGGCCCAGTCGAAGTTCGACGCGCTGTGGAACCACGACGACGACCAGGGCGTGGGCGCGCTGCGCGCCATCGAGCAGGCCGGACGCGACGACTTCCTCATGGTCGGCGGCGCGGGCGCACTCTCCGCCTTCCAGGCCATCGAGAAGGACGACGGCGTCCTCAAGGCGACCGTCCTCTACCCGCCGACCATGGCCGCCTCCGCGATCGACCTCGCCCGCGCCCTCGGCCAGAGCAAGGGCATCGGCGGCCTCGCCGAGTTCGAGATCCCGTCCTCGCTGACGCTCTACTCGGCCGTCGTCGACAAGGACAACGTCGACCAGTACATGTCCACCGGCTTCAAGTGACGGCTCCCGCCGGACGGGCCCGACCGGACCGACCACCGGGAGCCGGCAGCCTCGGCTCCCGGAGATCCGGGCAGGGCCCCACCCCCCACCGCGCCGCGACCACGAGGAGGACACACGCATGGGACAACCGCAGCAGCCCGACCAGGCCGAGGCGGAGGAGGCAGGGGCCCCGGGCCCCGGCACCGGCGCCGGGACCTGGCCCGCCGGGCTCGCCGGCGGGGCCGGCAGACCGCCGCTGCGGGTCGGCATGGTCGGGTACGCGTTCATGGGGGCCGCGCACTCACAGGGCTGGCGCACCGCGGGACGGGTCTTCGACCTGCCCCTCACCCCGGTCCTCGCCGCGGTGTGCGGACGCGACCGGGACGCCGTGCGGGCCATGGCCGACCGGCACGGCTGGGCCACGACCGAGACCGACTGGCGGGCCCTCGTCACCCGCGACGACATCGACCTCGTCGACATCTGCACCCCCGGCGACAGCCACGCCGAGATCGCCCTCGCCGCCCTGGCCGCGGGCAAACACGTCCTCTGCGAGAAGCCGCTCGCCAACACCGTCGAGGAGGCGGAGGCCATGACGGCGGCGGCCGAGGAGGCCCACGCGCGCGGCCAGGTGGCGATGGTCGGCTTCAACTACCGCCGGGTGCCCGCCACCGCGCTGGCCCGGCGCATGGTCGCCGAGGGGCGGCTCGGCACCCTCCGCCACGTCCGGGTGACCTACCTTCAGGACTGGCTCGTGGACCCGGAGTTCCCGCTCACCTGGCGGCTGCGCAAGGAGACGGCCGGCTCCGGGGCGCTCGGCGACCTCGGGGCGCACATCGTCGACCTCGCGCAGTACCTCGCCGGGGAGCCGGTCGTCGGGGTGTCGGCGCTGACCGAGACCTTCGTACGGGAACGCCCCCTGCCCGCCGGGGCGTCCAGCGGGCTGGCGTCGGCCGGGGGCTCCGACGCGCGCGGGGCCGTCACGGTCGACGACGCCGCCCTGTTCACCGGCCGCTTCGCCTCCGGCGCGATCGCCTCCTTCGAGGCCACCCGCTTCGCCACCGGACGCAAGAACGCCCTGTGCATCGAACTCAACGGCGAGCGCGGCTCGTTGGCCTTCGACCTGGAGCGGCTCAACGAGCTCTCGTACCACGACCACACCGAGCCCGGTGCGCACGCCGGCTTCCGCCGCATCCTCGTCACCGAGTCCGACCACCCCTACCTGGACGCCTGGTGGCCGCCGGGCCACGGCCTCGGCTACGAGCACACCTTCGTCCACCAGGCCCGCGACCTGGTCCACGCCGTCGCGGCGGGCGAGCGGCCCGCACCGTCCTTCGCCGACGGGCTCCAGGTGCAGCGTGTGCTCGCGGCGGTCGAGGAGAGCGCCGAGAAGAACTCCGTCTACACCCCCACCGCGGTCTGAGGAGGCCCCGCAACCATGCCGCGCACCTTCACGCTCTTCACCGGCCAGTGGGCCGACCTGCCCCTCGAAGAGGTCTGCCGCCTCGCCCGCGACTTCGGCTACGAGGGACTCGAACTCGCCTGCTGGGGCGACCACTTCGAGGTCGACAAGGCGCTCGCGGACCCGTCGTACCTCGCCTCCCGGCACCAGCTCCTCGAGAAGTACGGCCTGAAGTGCTGGGCCGTCTCCAACCACCTCGTCGGCCAGGCCGTCTGCGACGCCATCATCGACGAACGCCACCAGGCCATCCTGCCCGCCCGGATCTGGGGTGACGGCGAGCCCGAGGGCGTACGGCAGCGGGCCGCCGCCGAGATGGCCGACACCGCGCGGGCCGCGGCGGCCTTCGGCGTCGACACCGTCATCGGCTTCACCGGCTCCGCGATCTGGCACCTGGTCGCCATGTTCCCGCCCGCCCCCGAATCGATGATCGAGCGCGGCTACGAGGACTTCGCGACCCGCTGGAACCCGATCCTCGACGTCTTCGACGCCGAGGGCGTGCGGTTCGCCCACGAGGTCCACCCGAGCGAGATCGCCTACGACTACTGGACCACCCGGCGCGCGCTGGAGGCGGTCGACCACCGGCCCGCCTTCGGCCTCAACTTCGACCCCTCGCACTTCGTATGGCAGGACCTCGACCCGGTCGGCTTCCTGTGGGACTTCCGCGACCGGATCTACCACGTGGACTGCAAGGAGGCCCGCAAGCGCCTCGACGGCCGCAACGGCCGCCTCGGCTCGCACCTGCCCTGGGGCGACCCGCGCCGCGGCTGGGACTTCGTGTCCGCCGGCCATGGCGACGTGCCGTGGGAGGACGTCTTCCGGATGCTCCGCTCGATCGGCTACCAGGGCCCCATTTCCGTCGAGTGGGAGGACGCCGGCATGGACCGGCTCCAGGGCGCCCCCGAGGCCCTGAACCGCCTCAGGGCGTTCGACTTCGAACCGCCGTCGGCCTCGTTCGACGCGGCGTTCGGCGGCAACGACTAGTGCTGTGACCGGAAAGGTTCACCGGCTCGCGGCAAACCTTTCCGGTCACAGCACCAGGGCCCTTGCGGGGTCCGGCCGGGAGTGCCCGCACGGGGCTCCCGGCCCGACCCCGGCCCGGCTCATCGGGCCGGCTGTCCGGCCGGGGCCCCACGGCCCGGCCGTGTCTCCGGGGTGACGGCGCACCCCGGCGTACCGCACACACCCGTACAGCTCCGTACGACCAAGCCCCTCCTTGGAGGCCTTTCGTGCACCCGTACGACGACAACAGACACCCCACCAGCCCCACCAGCGCCACCAGCCCTTTCAGACGCCGGAGAGTCCGCGGGCCGCTGGCTCTGCTGAGCGGTCTGCTGCTCGCCGGCGCCTCGCTCTCGCTGACCTCGCCCGCCGCGGGTGCCGCCGAGGCCGCCCCGCGGGCCGCCGCGGCCGAGGACTTCCAGCAGGTCACCCTCGCCAAGGGCGAACCCGAGGTCGGCGAGCCCATGTCGCTCGCCGTGCTCCCGGACCGCTCGGTGCTGCATACCTCCCGCGACGGCGAACTGCGGCTGACCGACGCGGCTGGCAACACCCGCCTCGCCGGCAAGCTCGATGTGTACTCCCACGACGAGGAGGGCCTCCAGGGCATCGGCGTCGACCCCGGCTTCGCCGACAACCGCTTCATCTACCTGTACTACGCGCCCCCGCTGAACACCCCGGCCGGGGACGCCCCCGAGACCGGCAGCGCCGCCGACTTCGCGCCCTTCGACGGCGTCAACCGCCTGTCCCGCTTCGTCCTGAAGACGGACGGCACGCTCGACAAGGCCAGCGAGAAGAAGATCCTCGACGTGCCCGCCTCGCGCGGCATCTGCTGCCATGTCGGCGGCGACATCGACTTCGACGCGGCGGGCAACCTGTATCTGTCGACCGGCGACGACAGCAACCCGTTCCAGTCGGACGGCTTCACCCCCATCGACGAGCGCGCGAACCGCAACCCGGCCTTCGACGCGCAGCGCACCTCCGCCAACACCAACGACCTGCGCGGCAAGATCCTGCGCATCAAGGTCAACGCCGACGGCTCGTACGCCATACCCGACGGCAACCTCTTCGCGCCCGGCACCGACAGAACGCGGCCCGAGATCTACGCGATGGGCCTGCGCAACCCGTTCCGCTTCAGCGTCGACAAGAAG
Organism: Streptomyces sp. MA5143a; assembly: GCF_900290235.1. Lineage (GTDB taxonomy): Bacteria > Actinomycetota > Actinomycetes > Streptomycetales > Streptomycetaceae > Streptomyces. The sequence goes on from NZ_OLMK01000010.1 coordinate 31,779, forward strand.
ACCGGCATCCTCTACGTCGGCGAGTACGGCCCCGACGCGGGCGCCGCGAACCCCTCGCGCGGACCGGCCGGCCAGGTCGAGTTCGCCCGCGTCACCAAGCCCGGCAACTTCGGCTGGCCGTACTGCACCGGCAAGAACGACGCCTACGTCGACTACGACTTCGCCACCGGCGCCTCCGGCGCGGCCTTCGACTGCTCGGCACCGAGGAACACCTCCCCGAACAACACGGGCCTGACCGAACTGCCGCCCGCCGAACCCGCGTGGATCCCCTACAACGGCAACTCCCTGCCGGAGTTCGGCGACGGCTCCGAGTCCCCGATGGGCGGCCCCGTCTACCACTACGACGCCTCCCTCGACTCCCCGGTGAAGTTCCCCGAGGCCTACGACGGGGACTTCTTCGCCGGTGAGTTCGGCCGCCGCTGGATCAAGCGCATCACCAGCGACGCCGACGGCACCGTGCGCTCCATCGCCGACGTGCCCTGGACGGGCACCCAGGTGATGGACATGGCCTTCGGCCCGGACGGCGCGCTGTACGTCCTCGACTACGGCATCTCCTGGTTCGGCGGCGACGAGCACTCCGCCCTGTACCGCATCGAGAACGCCACCGACGGCCACTCGCCGGTCGCCCAGGCCGCCGCCGACCGCACCTCCGGCCAGGCGAGGCTCAAGGTCCGCTTCTCCTCCGCGGGCACCAGCGACCAGGACGGCGACGCCCTCACCTACAGCTGGGACTTCGGCGACGGCTCCACGTCCACGGCGGCGAACCCGACGCACACCTACAAGAAGAACGGCACCTACACGGCGACCGTCACCGCGAAGGACCCCTCCGGCCGCACCGGCAGCGCCAGCGTGCGCATCGTCGTCGGCAACACCGCGCCCAAGGTGACCCTGGAACTCCCGCAGGACGGACAGCTGTTCGCCTTCGGTGAGGCCGTACCGTTCAAGGTGCGGGTCAGCGACCCGGAGGACGGCCGGACCATCGACTGCGCCAAGGTCAAGGTCACCTTCGTCCTCGGCCACGACAGCCACGGCCACCCGGTGACCTCCGCCAACGGCTGCACCGGGACCATCCAGACCAGCGCCGACGGCGGCCACGACGAGAACGCCAACATCTTCGGGGTGTTCGACGCCGAGTACACCGACGGCGGGGGCGGCGGCCAGGACCCGCTGACCACCCACGACCGGCACGTCGTCCAGCCCAAGCACCGCCAGGCCGAGCACTACGGCGACTCCTCCGGCATCACCGTCCAGTCCAAGGCCACCGCCCACGGCGGCAAGACCGTCGGGGACATCTCCCACGGCGACTGGATCTCCTTCAAGCCGTACGTCCTGTCCAACGCCACGAAGATCACCGCGCGGATCTCCTCCGGAGGCGCGGGCGGCAAGCTGGAGGTCCGGGCGGGCTCGCCCACCGGCAGGCTGCTCGGCGGCACCACCGTGCCGGTCACCGGCGGCTGGGAGAACTTCCAGGACGTCACCGCCGACCTGACCAGGGCCCCACGCGGCACCACCACGCTCTACCTGGTGTTCAAGGGCAGCGGCTCCGGCGGACTGTTCGACGTGGACGATTTCACGTTCACGACGAGGTGAGGGGCGACCATGCGAACGAACGGACGTATGGGGACGGCCGCGATCGGCGCCGCCCTGCTGATCGGCTGCGTCTCGGGGCCCGCCGTGTCCGATGAGGCGGCCGACCCCGGGACGGCACACGGCTCCGCACAGGCCCGGGTGCTGGTGTTCTCCAAGACCGCCGGCTTCCGGCACGACTCCATCCCCGAGGGCATCACCGCCGTACGGGAACTGGGCGCCGCCCACGGCTTCCGGGTCGACGCCACGGAGGACGCCGGCGCCTTCACCACCCGCAACCTCGGACGGTACGCCGCCGTCGTCTTCCTCTCCACCACCGGCGACGTCCTGAACCCGGCCCAGCAGACCGCGTTCGAGCGGTACATCGGACGCGGCGGCGCCTACGTCGGCATCCACGCCGCCGCCGACACCGAGTACGACTGGGCGTTTTACGGCGGACTCGCGGGCGCGTACTTCCAGTCGCACCCCGCGATCCAGCCCGCGACGGTCGACGTCGAGGACCACGCCCACCCGGCCACCGCCTCACTGGGCGCGACCTGGAACCGCACGGACGAGTGGTACAACTACCGCTCCAACCCTCGCGCGCGGGCCCATGTCCTCGCCTCGCTCGACGAGTCGTCGTACAGCGGCGGCACCATGAACGGCGACCATCCCATCGCCTGGTGCCAGAACTACCGGGGCGGCCGCGCCTTCTACACCGGGGGCGGCCACACCAAGGAGTCGTACGCCGAACCCGCCTTCCGGCAGCACCTGCTGGGCGGCATCCGATGGGCGATCGGCGAGGCCCAGGCCGACTGCCGGCCGGAGAACGGCTACCGCCCGCTGTTCGACGGCACCTCCCTGGACGGCTGGCGGCAGGCCGGGCCGGGCTCCTTCGAGCGCGGCGCCGACGGCACGCTCACCTCCCACGGCGGCATGGGCATGCTCTGGTACGCCGACCGCAGCTTCGGGTCGTACTCCCTGAAGCTCGACTGGAGGACGGACGGCGCCTCGGGCGACGACAACTCGGGTGTCTTCGTGGGCTTCCCGCCCTCGGACGACCCGTGGTCGGCCGTGCACAACGGCTACGAGATCCAGATCGACGCCACCGACGTACCCGAGCGGACCACCGGGTCCGTCTACGGCTTCCGCTCCGCCGACCTCAGGAAACGCGACCGCGCCCTGAACCCGCCGGGGGAGTGGAACACGTACGAGATCCGTGTGGAGGGCGAACGCCTCCGCGTCTGGCTCAACGGCGTACGGATCAACGATTTCACCAACACCGATCCGGCCCGGAGCCTCAGGGACGGTCACCTCGGCATCCAGAACCACGGTGCCGGCGACCGGGTGTCCTTCCGTGACATCCGGATCAAGGAACTGCCCGCGCGGACCGCCGGCACGGCGGCCCCGCACACGGGCGACTGAACGGCGGCGGGCGGGGGACGCCGGACCCCCGCCCGCCGCCTCCCCGCCCGGCACACCCACCCTCCGGTGCTCCCCAGGTCCGCCCGGCGCGTCCGGGTCCCCGCACCACGTGCTCGACAAGGAGGCTGCCCATGTCCGCGTCCCCGTCCGTGTCCGTGCCGGGTTCCGCGCCGGGTTCCGCGCCGCGTGTCGGCGTCTGGCTGATCGGGGCCCGCGGCTCCGTCGCCACCACCGTCGTCGCGGGCTGCGCGGCCCTCACCGCGGACCTGCACGCCCCCACGGGCATGGTCACCGAGACCCCCCTCTTCGCGGGCTCGGGCCTCCCGCCCCTCGCCTCCCTCGTCTTCGGCGGCCACGACACCACGGACTGCCCCCTGCCCAAACGCGCCGAGGCCCTCGCCGCGGCCGGAGTCCTGCCGCACGGCCTGCCCGCCGCCGTCACCGCCGAACTCACCGCCACCGACCGCGAGATCAAGCCCGGCGGGCCCCTCCCCGGCGACACCCGGACCCCCGACGAGCTGATCTCCGCCTTCACCGCCGACCTCCAGGACTTCGTACGACGCCGGGGCCTCACCCGCGCCGTCGTCATGAACGTGGCCTCCACGGAGCCCGCCCCCACCGGCACCGCCCCGCCCCCCAGTTCCCTGTACGCGGCGGCCGCCCTGCGCGCCGGCTGCCCCTACGTCAACTTCACCCCGTCGACGGGCCTGGACCACCCCGCCCTCGCCTCCCTGGCGGAGTCGGCGGACGTGCCCTGGGCGGGCCGCGACGGCAAGACCGGCCAGACCCTGCTCCGGTCGGTCCTCGGCCCGATGTTCGCCCAGCGGGCGCTGACCGTCCGGGCCTGGTCCGGCACGAACCTCCTCGGCGGCGGCGACGGTGCCGCCCTCGCCGACCCGGCGGCCGCCGCCGCCAAGAACGCCGGCAAGGAACGCGTCGTGACCGACACCCTCGGCACGGCCCCCGAGGGCGAGACCCACATCGACGACGTCCCCGCCCTCGGCGACTGGAAGACCGCCTGGGACCACATCGCCTTCGACGGCTTCCTCGGCACCCGCATGGTCCTCCAGACCACCTGGCAGGGCTGCGACTCCGCGCTCGCCGCACCCCTGGTCCTCGACCTCGCCCGACTCCTCGCCCGCGCCCACGAAGCGGGCCTCACGGGCCCCCTGCCCGAGCTGGCCTTCTACTTCAAGGACCCGACGGGCGAGGCCCCGTCGGCCCTGGGGGAGCAGTACGCGGCGCTGGGGCGGTTCGCGGAGCGGCTGCGGCGAGGGGCGCGGGAGACGACCACGACCACCGCGCCGGGGGCCCCGCACGGCACACCGGGGGGCCGTTCATGAAACCCCTCGCCTTCGGCTACGGCACCAACGGTCTCGCCGACCTCCGGCTCGACGACGCCCTCGCCCTCCTCGCCGACCTCGGTTACGACGGCGTCGGGCTGACCCTCGACCACATGCACCTCGACCCGCTGGCCCCCGGCCTCGCCGCCCGCACCCGGCGGCTCGCACGACGGCTCGACGCCCTCGGCCTGGCCGTCACCGTGGAGACCGGCGCCCGCTACGTCCTCGACGCCCGCCGCAAGCACGGGCCGACCCTGTTGGACCCCGACCAGGACGACCGCGCCCGCCGCGTCGGCCTGCTCCTGACGGCCGTACGGGTCGCCGCCGACCTGGGCGCCCACGCCGTGCACTGCTTCAGCGGCGTCACCCCGCCCGGCACCGACGAGGACACCGCCTGGAAGCGCCTCCCGGACGCGATCACCCCCGTCGTCGAGGCCGCCACCGCCGCCGGCGTCCCGCTCGCCGTCGAACCCGAACCCGGTCACCTCCTCGCCACGCTCGCCGACTTCCACCGACTGCGCGAGGCCCTCGACAGCCCCGCCGCCCTCGGCCTCACCCTCGACATCGGCCACTGCCAGTGCCTCGAACTCCTCCTGCCCGCGCACTGCGTCCGCGCCGCCGCGCCCTGGCTGCGCCACGTCCAGATCGAGGACATGCGGCGCGGTGTCCACGACCATCTGCCGCTCGGCGAGGGCGAGATCGACTTCCCGGCCGTCCTCGACGCGCTGGCCGCCGTCGACTACCGGGCCCTGACCGTCGTCGAACTGCCCCGCCATTCCCACGCCGGCCCGCACCAGGCCGAGCGGTCCCTCGCCTTCCTCCGCCGGGCGACCGGCCGCACGGCGGGGCCACCGCCGGGGCCCGCCGCCGCACCTCCCGGGAGCACCTCGTGATCCACCACCGCCCCCCGACCCCGGCCGACCCGGCGGCCCACCCCGGCCACCCGGCCCGCACCGCCCCCGCCGCACTGCGCGGCCCACTGACCGAGCGGCTCGACGACCCCGCCCGCGCCTGGCTCGACCGGGCCCTCACCGAAGCCGCCGACCACCCCGGCACCCACGGCCCCATCTCCGTGTGGGAGCTGCGCCTCGCCGAGGCGGGCCGCCGCTGCGGCGCCGAGCACGCCGACGCCGTCCGCGTCCTGATCCTGCACGCGGCCCGCCCCGACACCGCCGCGCTCGACCGGGTCTACCGGCAGGGCACCGCCGACGAACGCCGGGCCGTTCTGCACGCCCTGCCCCACCTGGTGCCCGGCCCCGACGCGCTGCACCTCGTCGAGGACGCCCTGCGCACCAACGACACCCGCCTCGTCGCCGCCGCCCTCGGCCCCTACGGGGCCCGCCACCTCGGCCCGCACGACTGGCGGCACGCCGTCCTCAAATGCCTGTTCACCGGCGTCCCCGTCGACGAGATCACCGACCTGGCCCGCCGCGCCCACGGCGACACCGAACTGGCCCGCATGCTCGGCGCGTTCGCCGACGAACGCACCGCCGCGGGCCGTCCCGTCCCCGGGGACCTGAACCGCGTACTGGCCCTGACCGCGCCCCCACCGGCCGACGGGACCGGCACCGACGGCAAGGAGACCTGATGCGCATCTTCGACCCCCACATCCACATGACGTCCCGCACCACCGACGACTACGAGGCGATGCACGAGGCGGGCGTCCGCGCGGTCGTGGAACCGGCCTTCTGGCTGGGACAGCCCCGCACGTCCCCGGCCACCTTCCTCGACTACTTCGACTCGCTGCTCGGCTGGGAGCCCTTCCGGGCCGCCCAGTACGGCATCGCCCACCACTGCGCGATCGCCCTCAACCCCAAGGAGGCCAACGACCCTAACTGCACCCCCGTCCTGGACCACCTGCCCCGCTACCTCCTCAAGGACCGGGTCGTGGCCGTCGGCGAGATCGGCTACGACTCCATGACGCCCGCCGAGGACCTCGCCCTGGAGCACCAGCTCCAGCTCGCCGCCGACCACGGCCTGCCCGCCCTGGTGCACACCCCGCACCGCGACAAGCTCGCCGGACTGCGCCGCACCGTCGAGGTGGTGCGGGCCTCCGAGCTGCCGCCGGAGCGGGTGCTGCTGGACCACCTCAACGAGACCACCGTCAAGGAGGCCAAGGACAGCGGCTCCTGGCTCGGCTTCTCCGTCTACCCCGACACCAAGATGGACGAGGAGCGCATGGTCGCCGTCATCAAGGCGTTCGGCACGGAGAAGGTGCTGGTCAACTCCGCCGCCGACTGGGGCAGAAGCGACCCCCTGAAGACCCGCCGGGTCGCCGACGCCCTGCTCGCCGCCGGGTTCGGCGAGGACGACGTGGACCTCGTGCTGTGGCGCAACCCGGTCGCCTTCTACGGGCTCAGCGGCCGCCTCGACCTCGACGCCGCCCCGACCGGCGCCACCCACGAGGGCAACAGCATCCTGCGCGGCGGGGAGTGACCCATGCGCTTCCGCCACCCCGACGGATCCACCGTCCACCTCGCCTACTGCACCAATGTGCACCCGGCCGAGTCCCTCGACGGTGTCCTCGCCCAGCTGCGCGACCACTGCGAGCCCGTCCGGCGACGCCTCGGCCGTGACCGCCTCGGCATCGGCCTGTGGCTCGCCAAGGACGCCGCCGACGCCCTGATCACCGACCCCTCCGCCCTGCGCGGGCTGCGTGCCGCACTCGACCTGCGCGGCCTGGAGGTCGTCACCCTCAACGGCTTCCCGTACCAGGGCTTCGGCGCGGAGGAGGTCAAGTACCGGGTGTACAGGCCGGACTGGGCCGACCCCGAGCGCCTCGACCACACCACCTCCCTGGCCCGGGTCCTCGCCGCGCTCCTCCCCGACGACGTCACCGAGGGCACCGTCTCGACGCTCCCGCTGGCCTGGCGCACCGCCTACGACGACGCCCGCGCCGACGCCGCCCACGCGGCCCTGCGCACCCTCGGTGAACGCCTCGACGTGGTCGCCGAGCTGACGGGCCGCTCGATCCGCGTCGGACTGGAACCCGAACCCGGTTGCACCGTCGAGACCACCGCCGACGCCATCGGTCCGCTCACCGCGATCGGCCACGACCGTATCGGCGTCTGCGTCGACACCTGCCATCTCGCCACCTCCTTCGAGGACCCGCGCACCGCCCTGGACGCGCTCGTCCGGGCCCGCGTCCCCGTCGTGAAGTCGCAGCTCTCGGCAGCCCTGCACGCCGAGCACCCCCACCTCCCCGAGGTCCGCGAGGCGCTCGCCGCCTTCGACGAACCCCGCTTCCTGCACCAGACCCGCACGGCGACCGCCGCCGGTCTGCGCGGCACCGACGACCTCGGCGAGGCCCTCACCGGTGACGCCCTCCCCGACGCCTCCCCGTGGCGCGCCCACTTCCACGTCCCCCTGCACGCGGCCCCCGCGGCCCCCCTCACCTCCACGCTCCCGGTCCTCAAGGCCGCCCTCACCCGCCTGGTCGGCGGCCCGCACCCCCTCACCCGCCATCTGGAGGTCGAGACGTACACCTGGCAGGCCCTGCCGGCGGAGCTGCGCCCCACCACCCGCGCCCGCCTCACCGACGGCATCGCCGCCGAACTCAGCCTGGCCCGGGATCTGTTGACGGACCTCGGACTGAAGGAGCTGCCGTGACCACCCCCACCACGCTCCTCGTCCTCGACGTCGTCGGACTCACCCCCCGCCTCCTCGACCACATGCCCCACCTCAAGTCCCTCGCCCGGTCCGGGTCCCGCGCCCACCTCGGCACGGTCCTTCCCGCCGTGACCTGCGCCGCCCAGTCCACCTTCCTCACCGGTTCGCTCCCCGCCGAGCACGGCATCGTCGGCAACGGCTGGTACTTCCGGGAACTCGGTGACGTCCTGCTGTGGCGCCAGCACAACGCCCTCGTCGCCGGGGACAAGCTGTGGGACGCCGCCCGCCGCGCCCACCCCGGCTACACCGTCGCCAACATCTGCTGGTGGTACGCCATGGGCGCCGACACCGACATCACCGTCACCCCCCGCCCGATCTACTACTCCGACGGCCGCAAGGAACCCGACTGCTACACCCGGCCCCCGGCCCTGCGCGACGAACTCACCGACCAACTCGGCACGTTCCCCCTGTTCCACTTCTGGGGCCCCGGCGCCGACCTCGTCTCCAGCCGCTGGATCATCGACGCGACCCGCCACATCAACCGCACCCGCCACCCCGATCTGACCCTCTGCTACCTCCCGCACCTCGACTACGACCTCCAGCGCCACGGCCCCGACGACCCGCGCTCCCTGAAGGCGGCCGCCGACCTCGACCGGGCCCTGGCACCCCTGCTCGACGACGCCCGCGCCGAGGGCCGCACCGTGGTCGCCCTCTCCGAGTACGGCATCACCCATGTGGACCGGCCCGTCGACATCAACCGCGCCCTGCGCCGCGCCGGGCTCCTGGAGGTCCACGCCCAGGACGGCATGGAGTACCTCGACCCCATGGCCTCACGGGCCTTCGCGGTCGCCGACCACCAGATCGCCCACGTCTACGTACGCCGCGCCGAGGACCTGGAGGCGACCAGGGAGGCCCTCGCCGCTCTCCCCGGCATCGACCAGCTCCTCGACGACGAGGGCAAGAAGGCCCACCACCTCGACCATCCGCGCTCCGGTGAACTCGTCGCCGTGGCCGAGCCGGACGCCTGGTTCACGTACTACTACTGGCTCGACGACGATCGCGCGCCCGACTTCGCGCGCACCGTCGAGATCCACCGCAAACCCGGTTACGACCCGGTCGAGCTGTTCCTGGACCCTCGCGACCCGTATGTGAAGCTCAAGGCGGCCACCGCGCTGGCCCGCAAAAAGTTGGGGATGCGCTACCGCATGGCGGTCGTGCCTCTGGACCCCTCACCTCTTCGCGGCAGCCACGGCCGCCTCCCCCTGAGCGACGACGACGGTCCGCTCCTCATCTGCTCCACCCCCCGCGCCGTCGGCGACCGCCTCGCGGCCACCGAGGTCAAGGCACTGCTGCTCCGTCTGGCCGGTCTGTCATGACCGTCCGGCATCCGCACCGATCACCAGTGAAGCACCCACCACTGACAACGCCCTCCCACACCAAGGAGTCCCCGGCATGAGCCGCACCCACCAGCCCGACCCCGAACTCACCCACCGCCTCAGCAGACGAGGCATGCTCGGTGTGGCCGCCGGCGCCACCGTCGCCGCCCTCCTGGGCACCGCCGCGTCCCCCGCCCAGGCGGCCGACGCCCCCGAGGCCGCCACCGCGGGCAAGGGCCGGGGCCGCCCCGTCCTGCCGCCCGGCCGCCTCGGCATCCAGCTCTACAGCCTCCGCGACAAGGTCTCCACCCTCGGCTTCGCCCCGGTCTTCGCCGAGCTGGAGAAGTACGGCTACGACGAGGTCGAGTTCGCGGGCTACACCCAGGGCTCCGCTGGCCCGATCACCCTGGCGCAGCTGAAGCGGCTGGCCCGGAACCACGGTCTGACCCCGATCGGCAGCCACGTCGGCTACTACTCCAGCGACCCGAACGCGTACACCTTCGCCCAGAACCTCGACAAGGTCCTCGACGACGCCCAGGCCCTCGGTCTGAAGCACATCGGCACCGCCGCCGGCCCGTTCCGCTACGGCACCACCGTCGACGCGATGAAGCGGGCCGCCGAGGAGTTCAACACCTACGGGGCGGCGGCCAGGGCGCGCGGCATGAAGTTCTACCAGCACAACCACTCCGAGGAGTTCGCCTTCGCCTCCGACAAGCCGCACGTCCGCCTCTACGACGTGCTGCTCCGCGAGACCGACCCCGGCCTCGTCTACCTGGAGATGGACATCTTCTGGGCGTACGTCGCCCAGTTCCGCTTCTCGAAGCGGCCCGACGGCACCCCCGCCCCGTTCGAGCCCCTCGACTACGTCCTCAGGCGCCCGAACCGCTACCCCCTCTTCCATGTGAAGGACGGCGAGAGCGACCCGTCGAACCCCTTCGGCTACCGCATGGTGGACGTCGGCGACGGCGACATCGACTACCAGAAGTTCATCTCGGCCGTCACCCGGCTCAAGGGCCACCGCCTCGCCCACCACTGGCAGGCCGAGCACGACAACCCCACCGAGTCGTTCACCTTCGCCCGCCGCTCCAGCGAGCACCTGCACGCGCTGCGGGAGAAGTGCTGACCCGGGCGGACACGACAACGGCGGCAGGCGGCCGCCCCGTGGTGCGGGACCACGGGGCGGCCGCCCGCCGCCGTACGCGCGGGCGTGCCGTACGCGCGGGGCCTCAGGCCACTTCGTCGCCGAGCGGCCGAGGATTGGGAGCGATGTGCTTGGTGCGCGGCCGCCCCGGCGGGTGCAGGAACAGGGCCACGACACCGGCGAACAGCGAGAGGGAACCGGCGAGCACGAACGCCCCCGTGTAGTCCCAGGCGCCCACGACCACGGCGCCCATGCCGGAGCCCAGCAGACCCGACACCAGCTTGGAGCTGTACACCAGGCCGTAGTTGGAGGCGTTGTTGTTCTCACCGAAGTAGTCCGCGGTCATCGCCGCGAACATCGGGAAGATCGCGCCGCCGCCGAAGCCGGAGATGCTGGAGAACACCAGGAACAGCGGCAGGTTGCCGATGTTCCCGGACCAGAGGATGCCGTACTGCGCGAGGCCCAGCACCACACAGACGAAGATCAGGCACTGCTTGCGGCCGTACCGGTCGGAGAGCCAGCCGATGACACCGCGGCCCGTGCCGTTCACGATCGCCTTCAGGGACATGGCGGTCGCGACGATCCCGCCCGCGAAACCGGCCTCGTTGCCGAACGGGACCTGGAAGGCGATGCCGAAGATGTTCACCCCCGAGGTGCACAGCAGGCAGAACCACATCAGGGCCACCCGGCCCGTGCGCCACGCCTCGCCCGGCGTGTACTGCTTCACGGCCGGCGGGTTCTTCTCCAGCGCGCGCCGCGCCCGCGGGTCGTCCGGCTTGCGCAGCGGGTCGACCTGCGCGGGCCACCAGTTCTTCGGCGGGTCCTGGAGGAAGTGCCCGGCGACGGCGACGACCGCCGCGAGGAAGACCCCGACGCAGACCAGCACCCAGCGGAAGTTCGTCAGGTCCATGTAGCCGGTGAAGATGAACACGAAGGGCACCGAACCGTAGGCGAACCCGCCGTTCACGAAGCCGGTCTTGCCGCCCTTGCGCTCCGGATACCACTTGCCGACCATGTTCACGCAGGTCGCGTAGACCATGCCGGCGCCCATGCCGCTGAACATGCCGAAGCCGATGTACGCGACGACGACGTGCGGCGCGAACGCGAGGGAGAAATAGCCGAGCAGGGTGCCGACGGCGCCCAGCATCATCGCCCAGCGGGCGGGCAGCTTGCCGCTCTCGCGGAGCTTCCCGGCCGGGAAGGCCACGGCGGCCTGGAAGAACACCCACACGCCGAGCATCCAGAAGATGTGCTGGTTGCTCCAGTGGTGAGCGGTGTGCAGGGTCTCCTCGGCGGACGCGAACGCGTACTCGGCCGAGCTGATGCCCATCATGCCCACCCACGGCAGGATGACCATCCACTTGCGTGTGCGCCCCATGATGTCCAGGTCGGACTCGCCGAGCCGGTACACCCGGCCATTGGCGTCCGTCACCTCCCGGTAGGGGACGGATGTGGAGATGTCAGTTGTCGCCATGTCGATCGAACCCTTCGCGTGGAAGAACTGGCCAGCGCCCCCTGTCCGTGTTTCTTCGCGCCGGGACCCGCGGTGAGCGGTCGCCGCGAACCCCGTGGTTCGAGCCCTCCCTCAGCTCACCGACCGCCCCCCAACAGCCCCGCGGCCCGTGCCCAGCGATACTTCGCGCCGAGCACGGCCACCGGCTTCTCCGTCGTGTACGGGTAGGCCACGACCCCCCGTTCGAAGAGGTACTGGCAGGCCTCCTCGACCTCGACGTCGCCGGCCAGTGACGCCACCACCGGCTTCTCGACGCCCCGTTCGCGGAACTCGGCCACCACGCGCGCCGTGAGTTCGGCGAACACCATCGGCGGGGTGACGATCGTGTGCCAGTAGCCGAGGACCAGCGCGTGGATGCGCGGGTCCTCCAGACCCAGCCGGACGGTCGCCTCGTACGTCGACGGCGGCTCGCCCCCGGTGATGTCCACCGGGTTGCCCGCGGCCCCGAACGGCGGGATGAACGCCCTGAACGACGCGTCCAGGTCCGGTGGGATCTCCATCAGCGACAGCCCGTTGTCGGTCACCGCGTCCGACAGCAGCACACCGCTGCCGCCGGCCCCCGTGATGATCACGACGTTGTCGCCCTTCGGCGTCGGCAGCACCGGCAGGGCGCGCGCGTACTCCAGCATCTCGTTCAGGCCCGGCGCCCTGATGACACCCGCCTGCCTGAGGATGTCCTCGTACACCGCGTCGTCGCCCGCCAGCGCGCCCGTGTGCGAGCCCGCCGCCTTCGCCCCGGCCGCCGTACGGCCCGCCTTGAGGACCACGACCGGCTTCTTCGGGACGGTGGCCCGCGCCGCCTCCACGAAGGCGCGCCCGTCCTTGAGGTCCTCCAGGTGCATCGCGATGCACCGGGTGTTCGGGTCCTCGCCGAACCAGGTCAGCAGGTCGTCCTCGTCCAGGTCCGACTTGTTGCCGAGGCCGACGATCGCCGACACACCCGTCTTCGTGGTGCGGGCGAAGCCCAGGATGGCCATGCCGATGCCGCCGGACTGCGAGGTCAGCGCCACCCCGCCCTTGACGTCGTACGGCGTGCAGAACGTGGCGCACAGGTCCTGCCACGTCGAGTAGTAGCCGTAGATGTTCGGCCCGAGCAGCCGGACGCCGTGCCGTTCGGCGATCGCCACGATCTCCGCCTGGAGCGCGTGCTCACCGGTCTCGGCGAACCCGGAGGGGATGAGGACGGCGTTGGGGATGCCCTTGCGGCCCACCTCCTGAAGCGCCGCGGCCACGAACTTGGCGGGGATCGCGAAGACCGCCACATCCACCTCACCGGGAACGTCCGTGACACTCTTGTACGCCTTGCGGCCCAGAATGTCATCGGCCCGGGGGTTCACCGGATGGATCTCGCCGGGGAAGCCGCCGTCGACGAGGTTGCGCATCACCGAGTTGCCGATCTTGCCCTGCTCGTTGGAGGCGCCGATCACGGCGACCGACGAGGGCTGCATCAGCCGGCGCATCGAGGTGAGGATCTCGTCGCGGGTGTACGTACGCCGGGGCCTGGGCACCGACTCCGCGAGGATCACCCGGATGTCAGCGGCGACCGCGCCCTCCGGGGTGGCGATCACCGGGTTGAGGTCGACCTCGGCGATCTCCGGGAAGTCCGCGACCAGTTGGGACACCCGGCGGATCTGCTCGGCGATCGCCCACCGGTCGACGGGGTCCGCGCCGCGGACCCCGCGCAGGATCTCCGCCGCGCGGATCGAGTCCAGCATCGACAGCGCCTCGTCGGCGGTGACCGGCGCGAGCCGGAAGGTGACGTCCCCCAGGACCTCGACCAGCACCCCGCCGAGCCCGAACGCGACGACTTTGCCGAACGTCGGGTCCGTCACCGCGCCGACGATGACCTCCTGTCCCTTCGGCAACAGCTCCTGCACCTGCACGCCCTCGATACGGGCCTCGGGGGCATAGGCTCGGGCGTTGTCGACGACGGTGTGGAACGCGGCCCGCACGTCGACGGCGCCCTCCACCCCGACGATCACCCCGCCGGCGTCGGTCTTGTGGAGGATGTCCGGGGAGACGATCTTCATGACCACCGGTCCGCCGAAGCGGGCCGCGTACCTCACGGCCTCGTCGACGTCCCGCGCCAGCTCCTCGCCGGGTACGGCGATGCCGTACGCGTCGGCGATCACCTTGCCCTCGGGAGCGGTGAGCGCGGAGCGGCCCTCGGCGCGCACCGTGTCGAGGAGCGCGCGTACCCGCGGCTTCCGGTCCTCGGCCATCACTCAGATCACCCCGTTCGTCTTGAGCAGGCGCAGTTCCTCGTCGCCGAGGCCCAGCTCGCCCACGTAGACCTCTTCGTTGTGCTCGCCGAGCAGCGGCGAACCGGTGACGTCCACGGGGGAGTCGGAGAGCTTCAGCGGGCTGCCCACGGTCACGAAGGCGCCGCGCTCGGGGTGCGGCACGGTGACGACCATCCCGTTGGCGACCAGGGAGTCGTCCTCGATGATCTCCTTCGTGGAAAGGATCGGCCCGCAGGGGATGTTGTGGGCGTTGAGCCGCTCCAGCACCTCCCACTTGGGCAGGGTGGACGACCACTCCTCGATCAGCTGGAACATCTTGTTCAGCTTCGGCAGCCGGGCCTCCGGGGACGCCCACTCGGGGTCGTCGGCCAGCTCGGGCCGCCCGATGAGTTCGCTGATCGGCTGCCAGCCGACGGGCTGCACGATGACGTACACATAGTCGTTGGGGCCGCCCGGCGCGCACTTGACCGCCCAGCCGGGCTGGCCTCCGCCGGAGGCGTTGCCGGACCTCGGGACCTCGTCGCCGAAGTCGTCGTTCGGGTACTCCCGCAGTGGGCCGTGGGCCAGCCGCTGCTGGTCGCGGAGTTTCACCCGGCAGAGGTTGAGCACGGCGTGCTGCATGGCGACGTTGACCCGCTGGCCGCGCCCGGTGTTCTCCCGCTGGTACAGCGCCGCGAGGATCCCCGCGACGGCGTGGATGCCCGTGCCGGAGTCCCCGATCTGGGCGCCGGTCGCCAGCGGCGGCCCGTCCTCGAAGCCGGTGGTGGCCATCGACCCGCCCATGGCCTGGGCGACGACCTCGTACGCCTTGAAGTCGGTGTACGGGCCCTCACCGAAGCCCTTGATGGAGGCGTAGACGATCCGCGGGTTGATCTCCTTGATGCGGTCCCAGGTGAAGCCCATGCGGTCGACCGCGCCGGGGCCGAAGTTCTCCACCATGACGTCGGAGCGGCGGATCAGCTCGGTGAGGATCTCCTTGCCGCGCCCGGTCTTGGTGTTGAGGGTGATGCTCCGCTTGTTGCAGTTGAGCATCGTGAAGTAGAGGGAGTCGACGTCGGGGAGGTCGCGCAGCTGCCTGCGGGTGATGTCGCCGCTCGGTGCCTCCAGTTTCACGACGTCCGCGCCGAGCCAGGCGAGGAGCTGGGTGGCGGACGGACCGGACTGGACGTGTGTCATGTCGAGGACGCGGATGCCTTCGAGAGCCTTGGTCATGCCGAGGTCACCTCACTTGTACATCGTCTGGTTCATGGTTCCGGGGGCGTACGCGTCCGGGTCGACCCAGACGTTGATCAGCGACGGCTTGCCCGACTCCCGGGCGCGCCGCAGCGCGGGCCCGATGTCGGCGGGGTCGCGGACCTCCTCGCCGTGACCGCCCAGCATCCGGGCGAACCTGTCGTAGTGGACGTCGCCGAGGGTGTTGCCGATCCGCTCGCGTTCCTCGCCGTACTTGGCCTTCTGGCCGTAACGGATCTGGTTCATCGAGGAGTTGTTGCCGACGATGCCGACGAAGGGGAGGTCGTAGCGGACGAGGGTCTCGAAGTCCCAGCCGGTGAGGGAGAACGCGCCGTCGCCGAAGAGGGCCACGACCTCCTTGTCGGGCCGTGCCTGCTTGGCGGCGAGCACGAACGGGACGCCGACGCCGAGCGTGCCGAGGGGGCCGGGGTCCATCCAGTGGCCGGGCGACTTGGGCTGGACGACCTGGCCGGAGAAGGTGACGATGTCGCCGCCGTCGCCGATGTAGATCGAGTCCTCGGTGAGGAAGTCGTTGATCTCGCTGACCAGCCGGTAGGGGTGGATGGGCGAGGCGTCGGACCTCAGGCCGGGGAGCCGCTTGTCGATGGCCACCTGTTCGGCGGCGCGCAGCTCGTCGAGCCACTCCTTGCGCTTCGCCGCGCCCCCGTTGAGCCGTCCGGACGCCGCCTCCGTCACGGACTTGAGCACGAGGCCCGCGTCGCCGACGATCCCGAGGTCGATGTCACGGTTCTTGCCGACGGTCCGGTAGTCGAGGTCGATCTGCACCACGGTCGCGTCCTGCGACAGCCGCTTGCCGTAGCCCATGCGGAAGTCGAAGGGCGTGCCCACGACGACGATGACGTCGGCGTTCGAGAAGGCGTAGCGGCGGGAGAGCTGGAAGTGGTGCGGGTCGCCCGGCGGGAGGGTGCCGCGCCCGGCGCCGTTCATGTAGGCCGGGATGTTCAGGGTGCGCACCAGTTCGACGGCGGACTCGGTGCCGCGGGTCGTCCACACCTGGCTGCCCAGCAGGATCGCGGGCTTCTCCGCGTGCACCAGCAGGTCGGCGAGCCTCTCGATCGCCTCGGGGTCACCGGCGGAGCGGGTCGAGGCCCGGTAGGCGCCCGCCTTCGGCACCCGTGCCTTCTCCACGGGCACCTTGGCGTCGAGGACGTCGCGGGGGATCTCCAGGAAGGAGGGGCCGGGGGCGCCGTGGTAGCACTCGCGGAACGCCATCGACACCATGTCCGCGGCGCGCGCCGTGTCCGGCACGGTCGCCGCGAACTTGGTGATCGGCGTCATCATGTCGACGTGCGGCAGGTCCTGGAGGGACCCCATCTTGTGCTGGGTGTGCGCCCCCTGACCGCCGATCAGCAACATCGGGGACTCCGCCCGGAAGGCGTTGGCGACACCGGTGACGGCGTCGGTCGTACCGGGGCCGGCGGTGACGACGGCGCAGCCGGGCTTGCCCGTGATGCGCGCGTATCCGTCGGCGGCGTGTGCGGCGACCTGTTCGTGACGTACGTCGACGACCTCGATGCCCTCGTCGACGCAGCCGTCGTAGATGTCGATGATGTGGCCGCCGCACAGGGTGTAGATGACGTCCACACCCTCCGCCTTGAGTGCCTTCGCGACGAGATGACCACCGGAAATGAGCTCCTGGCTGTTGCCGTCGGGCATGGCGAAGTCCTGTCCCTTCGTAGGGGGTTGGAACGCTCTCGCGGTTGATTGCATACAGTCGACGCATACTGTATGAAGCTTGTTATCCCGCATCCGGTGGGTGGTGTCCAGGGGGCGTGCGGCACTTTGAGTCAGGAGCCGGAATGGACCTGTTCGAACACCAGGCAAGGGAACTCTTCGAGGAACACGGCATCGTGGTGCCGCGGGCGGAGGTCACCGACTCGTCCAAGGAGGTGCGCGGGATCGCCCGCCGACTGGGCGGACGCGTCGTCGTCAAGGCCCAGGTGAGGACCTCTACGTCTCCTACGTCCTCGACCGCGCCGCCGGCCGCTTCCTCGCGATCGCCTCCGCCGAGGGCGGCACGGACATCGAGGAGGTGGCGGCGACCCGCCCCGAGGCCGTGGCACGTGTCCCCGTCGACCCGGCGGAGGGCGTCACCTCGGCGAAGGCGGCCGAGATCGCCGACGCGGCCGGACTGCCCGCGCGGACCGTCGACGTCCTCGTACGGCTCTGGGAGGTGCTGGTCCGCGAGGACGCCCTCCTCGTCGAGGTCAACCCGCTCGTCCGGACCACGCGGGGGCAGATCCTCGCCCTCGACGGCAAGATCACCCTCGACGACAACGCGGCCTTCCGGCACGCCCGTCGGGGCGGGACGAGCCTCGCCCCCGACGACCCGCTGGAGGCGGCGGCCGCCGCCAAGGGCCTCACCTACGTGAAGCTGGACGGCGAGGTCGGCGTCATCGGCAACGGCGCCGGACTCGTCATGTCGACCCTCGACGTCGTCGCCGGCTGCGGCGCCCGCCCCGCCAACTTCCTCGACATCGGCGGCGGCGCCTCCGCCCGGATCATGGCCGACGGCCTCTCCGTCGTCCTCTCCGACCCGGACGTGAAGTCCGTCCTCGTCAACGTCTTCGGCGGGATCACCGCCTGCGACGCGGTCGCCGAAGGCATCGTGCGGGCCCTGGACGGCGTCCGGCCGACCAAGCACCTCGTCGTCCGACTCGACGGCAACAACGCCGCCCGCGGCCGGGCCGTCCTCGACGCCCGCGCCCACCCCCTGGTGCAGCAGGCCACCACCATGGACGGCGCCGCGCGCCGCGCCGCCGCACTCGCCCACGCAGCCTGAGGAGCCCGGACATGGCCATCTACCTCACCCGGGAGAGCAAGGTCCTCGTCCAGGGCATGACGGGCGGCGAGGGCAGGAAGCACACCCGCCGCATGCTCGCGGCCGGCACGCACGTCGTCGGCGGCGTCCACCCCCGCAAGGCGGGCCGCACCGTCGACTTCGACGACACCACCGTCCCCGTCTTCGGCTCCGTCCACGAGGCCATGGACGCCACCGGCGCCGATGTGAGCGTCCTCTTCGTCCCGCCCGCCTTCACCGGAGCCGCCGTCGTGGAGGCGGCCGACGCCGGCATCGGCCTCGCCGTCGTCATCACCGAGGGCGTCCCCGTCCACGACGCCGTCGCCTTCACCGCGTACGCGCGAGCCAGGGGCACCCGGATCATCGGCCCCAACTGCCCCGGCCTCATCAGCCCCGGCCAGTCCAACGCCGGCATCATCCCCGCCGACATCACCAAGCCGGGCCGCGTCGGCCTCGTCTCCAAGTCCGGCACGCTCACCCACCAGTTGATGTACGAGCTGCGCGACATCGGCTTCTCCACCTGCGTCGGCATCGGCGGCGACCCCGTCGTCGGCACCACCCACATCGACTGCCTCGCCGCGTTCGAGGACGACCCGGACACCGAGATCATCGTCCTCATCGGGGAGATCGGCGGCGACGCCGAGGAACGGGCCGCCGCGTACGTCCGCGAGCACGTCACCAAACCCGTCGTCGGCTACGTCGCCGGGTTCACCGCGCCCGAGGGCAGGACGATGGGCCACGCCGGCGCCATCGTCTCCGGTTCGTCCGGCACGGCCCGCGCGAAGCAGGAGGCCCTGGAGGCGGCCGGCGTACGCGTCGGGAACACGCCCACCGAGACCGCCCGGCTGGTCCTGGCCACCCTGGAAGGCGGTGTGTGACATGACCCCCACCCCGACCCCTGCCGCCCGATCCACGCGCACGTCCGCCGCCGACCCGGCCGCCCCACCCCCGCCCACCCCCGCCGACCCGGCCACGGCCCCTCCCGCCCTCACCCTCAAGGCGGGCACCTCCTGGTCCGACGCCTGGCAGGCCGACGGCCGGGTGCTGCCCGCGACCAGCCCCGTCGACGGCAGCCCCGTCGCGGGCCCGCCCCGTCTGGACGCCGCCACCGCGCACCGGGTGGTACGCGCCTCACTCGATCAGCACCGGGTCTGGCGCCACGTCCCCCTCGGCGAACGCCGGGCCCGGGTCGCCGCCGCCCTCGACGCCCTCACCCGACACCGCGACCTGCTGCTCGTCCGGGAGATCGGCAAACCGTGGCGGCTCGCGCGGGCCGACGTGGACCGGGCCATCGACGGGGTGCGCTGGTACGTCGACGGCATCGAGCCCATGGTCGAGGGCCGGGCCCCGCCCGGTGTCCAACATCGCCAGCTGGAACTACCCGATGAGCGTGCTCGTCCACGCGATGCTGGTCCAGGCCCTCGCCGGGAACGCGGTCATCGCGAAGACCCCGACCGACGGTGGCGTCGCCTGCCTCACCCTGGCCTGCGCACTCGCCGCCCGCGAGGGGATCCCCGTCACCCTGGTCAGCGGCAGCGGGAGCGAGCTGTCGGAGGCGCTGGTGAGGGCCCCCGAGATCGGCTGCGTCTCCTTCGTCGGCGGCCGCGACACCGGCGCCGCCGTCGCCACGGCCGTCGCCGACCTCGGTAAACGGCACGTCCTGGAGCAGGAGGGCCTGAACACCTGGGGCATCTGGAACCACACCGACTGGGACGCGCTCACCGCCGTCGTCCCCAAGCCGTTCGACTACGGCAAACAGCGCTGCACGGCCTACCCGCGCTTCGTCGTCCAGCGCGCCCTGTTCGACGACTTCCTCGCCGCGTACCTCCCGGCGGTCCGCACCCTGAGGGTCGGCCATCCGCTGGCCGTCGAGCACCCGGACGACCCCTTCCCGCGGCTCGACCTCGGCCCGGTGATCAACGCGGCCAAGGCCAAGGAACTCACCGACCAGGTCACCGAGGCCGTCGACCGGGGCGCCGTCCCGCTGTACCGGGGCAGACCCGCCGACGCCCGCTTTCTGCCCGGCCAGGACACGAGCGCCTACGTCCAGCCCGTCACCCTCCTGAACCCGCCGCCGTCCTCGCCGCTCCACCACGCGGAACCCTTCGGCCCCGTCGACACGATCGTCCTCGTCGACACCGAGGCGGAGCTCCTCGCCGCCATGAACGCCTCGAACGGCGCGCTCGTCGCCACCCTGTCCACCGACGACCGGGCGACCTACGAGCGGCACGGCGAGCTGCTGGTGAAGGCGGTCACCCAGGGGCCGCCGGGGGAGAGGCTGCCGGGCAACTTCCCCGAGTACCGCCTCAGGCCGTGACCATCCTACCGTGACCGCCCGATCACCCCTGGTGAGAGCCGTGCGGGCCTGCTCGGCGAGGCCCGCACGACCCGCCCCAGGACCCGGATACGCAGGTGAAAGCCACTCCGAAACCTTGGTATTGTTGTCCATGTCGCCGCGGGGAACACCCCCGGCCAGGCGGCAGACACCTAGTCCGGGTGGCGGAATGGCAGACGCGCTAGCTTGAGGTGCTAGTGCCCTTTATCGGGCGTGGGGGTTCAAGTCCCCCCTCGGACACCAGCAAAGCGGACATCATGAGATCGTTCGTTAGCTTTCAAGAATCACCGGCCGAGTCTGTGACTCGCCGGTGTTTCGTCGTTTCTGGTGCCTTCTGCCTTCTGCCTTCTGCCTTCTGCCTTCTGCCTTCTGCCTTCGGGCCTCGGCCGTGCGGCAGGCGACCGCCGAAGAGGCATCCGGCCGAACCCGGACGGCGCCACAGGCCCGCGACGCCACGAGGACTGGATCCTCGACGTTCTCGCGCTAATGGCCCGGGCCGTACCGGATCCCCGGGTGTGCGCATGCGCCGGTGTCGCGGTCGGGCCGGGCGTGTCACCAGCAGCGACGTCTGTGCGGCCGCGCGCGGTACACGGCTCCCGGGCCGCGGCGGGGGAGTGGTGGGAGAGGCGTGAGACCGCTGCCGCACGGCGGGATCAGCCCCGGCGGCACCGCTCCCAAAGCTCCGTGAGGATCGCCTTCTCGCGGGAGTCGACGTCACCGTCCACGGTGGCCACGCGCTCCGCCGCGTCGAGGACGTCACCGAGATCACCCGGTTCGGCGGCCACGCGCTTCCACACCTCGGCGGGGTCGATGTCGACGACGTTCGCGAGCCTCTCGTCGACCACCTCGTGCCGCTCCCGGACCAGCCTCACCAGGTGCCGCATCAGCAGTGCCTCGTCATCGGCGATCTTGGTCTTCGCGTTGGCCCTGAGGACGAGCCACGCGACCCACAGCATCAACCGCGGGTGCCGGCTGCGCTCGCTCAGCTGCTCGGCGAGTTCGATCACCCGCGCCTCGTTCCGGAACACGGCCCGCGCGTGCCGGCCGGCGACGAGCGTGGTGTAGCGGTTCAGCAGGACGGCGAGGGGGACGCCTACCAGGGGAATCCCGATCTTGATGACATTGCGCTGGAGCAGGTGCTTCCCGACGACGGGGAGTGCCCTCCCTGCGGCGAGTGTCGTTCCGGAGTAGAAGCGCTTGACCAACGGTCGCACCATGACCGGGATCGCTTTGGTCACGGTCTTGTTGGCCGCTTCCCCGCTCTTGATGGTGAAGGCCACGCGGATGAGCTTCCACAGGTCCTCGGGGTCGTGCACGTCGATCGGTACCCGGTAGAGGACGGAGATGTCGTAGGCCAGGCGCAGTTGGAGCTGGGAGATGAACGCGACGTCGACCATCATCGTCGCCGCGGCCGCCGGGACGGTCGCCGGTGAGGCGCCCCCGAGGCTGCCGATGGTGGCGGCGACGGTCGCCGTGTACGCCCCGGCGGAGAGCCCGCCTTCGAGCGCGGCGTACCGTGCCGCCATCTTGATCCGCTGGTCCACGATGACGTCCGCGGGCACACCTTCGTAACGGTCCTGGAAGTACTGCCAGTCGACCTTCTCGGTGTACGCGTTCATGGCGTGAGCGGCGAGCTTGGTGAACCAGTTGCCCGACTTGATGTCGTCCGCGCTCAGGCCCTTGACGAAGTCCTTGATCTCGGACTGCTCCTGCTCGACGACCTTCCGGTCGGCGGCGTCGTCGGCTCCGTCCGTGTCGGTGTCGGCAGCGTGCGTGGGCGCTTCTGTCACGGCGCGTTCCCCTGACTCTTCCGCGGTCGGCCGAGCCGTGGGCGCGAGCCCCGGCTGCCGTCTCCGCGCGTTGTTTCGGCGAGCGGTACCACGGCCACTCGACGTCCTCCCCAAGAGGCGCAACCCTAGCGCCTCGTCACACGATTCGCGCCGGTTTGGGGCACGGGACGCGGGTGTCCATGGGAGGGCTGTACGCGGGCACGGTTGGGTTCCACGTCCATGCCGGCAAAGCCGTGCCCGGTCTGTGAGTTGTGGCTGCCTCCGCTGGACACCGAGACTGTCAACCACCGGCGAACAGGGGCCAATGGAAGGGGGTAATGGGCAACGGGAGGGGCGGATAAGGGGATGTAGGGGTGGTGGGTATTTCCGGGACTCTATAGCCTCCTCAGCAGGTTTCCGAACGGGGCCTTCAGCAATTCGTCGAATCATCACGCCTCGGCATATCGGCGAAATCGGCGAGCCGCACATTCCCTGTCGTTTCGCCGCGGCCGTGAACCCGGCAGGCAGTGAGGAGAGGACCGCGATGAAGGCCCTAGTCCTGGCCGGCGGGACGGGAACCCGTCTGCGCCCGTTCAGCCACTCCATGCCCAAACAGCTCTTTCCCGTCGCCAACAAACCGGTGGTGGAGCACGTGCTGGAGAACATCGGCCGGGTGGGCGTCACCGAGGTCGGCGTGGTCGTCGGCGACTGGGAGGATCGCGTACGCGAGGTACTGGGCGACGGCTCCCGGTACGGGGTGCGGATCGTGTACATCCGCCAGGAACGGCCGCTGGGCCTGGCCCATTGCGTGCGGATCGCACGGGATTTCCTCGGTGACAGCGACTTCGTCATGTATCTGGGCGACAACATCCTCCCCAACGGGATAAGCGCGGTCGCCGAGACGTTCCGCACCGAACGCCCGGCCGCGCAACTGGTGACGCACAAGGTGTCCGACCCGCGGGCCTTCGGGGTGGTGGAACTGGGTCCGGACGGCTCGGTCGCCCGGCTGGTGGAGAAGCCACAGAACCCGCGCAGCAACCTGGCCCTCATCGGCGTGTACTTCTTCACGTTCCACATCCACGCGGCCGTGGACGCCATCGCGCCCAGTGCCCGCGGAGAGCTGGAGATCACCGACGCCCTCCAGTGGCTGGTGGCCTCCGGCGCCGACGTGCGCGCGAGCGAGTACAGCGGCTACTGGCAGGACACCGGCCACGTGGACGACGTACTGGAGTGCAACCGCCGTCTCCTCGCCGGCCTCACCGGCGACGTCGTCGGCGAGGTGGACGAGACGAGCGTGCTGATCGGCCCCGTCGTGCTGGAGGCGGGCGCCAGGATCATCCGGTCCCGGGTCGAGGGCCCGGTGATCATCGGTGCGGGAAGCACGATCGAGGACTGCCGGGTCGGCGCGTACACGTCGATCGGGCGGGACTGTGTCCTGCGCCGTTCCGGCATCGACCACTCCATCACCCTCGACGGGGCGACCGTGACGGACGTACCGAGCCTGCACGGCTCCATGATCGGCCGGTCGGCCGTCGTCGGCGCCGGCCGGGAGAACCCGGGGCATCGACTGATCATCGGCGACGACGCCCGCGTGGAGGTGGCCGCATGAAGGTCTTCGTCACCGGAGGCGCGGGCTTCATCGGTTCGCACTATGTGCGGACCATGCTGGCGGGCGGCTACGAGGGCTTCGAGGACGCCGAGATCACCGTCTACGACGCCCTGACCTACGCCGGAACCCGCGGCAGCCTGCCCGAGTCCCACCCGCGGATGCGGTTCGTCCAGGGCGACGTCTGTGATCTGCCGACCCTGATGGAACTCCTGCCGGGACACGACGTCGCGGTGCACTTCGCGGCCGAGTCCCACGTGGACCGCTCCATCGACGACCCCGCGGTGTTCGTGCGGACCAATGTGGCCGGCACCCAGACCCTGCTGGAGGCCTGTCTGCGGGCCGGAGTGCCACGGGTGCTGCACGTCTCCACCGACGAGGTGTACGGCTCGATCACCGACGGGTCCTGGACCGAGGAGTGGCCCCTGGCGCCCAACTCCCCCTACTCCGCGTCCAAGGCGGGGGCGGACATGATCGCCCGCGCGTACTGGAGCACCCACGGCCTCGAAGTCTCCGTCACGCGCTGCTGCAACAACTACGGGCCGTACCAGAACCCGGAGAAGCTGATCCCGCGGTTCGTCAGCAATCTGCTGGAGGGCAGGCCGGTGCCGCTGTTCGGCGACGGTTCCAACGTCCGTGAGTGGCTGCACGTGGACGACCACTGCCGGGCGCTGCACCTGGTGCTCACCCGGGGGCGCCCCGGTGAGGTCTACAACGTCGGGGGCGGAGCCGAGCGGACCAACCTGTGGCTCACGGAGCGGTTGCTGGAGCTGTGCGGGGCCCCGCCGTCCATGGTGCACAGGGTGACGGACCGGCCGGGACACGACCTGCGGTACGCGCTCGACTGCACGAAGATCCGCGAGGAACTGGGCTACGCCCCCCGGATCGACTTCGACGCGGGACTGGCCGACACGGTCGCCTGGTACCGGGACAACCCCGACTGGTGGAAGCCCCTCACGACCCCGCGGACGGTCACCGAACGGCCCCACACCGGCTGACGCCGTCCACCGGCTGACGCCGTCCGGACCGTCCCCCGCCCGTTCGCGGGCGGGGGACGGCGGTATCTACTCCGCCAGGACGCAGTCCTCGTAGCGAGGCAACATGCCCGTGGCGAGAGCCTCGGCGAGACTCGGGGCCGCCTGGTCGCGGGGGGAGAGGATCGGGGTGATGTCCTGGGGCCAGGGCAGGACCAGCTCCGGGTCCAGCGGGTGGATCGCCAGTTCCTGTTCGGCGACGTAGTTGCCGCTGACCATGTAGGCCATCACGGTGTCGTCCTCAAGGGCCACATAGCTGTGGGCGACGCCGAGAGGGAAGTACACGGCCCGGAAGGACCCGCCCCCGAGTTCGACGGCGTCCCACTTGCCGAAGGTAGGGGAGCCGACCCGGGCGTCGAGCATCACGTCCAGCGCGCGTCCGCCGGCGCAGTACACGTACTTGCTCTGCCCCGGAGGCGTCCGGGTGAAGTGCAGCCCCCGGATCACCCCGCGCATGGACCGGCTGTAGTTGAGCTGGGCGGGGGAGAAGGGCCGGCCCACCGCCGCGACGAACGCCGGTTCCTGATACGGCGCGACGAACAGGCCCCGCTTGTCGGCGTGGACGTCGGGGGTGAACTCGAAGGCACCGGCGATCGCCAGCTCACGCGCCCGCATGCCGCTCACCCCTCTCGGGGCGTCCGGCGGGCCCGCTCGGCGGGAGAACGCGATGTGTCATGGTCAGGTGATCCCATCTCGGTCGGGGTCGGTGGAACGTGAGGTACGCCGTCCTCCGAGGGGCGTGGCCCGCGCAGTCGGGGGAGCCGCGTACCGCCTGAGACCGCGCCGGCCGGCCGGGACTCGTCTTCGCGCCGATGCTCCTCCGCGGCCAACGGGGCGAACAACCCCTAATCCCTCCAGCCCCGCCACTACGAGCGCCCTGACGTCCGGGTCGCGGGTCACCCCCTAGCCTCTCCGGGCGCCGTGGATAGGGGGCCTGGACTCTGGTTTCCCGCTCACGCCTCGGACTTGAATGGGCGTACGCGTCCGAAGGAGACGCTCCGCCCGGATCGAGGAGGAGTCGGCCACGTGTCACCGCAGGCCTGGGCCGACCGGACGGTCGTCGTGACGGGCGGCACCGGTTTCATCGGATCGCACTTCGTCGAGGAACTGCTGGCGCGTCACGCCCACGTGATATGCCTGTACCGAAGGGACGACGGACGCATGTTGTCCCAACTTCCCTCCACCGAGCGACTATTGACCATTCAGGTCGACCTGTGCGACGAACCCGCGCTGCGCCGCGTGTTCGACCGGGCGCCACGGGGCGTGGACGCGGTGGTGCACTGCGCCGCCATGTGGGGAAGCGCGGGATTCCGGTACGACCATCCCGCGACCGTCTTCGAGGCCAACTTCCGGCCCGTCGCCAACGTGCTCAAGTGCGCTCAGGAACACGGGACGTCGGACGTCGTCCTCCTCGGCTCCGGCGAGGTGTACCGGTCGTCCGCGACCCGCCCGCTGAGGGAGGAGGACGACTTCCGCGCGGCCGTGCGGTACGCGACCGACGGGTACTACCTGGCGAAGCTCTACGAGGAGATGCTGGCGGACACCTACCGGCACGAGCACGGGATGAATGTCTTCCGGCCCCGGCTCACCGGCATCTACGGGCCGCGCGACAACTTCGCGCCGGGCGCGGACCGGGTGATCCCCGCCATGCTCGCCAGAGCCGCGGCCGACCAGGAGATCGTGATCTGGGGGGACGGAAGCCAGACCCGCACCTACATGTTCGTGACCGACCTGGTGCGCGCGGTTCTGCGGATGGTCGAGAAGAACACACACCACACGGTCAATGTGGGGACGTCGGAAACCGTGTCCATGCGGCATCTGGCGCAACTCGTCTGTGCCGTCATGGGAAAACCGGACCGCATCACGTTCGACAGGGAAAAGCCCACGGGACGGCCTAGTCGGACACTCGATCTCACCCGCCTCGGCGGAATCATCGATTTCCAACCACGCGGTCTTCGGGAGGGTTTGGAGCAGACGGCGGACTGGTACCGAAGGAGTCACCTTTCCTCGCGGGAAAAGAGCTGACCCTTCCTGTTCCGGATCGACAGGGGTGTTTAGGGGTGGGAGCCCCGAGTCGTCGTCCGTACTGTTCATCAGCAGCCACCGAGAACCCCGAAGGGGAAACGCGTCCATGACTGAGAATTTCACCGACCCGCGGATCGTGCCGCACGAGTCCGAACAAGAACGCGACGTGCGTGAGCGGCTGACCAAGCTGTTCGTCGACAGCCCCATCCCGCCCAAGTACCTGATCGACAACCTTCCGGTCTATCTGCGGCGCCACCAACTGGCCGACCTGCTGAGCATGGACGCCCTGTACCGCATGCTGCCCGAGGTTCCCGGCACCATCATGGAGTTCGGTGTGCTCCACGGCCGGCACCTCGTCACGCTCACGGCACTGCGCAGCATCTACGAGCCGTACAACTCGCTGCGCCGCATCGTCGGCTTCGACACCTTCACCGGCTTCCCCGACATCGAGGACGTGGACCGGGTCAGCACCAGCGCGGTGCCCGGGCGCTTCGCGGTCCCCGACGGTGAGGTGGACCACCTGCGGGAGGTGCTCGCCGCCCACGAGGCGAGCGAACCGTTCGGCCACACCCAGCGCTCCTTCCTCGTGCAGGGCGACGTACGGGAGACGGTCCCGAAGTACCTGGAGGAGAACCCGGAGACCGTCATCGCCCTCGCCTACTTCGACCTGGACCTGTACCAGCCCACCAAGGAACTCATCGAGGTCATCAAGCCGTACCTGACCAAGGGAAGCATCCTCGCCTTCGACGAGCTGGCCCACCCCAAGTGGCCCGGAGAGACGGTGGCCCTGCGCGAGGTGCTCGGCCTCGACCACGCACCGCTGCGCCAGTTGCCCGGCCGTGAGCCCCCGGTGATCTACATGAAGTGGGGCGAGTGAGACAGCGGTGCAAGGCAAGGGTCTCGACCATGCGGTCGGGGCCCTTCTCGTCTGCGGCCCAGCTCTTCCTTTTCTCTTCAACTTCTAGTCGAATGGCGGCACTTCAGTCACACGCGTCTCATGCGTTGCGGATGTCCCTGACCAGGACGACCCCTGTCCGCAGCCGGTCGTGAGGAGACCCACATGCCCCGTTCGCCCCTGAGTCGTCGCGCGTTCGTGCTGCTCGGCGCCGCGGTCGCCGCGGCCGCCGGCACCAGGACGTCGATCGCCGTCGCGGCGCCCGCCCGCACACCGGTGCCCGTCCGCATCGTCGACGACAGGGCGACCCCCGCCACCCGCGCGCTCTACGCCTATCTGAAGCGGCAGCAGGGCCAGGGCATCCTCTTCGGACACCAGCACGACCTCACCTACGGCTTCACCTTCACCACCCCCGACGGCCGGGCGTCCGACACCCGGGCGGCGGTCGGCGACTATCCCGCGATCTTCGGCTGGGACACCCTCGTCCTCGACGGCGACGAACGCCCCGGCGTCGAGGGCGGCACCCACGCCGAGAACATCGCCGCGCTCAGCCGCTGCATCCGGCAGGGCGACGCACGCGGCGGGATCAACACCCTCAGCGCCCATCTGCCGAACTTCGTCACCGGCGGGAACTTCTACGACACCACGGGCCGCGTGGTCCGGCAGATCCTGCCCGGCGGCGCGAAGCACGCGGCCTTCAACGCCTTCCTCGACCGTGTCGCGAAGGCGGTCAAGGGGGCGCGGCGGCCGGACGGCACCGCGATCCCCGTGATCTTCCGCCCGTTCCACGAGAACAACGGCGGCTGGTTCTGGTGGGGCGCCGGCCACACCACCTCGGGCGAGTTCATCGAGGTGTTCCGCTACACCGTCGAGTACCTGCGCGACACCAAGGGCGTCCACAACCTGCTCTACGCCTACTCGCCCAACGCCAGTCTCGGCGGCGACCCGGCCGGCTACCTGAGGACCTACCCGGGGGACCGTTTCGTCGACATCCTCGGCTACGACTCCTACGACGAGGCCGCCGGGCCGACCCCCTGGCTGGACGGTCTGGTGCGGGACCTGGCGATGGTGGTCCGGCTGGCCACCGAGCGCGACAAGGTGCCCGCCTTCACCGAGTTCGGGGAGAGCGGCACCGAGGTCCGCGATCCGCAGTGGTTCACCCACCTGCTGGGTGCCCTCAAGGCGGACCCGCTGGCCCGCCAGGTGACGTACATGGCGACCTGGGCCAACTTCGGCGGCACCCGACGCGCCTACGTGCCGTATCCCGGCCACCCGCTGCTGCCCGACTTCACCGCCTTCCACCGGGACCCCCACACGCTGTTCGCCGCCGATCTGAAGGGCGTGTTCGCGGCGCGCACCACCGCCGTCAGGAACGGCCCGGTCATGCATCTGGTGACCCCCACGGACCGGCAGCGTGTGACGGCCGCCCGGACCACCGTCCGGGTGCGGGTCACGCCCGCGCGGGCGAGCCGCGTCACCTACTCCGTGAACGGCGGACGGGCCCGAGCGCTGCGCCTGGACGCCGACGGTTACCACTCGGCGGTCTGGTCGATCGGCCCCGCCCTGCGGAAGAAGGGCTCCGCGACCCTCACCGTGCGAGCCCGGGTGGACGGTGAGACGCTCACCGACTCCGCCGTCGTCCTCCTCGGCGAGGCCCCACGGCTGCCCGCCGGCTGGATCGACGACTTCGAGGGGTACGCCGGTGACGACATCGCCCTGAGCGAGGCGTACACGCACCTCAACACCCACACCCTCACCCTGTCGCCCGACCACAAGTCCTCCGGCTCCTACGGACTGGCCTACGCGTACGACTTCTCCGGCGCCGAGTTCACCGGCATCGGCAGAGCGCTCGCCGCCGACTGGTCCGCGTTCACGTCCCTGGCGATGTGGCTGCGCGGCGACGGCTCGGAGAACGCCGGGGCGGTGGAGATCGTCGCCGACGGCATCCCGTTCCAGTACCGGTTCCCGCTGACCGACACCACCGGGCAGGAGCTCACGATGCCCTTCGGCGAGTTCCAGCCCGCGCCCTGGGACACCGCGCACCCCGGGGCCGTGCTCGACGCGGCCCGGCTGGCCAAGGTGACGGCGTTCACCCTCTACCTCGGCCGGGGAGGCGAGGCGACCAAGGGGGTCGTGTACGTGGACGCCATCCGGGCCGTCGCCCAGCCGCGGAAAATGCGGTGACCCGGCCCCGTCGCCGTCCCTAGACTCGGCACACATCGCGCGCCGCACGAGATCGCGGCGCGCGCTCCATGTGACGTGTGATGTGTGACGAGAGAGGGGGACCGGCCGTGTGCGACCGCGCCGCTGTCGTCGTCCCCTCGTCCCTGTACGAGGTGATCCTCGTGTCCTCGTCCGTCCGGTGCCCGCTGCGCGGCCGGTACCGGATGCCCGTGACGCCGGCCTGACGTCGCACCCACGCGCCGAGACGCGAGGACGGTCCTGTCCCGCGCCCGTCCTCGGTGTGCCCTCGTCGTTCCCCGGCCCGCACGGGAATCGCGCTGCCCTGACACAGCTCAGCTGAAAGGCCACGGGCCATGCGCACCTTCGACCCCACCACCCTGACCGCCGTCCGCAACCTGGGCATCCTCGCCCACGTCGACGCGGGGAAGACCACCGTCACCGAGCGGATCCTCTATGTCACCGGGACCACGCACAAGCGGGGCGAGGTCCACGACGGCACCACCGTCACCGACTTCGACCCGCAGGAACGCGACCGCGGCATCACGATCTTCTCGGCGGCCGTGAGCTGCGCCTGGGACGGCCACCGCGTCAACCTCATCGACACTCCCGGCCACGTCGACTTCGCCGACGAGGTGGAGCGCTCGCTCAGGGTGCTCGACGGCGCGATCGCCGTGTTCGACGCGGTCGCCGGCGTGGAACCGCAGAGCGAGTCGGTGTGGCGGCAGGCCGACCGGCACGGCGTACCGAGGATCGCCTTCGTCAACAAGCTCGACCGTGCCGGAGCCGACCTCGACACCGCGGTCGACTCCATCCGGCGGCGGCTGCACCCCGCGCCGCTGGTCGTGCAGCTGCCCGTCGGTACCGAGGACGGCTTCACCGGCGTCGTGGACCTGCTCCGTATGCGGGCGCTGACCTGGGCCGACGGCAGTGACGAGGTCCAGGAAGGGCCCGTGCCCGACGCCCTGCGCGAGGAGGCGGAGCGCCGCCGACGACGGCTGGAGGAGGCCGTGGCGGAACTGCACCCCGTCGCCCTCGACGAGTTCTGCGCCGAGGGCACGCTGTCCGCGCCGACGCTCGCCGCGGCGCTGCGCGACCTGACCGCGACCGGTGACGGCGTGGTCGTCCTGTGCGGCTCCGCCTACCGCAACCGCGGCATCGAACCACTGCTCGACGCGGCCGTGGCGTACCTGCCCTCACCGCTGGACGTGCCGCCGCTACGCGGCGCGCACGACGGTACGGAGCAGGAACGCGCCGCCGACCCCGAGGCGCCTCTCGCCGCGCTGGCGTTCAAGGTCAGCGCGACGGCCACCGGGCGGCTGACCTATCTGCGGCTGTACTCGGGGACGATCAGGAAGGGGGACACCGTGCTCGACGCGGCCACCCGGCGCACCGAGCGGATCGGTCGGATCCTGCGGGTGCGGGCCGACCGGCACGCCGAACTGGAGCGGGCGTCGGCCGGCGACATCGTCGCCGTGATCGGCCTCAAGGCGGCCCGGCCGGGCACGACGCTGTGCGCACCGGCCGCTCCGCTGCTCCTCGAACCGCCGTCCGTCGCCGACCCGGTGGTGTCGGTGGCCGTGGAGGCACGCAGGAGCACCGACACCGACCGGCTGGCGTCGGCGCTGGCCCGGCTGGCGGAGGAGGATCCCTCGCTGGTGGTGCGGACCGACCCCGAGACCGGGCAGACCGTGCTGTCCGGGATGGGGGAACTGCATCTGGAGGTGGCGGTGGAGAAGATCCGGCAGACGTCCGGCGTGGAGGTCACGGTCGGCCGGCCGCGGGTGGCCTACCGGGAGACGGTCGTCCGGGGCGTGTCCGGGCTGGTCCTCCGGCACGTCAAACAGGACGGCGGCGCGGGGCAGTTCGCCCATGTCGTCCTGGACGTGGCACCGCTGGAGGCGCCGGACGGCGACGCCGAGGGCGGCGCGACCGGCTTCGCCTTCCGTTCGACGGTCGTCGGCGGGCGGGTGCCGCAGGAGTTCGTGCGCGCGGTCGAGGCCGGGTGCCGGGACGCCCTCGTGGAGGGCCCGCTCGGCGGTCACCCGGTCACCGGGCTGAGCGTCACCCTCACCGACGGGGCGACCCACTCCAAGGACTCCTCGGAGATGGCGTTCCGCACCGCCGGGCGGCTCGCGCTGCGCGAGGCGCTGCGGGGCAGCGCGATGGCGCTGCTGGAACCGGTCGCCGAGGTCACCGTGACCGTGCCCGCGGACGCGGTGGGCGGGGTCCTCGGGGATCTCGCGGCGCGGCGCGGGCGGGTGTCGGACTCGGTGGCGCGGGCGGGGTCGGTGGTGGTCACCGCCACCGTGCCCCTGGCCGAGCTGTTCGGGTACGCCACGCGGTTGCGCAGCCGTACGCAGGGGCGTGGGACGTTCACGACGCGCCCGGCGGGTTACGCGGTGGCGCCCGCGGCCGTGGTGAGTGAGCGGTAGGGGTTTCGCGTCTTTTGTCCCCCATGGCGCAGTGCCCCGCGCCCCTGTCGGGGGCGCGGGGCACTGTCCCGCGTCACGCCCAGGGCGTCACGGCGGTGAAGGAGCTGTCTGCCTTGAAGGTGGCCGTGTCCTGGTAGGGGTCGATGCGGAGTGCGTAGTTGTAGTGGCGGAGGAAGCGGCCGGGGTAGTTGTACGACTCCAGGCTGACCGAGCCGGCCGCGCTGCCCTGGCGGGCGCAGAAGGTGGCGTCCTTGTTGAAGACGTCGGTGCCGTTGCCGGCGTCGAAGCGGATCCGGTAGTCCCAGTGGCGCAGGTAGCGGCCGGCGGAGTCGCGGAAGGAGTAGCAGGTGGCGTCGGCGAGGCCGGGCACGATCGTGAGGGTCGCGCTCTGCTTGACGGCGGCGGTGCTGGAGCTGCTCACCGGGTCGATGTAGCCGAGGTTGTCGGAGCGGACCACGGCGTAGCGGTCCGGGAAGTTGACGGACCGCAGCGACCGGGTGGTGTCGGTCGGCAGGGTCGCGCTGGGCACCTTCTCCTTCAGGACGGTCATGTGGCGGACGAAGCCGCTGAGGCCCGGCAGTTCCTTGCGAGGTGTCCAGGTGGCGAAGTTGTCGTAGCTGTCGCTGTACCAGTACTTCCCGTCGCGGTAGGCGTCGAAGTAGATGCGCCACCCTCCGTCGTCGAGCTGTACCAGGGCCGGGCCCTCGTTCCAGGATCCCCAGCCCGCCCAGTCACCGGTCTTCTTGATGGTGTACGGGCCGGTGAGGCTGGGGGCGGTGGCGTACTCGAGGTACTTCGTCGTCTCGTTCTTGATGATCGCGTGGTAGGTGGAGCCGATCTTGACGACGAAGGTGTCGATGTAGTTCGGGCCGATGCCGGCGAGCTGGGTGGGCGCGGTCCAGCTGGTCAGCGAGGAGTCGGTCGCCGTGATCTTCCAGGGGGTGAAGTGGACGGCGGTGCTCGCCGAGGTCAGGGTCATGATGATGTTGACGCTGCCGTCGGTGTCGATGAACCACTCGGGCGCCCAGGTGCGGGTGATCCCGCTGATCGGGACCGTGTAGTTGTACAGGAAGGTCCAGTTCAGACGGTCGGCGCTGCGGGCGATGCCGATCGTGTTCCCGGTCCAGTTGGTGGTGTAGGTGAGGTAGTAGAAGCCGTCGGTGTGCTTGAAGACGCTGGGGTCACGGATCAGACCGGACGGCGGGGTGTACGCCGGGCCCTTGCGCAGGGTGTACGTGGTGGCGTCCGGCGAGTCGTAGACGTACATGTTCGACTCGCTGGTGTTGGTGAAGGCGGTCATCGTGTACCGCGTCACCTGCGCCGGGGGCGGGGTGTCGGCT
Organism: Streptomyces sp. MA5143a; assembly: GCF_900290235.1. Lineage (GTDB taxonomy): Bacteria > Actinomycetota > Actinomycetes > Streptomycetales > Streptomycetaceae > Streptomyces. The sequence continues at coordinate 65,669 of NZ_OLMK01000010.1, forward strand.
CCGGCCGGACCGGCGAAGGCGGTGGTGAGGCCCAGTAGGGCGGCCACCGACGTGAGCAGGGCGAGGACTGCTCTGGGGGTTCTGTTCAACGCTCGTCCCATTCTGCGCGAACTGCCCTGAGGCGTGGGATGTTGTTCGAAATGCCGCACGTCGTGCGGAAGTTCGATCAGAAGATAAGAGGGACATATGCGTGCGTCAATGCATTGTTCAGGGTTTCGCGAGAGGTGATTCCACTTGTGTCCCTCGTGGCCGAGCCGTGGCCCCACCGTGGCCACCTCTGTCCCCACGGGTGACCCCCGCGTTGCCTCCACGCCCACGCCCTCCCAGGTCACCCCTTGTTTCCCGACCGACGTCACGGCGGGCAACAGGAAACCCGTCGACCGCCCTAAGAGGCGGGGCAACTCTGGATACGTCAGCACGCGGCAACCACGACCAAGCGTGAGACGAGGGGGATCGGCTCATGAGACGGGCGCTCATGTCACTGTGCGCGGTGCTGGCGGCCACCGCGGTCGCCGCCACCGGATGCGCCGGCGGTGACGGGGACCACCGGACACCTCGGGAACCGGGGTCCCGGCCCGAGAAGCTGACCTGGCAGCAGGAGTTGCGCGTCAGCGACGCCGAGCAGCGACTGACGAAGCTGTGCATGAAGCGCCACGGCTTCACCTACTGGGAGGACCGCCGCCTGACACTCGAGGAGAGCCGTCCGGTGCGCTACGTCCAGGACGACGTGGCCTGGGCCCGTGAACACGGGTACGGCAGCCGCATCGACGCCGCGAACCAGAAGGTCCACGCGAGCAACCCCATCGGCACCTACCGCCGGAGCCTCACCCCGTCACGACGCGCCGCCTTCGATCTCGCGCTCGACGGCGGCGACGACGTCCGCACGCTCACCGCGCCGCTGCCCAACGGCCGCGGAAAGATCCACAAGCGCCTCGGCGGCTGCACCGAGGAGGCCGAGCGCAAACTCTACGGCGACCCGGCCGAATGGTTCCGCACCAGCAAGATCGCCACCGGTCTCGGCGCCCTCTACGGCGACGACCTGATGAAGGACCGCCGGCTCACCACGACACTGCGGGCCTGGTCCCGGTGCATGGAGAAGGCCGGACACCCCTACAAAGACCCCCAGGCGGCCCGCGAAGCCGTCCGGGTCAACACCGGCCGGCTCGGCGGGGCCCGCGCCGACGAGGCGTTCGCCGTCGAGCGCGAGATCGCCGTGGCCGACGCGACCTGCGCTCGCGAGACCTCGCTGCGCTCCGTGGCGTCGGCCCGGGAGACGTACTACGAGGACCGCCTGCGTGACCGGTTCGGCAAGGACCTCGACACATACCGGAGCCTCGCCCAGCGGGCATTCGACCGGGCCGTGCGCATCGTTCCGGAACGCGACTGACCACCACGCGTCCCGGACGCGCACCGACCACCGAGGACCGCAGGACCGGGCCACCGCCCGGCGTGCGGTCACCGGCCGCCACACCCACGCACGACCAAGGAAACGAGGGGAAACATCATGCGCAAGTTCACCGTCACGGCAGCGCTCCTCGGGCTCACGGCCCTGGGCGTCGTCGTACCCGCCGCCACCTCGCAGGCGGCGGACACCGCCGCCGCCTCCGGCTGTGGCGACAAGTGGGGGCCGCGCAACGGCTACATGTACGCCTGGGACGGCTACGACTGCTCGGGCGACCTGCTGATCGCCACCCCGAACACCGTCGGCGACTGGGGCAGTGGGAACTGGGACAGGGCCTCGTCCGTCATGAACCGCGGCTACACGGGCAGCCTGTCGATCGTCAAGTTCTACGAGTGGGAGGGTCACCGCGAGGGTCCCAATGACGGCCACGCCTGCCTCCTGCCCGGCGAGGCGTACGCCGACAACCTGTCCGACAACCGCCTCTCCGACGGCTCCTGGGCCGACAACAACATCCGGGGTCACAAGTGGGTCAACGGAGGCTGCGCGACCAACCTCACCTGATCCCCCACCGCCGGCGGGGGCGGCCCGGACCTGACCGACCCGGGCCGCCCGCGCCCCCGCGGTGACAGCGACGTACGTCCGGAACCGGCTGCCCGCGGTTCCGGGCGTCCCTGTTTTCGCCACTCCGGGTGAAAGACTTGGCCGCCCCCGTGGACCCGGCAGTAACCTGGGCATCCGCCGTCTCACGGCCGCTCTGCCTTGGGGGACACCTTGGGGGACCCGCAGCACGGACAGCATCCAGACCCTCATCACGGACGGGACCGGGACGCGCTGACCACGCTGTCCTTCCCGGCGCAACTGAGACGGCTCAGACAAGAGCGCGGACTGTCCCTCACCGACCTGGCCCGACGCACCCACTACAGCAAGGGCTACCTCAGCAAGATCGAGACCGGCACGAAGCGCGCGACCGTCGACGTCGCCCGGCTGTGCGACCAAGTACTGGGCGCCGAAGGGGAGTTGCTACGGCTGGTGCAGCAGGCGCCGCCCCGTGACGGCGACCCCCGCACCGACACCGACCCCGTGGAGCGGCAGCCCGACGAGAGCTGTCCCTACCGCGGCCTGGCGGCGTTCACCCCCCGGGACGCGGACATGTTCTTCGGCCGGGACCGCGCGACGGCCGCACTGGTGGAGCGGGTCTTCGAACGGGTCGGCGGCGGGCCCCTGATGCTCGTCGCACCGTCCGGCGCGGGCAAGTCCTCCCTGCTCAACGCCGGACTCGTCCCGGCCCTGCGCCGCGGCGACCTCCCCATGCCGGGCGCCGACCGCTGGCCGGTGGTGCTGCTCACCCCCACCTCGCGCCCCCTGGACGAACTGCTGGAGCGCGTCGCCAAGGCGCTGGGCAGCGACCTCGGCATCACCGCCGACGAGGTACGGGACAACCCGGGCGCCCTGCTCGGCGCCGTACGGGCCCGGTCGGAGACCCCGCCACGGACCGAGGGGCCCCGGCGGCCCCCGCCGCCCCGACCGGTGCTGATCGTCGACCAGTTCGAGGAACTCTTCACGCTCTGCCCGGACGAGGACGAACGCCGCGCGTACGTCCACGTGTTGTGCGCCCTCGCGACCTCCCGGCCCGCCGATCACCCGCACCCGGCCGCCGTCGTGGTGCTCGGTGTGCGCGCCGACTTCACCGGCCGCTGTCTGGACCTCCCCGAGCTGGCCCGGGTCTTCACCGACGGGCTGTTCGTCCTGTCCCCGATGACCGTCGCGGAACTGCGCGAGTCCATCACGCGCCCCGCCGAACTCGCCGGGGTCACCCTGGAACCCGGCCTGGTCCCCCTGCTGCTGCGGGACGCCGGACTCCGTGACGACCCCGGCACCGGCCCCCGGCCCTCCACGACCGGCTCCGACGAGACTCCCTCCGGCGCACTCCCCCTGATCTCCCACGCGCTGCTCGCCACCTGGCAGCGGCGCCGGGACTCCGCGCTGACCGTCGACGGGTACGAACGGGCCGGCGGCATCCAGGGGGCGGTCGCCCGCACCGCCGAGAACGTGTTCGCCCGGCTGTATCCCGCCGAGCAGAAGACGATCCGCCGCATCCTGTCCCGGCTGGTCCTCGTCATGGACGGGGCCGGGGCGACCCGCCGCCGGATGAGCAGGGACGCCCTGATGGCGCAGCTCGGCGCCGCGGACGGGGCCGCCGCCGCGCTCGACGCCTTCGTCCGGGCCCGGCTCATCACGCTGGACAGCGAGTCCGTCGAGATCACCCACGAGGCCCTGCTGCACGCCTGGCCCCGCCTCCGGGACTGGATCCACGCCGACCGGGCGGGCCTCCTCCTCCACCAGCAACTCGCCCACGCCGCCGCCGAATGGGAGCGCGAGAACCGCGACCCGTCCGCCCTCTACCGGGGCACCCGCCTCGACACCGTACGGACGTGGGCCGACGAGTCGGACGGCCGGGCCCGGCTCGGGCCCGTCGAGGAGGCGTTCCTGACGGCCAGTCAGGCCGAGGAGGACGCTCGGCGTGGACAGGCCCGACGCCAGGTGCGGCTGCGGCAGTCCATGCTCGCCACCCTCGCCGTGCTGCTGGGGCTCGCCGTCACCGCCGGAGCGCTCGCCTACCAGCAGCGCGAGGCCGCCCTCGACCAGGAACGCGTCGCCCGCTCCCAGGCCCTCGCCGCGCGGTCCGCGTCCCTCGCCGGGGGCCGCCCCGAGGCGTCGATGCTCCTCGCGGAGGAGGCCTACCGGGCCGCCCCCACCGCCGAGGCGCGCGGCGCTCTGCTCAGCACCCAGTCGCAGCCCTTCTCCGCCCGCCTCGACGGCCACCGCGGACCGGTCAACGCGGTGGCGTTCGCCCCCGGCGACCGGATGCTCGCCACCGCCAGCTCCGACGGCACGGTGACCCTGCGAGACACCGCCGAGGGCCACCGGATCCTCGCCCGGTTCACCGTGTCCGGACGGGCGCGCTCGGTCGCCTTCAGCCCCGACGGGCGTACGGTCGCGGTGACGTCGACCGACGGACCGGTGACCCTGTGGAGCACCACCACCCACCGCGGGACGGGCGTGCTCTCCGACGCCACGAAGGGCGCGCGGGCCGTGGCCTTCGACCCGCGCGGGGGCAGGCTCGCCGTCGCGGCCGCCGACGGCACCGTCCGGTTGTGGGACACCGCGTCCCGGCCGCCCCGGCCCGTCGCCACCCTCCCCGGCCACAAGGGCACCGTCAACGCGCTGGCGTACGCCCCCGACGGGCGGACGCTCGTCTCCGCCGGCGCCGACCGCGCCGTACGGATCTGGGACACCCGACGGAACGAGTTCGTCGACGACCTCAAGGGCCACACCGACGAGGTGCTGGGTGTCGCCTTCTCCCCGGACGGCGCCACGGTGGCGTCCGCGGGCGTCGACCGGACGGTGCGCCTGTGGGACGTCCGCGACAGACGGCTGACGGCGACGTTCACCGGGAGCAGCGACGACATCAACGCCGTCGTCTTCACCCCGGACGGGACGACGGTCGTCGGCGCGGTCGGTGACGGCACGACCCGGCTGTGGGACGTGCGCGGCGGCCGGCAGACCGCGGTGCTCGCCGGGCACACCGACTACGTCCTCGGGGTGGCCGTGACCTCCGACGGCGCCCTGCTGGCCACGGCCGGGTTCGACCAGTCCGTCGCCCTGTGGGACCTCGCCGGGCCGGTCCTGACGTCCCGTCCGTTCACCGAGGTCTGGCAGACCGCGTACAGCCCCGACGGGAAGCTGCTGGCCACCGCCGACGCCGACCACGCCGTACGGCTGTGGGACGCGCTGACGCACACCCTCGTGGTGGCGCTGAAGGGTCACACGGAGACCGTGTTCTCGGTGGCGTTCTCGCCCGACGGCCGGACCCTCGCGTCGGCGGGCTCCGACGGCACGGTCCGGCTGTGGGACGTCGCGCGGCGCGCGGCGCTGAAGAAGCTGACCGGGCACGCCGGGCAGGTCTTCGCCGTCGCCTTCGCCCCCGACGGGCGGACCCTGGCGTCGGCGGGCGCCGACCACACGGTGCGCCTGTGGGACGTGGCGAAGCGCCGCCAGACCACCGTGCTCGGCGGGCACAAGGACTTCGTCAACGATGTCGCCTTCAGCCCCGACGGCCGCACCCTCGCCGGTGCCGGCGACGATCTGACGGTACGGCTGTGGGACGTCGCCTCGCGCCGCGAACTGGGCGCGCTGCGGGGGCACTCGGGCGCCGTGCGGGGCGTGGCGTTCAGCCCGGACGGCCGTACCCTCGCCAGCAGCGGCAACGACGGCACCGTACGCCTGTGGGACGTCCGGCGCCGCCACTTCGAGGCCGCCCTCATCGGCCACTCGGGCGCGGTACGCGGTGTGGCGTTCAGCCCGGACGGGCGCACCCTCGCCAGCAGCGGCAACGACCGCACGGTCCGCCTGTGGGACGTCGCCGGGCGGCGGCCGTGGGCGACGCTCACCGGCCACACCAACGCGGTGTGGGGCGTCGACTTCGCCCCCGACGGGCGGACGGTGGCCAGCAGCAGCACCGACGGCACCGTACGGCTGTGGGACCTCGACCCGGGCGCGCGGCTCGCGGACATCTGCCGGATGCGCGCCGGGATCGGCCCCGAGGAGCGCGCCACACTGCTGCCGGGGGTGCCCGTCGCCGCGGACCCGGGGGACTGCGGGAGCCACTGAGCGACACACCGGGCGCTGCGCCGCCGCTCGGCAGCACTCGGCAACAGCGCTGGTCAGGAGGGGTTTCCCAGGTGTTTCCCGTTGCCCGGTGGGATGGGGCGACGCCGGGATCTCGACGGGCGGGGTGGTGGTCGAGCAGGCTGCTGTCCGACCACCACCAGTTCATCGGATCGACAGGAAACGGGGGTTCCGGCATGGTGAGCCGGACCAGTCTCATCCGCACACTGATCGCACTCATGGCCCTGCTGCTGTGCGCGCCGCTGACCACGGCCGCGGCGGCACCGTCCGCACCGGCCGCGCCCGCCGCCTGCGGCGTCCTCGCGCCGGGCGCCTCGGCCGCCGCCGAGCGGGCGATCGCCGCGGCCTGCGCCGAGGTCGCCGCGGGCACCTGGTACACATGGGGCGGCGGCCACGGCGACCGACCCGGCGCGACGTACGGGCAGGTCGACCCCACCGACCCGGCCAGCGAACACGACCCCGAGCGGCGCGGCTTCGACTGCTCCGGCCTCGTCCGGTACGCGTACGCCCAGGCCGCCGGAGGTACGGACATCCTCAACGGCGTCGCCAGCCAGCAGTACTACACGCACCGCGCCGCGGCCCGCTTCACCGCGGCCCAGGGCCTCGCCCCGCTGCTGCCGGGCGACCTGCTGGCCTACGGCAACAAGAAGAACCTGCACCACATCGCCATCTACCTCGGCGCGGGCAAGATGGTCGAGGCCAAGCAGTCCGGCACCAAGCTGATGGTCAGTGACGTCCGCCTCGGCGGGGACTACTTCGGTGCCGTCCGGGTCAACACCGGCCAGGTCACCGGCCACATCCACCAGACGTGGGGCACCGACGTGTGGACCAAGGAGGAGCCCCGCCTCGCGGCCGGGCGCGTCTACGCCTTCCCGTACTCGACCACCATCCGCGTCTACTGCCAGAAGCACTCGGACAAGGTCAACGCGGAGGGCTACGAGAACGACGCCTGGTCCTACCTGCCGGACTACAAGGCATGGGTCACCAACATCTACATCAAGGGCCCGGCCTGGCTCGCCGGCGTACCCAACTGCGACGACGTGCCCTTCCCGCCTCCGGGCCAGTGACCGTCCGCTCGGGCAACGCATCGGGCCAGTGACACATCGCGCCGGTGACCGTCGGGGGGCGGCCACCGGCGCGAGTCGTTCCCGAATCTCTCGGGCCGACTTGGAGAGGGCCTCCCCTGGCCGCCTCAACCACTGGGACTCCAGGCGGACTTGAGTGGCTTGCGGTGATCTCGCCGTGGGTGGTCTCGAGAAGAAGGGGGAGATGAGCGTGACTCTCAAGGAGTATTCACCGGACGAGTTGGCGGGTCAGCCCATCGGTGCCTGGACCGGCGAGGCGTACCGTCACGTGGTCGGCGCCCTCCGTGCGCAGTTGGCGGTGGAGGGGCTCACGCAGCCGCACTGGTGGACGCTCAACCACGTTGCCGGGGAGCCGGGGAGGTGGACCCGCGCGACACTGATCGAGCGGTTGGCGAAGTACGAGGACCTCGGGATCGACTTCGACGGTGTCTTCGACGATCTCGTCGCCCGTGGATGGCTGACGGAGGAGGCGGGGCTCATGACCTTGACCGAGGCCGGTGAGGACGGGCGCCTTCGGGCCCGGGAACGCAACGCCCGTGTGCATCGTCAGATGCATGAAGGCGTCGACACGGCCGACTTCGTCACCACCGTCAACGTCCTGCGCCGCATGGTCGCCAACCTGGGTGGCGACGGCAACCTGCCGGACTGACGGGCGCCGCCGTCCACCGTGGCCGGGACGAGGCGGGCCTCGGGCCCGAGCCGCACACCTTCCCGGACGTCCCGTACGCTGCGTCAGCGTACGGGCACTTTCTGTGGACAGTACGCAGATCTTCCCGCCAGTCTTGGTGCCGTCGGGGCATGGGGGCCACAGCGCACGAAGACCGGAGGTGGCCGCGGATGACGGGCGGCGGCATGGGCAACGAGTACGACGAGGGACCGGCCGACGAGGGGACGGTGGTGGACCGCGAACCGGATCCCTCGGACAGTCTGCGGACGTGGGGCGCCGTGACACAGGCGCTGCGCGAGCACGCGGGCTACAGCCGGGCCGAGTTCGCGGATCTCGTCCGCTTCTCCAAGCACACGGTGGAATCGGTGGAGCAGGGGCGCCGGATGCCGGATGTGACCTATGTGGAGCGGGCCGACGAACTGCTCGGGAACACGGGGGCGTTGCGGAAGGCGTCCCAGTACGTGACGCGGGGGAGAGGGGACGTGGGCCTGGCGGCCTGGTTCCGCCAGTGGGCCCGGCTGGAGCGGGTCGCGGTGAGCCTGTGCACCTATGAATGCAGGGTGGTGCCGGGGCTGTTGCAGTCCAGGGACTACGCGCGGGCGGTCTTCGAGGGGACCGTCCCGGTGACGCCGGACGACCAGCTGGAGAGCTTCATGGACCGGCGGATGGAGCGGCAGCGGATGCTGTCCGAGCGGCCGACGACCCCGTTCAGCTTCATCGTCGAGGAGCATGTCTTCCGGCGCCGCTTCGGCGACGGCACCCGGGTGCGGGGGTTGTTCGACCATGTGCTGGAGCTGAGCGCGCCGCGCAATGTGACGCTCCAGATCGTGCCCCTGGAAGCCGGGTTGCACGCGTGCCTCGACGGGCCGGTGCGCCTGCTGGAGACACCGAAGGGCCAGCGGTACGCGTACTCGGAAGGGCAGCAGAACGGCCGTCTGATCTGCGACGCGAAAGAGGTGAGCCTGCTCCACCAGCGCTATGACACACTGCGCTCGCAGGCCCTGAACGCCAAGGATTCCCGGGCGCTGCTGGAGCGACTCCGAGGGGAACTAGACCTATGAGCACGACGGAACTGGCGTGGTTCAAGTCCAGCTACAGCGGCAGCCAGGGTGACGACTGCGTCGAAGTCGCCGTCACTCGCCGGGCCGTGTGCGTACGGGACTCCAAGGACCTGGCCCTCCCTCACTTCGCGGTCGGCCGCGAGGAATGGGCGCGGTTCGTGGGGTTCGTGGGGCGCCACGGAAGCGCCCGGCGGGCGGATCCCATCGCGTAGACCAGGGCGGTGGGCGCCTCCCGCGCGAAGGCGCCCACCGGCACGTCGTGTGCCGCCGCCGGGACGAACGGCTCCTGCTTGACAGGTCAGTTGGCGAGGGGCAGCCGTTCGACATGGGCGACCCGGAGGGAGTCGATGTCGGCCAGGGTGTGCTTGTCCGCCAGCTCCACGTACTCGTCGAAGTCGCCTTCGGCGGAGTCGGTCTCGCCCGGTCCGAGATGGGTGGAGCTGACGTACGCCTGACCCACGAAGTCGCCTTCGTCGTCGAAACCGTTGACGATCACGGTGTAGTTGGCGGGTTCACCGCCCTTGTTGGTGATCTCGTAGTCGAAGCTGTACGTGGTGCTCGCGTCGCAGTCGTTGTAGTCGAACTCGTCGCCATCGTCGCACTGTTCGCCCTCGTCGAGGAGGTCGTTCCTCTCCTTCGCGAGCTTCCCGCCCGAGATCTCGACATGGCTCATGGCGTCGTCCCCGCCGGCCACCGTCCACCAGGTGACGCCCGCGCCGACGAGCAGGCCCGCCACGACCCCGAGGGCGACGAGCGCCACCCTCCCGCCCGGACGCTTCGGCGTTCCGTCGGGACCGTGCGGCGTCACATCGGCTCTCATCGGCGTCACATCGGGTATCTGTGGCATCCGGTCGGGCATCTGCGGTGTCTGGCCGGTCATGGCGCTGCTCCTCGTAGGGATGGATGGTCGTTCACCGACATCCACACCGTCGGCACGGAAAAGGTTGCACCGATCGCCGTCCAGCCGCCGCGCCGATCACGAAAAACGACCACCACAGGACGATTTCAGCCCACTACAGGGCGCCACGGGGCCCGTACGTTCGTCGTATGCCAACCAGCAAGCACCTCCTGACCTCGGTCCAGGTGGCCCGCTTCGTCGCGCAGGGATTCCTGCGCCTGGACGGGGTGGTGCCACGGGAGACCAACGAACGGGCCATCGCCGCGCTCGCCGAGGGCCTGCCCGGCGTGCCCTACGGCGCCCCGCTGAGCGAGGCGTTCCTACCCGGCGGTTTCGTCCGCGAACTGCTCGACCTGCCCGTCGTCGCCGGTGCCGTGGAGAGCCTGGTCGGACCCGGACCGACCGTCGACCACCACGCCGTGCACGTCCGCGAACCCCACGAGGGCCACGCCCAGGACCTCCACGCGGACGCGATCATCGACGTACGGCCGGACGCCTTCGACATCCAGCTCATGTACTACCCGCACGAGGTGACCGCCGAGATGGGCGGCACGCTCAGCGTGCCCGGCAGCCATCTGCGCCGGATCAACGAGACGGACATCGGCCGCGTCCAGAACCTGCGCGGCCAGACCCGCCTGACCTGCCCGGCGGGCACGGTCGTCCTCCTGCACCACGGCATCTGGCACGGCGGCCGCCGCAACGACACCGCCCACCGCCGCTACATGTACAAGCTGCGCCTCAACCCGACCGTGCCGCAGGTACTCCTGTGGGACACCGCCGACCTGCACGACCCGGCCGTGACCGCGGAACTGGACACCCACTTCCCGTGGTACGAGCAGGCCACCGGCCGACTGGAGATCCACAACCGGGCCCTGCTCTGGCGGGCCCTGACCGGCGATCCGTCGTTCGACATCGAGTACTGGGTCACCCGTGTCAGCAACCGGCCCGCGCTGAGGAGCCACGCATGAGGCACATGAGGCAACAGGTCCTGGTTCTCTATCTGTCGACCTCGGCGCTCGACTCCCCGGTCGTCGGCTGGTCCCGCTACGACGGGACCGGCCGGACCCGCCCCACGGCCGGTGACAGCGACGAACCGCCCTACGGCACGGGGCTCGACGCGCTGCTCGACGGGTGGCGCCTGTTCCAGGCGTCGCAACTGCTGCCGCCCCAGGCCGGCCACGAGTACGACGTCTCGTTTCTGAAGCACGAGTTCTTCTTCGAGAAACTGGAGGAGACCTCCGCAGGTTGACGGTGAGCCCCGTGGCCCGGTCGCGGGGCGAGCGAACCGGGCCACGGGAGTCTCGGACCGGCGGCCGTGAGCCATGGCCGCGGGCGCCGGTCGCGATCAGTAGCCGTAGATCATCTTGTAGGCGACCTCGGGCAGGAACTGGCCGGCCGTGGAGCCGGCTCCCACGCCGCAGTTGCCGTCCGACTCGCCCGGCGCCTTGATCCACAGCAGCATCTCGGCGCCGCCGCCCATCTGGGTGGCCGGGCCGATCCGGCGGCCCGACGGGTTGCACCACTGGCCGTTGGAGCCGTTGCCGTTGCGGCTGGTGTCCACGACGAACGGCTTGGTGTAGCCGTAGCGGGCACTGAGCTCCCTGTTCACCGCGTTGCCGTAGGCGGTGTTCTCGCCCGTGGTGAGGTAGTTGGAGATGTTCAGCGAAAAGCCGTGGGCCTGCCGCACGCCCGCCTCGTGCAGCCGCTTGGCCATGGTCGCGGCGTCCGTCCAGGCGGGGTTGCCGGCGTCCATGTAGACCCAGGTGTTGGGGGCCTGACGGCTGAACTGGGAGACGGCGCCGCTGAGCATGCTCTGGCGCTCGGCTATCTGCGCCTGGTTCATGCAGCCGTAGTCCCCGAGGGAGTCCGGCTCCAGGATCACCAGGGCCGGACGGTTGCCGATACCGCCGGCGAACTGGGAGATCCAGCTCGCGTAGGCGGACGGAGAGGAGGCGCCGCCCGCCGAGTGCCCGCCGCAGTAGTCGCGGTTGTAGACGTTGTACGCGACGAGGATGGGCAGCTTGTCCCGGCTGTCCGCCGCGCCCGTGAACGAGCTGGTGGCGGAGCCGATCGAGCCGCTCCACGAGCCGAACCAGCGGGCCATCGGGGTGTTGGCGAGGGAGTTGTTGATCGCCGACGCCCGGCCGTCACGGGGGTTGGCCGCGACCCACCGCTTCGCGCTGGAGTCGGGGTCCACGTAGAACCCGCTGGTCATGCTGGTCGGGTCGGCGGCATGGGCGGACGGAGCTGCGGCGAGCGCGAGGGGCAGAGCGCAGAGCGCTGCCATCAGGGTGCGGAACCTGCGGCGCATGACATCACCTCGGATATCTGGCAGAGGTGCGTCGCCCGCTCTCGTCCGGAGCGGGCGACGCGATGGGGGGAAGTGCGGTGATGGAGGTGGGAGCGCTCCCATTGGAAGCGCTTCCAGTGGTGCGGATGGTGCTGCGAACCTTTGGGGGTGTGGTCGGTATCGTGTGGCTGACTGGTAGAACTGTCAAGAGTCGAAGCGTGAAACTCCCTCTTGTCCCACGTGAGTTCAAGGCTCTACGGTCCTTCTGACCGGAAGCGCTCCCAGTTTTCGGACAGGGAGGAGAGACCGATGGTCATGGCAGAGGATCCGCCGCGTCGGCAGCCCACGCTCGACGCGGTGGCCCGACTCGCGGGGGTCTCCCGCTCCGTGGCCTCCCGCGTCCTCAACAACGCGCCGCACGTCAGCCGGGGAAAACGCGAGGCCGTCGAGCGGGCCGTCCGGGAACTCGGCTACGTGCCCAACCCGACCGCCCGCGCGCTGGCCACCCGGCAGACGGGCGCGGCCGCCCTGGTCGTCTCCGGCGAGGACCCGTCGATCTTCGCGGATCCGTTCTTCGCCCAGGTGATCGTGGGGGCGTCGGCGGCGCTGGAGGAGGCCGACCTGCATCTGATGCTGTGCCTGGCAGCGACCGACCGGGGCCGCAGACGTGTGGAGGAGCTCCTCCGCGGCAAGGGCGCCGACGGGGTGATGCTGATGGCGCTGCGGGAGAACGATCCGCTGGCGCGGACGGCCGACGAGGCGGAGATGCCCGTGGTGTTCGGGGGCCGCCCCGTCGGCTCGGCTCCCCGCTGGTACGTGGACGTCGACAACACCGGCGGGGCGCGCGAGGCCACGGAGTACCTGCTCTCCCGGGGCCGGAGCCGGGTGGCCGTGATCTGCGGGCGGCTGGACACCGAGGTGGGGCGCGCGCGGTACCGCGGCTACCAGGACGCCATGCTGGCCGCCGGCCTGGAACCGTTCCCGCCGAACGAGGGGGACTTCACGGAGCCCAGCGGGGCCGCCGTCATGGCCGCGCTGCTGCTCCAGCACCCCGACGTGGACGCGGTGTTCGCCGCCAACGACAACATGGCGGCGGGGGCGCTGCGCACCCTGCGGGAGGCCGGGCGACGCGTCCCCGCCGACGTCGCCGTGGTCGGCTTCGACGACCTGGCCGCGGCCCGCATGGCCGATCCACCGCTCACGACCGTCCACCAGCCGATAGCCGCCCTGGGCCGCGAGACGGCCCGCATGCTCGCCGCCCTCATCCACGGCCAGACCCCCACACCGCTGATCCTCCCCACCCACCTGGTCCGCCGCGCCAGCGCGTGACCCTGCCGGGGGCGGCCTGGTGAAACACGGGACCGCGGTGAATTCTGCGGTCGGGCTGGCGCAGTCACCGCGGGTTCACATCCCACACCCAGTGCCAGGTGATGGCACGAGCACCTTCTGGTCCGTAGCTCAGCGCGATCGGTCAGCGGGGCACAACCTCCCAAGACAGAGCGACCAGCGGGCAGGATGGCCTCATGACAAAACCGTCCGTACGGTCAGTCCGACGTGCCGCCTCTGGTTCAGTGCTGTCCTTGTGGTCACAGGACTCTGTGTTGTCGATCGGTTCAGTGGGATCGGTGCTGTCTGTGGGGTCCGTCGGTTCGGCCTTGTCAGTGGGCTCGATCGGAAGCGCCCTGTCGGTCGGCTCGATCGGCTCCGCCCTGTCGCTGATCTCAACCGGGTCGTGGCTGAGTACAGGATCGTTGTTTTCCGCGCAGTCGCGGTGGTCGGTGCTGTCCTGGCGTTCCTCTCGCGGTTTCCTGGCCGCGGGAGCGGTAGGGGCGGCGACCGGCGCCCTGCTGTTGACCCAGATGCTGCACAAGGCTGATACCGGCACCGGATGACCTTGATCAGGATGAGGGGTTGTTTCACTCGGCGTTCAGACCGGAATGAGTCTTTGGTCCCGTGACGCAGGGGCGCGCCGGAAGACGGTGGCCTCGCCGGCGAGGTCGCCCTGCTGTCCGGGCGACAGAGCGCGGAAGCCGTTCGCCCGGATGTCGGAGGAGTGGCCGAAGAAGCCGCCGGGGGTCTCGGGGGAGTCGGGGACGCCCCATCCTTCCTCGTCGTGCGGCCGGCATCGGGGTCGCGCCGTTGGGAGGTCGGCCGCGCGACCGCCAGAGCGACCGGCCCTGACCAGCCCACCTCGGCCAGGCCGGCCGGGCCCCTTTGCCCACCCCCGCCCGACGGAGCCACCCCGCCCTGCTCGACCCGCCCTGCTCGACCCCACCCCGCTCGGCACACCCCCCGGCCCCGCCCCGCCCGGCGTTCGGGGTGCTCAGCTCGCGTTCTTGCGGACCTCCTCCAGCCGGACCGGGCGGCCCTCGGCGACCGACAGGGTGCACGCCTCGGCGATCCAGCTGGCCTCGATCGCGTCGGCGACCGTGCAGGGGGAGGGGCGGGTGCCCGCGACGACCTCGGTGAACGCGGTCAGTTCGGCGCGGTACGCGGGGGCGAAGCGGTCCATGAAGAAGTTGTGCGGCGGACCCGCCGGGAACGTCACGCCCGGCTCCGCCGAGCGCAGGGGGAGCTGGCCGTCGAGGCCCGCCGCGATGCTGTCCTTCATCCCGTGCACCTCAAGGCGCACGTCGTACCCGCGGGCGTTGTGGCGGGTGTTGGAGATGACGCCGATCGTGCCGTCGTCGAACGTGAGCAGCGACGACGCCGTGTCGACGTCACCGGCCTCCTTGATGTACTCCGCGCCCTTGTTGCCACCCGTCGCGTACACCTCCACGACCTCGCGGCCCGTCACCCAGCGCACGATGTCGAAGTCGTGCACCGCGCAGTCCCGGAAGATGCCGCCCGACACCGCCACGTACGCCGCCGGCGGCGGAGCCGGGTCCAGCGTCGTCGACCGCACGGTGTGCAGCGCGCCCAGCTCACCGCTGAGCACCGCCTCACGCGCGGTCATACAGCCCGCGTCGAAGCGGCGGTTGTAGCCGATCTGCACCTCGATGCCGCTGTCCCGGACGGCGCGCAGCACGGTGAGGCTGTCCTCCACCGTCTTCGCCACCGGCTTCTCGCAGAACACCGGGATGCCCGCCTCGACGGCGGCGAGGATCAGTCCGGGGTGCGCGTCCGTCGCCGCCGTGATCACGACTCCGTCGATCCCGGAGGCGAACACCGCCTCCGGGGAGTCGGCGACCGTGGCGCCGAACTTCTCCGCCGCCGAGGCCGCCGCCGCGGCCACCGGGTCGGAGACCACCAGCTCCTCCACGACGTCCAGCCCGGACAGAGTCCCGGCGTGGAAGGCTCCGATACGGCCCAGCCCCAGGATGCCAATGCGCATGATCGAGTGTCCCTTTCAGATGTACGGGGGGAGAGAAGGAGGAGAAGGAAAACGGGGAGAAGGGTAGGTGCGGGTCAGAGGGTCAGTCGGTCGCGCCGACCACGTTCTGGTCCCAGTCGATCAGTGAACCGGTGACCACACCACTGCGGTCGGACAGCAGGAACACGACGAAGTCGGCGATCTCGTCGACCTGCCCGAGCTTCCCCATCGGCAGCCGCTCGGCCGCCCGTTCCCGCCAGTCGTCGCCCGCGTCGTGGAACTCCCGCTGGACCGCGTCCTCGCCCTCGGTCTCCGTCCAGCCGATGTTGAGGTCGTTGATCCGGATCCGGTCCCAGCGGTGGGCGTGGGCGGCGTTCCGTGTGAGGCCCGCCAGGCCGGCCTTAGCGGCGGAGTACGGCGCGAGGAACGGAGGGCCGCCGTGCGCGCAGTTCGAGCCGATGTTGACGATCGTGCCGGGCGCCCCGCGGGCCACCAGATGCGCCACCACCGCCTGCATGGCGAAGAAGGGGGCGCGCAGGTTGATCGCGATGTGCGCGTCGAACAGCTCCGGCGAGGTGTCGAGCAGCGAGCCGCGCGAGGTCAGCCCGGCCGCGTTCACCAGGCTGTCGACCCGGCCGTGTGCCGCGATCACCTCGTCCACGCTGGAGCGCACCCCCTCCGGGTCGGCGAGGTCCGCCTGTACGAACGTGGCTCCGGTCCGAGCCGCCAGCTTCTCGCCGACCTCGGCGCGGCGGCCCGTGAACGCGACGGTCGCGCCCTCGCGCAGGGCCGCGCGGACGATGCCCGCGCCGACGCCCTGGCTGCCGCCGTTGACGAGGACGACCTTGTCCTCCAGGAGTGCCATCCGGGGGTGCTTCCTTTCGTTCGAGCCCGGCGCTTCGGCCGACGGGCGGTGCGGCCGGCGAAACCGGCGCCGGCGGTTCAGGTACGGCGCCGGCGTTCAGGCACGGCGCGGGCGGTTCACGTACTGCCCCCGCGGTTCAGGTGCGGCGTCGTTCCGCGCCCGTCCGTAGTTCCTCGCGCAGTCGCGCGGGGCTCCACTCCTCCGTCACCGCACGCCACAGCGTGTCCGCCTGGGACGGCGGGGCGAGTCCGTCGACCGGTGGGTCCCGGTCCAGGTTCGTGGGGAACGCGTAACCCTCGGCGGTGGCCGCGACCACGCGGCGCAGCGCGTCCTCGGGGGCGCCGTCGGCCTTGCGCGCCAGCAGGACCGGGAACACGGCGTTCGCCATGGCCTCGCGGTCCACCGTCTCCATCGCCCGGCCGAACGCGGAGGAGACCTGGAGCAGGTTCGCCATCCGCCGGATGTCCGTCGACCGGTTGTGCCCGGCGGCGTGGAACAGCGCCGGGTTGAAGAAGACCGCGTCGCCCTTCTCCAGCGGGAGCTGCACGTGGTGGGCGTCGAAGTACGCGGCGAACTCGGGCAGCCGCCAGGCCAGGTACCCGGGCTCGTACGTCTGCGAGTACGGCAGGTACAGGGTCGGGCCGGACTCGACGGGCATGTCGCAGTGGGCGACCGCTCCCTGGAGGGTCAGCACGGGGGAGAGGCGGTGGACGTGCGCCGGGTACCCCGCCGCCCGCTGTCGGCCGAGGAAGCCGAGGTGGTAGTCGCGGTGCGGGCTCTGCGCCGCGCCGCCCGGGTTGACCACGTTGATCTGCGAGGTCACCTGGTAGCCGGGGCCGAGCCACGCCTCGGAGACCAGCGCCAGCATGTCGTTGGCGTAGTAGTCGGCGAACGCCTCCGGGGTGCGCAGGGCCGTCTTCTCCAGCGCGTTCCACACCCGGTCGTTGGCGCCGGGCTTCGCGAAGTGGTCGCTGCGGGCCGACCCGGAGGCCCGTTCCTCCTCGATCAGTGCCGTGAAGGCGGCGGTGGCCGCGTCCACGACCCGCGGGTCCGGGAAGGCCCGCTTGAGGACGACGACACCGGGACCGTCGAGCATCGCCCGGACCAGCTCGACCTGCACGGCGCGGCGGTCCGACGCCGCGCGGAGCCGCTCGCTGTCGTAGACGGGGACGTTCCGCTCGACGCCCTCCGCGTACGGGTGGTCGCGGGGATCGGTGGTGCGCTCGACCAGGGCGCGGAACACGACGAGGTCGCAGTCCTCCTCGGACAGCCAGATCGCCGAGCCCGCAGCGGTGAGGGCCATGCCGGGTCCTTTCCCTGGTCTGGTCGGCCGGTCTTTCGTCCAGCCGCCGTCTCTGTCAGTCTTGGGCCCGGACCACCCTCATTCAACCCTCAGCAGCACCTCAAAAACCCCTCATCCACAGCCGGGAACAACAGCCATGGGACACCCCTACACGATCCGTGAGATCGCCCGTCAGGCCGGGCTGAGCCTGGCCACGGTCGACCGGGTCCTCAACGGTCGCGGCGGGGTGCGGGAGAGCACCGCCCGCGAGGTCGAGCAGGCGATCAAGGACCTGGACCGGCAGCGGACCCAGGTGCGCATCGGCGGCCGTACGTTCATGGTCGACATCGTGATGCAGTCGCCGGACCGGTTCTCGACGGCCGTGCGGGAGGCCCTGGAGGCCGAACTGCCGTCCCTGCACCCGGCGGTGGTGCGCTCCCGCTTCCACTTCCGGGAGACCGGGCCCGCCTCGGAGATGGTCCGGATGCTCGACCGGATCGGGCGGCGCGGCTCGCAGGGCGTGATCCTCAAGGCCCCCGACGTCCCCGAGGTCACCGCCGCCATCGAACGGCTGGTCGCGGCCGGCATCCCCGTCGTCACCCTCGCGACGGACCTGCCGAGCAGCCCGCGCAGCGCGTACGTCGGCATCGACAACCGGGCCGCCGGGGCGACCGCCGCGTATCTGGTCCGGCAGTGGCTCGGCGACCGGCCCGGCGCCGTCCTGGTGACGATCAGCCGGGGCTTCTACCGCAACGAGGAGGAGCGCGAGATGGGGTTCCGGGCGGCGATGCGGGCCGCCGAACCGGCCCGGCGGCTCGTCGAGGTCACCGACAGCGACGGCCTCGACGCCACCCAGCGGGACCTGGTCCGGGACGCGCTGGAGCGGGAGCCGGACCTCGCCGCCGTCTACTCGATCGGCGGCGGCAACACCGCGACACTCGACGCCTTCGCCGCCGCGGGGCGGGAACCGCACGTCTTCGTCGCGCACGACCTGGACCACGACAACACCCGACTGCTGCGGGCCGGCCGACTGTCCGCCGTGCTCCACCACGACCTCCGCCAGGACCTGCGCCGCGCCTGCCAGACCATCATGCGCGCCCACCAGGCCCTCCCGGAGGAGGGCCCGTCCCTCCCCTCGGCGATCCAGGTGGTCACGCCGTACAACATGCCGCCGGGGAACGGATAGGAACATCGCGACCTTGTACATGGCCGGGCGGGTGGCCGTCGGCGGCCGCACCTTCGGCCTGCGCCTTGGGCTGGTGCAGCACGCCCCCGCCGGCGAAGGGGCATCGAAGTGCGTCTCCAGGGGAAACCGGGCCGGGGATCGTGTCCCACACCGCCGGGTCGTCAGGGTAGAACCGGACCGTGTCCCCGTCCGGGCTCGTCTTCGCGACACCACGCTGCGAGGGTCGGTGACGAAGCACCGGTAGAAGTCCGTGGTGCTCTCGATCGGAGACAGCCCACGCACGGCAACGACGCACAAATGCGCCGACCAGGAGAAAGTATTGCCAATTTCTTTCTTTCGGCGACAATGTGCATATGCTGCGGGTGTACGCCGTTTGGACGGTGCAACAACCGTTCCGTGGCTGAAAGTTGTGGTCCATGTCGGGGAAGACGGTCGGGCTGATCACGGCAATCGTGATTCCACCATCGGTGGCAGCGGGGCTGTGGCGGTCGTTGATGATGGAGCACCCTGCGGTGGCTGTGCTTCTTCTTCTGACGTACGAGGCGTTGGTTGCGTTGGTGGCGTTCGCCGGGAAGATCATCGAACAACTGGCGAAGCGCTGGGAACAACGAATCGTCGATAGTATCGACCAGGCGCTGGGGCTGAGGTTCTCACGCTTCCCCGAACGCTATCGTGCAGCCCTGCTCGGAAGTCTGCGGTATATCGATCTCAAAGGGTTTGAGACGATCGGCTTCTACACGCCTGAGTTGGACGAGGTGTTCATCCAGGTGAGCCTTGCTCACCAAACACCGGACGGCGCCGAGACGAGCCTTCTCGCTCATCTTCCCCATGACGTGACCGACCGCCATGTGCTGGGCGACCTTCTCGATCGCCGCCAACCCGTGGTGCTCGCGATTGTCGGCCCTCCTGGGAGTGGGAAGACAACGCTGCTACGGCGTACCGCACGGCAGATCTGCGAGGAGCACCGGGGCCGTCGCCGAGCCGTCCCCGTTCTGCTGTTCTTCCGTGACCACGTGGACACCGTACTCGACACGCCAGGTGTGACCCTGGCCGATCTGGTCCGGGAGACCCTTGAACGGGGGATCAGCGAACCGGCTGGTTGGTTCGAGCAGAAACTGCGGGACGGTGACTGTGTGGTCCTGCTCGACGGACTTGACGAAGTGGCGAGGCAGGACGACCGGAAGGCGATGGCTGTCTGGGTGGAGCGCCAGATCGCGTTGTACCCCTTGAATGACTACGTCCTTACCTCTCGTCCCCAGGGATATCTGTCGGCGCGCGTCAACGGCGCGGCAGTACTCCAGGTTCGAAGCCTCACCGACGAACAGGTGCTCTCATTCGTGCGCGGCTGGTATCTCGCAGTCGAAAGACACGCCGCGGGCACGGAGAACGCGGAAGTCCGCCACAAGGCCGAAACGGCCACCGGTGATCTCTTGGAGCGGCTCAACCATGCACCGGCGCTGCTCGACCTGACGGTCAACCCCATGCTGCTCACGATGATCGCGAACGTCCATCGCCATCGTGGTGCGCTCCCTGGCAGCCGGGCACGACTGTATGGCGAAATCTGTCAGGTCATCCTCTGGCGACGGCCGGAGGAGAAGGGAATCCTCAGCCACCTGAGCGGTGACGGGAAGGAGATCCTGCTCCGCGGTCTGGCCTTCTCCATGATGGAACAGCGCGTCCGGGATCTCCCCAGGCCGGCGGTTCTGTCCGTGATCGAACCCATGCTGCGGCGAATGCCCACGATCTTGACCGCGGAGGAATTCCTGGCCGACGTGGGCTCGAACGGACTGCTCATCGAACGCGAAAGCGGCCTGTACGCCTTCTCCCACCACACTTTTCAGGAATACCTCGCCGCCGCACACATCCGTGACACCGGGCAGTCCCAACTGCTTGCCGATAGTGTCGATGACGTCTGGTGGCGCGAGTCCACTCTGCTGTACGTGGTCGGCGCCGACGCCGACGCCATCGTCGAGGCCGGTCTCGAATCAGGGACCGTCACCGCGTTGTCGCTGGCCTTTGACTGCGTCGAACAGGCCAGCCACCTCGCGCCGGAACTGCGTACCCGCATGGACGACCTGCTCGGTTCGGCATTCGGTTCGGCCACGGATCCGGACCGGCTGCGGCTGATGGCCAGCGTCATGGCCATACGCCAGTTACGCCACCTCGTGCGGACTGAAGGCGGCGGCCGTGTCTGTACCCGTCCGGTCACCAAGGGCCTCTATTGGCTGTTCCGGCAGGACACCGGAGCGCTGCCCCCCGACGGCGCCGACACGACTGATGGCATGGTCGAGTCCGCTCCTGGCAGATCCGACGCGGAACTACCGGTCACCGGTGTCCGTGCACCAGCCGCGGCAGCTTTCGTCCGCTGGGTGAACGGCATCTCGGGCAATACTCCCGGCTACCGGTTGCCCAGTTGCTCGGAGATCGAGGATCCGGCCGTCCTGCGCGTCAGGAGGTTCACCCGGAGTGACACCCCGCCCGAGAGCCTGTGGCTCGCACCGGAAAGCCAACCTGGCCGGCCTCAGCTGTGGGTTCCTCCGGATCGCCCTCATCCGTACGCGACGAACTCCGCCGACCTGGGGCAGCTCGTCACACGGGACCTGCGGAGCGCCGAGCCTGCCCTCCTACGCCTGCTGCTGCTCCGGGCGATCGTCTCCGTACGGCTCCTCCCGCGAACCGTGGCCTTGGCACCGCCCCTGGACGTGGGCGTAGGCAATGTTCTGGACCACCTCCACGACCTTGCCCAGACGCTCAGACACGTGATCGCGCTCGATTCCGCCGACGGGAGTCGCCTCGCCGGCCCGCTCGCCCTCGTCGACCTGCTCACCGTCGAGGCCCGCCACGGCCGACGATCCCCGCACACACGCCATATCGACTCCGAGTTGCTGGGACCGCTGATCGACGGTCTGGAGAACCGTCGTATCGGAGATCCGGCCGATACGGTCGACTTGGTCCTCCCTGCAACCACGGTCATGACCCTGGAGCTGGCTTCCGAGTACACATTCGAGCGCGCGCTCACCTGGGTAATGGGGACCGCAATGGCGTCCACGTTGACGCATATGCTTCGCACTAGCGTCCAGCCAAGTTCCTGGTTCACGGACTTCTCGCGTAAGTTCATCGACGGAACGTTCGGTGAAGGTGTCCGTAGCCGCTTGTCGCCGGACGACCTGGCAGACCTTACGGAGGACACGCGCAGGGCGTTTACCGAGTTGTTCGGGCCGCCGAGTGGGACTGCGCCGCCTTCCTGGGCAAACAAAATGATCCAGGAGTTCCACCGGGCCGCGATTCCCCTGTTCGAAGGCAGGCGCAACATCACTTCCCGGGCCGCGAGTGAGCTACGGATCTCGGCCCTGTGCCTGGCCGTCGAGGCTGAAGTCTGTCGGGCACCCGATCTCGGCGCGTCCTTTCGCCGCATCGCGAGCGGTGTGACTCTGCTGCAGGAACGGGCAGCCGGTCGCCGGGTTCCGGACGAAGTAATAGTGCTGGCGACTCTGTGACCACGTCGGAGCAGCTGAAGAAAATGAGCGGAGCGATCCGGGGCCTGGAGGTCGCGTGTCACGCAGCAACGGTTCGATCGGACTTGACGTTCCGCATGACGACAGGTATCGCCCGTTGTCGCGTCGCGGTCTTTCCGCCGCGTCCATCGGGCATGCCATGGAATGGTTCGATTGGAACTCGTATGTGATCTTCTCCGTATTCTTTGCTCCTCAATTTTTTCCTTCTGGTAACTCGGATGCCGCGCAGCTCAAGACATTGATGATCTTCGCGATCGGCTTCCTCTTCAGGCCGCTCGGTGGGATCGTGTTGGGTGGGTTCGCCGACCGGCACGGTCGCCGGAAGGGGCTCACTCTGTCCATGACGCTCATGGCGGGCGGCAGCCTGCTCATCGCGGTCTGTCCGACGTACGATCAGATCGGGCTGCTGGCTCCGATGACGCTGCTCCTCGCGCGTATGGCCCAGGGGCTGTCCACCGGCGGCGAGATGGCAGCCTCGGCGGCCTATCTGGCCGAGGTCGCTCCACCAGGCCGCCGCGGCTTCTACTCCAGTTTTTCGTATGTGACCGGAACGCTCGGCAGTATCACCGCGACCCTCCTCGGCCAGTTGGTTCTCCTATGGCTCGGCGAGGCGGGAATGAGTGACTGGGGCTGGCGAATTCCCTTTGCCTTCGGAAGCGTGATCGGCCTCTGTGCGCTTTACTTGCGCCGCACCCTGGAAGAGTCCGGACCTTATCTCATGGGGCAGGATCTCAGGGTGAGGCGCCCCACCTGGGAAGTGCTCCGTAGGCACCCGGCAAGTGGATTGCGAGTGATCGGCTTCACCGTCGGGGCGACAACGGTCTACTACACGTTCCTTGCTTACCTTCCCGGATACGTTCAGCACACGTATGGCGTGTCTGCCAGTTCTTCCCTGTGGGTCTCAGTCGTCGCCCAGATCGCGATGGTCGTGACACTTCCTCTCCTGGGAGACCTCTCGGACAAAATCGGTCGTAAGCCCCTGCTCAGCGTCTTCGCGGGCGGCTACCTGGTACTGATCTTTCCGCTGTTCTCGCTCCTCTCCTCCTCCGTGTGGTCTCTTCTCACGGTCATGACCACCGGGCTGCTGTTGTTCGGGTGCTATGCCGCGATAGCACCTACCGCGATGGCGGAACTCTTTCCCACGCAGGTGCGTTCGGTCGGACTGGGCATGCCCTACTCGCTTGTGGTGGCGATCTTCGGAGGGACCGCTCCCTACTTGGTCCAGGGATTGACCGAGCGTGGGCACGCACATTGGTTTCCCTGGTATGTGGCCGCGCTGTGTCTGGTGTCTTTGCTGGTGTATGTGACGACACCGGAGACCAAGGATGTGAACCTGGACCGATGATCGATGGATCACCGAACGGCAAAGGGTCCGACTGGAAAGCCTATGCCGGGGACACCTGCCCCGCTGCCGGGTAGCGTGATCACATGCAGCTGTTTCTGACGCCTCCGCCGCCCGCCGCTTAAGGCGGGCAGTCGTACTCAGCCATCCCGAGGTGCCGGGATGGCTGAGTGGGTTGCCCACGGAACAGATCGTGCCGGCAACCACTTGAGGAGACCTCAGTTGCAGTCCTCTTCTGCCCTGTCTGTTCGGCAGGGTGTTCTCTACGTCGCGATCGCGGCCACAGCGTGGGGCACTGGCGGTGCTGTGGCCGCCGAACTGTACGACGTCAGCGGGATCGGCCCGATCTCCGTTTCCTTCTGGCGATTCCTGACCGGACTCGGACTACTCCTGACCGTGAGTCTGGTCCGGCGGACTTGGCGGCCGCAGACGGAGCGCCCGCTGCGCGCAACGTACGCGGCGAACCCACGGCGAGCCCTGGTCACGGGCTTCGGACTGGCCGTGTATCAGACGGCTTACTTCGCCGCCGTGCAACAGGCCGGACTGACCGTGGCCACGGTGGTGACCCTGGGCTCGGGTCCCGTACTGGTCGCCGTCGGAGCCAGGCTCACCCTGGGTGAGCGCACCGGCGCCGCCGGAACCGCCGCCGTAGTGGGCGGCGTCATGGGGCTGGTGTTGCTGATGAGAGGCGCGGATGAGAGCACCGGCCCGGATCCCCTCCTGGGCACCGGGTACGCGCTGCTCTCCGCAGTGGGCTACGCGGGCGTGACGCTGCTGGGCCGCTTCTCCGGCCGGAAGAACGCCGGTGGCGCGTACGAAGCGACGGTGACCGGCTTCGCGGTGGGCACAGTGTGCCTTCTGCCGATGGCTCTGCTGGAGGGTTTGCTCCCCGACTTGGAGCGTGCGGCCTGGACTCTGGGTCTGATCCTCTACTTGGGAGCGGTGCCGACGGCGCTGGCGTACACGTTGTTCTTCGTCGGCCTCGGAGCGGTACGGGCCACCACGGCCTCCGTCGTTGCCCTGGTCGAGCCGCTCACGGCGGCGGTCATCGGCGTCCTGGTCTTCGGCGAGCGGCTCAACGCGGTCATCCTCACTGGCACGGTCCTGCTGCTGTTCGCCGTGGTCCTCCTGACGTTGAACGAAGGGGCCGGTCGAGCGTCGGCGACCGGACGGACGCCCGACCCCGGTGCCGACCACGGCCTGAACACATGGCATCCGGTCACACAGACCAAGGACTGACGGCGACGCGCCATCCGTAGGCGGGCAGCGGGCGACCAGAGCCCTCTGCCCGCCCATTCACACGTGCGCTTGGCCGCATCCGGCGCCCGGTGGAGATCAGGGCGTATGTGTGGCCGTTCCGCGGCACGGTCTGGCGCTGCAACGAGTGCGGGGCTCCCCTTGGCATTCCGCCTGAGACTCCATACCGCGAAGCCATCGACGCCCACGCGAAATACTCCTACCATGATCCGTCTGGGTTGTCGGTGTGGTCGCCGTATTAACCGGTCCGCTCCATACCCCGCAGGCCCTGGCCACCGACAACCCGCCCGAATCGGTCGCCCTGCACTCACGGCACTCCCTGGGCAGTACCGCCTTCGACGCCTAGGGCGTGTGTCGGAAGTGCTCTAGGTTGGCTGACGTGAGTGGGCGGGGGCGGAGTTATAGGTACGTCGGACCGGTCGAGCTGAAGACCGCGGTCCGGCCTGGTGACGGCAGGCGCCCGAAGCCAAGACGATCAAGAACCGGATCCATCTGTGTCTGCGACCCGAGACCTCGCGCGATCAGGAGGTGGCCCGGCTGACAGAACTCGGCGCCACCTTCGTCGCCGATCACCGAGATCCCGATGGCTCGGGCTGGGCGGTTCTCGCTGATCCCGAGGGCAACGAATTCTGCGTTCTGCGCAGCGAGTCCGACCGAGCCGTCACGAACTCCTGAACTCCCGCGCCGGCCCCGCCTACGACCACCACCCACTAGCACGACCCACACCCCAGCCGACTACGCCTTGCGCCCCGATCGCCGGTAGGCATACGCCGCATACGCGCTGAACAGCAGCAGCCACCCGGCCAGCCCTGCTGCGGAGGTGAGGCTGGGCGCCCGGCCCCCCGCGGTGTCCCAGCCCAGCCGGGCGAAGAGGTGGCCGGGCGTCCAAGTAGCCACCGGCGCCAGCCAGCCGGGGAACTCGGAGACCGGGAACCACAGACCGCCGAGGAGAGCGAGCACCAGGTTGCACAGGATGTTCGTGACGTTCGCAGTCTGGGACGACAGTTGGTAGCCGTTGGCGATCCCCAGCATCGTGAAGGGCAACGAGCCCACCCACAGTACGAGGATCAGAACCAGCCACTGCCAGGGCTGCAGGCGCACGCCATTGGCGATCAAGGCGGTGACGAGAACCACGATGATCGCGGGCAGCACCATCAGCGAACCGGTCAGGGACCGTCCCACGACGACCTGAGCCGAGGTGAGCGGGGTGACCCGCAACCGTCGCAGCCAGCCCGCCGCCTTGTCCTCGGCCACGGCCGTACCGGACGTCAGGCCGCTGCTCAGCGCGCCGAAGGCAGCGAGACCCACCATCGCGCTGAGGGCCCAGTCGGGTGTCCTCGCGGACCCGTCACCGACGTTGGTGAACATGACGTACATCAACACGGGCGTGCCGATACCGAAGACCACGAAGCCGACATCGCGGAAGGCGCGCCGCAGCTCAAGGCCGACATAGCGCGTCACCAGAGTGAACGAAAGGATGACCGAGCTCGACATCACGCGCCCGCCTGGGGGGAGTTCATGGACACCTCGGCGGCGCCCTGTTCGGTGGACGAAACGGTGAGAGGGCGAGCGGTGAGGCTGAGGAAGGCGTCCTCGAGCCCGGCCGCCGACACCTCGAGCCCTCGCAGCGACACCATCTGAGGCAGACGGCTGACGGTGCCGTCCGGGTCTGAGGTGCGCAGCCGCACACGGCCTCCGGCGATCTCGACGGACAGGACACCCGGGAGAGATGTGAGGCTTTCCGGCAACGGGGCGGTGGGCAGGTCGAAGGAGACCGTTCCGGCTCCGACCGTCCGCTTGATCTCCGCGCTGCTGCCGTCGGCGACCAGCCGGCCCCGGTCGATGACCACGATCCGGTCCGCGTTGCGGTCGGCCTCCTCCAGGTAGTGGGTGGAGAACAGCACCGTCTTCCCGCGGTCGGTCAGGGACCGCATCGACTGCCAGAACGCCTGCCGTGCCTGCACGTCCAGAGCAGCCGTCGGCTCGTCGAGGACGAGCAGGTCGGGGTCCCCGGCCAGTGCCACGGCGAAGGCGACGCGCTGCGCCTGGCCTCCGGAGAGTCTGTCGGCCCGCCGCCCGGCGAGATCGGTCAGGCCGGCCAGGTCCAGGGATTCGTCGACGGCCATGGGCTTCGGGTAGGCGCCCGCGACGAAGGAAACGAGCTCACGGACCGTCACCCGGGGGACCGGCTTGGAGTCCTGCAGCATCGCGCCGATCCTTCCGGCGCGCACCGCCGCCGCAGGGGAGGCGCCGAACAGATGTACTGTCCCGGAGGTCGGCTCGTCCAGGCCGAGCAGCAGGCCGACGGAGGTCGACTTGCCGGCGCCGTTACGGCCGAGCAGAGCCACTCGCTCGCCCGGTCGGATCGTGAGGTCGAGCCCGTGCAGGGCGCGCATCGAGCCGAAGTCCTTGACCACTCCATCGAATGCGACCGCCGGGAACACCGCGTCAGCCGCTGCGGGCGCGGCCCCGGCGCCCGCGTCCGACACGGTTCGCAGTTCGCGGACGCGCGGGGAGGCGCCCGGTGGCCGGGAGTCGGCAGGCGGCTGGGCGACCGTCGAGGTGCCGTGCTTCATCGTCCGTCCCTGGTTCTCGTCGTGCCGGGCACTCCACCCGGCACGGCCGGGGCGGTCCCTCCGCCCGGCTGCTCAAGCCTCCCGTCCGCGCAGGTCAGGAACAACGCCCGCTTCGCTACCATGCCGATAACCGTGCGGTTATCGATCCGGGGGGACGGCTTGGAGCTGCGGGACATCGAGATATTCCTGGTGCTGGCGGAGGAGCTTCACTTCGGTCGCACCGCCGAGCGGCTCCACGTGTCGCAGGCCCGGGTCAGCCAGGCGATCAAGAAGCAGGAACGCCGGATCGGGGGAGCCCTGTTCGAGCGCACCAGCCGGTCGGTCGTCCTGACGCCGCTCGGCAGCGGCCTGCGGGCCGACCTCCGTCAGGCGTACGACCTCATCACCGACGGGCTCGCCCGGGCCACGGCCGCGGCACGGGGCGTCAGCGGCACCGTCCGGCTGGGCGTCATGGGCGCGCTGGGCCACGAGCTGCGACCGGTGATCAAGGAGTTCACCACCCGTCACCCGCACTGCGACGTCGTCCTGACGGAGTTCCATTTCAGCGACCCGTTCGCGCTGCTGCGGTCCGGTCGGGTGGACGCCCAGCTCATGTGGCTGCCGGTCCGAGAGCCCGATCTGACCGTCGGGCCCTGCGTGCTGACGGAGGGCCGCGTGCTCGCGGTACCGGCCGCCTCCGACTGGGCAGGGCGGGAGTCGATGTCGATGGAGGACCTCGGCGACTGTGTGACCTTCGAGCGCCCCCCGGTGCCCGACTACTGGGGCGACGCCATGTTGCCGCGTCACACGCCGCTGGGTCGCCCGATCCCGTCGGGCCCGGCGGCCCGCACCTTCCACGAGATACTCGCGCTGGTCGCCGCCGGACGGATCGTCAGCCCGCTGAACCAGCATGTCACCCGGTACTACACCCACCCTGGGATCAGTTACGTACCCCTCCACGACGCGCCTCGGACCGAGTGGGCGCTCGTCTGGTGCACCGCCCGTGACAGTCCCCGCCTGCACGCCTTCGCGGAGACCGCTCGCGGGGTCGGCGTACGCCCCCTCGACGGCCCCCTCCCCTGACAGACAGACACCCAGCCGCCCGGCGTCCCCCGCTACGACCAGAACTCGTCGTACGTCCTGGTGTCGGACCACAGAGCCCAGGCCTCGGTGATCTGTCCGTCCTGGATGTGGAAGACGATCGCGTAGTCCATGTCGAGCTGCTTGCCTTCACGTGAGGCCGTGACGTGAAGCAGGGCCTACCGTGTGCACGTCGTTCGCGAGCACATCGTGGAGCTGAGGGCGGTACGTGCCCCCTCACCGGCTACGTAGAACTTGGGCGGCCCTCCGGCTTCACCCAGGAGGTGGTCTTCCGGCGGTGCCACGACTGCCAGGAGCACAACATCGTGCGCGAGGACGACTTCGTCTGCGTCTTCTGCGGCAGCGATCTGCCTGCGGCGCGGAACGTGGATCCCACCACGTGACGGCCGAGGGTCACGTCTCCCCGCCCCATGAACCGTGATCATTCACAGCCCAAGATCCGCTTTCGATACACGGCCTAAGGCCGTAAGAAGATCCCCTGGAGCCACAATCACACACCCGCTTCCTGGGCCAGGTCGCCTGACCCGCCACTCGTACCGCTACGGCGGCGTCGCCCGGGGCTGGCGCAGCACCGGCCCAAGGCCGCCGCGCGGGTCGCAGCCGACGATTCTCCGGACTACCATCACTGCACCGTCACGCACCAACAGCGGCTCAGGCTGAGGATCTTCGTAGAACCGGGTCCAGCCCAAGGTGACCCTCCCGTCCGGACATCGGTGCCGACCGTGGGCCTTGGTCGCGATCCAGCGGAGGAACTGCCCGGCGCGCTCGAAGTCGTCGGGGTAAATCTCCTGCCGGCTGGTCAGGCTCCAGGCGCCCGCCTCGGGGTTCTGCCTGCGTTCCAGGACTGAGGCCAGGGAACCGCCCACCTTGGATGCCTGGTCGTGCTGGCCAGGAGTGGCTCGGGTCGGCTCTTGATCACAGGCTTTCCCGGTCAGCCTCTACTACGACGGGAAAGGTGGTCACGATGCGGAGTATGTTCGGCTCGGTGCCCAGTTCGAGGTGCCAGCGGAGCTCGGCGGGTTCCTCCTGCGTCATCTCGTCAAGCAGATCCATCGTGAGCAAATGGAGCGGGTCGTCGTGGCGGAGAAGGAGGTCGACGATGCACGGAACGCGCTCGCCGCCACTGAGGCCAGGCCCGCGCAGCGGCAGACCGAGCGGGATGCGTACGTCCGTGACGGCTCGTTCCCGGCCTTGTTCAACAGCGACACCGGGGGCCCGGATTGGGCGTTGTGCCAGTGGGCGCAGTCTCACATCGCCCAGGTGGCCTTCAAGGACCACGCTCCCACCGGTGACGCCTACGCCCGCCTAGTGGCGCAGGACAAGGTGTTCCACCGGTGGCTGCGCAAACACGGCCGCATCATCCCCGCAGCGTTCGGAGACGACGAGAGTGTCTCGCCCTCCTGGCGAAAGACGCGACCCGCCGAGGCCCTGTCGGGCGAACGGCGGGTCGGGGAGAGACGGGGCTGGTCGACCTGTCAGATGAGGTCCATCGACGAGAAGAGGGTGAGCAGGCCGAAGGTGGTGATCGCGGCGCCGCCCGCACCGAGGAAGAGTGCCGGGTAGAAGCCCAGCTCCAGGCCGACCGGCTTTTCCTTCTGGGACCCGTAGAAGCCGACGAGGAACACCGCCAGGCCTGCCAAGGCCGCGACCAGCAGCCACGCGAGACTGGACGAACCGTCGTTGGTGACAGCGGCGGAGAAGTGCACGTCGACTCCCGTACGAGAAGGGGGGAGGGAGAGTTGTCTCGCCAATCCCTCGGTTGTCTCTTACGATAGAGACAACCGAGAGACTTGACCAACGCCCAGCTCAGGAAGGGGAGGAATGCCCAATCATGGCGGGGGACGGCCGATGAAGCCGATCCCCGACGACGTCCCGGCCGAGAGGGCCGAGCTTGCTCAGGCGCTGCGCGACCTGCTCCAGCAGAGCGTGCCCGAGGACGTCCCGGCGGACGCCATCGCCCGCGCCGCGGGCATCGGCAGGTCCACCCTGTTCCATGCGCTGAGCGGACAGCGCGTGCCCAGCTTCGACACCGTGCTCACGTTCGTGAACGCCTGCGAAGGCGTCCGCACCCAGCCCGACATCGTGGGGCGCACGGCCGACGGGTCGGTGTTTATCGCCGAGGCCAAGACGTACGAGATGCCGGAGGAGACCCTGGAGGCCTGGAAGCGCGCTTGGGAGCGCGCACGGCATCCCGAGGCGCCGCGGATCAGTTATCTGACATCGCACGGTACCGCCGAGCCTGAGCAGTCCCGCTCGTCCAGGCGGGGCGGCCGTGGCAGCTTGGGCCTGCACCGAAGTGCGGTCGGGGACAGCGCCGTGTACGCGGAGCGTACGACCGTCCTTGGGCAAGGCCGTGATGCTGACACCGGGGACAACGAAGTGAGCGTCGCCGAAGCCCAGGCCCGGCTGAAACGAGCGCTGGAAGTTCTGGAGGACGCCACCCGAGGCGTCGCCCATGCGAGAACGGTGCTGGAGAAAGCCACGAAACGGGAGCGGGCGGCCATCTTCGCGAAGGCAGAGCAGCACCTGGCCGAGGCGGGGGCCGACGTGAAGGAGCTCCGCGAATCGTTCGAATCGTTCGTCCTGCTGTGGGATGACCCGGCAAGGCCCCCATCCGACCCGGGTTCTGAGGGTGACCCGGGGGCGGCCGAGTGACGACCGCGGCGGGACAACATACGGCCGCAGAAGACCCGGGACGGCTACCTGGGACTGGGAGATCTGGGGAAGTTCCACGACTGGCTCGCCACGCGGACCGGCATCCGTCTGCCGCTCAGAGGGCCACATAACCCTGCCCCTCCACCCAACTGCCGAAGCGAAGGGACACCGTCACCGCGATGGCGAATGACATCGAGGGGCGGATACGGCTGGGAGGCCGCACCTTGGCGTTGTCCAGCTGTGCGAGAACGCGGGTGGGAGGCATACAGCGCCGAGGCAATCCGAGAGGGGGACCACGGTCTCCATCCGGCTGGATGCCGCTCTGGCCGTAGGCGATTCCTGGCACTCACATCTGCCGGGCGGAACGCCACAACGTGGGTCCATGAGCAGCGAACCGATCCCTCTCAGCGGGGCGCTGGCCTCGTTCGACGCCCTGTGGAGCCCGCGCATCGTCACGCGCGTCAACGACTACGACGTTCGTGTGGCCAAGGTCGAGGGCGAACACGTCTGGCACGTCCACGACGCCACCGACGAGTTTTTCCTGGTGCTCGACGGCGAGCCGCACATCTCCTTGCGCGAGCCCGCCTGTGAACGCACGGTCCTGCTCCCGCGAGGGGGCCTTCACTGTGCCCCGAGGCACGGAGCACAAACCGTATGCCCCGTCCGGCGCCGCGATCCTCATGTTCGAGCCCGCCGGGACCCTGACCGTCGGCGATCGCGATGACGAGATCTCGGACCACGTGGACGCGACGACCGGCCACACACTCGGCACCTGAGCCGCCATGCTTCGGACCCGCCCCCTCGGCCGGGCGTACGCTCAGCGGTGCGTACGCGTCGCTCGGGTCAGCTCGACACCAGCTGGGCCTCGCGGCGCTCCGCGGCGGACTCCACGGTCACGGCCACGGCCACCTGCTCCGGCACGGTCACCGTGGCCGTCGCCGTCTCCTGGTCCTCGCGGTCGCGGTACAGCCAGGCGATGTCCCGCCCGAACGACCAGACCAGCGAGCCCAGCGCCACCGCGACGACGGCGAAGTTCGCGGCGTACGGCAGCAGCCCGGAGGCGGCGACCAGCAGGAAGACACCCTGGATCGCGGCGACCGTCTTGCGGGCCATGCTGTGCGGGAGGGAACCGTTCAACCACGGCATGGCCTTGGCGGCGGCGACGAAGCCGTACCGCATCAGGCCGATCAGCAGCACCCACGGGCCGAGCGACATCGACACGTACACGCTCAGCACCAGGATCAGGAACGCGTCTACCTCCATGTCGAAACGGGCGCCCAGCGCGGTCGACGTGCCCGTGCGCCGGGCCACCTTGCCGTCGACGCCGTCGAGTATCAGGGCCACGGAGGTCAGGCCGACGAACAGCGAGACGGGCGGCGAGCTCTGGAAGGAGTCGGCGACCAGCGCGGTGACCGCGCCGACCAGGACCGCCCGGCCGAGCGTGACCCGGTTCGCGGGGCCGAAGGAGCGGGGCCGGGTGCGCAGCAGCGCGCGGTTGAGGACCGCCCAGGTGGCGAACGCGAACGCCAGCCCGGTCAGCCAGCCCGCGGGACCCAGTCCGATCGCCGTACCGAGGAAGGCGAGCAGCAGCACCTGGGCGCCCGCGCCCACCGCCGTCTCAGAGAGCACCAGCCGGCCGTCGTAAGTGTTGTTCAGGGCCACCGCAAACCTTCCGAACGTGTGTGGAAGAGTCGATCACCGCCGCGTACCGTTCCGCGACGTCCACCGCTGCGTACGTGGAGAACCGCCCGACCGTTCATGGAGACCCCTATGAAACACACAGCCCGCGCCTTCTGGCTCAGCACCCCGGGGCAGGGCGAGATCCGCGAGGAGCGGCTCGCCGCCCCGGCCGAGGACGAGGTGCTCGTCCGCACGTTGTACACGGGTGTCAGCCGGGGCACGGAGACCCTCGTGTTCAGCGGTCGCGTACCCGAGAACCAGCACGCGACCATGCGCGCGCCCTTCCAGGAGGGAGAGTTCCCGGCCCCGGTGAAGTACGGCTACCTCAGCGTCGGCCGCGTCGAAGAAGGGCCGGACGCACTGGTCGGCCGGACCGTGTTCTGCCTGTATCCGCACCAGAGCCGCTACGTCGTCCCGACGAGCGCCGTCACCGTCGTGCCGGAGTCCGTCCCCGCGGCCCGCGCCGTCCTCGCCGGCACCGTCGAGACCGCCGTCAACGCCCTGTGGGACGCGGCGCCCCTCGTCGGCGACCGGATCGCCGTCGTCGGCGGCGGCATGGTCGGCTGCTCGGTGGCCGCCCTCCTCGCCCGGTACCCCGGTGTACGGGTCCAACTCGTCGACGCCGACCCCGCGCGCGCCGACATCGCCCGCGCACTCGGCGTGGACTTCGCGCTGCCCGGCGACGCGCTCGGGGAATGCGACCTCGTCGTGCACGCCAGCGCCAGCGAACAGGGCCTCGTCACCTCGCTCGGTCTGCTCGCCGCCGAGGGCACCGTCATCGAACTCAGCTGGTACGGCGACCGCCTGATCGCCCTGCCGCTCGGCGAGGCCTTCCACTCGCGCCGGCTGACGATCCGCAGCAGCCAGGTCGGCACCGTCTCCCCGGCCGCCCGCCCCGGCCGCACCTACGCCGACCGGCTGGCGCTCGCCCTCGAACTCCTCGCCGACGCGCGCTTCGACGCGCTCGTCACGGGGGAGTGTGCCTTCGAAGAACTCCCGGACGTGCTGCCGAGACTCGCGAGCGGAGAGCTGCCGGGGCTCTGCCATCGGGTACGGTACGCCGCCGAGTGACCTACTGACCGGTCAGCGCATCCGCCCCACCCGTCCCTGAACTGCCCCGACGGAACGCTGACCCCCAAGAAACCGCAAAACTCGGCTGAACAACGGGTAGGGAGCAGCCGTACTACACGGCATGCCCCGGCCCGGGGGCAGACGTACCGCACTGGAGGGTCGTCCGTTGTTCAGCATCACCGTCCGCGATCACATCATGATCGCCCACAGCTTCCGCGGGGAGGTCTTCGGACCCGCGCAGCGCCTGCACGGCGCCACCTTCCTCGTGGACGCCACCTTCCGGCGCGCCGAGCTGGACGACGACAACATCGTCGTAGACATCGGGCTGGCCACGCAGGAGCTGGGTGCCGTGGTGAGCGAGTTGAACTACCGCAACCTCGACAACGAGCCCGACTTCGCGAACACCAACACCTCGACGGAGTTCCTCGCCAAGGTGATCGCGGACCGGCTCGCCGAGCGGATCCACAAGGGCGCCATGGGCGAGAACGCCAAGGGCATCGCGGGCATCACGGTCACTCTGCACGAATCGCACATCGCCTGGGCGAGTTACGAGCGTGCCCTGTGACCGACACGACCATCGACCGGGCGGACCTCGGTACCGCCGCCCAGACAAGCGGTGCCGGCCAGGCCGACGGGGGAGAGCAAGTGAGGCTCGGCTACGTGCCCGTGCAGAACGCGGCGCTGAAGACCGCCGCGATCGTGCCCATGTCGCTGCGCTCCGTGCACTTCGTGATGCCGGGCGGCGTCAACGACGTGGCCCGCCCCAGCGGGGGCAACGCCTACGACCGCCGGATCTGCCTCGATCTGCCCGGCTTCGGCTGGCAGGTGCACCAGCACGCCCTTGCGGGCAGCTGGCCGCGCCCCGATGCCGACGCCCGCGCCGAACTCGCCCGTACGCTGCGGGAATTCCCCGACGGCACGGTCGTCCTCCTGGACGGACTCGTCGCCTGCGGGGTGCCCGAGATCATCCTCCCCGAGGCCGAACGCCTCTGCCTGGCCGTCCTGGTGCATCTGCCGCTGGGCGACGAGACCGGCCTGGAGCCGGACGTGGCCGCCGACCTCGACGCCAAGGAGCGCACGACCCTGCGGGGCGTGTCCGCCGTGATCGCGACCAGCGACTGGGCGGTCCGCCGGCTGGTGTCCCACCACGGCCTCGCCCCCGAGCGGGTCCATGTCGCCGCCCCCGGCGCCGACATCGCCCCCCTCGCCTCCGGCACCGACGGCGTCTCCCGGCTGCTGTGCGTCGCCGCGGTCACCCCCCGCAAGGGGCAGCACCGGCTGGTCGAGGCCCTCGCCACGGTCACCGACCTGCCGTGGAGCTGCGTCCTCGTCGGCGGCATCGACCAGGACCCCGAGTACGTCGACCACATCCGGGGCCTCGTCGCCAAGTTCGGCCTGGAGGACCGGCTGCACCTCGCCGGACCGCAGGCCGGCGCCGCACTCGACGCCAGCTACGCCTCCGCCGACCTGATGGTCCTCACCTCGTACGCGGAGACCTACGGCATGGCCGTCACCGAGGCCCTCGCCCGGGGGATCCCCGTGCTGGCCACGGACGTCGGCGGTCTCCCGGAGGCCGTCGGCCGCGC
Organism: Streptomyces sp. MA5143a; assembly: GCF_900290235.1. Classification (GTDB taxonomy): domain Bacteria; phylum Actinomycetota; class Actinomycetes; order Streptomycetales; family Streptomycetaceae; genus Streptomyces. Next base: position 101,169 of record NZ_OLMK01000010.1, read on the forward strand.
CCCCGACGGCGGGGTGCCCGGCATCCTCGTCCCGCCGGAGAACCCCGCGGCCATCGCGTCGGAGTTGCGCGGCTGGTTCGGGGAGGCCGACGTACGGCGCCGGCTGAAGGCCGCGGCGCGCGGACGCCGCGCCGCGCTCGACGGCTGGGCGACCACGGCCCGCAGCCTGGCCCACGTCCTCGGACGACTGCGCCACGAACCCCGGAGGGCGGCATGACCACTTCAGCCTCGACGGCGACCACGACGACCGCGTCCGCGGGGGCACCGACGGGCACGGCGGGTTCCGTGGGCGCCGGTGCGGGCCTCGGCGCCGCGCTCTCCGCGGGCACGCCGACTCCCACGGGCGGGACGCCGCCCGGCGGGTCCGCCACCGGTGCGATACCCGCCACCGGGGCGGTTGCCGCCCGCGGGGTGGCCCCCGACGCGGCGCTCACCGCTGGCGCGGTGGCGCCCGTGGTGGGTGGGGCTGCTTCCGCTCCGGCCGTGTCCGTGCTCGCCGCGGCCTCCGCCTCCGGCGCCGCGCTCAGCATGGCGGGGCGGGGCGGTGACACCCCGGCGGCCGAGGGACACCAGTACGCCCCGCAGTGGCTGGAGTTGCGGGAGAGCGCCGACGCCGCCGCCCGCGCGGCGGATCTGCTCGACCCGCTGCGCATACGTCTGGCGAACCTGCCCCGCCGGACCACCGGCCTGGTCGTCCACGACCTCGGCTGCGGCACCGGCTCGATGGGCCGCTGGCTCGCGCCCCGGCTCGACGGCGCCCAGCAGTGGGTCCTGCACGACCAGGACCCCGCCCTGCTGCGGCTGGCCATCGAGCGGGCGCCCCGCGCGGGCGCCGACGGCAGCCCCGTCACGGTCACCACCCGGCGCGGCGACATCGGGCGGCTCACGGCGGACGACCTGGCCGACGCCTCCCTCGTGACCGCGTCCGCGCTGCTCGACGTCCTCACCCGCGAGGAGATCGAGACGCTCGCCGGGGCCTGCGCGGACGCCGGCGTACCCGCGCTGCTGACGCTCTCCGTCGTCGGCCGGGCCGACCTCGTACCGGCCCACCCCATGGACCAGGAGATCGCCGAGGCGTTCAACGCCCACCAGCGCGCGAGCGAGCTGCTCGGCCCCGACGCGATCACCGTGGCCTGCGAGGCGTTCGCCCAGCGGGGCGCCACGGTCCGGGTCCACCCGAGCCCCTGGCGGCTCGACGACCGGCACATCGCCCTCACCGAGGAGTGGCTGCGCGGCTGGGTCGGCGCGGCCTGCGAACAGCGCCCCGAACTCACCGAGCGCGCCGAGGCCTACCTCCGCGACCGCCTGGCGGCCTGCGCGGCGGGCGAGTTGCGCGTCACCCTCCACCACAGCGACCTCCTGGCCCTGCCCCGGCCGACGGGCGGCGCGTCATGACGGCGCCGGTGGACACCCGCGCCCTGCCGGTTGAACGACGGGTCCGGGTAAGGCCGAAGGGGGTCCGGGCCCGTGTGCGGGCGAGCGCCCCGTCGGCGCGGGGGCGTATGCGCACCACCGCGCCCGTCACCCTCCCGCGCCAGCGGGCGCTGACCGAGGCGCCGGCCACCGTGGCACCCGGCGAAGCCCACGGCGCCGCCGCGCACCCCGCCCCGGCGAAGCCCCCGACCGTGGTCACCCCGGCCGCCCGCCAGGCCTCCGGCGGTCCGGTCCGGGCGCCCCGGGCGTCCTCGGCCCCGCTGCCCGGCCACCCGCCGGCGGCGCCCGCCGAGCCGTTCGACGGCCACCGGGCCCCGGCCGACGCGGTGTCCGGCCGTCCGGCACCGCACGCGCTGCCGGGTGATGACGGGTCCGGCGCGCAGGCAGAGGGCCTCCCCGCCGAGGGCGACGCCCAGGCCTCCGCCCGCCCCCGTGCCGCCGGCAAGGTGCTCCGCGCCCTGCGCGCCCACTTCGGGAGCATCGCCGGAACGATCATTCTCGTGGTCGTCGTCTGGCGGCTCGGGACCGGTGTGTTCGTGGACGGGCTGCGGCGCATCGACGGCGGGACGCTGGTCGCCGCCGTCGGCATCGGCGTGCTGACGACCGTGGTCAGCGCCTGGCGCTGGTGCGCGGTGACGAGGGCGCTGGGCCTGCGGCTGCCACTCGGCCCGGCCGTCGCGGACTACTACCGGGCGCTGTTCCTCAACGCGGCGCTGCCCGGCGGTGTCCTCGGCGACGTGCACCGGGCCGTCCGGCACGGGCAGAGCTCCGGGGACATGGGGCGCGGCGTGCGCGCGGTGGTCATCGAGCGGACGGCGGGTCAGCTGGTGCTGGCCGTCGTGGGCGTGGCGGTCCTGCTGACGATGCCCTCACCGGTGCTGGAGCAGACCCGCCGCACGGCGGGAGTCCTGGCGCTGGTCACCCTGGGCGCGACCGCGATCTGGGCGGCGCTGCGGATGGGCCGGAAGCCGCGTCCCGGGCGCGACCGGGGCGGCCGGGTCCGTGCCGCCCTGACCGAGGCGCGCGGCGCCCTGCTGAACCGCGACAGCGGCCCGGCGGTGCTGATCTCCTCCGTGGTGGTGCTGGCCGGTTACGTGGCGATGTTCCTGCTCGCCGCCCGCGTCGCCGGCACCTCCGCGGGCCCGGCGGCCCTGGTGCCGCTCGCGCTGCTGGCCCTGATCGCCATGAGCCTGCCGCTGAACGTCGGCGGCTGGGGCCCCCGCGAGGGCGTCACCGCCTGGTCGTTCGGCGCTGCGGGCCTGGGCGCCTCCCAGGGCCTGACCGTGGCCGTCGTCTACGGCGTGCTCAGCTTCGCGGCGGCGCTGCCGGGGGCCCTGGTCCTCGTCGGCCGCTGGTACGGCTCGCTCAGGGCCCGCCGTCAGCCGGCGGCCGGAGCGTCCGAGGTGACCACGGAGAAGTACGCCCCGAAGGACTCGACGAACCCCTCCAGCAATTCCTTCCCCTTCATGGCGGACGCCAACGAAGGACGGCCGATCACACCGGAATCGGTGTAGGCCGACATACCGAGGGAGAGGAGATGACGGCGGTCGTCGGCAAGGAAATCGGTGGTCTCGTGACCGGGCCGGACCAATTCCGGATGGCAATGCAGAAGTATGGAGGTCTCAATTTCTCCCGCATGCATATCACTGAGCAACGAGGTCTCGACACCCGCCCGTTCACGGGCGGCCTCCCAGTCCTCCATCGCCGGGAAAAGCGCCATTCGATGTCCCGCCGCGGTGGATTCCTGGACGACATTGCCCAGAACGTAATTCCCGCCGTGTCCGTTCACCACGACCAGCGCCTCGACGCCCGACCGGCGCAGCGAGTCGGCGATGTCGCGGACCATCGCGTGCAGGGTCGTCGCGGAAATGCTCACCGTGCCCGGCCAGCCGGCGTGCTCGTGCGAGCAGGCGATGGTCACGGGTGGCAGCAGGTGCACCGGGTAGGCGGCGGCTATCTCCCGCGCTATGGCACACGCCACCAGCGTGTCCGTGGCCAGCGGCAGATACGGGCCGTGCTGCTCGAAACTGCCGACCGGAAGCACCGCGACCTGCCGGCCGGCCGCCGCGCCCCGCTCCCGTACGTCCGCGGTGGTGTCGGCGGGCAGCAGACCGTATACCGTCGGCTGCTGTCCCCGTCCCTCCTGCCGCGCACCGGACTCCGCTCCCGAACTGCTCATCTTTTCCCGGCCTTTCGTCTCTGCTGATGCTCCGTCATTTTCGCATGACGTCAGGACTCACCAGATAGGAACCAGATCATGACAGAAAATGTTGGCGTACTCGGCGCTCACGCCCAGTCCTCCGGTGCCGTCCGCGTGGTCAATGCACCGCTGCCCACGACGTACGGCGACTTCGAGGCCGTAGGTTATCTCGACCAGGATCGCGGCGAGGAACAAGTGGCGCTGGTGTACGGCGACATCAGCGGCGGCGAGAACATACTCGTCCGGCTGCACTCGGAGTGCCTGACCGGTGACGCGTTCGGCTCCCAGCACTGCGAATGCGGGGAGCAGCTCGACAGCGCGCTGCGCGCCATCGTCGCGGAGGGCCGGGGCGTCCTCGTCTACCTGCGCGGCCACGAGGGGCGCGGCATCGGGCTGCTCGCCAAGCTCCAGGCGATGAAGCTCCAGGCCGAGGGTCTGGACACCGTCGAGGCGAACATCGCCCTCGGCCTGCCGGTGGACGCCCGCGACTACCGGGTGGCGGCCGAGATGCTGCACGACCTCGGTGTACGGTCCGTGCGGCTGATGTCGAACAACCCGCGCAAGCGGGAGGCGCTGCTGCGCCACGGCATCCAGGTCTCCGAGCAGGTGCCGCTGCTGATCACGCCCTGCGAGGACAACATCACCTACCTGCGCACCAAGCGCGAGCGGCTGGACCACTACCTGCCCCACCTGGACGCGGTGGTCCACTCCTCCTGAGCGCCGCACCACGCGTTCCCGCACGTCGCACGGGGTCGCGCGGCGGCCGTCATCGGATCGTCCGACACCGGCCGCCGCGCCCGCCGTAACGTTTTGGCGGGGCGGTGCGCACGGCGCGCCCCCGGACCGACTCCGCTGCCGCACCGCATGAACGTTCGCCTGTGGTGGAAGACCTGACTCCGTCGGGTGAACCGACCACGACCGGACGAAGGGAGCCGCGTACGTGATCCGCAGCGCACGGGTCGTCGTCATAGGCGGCGGTGTCATCGGCACGAGCATCGCCTACCATCTCGCCGCCGCAGGAGTGGACGACGTCGTCCTCGTCGAACGGGACGAACTCGCCTCCGGCTCCACCGCACGGGCCGCCGGCGGCGTACGCGCACAGTTCTCCGACGAACTGAACATCCAGCTCGGCGCCCGCAGCCTGGAGGCGTTCGGCCGGTTCGGACAGGACCTGGGCCACGACATCGGCCTCCACCGGGTCGGCTACCTCTTCCTGCTGTCGACGCCCGACGAGGTCGCCCAGTTCGAGGCCGGCGTACAACTGCAGAACGACCTGGGCGTGCCCAGCCGCCTGATCGACCCCGCCGAGGCCCAGCGGCTCTCCCCGCTGATCAGCACCGACGGGCTGCTCGCCGCCGCGTTCTCGCCCGACGACGGGCACTGCACCCCCGAGTCCGTGGTCCACGGCTACGCCTCGGGTGCCCGCCGCCACGGCGCGACCGTCCTGCGCAACTGCGAGGTCCTCGGCATCGAGACCTGGCGGGACACCATCACCGCGGTGGTCACCGGCAAGGGCCGCATCGTCACCGACACCGTGGTGTGCGCGGCCGGCGCCTGGTCCCGCTCCGTCGGCGCCATGGTCGGCGTGGACCTCCCGGTGGAGCCGCTGCGTCGGCAGATCGCGGTCACCGAACCGGTGCCGGGCCTGCCGCCGGACCTGCCCATGACGATCGACTTCACCAGCAGTCTCTACTTCCACAGCGAGGGCCCCGGTCTCCTCGTCGGCATGTCCGACCCCGACGAACGGCCCGGCTTCGCCACCGACACCCACGACCGCTGGATCCCCCGTCTCTACGAGGCCATGCGCCACCGCGCCCCCTCCCTGCTGGACCTGCGCCGCACGGGCGGCTGGGCGGGCCTGTACGAGATCACCCCGGACCACAACGCCCTGATCGGCGAGGCCGGTTCATGCTCCCGCTTCCTCTACGCCACCGGCTTCTCCGGCCACGGGTTCCTCCAGGGGCCGGCGGTCGGCGAGGTGGTCCGTGACCTGTACCTCGGCCGCGTACCCTTCGTCGACATCAGCCCCTTGAGCGTCGACCGCTTCACGGCCGACGCGTTGCGCCCGGAGGCCAACCTCGTATGACCGATCGCCACTTGTGGCTCCGCCACGAGACCCGTACCACCGAACGCCGCACCCCGATCGTCCCGTCCGACGCCCGGCGGCTCGTCGAGAGCGGCGTACGGATCACCGTCGAGGACTCCCCGCAACGGATCTTCCCGACGGAGGCGTACGAGGAGGCGGGCTGCGGGGTCACCGAGCCGGGCCGCTGGCCGCAGGCCCCGTCCGACGCGGTGATCGTGGGTCTGAAGGAACTCCCCGACGAACCCGCCGAACTCACCCACCGGCACATCTTCTTCGGGCACGCCTACAAGGGGCAGCCCGGCGCCGAGACGCTGCTGCGGAGGTTCGCCGCCGGGGGCGGGGCGCTGCTGGACCTGGAGTACCTGGTGGACGACCAGGGCCGCAGGCTCGCCGCGTTCGGCTTCTGGGCCGGCTACCTCGGCGCGGCCCTCGCGGTACTGCACCACCGGGGCGGTCTTCGGACGCCGCTGGTGCCCATGGCCAAGGAGGAGATGGAGGCCCGGCTGCGCGCCTGCGAGGGCGACCTGACCGCGCTGGTGATCGGCGCCCTGGGCCGCAGCGGCAGCGGTGCGCGGGCCGCGCTCGACGAGGCCGGGGTGGAGCCCACCTGCTGGGACGTGGCCGAGACCCGCGCCCTCGACAAGGGCGCCCTGCTCGCCCATGACCTGATGGTCAACACCGTGCTGACGACGAGCCCGGTGCCGCCGTTCCTCACGGACAAGGACCTCGACGCACCGGACCGCCGGCTGCGCACCCTCGCCGACGTCACCGTCGACGTCGGCTCACCCATGAACGTCCTGCCGGTCTACGACGCCACCACCGACTGGGACCACCCGGTCCGCCGTCTGCGCGAGCACCCGCCCCTCGACCTGATCGCGATCGACAACCTGCCCTCCCTGCTGCCCCGCGAGGCGAGCACCGACTTCTCCGCCGCGCTGCTGCCGCAGCTGCTGGACTTCCGGACCGGTGGCGCGTGGGGCCGCTGCCTGGACCGGTTCCGCCACGCGTCCCATGAACTGGGCCTGACCACACGGGAGTTGCCGGATGACTGATGACGCGGTCCCCGCGAGCGGCACCGTCCACTGGGTCGGTGCCGGCCTCTCCACGGGCAGCGGCCTGGCGAAGCTGTGCGACACCGCCGCACGGGTTCGGCTGTGGCACCGCACCGAGGAGCGCGCCGAGGAGGCCCTGGCCGCCCTCGGCCTCGCGGGCCGCGCCGAGCCCCGCGCGTACACGCGCGCGGCGCTCGCGGCCGAACTGGCCCCCGGCGACGTGGTCGTCTCGATGCTCCCGGCTCCGGAGCACGGGCCGCTGCTCGCGGCGTGCGTCGAGGCGCGGGCCCACTTCGCCTGCTCCAGCTATGTCTCGGACGCGGTCCTGGAACGGGCGCCGGCGGCGCGGGCGGCGGGCGTCACCGTCCTCACCGAGGCGGGCCTCGACCCCGGCATCGACCACCTCTTCGCCCACAGTCTGATCGCCCGGGCGACCGCGGCGATCGGGCCCGGCACGGCCGCCTCGTACACCCTGACCTCGTACTGCGGCGGTGTCCCGGCCGTGCCGAACGACTTCCGGTACCGCTTCAGCTGGGCGCCCGCCGGAGTCCTGAACGCCCTGCGCGCACCGGCCCGCTACATCGAGGACGGCACGGAGACGACAGCGGGGCGCCCCTGGCGGGCGACCCGTCCGTACGTCGTCGACGGCGAGACCTTCGAGGCCTACCCCAACCGCGACAGCGTGCCCTTCCTCGCCCAGTACGGCCTCCCGGCGGGGTGGAAACCCCGCACGTTCGTCCGCGGCACCCTCCGCCTCGACGGCTGGCTCACCGCCTGGGCCCCGGTCTTCGCGGAACTGGAACGCGACGACGACGTCCGCATCGCCGCCCTGGCCGCCGAACTCGCCGCGCTGCACCCGATGACGGAGGCGGACCGGGACCGGGTCGTCCTGGCCGTGACCCTCGATGTCGACGCCGGCTCCGGTGACCGCTGGTCGGGCCGCTACCTCCTCGACCTGACCGGCACGGCCGAGGAGAGCGCCATGGCCCGCTGCGTCTCCCGCCCCCTGGCTCTCGGCGTCACCCACATCCTCGACGCCTCCCTGCCCCCGGGCCTCCTCCGCGCGGCGGAGACGCCGGAACGCTCGGAGTCATGGCTCAGGGAACTGGCCGAGGACGGGGTGGAGTTCGCGTTGCGGGTGGAGGGCTGAGGAGTGAAGGGGGCCGCCGGTTCAGTCCACCACCGCCTCGTGGAGCAGGCGCTTCAGGTCCGGGTAGACCGAGAACGACGAACGGCGGCGTACCTGGGTCATGAACTGGACGGTCAGGTCGCGGCGGGGGTCCACCCAGAAGATCGTGGTGGCGGCGCCGGTCCAGCCGAAGGTGCCGAGGGAGGAGGGGCTCTCGGTGGCCTCGGGGTCGATGACGACGGAGACGCCGAGGCCGAAGCCGACGCCCGCGTTCCCCGGCAGCTGGTGGAAGCCGCTGCCGTAGGTGTGGATGTCGACGCCGCCCGGCAGCTGGTTGGAGGCCATCGTGTCGACGGACTCGGGGGCCAGCAGGCGGACCCCGTCGAGTTCGCCGCGGCGGCGCAGGAACTCCGCGAAGCGGTGGTAGTCACGGGCCGTGGCGACCATCCCGCCGCTGCCGGACAGGAAGCGGGGCCGGCCGTGCAGGGGCAGCCCCGGTACCGGGGCGATCGAGCCGTCCTCCTGCTCGCCGTACAGCTGGGCCAGCCGCCCGGCCTGGTCGGGGGAGACCTGGAAACCCGCGTCGGTCATCCCCAGCGGGCCGAGGATCCGCTCGGCGAAGAACGCGTCGAGGGACTGCCCCGACACGACCTCGACGATCCGGCCGAGGACGTTGCTGGCGACGGAGTAGTTCCACTGCGTGCCCGGCTCGAACTGCAGGGGCAGGCGCGCGTACTCCGCGCAGGTCTGGGCGAGGTCGGCGCCCGGCCGGACCGAGTGCTCCAGGCCCGCCTCCCGGTAGAGCGCGTCCACCGGGTGGTCGTAGTAGAAGCCGAACGTCAGGCCCGAGGTGTGGGTCATCAGATGCCGGACGAGGATCGGCTGCCGCGCCGGCCGGGTCCGCATCGCGGCACCCTCACCGGACTCGTACACCCGGGGCTCGGCGAACTCCGGCAGATGGCGGGAGACCGGGTCCGTGAGGGACAGCCGCCCCTCTTCGACCAGTATCAGCGCGGCCACCGAGGTGACCGGCTTCGTCATCGAGTAGACCCGCCACAACGTGTCGGTCTCGACGGGCAGCCCCGCGTCCACGTCGCGCCGGCCGTACGTCGTGAGGTGGGCGACGCGGCCGTGCCGGGCGACGGAGAGCAGATAACCGGGCAGCCGGCCGTCGTCGACCTGACGGCCGAGGTACTCGTCGAGGCGGGCCAGGGTCTTCGGGTCGAGGCCGGCCTCGCGCGGCTCGATCTGTCGGCGCAGTCGTTCCATGGTGCTTCTCCTCCGGTGGCCCGGTCACGGCTCACAGACGTCCTTGTCTTCATCGTTCCGTACCGATCGCGATCCATCCCTCGGAGAACGGGCGGGTCGGGGCATTCGTCCGGCGAGTGGCGCTCCCAGCGCCGACAGGCCGGCCAGCAGCCATAACGCGGGCCCCGCGGCGAGCGGCAGGAGCGTCGCGGCGGCGGCCACGCCGAGCGTCGGCCCGATGTTCATCGCGGTCTGCTGGAGGCCGCCCACCACCCCCGCCGCCTCCGGCGGAGCGTCCCGTACGACGACCGCGGTGGCCGTCACCATCACCGCGCCGAACCCGGCGCCCAGGAGCAGGAAGCCGCCGCTGGTCACCGCCGTCGGCGAGCCCGGCCCGACCGCCGACAGCACCAGCACCCCGGCGGTGAGCAGCAGGGTCCCGGTCAGGGCCGTCGGACGGGCGCCCCACCGGCGCAGCAGCACCGCCGAGAGCGGGGCGCCGAGGATCATCATCACGCCGCCGGGCAGCGCGACGAGGCTGGTGCGCAGCGGGTCCATGCCGAGCACGTCCTGCAAGAGATGGCTGCCGACGAACAGCGCGCCCATCATCGCCGCCGACGCGGTCACCAGCACCCCGAGTGCCGCGCCCGCCGTCGCCGAGCCGAGCACGGCGGGCGGCAGCAACGGGTCGGGCGCCCGCCGTTCGTGCCGCACGAGAGCAGCGGCCGCGGCGCCGGCCACGAGCAGACCGAGCACACCGGGCACCGTCCAGCCGTGCCCCGGGATCCCGACCAGGGTGTGCACGAGCGCCGCGAGCGCCACGGCGAGCAGGGCCGCGCCACGGGTGTCGAGGCCCCCGACGGGCACGCCGCGCGCTGCTCGGGGCGCACGGACCGCGAGCGCCAGCAGGCCCATGACCAGCGCCGGTGGCACGTTCAGGAAGAACACCGCGCGCCAGCCCAGCTCCGTCACCAGCACCCCGCCCACCAGCGGGCCGGTCGCGGCGGCCACCCCGATGGCGCTCGTCCGCAGCGCCACCGGCATGCCCAGCCGGTCGGGCGGGAACGCGGCCCGCAGCATCCCGAGCGTGGCCGGTTGCAGCAGCGCCCCGAACACCCCCTGGACGACCCGCAGCGCGATCACCCAGCCCACGCCGGGCGCGAGGCCGATGCCCGCCGAGGCCGCGCCGAACCCCAACACACCCCAGGCGAAGACCCGTTGGTGTCCGAACCGGTCACCGAGCCGCCCCGCGAAGACCAGCAGGCTCGCCACCGCGATCAGATAGGCGGTGCTGGTCCACTGGACCTCGGCGAAGGAGGCGTCCAGATCCCGGCGCAGGGTGGGCTGGGCGATCGTCAGCACGGTCCCGTCGAGGGCGACGATCACCGCGCCGAGCACGCTGTTCGCGAGCGTCAGCCGGCGGTACGGCACGGGCACGGCCGGCCGTTCGTCCGCGCCGGCCTCCCGGGTCACCGCGGTCATCGGTCCTCACTCCCGAGATGCGCGTCGAGTGCCGCGTCGAGCAGGGGGGTGAAGTCGTCCGTGCCCGTGATGAGTTGGAGGCTGCCCCAGGTCCACAGCTGGGCGATGCCGTACAGGTTCGCCAGGAGCGCCCCGGCGACGAGCCGGGCGTCGACGCCCGGCCGGGCCCGGCCCACGAGGTCCACGAGCAGGCCGAACACCGGGAGGCTGGCCTCCCGCAGTCCCAACGTGTTGCTCTCCAGCAGATCGTGACGGAACATCAGCTCGTGCATGCCCCGGTGGGTGAGCGCGAAGTCGAGGTACACCCGGCCCAGCGTCGCCACCTGCCGCCGGGGGCTCTCGGTGCCGTCGCCGACGGCAGCCGCGCCCCTGGCCGCGAGGTCCTCGAAGCCCCGGCGCGCGATGGCCGACAGCAGCTCCAGATGCGTCGGGAAGTACCGGCGCGGCGCCCCGTGCGACACCCCCGCCCGCCGCGCGATCTCCCGCAGCGACAGCGCCTGCACACCCTCGGTCGTCACCAACTCGACCCCGACATCCACGAGCCGGGTCCTGAGCCCGGCGTTCCGTTCACTCATAGACACTGTCTACCGCACGGCAGTAGACAGTGTCTACCAACGGCCGTGCTGCGACGTGCGCGGCGGATCGGGGAATCGCGAGCCACCTCCGGCACGTTGATTGGGCATGGCCTCGGACACTTTTGACACGGACGCCGTACAGAACGCCCTGCTCGGGCTGGTCTCCGAGCTCGACGGCGGGGTGCTGGTCACCCTCAAGGCGGACGGCCGCCCCCAGCTCTCGAACGTCAACCACGCCTACGACCCCGACGAGCGGACGATCAGGGTCTCGATCACCGACGGGCGCGCCAAGACCCGCAACATGCGCCGCGACCCCCGCGTCTCGTACCACGTGACCAGCGCCGACCGCTGGGCCTACACGGTCGTCGAGGGCACCGCCGACCTCACCCCGGTGGCCGAGGACCCCTACGACGAGACCGTCGAGGAACTGGTCCGGCTGTACCGGGACGTGGGGGGCGAGCACCCCGACTGGGACGACTACCGCGCGGCGATGGTCCGCGACCGCCGGCTCGTGCTGCGGCTGCGCGTGGAGCGGGCGTACGGCGTCCCCAAGCGCTGAGCTGTCATCCGGCGGTCCCGCGGACCTTGTCGAGCACGCACACGTCCCCGGAGTCGGGATCGCCGACGAACGCCCACAGGACGGCCTTCCGGGACGTCCCCCGCGCCTCGTACCGCGTCCAGACCTCGCTGGGCGTGAAGGTGAGGTGGACCTCCGACATGGGTGTGTCCGTCTCGGTCTCCTCCGACTCGCGGTGCTCCCAGGTGCCGCTGCCGGGGTCCGGTGCCGCGGTGGCGGCGAGGTCGTCGCCCTTGAAGTCGCCGCACACCCCGTCCGAGGTGAACGTCCCGTCCTCGCGCAGCACCAGCAGGCCGCCGGAGTCGTCCCGCCATGTGCCGAGGATCTGCTCGTCCCGCAGCGCGAGCGCCTCGCCGTCGGGGATCGGGAGCGGAGCCAGCGCCCGGCCCAGGAGCATCAGCGTGAGGGCCCCGACGATCAGCAGGACAGGGGCCACCAGCAGGCACCCCACCCCGGCGACCACGCCGATCAACACGCCCTTGCGCGACTTCTCGCTCCGCATCCCCCACCCCCGGCCGGCCCGCGTGATCGTGGCGCCGGCGTCATCATCCCTCCGACCTGCGCGGACCCTCGCGGCGGGGTACCCCACTCGCCGGACGGCGAGCCGCCGGGCGCCCGACGCGGAGCGGGGGACGCGGACAGGGCCCCGAACACCACCGGTGCTCGGGGCCCGCGATCAGGGACGGGGAGGTCAGGCCGCGACCCGCTCCCGGTCGTGCGTCGCGTCGGCGGCGCGGACGCCGAGGAGTTCGGTCGGGACCTTGTGGGTCTCGCGGGCGGTGAGGGCCGCGAGCACCGGCGGCACGCAGAGCGCCGCGGTGAACAGCGCCACCGCGAACCAGTCGTCCCCGTCGGGACCGGCGATCTGCGCGGCGAAGGTGACGGCGAAACCGGCGACCGCGAAGCCGATCTGGGTGCCGATGGCCATGCCGGACAGCCGGACCCTGGTGGAGAACATCTCGCCGTAGAAGGAGGGCCAGATGCCGTTCGCGGCGCTGTAGACGACACCGAAGGTGACGATGCCGAGGACGAGGACCAGCGGGTAGGCGCCGGTGGAGATCGCCCACAGGTAGACGAACATCATCACCGCGCTGCCGGCCGCGCCGATCAGGAACACCGGGCGGCGGCCCACACGGTCGGAGAGCGTCGCCCACAGCGGGATCGCGGCGAGCGCGACCAGATTGGCCAGCGCGCCCACCCACAGCATCGAGGAACGCGACAGACCGACCGACTCGCTCGTGCCGTAGGCCAGCGCCCACACGGTGAAGATCGTCGAGACCGAGGCGACCAGCGCGCCCGCGATCACCCGCAGCACGTCCGCCCAGTGCTCGCGCATCAGCACGGCGAGCGGCAGCTTCGCGACCCCCTCGGAGGCGGTCTGCTGCCGGGTGAACGCCGGTGTCTCGTCCAGCGTGCGGCGGATGACGTAGCCGACGACGGCCACCGCGATGCTCATCCAGAACGGGACGCGCCAGCCCCAGGACAGCAGCTGGTCCTCGGGGAGCGCGGCGATCGGGATGAAGACCAGGGTCGCGAGCAGCTGACCGCCCTGGGTGCCGCTCAGGGTGAAGCTGGTGAAGAAGCCGCGCCGGTCCTCCGGCGCGTGTTCCAGCGTCATGGAGTTGGCGCTGGCCTGCTCGCCCGCCGCCGAGATGCCCTGGAGGACCCGGCAGACCACCAGCAGGACCGGGGCGAGGGTGCCGACCTGGTCACGGGTGGGCAGGCAGCCGATGAGGAACGTCGACAGACCCATCAGGATCAGCGTGAAGACCATGATCTTCTTGCGGCCCAGCCGGTCCCCGAAGTGACCGAGGAAGAGCGCGCCGATCGGCCGCGCCGCGTACGCGACACCGAAGGTGGCCAGGGACAGCAGGGTCGCGGTCGCCGGGTCGGACTCGTCGAAGAAGACCGTAGGGAAGATCAGGGCGGCGGCGCTGCCGTAGATGAAGAAGTCGTAGTACTCCAGGGCGCTGCCGATCCAGGCGGCCGTGGCGGCCTTCCTGGGCTGGCCGGGAGGTGCGGCGGGGACGGACACGGCGTGCTCCTTCGAGGGATCTCCCCCATGGGAGGGAGTGAAGCGGAGGAAGGCAAGGCAGGGCAAGACAGGGCTGCGCAGGGCTGGGCGGGATGATGCGGTGCGCGACGTGGGGGAGGGGGCCGGGTCCCCTGGGGTGCTGGGGCGGCCACGCCGGGTGCTACCCGACTAATTAACGCACTGGATAGTTAGTAGCGGTTGGCTACGGATGTTGCGCCCACGTTTCCCGGGTGTCAAGGGGTGGCGCCGAACGAACCTCCCGGCCCGGAGCGGGTCGGGGCGCCGTCGCCGGTCCGTCGCGCGGTTTTGTCGTCAGTCCGTCGCGCGGTCCGCCGTCAGATACGCGATCACCATGTCGCCGAGCATCTTGCGGTAGTGCTCGCGCAGGTCGGGGGCGACCAGGTCGCGGCCGAAGAGGGCACCGAAGGTGTGCCGGTTGGAGACCCGGAAGAAGCAGAAGGAGCTGATCATCGCGTGCAGGTCGACGGCGTCGACATCGGCCGTGAACAGGCCGGACCGCTGCCCCGACTCCAGGATGCGGCGGATCACGTCCAGCGCCGGCGAACCGATCCTGCCCAGCTTCTCGGAGGCGGCGATGTGCTCGGCCTCGTGGATGTTCTCGATGCTGACCAGACGGATGAAGTCCGGGTGCCGTTCGTGGTGGTCGAAGGTGACCTCGGCCAGGCGCCGGATGGCGGCGACCGGGTCCAGATGCTCGACGTCCAGCTCCTGCTCCGCCTGCCGGATCACGGAGTACGCCCGCTCCAGCACGGCCGTGAACAGCTGCTCCTTGCCGCCGAAGTAGTAGTAGATCATCCGCTTGGTGGTGCGGGTGCGGGCGGCGATCTCGTCGACCCGGGCCCCCGCGAAGCCGGAGCGGGCGAACTCCTTGGTCGCGACGTCGAGGATCTCGGCCCTGGTGCGGGCCGCGTCACGGATGCGCCCGTTCGGTCGTGCCGGTTCTTCGACGCTGGTCATCGCGTTCCTTCGGGCAAGGGGCCAGTGACCGCGATTGTAGAAGAGGGCTTCCCCAGGCCGCTCCGGGGTGCTATGACTAACGTACTAGTTCGTACATTAGTGAGCCGCTCAGGAGGCCCCGCCGTGCCCCAGGTCTCGACCCCCGCCCCGAAGCGTGACGCGTATCTCGTCGGCCTCATCGGCTCCGGCATCGGGCCCTCGCTCAGCCCCGCGCTGCACGAGCGGGAGGCGGACCGGCAGGGGCTGCGGTACCTGTACCGGCTCATCGACCTCGACCGCGTCGGGGTCGGCCCCGAGGCGGTGGGGGACCTGGTGCGCGCCGCCCGGGACCTCGGCTTCGACGGGCTGAACATCACCCACCCCTGCAAGCAGCTCGTCATCGAGCATCTCGACGCGCTCGCGCCGGGGGCCGCCGCGCTCGGCGCCGTCAACACCGTGGTCTTCGAGGACGGCCGGGCCATCGGCCACAACACGGACGTCACCGGCTTCGCCGCGTCCTTCGCCCGTGGACTGCCCGACGTCCCGCTGGAGAAGGTCGTGCAGCTGGGCGCCGGCGGCGCCGGTGCGGCCGTCGCCCACGCCATGCTCACCCTCGGCGCGGAACACGTCACCGTCGTCGACGCGATGGCCGACCGCGCGGCCGGCCTCGCCACCGCCCTCGACCGGCACTTCGGCGCGGGGCGCGCGGCCGCCGCGACACCGGACGCGTTGCCGGCGCTGCTCGGCCGGGCCGACGGGGTGGTGCACGCGACGCCGACCGGGATGGCCGCGCACCCCGGCCTGCCCTTCGCCGCGGAGCTGCTGCACCCGGGGCTGTGGGTGGCCGAGGTGGTGTACCGCCCGCTGGAGACGGAGCTGCTGCGCACGGCCCGCGCCCTCGGGTGCGCCACGCTGGACGGGGGAGGGATGGCGGTGTTCCAGGCGGCGGACGCGTTCCGCCTGTTCACGGGGAGGGAGGCGGACGCGACCCGCATGCTCGCCGACATCGCCGAGCTGGCCGGCGTCGCGGAGGCCGCGCGATAGCCCCCTCGACGCGTCCCGAGGGGACCGTCCCGGTCGCCGGCGGCCCAGCCGGCCTCACCCGTCGTCGGCAGCACAGCTGGAATCAGAGGAGCAGCTCCATGCGCACAGCCATCGCCACCGTCTCCCTCAGCGGGTCCCTCACCGAGAAGCTCACGGCCGCCGCGCGGGCCGGCTTCGACGGGGTGGAGATCTTCGAGAACGATCTGCTGGCCAGCCCGCTCTCCCCGGAGGAGATCCGGGCCCGGTGCGCGGACCTGGGCCTCACCATCGACCTGTACCAGCCGATGCGGGACATCGAGGCCGTGCCGGCGGACGAGTTCGACCGGAACCTGCGGCGGGCCCAGCACAAGTTCGAGCTGATGCGGCGGCTCGGCGCGGACACGGTCCTGGTGTGCTCCAGCGTCCATCCGCTCGCCGAGGACGACGACGCCCTCGCCGCCGCCCAGCTGCACCGGCTCGCCGACCTCGCCCAGGACTTCGGGATCCGCGTCGCCTATGAGGCGCTGGCCTGGGGACGGCACGTCAGCACGTACGACCACGCGTGGCGCGTCGTCGAGGCCGCCGACCACCCCGCGCTCGGCACCTGCCTCGACAGCTTCCACATCCTCGCCCGGGGCTCCGACCCCAAGGGCATCGAGGACATCCCCGGCGAGAAGATCTTCTTCCTGCAACTGGCGGACGCCCCGCTGATGGCGATGGACGTGCTCCAGTGGAGCCGCCACTACCGCTGCTTCCCCGGTCAGGGCGGCTTCGACCTCGCGGGCCTCGTCCGGCATGTGCGGGCCGCCGGATACCAGGGCCCGCTGTCCCTGGAGGTCTTCAACGACGTGTTCCGGCAGGCCGAGGCGGGCCCCACCGCCGTCGACGCCCACCGCTCCCTGCTGATGCTCCAGGAGGCGACCGGTCTGGCCGCGCTGCCGGAGCCCGTGGTGCCCACCGGCGTCGCGTTCACCGAACTCGTCACCCCCGACGCCGAGCCCGTGGCCGCCCTGCTCGGCGCCCTCGGCTTCGCCCGCACCGCCCGCCACCGCAGCAAGCCGGTGGACCTGTGGCGCCAGGGCGAGGCACGGGTCCTGGTCAACACCGGCCCGGCGGCCCGCCGCGACGGCACCCAACTCGCCGCGATCGGCCTGGAGTCACCCGACCCGGCGGGAGCCGCCCGCCGCGCGGAGGCCCTGCTCGCCCCGGTGCTGCCCCGGCGCCGCGCCCCGCAGGACGTCGCCCTCGACGCGGTCGCCGCCCCCGACGGCACCGAACTCTTCTTCTGCGCCACCGACCGCCCCGAACTCCCCAGCTGGACCGACGACTTCCGTCCCGTGCCGCACACGGAACCCGCCCGCCACCTGAAGCGGGTGGACCACCTCGCGCTCACCCAGCCCTGGCACCAGTTCGACGAGGCGGCCCTCTTCCACCGGACCGTCCTCGGTCTGCCCGCCCGCGAGAGCGTGGACGTCGCCGATCCCTACGGCCTGTTCCGCAGCCGCCCCGTCAGCAACGCCGACGGCAGTGTCCGGATCGCCCTGAGCGTCGGCCCGGCCCCCACGGACGACTCCGGCCGGGCCCAGCACATCGCCCTCACCACGGACGACGTGGTCGCCGCGGCCCGCGCCTTCCGTGCCGCCGGGGGCCGGCTGCTGGCCGTCCCCGCCAACTACCACGACGACCTGGCCGCCCGCTTCGAGTTCGCCGACGGCGAGTTGGAGACGTACCGCGAACTCGGCATCCTCTACGACCGCGACGCGGACGGCGTCTTCCGCCACTGCTACACCGAGACCGTCGGCCGCGTCTTCTTCGAACTCGTTCAGCGCGACGGCGACTACCGGGGCTACGGAGCCCCGAACGCGCCCGTACGCCTCGCCGCCCAGCACGGCCGGCGCCCCGTCGGATGACGCGTCGAACGACCACCGGACCGGGACGCTCCTCGCGTCGCTGTCCGTCGAACGATGCGGTGCGGGATCGTCCGCAGGACCGACGTCCGCTCACTGGCGGCTGACGGTGCGCGTCACACCCGTGACCACCGTCGTCGCCAGGATCCAGCCCGTGATGACGAGGACGTACGACAGCCACTGCCCCCCGCCCTCGGGCGCGTAGGCCCGTTCCTGGCCGAAGTCGATGATCGGCAGCAGCAGGTCGAGGGTGTAGAAGACCGCGTTGAACGTCGGCGCCTCGTCGGCCTTCAGGGGCTCCGGCGGGTGCAGGGCGTACGCCACCGAGCCCACCGCCAGCAGGGACAGCAGCCAGACGGCCGCGCGCAGCGGACGGAACCCGTAGCCGACGGTCGCGTCCTGGACGAGGCCCCACAGCCGCCCGTACCAGGGGAGGGTGGCCCGGCGCCGGCGCTGCTTGGCGAGCTGCACCAGGCGGGCCGCGTCGTCGTCGCCGATGCGGCGGTACGCGGCGGTCAGCTGCTCGTAGGAGTGGGGGACGAACCCGTCGTCGTCCCGCGCCGGCATCGGCAACCGCCGCGGCGCCGGGAGATGCGGCAGGAGCGAGGTGTAGGTCAGGTCGTTGAGGCGTACCCGCGCGGGCACCACGTCGGGTTCCATGAGCAGGACCTCGATCTGCGAGCGGCGGAGGTTGAGCACGCCCTCCATCCGGGGGCCGCCGCGCAGCCACAGTTCACCGACGACACAACTGCTGGCCCGTAACGCCGTGCCGCCGGGGTGCGCCAGACGCGCGTACGACAGGTCCAGACGCCCCGCGACGCGGGCGCCGCGCATCTCGACCCGGCCCCGCACCTGGGCGCGGCGCAGTTCGACGTCGGCCTCGGCGGTGAGCGTCTCGGCGGTGAGCGCGACGCCGTCCGGCCGGTCCAGGCGGGCGTCGTTGAGGTCGACCGATCCGGCGATCCGGGCGCCGGCGAGCCTGACCTCACCCCGCGCCCGCAGTCCGGGAGCGCACAACTCCTCCCCGATCTCGACCTGGTTCAGCCGCAGCGCCGGCTCGTCGCCGTCCTGCGCGGTGAACTCGGCCCGCTCCATGAACAGGGTCCCGGAGATCTGCGCCCCCGTCAGCTTCACCGGGCCCCCGAACCGGCAGCGCGTGAGCCGCAGCCCGCCGTCGACCCGGACCCGGGCCGACCGCAGTCCCGGCAGCACGGAGCCGGTGAGGTTGAGGTAGGCGAACTGCGCGCCGGAGAGATCAGGGACCTCCTCGAAGTGGCAGCCGCTGAGCCGTACGACGCTGTCGACCGTCGCGTACTTCAGGTCCAGCGTGCCGGTGATCCGGGCCCCCGAGATCTTGAGCGCGGCGACCTCGCCCTCCTCGCGGGGCGCGGTGAGGAGCAGCGCCCGCAGCACCGCCGCCCGCACGGCCCTCCCGGGACCCCCGTCGGCCCCGTTCTCCGCCCTGTCGTCGGTGGACCCGTCCTCGGCGGCGCCGAAATCCACCGAGACACCCCGGGGAAAGGCCTCCCAGACGCGTCGCTCGGCCGGGGTGAGGTCGTCGATCATCATCAACGGGACTCTCACCCGCGACACTTGTACCTGTCAACCACCCCGTTCCGGCCGGTCAGTGGCCCCAGACACGGTCGTGGGAGCGGTGCGCGTCCGTGAGGCCGTTCACGAAGAACCGGTCGTAGTACTCGTTCTCCACGTGATGGACCTGGAGCCACACGCCCGGCACATGGATGGCGTCCGTGTGCGCGGGGAAGCGGCCATGGGTGCGCAGGACGTACGCGCAGACGTCACGGGCGCACTCCACGACCCGGTCGTCGTACTCGCCGGCCTCGGTGAGGAACCGCTGCCCGTAGTCCTCCCGATAGATACGGGCGAAGACGTCGCGGTCCGTGTAGACGCCGTCCTTGCCGAACTTCGCGTCGACGATCGTCCGTACGGCCTCGGCCATGGAAGGGAACGCGGGCGGGCAGGCCGCGGTGATCAGCTGCTCGCCGTCGGGCGAGCGCAGACCCACCGGGTGCGCGCGCACCGTCGCGTACTTCGGCAGGGGGATGTGCCAGCGGAGGATGTCGGCGGGACGCCAGCGCGGGGTGACGAAGTCGAAGCCGAGCATCCTGCCGTAGGCCCGCGAGAACTTGGGGTCGCCGAGGGCGATCTGCGGGTTGACGGACGCGTGGATCCAGGCGCCCAGTCCCATCGCCTCGGCGGTGAGCATCAGGTTCTGCAGCAGCAGATCGGCCTCGATCTGGGTGCGCATGGGGCCGAGGGCGCCGAGCGGCAGCTTCAGGTCGCCGTTCAGGAAACCGTTCCTCACCCACTTCCGTACACCGGCCGGGCGGTAGAAGTTGCGGTCGTCGACGAAGGTGGGGCGGGCGCCGTCCGGCTGTGTCAGCAGATACATCAGGGCGTTGACGTACTGGTGGGAGAGGTCCACCACCGGGAACAGCAGGGTCGTGCCCGGCAGGTTGGACAGGAAGCGGTTCGAGTCGAGGTACGCGGGGAAGTCCCGCTTGCCCGGCGCGACGTCGAGCCGGTGGTCCAGCACCCTCACCTTCGCCCGGTGCGCCCGGGCCACCAGGGTCTCGGCGTCGAACGGCTCGTCCGGCGCGGGCGGCAGCCTGCGCAGGAAGTAGGTGCCCGAGTCGTTGATGAGGAAGAAGTGGGTGCCCTGGGCGTTGTCCGGGCTCCCGGCGGTGCGGCCCGCCATCGTCAGGTTGGGCTTGGACATGATGGGCGTGCCGTTGTCCGGGTCCTCGAAGGGCCGGTCGGGCATGGTCAGCCCCGTGGTGCCGGTGATCGCGATCAGCACCGCCTCCTCCAGCTCCGTCAGCGGACGCACGGCGTGGGAGGAGGTGTGGGTCATGGTCCCGGCGGACACCTTGGCGCCCCGGCTGACCCGGTGGGTACGGCGCCGCCACACGGTGTTCAGCAGCGGACGCCGCAAGAGGTCGGCGAGGCCGGGATGGGTGGACGCGGTGCGGCCGGTCGTGCCGGAGTGCTCGTCGCCGGGCAGCCCGGACGGGTGGTCGGTGAAGGTCATGCTGTTCCCCCGTTGTGTGGTTCAGGGCCCGGGGCCGTACCGCACCCCGGGCCATGTGTCACGGCGTCATGGTGAACCGCCGTCGCTCGTGGTGCCGTTGTCCGTCGGCCGCACCGTCCGCCACGGCGCGAACGCGCTCGCCCCGCGCGGGAGCAGCGGCGCCAGCTCCGGGCAGTGGCGCAGGACGACGGAGTTCATGCCGCCCTTCTCGACCCAGTCGATGCCGAGCGGTGTGTAGACCTCCGGCCGGTAGTCGACCGTCAGGAAGCGGTCGCTCTGGAGCCGTCGGCTGGCCATCAGGATGAAGATCCGGAACGCGGTGTCGCTGAACCCGAAGCCCTCCGGCGGGTTCTCCGCGAACAGCCCCACCACGGTGTCGATCTCGTCGACGTCGCGGTACACGTCCTTCAGCCGGGCCAGGGTCTGCGCGTTCTCCGTCAACTCCTCGAACGAACGGATCCGCGGCTTGTGCAGCCCGGCACGGAAGTCGTTGTAGCGCGGCACCCCGCGCCGCCGGGTGCGGACGAGGTCCACGACCGACAGGTCGATGATCTCCCCGTCGCGCTCGAACCGCTGGAGCGAGCGGGGGAAGTTGTGCAGGGTGATCGCGCCCGGGTGGGCGATGCCGAAGGAGTACAGGGAGTTCGCGAGGCCCGTCTTGCGGATCCGGGTCTCGGCGGCGCCGCCCTGGATGTCGAGGAAACCCACCGTCTCCAGCCGCCGCCCGAACTGGTGCTCACGCAGCTCGTAGTCGTCCGGGATCAGCGGATGCATGCGGTAGACGGTGACGAAGTCCTCCGTCAGCGAGTACGGCGCCGTGTGGTGGTCCGGCAGGGTCTTCGGGATGCCGGTCAGGGAATGCGCCTCGAACAGCCACAGCCCCAGCTGGTTGAGCCAGTTCTTCGGCGGCCCCGACCAGTTGGTGTGCAGGGCGACGTCGATCGCCTCGGTGGCGAGGATCGCCGGGGTCCACTCCACCGTGTGGATCTTCGCGATCAGGGCGGAGACCACCAGCCGTGCCGTGTGGTAGATCCGCTCCTCGCTCATCGTCGGGTACTCGGCGCGCAGCGCCGCGCAGACCGCGTTGTGCTCGCGGGCGAACAGCGTGTGCATCGCGCTGAGCCCCATCCACCAGCTCTCGTTGAACCCGGTGAGCGGGATGCCGTTGCCGTTCATCGGCAGGTGGCCTTCCTCCAGCCGGAGTTCGGCACGCCCGTCGGCCTCCCGCAGGAACCGAGCGGTCCGCTCGTCCGCCCCGTACACCTCGGAGCCGTCCCACCAGTGGGAGGCGCTGTTGGCGAACAGGATCGGCGGCTGCCCCGGCCGTTCGATGCCCTCGTTCTCCGCGAACCGCATCACGTTCTCGGCCGGCCCGTTCGGGGTGTTGTGCCATCCGCCGTGTCCGGGCGGCAGCGGCACCTCCACACTGCCCTCGCCGGGCTTGCGGCGGCGGTGGTTGACCCAGTCGTGCACCTGGAACTGGATCCACGCCGCCGCCAGCACATTGAGCGAGGTCGCGGGGACGAAGCTCTCGCGGTGCAGCAACTGCCGGCTCACCGTGACCGGGTTCGGGACGTCGAAGAGGTCCGGCCGGTGGTCCGGCGCCAGATTACGGCCGAAGGCGGCACCGACCGCGCCCATCCTCGGCTCGGACAGGTCGTTGTACGTCCCGTCGTACGACCGCTCCGTGCGCAGCCGCTCGGGGACCGGCCCGGGGACGGGCTGAGCCTGGGGCGGGGCCTCGCCCGGCTCGGTGTCGATCAGGTTCAGCCGGCGCAGCACCTTGCGCAGGAACACCAGGTTCAGCAGGCTCAGCGACACCGGCAGCCGGTGCCAGGGGACGTACCGGTTCAACAGCCCGATCGCGGCCTCCACGGGGCGGCCGAGCAGCCGGTTGCGCAAGGGTTCCGCGGTGACGAAGCGCAACCCGTGACGGTGCGCGCCGCTCGCCCGGTACGCGGCCTTCCGCGCCCGGTTGATGTTCCCCAGTGGCCGGAACGCGTCGGTCGTGTACCAGGGGTTGAAGACCAGGTCCTCGACGCGCCCCGCCGCGGCCCGCGCCTCGGCGCCGTCCAGCTTCTGGCTCGGGATGGTGAGCCGCGCGATCGGCACCGCCGGCGCCACCGCGTCCTTCCACTCCACCGACGCGTCCTCGACCGGGGTGCGGCGCTCGTCCACGTACCGCTGGACGCACAGGTCGAACGCCACGTCGGCCTGCCCGAGGCGCCGCGCGAACTCGCGGTGCAGGAAGTCGGGGTCCCGCCGGTCGGGCGCGGGCGCCACCGGCGTACCGGGCGCGGGCCGGAGCAGGTACCGCACGGGCCCGGCGTCGCCCCACAGCATCGCCCCGCGGCTCCAATAGGTCTCGTTCGCGAGGGAGCTCACCGAGCGCCGGGTGGCCTCGCGCACGTTCCGCCGCATCCGCCCGGCGGTGCTGAACCCCACCGCCAGCGGCAGCTTCACCAACAGCCCGAACGCCTTGTGCAGCGGACTGCGCGCCCCCGCCATGGCCTTGGCGAACGCCACGAACTCCCGCGCGTTCGCCGCGTGCGACACCGGGAAACTGGTGGCCAGCAGATCGTGGCTCTCGTCGTCCGACACCCGTACGCGTATCGCCGCGCCCCGCAGGTCAGGGGAGCCGTCGCCCTGCCGGACGCCGCTCGCGTTGGAGAGCCGGACCACCGCCGGGTACTCGGCGCCGGGCTGTGCGAAGCCGACGCGCAGGGCCGCCGGGAGGTCGTCGTGGAAACGCAGCCGCGCGTTCTCGACGGCCACCGGTGCCTTCGCGTGGAACGCCCGCGCGACCCCGCCGCCCCCGGCCCGCCGGTTCCTGACCTGGACCTCCATCAGCTCCCGGGCCAGCCGCTCGAACACCAGCCGCTCGGCCTCCGGGCTGCCGCCTTCGTACCGCTCGTATCGCTCGTACCGCTGTTCGTGCTGCCCGGTCTCGGCCATCGGTCGCTTCCTTCGTGCGGACGCGTACACATGCGTACGGGATGCATACGGGACAGGGGCCGCACGCTACCGGCGGCGCCCGGTGGCCACAGCGACAGTTCACGCCATGTACACATCTAAGTACAATATGGAGGACAGTCGTATTTGGCATGTCATGGCGGCATCCGGACGTGCGTCCGGCGGGTCCGGCGGATCTGGCGGGGCGGTGGTGTGGCTGGGCGGGGCGAAACCCCGTCGCCGGGTGTCCGGGCCCGGCGGTAAGGTCGCGCGCATGTCGGAGGGGTTGAAGTCGATCGATCGGGCTGAGCTGGAAGCGGTCGACTGGGCGGGGCTGAAGCACAACTACGGAACCGCCGAGGACGTGCCGGACCTGCTGCGCCGATGCGCGGGACCTGACCCGGACGACGCGGAGGACGCCGCGTTCGACCTGCTGAACAACCTCTACCACCAGGGCGGTTGGGTCTGCCCGGCCGCGGCGGCCGCGCTCCCCTTCGTGTTGAGCCTGGCCGCCGCCCCGCAGGTGACGCCCCGGCGCGCGCTGCTGGAACTCGTGGAGCGTCTGGCCGCCGAGGCCGGAAGGGTCGAGGCGCGGTTCCTCGACCCCCACTGGTCCGCGGCCTGGGAACGCCATCTGCCCGAGGTGCTCGCCCTGCTGGACGACCCCGAACCGGAGATCCGGCGGGCCGCCGCCGACGTCATCGGCGCCTGCGCCGACCCCGGCGAAGGCTCCCTTCCCGCACTCCTGAGCCGCTGGCATGCCGAGAGCGACCCGGTGACCCGCCTCGACCTGGTCCTCGCACTCGGCAACGCGGCCCGCCACGCCGCGGCCGGCGCCGGGCCGGACGGGGCCGCAGCCCTCTCGGATGAAGCCGCCGCCCCCTCGGTCGAGGCCGCCGCCCTCCTGGCTTCGCTCCTCACCGCCCCGGAGCCCCAACTGCGCCTGGCGGCGCTGCACGCGCTCGGCGACCGCACCCGGGCCGCCGCTGCCGCTCCGGAGGAGGCGCGGCTGGAGATCGCGCTGGGCGCGTTGCGTGATCCGAGTGTGGAGCTGTGGCAGCGCACCAGTGCCGCGGAGTGCGGCGTGCGGGGCATGCACCAGTGGACGGCGTCCCTGTTCGACGGAGCGTCCCCCGCCTTCGCCCTCGGTTTGATGGCCGATCACCCCGACGAGGAACAGCGGGTCGGCGGTCTCGAACAGGCCGCCCGGGTGCTGTCGCGGTGGCGGTCACCGGTCGACGCGCTGCTGCCGGGCGTCGTTGCGCGGCTGGACGACCCGGCCGCCGAGGTCCGCTACCGGGCGGCCGAACTGCTGGCCTGCCTGGGCCCCGCGGCGGCCGCCCACGCCGACGCGGTCGCCGCGCTGCTCGACGACTCCGCCGTCCGGGCGACCCGCGGGGGAGAGGCGGTCGCCGACGCCGCGGTATGGGCGCTGGCCCGGATGAACGACCCGCGCTGTCTGTCCCGCCTGACCGAACACGTGGCCGGCACCCGCCCCGGCTTCGCGTCGGCCGGCGCCTACTACGGCGGCTCCGCGAACTCCTTCCACCACCCCGCCCTGCCCGCCCTGCACGAGGTGCTCACCGGCCTCCCGGACCACGCGGAGGCCCTGCTCCCGGCGATCAGTGACCGGCTCGATCCCACCGAGGACCCCCGGAACCTCCGCCGGTTCGGCGAGGTGCTCGCCGCGTGGGGGCCCGCGGCGGAGGCGGCGGTACCACGGCTGCTCGTCCTCCTGGAGGACGACGAGCGGTGGCCGGCGGCGGCGACGGCCCTGGCGGGCATCGGCGGGGCCGGCCGGGCGGGAGGAGAGGCGCTGCTGACCCGGTCACGCAAGGGCGGACCGGACGCGGAACTCGCCGCCTGGGCGTACTGGCGGGTCGGCGGCGATCCCGGCCCCGCCATGGACGTGCTCGGACCCGCCGCCACGGACGAGGACCGCGCCACCCACACCGCGCTGAGCAGACTGGCCGACCTCGGCCCGCACGCCGCCGGGTACGCGGACCGGCTCCGCGCGTTCGCGGCGGCGGAGGACCACTGGGTCAGAACGCGGGCGGCGCACGCGCTGTGGGCCGTGACCGGCGGTGACACGGCCACCGCCGTTCCGGCCCTGCTGGAGGTCGTGAGGAAGCTGACCGACGGCACGTACCTGCCGGTGATGCTCCCGGCGGTACGCCACCTGGCCCGCATGGGCGAAGCCGCGGCCCCGGCGGCCCGCCTCCTCCGGGACCTGCCCACCGACGACCGCCGCCTGTACTACTTCGGCGGCTGGCGGGGCTTCACGGAGGACGAGGCGGTCCGGACCGCGGTCGACGAGTTGCTGGTGGCGGCGTCGGACGCCTGAAGGTGTGTCGTGGAAGTGCTGGTGACCGTGCGGCGTCCGTTGGCGGCTGGGGCGGAGACAAGGCCGAGGTGTTCGAGTGCGTCCAGTACGTCACGGGCTTGCCTGCGGGTGAGGGAGAAGCGTTGCTGTAGGAGGACCATCGTGGCGCGTTGTTCGGTGACGACGGCCTGAGCGATGTCGTGGAGCGTTTCTACGCGCAGGCCGACGCGCTGGGCGCAGCGGATGAATTCTGCTTCATGTGCTGGGCCTGCGGAGGAGGGGGACGGAGGGAGCCCGAGGGAGAGCGGGTGGTCGACGCCGGCGTGCGGGGTGCCGCTTCCGGGGGCGGCGAGGTGCGCGTCGGCGGCCCGCATCAGTTGCTGCGCCGGCGGGTTGACGGGGGTGGGGGTGCCTTGCAGATCGTATTGGAACAGGGCGATGCCGTGCTCAGAGGCCCAGTCGAAGGCCGGCGGGGTGTAGCCGGCGAGGGAGAAGAACACGGCCTTCTTGTTCCGGGAACCCGCGACGCCGTGCAGTTGCTGCACCGTGGGGCGACTGGTGGGGCTGCCTTCCATCTTCACTTGGGCCACGGCGCCCCCCCCGCCAGGACGTCGATGCCCTCGTCCGCGCCGACGGGCGTGGCCACGGCATCGGTGAAGCCCAGATGACGCATCCAGTCGACGGCAACCAGTTCGGCGTCCCGCGCGGTGCGGATCAGTCTGTTCTCGGGGCGGAGGACCGCCTTGGCCGGGGGCGCGCTCTCAGCAGCCTGGGTGCGGGCAGCCAGGGCGATCCTCAACTGCGGGTTGTGGGAGAAGGAGAAGGCCAATTCGCCGACGAGCAGCATCCCCGCATCCGGATGGGGCGCCTCGATGACATCTTCCGGCGCAGGGCTGAAGCGGTAGGCCACACCCCCGTCCGTGACGGCGGCTCCGCGGTCGGACAGGACCAACAGGGCCGGGCGCGCACGGCCGCTGCCGGTGGCTGACTGGGCGACGCACAACAGACGTTCGTCGACCGCCAGGTGGCGGCGCGCGAGCCGCACCGCCTCCGCTCGAAGACGAGGGTCACGCGCCAGGCCGGCCCTCGACAGACAGAAGGCGATCGCCTCGTCCTGCGGTGTGCCACGCCCGGGAGCTTCCTGGAGCAGCCGGCGCACCTCCCGCTCCAGCACGCGGGCAGCTTCGTGAGCGCGGCGTTCCTCCTCCAACGCGAGCGCATCCTGCTTCTCCCGCGCGGTCTGTGCCGCGGACTCGGCCGCCTGGGCGCTCTGCTCGGCTTCGGCTCGCTGTCGCGGGCTGTACCGCGCCGTCCAGCGGGGGTCTTGCCGAGCAGCCACAACACCCCCGCGCAGCAGACGAACACGCTTGTCCCGGCCATCCACACCACGGGCGAGACGAACACCCCCACCAGCAGCGAGATCAGCGCGACGACCATCACGCAGGCGACGACCGCGGCCACGATCTCGAAGCGGTCATCGCCCGGTCGTTGAGGGACATCCCCCGGCAGCCCGCTCCCGCTCCCGCCGCCGCGCACATCTGCCGGGGCAACCGGCCGCGCCGACAACGCGGTCCGGCCTGTCCCCTTGCACGATGACGCACCCCGCGGGTGGGAACGGACGACGCCGTCCTCGTCCACCGGTACCCGACGCTCACACACCGGACATCTGCCACGCATCACTGGACCTCCAGCCCGCCCCACCCGCACCAGAGCGCACCACAGTAGCCCCGCGCGAACCGACCAGCAGCGACGGATCGGGCAGCCAGACGCTGCCACGCGCACCCCCCGGCGGGCTACCCCTTCGAGGACTCCACCGCGTGCCCCCCGAACTGGTTCCGCAGTGCCGCCACCATCTTCATCTGCGGGGAGTCGTCCTGGCGGGACGCGAAGCGGGCGAACAGGGACGCGGTGATCGCCGGCAGCGGTACCGCGTTGTCGATGGCGGCCTCGACCGTCCACCGGCCCTCCCCGGAGTCGGCGGCGTAGCCACGCAGCTTCTCCAGGTGCTCGTCGGCGTCCAGCGCGTTGACCGCGAGGTCCAGCAGCCAGGAACGGATGACCGTCCCCTCCTGCCAGGACCGGAACACCTCACGGACGTCGGTCACCGAGTCCACGGCCTCCAGCAGCTCCCAGCCCTCGGCGTAGGCCTGCATCATGGCGTACTCGATGCCGTTGTGGACCATCTTGGAGAAGTGCCCGGCGCCGACCTTCCCGGCGTGGACGTACCCGTACGGCCCCTCCGGCTTGAGCGCGTCGAAGATCGGCTGGAGCCGGTCCACGTGTTCCTTGTCGCCGCCGACCATCAGCGCGTAGCCGTTCTCCAGGCCCCACACGCCGCCCGAGACGCCCGCGTCGACGAAGCCGATGCCCTTGGCACCCAGTTCCTCGGCGTGCTTCTCGTCGTCCGTCCAGCGGGAGTTGCCGCCGTCGACGACGGTGTCGCCGGCCGACAGCAGGTCCGCCAGCTCGTCCACGACGGACTGGGTGGCGCCGCCGGCGGGGACCATCACCCAGATCGTGCGCGGCGCGTCGAGCCGCTCGACGAGTTCGGCCAGGCTGCCCACGTCGGAGACGTCGGGGTTGCGGTCGTAGCCGATGACGGTGTGGCCGGCGCGGCGGATCCGCTCGCGCATGTTCCCGCCCATCTTGCCGAGACCGATGAGACCGAGCTGCATGTCAGTTCACTTCTTCCTGAGCGTCACGGGTGTCATGGGAGTCGTGGGTGTCACGGGAGTCGTGGGTGTCACGGGAGTCGTCGGGGTCATGGCGGTCGTGGGTGTCGCGCAGCGCGCGGTACGCGGCGACCAGGGCCGCCGGGCGGTCCCCCAACTCGGCCGACTCCGGGCGCCGGTTGAGGCGGGGGCGTCACTCATCGCCGGTGGCCTCCCCGGTGTGTTCGCCGCCGCGCAGGGCGATCGCGTACATCTCGTCCGCGTCGAGACGGCGCAGTTCCTCGGCGATCAGCTCGGAGGTGGCGCGCACCTTCAGGGCGAGGGTGCGGGACGGCTGGCCCGGCAGGGTGAGCGTGGCGAGCGGGCCCTCGGGGCGGTCGATGACGATCTCCCCGTTCTCCGTGCCGAGCCGCACACCCGTCACGACCGGTCCGGCGGTGGTGACACGCTCGACGGTGACGCCGAGACGGGCCTCCAGCCAGCGGGCCAGCAGTTCGGCGCTCGGGTTGTCGGCCTCGCTGTCCACGGCCGCCGAGGTGATCTTCGTACGGGCCTGGTCGAGGGCGGCGGCGAGCATGGAACGCCACGGCGTCAGCCGGGTCCAGGCCAGGTCGGTGTCGCCGGGCGTGTAGGAGGCGACCCGCTGCTCCAGCGCGGCCAGCGGGGACTCGACGGCGTACATGTCGGTGATCCGGCGCTGCGCCAACGCCCCCAGCGGGTCCTTCGCCGGGTTCTCCGGTGAGTCCACCGGCCACCACACCACGACCGGCGCGTCCGGCAGCAGCAGCGGGAGGACGACGGAGTCGGCGTGGTCGGAGACCTCGCCGTACGTCCGCAGCACGACGGTCTCGCCGGTGCCCGCGTCAGCGCCCACGCGCACCTCGGCGTCCAGGTGCGACCGGGTGCGGTCGCGGGGGGTGCGGGCATGCCGCTTGATGACGACCAGGGTGCGCGAGGGGTGCTCGTGCGAGGCCTCCTCGGCCGCCTTGATCGAGTCGTACGCGTTCTCCTCGTCCGTCACGATCACCATCGTGAGGACCATGCCCACGGCGGGCGTGCCGATGGCCCGGCGTCCCTTCACCAGGGCCTTGTTGATCTTGCTTGCCGTGGTGTCCGTCAGGTCGAATTTCATGGCCTGCGCCAGCTCCGTCCGTCTCGTGCGAGCATCTCGTCGGCTTCCTCGGGGCCCCAACTGCCCGAGGGGTACTGCGCGGGCCTGCCGTGCTTGGCCCAGTACTCCTCGATCGGGTCGAGGATCTTCCAGGACTCCTCCACCTCCTGGTGGCGGGGGAAGAGGTTGGCGTCGCCGAGCAGCACGTCAAGGATCAGCCGTTCGTACGCCTCCGGGCTGGACTCCGTGAACGACTCGCCGTACGCGAAGTCCATGGTGACGTCCCGGATCTCCATCGAGGTACCCGGCACCTTCGAACCGAAGCGCACCGTCATCCCCTCGTCCGGCTGCACCCGGATGACGATCGCGTTCTTCCCCAGCTCCTCGGTGGCCGTGGAGTCGAACGGGGAGTGCGGGGCCGTCTGGAAGACGACCGCGATCTCCGTGACCCGGCGGCCGAGTCGCTTGCCGGTGCGCAGATAGAACGGGACGCCGGCCCAGCGGCGGTTGTCGATCTCCAGCTTGACGGCCGCGTACGTGTCGGTCCGGGAGTTCGGGTCGATGCCGTCCTCCTCCAGATAGCCGACCACCTTCTCGCCGCCCTGCCAGGCCTGCGTGTACTGGCCGCGCACGGTGTGGGCGCCCAGATCGGCGGGGAGCCGCACCGACTTGAGGACCTTCAGCTTCTCGGTGAGCAACGCCTCGGCGTCGAAGGCGATCGGCTCCTCCATGGCGGTGAGCGCCATCAGCTGGAGCAGATGGTTCTGGATGACGTCGCGGGCGGCGCCGATGCCGTCGTAGTAGCCGGCGCGGCCGCCGATGCCGATGTCCTCGGCCATGGTGATCTGGACGTGGTCGACGTACGACCGGTTCCAGATGGGCTCGTACATCTGGTTGGCGAACCGCAGGGCGAGGAGGTTCTGGACGGTCTCCTTGCCGAGGTAGTGGTCGATGCGGAAGACCTGGTCCGGGTCGAAGACCTCGTGCACGATCTCGTTGAGATCGATGGCGCTGGCCAGGTCGTGGCCGAACGGCTTCTCGATGACCGCGCGCCGCCAGGAACCCTCGGGCGCGTCGGCCAGCCCGTGCTTCTTCAGCTGCTGGACGACCTTGGGGAAGAACTTGGGCGGTACGGAGAGGTAGAAGGCGAAGTTGCCGCTGGTGCCTCGCGAGGCGTTCAACTCCTCGACAGCCGAGCGGAGTTGCTTGAACGCCTCGTCGTCGTCGAAGTCGCCCGGCACGAACCGCATGCCCTCGGCGAGCTGCTGCCATACCTCCTCGCGGAACTCGGTGCGCGCGTGCTCGCGCACCGCGTCGTGCACCACCTGCGCGAAGTCCTGGTCCTCCCAGTCCCGGCGGGCGAAGCCCACCAGCGAGAAGCCCGGCGGGAGCAGCCCCCGGTTGGCCAGGTCGTACACGGCCGGCATCAGCTTCTTGCGGGACAGGTCACCGGTCACCCCGAAGATGACGAGGCCGGACGGCCCCGCGATCCGGGGGAGCCGGCGATCGCGCTCGTCCCGCAGCGGATTGGCCCAGTCGACCGTCGCCCGAGAGGTCGTCTCCAAGGTCATTCCCCATCAACTCCCTTGCCGTTCATGGACTTCGCCACCGTGTCCAGCAGGTCCTGCCACGCCGCCGTGAACGTGGCGACGCCCTCCTCCTCCAACTGCCGCACGACCTCGTCGTAGGAGACACCGAGCGCCTCCACGGCCGCGAGATCGGCGCGGGCCTGGGCGTAGCCGCCGGTGACCGTGTCGCCGTGGATGACCCCGTGCGCGGCGGTGGCGCGCAGGGTCGCCTCCGGCATCGTGTTGACCGTGCCCGGCGCCACCAGTTCGTCGACGTACAGGGTCGGCTTGTACGCCGGGTCCTTCACCCCGGTCGACGCCCACAGCGGGCGCTGCCTGGTGGCGCGGGCCCCGGCGAGCGCCGTCCAGCGGTCGCCGCCGAAGACCTCCTCGTACGCCTGGTAGGCGAGCCGCGCGTTGGCGAGCGCGGCGCGGCCCCTGAGCGCGAGCGCCTCGTCCGTGCCGAGCAGGGTCAGCCGCTTGTCGATCTCGGTGTCGACACGGGAGACGAAGAAGGAGGCGACGGAGTGCACGGCCGACAGGTCGAGGCCCTTGCGCAGCGCCTTCTCCAGGCCCGCCAGATACGCCTCCATCACCTCGCCGTAGCGCTCCAGCGAGAAGATCAGCGTGACGTTGACGCTGATGCCGAGGCCGACGACCCCGGTGATCGCCGGCAGGCCCGCCCTGGTCGCCGGGATCTTGATCATGACGTTGGGGCGGTCGACCAGCCAGACGAGCTGCCTGGCCTCGGCGACCGTCGCTCGGGTGTCGTGGGCCAGCCGGGGGTCGACCTCGATGGAGACCCGGCCGTCCCGCCCGCCCGTCGCCTCGTACACCGGGCGCAGCACGTCCGCGGCGGCGCGGACGTCGGCGGTCGTCATCATCCGGACGGCCTCGTCGACCGTCACCCCGCGCACCGCCAGGTCGTCGAGCTGCTCCTCGTAGCCCTTCCCGGAGCCGATCGCGGCCTGGAAGATGGACGGGTTGGTGGTCACGCCGACGACGTGCCCGGACGTGACGAGTTCGGCGAGGTTCCCGGAGGTGACGCGCTCGCGGGAGAGGTCGTCGAGCCAGACGGAGACGCCCTCCTCGGAGAGTCGTCGCAGGGGGTCCGCGGCGGCGGCCGTCGCGGTCGTTTCGGTGGTCACAGTGATCATCTTCCTTCAGGCGCTCGCGTCAACCGCGGACGGCGGCTAGGGATTCCCTCGCGGCGGTGACGACGTTCTCGGGGGTGAAGCCGTACTCGGCGAACAGGGTCTCGGCGTCGGCGGAGGCACCGAAGTGCTCCAGGGAGACGAGGCGACCGCTGTCACCGACGTACCGGTACCAGGTGAGACCGATGCCCGCCTCGACCGCCACGCGGGCCTTCACGGACGGCGGCAGCACGCTCTCGCGGTAGGCGCGCGGCTGCTCCTCGAACCACTCCACCGACGGCATCGACACCACCCGGGTCCCGACCCCCTCGGCCTCCAGCCGCTCCCGCGCGGCGACGGCGAGCCGCACCTCGGAGCCGGTGGCGAGGAGGATCACGTCCGGCGTCGGGGCCGAGGACTCCCGGAGCACATAGCCGCCCCTCGCGGCGTCGGGGTTCGGCGCGTAGGTGGGGACGCCCTGGCGGGTGAGCGCCAGCCCGTGCGGCGCGGGGTGCGTGGCGTGCCGCCGCAGGATCTCGCGCCAGGCGATCGCCGTCTCGTTGGCGTCGGCCGGACGGACGATGTTCAGGCCGGGGATGGCGCGCAGCGAGGCCAGGTGTTCGACCGGCTGGTGGGTGGGGCCGTCCTCGCCGAGACCGATGGAGTCGTGCGTCCACACATAGGTCACGGGGAGCTGCATCAGCGCGGAGAGCCGGACGGCGTTGCGCATGTAGTCGGAGAACACCAGGAAGGTGCCGCCGTAGACGCGGGTGTTGCCGTGCAGTGCGATGCCGTTCATCTCGGCGGCCATCGAGTGCTCGCGGATGCCGAAGTGGATGGTCCGGCCGTACGGGTTCGCCTCGGGCAGCGGGTTGTCCGCGGGGAGGAACGACGACGTCTTGTCGATGGTCGTGTTGTTCGAACCGGCGAGGTCGGCGGAGCCGCCCCACAGTTCGGGGATGACGGCGCCGAGGGCCTGGAGGACCTTGCCGGAGGCGGCGCGGGTCGCGACGGACGTGCCCTCCTCGAACACCGGCAGGTGCGACTCCCAGCCCTCGGGCAGTCGGCCGGCCACCACTCGGTCGAACAGCTGTGCGCGCTCGGGCTGGGCGGCGCGCCACTCGACGATCCGCTTGTCCCAGGCGGCGTGCTCCTCGGCGCCCCGGTCGAGGGCCCCGCGGGTGTGGGCGAGGACGTCGTCGGCGACCTGGAACGTCTTGTTCGCGTCGAAGCCGAGGACCCGCTTGGTGGCCGCGATCTCCTCCTCGCCGAGCGCGGAGCCGTGCGCGGCCTCGGTGTTCTGCGCGTTCGGTGCCGGCCAGGCGATGATCGTGCGCATCGCGATGAAGGAGGGACGCGAGGTCTCCTCCCGGGCGGCCAGCAGCGCGTCGTACAGGGCGTGCACGTCGATGTTCCCGTTGAACGCCGGCTCGATCCGCTGGACGTGCCAGCCGTACGCCTCGTACCGCTTCAGCACGTCCTCGGAGAACGCGGTGGCGGTGTCGCCCTCGATGGAGATGTGGTTGTCGTCGTAGAGGAAGACCAGGTTGCCGAGCTTCTGATGGCCCGCCAGGGAGGACGCCTCGGCGGAGATGCCCTCCTCCAGGTCGCCGTCGGAGACGATCGCCCAGACGGTGTGGTCGAACGGGGAGGTGCCCTCGGCCGCGTCCGGGTCGAACAGGCCGCGCTCGTAGCGGGCGGCCATCGCCATGCCGACGGCGTTGGCGACGCCCTGCCCGAGCGGACCGGTCGTGGTCTCGACGCCGGCCGTGTGCCCGTACTCGGGGTGACCCGGCGTCTTGGAACCATGGGTCCGGAACGCCTTCAGGTCGTCCAGCTCCAGCTCGTACCCGGCGAGGAACAGCTGGGTGTACAGGGTCAGCGAGGTGTGGCCGGGGGAGAGCACGAAGCGGTCGCGGCCGGTCCACTCGGGATCGGCCGGGTCATGTCGCATCACTTTCTGAAAGAGCGTGTACGCGGCGGGCGCCAGGCTCATCGCCGTGCCGGGGTGCCCGTTGCCGACCTTCTGGACGGCGTCGGCCGCCAGCAGGCGCGCGGTGTCGACGGCACGTCGGTCGAGTTCTGTCCAGTTCATCTTCAAGAAGTCCTCGATAGGTGCGGCGGATTGGTCCTTGTGCCTTCAAAACTAAAAGTCTGACTTTTAAGAAGGAAGGTTGCCGTGTGCCACCCTTCGGTGAAACTGGGACACCGGCGGACCTGGGCGGGCGGGGGCATGAAGGACACGGGCATCGGGGACGGCGGCGACGTCGGGGAGAGCGGCCGCATCAGAACCTTCCCGTTCCCGGCGGAGCTCAGCCTCTCCGGTGTCGGTATGCAGGTCGGCCCGATGGACGACCGCCGCACCTGGCACGCGGACGTCCCCCTGGAACGGGTGCACCGCATCGACTTCCACGTCGTCATGCTGTTCGACCACGGCCCCGTCACCCACATGGTCGACTTCACCGAGTACGAGGCGGACACGGGCGATCTGCTGTGGATCCGCCCCGGACAGGTGCATCGCTTCTCACGCACCACCGGGTACCGCGGGACCGTCCTCACCATGCAACCGGGCTTCCTGCCCCGGGAGACGGTCGAGGCCACCGGCCTCTACCGCTACGACCTGCCCCCGCTGCTCCGCCCCGACGAGCCCCGACTCGTCGGCCTGCGCGCCTCCCTGGCGCACCTGGAGCGCGAGTACGTCGACACCATCACCCTGCCACCAGGGCTCCACACCGCCGTGCTGCGGCACTCCCTGACGGCGTTCCTGCTGCGCCTCGCCCATCTCGCGGACAGCTCGGCCGAGGCGTCCCCGAGCCACCACGACACGACCTTCACCCGCTTCCGGGACGCCGTGGAGCGGGAGTTCACCACCAACCACAGCGTCAGCGCGTACGCCGACGCCCTCGGCTACTCCCGCCGCACCCTCGTGAGGGCGGTGCGCGCCGCCACCGGGGAGACCCCGAAGGGCTTCATCGACAAGCGCGTCGTCCTGGAGGCGAAACGGCTGCTGGCCCACACCGACCTGCCGATCGGCCGCGTCGGCGCGGCGGTGGGCTTCCCCGACTCGGCGAACTTCTCCAAGTTCTTCCAGCTGCACACCGGGACGACACCGGTGGCGTTCCGGGCGGAGATGCGCTGACCGCCACGCCGTACGGGCGACACGCGAGGGGCGCCGTCCACGGGAAGGGGAAAGGGGCCCCGCCCGTTGGCGGAGCCCCTCCCCGTGGGGGTCAACGGCACGCTCAGCGCCCGAAGTTGAACCAGTTCACGTTCACGAAGTCCTGCGGCTGGCCGCTCGTGAACGTCAGATACACGTCGTGCGTCCCGGTGACCCGGCTGATGTTCGCGGGCACCGTCCGCCAGGACTGCCAGCCCCCGGTGTTGGCGAGGGCGAAACTGCCGACGGGGGCGTTGGAGCGGCTGTCGAGGCGGACCTCGACCAGTCCGCTCACGCCGGCGTTCGCCCCGCTGGCCACCCGGGCGACGAACTGCGTGGCCCCGGTGGAGCCGAAGTCGACGTTCTGGTACAGCGCCCAGTCGCCGCCCGCGAGGGAGCCGATGTTCTGGCCGCCGCCGGAGTCGGACGTGCTCTCGGTGCTGACTCCGCTCTGACCGTTGAACGACTCGGCCTGGATGGCGCTGTACGCGTCACGGGTGCCCGACGGCGGGGGAGTGGTGGTGCCCCCGGAGGCCGACAGCACCTGGACGTAGTCCACCACCATGGGGACCCCGGAGCGGGTGTCGCCGTCCAGCCCGCCGCCGAACGCGTCGGGGAAGGCGCCGCCCATGGCCACGTTCAGGATGATGAAGAAGCCGTGGTTGGTGGCGTTGGTCCAGGTCGTGGCGTCCACCTGGTTGGCGTTGACCGAGTGGAACTGGGTGCCGTCGACGGAGAACCGGATGGTCTCCGGGGTCACCGAGCGGTCCCACTCCATGGTGTAGGTGTGGAAGCCCGACTGGCAGGTGGTGCCCGGGCAGGCGGTGGAGCTGCCGATGCCGGTCGTCTCGTTGCACGGGCCGCCGGGGTTGGTGCCGCAGTGCATGGTGGCCCACACCTGGTTGCGGCCCTGGACGTTCTCCATGATGTCCAGCTCGCCGACGCTCGGCCAGTTCTGGTAGTTGCCCCGGTAGGGCGCGCCCAGCATCCAGAACGCGGGCCAGTAGCCCTCGGCGGCCGTGCCCGTCACGTTCGGCATCTGGAGCCGGGACTCGACCCTCAGCCTGCCGCCGGCCGGGGGCTGGAAGTCGGTGCGGTTGGTCTCGACGCGGCCCGAGGTCCATCTGCCCGCCGCGTCGCGCAGCGGGGTGATGCGCAGATTGCCGTTGCCGTCGAGCGAGACGTTGGAGGTGCTGTTGGTCATCGTCTCGACCTCGCCGGTGCCCCAGTTGGCGGGCCCGCCGGGGTACGAGGTCCCGGTCGCGTACTGCCAGTTGGAGGTGTTCACACCGGAGCCGGCGGTGCCGTTGAAGTCGTCGAGGAAGACCTGGGTCCAGCCGGAGGGCGGGGTGGGGGCGGCCCCCTGCGCGGCGGTCGCCCCCGCCGTGGCCAGCGCCACCGCGCTGACGACGGCGAGGAGCACGCGCCGGAGCGGGCGGCGACGACGCCCGACGGGTATGCCGGAGGGTTCACTCATGGCGGCCTCTTTGGGGTGGGGAGTACGGAGTGAGATGCGCGGGCGGAGAACGCTCTGCTCGGTCCCGTTCTTTGAGAGCGCTCTCAGAAGAGGAGCGTGCGGCCAATGTGCGCCCCGTCGACGCGGCCGTCAAGAGTTAAAGCGGAGAAAGTACTTGCCGGGAGGGCGAGTTCACCCTGTGAAGACGGCAACCACCGCGCGGGCGGTTATTCGGTGGCTCGGCTCCGTAACAAGCCGTTAGCTTCGCCCCCATGGTGGACACTCACGGCACGTGTACGGATCGATTCACGCCGGTGCGCTCGGCCTTGGCCGCCTCCCTGGCCGACAAGGACGTCGGGGCCTCGGTGGCGGTGTTCGTGGACGGTGAGCCGGAGGTCGACCTGTGGGGCGGCCACGTCGACGCGGACCGCACGATCCCCTGGCAGCGGGACACCCTCACCAACGTCTGGTCCAGCACCAAGACGATGACCGCGCTGTGCGCGCTGATCCTCGCCGACCGCGGCGCCCTCGACCTGGACGCGCCGGTGGCCGCGTACTGGCCCGAGTTCGCCGCCGCGGGTAAGGAGGGCGTCCGGGTGAGTCATCTCCTCTCCCACACCGCAGGGCTCCCCGTCTTCGACGCGCCGACCACGCTGGAGGACCTCTACGACTGGCCGACGGTCACCGCCCGGCTCGCCGCGCAGGCGCCCGCCTGGGAACCCGGCACCGACGCCGGGTACCACGCGGTCACCCAGGGGTATCTCGTCGGGGAGGTCGTGCGCCGGGTCACCGGCCGCAGTCTCGGCACGTTCTTCGCCGAGGAGGTCGCCGGGCCGCTGGGCGCCGACTTCCACATCGGCCTCGGCCCCGAGCACGACCAGCGGGTCGCGCCGATCCTCCCGCCGCCCTCCTCCCCGCCCCGCGGGGGTGGCGAGCCCAACCCGGACGTCCCGGCGGCCGCCGCCAACACCCTCGCCTGGCGGCGCGCCGAGATCCCGGCCGTGGGCGGACACGGCAACGCCCGCTCGATCGCCGCGGTCCAGTCGCTGCTGGCCTGCGGCGGCGAGGCCCGAGGCGTGCGGCTGCTCTCGGAGAAGGGGTGCGAACGGGCCCTTGAGGAGCAGTTCGACGGCACCGACCGGGTCCTCGGCGTACCGATGCGCTGGGGCCTCGGCTACGGCCTGAACGGCGGTCAGCTGCCCAACCCCCGCACCTGCTTCTGGGGCGGCTGGGGCGGCTCCCTCGTCCTCGTCGACCTCGACGCCCGGATGTCCGTCGCCTACACGATGAACCAGATGATCGACAACGGCGGTCTCGGCGACGACCGCGCGTTCCTCATCCTGGCAGCGGTCTACGAGGGCCTCATGGCCTGAGAGCCCCGTCACGGCGCCCGGCGCCGGCGCGGGCGCTCTCAGGAAGGCGGGGCGGACAGCGGCGTCGGCCGGGGCGGGAGGAGGGCGGAGCGGCCCGGGATCAGGGATCCCCGGCCGCTCCCGCCGCTGTCGCGGCCCGCCCTCGGCGTCGACACCTCGTCCGGCCGCCAGCCCAGGGCGCGGGAAATGCCCCGGGCCGCGACCCGTACCGCCGGGGTCAGCACCGGGACCTGCGCGCCCGCCCGGGGCACGACCACCGACACGGCGGCGACCACCGTCCCGCCCGGCCCGCGGACCGGCGCCGCCACCGACAGCGCGTCCTCCGTGACCTGCCGGCTGCTCACCGCCGCACCCGTGCGCCGGACCTCCGCCAGCACCCGGCGCAACCGGGCGCCGTCGGTGATGGTGTACGGCGTGAAGGCGGCCAACTCCCCCTGGCAGTAGGTCTCCTGGGACGCGGGGTCGCCGTGCGCCAGCAGCGCCAGCCCCACGCCCGTCGCGTGCAGCGGCCAGCGGGCGCCGACCCGGATGTGGACGCCGACGGCCGACCGCCCGGAGAGCCACTCGATGTAGACGACCTCGTCGCCGTCGCGCACCGCCAGCTGCACGTTCTCGTGCGTCGCCTCGTACAGGTCCTCCAGGTACGGCAGCGCGATCTGCCGCAGCGCGAGTCCGCGCGGGGCGAGCGCCGCGACCTCCCACAGCCGCAGCCCCACGTGGTAGACCCCGTCCGCGTCCCGCTCCAGGGCGCCCCACTCGGTGAGCGCGCCCACCAGCCGGTGCGCCGTGGTGAGGGTCAGCCCGGCCCGGCGGCTGATGTCCGTGAGGGACAGCGCGGGGTGGTCGTGGTCGAAGGCGGCCAGCACGGCGAGCAGCCGGTCCGGGGCGGAGCGCGCGGCCCCCGGCTCCGGCAGCGCGTCGGCGGTCATCGGCACCGGGTCACCCCAGCCCGGCCTCGGTGACCTTCTGGAGCAGGACGTGGAGCGCGTCGCGCTCGGCGGCGTCCAGCGGCTCCAGGAGTTCGTCGGTGACGCGTCGGCCCGCCTCGTCGGTGTCCCGGAGGAAGGCCCGGCCGTCCTCGGTCAGGACGACGATCCGGCTGCGGCGGTCGTCGGGGGAGGGGCGCCGCTCGGCGAAGCCCTGCTTCTCCAGGTCGTCCACCAGGCCGACGATCGCGCTCGGGTCGTACCCGAGGGACGCGCTCAGCTCCCGCTGGAGCGCGCCCGGCGTGGTGGCCAGGAAGCGCAGCAGCGCGTAGTGGCGCAGCCGCAGCCCCGACTCCTGCAACGAGGCGTTGAACAGCTGCCCCGAGCGCTGCCCCAGGCGGTACAGCAGATACCCCGTGTCCGCGTGCAGCCCGCGCATCCACGGCTCACGCGCGTCGATCGAGGCGGTGTTCTGAGTCTGCTGGCTGGCGATGGCGGGCTCCCTGGTCGAGGCCCCCTGCGGGGCGGCGCTTGTGGTGCTGCTCCCCAGGATGCCCCAAAGACCTCGGCTCAACAACTATTGACGTCAACAACTATTGCTCTTAACTTCAATTTCGAAGCCGCGCAGCCATCCGCGCTGCCACTCCGAAGGGACCCCACTCGTGCCCAGCATCGATCTCACCGGCAAGGTCGCCGTCGTCACCGGCAGCGGCCGCGGCCTCGGACTGGCCTACGCCCAGGCCCTCGCCGCCGCCGGTGCCTCCGTGGTCGTCAACGACATCGACGAGGCCGTGGCCGAAGCGGCCGTGAAGTCCATCACCGAGGCGGGCGGCACGGCCGTCGCCGAGGTCGTCCCGGTCGGCACCACCGAGGCCGCCGACCGGCTGGTGGGCCGCGCCGTGGAGGCGTTCGGGCGGCTCGACATCCTCGTCACCAACGCGGGCATCCTCCGCGACAAGGTGCTGTGGAAGATGTCCGACGACGACTTCGACGCCGTGATCACCACCCACCTCAAGGGCACCTTCACCTGCGCCCGCGCCGCCGCGATCCGTATGCGTGAGCAGGGCGAGGGCGGCTCCCTGATCCTCGTGGGCTCCCCGGCAGGACAGCGCGGCAACTTCGGCCAGACGAACTACGCCGCCGCCAAGGCCGGCATCGCCGCCTTCGCCCGCACCTGGGCGATGGAGCTGGGCCGCGCGAACATCACGGTCAACGCGATCATCCCGGTCGCCGCCACCGCGATGACCGAGACCATCCCGGTCTTCGCCCCGTACGTGGAGGCCCTGCGCGAGGGCAAGCCGTTCCCGGACTTCCTGCGCAAGGGCGAGGGCTTCGGCACCCCCGAGGACTGCGCCGCCCTCGTCCCGTTCCTCGCCTCCGAGGCCGCCCGCGGTGTCACCGGCCAGGCCATCGGCATCGGCGGCGACAAGGTGGCACTCTGGTCGCACCCGCAGGAGATCAAGACGGCGTACGCGAACGGCGGCTGGACGCCCGAGGCGCTCGCCGACGTCTGGCCGACCTCGCTGGGCGCCGAACCGCAGACCGTGGGCATCCCCGCCCCGAAGATCCCGGAGGCGTGATGAGCACCGCAGGTCCCGCCATGAACGTGGACGAGCTGGTCGCGATCGACGTCCACACCCACGCCGAGGTCTCGTCGAAGAAGGGCACGTCGTCGCTGGACGACGACCTCCACGACGCCTCCTCCGCCTACTTCAAGGTCGAGGGCAAGCGCAAGCCCACCCTGGAGGAGACGGCCGCCTACTACCGCGAGCGGAAGATGGCCGCCGTGATCTTCACGGTGGACGCCGAGTCCGCGACCGGCACCGAGCCCGTCCCCAACGAGGAGGTCGCCGAGGCGGCCGCCGCCAACGCGGACGCGCTGATCCCCTTCGCCTCCATCGACCCCTTCCGCGGCAAGGCCGGTGTGAAGCAGGCCCGCCGGCTGGTCGAGGAGTACGGGGTGAGGGGCTTCAAGTTCCACCCCAGCGTCCAGGGCTTCTTCCCCAACGACCGCTCCGTGGCGTACGCCCTGTACGAGGTCATCGAGGAGACCGGCACCATCGCCCTCTTCCACACCGGGCAGACGGGCATCGGCGCGGGCGTCCCCGGCGGTGGCGGCATCCGGCTGAAGTACTCCAACCCGCTGCACGTGGACGACGTCGCCGCCGACTTCCCCCATCTGAAGATCATCCTGGCCCATCCGTCCTTCCCCTGGCAGGACGAGGCGCTGGCGGTGGCCACGCACAAGCCGGGCGTCCACATCGACCTGTCCGGCTGGTCCCCGAAGTACTTCCCGCCGCAGCTGGTGCAGTACGCGAACACCCTGCTCAAGGACAAGGTCCTCTTCGGCTCCGACTACCCCGTCCTCACCCCCGACCGCTGGCTCGCCGACTTCGAGAAGCTGACGATCAAGGACGAGGTCAAGCCGAAGATCCTCAAGGAGAACGCCGCCCGGCTGCTCGGGCTGACGAAGCCATGACCACACCGTGAGGGACACCCCCATGTGCAACGACGGACAGGGGCACAGACATGCGCAATGAGGGACTGGGGTCGTGGCCCGCCCGGCGGGCCCGCAAGACCCCGCAGCGCACCGCGCTGATCCACGGCGACACCACCATCACCTACGCGGAGCTGTACGAGCGCACCACGCGCCTCGCGCACGCCCTGCGCGCCTCCGGCGTCCGACGCGGCGACCGCGTCGCCTACCTGGGGCCCAACCACCCCTCGTACCTGGAGACGCTGTTCGCCGTCGGCACCCTCGGCGCGGTGTTCGTCCCGCTCAACACCCGCCTCGCCGGACCCGAGATCGCCTACCAGCTCTCGGACTCCGGAGCCAAGGCCCTCGTGTACGCGCCCGGGTTCACCGGGCTCGTCGCGGGACTGCCGGGCGGCACCGACGTCCGTACGTACGTCGAGACGGGCGGCGAGTACGAGGCGCTGCTGGCCGGGGCGCAGACCGAGCCGATCGACCAGCCGGTCACCGCCGACGACACCTGCATCATCATGTACACCTCGGGGACGACCGGCCGCCCCAAGGGCGCCATGCTCACGCACGGCAACATCATCTGGAACGCCGTCAACGTCCTCGTCGACCAGGACGTCATCGCCGACGAACGCGCCCTGGTCTCCGCCCCGCTGTTCCACACCGCCGGGCTGAACATGCTCACCCTGCCCGTGCTGCTCAAGGGCGGCACGTGCGTCCTGGTCGAGTCGTTCGTGCCGGAGGCCACCTTCGACCTGATCGAACGGCACCGGATCACGTTCATGTTCGGCGTGCCCACCATGTTCGACCAGGTGGCCCGGCACCCGCGCTGGGCCGACGCGGACCTGTCCTCGCTCAGGATGCTGTCCTGCGGCGGCTCCCCGGTGCCGACCCCGCTCATCGCGAAGTTCCAGCAGCGGGGCCTCACCTTCCTCCAGGGCTACGGCATGACCGAGGCCGCGCCCGGCACGCTCTTCCTCGACGCGGAGCACGCCGTGAGCAAGGCGGGTTCGGCGGGCGTCCCGCACTTCTTCAGCGATGTGCGGGTCGTACGGCCGGACATGACACCGGTCGACGTGGACGAACCCGGCGAGGTCGTGGTGCGGGGCCCGCACGTCATGCCCGGGTACTGGGGCCTGCCGGAGGAGACGGCCGCCGTGTTCGCCGACGGCTGGTTCCGCAGCGGCGACGCCGCCCGCGTCGACGAGGACGGGTACGTCTTCATCGTCGACCGCATCAAGGACATGATCATCTCCGGGGGAGAGAACATCTACCCCGCCGAGATCGAGGACCAGCTCCTCGCCCACCCCGACATCGTCGAGTGCGCGGTCATCGGCGTACCCGACGACAAGTGGGGCGAGGTGCCGCGCGCGGTGGTCGTCCCCCGGGAGGGCGCCGCCCTGGACGCCGACGAGGTGCTGGCCTCCCTGGCCGGGCGGCTCGCCAAGTACAAGATCCCCAAGTCGGTCGTGATCGCCGAGGAGCTGCCCCGCACCGCCTCCGGCAAGTTGCTGAAGGCCCGGGTGCGCAAGCGCTACGGCAACAGCTGACCCACCATCAACTCATCTCGAAAGCAGGGAACATGAGCATCACCGTGAACGGCATCGACGAGCTGAAGAAGCTCGCCGGCAGCGACCTCGGCGCCAGCGAGTGGATCGAGGTCACCCAGGAGCGCATCAACACCTTCGCCGACGCCACCGGGGACCACCAGTGGATCCACGTCGACCCGGAGAAGGCCGCCGGGGGCCCCTTCGGCGCCCCCATCGCGCACGGCTATCTGACCCTGTCGCTGTTCATCCCGCTGTTCACCGAGCTGCTGGACGTCGAGGGCGTGTCGACGAAGGTCAACTACGGCCTGAACAAGGTCCGTTTCCCCTCCCCGGTGAAGGTCGGCTCCAAGATCCGCCTCGTCGGCAGGCTGGCCTCGGTGGAGGACGTCCCGGGCGGCGTGCAGATCACCGTCGACGGCACCATCGAGATCGAGGGCGCCCCCAAGCCGGCCGCCGTGCTCCAGAGCCTGTCGCGGTTCTACGCCTGA
Organism: Streptomyces sp. MA5143a; assembly: GCF_900290235.1. Classification (GTDB taxonomy): domain Bacteria; phylum Actinomycetota; class Actinomycetes; order Streptomycetales; family Streptomycetaceae; genus Streptomyces. The sequence continues at coordinate 145,117 of NZ_OLMK01000010.1, forward strand.
CGGGGCGCCCCGGACCGGGGCACCCCGGCAACGCCACAGGGCGGAGCACTCCCCCATGGGTGCTCCGCCCTGCGGTGTGAATTCAGCCACTGACATCAGCCACTGCCGGCTCCTGGTGGCGCAGGTGGTTCGTCCCCCGACGACCCGAGACTGGCAATCGCCGACACGGCGCGACAAGGGTTTCCGCGCAGCTGGGACGCTGGGACGGCCGTCACACGACCGGCCTGCGGTGTTCCGCCGACGCTGGGACGGCACTGGGACGGAGAGCGGAAACGGATCCCGGTCGTCCGCCCGGAAGTGGCTGGAGTTTGCCGGGTTCCGGCCGTCTGTTTCTGGCACAGTGTGCTCGGGCGCGGGGATCGGGGGATCCAGGGGGGCGCCTCTCATCCATGAACACACCGCGCCGCCGTCCGACCACGTGCGGCGCCGCCGTCACGCGCGGCAGCAAGGGGAAAAAGGGGGGACGCCCGTGTCCGAGTGCACGGAGTCCGAGCGGTTCGCCGCATGTCTGCGCTCGCTCAAGGAGCGCTCGGGACTCAGTTACGCGGCCCTCGCCGCGAAGGCCGGAACCAGCGGGTCCAGCGTGCACCGCTACTGCCTGGGCGGCTCGGTACCGCAGGACTACGGCACCGTCCACCGACTGGCCGTGGCCTGCGGGGCCACCCCGGAGGAACTGCGGACGCTGCACCGCCTGTGGGCCCTGGCGGACGCCGCCCGGGAACCGGAGCCGACGACACCGGCGGAGCCGGCCACCGCTCCCACGGGGCCGGCGGCCACTCGGCCGGAACCGGAGACCGCCGGGCCGCCGTCGGTGACTGCCGAACCTGCCACGAACGCCGCCGAGTCGGAACCCCTCGCCCCTGCGCCGGAACCGACCGCCGCACGGCAGGCGCCGCAAGCCGCCCAGCCGGCCCCGGAAACCTCCCGGCCGGAGCCCGCGCCCGAGGAGGATCCGGAGGCCGGCCGGCAGGGGCCGGACACCAGGGCGCGCGAGGCGCCCCACGGGACGGTGGACACGGCCGTGGCCGCATCCGGGACCGGGGCCGTGGGGCCCGGTCGGCGGCGCGGACGTGTCGCCCTGGCCGTCGGCCTCGTGGTGCTGTTCCTCGGGGGGATGGCCTGGACCCTGCCGTCGCTGGGCTCGGCCGAGGACGGCGACGGCCCCGACGGGAACGCCGCCGCACCCGGGAAGAAGGACAGCCGTACCCTCTTCACCTCCGCCTGCCGGGAAGTGGTGGCCATGGGCCAGCACGACACCTGCGTCCGCGAGGTGCAGCGCCTCCTGGAGAGCAAGGGCGCGGTCATCGGGGTGGACGGCGACTTCGGCCCGCAGACCCTGCGCCGTGTGACCGCCTTCCAGGTGATCGCCGGGATCGAACCGCCCAACGGCGTGGTCGGCGACACCACCAAGCGGGCGCTGTACGCGTCCGAGGCGCGTATGAGCACCTGGACACCGGACAAGGTGCGCAAGCGCATCCGTGAGGTGTTCACCGAGGAACCGGACCGCGCGGTCGCGATCGCCGACTGCCAGTCCTTCCTCGACCCGCTGCACATCCTCCCGAACACCAACGGCACCCGGAACTGGGGCCTGTTCCAGATCTCCGACGCCCGGCTGAGGGACCTGAAGGGCACCCCGCGCCAGGCACTCGACCCGGAGTGGAACATCCGCGCGGCCAAGCGGCTGTGGAGCGAGGACCGGGACTTCCACGACTGGCCCCACTGCGACCGGGCGTTCAGCCCGAGTCCGTCCCCCTCCCGGTAGAGGCCGGCGCACCGAGGAGCGCGGGGGCCGTCGGACCGTCGCCGGTCGCAGGGCCCCCGCGCTCTCAAGCGGACCCGACGCTCACCGCACGTCCACGAACACCGGGTTGGTGTAGAACCACGTGTCCTGCCACGGGTCGCCGTCGCCCGGCGCGTGCGGGATCGGGCCGTGGGGGTCGACGGAGGCCCCCAGGTAGCCGGTGCCGTTGCGGTGGCCGTCACTGCCCCGCAGCCGCAGATAGAACGGCTCGTCGCCGACCGTGATCGGCACGCGCAGGGTGTAGGTGCCCTTGCGGCCGCTGACGTCCTCGGTGTGCACGACGCGGGTGTCCGGCGCCCGCCAGGAGTCCCGGTCGGTCACCGGACCCCGGACCGTGCCCCGGACGACGTCGACATGGGCCAACTCCGGCAGGATCCGCTGCGGGTTGCGGCGCGAGGCCGTGGTCACGGTCACCGTCAGGGTGAGCTTCTCGCCCTTGCGGGCGTGGAGCCGGCCGCCGAGCGTGACGCCCCGGCCGGGGGCGCGGTCCCGCTTCACCCGGACCTCCAGGCCGTCCAGCAGATGGCCGTGGTCCAGCCAGACGCGGCCCGCCCGCAGGCCCGCCATCACGGCACGGTAGCCGTACCGGGTGACGCCCACGTGGGTGCGGCTGAACTGGCCGGGCCAGAAGTCGCTGCCGGGCTGCGGGGTGTCCGTGTTCACCGGGTCGGGCAGCTTGCCGGTGGTGTCGAAGTTCTGCCCGGCGGGCCAGTCGCCGTTCTTCCAGGTGTCGAAGACGATCCGGTGGGCGTCCGAGTTGGTGGTGATCGAGAACAGCCGGCCCTCGGCGAGCAGGGAGTCCCAGAGCCCGCCCACGGTCGCCGTCGACCAGTCGAAACCGCCGTACGTGAGGTACGCCTCCGCCGGGTAGCCGGGCCAGGACTGCGCGGACGGCTTGTTCTCGTACTCGCCCCGGATGGAGTTCGCGCCCCGCCAGCCGGGGATGGCGGCGCCCTGGGCGCCGGGCGCGCCCTCCATGCCGATCATGATCTCGGGGGCCGCGTCCCGCCAGGCGCGCAGCTCGTGCGGGGAGTCGATGCCGAGCCGCAGCGGGTGGTTGGCGAGGACCAGCACGTCGTCGACGTACCCCGAACGGCGCTGCTCCGCGAGCCAATTGACGGCCTTGACGGCGTGCGCCTCGTTGCGTGCGGTGTCCGCGCCGCCCACGGAACCGTCGGTGTAGCCGAGCAGCTTGCCGTCGTACGCCCGCTCGAAGGCGGTGAGCAGGTCGACCTCGTGGGGGCCGGGCGTCGTGAAGACCGTGCAGTGCTCGGCGGCCGGGATGTACCACTCCAGGCCCTGGAAGATCAGCTGACGGGGGTTCTCCGCGCGGGCCCGGAGGATCTCCCGGTGCTCCAGCGCGGCCCCGAAGTCGGCGTGCCCGAAGTTGGAGTGCTCCGTGAACACCATCCAGTCGAGGCCGTACGTCGCGCCCGCCGCGGCCAGCTGGGAGAACGTGTACTTGGCGTCGTGGCTGTATACGGAGTGGATGTGGTGGTCGCCGACGAGATAGGCGAGGCGGGGGTCGTCGCCCCCGTGGCGCCCGGAGTCGGCGACCGCGGGTGTCGCCAGGGAGCCCAGCGCGAAGGCCGCGCCGAACAGGCCCGAGGCGCGCAGGAGGCCGCGGCGCGACAGCCCCTGCGCGTCGAGATCGGTGGGGGAGACGGACGGATCGGCCCAGACGGGCAGTTGCTGCTCGGACATGGTCGTGCGAACCCTTCCGGGGATGGTCAGTGGTTCATGAACGAGGTGACCGGCAGCGCCCGTCCGACGACGCGGACGTCACCGAGCCGTCCGTGCAGGATCTGGTCGATCTTCCCCGCGTACTCGTAGCCGCCGAGGATCCACGGCAGCCCGACCGAGGCGAGGCCGACGGCCGCCGCCCTGGGGTTGCGGACGACGGGGCAGCCCTGGACGTACAGCGTGGTGTGCCGGCCGTCGTTGACGACCGCGAGGTGCCACCACGTCTCCAGGGGGGTCTCCTGGCCCCAGTTGGTGGCGATGCCCTGCTGGTTGAGCGGGCGCACCGCCCACTGCGGTTCGCGGTCGTTGGACAGCGACAGCGTGGCGAGCGGCTCGTCGGGGTCGTCCTGGGTCCTGCCGGCGGCGCCGCCCGTGCCGGTGCGGCCGAGGATGCCGGCCCACGCGTGGCGCGCCGGGTCCCAGTCGGCGGGCAGCCGGTAGAACGCCTCGATGGTGTAACCGTCCTCGAACGTCGCCGAGTTGAGGGGCGCCCCGTCGACCGTCCGCAGATAGGCGCCCTTCAGCGGCGGCTTCCCGCCGTGGAACTCCAGGCTGCCGTGGCCCGGCTGGTCCGGATGGTGGTCGGCGGAGTGGGTGAGGGTGCCGCCGCCGACGGTGACCAGGGTGAGGTCGTTGCCGTGTCCGGAGCGGTCGCGCACGATCCCGTCGACCTCGGCCCCGTCGGCCTTGCCGTCGAAGCGCCAGTACGCGAGGGTGCCGCGCACCAGCATCCGCGACGCGGGCCGTGCGGGACGCGCGGGCACCGGGGCGAAGCCGGCGAACCGCTTCTCGAAGTCGAGGTCGACGGTGAACCGGTCGGCGTCGCCGGAGAGTTCGCTCTCCTGCCGCTCCAGCTCGTTCAGGCCCTTCGCCGCCCGGCCGAGGATCCACGGGGAGACCGTCTCCACGTCGATGGTGTTCCGGTCGAGGTCGAAGCGGTACAGGCGGATCATCGCGGCGCCGCCGAAGTACCGGTTCTGGTAGTTCGTGAGATGCAGATGGACGTCGTTGCCCGCGGCGTTCTTCCGGACGGCGCGGGCGGCCGGCCAGTAGTGCCCGTTGAGGGTGAGGAAGATCTGGTCGTGGTCCGCGATCAGCCGGTCCCACATCTGCTGCCCGTACGGGGAGAGGGAGTCGTCCCCGTCGACCAGCTCGTGCGTGGTGAGCACGACGGGCGTCCTCGGGTGCTTCGCCAGGACCTGCTCGGCCCACGCGTAGCCCTTGCCCGACAACCGCCAGTCCAGGGCGAGCACCATCCACTGCCGCCCGCCGGCCTCGAACAGGTGGAAGGAGTTGTAGCCGTCCGGGGAGGCCCCGCCGAACGTCCGCCGGCCCTCGAACCGGTCGGGGCCGAACACGTCCAGGTAGGGGGTCGGGCCCCGCTGCTCGTCGGTGGAGGAGCGGACGTCGTGGTTGCCCGCGAGGACGCTGTAGCCGACGCCCTTCCGGTCGAGCAGCCGGAACGCCTCACCGATCGCCGCGCACTCCTGCTTCGCGCCGTTCTGCGTGAGGTCGCCCAGATGGGACAGGAAGACGATGTTCTCCTCCCGCCCGTGCTCCAGCAGGTACCGCAGGGACGCCTCCACGGGCGCCTTGTCGATGCTCGGCCCGTCGAAGAGGTACTGCGTGTCCGGCATCACCGCCAGCGTGAACCGGCGACTGTCGGGGTCGGGCCGCCAACGCGCCGCCGCCGCGGGCGACTCGGCGGCGGCCGACGCGGTTCCGGCCGCCGGGACGACCGCCGCCACCGCACCCATCAGCGCGGTCGCCCGCAGGAAGTTCCGTCTGCCGGCGCCGGCCTGCGGGGCCGCCTCGCCCTGGTCGTGCTCATGCGAAGTACACACCTGTGCTCCGTGGGAAGTCCGTGGAAGGTCCGAGAGGAAAGGGGGAGAGGGGAAGTGAAGGTGGGGGGTGGGGTTCAGAGCGCGCGCAGCGTCCACGACCAGCGGTGGACACCCGGCGGGACGAGATACGACGGCGAGGTGTCGGGCCCGCACGACGCCGTGCCGAGCCCCCGGTGCGCCGCGTCGATGTGCACCACGCAGCCCGGCCGGGGCACCAGCTCGTCATGGTGCGCGACGGCCGCGAGGTCCTCCGCGCGGTACCGGTTGACCGAGACCTGCCGGGGCCCGTCGAGCCGTACCGACAGCTCGTGCCCGGCCCCCGACAGCGTGAAGTGCCGTACGCCCTGCCGTCCTCCGCTCTCCTGCGGGCGCAGATACGGCGTGAACAGGTCGTCGACGGCGGCCGAGTGGTGCCCGACGGGAGCCCCGACCGCACGGTCCGGGTAGCTCTCCCAGGGGCCCTGCCCGTACCAGGCGAGGCGGTCGAACCCTTCGGTGGTCTCGAACACCGTGCCGACGCGGGCGACGTCCGTCAGCTCCTCGGGCAGCACGGCGATCTCCTCCACCAGGATCCGGCCGTCCACCAGCGCCGTGAACGTCTGTTCGTGCTCGACGGCCCCGGCACCCGTCAGCAGCCGCGACCGCACCCGCACCAGGGGGCCCTCGCGTTCCACGGACACCGTCTCGCGCGCCGGGCTGTCGAGGCCCCAGGCCCGCCAGCGCTCGGCCATGCCGCCGAGGACGTCGTTGTCGGTGGGGGCCCGCCACAGGCTCAGCGTCGGCGGGGCGGCGAGCAGCGGATGCCGCAGCAGCCCCTCGTCGTCCGTGGGCGGCGCGGGCACATGGCCCTCAGGGGCGTCGGCGCCGGCCACCGGCTCGCCCTCGTCCGCCTCGCACCACCTCACCTGCGGGAAGCACACCTCGGTGCCGCGCGGCGCCCACGGTTCGTCGGCGGCCGTCGTCACCCGCAGCGTCAGCCAGATCTCACCGGCCCCGTGCCGCACCTCGGGCCGGTCGATGACGGCGGAGCCGCCCGCGGGCACGTCGGGCAGCCGGGCCGGCACCGTCCAGGTGCCGCCGTCGGCCGCGGCGAACTCCCACTCGGCCGCGAGCCACGAAAGGTCCCGGAAATGCTGCTTGTTGTGGACCCGCAGCACCCGCCAGGTGCCCTCGCCCTCCACGGACAGCCGTACCGGGGCGGCGATCTCGCGGTGCTCGTACATCACCGGCTTCGGCGTCCGGTCGGGGAAGACCACCCCGTCGGCGATGAACGCGCCGTCGTGGACGGTCTCGCCGAAGTCACCGCCGTACGCCCAGCGCAGTCCGGGGGCGGCGACACCGTTGTCATACAGCCCGGCGCCCCCACGCCCGGCCGGTCTTCCGTCGTTCACACGCTGGAGGATGCCGTGGTCCCAGAACTCCCAGATGAACCCGCCCTGAAGACCCGGGGTCGCCTCGATGGCCGCCCACGTGTCGGCGAGCGTGCCGTTGCTGTTGCCCATGGCGTGCGAGTACTCGCACTGGATCAGCGGCCGGGTCTGCCCGCCGGAGAGCGCGTGCGCCACACAGTCCTCGATCGGCGCGTACATCGGGCAGGCGATGTCGGAGGCGTCGTCCGTGGCCCCCCAGTCCAGCTTCGCGGCGCCCTCGTACTGCACCGGCCGCGTCGGATCGTGCCGCCGCAGCCAGCCCGCCGCCGCGTCATGGTTGGCGCCGTAGTCGGACTCGTTGCCCAGCGACCAGATGATCACCGACGGGTGGTTCTTGTCCCGCAGGACCATCCGGGACACCCGGTCGACGAACGCGTTGAGATAGCGCGGGTCGTCGGCGATCTCATGGGCGTGGTCGTGCGACTCGATGTCCGCCTCGTCCACCACGTAGAAGCCGAGCTCGTCGGCGAGGTCGTACAGCGCCGGGTCGCTCGGGTAGTGGGAGGTGCGGATCGCGTTGAAACCGAAGCGCTTCAGTGTGACCAGGTCGGCGCGCAGGTCGTCGTACGACACCGTACGGCCCGTCAGCGGATGGAAGTCATGGCGGTTCACGCCCCGGATGTAGACGCGCTCCCCGTTGACCAGCAGGTCCGGGCCGCGCACTTCGACGTCGCGGAAGCCGATCCGGTGGTGCGAGGTGTCCGCCACCGTGCCGTCGGCGCGGTGCAGCCGGACCGTGAGGTCGTACAGCTCGGGCGTCTCGGCACTCCACGTCCGCACCTCGGGGACGACCGCCTCCATCCGCGCCTCACCGAGGAAGTCGGAGACCCGCTCGTCCTCGGCGTTGACCCGGTCGAACGCGGTGTCCTGGGCGAGCGCCAGACCGTCCAGCTCGCCGCTGACGTACCACCCCGCGGGCAGCGCGCCCGTGCCCTCGCCGGTCCGCACCCGGCAGTCCACCCGCAGCGCGCCGTCGCGCCGGGCCCGCACGGTCACGTCCGCGAGATGCAGCGGGTCGGTGGCGTACAGCAGCACCGAGCGGGTGACGCCGCCGAGCCACCACTGGTCCTGGTCCTCGATGTGGGAGGCGTCGGACCACTTCACGACCGTGAGCCGTACCGTCGACGGCGCTCCGGGGCGCACGAGGTCCGTCACGTCGAACTCCGCCGCCAGATGGGAGTCCTTGGACATGCCGACCGGCCGCCCGTCCACATGGACGAGCAGCACGCTCTCCGCGGCGCCGACCTGGAGGACGATCCGGCGGCCGGCCCAGTCGGCGGGTGTCTCGACCTGCCGTTCGTACACGCCCGTAGGGTTCACGGCGGGGGAGTGCGGCGGGAACTCCGGCCAGGGCATACGGACGTTGGTGTACTGCGGGGGGTCCTCGGCCGCGTGCAGCGCCCAGGAACCGGGAAGCTCGGCCCAGGACCAGGTGGGGCCGGGCTCGTCGCCGGGCGACGGCAGCAGCTGGAACCGCCAGCGGCCGTCGAGCGACCGGGCCCGGGAGCGCCGGTCCACGGCGTTCATGGGCAGCCGCCCCCAGGAGGTCACCTCGGGGGCGGCCCAGGGACGCAGGGCGATCAGGGGATCGGTGGGCCGGGGCCCGGTGGTCGACGGATCGTTCATCGGCGGGCGGCCTCCGTACCGAGGCGGCCGGCGGCGGGGCCGGCCGGCGGGAGGACGGGGGCGAGGAGTGCGTCGGTCATGGCCGTTCCGGGTTCGGGGGCGATATGGGGTCGGGGGCCAGGACGCGGCCCGCGAGGTTCCACTCCGGGTCGACGGGGATGCCGAGCCGGTCCAGGGCGGTGGGGGCGATGTCGACGAGCCGGGGTTCGTCGAGACGGGTGCCGCCGGGCATACCGGGCTCGGCGAGGACGACGAACACCTCGCGCTCGGCGTGGCTGTCGCCGCCGTGGCCGCCGCCGTCACGGTGCCCGTGGTCCGTGGTGACCAGCACCGTCCACCGCTCGTCCGCGCGGGCCGGGTCGGAGCGGCGGGCCTCGATGGCGTCCAGCAGCCGCCCGAGGTGGGCGTCCTGGTCGAGGAGGGCCTGGTCGTAGGCGGGGGAGAGGGGGCCGGTGTCGTGGCCGGCCTCGTCGGTGGCGCCCAGATACACGAACAGGGCGTCGGGGTCCCTCTTGGTGAGCCAGCGCAGGGCGGTGCGGGCGACGAGGCGGTCCGCCGTCCCGTAGCCGCGGCGTTCGCCGTTGAACCGCACCCGTCGGCCGATGCCGCGCCCGAGGGTGCCGCGGCGGATCAGGGTCGGCCAGGACACGGCGGCCGCCGTGCGCAGGCCCGGCCGGACGGAGGCGGCGCGGGTGAGGAAGTCGGGGTAGCGGGCGTAGTCGGCGCCGACGAAGTCGTTGCCGGTCACGCCGTGCCGGTCGGGCCACACCCCGGTCATGACGCTCGACCAGCCCGGCCCCGAGTCGGTGTAGGCCATGCTCGTGGTCGGCCCGTGCCCGGCCTCGCCGTCCGCCTCGCCGTAGGGCAGCAGACTGCTGCCGTGGGCGCCGGCGGCCATCAGAGCGTGCAGCACGGGAGCCGTGGACGGCGACCGCGTCAGCCGGTCGTAGCGCAGTCCGTCCATGCCCACCACGAGCACCTTGCCCCGCTCCGGTCGTCCCGCTGCGGCGACATCCACCACGGTGCACCTCTTCTCTCGACAGGGGTCAGGGGGAAGTCCCCGCACAGCGCCCCCTAGGTGCCTTGTACCGCACCTTCGGTGGCTCCCGCGATGAATCCGCGGGCGAAGACGGAGAACACGATCACCAGCGGGAGGGACGCCATGAGCACACCGGCCATGACCATGCTGTAGTCGGTGTTGTGGCCGACGTTGAGCTGGGCCAGCTCCACCTGGAGCGTGACGTGGTCCGGGTTGGTGAGCACGATCAGCGGCCACACGTAGTCGTTCCAGGCGCCGACGAAGGCGTAGATGGCGAGGAACGACATCGCGGGCCTGATCATCGGCAGCGCGACGTTCCAGTACTGGCGGAAGAACCCGGCGCCGTCGATGCGTGCCGCGTCGAGCAGTTCGTCGGGCACACCGTTCTCGATGTACTGGCGCAGCCAGAAGATGCCGAAGGCGTTGGACAGGGCGGGCCACACCAGCGCCTTGAGCATGCCGACCCAGCCGACCTCCGACATCAGGATGAACTGCGGGAGGACGGCCAGCTGGAGCGGCAGCATCATGAACACCAGCAGCGTGGCGAAGAGGATCCTGCGCCCGGGGAAGTCGAACTTGGCGAAGGCGAAGGCCGCGAGGGAGTCGACGAACAGCACCAGCACCGTGGTGACACACGCGACGACGACCGTGTTGAGCATCGACCCGAAGAAGTCGACCGTGTCGAGCACACCCCTGATGTTCTCCAGCAGGTGCGAGCCGAACGTCAGCTTCGGAGGGCTCTTGTAGATGTCGCGGGTGGTGTTGGTCGCCATCACGATCGTCCACAGGAACGGGAAGACCGAGATCACGACGGCCAGGATCAGGAAGAGGTGGGCGGACAGGCCCTTGGGGCGGCGTGGCCGCTTCGCGCCCGTGGCCGGCCGTGGCGTGACGGCTGTCGTCATGGCTTCCTCCCTCGTTGCACGATGCGCCAGTTGATGACGACGAGCACGATGATCAGTACGAAGAAGGCCCACACGATGGCCGCGCCGTAGCCGTAGTCGTTGTCGAGGAAGGCCGACTGGTAGAAGTACAGCAGCGTGGTCAGACCGGCCTGGCCGGGGCCGCCGAGGTTCTGGTTGGCGGCGTTGCTGGCGAACAGGACCTGGGGTTCGCTGAAGCTCTGCAGACCGTTGATGGTCGAGATGACGACGGTGAACAGGATGATCGGCCGCATGATCGGAATGGTGATCTGGAAGAACGTGCGGACCGGGCCGGCGCCGTCCATCCTGGCCGCCTCGTAGACCGACTGCGGGATCGCCTGGAGGCCCGCCAGGTAGATGATCATGTTGTAGCCGGTCCACATCCAGGTCATCAGCAGCGCGATGACCACCTTGATCAGCCAGGGATCGCTCAGCCACGGCACCGGATCGATGCCGACCGTGCCCAGGATCGCGTTGACCAGACCGAAGTCGTTGCTGAACACCGCCCCGAAGAAGATCGCCACGGCGACGATCGAGGTGACGTTCGGTACGTAGAGGGCGATGCGGTAGAAGCCCTTGAAGCGGCGCACCGAGTGCAGCAGCGTCGCGAGGACGAGGGCGCCGAAGAGCGTGGGGACGGTCGACAGCACCCAGATGACCAGGGTGTTGCGGATCGACAGCCAGAAGACCGGGTCGTTCCAGAGGAACTCGAACTGCTGGAGTCCCACGAACTGCTTGGTGCCCAGGCCGTCGTAGCGCTGGAACGCCAGATACAGCGAGTAGAAGACGGGACCGAACGAGAAGACCGTGAAGATCAGATAGAAGGGCGAGATCGCCAGGTACTGCCGCCAGTACGACAGGATCCCGCGGCGCGCGGGCCGAGCGGCGCCCGCGGGCGGGGTGCGCCGCGGGCGGAAGCGGGCCGGGCCCGGCCCGCCGCGATGCTCGCGCACCGCGGCGGGGCCGGTGACCGGAGGTGACGACACCTCAGCTCACCCCCTGTCGCCGGGCGATCTGCTTGGCCTGGGAGACCGCGTCCTTCCAGGCGTCGTCGGGCTTCTTGCCCTTGGCCTCGATGCTGGTCAGCTCGGCCATGAAGGGCGCCATGACCGCGGAGTCGGCGGGTGCCTCGTAGCTCACCGGGATGGCCTCGGCGGCCGGGCCGAACACCTCGATGATCTTCTGTCCGCCGAAGAAGGCGTCGGGGCCCGTCATGGCCGGCATCGCGTACGAGGCGGGGGAGGCGGGGAAGATGGCGGCGTCGGTGAAGCTCTTGGCGTTGTTGTCGGGGCTCAGGATCCAGCTGATGATCTTGAACGCCTCTTCGGGGTTGCGGCACTGCTTCGGCAGGGTCAGATAGGAGCCGCCCTGGTTCGCCGGGCCGCCGGGGGTGGCGCAGACCCGCCACTTGCCCTTGGTGCCCGGTGCCGCCGACTCGATGTCCAACGCGTGCCAGGCGGCGCCGAGTTCGGTGGTCAGGCTCTTGCCGACGGCGGCGTTCCAGCTCTGGTCGTTGATCTTCGCGTCGAGGCCGAGCCGGTAGGCGCGGATCGCGGTGTCCCACGCGGCGCGTATGTGGTCCTGGTCGCCGATGAAGTGGTTGTCCTCGTCGATGAACCTCTTGGTGCCCTGGCCGACCGCGATGTTGAACACCGAGCCCATGTTGTTGACCAGGAAGGTGCCGGGCAGCGCCTTCTTCAGCTCGGTGCCCAGCGCGAAGTAGTCGTCCCAGGTCTTCGCCTCGGCGGCGACCTTGGCCGGGTCGTCGGGCAGGCCCGCCTTGTCGAACAGGTCGGCGCGGTAGAAGAGCGCGGTGGGGCCGATGTCGATCGGGAACCCGATCTGCTTGCCGTCCTTGGTCTGGGCGAGCTTCGTCTTCCATTCCAGGTACTGCGACGAGAGCTTCTTGAAGCCCAGGTCGTTCAGGTCGAGGAAGCGGTCGGCGTTGGGCAGGAAGGAGGCGATGTCCTCGCCCTTGATGCCGGTGATGTCGGGCACGGAGGAGCCGCCCGCGGCGAGGGTGGTGGTCAGCTTCTGCTTGAAGTCGCCGCCGATGGAGGCGCTGGTCAGCTTGATCCGGCCCTTGAAGTGCGTCTTGGCCTCGGCGACCACCTTGTCGCTGAGGGCGCCGCCCCAGTACCACATGGTCAGGTTCTTGCCGTTCTTGGTACCGCCGGACTCCGAGCCGCCGCCACAGGCGACGGTCAGTCCGGAGGCTGCCGCGGTGAAGACGGCGGCCTGGAGGAAGCCTCTACGAGAAAGGTCCACGGGACACTCCTGTTTGTTCCTGTTCGTGGTACTGAGGGGCGTTGTTTCCGGGGGGTTCAGGGCAGCCGTGCGGGTGGGGTGACCGGGGCGTGGCGCACCGGTGGTCCGGTGTCCGCCGGGATGCGGTCCGCGAGGAAGCCGTAGGTCTTCTTGAGGGCGGGGTCGGTCAGCGAGCGCCACCAGCGCTCGACGCCGTACCAGCCGGGGGCGGCGAGGGCCCCGCCGTGGTGCCCTACCGACAGGCCGGCGGCCAGGACGGCGAACCGAAGGCGTTCCTCCAGCGGCCAGCCGCCGAGGGACGCCGCGACGAAGCTCGCGCCGAACACGTCCCCGGCGCCGGTCGTGTCGAGGACGTCCACGTCGAGCGCGGGGGCCTCGGCGTACTCGCCGGTCGTCTGGTCGACGCCGATCGCGCCGGCTCCGCCGCGGGTGACGACCGCGACCGGCACCAGCTCGGAGAGCGTGCCGAGCGCGGCCGCCGCGCTGTCGGTGCGGGTGTAGGCCATCGCCTCGGTCTCGTTGGGGAGGAAGGCGTGGCACAGGGCGAGTTGGCCGAGGAGTTCGCGCGACCACTCCTGGGTGGGGTCCCAGCCGACGTCCGCGTAGATGTGTGTGCCGTTCGCGGCCGCCTTGGCGAGCCACTCGCGCGGCTCGGCCTCGATGTGCACGAGCGCGGTACGCGCCTCGGGCGGGTCGCCCATCAGCGCGTCCTGCGAGTACGGCGGCTGCCGGCCGTGGGTGACGAGGGCCCGGTCCTGGCCCTGGGCCAGCGAGACGGTGACGGGGGTGTGCCAGCCGTCCGCGGTGCGCGAGAGCGCGAGGTCCACGCCCTCCTGCCCGGCGAGGACCTCACGGCAGTACCCGCCGTAGTAGTCGTCGCCGAAGACCGTTGCCAGGGAGGTCCGCAGGCCGAAACGGGCGGTGGCCACCGCCAGGTTGGCGATGCCGCCGGGTCCGCAGCCCATGCCGTCGGTCCAGATCTCCTCGCCGGGGGTCGGCGGCCTTCCCAGCCCCGTGAGCACGAGGTCGTAGAAGAGCAGCCCGGTCAGCAGCACATCGGGCCGGTCGTGGTCCACGCGTGCACCTCTCGTCAGAACTCTTCAAATTCGATGCCGGGAATCGTGCGCTGATCCGAGAGATTGGTCAATACCCGAGCAGAAGTGAGCATGGAAATGATTGAGGATGACGAGTACTGTTCAGCGCGTGCTGGCAGAGAGACGACACCAACTCATCCTGCGGGCCCTGCGATCAGGCGGCCCCGCTGCCGTGACCGATCTGTCCGAACAGCTCGGTGTGAGCCCGGCCACCATCCGGCGAGACCTCGTCAGGCTGGAGGAGGAAGGGCTGCTCACCCGGGTGCACGGCGGGGCGGTCGTGGACGAGGGCGACCAGCCCTTCGCCGAGGTCGCCGAGGTCCGGGTGGCAGAGAAGGACGCGATAGCGGCGCGGGCCGCCTCCATGGTCCGCGACGGCCAGTCCGTCCTGCTCGACATCGGGACCACCGCCTACCGCCTGGCCCGGCAGCTGCACGGCCGCAGGCTCACCGTGATCACCAGCAATCTGGTGGTCTACGAGGAACTCGCGGACGACGAGGGCATCGAGCTGGTGCTGCTCGGCGGCATGGTCCGCCGCGAGTACCGCTCCCTCGTCGGCTTCCTCACCGAGGACAACCTCCGCCAACTGCACGCGGACTGGCTGTTCCTCGGCACCAGCGGGGTGCGGCCCGGCGGCCAGGTGATGGACACCACCGTCGTCGAGGTCCCGGTCAAGCGCGCCATGATCAAGGCGAGCGACAAGGTGGTCCTGCTCGCCGACTCCGCGAAGTTCCCCGGCACGGGGATGGCGCGGGTCTGCGGCCCCCGGGAACTCGACGTCGTGGTCACCAACACGCCCGTGGACGGGACGACCTGCTCCTCCTTCGAGGAGGCCGGGGTCGAGGTCGTGACCACGTGAACCGCGCGCCGGGTACGAACCGCGCCGCCGCAGGCATGATCCACCGCTCAGGCGGCATGCTCCCCCGGGGCGGCGGTGCGGTGGGCGACGACGGCCCGGCCCGCGTCCGTCGCCGCGACCACGGCGGCACAGGGGCGCGGCGGGCTGACACGTGTCCCGGTGACCGGTACCCCCGGCGCGCCACGGCGCGGGTCCTGCGCGCCGGGCGGCCCCACGGCCGCACGGCGGGCCCCGCGCCTGCCCGCACACATGCACGATCGGCAAAGGTGGTAGTTGCGTGAAGCTGACGATTCTGGGCGGCGGAGGATTCCGGGTGCCCCTCGTGTACGGGGCGCTCCTCGGGGACCGCGCCGAGGGCCGGGTCACCCATGTCGTCCTGCACGACCTGGACGCCGAACGGCTCTCCGCCGTCACCCGCGTCCTCGCCGAGCAGGCCGCCGACATCCCCGACGCCCCCGAGGTGACCGCCACCACCGACCTCGACGAGGCCCTCACCGGCGCCGACTTCGTCTTCTCCGCGATCCGCGTCGGCGGTCTGGAGGGCCGGGCCCACGACGAGCAGGTGGCTCTCGCCGAAGGCGTCCTCGGCCAGGAGACCGTCGGCGCCGGCGGCATCGCCTACGGGCTGCGGACCGTCCCCGTCGCCGTCGACATCGCCCGGCGTGTCGCCCGGCTCGCCCCCGACGCCTGGGTCATCAACTTCACCAACCCGGCCGGCCTGGTCACCGAGGCCATGTCCCGCCACCTCGGCGACCGCGTCATCGGCATCTGCGACTCACCGGTCGGCCTCGGCCGCCGTATCGCCCGGGTCCTCGGGGCCGACCCCCGCGAAGCCTGGATCGACTACGTCGGCCTCAACCACCTCGGCTGGGTCCGCGGACTGCGCGTCGCCGGCCGCGACGAGCTCCCGCGTCTCCTCGCCGACCGCGATCTGCTCGGTTCCTTCGAGGAGGGCAAACTCTTCGGCGTCGACTGGCTCCAGTCCCTGGGCGCCGTCCCCAACGAGTACCTGCACTACTACTACTTCAACCGCGAGGCGGTCCGCGCCTACCAGGCCGCCGAGAAGACCCGCGGCGCCTTCCTCAAGGACCAGCAGGCCCACTTCTACGAGGAGATGCGCCGCCCCGACGCCCACGCCCTCAAGGCGTGGGACCGCACCCGCGCCGAGCGCGAGGCCACCTACATGGCGGAGAACCGCGAGACGGCGGGCGCCGGCGAACGCGACGCCGACGACCTCTCCGGAGGCTACGAGAAGGTCGCCCTCGCCCTGATGCGGGCCATCGCCCGCGACGAGCGCACCACCCTCATCCTCAACGTCCGTAACCGGACCACCCTCTCCGTCCTCGACACCGAGGCGGTCATCGAGGTGCCCTGCCTGGTCGACGCCAACGGCGCCCACCCGGTCGCCGTCGCCCCGCTGCCCGACCACGCCACCGGCCTGGTCTGCGCGGTGAAGGCCGTCGAGCGCGAGGTCCTCGCCGCCGCCGAGTCGGGCTCCCGCACGACCGCGGTCAAGGCCTTCGCCCTGCATCCCCTGGTCGACTCGGTCAACGTCGCCCGACGCCTGGTGGAGGGCTACACGGCGGTGCACCCTGGCCTGGAGTACCTGAAGTAGGCTCCTCCGCGAGGGGAGCGGGAAAGCGCTTTCCGTCCACCTGTCGTCCCCGTCCCGACCCCGCCCCTCCCCGACTTCCCGACCGCTCCCCCTCCGCCCCCTCCCCCTCCGCCCCCTCCCCCCTTCTCCCTCTGCTTCCGCTGCTCGGCCCTCTTCCTGGAGACCTCTCATGCATGACGAACGCCGCCGGATCGAGGAACGCGTAGAGCGCGTCCACACCCAGCGCGTCAAGCCCGCGATCTACGCGGCCTCCGTCCCCTTCACGGTCGAGGCCTGGCAGGCGCCGGGGGAGCCCGTCCCCTTCGAGGAGGCCGAGGCCGCCCCGTACACCCCCTTCGCGATGGACACCCCCTGGGGTCCGCCCTGGGGCACGACGTGGTTCCGGATGCACGGCCGGGTGCCCGCCGAGTGGGCCGGCCGCCGCGTGGAGGCCGTCATCGACCTCGGCTTCGTCGGCGACTGGCCCGGCAACCAGGCCGAGGCCCTCGTGCACCTCACCGACGGCACCCCGCTGAAGGCGGTCAACCCGCTCAACCAGTACGTCCCCGTCGGCAACCCGGTCCGCGGCGGCGAGGCGATCGACTACCTCGTCGAGGCGGCCTCCAACCCCGACATCCTCGCCGACAACTTCTCCAAGGTCACCCCGCTCGGTGACGTCCTCACCGCCGGCGACAAGCCGCTCTACACCTTCCGGCGCGCCGACCTCGCCGTCCTCGACGAGGAGGTCTTCCATCTCGACCTGGACCTCCAGGTGCTGCGCGAGCTCATGGTCCACCTCGGTGAGCACGAACCCCGCCGCCACGAGATCCTGCACACCCTGGACCGGGCCATGGACGCCGTCGACCTCGACGACGTCTCCGGCAGCGCCACGGCGGTCCGTGAGATCCTCGCGCCCGCCCTCGCCAAGCCCGCCCACGCCAGCGCCCACACCATCTCCGGCGTCGGCCACGCCCACATCGACTCGGCCTGGCTGTGGCCGATCCGCGAGACCAAGCGCAAGACGTCCCGCACCTTCTCCAACGTGACCGCGCTGGCCGACGAGTACGAGGACTTCATCTTCGCCTGCTCCCAGGCCCAGCAGTACGAATGGGTGCGCGACAACTACCCGCAGGTCTGGGAGCGCATCAAGAAGGCCGTCGAGAAGGGCCAGTGGGCCCCCGTCGGCGGCATGTGGGTGGAGTCCGACGGCAATCTGCCGGGCGGCGAGGCCGTGGCCCGGCAGTTCGTCCACGGCAAGCGGTTCTTCATCGAGAACTTCGGCATCGAGACCAAGGGCGTCTGGCTGCCGGACTCCTTCGGCTACAACGCCGCCTACCCGCAGCTCGCCAAGCTCGCCGGCAACGAGTGGTTCCTCACCCAGAAGATCTCCTGGAACCAGACCAACACGTTCCCCCACCACACCTTCTGGTGGGAGGGCATCGACGGCACCCGCATCTTCACCCACTTCCCGCCCGTCGACACCTACAACGCCCGCTTCAGCGGCGAGGAGATGGACCGCGCAGTCCGCAACTACCGGGAGAAGGGCGCCGGCACCCGCTCCCTCGCCCCCTTCGGCTGGGGCGACGGCGGTGGCGGCCCCACCCGCGAGATCATGGAGCGCGCCCGGCGCCTCGCCGACCTGGAGGGCTCCCCGAAGGTCGTCATCGAGCACCCGGACGAGTTCTTCGCCAAGGCCCGCGCCGAGTACGAGGACGCACCCGTCTGGAACGGCGAGCTGTACCTCGAACTGCACCGCGCCACCTACACCTCGCAGGCCCGCACCAAGCAGGGCAACCGCCGCAGCGAGCACAGGCTCCGCGAGGCCGAACTGTGGGCCACCACGGCCGCGCTCCACGCGCCCGGCTACACCTACCCGTACGAGAAGCTCGACCGTCTGTGGAAGACGGTCCTCCTCCACCAGTTCCACGACATCCTGCCCGGCTCCTCGATCGCCTGGGTGCACCGCGAGGCCGAGGCCGAGTACGCGCGGGTCGCCAGGGAACTGGAGGAGCTGACGGCGCAGGCGGTCACGGCCCTCGGCGCCGGGGACGCACGGGTCTTCAACACCAGCCCGCGGGACCGGGCCGAGGTCGTCCGCACCCCCGAGGGCGCACCCGTGTACGTGGAGGTCCCCGCGAACGGCAGCGCGCCCCTCGCCGCCGCCGAGCCGCCGCACCCCGTCACCGTCGACGGCCTCACCCTCGACAACGGCCTGGTCCGGGTGGTGGTCGCCGAGGACGGCACCCTGGCCTCCGTGCGCGACCTGGTCGCCGACCGCGAGGTCCTCGGCGAGAAGGGCAACCTGCTCCGCCTGCACACCGACCTCCCCAACTACTGGGACGCCTGGGACGTCGACAAGCACTACCGGAACCGCTACACCGACCTGTTGGACGCCGAGTCCGTCACGGTCGTCGAGGCCGACCCCCTCGTCGGCGCCGTCCGCGTCGAGCGGTCGTTCGGCAAGGGCTCCCGCATCACCCAGACGATCACCGTCCGCGCCGGCAGCCGCCGGATCGACTTCGAGACGGACATCGACTGGCACGAGGCCGAGAAGTTCCTCAAGGCCGGCTTCCCGATCGACGTCCGCGCCGCGCACTCCTCCGCCGAGATCCAGTTCGGCCACGTCCAGCGCCCCACCCACACCAACACCAGTTGGGAGGCGGCCCGTTTCGAGGTCTCCGGCCACCGCTGGGTGCACGTCGGCGAACCCGGCTACGGCGTCGCGGTCATCAACGACTCGACGTACGGCCACGACGTCTCGCGCACGGTCCGCGAGGACGGCGGTACGACGACCACGGTCCGCCTCAGCCTGGTCCGCGCCCCACGCATCCCGGACCCCGAGGCCGACCAGGGCAAGCACCGCCTCACCTATGCGCTGCTGCCGGGCGCGACCATCGAGGACGCGGTCGCCGAGGGCTACGCCCTCAACCTGCCGCTGCGCGTCGCCGACGCGGCCGGCGCGCCCGCGCCGGTGGTCTCGGTGGAGGGCGAGGGTGTGACGGTCGAGGCGGTCAAGCTCGCCGACGACGCCTCCGGCGACGTGGTGGTCCGCCTCTACGAGTCCGGCGGCGGCCGCGCCCGCGGCGTCCTGCGCACGGGCTTCCCGCTCGCCGGGGCGCACCTCACCGACCTGCTGGAACGCCCCCTGTCGGAGGCGGCCACGGACGGCGACGGCGTCCCCGTGACACTGCGCCCGTTCGAGGTGCAGACCCTGCGCCTCGCGGTGGGCCGGCGCTGACGGGACGGCCCGCCACGCCCTGAGCCGGCGGCACTCTCAGGTCGTGGCGGGCGGGACAGCCCCGCCCGCCACGACCCGGGCCCGATGGCCCACCGCGAAGCGCACCGGATGCCCCAGCCGCCGCAACAGCGCCGCCGGCATGGCCTGTTGACGGGGCGGGTCGACCCTGATCCCACTGTCGCCCCGCAGCACGTGCACCGTGCCCGGCACGAGGAAGCGCAACCGGTCCGGCATCCGTCGCCCGTCTCCTTCGCTCGCCCCGCGCGTTGATCCCGCATGGATCGGCTGCTGATCGCCGCCGCCCGGCGTCGGCGGCCCAACGCACTTCAGGGAAGGCGGACGGATGCGAAACAGGACGGCTCTGCTGGCCGCTGCCGCGGCCCTCTCGGCCACCGCGCTCGTCGGCACCACCGCGACCGGCGCCACCGCCCAGGGGCCCGGGAGGAACGTCGTGCCGATCTCGGAGGTGGTTCCCGAGGCCGACCTCGCGAGAATGACCGAGCAGCGGCCCCTCGTGGAGGCGGCCGACACCATCAGATGGGCGCAGGAGCGCGGCGGGTACGCCGGTTTCACCGGCATCGGTCTGGAGGAGGGCCGGGTCGCCCTGTGGTGGAAGGGCGCGGTGCCCGCCAAGGTCCGGAAGGCGATCGAGGAGGCACGTCAGAAGGCGCCCGTACGGATCGTCGAGGCGAAGTACTCCCTGCGCGAGCTGAAGGCCGCCTCCGTGCGCCTGCGGGCGGAACTGGCCGAGAACCCGCCGCTGGGCCACACCGTGAACATCCCCACCGACGGCGCCGGGCTCGTCCTGGCCACGGACGGAGCCGGCTCGGGCTCCGGATCCGGCTCCGGATCCCGACCCGGTTCGAAGTCCGGTTCTCACCCCGGTTCCGGAGGGAAGCGGGCCGCCGCGGTGCGGGCGACCGCCGCCGAGGTGGCGGGGGTCACCGTCCGTACGGTCGTCGAGCCGCGCTCCCGGGAGGTCTCCCGCACCAACGACTGGTCCCCGTGGCGGGGCGGTGCGCGCATCCAGCGGCCCGGCGCCGGCTGCACCTCCGGCTTCGGCGTCACCGACAGCACGGGGGCGGAGTACCTGCTCACCGCGGGGCACTGCGGCAACTTCGGGGACCGTTTCAGCAGCGGCGCGGGCACCTACATCGGCACCCCGTCCAAGATCAACAAGGCGCACGACATCATGCTCGTCCAGGCCGACGACGTCACCAACTTCCTGTACACCGGCACCCCGGACGACAACGTGGGCGTCCGTGTGGACGGGTGGGACTGGGTCTACCCCGGCGAGTTCGTGTGCCAGTCCGGCTCCACCAGTGCCGGGGTCGTGGGCGGCGCGATCTGCAACATCAAGGTGCTGTTCCACTACAACGACTCCGAGGACCTGGTCGAGGCCGAGCAGATGAACGGCAAGGCCGCGGCCCGCCCCGGTGACAGCGGCGGCCCGATCTACTCGGGCTCCGCGAGCGGCGGGGCCATCGCCAAGGGCACGACGACCCGTGTCGCGGGCGCCCGCCTCGGCTTCCAGGACTTCGGCACCGCCCGGCGCGACTTCGGCATCCGGATCGCCTCCTGACCCGTAGCCGCCACGCACCCGATGCACGCGGTACGCAAGACCGGAGGGCGGCTGTCGGCGAGGACAGCCGCCCTCCTTCGTCTTCGTCGTCGGAGCGGGGTGCGGGTCCTACACCGCCAGGGGCCGGTCGGCGGCCGAGCAGGCGGACGGCGACGAGGCGCGCGGGGGAGCGTCCGGCGGCGCCACGGCGAGCGACCGGCCCTCCACGGGCTCCACCGCGCCCACGGGCACATCGACCACCATCGGCAGCCCCACGGCTCCCGGCACCTCGACGGTCGCGGTCCGGGGGATGTCCGCGACGGCCGGCACATCGGCCGGCCCATCGGCCGGCACCGGCGCACCCGCGCCGTGCCCCAGGACCGCACCCGCACTCACCCCGTGACCCACGCCCGCGCCCGTGCCCACGCCCGCGCCCGCGTCGGCGGTCGCCATGTCGTCGGCCTGCTGGGGCAGTGTCACCGGGCGCACCGGCCGCGGCCCCGACACCACGGTGTAGTCCTGTCCGAGCCGGGTCGGCAGCACGTCACCGGTCTCCTCGCCGAGCGCCAGCCGCACCGCGGCCCACGGCGCGTTGATCCCGCACAGCGCCAGCTGGTGCAGGCCGCCCGCGGGACGCGTGTTCACGTCCATCAGCACCGGCCGGTCCCCCAGCATCCGGAACTGGATGTTGGTCAGGTGGTGCAGTTCGAACGACTCGGCGAGCCGCCGGGCCGGCTCGATCCAGGCGGGGTTGAGCGAGAAGCCCCGCCGCCGCCCGTTCTTCGTACGGCCCACCGCCATCCGCACCCGCCCGTCGGTGCCGGTGAGGCAGTCGACGGACACCTCCGGCTGTTCGAGACGCGGCATCACCAGCCAGTCGACGGGCTCCCCGGCCTCCCGGAGGGCGGCGACCACGGTGTCGAGCGGTACGTACGGGCCGGGGAAGCCGCTGAGGTGATCCAGTGAGAAGGGGGCGCGGGTCACCACACGGAAGCCGACACCGCCCGCCCCGGACGCCGGCTTGAAGCACGCCCGATGCCCGTCGGCCTCCAACTCCTCGACAGCGGCGATCAGTTCATCGGCGTCGGTCACCCGGAACCACGGCGGCACGGGAATGCCGTACGCCTGGACCGCCTCGTACGCGGTGACCTTGTCCTCGAAGACCTCGATCGACGCGGCGGGCGGCGCCAGCAGCGCCGTACCGACGGCCGTGAACTCCTCGCGGTGCGCGGCGATGGTCGCCTGGTGCAGACGCGGCACGAACACGTCGATACCGCGCTTGGCGCACTGGTCGAGCGCGTACTCGACGTACGCGGCGGGGGACAGGCCCTCGGGCTCCAGATCGGCGGTGTCGGCGGCGGCCAGTACGGGGGAGTCGGCGTCACCGTGGGTGGCATGGATCTCCACCGGACGAGCGTGCGGATTATGCCGCAGCTGATCCATGAAGAAGACGTTCTCCGCGTACGTGCGGTTGAGCCAGACGCGTACGCGAGAGACCATGCAGGCCGCCTTTCTACGGTTCGCGGGCACGGCGGAGCAGGCCGTGCCCGGCCAGGGGGGATGGAGGTACGCCGAACCGCCGACGCGAACGACGGGCGTGGCGGTGGTGTTGGGGCAGATCATAAGGCCACCGGGACCCATGTTTCTGTCACGCGTGTGTTAACCCTCGTGCGACGGGCGTGCCGCGGCGCGGACAAGCGCTCAGCCAGTCACTCTTGTCCGTCGGTGCGCACTTGTGTTCTTGTGTTGCCATTCGGTGTCGCGGAGGGAGTGAGGGTGGAGTCGACGGTGGGCCGGCACGGGAATCTGCTGGCCATCAGCGATCTGCACATCGGCTATCCCGAGAACCGCGCCCTGGTCGAACAGATGCGCCCCGAGACGGACGACGACTGGCTCCTCGTGGCCGGTGACGTCTCCGAGAAGGTGGCCGACATCCGCTGGGCCCTCGAGACCCTCGCCGGACGCTTCGCGAAGGTGGTGTGGGCGCCGGGCAACCACGAGCTGTGGACCCACCCGAGCGATACCGTCCCCCACCGCGGTGTCGCACGGTACGAGCATCTCGTCGCGCTCTGCCGGGAGTTGGGCGTCGTCACCCCCGAGGACCCGTACCCCGTGTGGGAGGGCCCGGGCGGCCCCGTCGTCGTCGCGCCGCTGTTCCTGCTGTACGACTACTCGTTCCTGCCCCAGGGCTGCGCGACGAAGGCCGAGGGCCTGGAGTACGCGCACGGCACCGGCGTGGTCTGCACCGACGAGCACGTCCTGCACCCCGACCCGTACCCGAGCCGCGACGCCTGGTGCCGCGCCCGGGTCGCCGAGACCGAGCGCCGGCTCGCCGAGATCCCCGCCGACCTGCCCACGGTGCTGGTCAACCACTACCCCCTCGACCGGCACCCGACGAACGTCCTGCGCTACCCCGAGTTCGCCATGTGGTGCGGCACCGACCTGACGGCCGACTGGCACCGGCGCTTCCGCGTCGAGGTCATGGTCTACGGCCATCTGCACATCCCGCGGACCACCTGGCTGGACGGGGTCCGCTTCGAAGAGGTGTCCGTGGGTTACCCCCGCGAGTGGCGCCCGCGCCCGGAACCCCCGGGAAGGCTGCGCCGGATTCTGCCGATGGAGGTCGGAGCCGTTGATCGAGGAGCTGCTCCCGGAGTCGGTCGTGGCCGTGGAGGCGTACGACGATGACACGACCGGGGGAGCCGACGGGATCGAGCTGTACCCGGAGGAGGCGGCGATCGTGGCCCGCGCGGTGCCGAAGCGGCGCCGCGAGTTCGCCGTCGTCCGGGCCTGCGCCCGGCGGGCCATGGAGAAGCTCGGTGTCCCGCCGGGGCCGATCCTGCCCGGTGAGCGCGGCGCCCCCGGCTGGCCGGAGGGCCTGACCGGCAGCATGACCCACTGCGACGGGTACGCCGCCGCCGCACTGGTCCGCGCCACCGACCTCGCCTCCCTCGGCATCGACGCCGAACCCCACAGCTTCCTCCCCGAGGGCGTCCTGGAGGCCATCGCGCTCCCCCCGGAGGAGGCCCGACTGCGCCGACTCACCGCCGACCACCCCTCGGTCCACTGGGACCGGCTGCTGTTCAGCGCCAAGGAGTCCGTCTACAAGGCGTGGTTCCCGCTCACCGGCCGCTGGCTGGACTTCTCCGAGGCCGACATCGAGATGTCCGTCGACCCCGGCGGCCACGCGGGCGCTCTGCGCGCCGAACTCCTCGTTCCCGGACCGGTGGTGGACGGCCGGCGTCTGACGGCCTTCGAGGGGCGCTGGAGCGTCCGCCGTGGGCTGGTGGTGACGTCGGTGTCGGTTCCCTTCCCCCTGGAGAACGAGGCTCGCCGGTGAGTTCCCTCGCGTACGCAGACCTGCACGGACGGATGTCCGCGGAGATAGACGCGGAGATCGAACACGCCCTGGAGGAGCTGGGCCCGGCCTCCACGGCGGTACGAAGATCCATCTCCCGGCTGCTCGGCCACCAGCGCATGAAGTACCCCGTGTCGGTGCTCCCGTTGCTGGTGTACGGGGCGGAGACGGGCGCCCCCGAACCGGCCGTCCCCCTGTCGGCCGTGCACGTGCTGTGGTGGACCTCCGCGTGCTACCTCGACGACCTGGCCGACGGCCTCGGTGCGAACCCCCCTCGGGGACTCGGGGCGGACGAGGCGCTGCTCGCGGCCGTTCTCAGCGGCCAGTCCCTGCCCATCAGGGTCGTCCAGGCCCAGTCCGTCTCCGACGCCCTGCGCAACGCACTCACCTGCGAGATCGTCAACTGTGCCATCGGCGCCATGGAAGGGCAGTTGCGGGACCTCCGCGGCGACCTGGGGACGGCCTCGCCGGAATCCGTCGTCGAGACGTACCGGGGGAAGTCCGGTGCCCCCTACGGAATGATCACGGCGATGGCCGCGATCCTCGCGGGCGTCGACCACGACCGCATCGAACTGTGGCGGGAATTCGGCGAAGTCTTCGGCGTGCTCTGGCAGCTCTTCAACGACCAGGAGGATCTCCTCTCTGGCCGCGACGAGGACCTGCGCAACGGCACCGTCACGTACCTGCTCGCCTGCGCCCTCGACGAGGCGTCCCCCGGCACCCGGGACCGCCTCGTCGAACTGGGCGCCGCCGCAAGGGAGTCCGAGCCCGCGCGGGAGGAACTCCGGACGCTTCTGCTCGCCCCGGCCGTCCTCCACCGCTACGAGAAGGACCTCGGCACCTACCGCGACGAGGCGTACCGCGTCCTCGACCGGCTCGGCGGCCACGCGCACCACGTCTCGGCCCTGCGGCAGCTGGTGGACCAGTGCGCGGGGATGTATCTGACGTAGCCCCCGGCGATCGCGCTGTGCGCGCCCCGGCCCGGTGCCATGAGCCGGTCCGCCAGTGGTGCCGGCGGACCGGTCGGGCGGGGCGCAGGGTCACACCCGCGGGCACCAGCCGCGCAGCAGCCGGAAGAACTCCTCCTCGTTGCCCGCGAGACCCGCCTCCGCCAGTGCCTGCTCCGCCTCGGCGAGCGCGGCCGTCGGCACCACGGGTGGTCGGCCCTCCGGCGGCCCGTCGAACGCGGCTCGTACGGTCCCCAGCAGCCGCAGATAGGCCTGGACTGCGGTCCGCTCACGGTCGGTCGGCACGGCGGTCGGCATCGGACGGCGCTCCCCTCGATGGATGAGTGACACGCCACCAGCTTGCCGCCCGGCACTGACAATCCCGTTCTCCCGCACGCCGGTTCGCCCGGTCAGCGGACGGCGGAACCGTCCTACTGAGCCGCGCCCGGCACGATCTCCCGCTCACGGTCCGTCAGGGGCGGCCCCGGCAGCGGGTCCTTGACCGGGCCGCGCAGCACCGCCAGCACGACCTCCGGTCTGACCAGCGCGGCGGCCGGCGCGGAGAGGGTGATCACCCCGAGGAAGGCCCGGAACACCAGGGGCCGCCCCACCGCCGTCCGCATCAGCCGCTGCACATACAGCCCGAACAGCTTCTGCATCGCGTTCGGCCGCTTGCCGATGGCCTCGGGGTAGCGGATGTCCGTGCCGGTGGCCAGCTCCCAGGCGAGCGCCACCGGTACGGCGACGGCCCGCTGGATGCGGCGCGCCAGCCCCGGCGCGGTGATCCCGTGCTCGGCGACCTTCTCGCGCAGCCCGAGGGCGCCCTGCGCGGCGACCGACATCCCGTGCCCGTAGATCGGGTTGTACGTCGCCACCGCGTCGCCGATCGCCACGAACCCGTCGGGCCAGCGGGACACCTTCTCGAAGTAGCGGCGCCGGTTGATCGTGCTGCGGGTGACGACCACGTCGGTCAGGGGTTCGGCGGCGGATATCAGCTCACCCACGACGGGATGCCTGACGTTGCGTGCGAACTCGACGAACTCCTCGGCCTTCGCGGTGGGTTGACCGCCACGGGTGCCCGACAGGGTCACCAGCCAGCGTCCCCCCTCGACGGGTACGAGCGTCGCGCTCTGCGCCGGCACGGGATCCTCCGCGTTCGGCTGGACGTTCACCACCGGGTACTCCTCGGTGCCCTCGGGCGCCCGGAAGATCCGGCTGGCGTACACCAGCCCGGAGTCGACCTCCTCCATCGGCGCGGGCGGCACCCCCAGCACGTCGAGCCAGGCGGTGCCCCGCGACCCCCGCCCGGCGGCGTCCACCACCAGGTCGGCGGGCAGCAGCCGCTCCTCACCGTCGGCCATCCGCACCCGGACGCCCGTCACCCGGGACGCGTCGCCGGTCAGCCCCAGGATCTCGGTGCGCTCCAGGACGGTGACCCGGGGACCGGCCAGCAGCCGGGCGCGGACCACCGACTCCAGCAGATCCCGGCTGCACGCGATCATGAACTGCATCTCGGGCCAGCGCCGGACCCAGCCCTGCGCCGACAGCGACACCAGTCCCGTCGGCAACGGGATGCGCCGGGCCCCGGCGGCCAGCCACGCCTCCGTCACCCCGGGCAGCAGCTCCTCCATCGCGCGGGCCCCGCCGGACCACAGCAGATGGGCGTGGCGGGCCTGCGGCACACCCTTGCGGGCCTCGGGCCCGTCGGGCAGCGCGTCGCGCTCGACGACGGTGACCTCGGCGTGGTCGCGCAGCGCGGCGGCGGCCAGCAGGCCGGCCAGGCCCGCGCCGACGACGACGGCACGCCGCCCGGTGCCTGCCGCGGTGTCGTGTGGACCTCTAACGGGTTCGCTCATGGAAGTCGCTCTCTGACCTGGTCGCGACGGCCCAGGCGCGGGCGGCCGCTACGACGGGGGACTGACGCAGGGCGATGGACATCCGCACCAGGTCACGGGGGTTCTCGGCGGGCAGCGTGGGTGTGTCGGCAACCGCCGAGCTGATGACGCGGCCCTCAGGGTCGTCCTGTCGGGCCCGTACGGCGGCGGTCAACATCGCCGCGTCGGCCTCGGCCCGCGCCTGCACGGGCTCCGAACCCGCCGCGACGGCCGCCTCGTACGCCTTCGCCCGCACCTCGGAGTCGAAGTACGGGTACAGGCTGAGCATGCCGTCGTGGATGTCCGACTCCCGCTGCGTCATCTGTAGTTGCGCGGGCGCCCACCAGGAGATCCGCACCTCGTGCCCGGCCTGCGCCCACACCGGCCGCAGCTCCCGCCACAGCGGGCCCAGCCTGCGGTACGTCGACCAGGTGGTCCAGGCGTCGCCGATGCGCTGACCGGCGAGCGGCAGACAGAAGCCGACCGCGCTGACCTGGGCGCCGATCGACGCCAGCGCGGGGGCGACATACGTGCTCAGCCCGTCCAGGTCGTCGCCCTGCCAGCGGGCCGTGAGGGCGACCAGCTTGACCGCCGCGAAGGAGACGTTGACCAGATAGCCGAACGTGATGACCAGCAGCCCGGCGCGCAGCCAGCCGCTCACCTGGAGCGCCCAGCGCCAGCACATCACGTGCATGGCGAGGCCCGCGACGGTGAGCCCGGCGAGGTACAGCACGATCATCTCGCGCAGGAACGGCGTGTTGGCGTAGTACGTGTCGAAGTCCCGCACCCGCTCCACCGGCGCGTTCCCGAGCACGAACAGCACCACGATCGCCGCGCACACCCCGGCGTACCCGCCGATCCAGCGGCGCGACAGCCGCCGGGTGACCTCGGGGGGACCGCCCCGCCAGTTGGTGATCAGCACCAGGCAGGAGCCGCTGAACGCGCTCAGCAGGACGTACACCAGGGCCGCCGACATGTTGGTGACGCCGGTGAGGTGGTTGACCTCGGTGATCGTCGGGGGCGCGGCGAAGAAGAACACCAGGGACGCCAGGGTCATCAGGGCGCACACGGACCTGATGAGTGGATCGCCCCAGTTCCGCAGCAGCGCGGGCATCTTCAGGGCGAG
Organism: Streptomyces sp. MA5143a; assembly: GCF_900290235.1. Lineage (GTDB taxonomy): Bacteria > Actinomycetota > Actinomycetes > Streptomycetales > Streptomycetaceae > Streptomyces. The sequence goes on from NZ_OLMK01000010.1 coordinate 173,442, forward strand.
GGCGATCGCCATCGCGGCGGCCGGTACGTAGTAGCTGTGCCCGTCCATGGTGTCGGCGGCTGCCTCAGCCCTGGGGGCCGCGGTAGCCCAGCGAGGCCCCGATCCGGCCGGCCAGGTGATCACGCCGCACGGGCCCGCGCAGCGCGGAACCGGCGAGCCACGTACGGCACTTGCTCGCGAGCAGCAGACCGAAGCTCTCCGCGTCCTGCTCGTCGGCCAGGTCGAAACGGGTCCGCGCGGCCACCTTCAGGACCGTCGCCTGGAGATCGGCGTCCACGTTCAATAAGCGCGCGGCGACCGCGGCACCCTCCGCGCCCTCCACGGGGTGGCCGCAGTGCCCGGCCTGCATGTGCCACAGCTCGTGGCCGAGGATCACCAACTGGTGGTCGGGGGCGGTGCGTTCCTCGATGACGACGAGGTCCTGCTCGGCCATGTCCAGCCACAGACCACTGGCCGTGCCGGGCGGGAAGGCGGCCGTACGGTAGTGCACGGGGCGGCCGCGGCGTCTGCTCATGGCGTCGCACAAGGCGCTGTAGAGGTCGGCGGGGTCCGCCGGCGCCGGGAGCGTCAGCTCGCCGACCAACTCGCCGCACAGACGGCGCATTTCCTTTCCGATGCCCACAGAAATTCCCCCGGTCAGGACTCGGGCCGCTTGACGCTCTCCAGCAGCATGTCCAGCCACTCCGCCACCTTGTCGCGGTGCTGGTCGGTGGGCAGCTGGGCCGCCCGCCAGGCGATGGAGCGCACACCGTGGTTCTGCAGCAGTCGTTGCAGCGGGTCGTCGGCGGCCTCGGCCGCCGCGCGCTCACGTTCGGCGAGCTGCTGGAGGAGCTCCTGCTCGGTGCGCATCAGGGCGCTCGCCAGGGCCTCCGGGTCCTCCGCGGTGAGGAAGCCGGCGTGGACCCGGAAGAAGCGCTGGATGGCGTCGCAGTGTTCCATCGTGGGCCGCCGGTCGCCGTTGATCAGGGCACCGGCCTGCTGGCGCGACATGCCCGCGCCGTCGGCGATCTCCTGCTGGGTGTACTTGCGCCCGTTGGGTTTGAGCCGGGTGCGCCGCAGCAGGTCCAGGCGTTGCAGGAAGCGGGCCTGGATGTCCGGCTCACCGGCGCGCTGCCCGCTCAGCAGGGCCTTCACCACCGCCTCGGGAACACCGGAGGCGACCGAGAGCCGACGTGTGTCGAAGACCTCGGAGGGCGCCACGCCCAGCTTGTCCGCCAACGCGGTGACACGGGCCACGACGGCCGGCAGCAGAACCGTCGCCGCGGCGTCCGGAACCTCGAAGCCATCCGTCACCGACAGATCTCCTACGTCTCTCTCAGGCCAATTTCGCGGTACTGCGGAATCCGTGGATCCAAGCCTGGCGCGAGACCCTGGTCCCGGCAAGTACACCGTGAACTGCGGGGAGACTAGCCGCTTCGTCGAACTCACATCCAGGTCTCGCCACAACTGTGGCGAGATTCAGCCGTCAACCGGCGTCGAATGCCACGATAGTTGACACGACTCCGCCGGGGGCAGGAGGATCAAGGGCGCCGCGTGAAGGCCGCAGAGGCAAGAGGGGTGACCTCCCGATGGCATATCAGGCAGGAGGGCAGCGGTCGGTACCGCGGCCCGTCCCCGACAGTCTCGAAGCCCGGGAAGCGCAGGCCTATCTGCTGGACTACGCCGCGCTGCTGGAGTCCGTCTCCTTCCCGTCCGTCGTCCTCGACCACGGCTGGGACGTCGTCCTCGCCAACTCCGCGTTCCGGAAGCTGTTCGGCGGCGTGGGCCCGCACCCCACGGCCATGCCCGGTGACAACTTCCTGCGCTTCGTGCTGTTCCACCCCGACGCCGCCACGGTCCTCGGCGACCACGAGTCCAGCTGGTGCCTGCCGATGCTCGCCCACTTCGCCGCCGCCGTGGAGCGCCACGCCCAGGACCGCGGCCTGCTGTCGATCCGCCGGGACATCGCCCAGGACCCCATCATGGACGCCGCCTACCGCCACGGCCTGCCGCACTGGCTGCGCACGGTCGGCCCCGGCGCCGCCCGGCACGACGGCGCGGTCCGTCCGCTCGTCCACCCCGACCCCCGCTGGGGCGCCACCGACTGTCGGGTCGTCGACGAGACCCCCGACACCCTCCGCGACCTCGGCTACACCCGTATGACCCTCGTGCTGCGCGAGGCCGGCCGGCCGTCCGAGTCCCCCCGCAGACACCGCCGCTCCCGGCGGGCCGTCGCGGGCCACCTCAGTGTGGTGCCCTCGCCCGGCCGGTGAGCAGCACCCCCTCCGGTACCGCCGGCGTTCAGGTCGCCGACGGCGCCGGGGGTCAATCCTTCCCCGCACGGGTCCCACCGGCTACAGGTCGAGCACCAGCCGTGGGCCCCGGCAGCGGGACACGCAGATGAGCATGGTCTCCCCGGCCTCGCGCTCCTCGTCGCTCAGCACCGAGTCACGGTGGTCGGGGGTGCCGTCCAGGACATCCGTCTCGCACGTCCCGCAGGTGCCCTCCGTGCACGAGTAGAGCACCTCGACCCCGGCGGCCCGTACGGTGTCCAGCACGGAGACCCCGACCGGCACCGTCACCGTCCTCCCCGACCGCTCCAGCACCACCTCGAACGCGCTGTCGGGGCCGGTCTCCTGCTCCTTCGGCCGGAAGCGTTCCACGCGCAACGCCCGCCCCGGACACCGCTCCTCGACCGCGTCGAGCAGCGGGCCGGGACCGCAGCAGTAGACGAGGGTGTCCTCGGGCAGTCCGTCGAGCACCGACCCCAGGTCGAGCAGGCCCGTCTCGTCCTGCGGCGCGACGGTCACCTTGTCCCCGTACGCGGCCAACTCGGCCAGGAACGCCATCGATCGACGGCTGCGCCCGCCGTACAGCAGCGACCACTCGGCGCCCGCCGCCTCGGCCGCGGCCAGCATCGGCAGGATCGGCGTGATGCCGATGCCGCCGGCCACGAACCGGTAGCGGGGCGCGCTCTCCAGGGCGAAGTTGTTGCGCGGCCCGCGCACGCGCACCTTGTCCCCCTGGCTCAACTCCGTGTGCACGAACGCCGATCCACCGCGCCCGTCGGGCTCCCGCAGGACCCCGACCCGCCAGGTGTGCCGGTCCGCCGAGTCACCGCACAGCGAGTACTGCCGCTCCAGCTCCGGGCCGAGCAGCACATCGATGTGCGCGCCGGGTCCCCAGGAGGGGAGTTCCTCGCCGAGCGGGTGGCGCAGAGCGAGGGTGAGCACGCCGTCGGCGGCCAACTCGCGGCTTTCGACGACGAGTTCGGCCTCGTACGGCGACGGGGGCGAGGACGAGGTCATGAGCTGTTCCCTTGCGGCTCGTGTCCTTGGGGGTGGGCGAGCATCCACTCCCACATCTCGATCGGGTCCTGCGAGGTGTGTTCGCGTCCGCAGTGGCAGGTGCCGTGCAGGACGTCGGTGCCCGGCAGCCAGTCCACACGGTAGATCTCACCGGTACGGAAGGGCGCGGCGGGGGAGGCGCTCACTGGACCTTCTCCACGGGCTTCGCGCCCTCCTCGACCAGCCGGGCGAGGATACGGCGGGCGGCCAGACCACCGGTGTCGATGTTGATGCTCAGCTCCTGGTAGCCGGTGCGTTCGGTGCCGAGCGTCTTCTGCAGGAGGTTGAGCGCGTCGACGTCCTGCATCACGACCGTGTGGTTGTTGTTCCGCAGGAACTCGGTGACCTCGTCGTCCTCCGTCGCCCAGTCGCGCGAGACCATCCAGAAGTCGTACACCTTGCCGTCGGTCGACGGGGTGATCGCGTACGTGACCTCGGTGTGGAAGCCGTTCGGGTCGGTGCCGTCCGCCTCGGGGACCACGCCGACCGGGGCGACCCGGCTGTGCAGCAGGTACAGACAGGGGGCGAAGTACTCGATGTCCTGCCAGCGGGTGATGCGGCCGGAGATACCGGTGGACCTGGCGTAGAACGGCGGGCACTCGGCGTCGTCCATGTGCCGGCTCACCCGGACGATGCCGGCGCCCTCGTCGACCTCGGTGGTGATCGGCGTCTCGGCGACCTCCGGGGTGCCGATGTAGCCGCCGTGCAGGTACGTCTCGTGGGACAGGTCGAGCAGGTTGTCGACGAGGAGCCCGTAGTCGGCGTCGATCGGTTCCATGCCGCGCACGGTGACCCAGCCGGGGGAGTCCAGGTGCTTGGCCCGAGGGATGGTCTGCGGGTCGGCGAGCGCCGGGTCGCCTATCCACACCCAGATCAGGGAGTCCTGCTCGACCACCGGGTACGAGGCGACCCGCGCGGTCCGCGGCACACGCTTCTGCCCCGGCACGTACACACAGGTGCCGGTCGTGTCGTACGTGAAGCCGTGGTAGCCGCACACGATCCGGTCGCCGTCGAGCCGGGTGGGGGCCTCGGACAGCGGGTACCGGCGGTGCACGCACCGGTCGTGCAGCGCGACGGGCGTGCCCTCCTCCTCCGTCCGGTAGAAGACGAGCGACTCGCCGAGGATCGTCCGGCCGAGCAACTCCCGCCCGACCTCATGGGCGTAGGCGGCGACGTACCACTGGTTCCTGGCGAAGGCGGTCATATGAGGCATGGGCTTCCCGTCCCTGTCGGCGGGGCGCCCTCGCCCCGCGTGCCGTGGTTGGACCCAGAGTCCTGACGGCGGCGGCGACTCGGCAAGACGGCTTCCGTCTGACGGAAGGGATTCGACGAAAGGGCTGGTCAGGTCGTGATCGGGAGGGAGACGGCCGGGTGCCGGTGGGTAGGCGGTGACGAAGGCACCGCCCGGGTCCGGGAGTTGACCGGCGGGCACGGCACGCACGTCGTTGGCTCCCCGCCCCCTCCCGCCGACAGTCGAGGCCGCCGACAGTCGAGGCCGCCGGCATGTGAGGCCGCCGGCAGGTGAGGCCGCCGACCGGCCGAGGCCCGCCGGTCGGCGCGGCTCGCGCTTGGCTTCGCCTCAGAGGAGGAGGCGTTCGGTGTGGGCCTCGGTGGGCGGGTAGGGGCTGGGGCTCGTCATGCCGACCGACCAGAAGCCGGTGGTGCCGGGGACGTGCGCCACGTCGTTGAGGTACGGCGCGGTCGCCGCGCCCGCCGGGCCCCGGACGACGGTCCAGGCGTCGCCGTCCCGGCGCAGGTACGTGCTGCTGCTCTGGTCCCGGAAGTTCCAGCCCGAGATCCACGCGGCGCGGCCCCGCGCGTCCCCGGCGATCCCGCTCAACGACCCGAGGGTGAAGCCCGCTTCCAGCCGGGCCCAGGCCTTGCCGTCCCAGTGGGCGAGGGCGGGATTGCCCGGTCGTCCCGGCGGCCCGCCGACACCCGCCTCGGTGCCCACCGCCCACACGTCGTCCGGTCCCGCCGCGTGGACGTCGGCGATGCCCAGGCGCAGGCCCGCGATCGCGGGCAGGACCCGCCACGCTCCGTCCCACCGGGCCACGAGGCCGGACCAGCCCCCGCCGCTCGACTGTTCACCGCTCACCCAGACCTCGCCCGGTCGCCGCACGACGACCCGGTAGAGATTGGCACTCCCGACGGGCAGCGGGTCCAGCCAACGCCACCGTCGCCCCTTCCCGTTCAGCAGCCGGAGGCTGCCGCCCCGGGTGCCGCAGACCCACACCTGCCGATCCGGGCCGACCGCCACCGACGTGAACCGGACGCCCGGTTCGCCCCTGCCGGGGAACGCTGCCTCGCGCCAGGTGGTTCCGGCCCAGCGCAGCAGCGGGCTGCCGTTCCCGGTCGGCTCGCCCACGCACCACGCCGAGGTCCTGTCGACTCCGGCGACGTCCCACAGTCGCGTGTGGGTGAGATGCGACAGGTCCGTCTTCGTCCAGGCGGTGCCGTTCCACACCATGGCCAGCCCCCGCTGCCCCTCAGGTCCGGAGAGGTTCTCCTCACCCACGGCCCACGCCAGCCGGGGCCCGGCGACGGCGATCCGGCGCAACTGCGCGGCGGGAGTGCTGCCGGGGGCCGGTACGGCCTGCCAGCCCTCGGCACGGGCCGGCACCACGGCGGCCCGCCGGGCCGGGCCCGACGATGAGGACGAGGACGAGGACGAGGACGAGGACGAGGACGGGGACGGGGACGGGGACGGGGACGGGGCTGGGGCCGGGGACGAGCCGAGCGTGAGCCCTCCGAGGGTGCCGACCGTCCCCGCCACGAATCGCCTTCGTCTCACTGCTGGATCCCTCCGAGCCGGTCGGACGCACAGGAGGCACCACCGTGAAGCAACGGCCCCGCGATTGCTAGCCATCCGCATGACAAAGCGCGGCGATCCGGCGAGGCCGTGTTCGATGAGGCGGTGTTCGATGGGGCCGTGTCCGGTGAGCCCGTATCGTGCGAGGCCGTAGGAGGAGAGGGGCCGGACGCCCTCGGCGACCGCTCGGACGGTCGGCGGGGCGACCGGGGCGGAAGCGATCCCCGTGCGGGGCGACCGGGGCGGAAGCGACCCAGCGCGGGGCGACCGGGGCGGAAGCGATCCCCGTGCGGTCCCGCCGTGCGCGCGGTGGCTCCGGCGCCGGGTGGAGACGACCAGGGGGTACCGCGCGAGCCCTGCCGGCCTCTTTCCGATCGCGATCCAGGATGCCGATCACCCGTCTCCTGGATGGTCTCGGCACCGCCATGGCGAGCGCTGCGCCCCGAACGCCACCGCGATCCGCCGAGGTCCTCCCGCCCCCCCCGACTCCCCCCTACGCCACCCCCAGCTCCGCTCCCACCCGCGCCGCCGTCTCGCGCAGCCAGATGTGGGCCGCGTCGTGGGTGTGGACGGGGTGCCACCACAGGGCTTCCTGGAGCGGGACGGCCGGGTAGGGCGCTTCCATACGGCGTACGGCGGCCACCCCGGTCATCAGTTCGGCCAGGCGCTGCTGAACCAGGGCGATCCGCCGGGTGCCGGCGACCAGGAAGGGCAGTGCCTGGAAGCTGTCGACGAAGACCTCCACGCGGGGATCGACCCCGAGCATGCTCAACTGCCGGGCGGCGGGGGCGTCGTAGGCGCGCTGGTAGACGACCCACGGCAGGCGTGCCAGGTCGTCCATGGTCAGCTGGTCGCCGACCTCGTCGTTGGTCTCGGCGACGAGGAAGACCCAGCGGTCGGCGAACAGCTCCACGGCCGGGAAGCCGCTGATGACGCCGTGCGGCATCAGCAGCCCGTCGGCCGTGCTGAGCAGGGTTCCGGTGTCCTCCGTGACGTCTCCGGGCGTGCGCTGGAACCGCAGCCGTACCCCCGGGGCCTCGGCGTGCACCCGGTGGGCGAGCTCGGCGCCGAAGACACTGAGCGCGTAGTCGGAGGTGAGCAGGGTGAACTCGTGCTCCTCGCTGTCCGGGGCGAAGTCGGCCCTGCTGGTGAAGACCCGTTCCAGCAGGTCGCACGCCGTCGCGGTGCGGTCCAGCAGGGCGCGGCCCAGGGCGGTCAGTTCGTACTGTTTGCCGGAGCGTGAGATCAGCTCGTCGTCGAAGTGCCGGCGCAGGCGGGCCAGCGCGGCGCTCATGGCCGGCTGGCTGAGCCCGACGCGCTGCCCGGCGCGGGTGACGTTGCGTTCCTCCAGCAAGGCCCGCAGGGACAGGACGAGGTTGAGATCGAGACTGGAGAGGGACACGGCGCCTCCATGGCTGGGCCGCCACTCATGGCATCTACCAGGTGGATGATCAACATCTGAAGAATCTATTTCTCAGATTAACGGTCGAGGGCCCAGATTGGTCCCACCGCAATCTGGAGGACATTCCCGTGAAACCCGCAGCCGCTTCCGCGTCCTTCTCCGGACCCTTCGCCCTCGGCTCCCTCTCCGCCCCGGGCCAGGCGTCTTTCCCCGCTCTCGTCATTCCCGGGGGACACGTACTGGACCTGCGCGCGGCCCTCGCGGAGCCCGCCCTGACGACCCGGCAGATCCTGGAACGCTGGGACGAACTCCTCCCTCGTCTGCGCGACCTCGCCGCCGACACCACAGCCCACCGGCAACCACTGGAGGGCCTGCGGGTACACGCCCCGGTCGAGCCCCGCCAGGTCTTCCAGTCCGGCGCCAACTACCGCCAGCACGTGATCGACCTCGAGGTCGCCCACCGCGCCCCCGACGACCCCCGCACGGCCGAGGAAGCACGCGCGGAGGTCGCCGCGGTCATGGACCACCGGGCCGCCGAGGACCTGCCGTACGTGTTCACCGGCCTGCCGAGCGCGATCACCGGCCCCTACGACGACGTCGTGCTCCCGCACTGGGCCGAACAGCCCGACTGGGAGCTGGAGTTGGCGGCCGTCATCGGCAGGCCCGCCCATCGGGTGTCCGTCGAGGACGCTCTGGAACACGTCGCCGGGTACACGATCGCCAACGACCTCACCGACCGGGCCACCGTCTTCCGCCGGGACATGAAGGCCATCGGCACCGACTGGCTGCGCAGCAAGAACGCGCCCGGCTTCACCCCGCTCGGCCCGTGGATCGTGCCCGCCGAGTCGATCGCCGACCCCGGTGACCTGCGCGTCACACTGAAGCTGAACGGCGACACCATGCAGGACGAGTCCACCAAGGACATGATCTTCGGCGTCGCGCGGCTCGTCTCGTACGCCTCGCAGGCCGCCCGGCTCCTGCCCGGCGACCTGGTGCTGACCGGCTCCCCGGCCGGCAACGGCCTGCACTGGGGCCGCCTGCTGCGCGACGGCGACGTGATGGACGGCACGATCACCGGGCTCGGCGCCCAGCGCACCCGCACGGTCGCCGAGACCACCCGATGACCCTCGACCGCGCCGACCCCGAGGGCGCCATCGCCGAGGCCGCCAAGGCCTGCTCCAACTGGGGGCGTTGGGGCGCCGACGACGTGCTCGGCACGCTCAACTTCCTCGACGGGGCCAAACGGCGCGAGGGCGCCGCGCTGGTCCGGCGGGGCGCCGCGTTCTCCCTCGCGCAGTCCTTCGACATGAACGGACCGCAGAAGGGCTGGCGGCGCCGCACCAACCCCGTCCACACCATGCTGGACACCGGCACCGACGCGGCCCTCGGCAACCAGGGCTTCCCGCACGGCATCGGTGGCGCCGACGACGTGATCAGCATGCCGTTGCAGTGCTCCACGCAATGGGATGGCCTCGGCCACATCTTCGACCACGGCAGGGCCTGGAACGGGCGCGACGCCGCGACCACCGTCACCTCCGAGGGAGACCTGGTCACCGGCATCGAGCACATGGCGCCGTACGTCGCGGGCCGCGGCGTCCTCCTCGACGTGGGCCGGGTCGTCGGACAGGGCGGTGAGTTGCCCGACGGGTTCGCCGTGACCGAGGAGCACCTGACGGCGACCGCCGAGGCCCACGGCGTGACCGTCGGCCGCGGGGACATCGTCGTCGTACGGACCGGACGGCTGACCCGGGCCCGCCGGGAGGGCTGGGGTGACTACGCGGGCGGCGACGCGCCCGGACTGTCGTTCACCACGGCGGGCTGGCTGCACCGCACCGAGATCGCGGCGATCGCCACCGACACCTGGGGCTTCGAGGTCCGGCCCAACGAGTTCGACCACGCCTTCCAGCCCCTGCACCAGGTCGCCATCCCCCACATCGGGCTGCTCATCGGCGAGATGTGGGACCCGGACGCCCTCGCCGCGGACTGCGCCGCCGACGGCGTGTACGCGTTCTGGCTCACCGCCGCGCCCCTGCCCGTCACCGGAGCCGTCGGCTCACCGGTCAACCCGATCGCCGTCAAGTGACCCGCCCAGCGAAGGAGCCGGCCATGGAGAGACAGAGAACCGTGCTGGTCGTCGGAGGAGGAACCTCCGGCAACGCGACGACCGTCCTGCTGCGGCGGGCCGGCATCGCCGTGGACCTCGTGGAGGCCCAGGCGGACTGGAACGTACGCGGCTCCGGCATCACCCTCCAGGGCAACGCCCTGCGGGTGCTGCGCGAGATCGGCGTCTGGGACGAGGTCCGCGAGCACGGCTTCTGCTTCGACTCCCTGGGACTGACCGCGCCCGACGGCACCGTCCTCCACGTCAGCGAGGACATCCGCACCGGCGGGGACGACCTGCCGGCCACCCTCGGCATGCGGCGCCCGGTGCTCCAGCGCATCCTCACCGACGCCGTCCGGGCCTCCGGCGCGCACGTCCGGCTCGGCACCACCGCCGAGATCCTCGCCCAGGACGGCGACGGCGTCGACGTCCGCCTCAGCGACGGCACCGAGCGCCGTTACGACCTGGTCGTGGCCGCCGACGGCCTCAACTCCGCGACCCGCGCCGCCATCGGTGTCGACGACAAGCCCGAGCCGACCGGCATGGCCATCTGGCGCACCCCGGCGCCCCGCCCGGCCGGTGTGACCCGCAGCGACCTCGCCCACGGCGGGCCGTGCTTCATCGCCGGCTACACACCCACCGGCGAGGACACCCTCTACGCGTACCTCGTGGAGCCCAACCGGGACCGCGCCACTATCCCGCCCGAGTCCTACGCGCGGGAGATGCGCCGTCTCGCCGAGGGCTACGGCGGTGTCTGGGACGAGATCCGGGCGTCGATCACCGATCCCGCGCAGGTGAACTACACCTGGTTCGACCGGCTGCTCGTCGAGGGTTCCTGGCACCGGGGCCGGGTCGTCCTCGTCGGGGACGCCGCCCACTGCTGTCCGCCCACGATGGCGCAGGGCGCGGCGATGTCCCTGGAGGACGCCTGGGTGCTGACCCAACTGCTGACGAGCGGCGCGGCCTGGGACGACGACCTGCTGACGCGCTACTACGAGCGGCGGATCGACCGGGTCAGGAAGGTCGTCGACGCCTCCGTACGGATCGGGCAGTGGCAGCTGGACGGTGTCCGCGGCGACGTACCGGCCTTGATCGGCGCCACCATGGCCGTCCTCAAGGAACTGCCGTGACCGTGCCCACCGCCGACGTCGTGACCGCACCCACCGTAGACGTCCACGCGCACGTCCTGCTGCCCGAGGTCGACGCCCTGGTCGCCGACCACCCGGGCCTCGCGAGGGCCAGGGCGCTGGACGTCCGCCGCAACGGCCCCGCCGCCCTCGCCGTCAACGGCCCCATGGTGCGCGCACGCGTCCCCAGGCTGACCGACGTGATCGTACGGCTGGCCGCGATGGACGCGCAGGGCGTGGACGTCCAGCTGGTCAGCCCGTCCCCGTCGCACTACCACCAGTGGGCGGACGAGGAGACGGCGGAGAAGGTGTACCGCCTCGCCAACGAGGCGACGGCCGCCCACTGCGCCCAGGCGCCCGGCCGGCTGCGCGGTCTGGGCCTCGTCCCCCTACAGCACCCGGAATCGGCGGTGCGCGCACTCGAACACGCCATGGACATGGGTCTGTTGGGCGTCGAGATCTCCTCGCACGCGCCGGGCAGGGAGCTGTCGGATCCGGCGTACGAACCCTTCTGGACCCGGGCCGAGGAGACGGGCGCGATCCTCTTCCTGCACCCCTTCGGCTGCACGCTCGACGAGCGCCTCGACCAGTGGTACCTGTCCAACACCGTCGGCCAGCCCACCGAGAACGCCGTCGCGCTCTCACACCTGATCTTCTCCGGGGTGCTGGACCGGCACCCGGAGCTGAAGGTCGTCGCCGCGCACGGGGGCGGCTATCTGCCCACCCACATCGGCCGCTCCGACCACGCCTGGTCGGCCCGCTCCGACGCGGGCGCGGGCTGCGCCCACCTGCCCAGCAGCTACCTCAAGCGCCTGTACTTCGACTCCCTGGTCCACGACCCGCAGGTACTGCGGGCACTGATCGGCACGGTCGGCCCGGACCGTGTGCTGCTCGGCTCCGACTTCCCCTTCGACATGGGCACCGAGGACCCCGTCGGCGCACTGCGCGCCGCACGCCTGCCCGACGACGACTTCCACGCCGTGCGCGGTGGCAACGCGACAACGCTGCTGCGCCTCACCTGACCCCCACACAGGAGGAGAACCCACCATGAGCGGACACCTGCTCACCCATCTGCGGCACGTCGACCTCGCCGTGCCCGACTACGACAAGCAGCTCGACTTCTACGCCGGTGTCTGGGGCCTGACCAAGGTCGACGAGGACTCCGGGATCTCCTTCCTCGCCGCCGAGGGCAGCCCCGAACAGTACGTGGTGCGGCTGCGCAAGGCCGAGGAGAAGCGCCTCGACCTCGTCTCGTACGGCGCTGCGAGCGCGGCGGACGTGGACACCCTCGCCGAACGACTCCTCGCGGGAGGAGTGCGGTTGATTTCCCAGCCGGGCAAGATCGACACACCCGGTGGCGGCTACGGCTTCCGCTTCTTCGACGTCGACGGCCGGACCATCGAAGTGTCCGCCGATGTGGACGTACGGCAGCACCGCAAGATCGAGGAGAAGGAGTCGATCCCGGTCAAGCTGTCGCACGTCGTGCTGAACTCGCCGGACCTGGACAGGACCCGTGAGTGGTACGAGACCCACCTCGGCTTCCGCCACTCCGACACGCTCAGCTCGCCGCACGTCGGTGACGTCATGCACTTCATGCGCATCTCCAACCAGCACCACTCCATGGCCATCGCCAAGGGCCCGCACACCTCCCTGCACCACGTCTCCTTCGAGATGCGCGGCCTGGACGAGTACATGCGCGGCTCCGGCCGCGTGATCCGCGCCGGCTTCAAGAAGGTCTGGGGGCCGGGCCGGCACCTGGCGGGCGACAACACGTTCTCGTACTTCCTGGACCCGCACGGCAACACCGTCGAGTACACGACGGAACTGGAGCTGCTGGACGAGGACACCTGGCACCCCCACGTCTACGACTTCTCCCGGCCCGAGGTCGCCGACCAGTGGGGCACCGCGAACCCGATGAACGAACTGGTCGCCAAGGAGTCGTTCAACGACGTCGACCGCGGCGTGTTCGTCGCCCCGCCGGTGTAAGGGGCGCCGACTCTTGCGCATCGCCACTTACCTGTACAGGGGGCGGCGCCACTGCGGAGTCGTCGAGGGCACCCTCGTACGGCCGCTGCCGGACGGGACCTCGCCGCTCGACGCGGCGGCGGGGGCCCGCCCGGCCGGGCCCGCCGTGCCGCTGGCCGACGTACGGCTGCTGCCGCCGCTGGAACCGCCCACCGTCCGGGACTTCGTCACCTTCGAGGAGCACGTCGAGGGCGTACGGCGCTCGGTCGACGGGGCGGGCGGGGTGCCCGACGCCTGGTACGACGCGCCGACCTTCTACTTCACCAACCCGTACGCGGTCATCGGCCCGTACGACGACGTACCCGTGCCGCCGGGCTCCGGGCTGCTGGACTTCGAGCTGGAGGTCGCCGCGGTCATCGGCCGCGCGGGCCGCGACCTCACCCCCGAACAGGCCCGTGACCACATCGTCGGCTACACGATCCTGGGCGACTGGTCCGCCCGGGACCTCCAGTCCCGTGAGATGCGGGTCGGACTCGGCCCCTGCAAGGGCAAGGACACCGCCGCCACCCTCGGCCCGTACCTCGTCACCACCGACGAACTGGAGGAGTTCCGGGACGCCGACGGCTTCCTGCGGCTGGCCCTGACCGCCTCGGTGAACGGCGAGGTCGTCGGGCGGGACCTGCTGTCGAACATGAGCTGGACCTTCGAGGAGATGACCGCCTACGCCTCCCGGGGCACCTGGGTGCGCCCCGGCGACGTCCTCGGCTCGGGCACCTGCGGCAACGGCGGCTGCCTCGCCGAACTGTGGGGCGTACGGGGCGAGGCGTTCCCGCCGCCGCTGAGGCCCGGCGACACCGTCACCCTCACCGTCGAGGGCATCGGCACGGTCTCCAACACGGTGGTCCCGGGCGCCGATCCGGTGCCGCTGCCGACCGCCCGCCGACGCACCCGGGAGCGGCCGTGAGCACGAGGGGGAGGCTCGCCGGGAAGGTGGTCGTCGTCACCGGCGCCGCGCGCGGCCAGGGCGCCGCCGAGGCCGAGGCACTGGCCGGGGCGGGCGCCCGGGTCGTCGCCACGGACGCGCGACCGGAGGGCGACTGCCGCCGCCTCGACGTCACCAGCGAGCGCGAGTGGACCGAACTCGCCGGCTGGCTGCGGGAGTCGTACGGGCAGGTGCACGGCCTCGTCAACAACGCGGGCGTCACCTGGCGCGCCCGCGTCGGCGACGTCCGCCCCGAGGACTTCGCCCGCGTCCACGCCGTCAACGTCACCGGCCCGCTGCTGGGGATCCAGCACCTGGCCCCGCTGATGCCGCCCGGTTCGTCCGTCGTCAACGTCGGCTCCTCCGCCGCGCTCACCGGCCACTACCCGGTCGCCTACACGGCCAGCAAGTGGGCGCTGCGCGGGCTGTCGAAGGCCGCCGCCACGGAACTCGGGCCCCGGGGCATCCGCGTGAACACCATCCACCCCGGCTTCATCGAGACCGACATGACCGCCTCGGCCGCGCCCGCCTTCCGCGAGGCGAACCTCCGTGAGACACCGCTCGGCCGGGTCGGCACCGTCCACGAGGTCGCCCCGCTCGTGGTGTTCCTGCTCTCCGACGACGCCTCCTTCATCACCGGGGCCGAGATCCCGGTCGACGGCGGCCTCACCGCGCACGGCGGCGCCAAGTCCCTCTCGGACGCGCTGCGCACCTAGGTGTATTGACCCGCCCGGCGCTGTTCGCGTCGTGGTCCCCGCTGGGTCACATCCGCGCCACGGACCCTTCCCCGGCATTCGTTCCTCTTGGACCATTCCCCCGGGGGCGCTTCGAGAGCCCCGCGCAGCACCCCCGGCGCGCAGGTCACATCCGACGCACCACGTCAGGACAAGAGGTCATCCACCCATGCCTGAAGTCAACCGGCGGCGATTCCTCCAGGTAGCGGGCGCCACCACGGCGTTCACCGCTCTGTCGGCCAGCATCCAGCGGGCCGCGGCACTGCCCGCGCACCACCGTTCCGGCACCATCGAGGACGTCGAGCACATCGTCGTCCTCATGCAGGAGAACCGGTCCTTCGACCACTACTTCGGCTCGCTGAGAGGCGTACGCGGCTTCGGTGACCCGCATCCGGTCACGCTGGACAACGGCAAGACGGTGTGGCACCAGTCGGACGGCACCAAGGACGTCCTGCCGTTCCACCCCGAGGCCGACGACCTCGGCATGCGGTTCCTGGAGGGCCTGCCGCACGGCTGGCCCGACGGGCACGCCGCCTACAACGGCGGCAAGTACGACAGGTGGGTGCCCGCCAAGGGCACCACGACCATGGCGTATCTGACCCGCGAGGACATCCCGTTCCACTACGCACTCGCCGACACCTTCACCGTCTGCGACGCGTACCACTGCTCGTTCATCGGCTCCACCGACCCGAACCGCTACTACATGTGGTCCGGCTGCACCGGCAACGACGGCACCGGCGGCGGCCCCGTCCTCGGCAACGACGAACGCGGCTACGGCTGGACGACGTACCCCGAGCGCCTCGAAGCGGCCGGGATCTCCTGGAAGATCTACCAGGACATCGGTGACGGCCTGGACGCGGCCGGTTCCTGGGGCTGGATCGCCGACGCCTACCGGGGCAACTACGGCGACAACTCCCTGCTCTACTTCGACAAGTACCGCGACGCCAAGCCCGGCGACCCCTGGTACGACAAGGCCCGCACCGGTACGAACGTCAAGGCCGGCGACGGCTACTTCGACCAGCTGAAGGCGGACGTGAAGGCGGGCCGGCTGCCGCAGGTCTCCTGGATCGCGGCGCCCGAGGCGTTCTCCGAGCACTCCAACTGGCCCTCGAACTACGGCGCCTGGTACATCGCCCAGGTCCTCGACGCGCTCACCTCCGACCCGGGCGTCTGGGCGCGGACCGCGCTGTTCATCACGTACGACGAGAACGACGGGTTCTTCGACCACGTCGTGCCGCCGCTGCCGCCGCGCTCGGCCGCGCAGGGCAGGTCGACCGTCGACGTCGGCCTGGACCTGTTCGCCGGGAGTGCGACGCACGTCGCCGGGCCGTACGGGCTCGGACCGAGGGTGCCGATGCTGGTGGTGTCGCCGTGGAGCAAGGGCGGCTTCGTGTGCTCCGAGACGTTCGACCACACGTCGATCGTGCGGTTCATGGAGCGCCGCTTCGGGGTGCGGGAGCCCAACATCTCGCCGTGGCGGCGCGCCGTCTGCGGTGACCTGACGTCCGCGTTCGACTTCTCCCGCAAGGACAGCCGGCCGGCCGCGCTGCCCGACACGGACGCGTACGAGCCGCCGGACCGCGAACGGCACCCCGACTACCGGCCGACCGTGCCCGCCGACCCGAGCATGCCGAGGCAGGAGCGGGGCCTGCGGCCCGCACGGCCGCTCCTGTACGCGCCCAGGGTGGACGGTTCGGCCGACCCGGCCGCCGGGACCTTCACGCTCACCTTCGCCTCCGGCGCGAGGGCCGGTGCCGCGTTCCTCGTCACCTCCGGCAACCGCGCGGACGGGCCGTGGACGTACACCACCGGGGCGGGCACAACCCTCTCCGACAGATGGAACCTGGCGGCCTCCGGCGGCTCCTACGACCTCACGGTGCACGGCCCGAACGGCTTCCTGCGCGTCTTCGAGGGGCCGGGCACGGGCCCGTCGGCCGGGCTGGAGGTCACCGCGCGGCCTGTCGGCGGTGACCTGGAACTGACCTTCACCAACAAGGGTTCCGCCGCGCTGAGCCTGAGGATCCGCAGCGGGTACGGCGCCGGTCGGGGCCGTACCTTCCGGGTGCGGGCCGGGGCCACCGTCCGGCGCGTCGTGGATCTCCGGGCGAGCCACCGCTGGTACGACCTGACGGTGACCACGTCGGCGGCCCCCGGCTACGTCCGCCGCTTCGCGGGCCATGTGGAGAACGGCCGGGTGGGCGTGAGCGACCCGGCGCTGGGCCGGAAGGCCGACGCCTGACGGTCCGAGAGCGCGGTCGCTGCCTCCGGCCCGGGAGGTCAGAGCGGGGTCAGTTCGGGGCGCAGTGACGGTTCCGTGGGGGCCTGCCGGGGCTCCAGGGACAGGACCGCGGCCACCGGGTGGGTCTCGTCGGCCGGGTGCGGGTGCGGGTGCGGGTGCGGGGCGGTGCGGGGGGCGCGGGTCAGGAGGACCACGCCCCGGCCCGCCACCACCGCCCCGGCCAGGGCGAGGAGCACGCCCGCCGCGCCGCCCCGCAGGCCCTCGCCGAGGAGGGACAGGCCGATCACCGCGGCGGCGACCGGGTTCGTCAGGGTCACCACCGCGAGCGGGGCGCCCAGGCCGCCCCGGTAGGCCGTCTGCGAGAGGAACAGGCCGCCCACGGCGAAGGCCGCGACCAGGAGGGACACGACGACGACCTCGACGCTCAGCAACGCGCCCGAGGGGTCGGTCGCGGCCACCGTGACCGTCTGGGTCAGCGCGGACGCGACGCCCGACGCCACCCCGGACGCGGTCGCGTGCCGCAGTCCGGGCCGGGTGCCGCGGCGGGACAGCAGCCCGATCAGCGCGGCCGTGGCCCCGGCGACGGCGACCGCCTCCGGCACGCTCAGCACGTCGCCCGGAGCGGAACCGGACGCGGTGACCAGGATCGCCGCGAGCCCCACCAGCGTGAGCGCCGTACCGCGCCACTCCACCGCGCCGACCCGTCGCCCGGCCAGCCGCGCCCCCAGCGGCACGGCGGCCACGAGGGTGAGCGCGCCCAGGGGTTGGACCACGGTGAGGGGCCCGTACTTCAGGGCGACCACGTGCAGCAGCGCGGCCCCGGCGTTGAGCGCGACCGAACTCCACCAGGCGCCGCTGGCGAGCATCCGTCGTACCCCGGTGCCGGCGTCGCGAGCGGCGAGCCGCTCCTGGGCGACGGCGGCGGCCGCGTAGGCGACGGCCGAGACGAGGGAGAGGGCGACGGCGACGAGGGTGGCGTTCATCGGCCCGCTCCGACCAGCGCGGGCTCCTCGACGGGCGAGAGGCCCACCGGCCGCCGGGCGGTCGTGGCCGTCCGGCGCGGGAGCCGGATCACGGCGAGGGCGATGCCCAGCAGCCCGCCCGCCACGATCGCGTCCAGCCAGTAGTGGTTCGCCGTGCCGACGATCACCAGCAGCGTGACCAGCGGGTGCAGCAGCCAGAGCACGCGCCACCGGGAGCGGGTCGCGGCGATCAGCCCGATCGCGACCACGAGGGCCCAGCCGAAGTGGAGCGAGGGCATCGCAGCGAACTGGTTCGCCAGCGAGTCGGTCGCCGGGACGGCCGAGTACACCGTCGGCCCGTACACCTGCCCGGTGTCGACGAGCCCCGCCGCCTCCAGCATCCGCGGCGGGGCCAGCGGAAAGGCCAGATGGAGCAGCAGGGCGGCGGCGGTGACGGCCGCGAGGATCCGGCGGGCCCACACGTAGTGCGCGGGGCGCCGCAGGTACAGCCAGACCAGGAACGCCGCGGTGGCCGGGAAGTGGACGGTCGCGTAGTAGACGTTCGCGAGGTGGACCAGCGTGTCGCCGTGCAGCAGCGCCGACTGCACGGCCCCCTCGCCGGGCAGCCGGAGCGCGCGCTCCCACTCCCAGACGCGGTCGGCGTCGCGGAACGCCTCGGCGGTGTGCCCGCTCGTCAGCGTCCGGCCGAACTTGTAGAGGAGGAAGAGACCCGCGACGAGCAGGAGCTCACGGACGAGGGGCGGCCGCGGTGTCGCGGCGGCCGGCTCTGGAGGCGCGGTGCGGCATTCCATCCCCCGGCCCTTTCCCTGACGGCGCTGGTGGCGCTGGTTCCTGGTGGCACGACGAACGACACGAACGCGTACCGATACGGACCTGTTCCGATACGGGACAGTTCCGATACGCGAGTGTACCGATACGGCACTGTACCGAAACTAGGGGGTATCGATACGGTGCTGTACCGATACGTTGGCGTTCCGGTACAGTGGCGTCCCGGCAGGCCCGGAGAGGTGACCCGACCGAAGGAGACGAGAGTCATGACGTCGCAGGCCGCGGACGGGCCGGACACGGCCGTCGCCTCGCGCCGCTCCAAGATCACGCCCGAGCGTGAGCGGGAGTTCTTCGACGCCGTGCTCGAACAGATCCGAGAGTGCGGCTACGACTCGGTGACCATGGAGGGTGTCGCCGCGAGCACCCGATGCAGCAAGTCCACGCTCTACCGGCAGTGGAAGAACAAGCCCCAGTTCGTGGCCGCGGCGCTGCGCGCCCGCCGCAGCGTCCGCTTCGGCGGCATCGACACCGGGTCCCTCCGTGGTGACCTGTGCGAGGTGGCCCGGCAGGCGAGCGAGGGGTTCGCCCTGGAGGGCCGGATCTACCAGGCGCTCGGCCAGGCCGTCGTCCAGGACGAGGAGCTGCGGGCCGCCCTGCGCCACGCCCTCGTCGAGCCCGAGATCGACGCCCTCAAGGCGATGATCGACCGCGGTGTCGCGCGGGGTGAGGTCCCCGCCGGCCATCCCGCGCTGGAGTTCGTCCCGGCCCAGATCTTCGGGGTGCTCCGGGCCCGCCCGGTCCTGGACGGGCAGGACGCGGACGAGACGTACATCATCAGATTCTTGGAGGCGGCCGTGTTCCCCGCACTCGGTCTCACCTGATGCTCGGGCCGCCGTCCAGGGATGACCGGACGGCGACTCGATCGCGCCGCACCGTGGGGACGGGGGCGGCGCGCACCCCTCGGCCGGGTGGGGTTCCTCTGGAGCGGAGAGGAACCCCACCCGGCCGGCTCACACGTCCTGGCCGTTGCCCCCGCCGCTGGTGATCGCCGCCTTCTTGATGCCCTTGGTGATGTCGTCGATCACCGACTGCTCGGGCGCCTCGTCGCTGACGTCGATGCCGAAGCGCACCACGACGAGCCGTGAGGAGTCGGCCGGGGACGGGAACGCGAGCGACTCGACATAACCGTCGTCGCCCTTGCCGGTCGCCACCTTCCAGCGGACCAGATAGCCCTTCTCGCCGGCCACGGTCACCGCCTTCGAGGCCAGCTCCTTGTGCGAGCTGATCTTGCCGTAGCCCTCGGTGCCGTAGGCGTCCTCGGCGTTCTGGGCGATGTCCTCCTTGGCCGCCGCCTCCGCCGTGGTGGCCTTCAGGTTCAGTTCCTTGGCCGGCATCGAGTACGCGCCGCCGCGCGTGCAGTTCTTCGAGGGGTCGGCGGGGCACTTGTACGACGCCTCCGTCACCACCTGCGCGCCGACCGGCAGCGGAGAGGTGACCCAGCCGTCCGGCACCGGGATGCTGATGCCGCTCGCCGAGTCGGTGGCGTACCCGTCCTCGGTCTGCGGCGGTCTCCCCGAGCCGTCCGGCGCCGGCGACTGCCCGCCGGAGCCACCGGAACCCCCCGAGCCGCCGGGCCCGCCCTGACCGCCGGAGCCCCCGTCCCGCCCGCCGTCGCCGCCCCGGCCGTCCTGCCCTCCGGAGCCCTGCGACGTCGTACTGCCGTCGCTGCCGCTGTCCCTGCCGACCAGCGCGTACGCGCCGATCCCGATGCACGCCAGGACCGCGACGGCCACGGTGACGGCTATGCCCGTGCGCAGCCCGCGCTTCGGCGCCGGGGTGCCGTACGCCGGGTATCCGGGATACGCCGGTGCGGCGCCGGGCGGATACGGCCCGGCCGCCGGCGGGAAGGCCGGAGGGCCGAACGTCCCGGCCGAGCCCGCGGGCCGGACCTGGTCCGTCCACGCCCTTCCGTCCCACCAGCGCTCGGTGGGCGGCGCGTCATTCGTCTGGCCGGGATCGGGGTACCAGCCGGGAGGAGTCACCTGCGTCATGACGCCACCGTATGAGGCCGGAGTGAGAAGCGGATGAGAGGGGACCGGAATTGGTCGCGCCGAGCGCGGTTCCGACCCCTTAGCGCACTTCCGCACGATGATCTGGATTACCCCGATATGCCGATGATGGGCGGGGGCCGATGCCCGTCAGGAACCGCCGGGTGCCCGCCCGACCACCAGCCGTACCGGCGGTCGTGTGCCGTCCGGCGGCCCCGGCGGGAACCCGGCCCGCCCGGGTGTCACCGACCCCAGGACACTCGGACGCCGCGCCCCCGTGCTCGACGCGACGGAGCCCGGCAGCCCCCGCACGGTCAGGAAGCCCAGGACGGCGAAGGCGTACGCCTCCTTGGCCGCCGCCGGCACCCCCAGCTCGTCGGAGACCCGCAACGGGACCCCCGCCAACTCGGCGCCCAGCATCCGCATCAGCACCGGATTACGGGTGCCGCCGCCCGACGCGATCACCTCCGTCGCCCGCACCGCGAGGGCGGCCCCGGCCACGGTCCGGGCGGTGAGCCCGGTCAGGGTCGCGACGACGTCCCGCACGGGCAGCCCGGGGAAACCGGCCAGGGCGTCGCGCAGATAACCCCCGTGGAACAGCTCCTTGCCCGTCGTCTTCGGCGCGGGCAGCGCGTAGTACGGCTCGTCGAGCAACCGGCGCAGCAGCGGTTCGTGGACGGCACCCCGCGCGGCCAGGGCGCCGTCCACGTCGTACGCCGCCTCCCCGCCCGTGGCGTCCACAGCCCCCGCCGGCCCGTCGGCGCGAACTCCGTCATCACCGACACCGCGCCCCCGAACTCCCCGCCCGCGGACAGACCTTGCAGCACGCGCAGCGAGGTCAGCAGCCAGGGCGCGAACGCACCGATCTCCGCGTACGTGGGCAGCGCCCCGATCAACGCCGTCGACACCGTCATCAGACCGATCACCAGGATCAGCACCGGACGGCGGCCGATCCGATCGCCGAGCCTGCCGAACAGCGCCGCGCCCACCGGTCGGAAGAAGAACGCCAGCGCGAACGAGGCGTACGTCCTCACCAGCCCCTCGACCGCGCCGCCGCCCTCCGGGGTGAAGAACCGTGCCGCGATGATCGTCGCGAAGGAGCTCTACACCCCGAACTCGTACCACTCGATGAAGTTGCCGACCGAGCCCGCGAACAGCGCCCGACGGGACCGCGTCCCCTGGAGCGTCATCGGCATCCCACCTCCCTGCGGCCGTGCCCGGCACACCGGCGAACCGGTGGCCCGTCACGGCCAGTTGACCGTCCCTCACACGCAACACGGCAGGTGGGCGGCCGTAAGCGTCGCCCTGCGGCAACCCGTTGTCACCCGACACGGCAATAGGTGCCCCGACCAGCCTCCACTTCGGCAGTCGGACGGCTACGCTCAATCACCTGTACGTCGTTTGGGCGACCTGGGGAGGTACCGGGATGACGGAGGCACGGCCCGACACGGCCGCCTCGGCTTCCCTGTGGGAGCGCGACGCGGAGCTCGCCGCGATCACGGACGCGATCGAGGAGCTCCGCGTCGACCAGACGTCACCGGGAAGAGTCCTGGTCTTCCGGGGCGAGGCGGGCATCGGCAAGACCGCCCTGCTCACCGAGGCCCGGCGCATCGCCAAGGAACGCGGTTGCACCGCCTGGTACGCGCGCGGCGGCGAGACCGTCACGTCCGTCCCGTTCAACGTGGTGCGCCAGTTGCTCCAGCCCGCGCTGCTGGAGCTGATGGACGGCGAGACCCGTGACTACCTGGGCGACTGGTACGAGATCGCGGGCCCCGCCCTCGGTCTCGCCGAACCGGGCGAGACACCCGCCGACCCCCAGCACGTGTGCGACGGCCTCGTCGCCGCCGTGGGCCGGCTCGTCCGCCGGACCTGGCCCCTCGTGCTGCTGATCGACGACGCCCACTGGGCCGACCAGGAGACCCTGCACTGGCTGTCCGCGCTCACCGGACGGCTGGCCGAGATGTGCGTCCTCGTCGTGGTCGCCCGCCGCCCCGGCGAGGCCACCGGGGAACAGGCGCGCCATCTGCAGGAGATCGCCGCCGTCGCCGGGCCCGTCACGAAGATCCGCGCGCTCACGCCCGACGCCACTGCCGGGCTCACCCGCAGCACGGTCGGCGAACACGCGGACGACGCGTTCTGCCGCGAGGTGTGGGCGGTCACCGCGGGCAACCCCTACGAGACCGTCGAACTCCTCGCCAAGGTCAGGGACAGCCAGCTGGACCCGGTGGAGGACTCCGCCGCCGAACTGCGCGCCCTCAACAGGACGGCGCGTGGCCACGGACTCGTCGCCCGTCTGGAGGAACTCGGCGTCGAAGCCACCCGGTTCGCCTGGGCGGCCGCCATCCTGCACACCGGCATCACCGTGGAGATCGTCGCCCGTCTCGCCGGGCTGCCCATGGACACGGCGCGGGAGTGCGCCGAACTGCTCACCCAGGCCCGCATCCTCACCCCGCCCGACCCGGCCAACCGCCAGCCGGACGACGGCGACCTGGTGTTCGTCCACCCCCTGATCGCCACCGCCGTCTACGACTCGATCCTGCCCAGCGTGCGCACGGCGTTCCACGGCGTGGCCGCGACCGTCGTCACCGAGTCCGGACGCGGACCCGCGGCGGCCTCCCGCCACCTCATCGAGGTCCTGCCCGACGGCGAACCCGAGCTCGTCGAACAGCTCCGGGCCGCCGCGACCGAGCACCTCGCCGTCGGCGCCCCCGAAGCGGCCCGGCGCTGCCTCGAACGCGCCCTCCAGGAACCGCCCCGCCCCGACGTCCGCGTACGCGTCCTCTACGAACTGGGCTGCGCCACCCTCCTCACGGCCCCCGCCAAAACAGTCGAATACCTCCGCTCGGCCCTCGCCGAACCGGGCCTCGACAACGCGGAACGAGTGAACGCGGTATTCCGCCTGTCGCAGGCGCTGCTCCACAACGATCAGTCGGACGAGGCCATCCGGACGGTTGACGCGGAGATCGCCCGCCTGGACTCCGGACCCGCCAGAATGCGGCTGCAGGCCGTGCGCTACATGTGGGACACCATTCATGTGGGTGAGGACCTCCCACCGGCTCACTCCGAGGAGCTCGCCCGACTCGCGGAGACCTGCAGGGGCAGGGACAACTCCGAACGGGCGCTGCTCATCCTGCGCGGTTACGACGCGATGACACGAGGTGAGAACGCCGAGGTGGTCGCCGAACACTGCGACCGCGCACTCGTCAACGGCCGCCTCGCTCCAGGACTCGGCTGGACGGACACCGAGTGGGGCATCGAACTGCTGTTGTTGCTGGCCGTCGCGTACGCCTACGCGGACCGGCTCGACCGAGCGGAAGGACTGTGCACGGAGGCTCTGCGCACCTATGAGTCCGCCGGTTGGAGCGGCGGTCACCTCGCTCTTGCCCACGCGCACGTGGGCCTCGTCCATCGTCTGAGGGGCAGGCTCAAGGAGGCGGAGAGTTTCCTGCGCAAGTCACTGGTGCTCGCCGAGCGGGTCGGCAGGGGACTGCCCCTGTACTGGAGCGCCACCTGCAACCTCGTCGACACACTGCTCGTCCGCGGGCACGTCCAGGAGGCTTGGCAGGTCGCCGAGCAGTACAACTTCGCGCCGCCGTACCCGTCCACGATCGTGATGCCGGAGCCGCGCTCCGTGCGGGGCCGACTGCTCCTCGCCGTGGGCCGCACCAAGGAAGGCATCAACGAGTTGGAGGCCGCCGAGAAGGCGACTGCTGCCCGGTGTCACTACAACACGGTCTCCGCCACGTGGGCCGGTGCGCTCGCGAGGGCCCTCGCCAACGAGGACCCTCGCCGTGCGGCCGAGCTCGCCGCCACCGTCCGTCGTCGCGCCGAGCGCTTCGGCACGGACACGGCCATCGGTGAGGCGCTCCGTCTCGAGGCCTCCCTCGCCACGGGCAAGCAGGCCGCGTCCCTGTACGCCAAGGCCGTCACCTACCTGGAGGCCTCACCCTCCGCGTATGAACACGCCGCGGCCCGCGTCGATTACGGCATCGTCACCCGCTCGACGTCCGAACTGCAGCGCGGCCTCACCCTGGCCGAGTCCTGCGGAGCGGACGGTCTTGTCGACCGTGCACGGGAGGCCATCGCCCGGCTCGTCTAGGGAGCCTTTCCGCACTCACCACGGTGGCGGTCGCGACCGCAAAGCGGCGGGCCGCGGACGATGCTCCGGTACTCGCGATGGTCCCCCTTGCGAGGGAGGGCCTTGCCCGACGGTCAGGCCTCTTTCTCACTCACCTCCTCCGCCAGCACCCGCTGAGCCGTGGCGAAGGCTGAGTTGGCTGCGGGGACTCCGCAGTAGACGGCTGTCTGGAGGAGGACCGCGGCGATGTCGTCGGGGGTGAGGCCGTTGCGGCGGGCCGCTCGGATGTGCATGGCCAGTTCGTCGTAGTGGCCGTGGGCGACCAGCGCGGTCAGTGTGATCATGCTGCGTTCGCGGCGCGAGAGTGTCGGGTCGGTCCAGATCTCCCCCCAGGCGTAGCGGGAGATGAAGTCCTGGAAGCGGGCCGTGAACGGCGACTGGCGGGACTGGGCGCGGTCCACGTGCGGATCGCCGAGGACCTGGCGGCGTACCTCCATCCCACGCCCCGGATACCCGTCGAAGTGCGCGCGCAGCGCGGCCAGCACCGCCTCCGGGCGTTCCGCGGGCGCCAGATGGGACGCGCCGGACAGTTCGGTGAGCGACGAGCCCGGCACCGCGTCCGCGATCTCCCGCAGATGCGCCGGCGGGGTCGCCGGATCCTCCCGCCCGGCGACCAGCAGGGTCGGCGCCGTGATCCCCGGCAGCGCGCCCCGGATGTCGAAGGAGGCGAGCGCGTCACAGCACGCGGCGTACGCCTCCGGGTCGGCCCGACGGTGGTCGTCGACCAGCTCCGGCACGGTGAACCCGGGCGTGAACCAACGGGAGTCGGCGGTCTCGGCGAGCCCGGCCAACCCCTCCCGCCGCACCAGCTCGGCCCGTTCCCGCCACGGCTTCTCCCCGTTGAAGTGCGACGAGGAGCAGATCACCGCGAGGGACGAGACCCGCTCCGGGTGGTGCGCGGCGAGATGCAGCCCCACCGCCCCGCCGAGGGACACCCCCGCGTACGCGAACCGTTCGACGCCCAGCGAGTCGGCGAGGGCCAGCACCAGCGCGGCCAGGTCGCCGACCGTCGCCCCGGCGGCGATCAGGTCGGCGGGGGAGCCGCCGTGCCCGGGCAGGTCCCAGCGGATCACCCGGTGTGTGATCGACAGTTCGGGCGCCACCTTGTCCCACAGCCTGGTGGAGGTACCGAGGGACGGGCCGAGCAGCAGCGGGGGAGCGGAGGCGGGTCCCTCCGCACGGTGGTCGAGCAGTGTGTCCGTCAACGTCGCTCCAGGGCACGGTCGGTGAGGTCTCCGGCGGAGCCGGTGTAGCGGGCGGGGTCCGTGAGGTCCGCCAGGTCGAGGTCCTTCAGGTCGGGCTCCTCGGCCAGCAGGTCGGCGAGCGGCCGCCCCTCGGTGTGGACGCGGGCGGCGGTCCGGGTGAGCAGCTCCTTGGCGCGGGCCCGGCCGAGTACGGGCGCCAGCTCGGCGGCCAGGCGTTCGGAGACGATCAGCCCATGGGTGAGGTCGAGGTGGCGCCGCATGGCGTCCGCGTCGACCCGGAGCCCCCGGGTCAGCTCCGCCGCGTCCCGCGCGGCGCCCCCGACCAGCCGGAGCAGATCCCGCAGCGGCTCCCACTCGGCGTGCCAGGCCCCGGCCGGCCGTTCGTCCTCGGCGGCCATCGCCCCGTACAGCGTGGCCGCGAGCTGGGGTGCCCGCCGGGCCGCCGCCGCGATCAGCGTGGAGCGGACCGGGTTCGCCTTGTGCGGCATCGCGGACGAGCCGCCGCCGCTGCCCTCGGCGACCTCCGCGATCTCGGTGCGGGCCAGCGTGAGCACGTCCACCGCGATCTTCCCGAGGGCCCCCGCGGTGACGGCGAGCGCCCCCGCGAGGTCGGCGATCGGGGTGCGCAGCGTATGCCAGGGCAACTCCGGTTCCCGCAGGCCCAGTTCACGGGCGTAGGCGGAGACTAGGGCCGACGTGTCGACCGGCGTGCCCGGTGCCCCGTCGCCGGTCACCGGGGCGAAGACGGTGAAGGCGGCCAACGTGCCTGCCGCGCCGCCCAGTTGGGCGGGCAGGCTCGTCCGTACGACCGCGACCCGGTCCCGGGCGTCCAGCACCAGCGACCGCCAGCCCGCCGCCTTCAGTCCGAAGGTCGTCGGCACGGCGTGCTGGGTGAGTGTCCGTCCGGGCATCGCCGTGTCCCGGTGCTCCCCGGCCAGTGCGGCGAGCGCGGACTCCGTGCCACCGAGGTCGGCCAGCAGTAGGTCGAGGGTGCGGGCGGCGACCAGCATCGTCGCCGTGTCCAGGATGTCCTGGCTGGTGGCGCCCCGGTGGACGTACGGGCCGTACGCCGCGCCGACCGCCGCCGTGAGGTCGGCGACCAGGGGGATCACCGGGTTGCCGCCGCCTCGGGCGCGTTCCGCGAGGGACCGTACGTCGAAGGCGCCGGAGCGGGCTGCCTCGGTCACCGCCGTCGCGGCCTCGGCGGGGGCGAGCCCGAGGGTGGCCTGGGCACGGGTCAGGGCGGCCTCGGCGTCGAGCAGCGCCCTCAGACAGGCGTCGTCGCCGGTCGCGGCCGCCGCCGGGGAGCCGGTCCACCCGGGGGCGAGCAGACCGGCGTCGGACTCGGCCGGGGGCATGTCACGCCCGGCGGGTGAGGACGTCACCGGAACTCCAGGAAGACCGTTTCGCCCTCGCCCTGGAGGCGGATGTCGAAACGGTAGGTGCCGTCGCCCCGGTCCTCGGCGATCAGCGTGCCGCGGCGCGCCTCCTCCACCCGGGAGAGCAGCGGGTCGGCGGCCAGCGCCGCCTCGTCGCCCGGCAGATAGATCCGGGTGTACAGGTGGACGAGCAGACCGCGGGCGAAGACGCACACGCTGAGGTAGGGAGCGTTCCGGCCGAGGGCGCCGGGCCGCAGCGTGCGCGCCGTCCAGTGCCCGTTGGCGTCGGTCTGGACGCGCCCCCAGCCGGTGAACTCCACGCCGTTGCGGCCGAGGAAGCCGCCGCTCGCGGGGTCGCGCCGCATGGAGCCGTCGACCCGCGGGACGTTGCCGTCGGGGTCCGGGCCCCACAGCTCCACGAAGGCGTCGGGCAGTGGAGCGCCCGCGCCGTCGAGGACGTAACCCTGGAGCGCGATGGTGTCGGGGTGGCCGACGGGGGCGATGTCGCCGCCGCCGGGGAACGGCAGGGCGTGTCCGTAGAAGGGGCCGACCGTGTGCGACGGGGTCGGGAGCACCGTCTCCGGACGGCTCGTGTCGATCTTCGTCATGGCAGGTCAGCGTCCTTCTTCTATCCAGGTGGCGTGGGGGCCGTCGAGCACGATGTCCCAGACGTAGCCCATGGAGAACTCCGGCACCGACAGGTTGTGGTCGTAGGTGGCGACCAGCCGCTGCCGCGCCGCGTCGTCCGTCACCGACTGGATGATCGGGTCGTACGGGAACAGCGGGTCGCTCGGGAAGTACATCTGCGTCACCAGCCGCTGGGTGAACGCCGTGCCGAAGAGCGAGAAGTGGATGTGGGCGGGCCGCCATGCGTTGAGGTGCTGGCGCCACGGGTACGGGCCGGGCTGGATCGTCGTGAAGTGGTAGTGCCCGTCGTCGTCGGTGAGGGTGCGGCCGACGCCGGTGAAGTTCGGGTCGAGCGGGGCGTCGTGCTGTTCCCGCTGGTGGGCGTAGCGGCCGGCCGAGTTGGCCTGCCAGATCTCGACCAGCTGGCCGCGGATCGGGCGTCCGTCGCGGTCGAGGAGGCGGCCGGAGACGGTGATGCGCTCACCGATGGGCTCGCCCTGGTGCTGCCGGGTGAGGTCGTTGTCGATCTCGGTGATGTCCCGCTCACCGAAGGCGGGGGAGGACAGCTCCACCACCTCCGGGTCCTTGCTGACGTCGATGGAGACCGGCGGCTGCTTCGGGTGCCGCAGCAGCGAGGACCGGTAGGGGGCGTAGTCGCGACGCGGCTGGTGCTCGACCGGGGCGCCGTCGGCGATCCGCTTCTCGTAGGCGGCGTGCTCGGCCGCGATCTCCAGGTCGATGTCCGCTTGGGTGAGTGTCATGAGGGTTCCTTAGCGTTCGAGGACCGGGGTGAGGCCCTGGCCCACGCCGAGCGCCCGGCGAGCAGTTAATCAGGGCACTGAGTATTTCAGTGAAGATTCCTTCACGCTGCCACTCGAGAGTCCGCCCGTCAAGACCCGCGAGAAGGGCAAGGTCAGACGCGTACGACGCTCTGGACACGCTCCGCCGGACGGCGGGTATTGTTCAGTACACAAACGAATCGCCATCCGTGTCGACCTAGCCAAGGAGCGCACATGGCCGCGGTGGACCTCTCCACCCACCCCGGGCACCTGGCCCGACGGCTGCAGCAGGCGCACTACCTGCTGTGGAACGTGATGGTCTCCGAGGAGATCACCTCGCCGCAGTTCGCGGTCCTCAACACGCTCGTCGCCGAGCCGGGGCTGGACCAGCGCACGGTGGGGGAGCGGGTCGGCCTCGACCGCTCGACGATGTCCGAGGTGATCACCAGGCTCGGCCGCCGGGGCCTGCTCGACAAGGTCCGCGACCCGCAGGACGGACGGCGCTTCCTGCTGCGGCTCACGGAGGACGGCGTACGGACGCACCGCAGGCTGACCGTGCGGACGGCCCGGATGAACCAGGTGTTCCTCGCCCCCCTGTCGGAGGACGAGCAGAACCTGTTCTTCGAGCTGATCCGGCGGGTGGCCGACGCCGCGGAGGAACTGCGCAGCCCGGCGGAGCCGCTCCGCCAGGCCACCGACCGGCTCGGCGGCGCCCCCGCTCCCGACGTGGCGCGTCATGGCGGGGACCCGGTCACTTCTTGACGTACAGCACCCAGACCTGGCCCTTCGCGAAGTTCATGGGCGCGCCCTCCGGAGTCGTGAACGTCGTGCCGTCCGACGGCGTCTTCCGCTCCCAGTCGGCCTCGAAGACGCGCCCGTCGCGCAGGACCTCGGCCTTCCCCGAGCCCACCGTCTCCGTGTACGGCGTGTTGTTGCCGAGATAGTCGTGGAACCGGGACTCCCGGATGGTCACGTGCTGCACGACCACCGTGGCCGGGGCGACCCGCGCCCCGTCGGCCAGTACGGTGTCCTGCCCGTCCATGGCGAGCAGCCAGCGTTGCTGCTCGTCGGACCAGGTGAAGGTGAAGCGGGCCGCCGGGTAGCGGATCGTGCGGGAGTCCTCGGCCGTGCCGCCGGCGGGCGCCTGGCCGTAGCGGAAGCCCGTGGTCAGTGCCTCGGCGCCGGGCGGGGAACCGACCAGCTTCGCGGGGCGCAGATAGAGGTTGTGCGGGGCGGGCTTGTCGCTGCCCCGGTAGTACGCGGCACCGGCGTCGCCCGGCGTCCTGGCCTCCAGCGGCGCCTTGTCGATCAGCGGGAGCAGTTTGCTCTGGGCGCCGGAGAAGGCGAGCGTCGGCTCGTCGAACTGGCGCAGGAGCTCCAGGTCGGACTCCCGGGCGCTGCGCACGGGGCCGACGGCGTCCGGGAACCTCGTCGCGTAGACGGCCATCAGCCGGCTCAGACCGCCCTCGACCTGCTCGGCGTAGACGATGTCCGCGGCGTCCACCCCCGTCTGGGGTCTCGCCGTGCGTACGTTGTCGATCTTCACGGCGAGTATCGAGCCGACGGGCGCCGTGGTGCCGGGACTCCGCGTGGGGCTCTCGCCCTGGCGGTGGTCGTCGTCCGAGCCGCCGCCGGAACAGCCCGCGAGGAGGGCGCCCGCCGTGAGCGCGGCGAGTACCATGCCCGTCGTCATGTGCCGCCGAGTCCGCCGCGCCTTCAGTTTCATGCCCACCATGCCCATCCTTCGCCGAGTTTGTCTTTGATTGTGGACTTATAGGCCGATAAATGGCTATCCCTGTTTCCTTCTGACCGCATCCGATCGACCGGGCCGACGGCGCTCCGAGGTGGTTCGGCGCCGGGGCCCCGGGTACCCGTGCCGGACCTGCGAGGCCGAGTCGAGGGACGGAGCGGTACGCGATGAAGGCAGTGACATGGCAGGGCAGGCGGGACGTACGCGTCGAGACCGTGCCCGACCCGACGATCCAGGAGCCGACGGACGCGGTCATCCGCATCACCTCCACCGGGCTGTGCGGCTCCGACCTGCACCTCTACGAGGTGCTCACCCCGTTCATGACGCCGGGCGACATCCTCGGCCATGAACCCATGGGCATCGTCGAGGAGGTCGGCGCAGCGGTACCGGACCTCGCGGCGGGCGACCGGGTCGTGGTGCCGTTCCAGATCGCCTGCGGCAACTGCTGGATGTGCCTCACCGGGCTGCCCACCCAGTGCGAGACCACCCAGTGCACCGCCGAGGGCATGGGCGCGGCCATCTTCGGCTACACCCGGCTGTACGGCGCGGTGCCGGGCGCCCAGGCCGAGTACGTGCGGGTCCCGCAGGCCCAGTTCGGGCCGATCAAGGTGCCCGAGGGCCCGCCCGACGACCGGTTCGTCTACCTCTCCGACGTGCTGCCCACCGCCTGGCAGGCGGTCGAGTACGCGCACATCCCGCCCGGCGGCAGCGTCGCCGTGCTCGGTCTGGGGCCCATCGGCGACATGGCCTGCCGGGTAGCCCAGGTGCGCGGCGCCGAGCAGGTGTTCGGCGTGGACCTGGTGCCCGAGCGGCTGCGCCGGGCCCGCGCCCGCGGCGTCGACACGTACGACCTCAGGGACTTCGACAGCCAGAAGGAACTCGTGGCCGCGATCCGTGACCGCACGGCCGGGCGCGGCCCGGACTCCGTGATCGACGCCGTCGGCACCGAGGCCCACGGAAGCATGGCCGCCAAGTTCGCCCAGACCGCGGCCGGCCTGCTGCCCCGCACCATCGGCGCCAAGTTCGCGGAGCACCTCAGTGTCGACCGGCTCGCCGCCCTGCACACCGCCATCGAACTGGTGCGACGCGGCGGCACCATCTCCATCTCCGGGGTGTACGGCGGCACCGCCGACCCCATGCCGCTGCTCACCATGTTCGACAAGCAGATCCAGCTGTGCATGGGCCAGGCCAACGTCCGCACCTGGAGCGACGACATCCTGCCCCTCCTCACCGACGAGGACCCGCTGGGCGTCGACGACTTCGCCACCCACCGCATGCCGCTCAGCGAGACACCGCACGCCTACGAGATGTTCCAGCGCAAGGACGACGGGGTGGTGAAGGTACTGCTGGAGCCCTGAGCGAACCTCGGGCCGCGGTGGCCTCGGGCCGGTGTGGGGCCCGGCGTGGGCGCTACGGGCCGAGGATCTCCGCCAGGTCGTAGTTCACCGGCTCCTCCAGCTGGGCGTATGTGCAGCTCTCGGGGATGCGGTCCGGGCGCCAGCGGCGGAAGCGGGCCGTGTGGCGGAAGCGGACACCGTTCTCCATGTGGTCGTACGCGACCTCGGCGACCAGCTCGGGCCGCAGCGGCACCCAGGAGAGGTCCTTCTTCCCCGACCAGCGGCTCGGCGCGCCCGGCAGCCGCGCGGTCTCATGAGCCGCCTCGTCGGCCCACGCGGCCCAGGGGTGCTCCCTGACGTCCGGCATCCGTGACGGCTCCAGCTCGGTCACCAGCTCGGCCCGCCGCTTCATGGGGAACGCGGCGGACACCCCCACGTGCTGGAGGGTGCCCCCGTCGTCGTACAGACCGAGCAGCAGGGAGCCGACGACGGGCCCGCTCTTGTGCAGCCGGTACCCGGCGACCACGACGTCAGCCGTCCGCTCGTGCTTGATCTTGAACATGGCCCGTTCGTCCTGCCGGTAGCGCAGATCGAGCGGCTTGGCGATCACCCCGTCCAGCCCCGCGCCCTCGTACTGCTCGAACCACCGCTCGGCCACCTCGCGGTCCGTGGTCGCCGGGGCGAGATGGACGGGGGCCGTCACACCGGCCAGCGCACGTTCGAGGAGCGCGCGCCGGTCGGTCAGCGGGACGTCGGTCAGGGACTCGTCGTTCAGGGCGAGCAGGTCGAAGGCGACGAAGGAGGCGGGCTGGGTGCCGGCCAGCATCCGGACACGGGAGTCCGCGGGGTGGATGCGCTCGGTGAGCGCGTCGAAGTCGAGGCGGCCCTCCCGGACGATCACGATCTCGCCGTCCATCACGCACCGCTGCGGCAACCGCTCCGCGAGGGACTCCACCAGCTCCGGGAAGTACCTGGTCAGCGTCTTGCCCGTACGGCTGCCCAGCTCCACCTCGGGCCCGTCACGGAACACGATCGCCCGGAACCCGTCCCACTTCGCCTCGTAGTGCATGTGCGGCGGGATCTTCGCCACGGACTTGGCGAGCATCGGCTTCACGGGCGGCATCACCGGCAGATCCATGCTCCGATTCTGCGGTTCGGCGAGGAGATTCGCCCGGTATGCGGCACAGGTCGCCTCCGCCTACCGTGGCCGCATGGCTGATGCGGTGGAGTTGGAGGTGGCGGGCCGGACGGTGCGGCTGTCCAGCCCCGACAAGGTGTTCTTCCCGGAGCGCGGTTTCACCAAGCTGGACCTGGCCCGGTACTACATCGCCGTCGGCCCCGGCATCCTGCGGGCCCTGCGCGACCGGCCCACGACCCTGGAGCGCTACCCGGAGGGGGTGACCGGCGAGAACTTCTTCCAGAAGCGGGCCCCGAAGAACATGCCCGACTGGATCCCCACCGCCCACATCACCTTCCCCAGCGGCCGCAGCGCCGACGAGATGTGCCCGACCGAGGTCGGGGCCGTCGTCTGGGCCGCGCAGTTCGGCACGCTCACCTTCCATCCGTGGCCGGTCCGGCGCGACGACGTCGACCGCCCCGACGAACTCCGCCTCGACCTCGACCCGCAACCCGGCACCGACTACGCCGACGCCGTCCGCGCCGCACACGAGCTGCGTTCCGTCCTCCATGACTACGGCGACCTGCGCGGCTGGCCGAAGACCTCCGGCGGGCGCGGCCTGCACGTGTTCGTCCCGATCGCACCGCACTGGACCTTCACGCAGGTCAGACGGGCCGCCATCGCCGCCGCCCGGGAACTGGAACGCCGGATGCCGGACCAGGTGACGACGGCGTGGTGGAAGGAGGAACGGGGCGAGAAGATCTTCATTGACTACAACCAGACCGCCCGTGACCGCACCATCGCCTCCGCCTACTCCGTACGGCCCCGCCCGCACGCCCCCGTCTCCGCGCCCCTCACCTGGGACGAGGTGGGCTCCGCCCTGCCCCGCGACTTCGACCTCGCCTCGATGCCGGTGCGTTACGCCGAACGCGGTGACGTCCACGCCGACATGGACGACCACGCGTACTCCCTGGAGGCGCTGCTCGAACTGGCCGCGCGGGACGAGCACGACCACGGTCTGGGCGACCTGCCGTATCCGCCGGAGTACCCGAAGATGCCGGGCGAGCCGAAGAGGGTGCAGCCGAGCCGGGCGAAGAAGGGGTGACCGGCGGCGCCGGCGGCAGCGTCCTCCCCTGCGGGTCAATACACCTAGGCGGTGGCGTAGTCGGCGAGGGCGGGTTCCAGCAGGTCGAAGACCTGGGCCGCTTCGGCGGTGATGATCGGGGCGATCCGTTCGCCGGGGTGGCCGGCGAGAGTCAGCTCCTGGATGCGCTGGAACAGCGTGCGGTGCGCGCTGCCCAGGAGTTCGGCGACGGCCCGGACCGTGAGGTCGTCGGGGTCGGCGCCGGTGGCTTCGGTGAGCGTCAGGGCGAGGTGATGTGCCCGCTGGTCGTGGAGGCCGCGCACGCACATGCTCAGGGTGGGGCTGTCGGCGATCATGCGGGCGAACTCCGGGCCGGAGAACCCGGCGACCGGGTCCTGGGCGGTGACGGAGTCGGCGAAGGCCCGGCGCAGCGCGGCCAGCGCGGATTCCCCGGGGCGTCGCGCGTCGACGGCGCGGGCCAGTGAGGTGGCGAACCGGTCCTGATGGTCCAGCGCCAGGTCTTCCTTGCGGGGGAAGTAGTTGGTGACGGTCTTCTTGGCGACGCGGGCGGCGGCGGCGATCTCCGCGATGGTCGTCTGCTCGAAGCCCTGGGCGATGAACAGCCGTGTCGCGTGGTCGGAGATGAGCTGCCGGGTCTCCTGCTTCTTCGTCTCACGAAGCCCGGCCTTGGGCGGTGGCAGCTGGGTAGCCATGGCGGAATCCTACTCCCGTGGCATTTTTATGTTGACGTCAAGAATGATCAAGGATAAGTTTACGTCGGTAGTAAGTTTACGTCGATCAGACGGTGCGGGCCGGGTGCATGCCTGTCCTCACCGCACCCAGGGAGTCCTGTGCAGTTCACCGCCTCCACCGTCTCGCTGACCGTGGACGACGTCACCCGTTCGCAGGAGTTCTTCACCGCCCACCTGGGCTATGCCGTCCGGCACGCCGCCGACGGTTTCGTGTCCCTGGCGCACGACGACGCGGTGGATGTCGTCCTGCTCGCCCGTGGTATCGAGGTGCTGCCGCCCGAGCAGCGCGACCAGCGCGTCAGCGGTCTGATCCTGGCCTACACCCTCGCCTCCGGCCTGCGGGAGGAGGAGCAGCGGCTGCGTGAGGCCGGGGTCCGGATCACCATGCCGCTGCGCGAGGAACCCTGGGGCGAGCGCCTGTTCCAGGTCACCGACCCCAACGGGGTGATCATCCAGTTCGTCGAGTGGGCTGCCGCCGAGCACGGCTGACTCCCGAACCGACGTCGATCCGCCCTGTGCGCCACCGTTGTCCGGCAACCGATCCAGAAGGAATCATTCGTGCGCAAGCTCGTGTACTACATCGCCTCCACCCTCGACGGCTTCATCGCCGGGCCCGACGGCGCCGACCCCACGGGACCTGACGGCTTCTGGCCCGTCACCGGCGACTATGTGCAGTACCTCGCCGCCGAGTACCCCGAGACCCTGCCCGCCCCGGCGAGGAAGGCGCTCTCCGTCGAGGCCGAGGGCACCCACTTCGACACCGTCCTCGAAGGACGCAAGACCTATGAGATCGGCCTCAAGGCTGGTATCGCCGACGCCTACCCCCACCTGCGGCACCTGGTCTTCTCCACCACCATGACCGAGAGCCCCGACCCGAACGTGGAGCTGGTCACGAGCGACCCGGTGGCGAAGGTGCGGGAGTTGAAGCAGGAGGACGGCAAGGACCTCTGGCTGATCGGCGGGGGTGAACTCGCGGGCGTCCTGTACGACGACATCGACCAACTCATCGTCAAACTGGGCCCCTTGACCATAGGCACCGGGATCCCCCTCTTCGGCCGCTCGGCCGCCTTCGACCCGCGCGTCTGGAACCTGACGGACCACGTCGTCCTGGAGGGCGGGGCGGCGTTCCTCACCTACACCCGCGGCTGAGGGCGGTTCGACGAGCCTGACGGGTCCGCCCGCGACCTCAGTCGGTCTCGAACGCCGCCGCCATGCGCCGGCAATCCCCGAACAACTCCTCGTCCGACGCCACGTCCCCTCGTACGTTCACGGCGGCGTGGGCGCTCTCGTGGGCGGTGTCGGTGCGGTGGCGGCGGGGTGAGGACAGTTCCGCCCGGACGAGGGGGAGGGCCGGGGCAGCCGCGGGGCCCATCTCGACGAGGCAGGCGGCGATCTCCGGGCGGTGCACCGGCTGGGCGGTCCAGTGGTGCGACAGCACCGGCAGGGCCTCCTCCGCGTCTGCGGTGATCCGCCACAGGGCGACGGCCTCGTCGACGCCCTGCGGCTCGGGCCCGCGCAGACTCGCCGCGAGCGACACGGCCGCCGGGCCGAGCGAGCCGATCACCTGGAGGGCGGCCCTCCGCTCGTACCGGTGCTCGGAGCGCAGACCGGCACTGAGGGCGGGAAGCACCGCCTCGGCGTCACCGGTCACCGCCCACAGCGCCGCCGCGGCCTCGATACGGTCGGGATCGCGGGCGGCGCCCGAGACCCGCTCCCGCAGCAGCGGGGCGGCTTCGGTCGCCGCCGTGCCGTAGCGGGCCAGGGCCCTCATCGCGTGCCGCCGGGTCGCCGCGTCGTCGCCGCTGTCGCGGAGCGCCGCTATGACCAGGGGCAGGGACGGCCGGTGCCGGAGGATGCCCAGCCCGTCGAGGAGCCGGCGCCGGGCGACACCCCGGTCCTCCGGGGCGAGGTCGGCGAGCCGCTCGTGCAGCACCGGGCCCAACTCCGCGCCCGCCTCCGGGCCGTAGGCCGCCAGCCACCGCTCGGTCTCCTCCGGTGGGTCCAGCCTGCTCAGGACGGACTTCAGGGCGTTCAACGCCCGGTCGTCGCCCTGGAGCGCCAGCACCTCCATGGCCCTGCCGATCGCCGTGTCGAGCCAGCGCAGGCCGTCCATGGACTCGGTCCGCCCGCTCTCCCACCAGTCCTCGACGAACGCCACCACGTCGTCGGCCACCACCCGCGCGACCGGCGCGAGATACCGCAGCTCGCCCAACGCGGCCTTGTTCAAGCGGAGTTCAGGCTCCCGCAGCTGCCCGGCGAGCGCGATCAGCGGCTCGTCGTCCGGGATCCGCCAGCCCGTCATCAGTGCCCCGGCCATCCTGATCGCGGCCATGCGCTGACCCCAGTCCGCGCTGCCCAACTGCCCGAGAAGCAGCGGGAACCGCAGGTCGGTCCGGTCGCCCAGCGCGTGATGCAGCTCCAGGAGGAGTTCGGGAGTGGCGTCCGTGTCGGCGAGCGCGTAGTGCGTGGCCTCCAGGTCGCGCAGGTACGACACCATCGTGTCCGTCCGCGGGCGTTCCCGGACCGGCTCGGCCGCGCGGGCGGCGGACGCCTTCCGCTCGTACGCGGAGCGCAGTGTGTCCAGGGCGATCCGCACACTGTTGACGGGCAGGGCCCGCGGGGCGCAGCGCGCCAGCTGGACGAGAGCCGACAGCCGCAGCTCGTGATCGGCCCCGCCCGAGAGCACCATCTCGCGCAGGACGGGCTCGGCCGTTTCCCCCAACTGCTCCGGGTGCGCGTCGGCCAGCTCGCCGATCGCTCCCACCAGGGCGCGCAGCGCCCCGGGGTCCCGCTCCACCGGAAGCCGCCCACGCAACGCGTCGAACACCCGCGCGGGCTGTGGATGCACTTCGGCCAGCGCTTCCGCGGCCGCCTCCCGCACCTTTGGGTCGCGGTCGCCGAGCAGCGTGAGGAAGGCGTCGGCGCGCTCCCGCACCCCGGCCCAGGCGTCGAGATACAGCTGGACGTACGCCGCGTTCTCCCGCTCGTCCGCGAACGGGGCGTCCAGCTCGGCCGGGTCGGGGTTCCGCCCGCCGGCGATGGAGCACAGCAACCGCACGATCGCCGCCCGGTCCGGCAGGCCCGGCATCGACGCCAGTTCGAAGAGGAACGGTATGCAGGCCACCGTGCTGTCGTACACGTCGCCCTGGTGGTGCACCGCCCCGTACAGCCCGTCGAGCGCGATGTCCCGCCGGGCGGGGTCCTCCGACGCCAAGCCCCACAGCAGGTCGGGGACGTCGGTCGCGGAATCGGTGTACGCATGCCCCATCGACGCCCAGTCGACGTCGTCGATCCCCGTGAGCACGAAGCCTCCCCGTGTGCGGTGGCGTACGGCAGCCACGGGTCACAGCATGCCGTACGCCACTGACAACGGGCCGGGCACGGGCGGGCGCTACCGGGGTCCATTCGCGGAGCTCCGGCCTTCAGGCCGCAGGTGAAGCGAATCTGCCAGTGCGACGGGTAGCGTCACCGAGACTGGTCCGGCGGAGCCGGACGGTGGTCCTCACATGGGCATCGGTGAACACGTTGGGCGGAACTTGGTCACGAAGTCCAAGTGGACAAGCGTCGCGAACGTGCAGTACCGAACCCGCCGGGCCGGGCAGCCGTTCCCGACGGCCGGTCAGCTGTCCACGCGCCTGATCACCGAGGCGAAGCGGACAGCCGAACGGTCCTGGCTGGGCGAGGTGTCCGCGGTGGTGCTTCAGCAGTCCCTGCGGGACGCCGAGACCGCGTACCGCACCTTCTTCGCCTCCCTCAAGGGCACCCGCAAGGGACCCAAGCTGGGTGCCCCACGCTTCAAGTCCCGCAAGGACGCGAGGCAGTCGATCCGGTTCACCGCGAACGCCCGCTGGAACATCACCGGCAGTGGCCGTCTGAACCTGCCGAAGATCGGCGCGGTGAAGGTGAAGTGGTCCCGCGCCCTGCCTACCGCCCCCACCTCCGTCACAGTCATCAAGGACGCGGCCGGTAGGTTCTTCGCCTCCTTCGTCATCGACACCGACCCCGCCGCCGACGCGACACGGATGCCGGAGACCCACTGCACCATCGGTATCGATCTCGGCCTCACGCATTTCGCCGTCCTGTCCACCGGAGAGAAGATCGACTCCCCGCGGTTCCTGCGCCGGGCGGAGAGGAAGCTGAAGAAGGCACAGCGCGAGCGTCCCGCAAGCAGAAGGGATCGAAGAACCGGGCCAAGGCCCGCTTGAAGGTCGCCCGAGCCCCCGCCAAGGTCAGCGACGCGTGCCGTGAGTTCCACCATCAGTTCTCCACGAAGCTGATCTCCGAGAACCAAGGGATCGCCGTGGAGGACCTGTCGGTGGCGGGACTGGCGCGCACGAGGCTGGCCAAGTCCGTGCACGACGCCGGATGGTCGTCGTTCATCAGCATGCTGGCGTACAAAGCACAGCGGTACGGCCGCACCTTGGTCACGATCGGCCGGTTCACCCCGACGTCCCAGACCTGCTCCACCTGCGGCGCCGTGGACGGACCCAAACCCCTGAACGTCCGGGTATGGACCTGTACCGCCTGCGGCACCGTTCACGACCGGGACACCAACGCGGCGATCAACGTGAAGACGGCCGCCGGACTGGCGGTATCGGCCTGCGGAGCGCCGGTAGGACCAGGAGCGATCCCGGCACAGCGCGAAGAAACAGGAAGCCACGGATTCCCGACCGGAAACCGTGCCGCGTAGCGGCACAGCAACCAGTCGAGAAGGCCAGAATCCTCGCCGTTCAGGGCGAGGAGCATGTCAAAGCTCCTTGATCCGGATGTCCCGGTAGGAGACCACGTCCGTCGTGCCGTGCACCTGGAGTCCGAGGTAGCCGGAGGCGAACCGCCGTCCGTCCGTGCCCGGATCGTCGGCGCGGGGCGGGGCGAAGTCCTGGCCGCCGGTGTTGTCGAACTCGTTGATCAGGACCCCGTTGCGGTACACGGAGTAGTGCTGGTCGACCACGCGGATCTCGTAGTCGTTCCAGGTGCCCTTCTGGGTGACGCCCGCGCCGGCGAGCCCCACCCGGTCGAAGCCGTAGACCGAACCCGTCTTGTACATGTCGCCGTCGGGCCGGTCCAGGACCTGCACCTCGTGGCCGTACTTGATGGCGACCCACTCCGGCCGCGACTCCTCCGGGTGCTCGTGGACCCACGGGAACCGCACGAAGACCCCGGAGTTGGCGTGGGACGTGCCGGGCGCGTCGTCCCGCCACTGAAGGCGCAGCGAGAAGTCGCCGTACTTCCGTTCCGGGAACCACAGCATGCCCAGCCCGTCCTTCGTCGTCCCGGACGTGATCGAGCCGTCGGCGTTCCGGGCGAACGAACCGCCGCCCACCTGCTGCCACTTGGCGAACGACTCGGCCGTGCCGTCGAGGATCGTGCGGTAGCCCCCGGTCTGCCCGGGCCTGCCGATGCCGGACTCCGCCGCCGCCTCCTTCACCGCGTCATGCTCGCGACGATCGACGACCCCGTCCTTCAGCAGCCTGTCGAGCACGGTGTCGACGTGCTTCAGGAACAGGGCGTGGGACGTCCACTCCTTCTCGTCCTCGATCAACTCGTTGATCCGGCACCGGTTGTCGGTCACCCGGTTCGGCACGCCCGAGTCGACCGTGCCGACGAACACCGTCAACCGCTCGTCGTACTCCGCGCAGTTGGGCGCGGGGACGCCGCCGCCCGCGACGACCGTGAAGGTCGCCGAGCGCGCGGGGGCGGTGTTCCCCGCCTTGTCGCTCGCCCGGTACGCCACGGTGTGCGTGCCCGCGCGGTCGACGACCACGGGGGCGGTGTAGGCGAGATAGGGGCCGCCGTCCAGGGAGTACTCGATCGCGGCGACACCCGACCCGCCGTGGTCCGTGGCGCTGACGGTGACCTTCGCGTTCCTCAGGTAGGCGCCGGCCGCGTTCCGCTCGCCCTCGACGGTCACCCCCGTCACCGGCGGTGTCGTGTCGGCGGCGGGCGGGGCCACGACCGTGAACCCGACGTTCTTCTCCGCCGAGACGTTGCCCGCCTTGTCCGTCGCCCGGTACCGCACGGTGTGCGGGCCGACCTCGTGCACCATCACCGGAGCCGTGTACGGCCGCCAGGCGCCCGTGGCACCGAGCGCGTACTCGACGGAGTTGACCCCGGAGCCGGTGTCCGACGCGGAGACGGTGACGGTGGCCATGGAGACGTACCGGCCCTGCGCGTCGCGCTCACCGGTCACCGTCGCCGAGGTCTCCGGCGCGGTGGTGTCGTCGGTGGGCGGGGCGACGACGGTGAACTCGACGCTCTTCTCGGCGGCCGTGTTGCCCGCCTTGTCGACGGCCCGGTAGCGGACCTTGTGGCTGCCCACCCGGTCCGTCACGACGGGGGTGGTGTACGGCGCCCAGGCGCCCGAGTCGCCGGTCGCGTACTCGATCCGCTCGACCCCGGAGCCGCCCGTGTCGGTCGCGGTGACGGTGACGGTCGCCGAACCGACGTACGCGCCCTGCGCGTTCCTGGTGCCGCTCACGGTCGCCGAGGTCTCGGGCGCGGTGGTGTCCTCGCCGGTGCCCTCGGTGACCACGAGGATGCCCTGCATCTGGCCGTGCCCGGGGATGGTGCAGTAGTAGCGGTAGCGGCCGGGGGTGAGCGTGACCTCGGCGGTGTGGCGGCCGCCCCGGTCGTCGTTCGGGTTGGCCAGGATGTTCAGCGGGACGTCGTGGTTGTACTCGGGGTCGGAGACGTCGAACGTCAGGGTGTGCGGCATGCCCGTCGTGTTGCCGGTGGCCGTGCTGTTCTCGAACACGAGGGTCGTCACACCCGCCACCGCGGTCTTCGGCGCGGTCGTGTACTTGGTGATGTCGTCACCGGCCGTCCAGGTGAGCACCTGGGCCGCGGCCTCGGCGGCCGGTTCGGCCCGCCCGGAGGCGGGTGTCGCCGTGAGGCCGAGCACCATCAGCAGGGCCGCCCCCAGGGCCACCCACAGACGTCTCTCCCGCATCACCGCGCACCCCTCGCGAGCTGGTCGGCGGACGGCGTGGGGCCGCCGCCCGTGTAGGTCACCCGCCACAGGGCGGACTTGGCGTCGGAGGTGAAGAAGCCGCGCCCGTAGTCGAGGAGGTAGAGGGCCCCGTCCGGCCCGAACTTCCAGTCCATGAGGTTCCTGATGCCGTCGTTGCCGACCGGGATGATCCGTTTCAGCGTCTCGGCGTGGACGGGGAGCCCGCCGCTGCCGTGGTTCCTCGGGTCGGTGAGGACGGCGTGCCGTGGCTGGTCGGCGTCGTAGAAGTCGCCGACGAACCACTTGCCGTCCCAGTACGCGGGCCACTGGCCGGAGCCGGTCGCGGCGGGGTCGTAGCGGTAGACCGGGCCGTTCATCGCGGCCTGCCCGCCACCCTTCAGCCAGGGCAGCAGGTACGTGGCGTCCTCGTTCTTGTACGAGGGGACGCCGTTCGCGTCCCTCGGGAAGTCAGGGGCGCCGCCCTGCGGCGAGTACCAGATGGAGTTGCCGGTCACCGGGGGCAGGTTGACGAGCCCGTCGTTGTTGGGGGACTCGTTCTTCGGGTGGTCGCAGTCGTACCAGCCCAGCGGCTTCGACGGGTCCGGCAGATTGCGGTCCCGGTACGGCTGCTCGTTGCCCATGCAGTACGGCCAGCCCCGGTTGCCCGCCTCGGTGATGACGGCGAACGTGTCGTACTTCGCCGGGCCCCAGGTCGTCGACGGCGTGGAGGCGTCCGGGCCGACCCAGCCTGCGTAGAGGACGTCCGTCTTCCTGTCGACGAAGATCCGCGCGGGGTTCCGGACACCCATCACATAGATCTCGCCGCGGGTCTTCCCGCCGCCCTCGTCGGTCTCCTTCCCGGTGAAGAGATTGCCGGCGGGCAGGGTGTACGTGCCGTCCGGCTCCGGGTGGACGCGCAGGATCTTGCCGTTGAGGTTGTTGGTGTTCCCTGCCGTGCGGCGCGCGTCGGCGAAGGACACGCCCTTGTAGTTGGGCTGCGGGTTGTTGCCCGAGTAACCGGCGCTGAAGCCGCTGGAGTTGTTGTCGCCGGTCGCGATGTAGAGGTTGCCCCGCGAGTCCCAGGCCATCCCGCCGCCCGCGTGGCAGCAGCTGTGGATCTGCACCGGCCAGGTGAGCAGCACCTTCTCGCTGCCCAGGTCCAGCTTGTTGGTGGCGAGGTCGAGGGTGAAGCGGGAGACGCGGCGCTCGGCCATCCGGGTGTCGCGGTTGATCCGCTCGTGCGGTGTGTAGTGCAGATACACCCAGCCGTTCCGCTGGAAGCCGGGGTCCAGCTCGATGCCCAGCAGACCCTCCTCGACCTTGATCAGCTCGTCGCCGCCGCCCTTGTTGCCGAAGACGGTGAGGGCGCCGGCCAGGGTGACCTGCCTGGTCCGCGGGTCGTAGACGTGGACCTCGCCCCTGCCCTTGCCGATGTTCGGGTCGTTCCAGTCGGTGACCACAGGCTGCGAGGAGTCCGCGCCGCCGCGACCGATGTAGAGGACCCGTCCGTCGGGGGCGGCGACCAGGCCGTGCGGCTCGCCGATCTGGTCGTTCTGTCCGGGCTGGTTGGGCCGGGTCAGCCGCTCCGCCTTGTAGTTGGCGTCGATCGTCGCCTTGCAGTCGGCCCGGGTCAGCCGGGACGTCCACAGCAGGGCGCCGCGCAGATGCGTACGGAAGTCGGTCTCGTCGTACGCCGACACCGTCCCGCCCATGCCCGTGTAGAAGGAGCGGCCGCCGTCGTAGTCACGGCACCAACTCACCGGATGGTCCCAGCCGTTGGCGCTCGCACCCGGCCGGTACGTGGACTCGCGTACCCGGGCCACGGTGTGGACGGCGCCGGACGGGTTCTTCACCCAGTTGAACCACTTGTCGGGCCGCTTCCACTGCACCGGCAGGTCCTTGGTCGCCGGGTGCCGCCGGTCCCCGACCTCGACCGTCGCCCGCTGCACGGACGTCGGGCTCGACGCGGCCGGGCGGGCGCCGATCAGCCCGGTGAACCAGTCGGAGTACGGCTCGGCGCGCGCCGCGTCATGGATGCCGACGAAACCGCCGCCCGCCTCCATGTACGCCTCCAGACCCGCCTCCTGCTCCGGGTCGAGGACGTCGCCCCCGCCGGTGAGGAAGACCACCGCGTTGAAGCCGCCCAGGCGGGCCCCGTCGGTGAACACGGAGGCGTCGCCGGTGGCGACGACCTCGAACCGTTCGGCCGCGGGCCCGGACAGCCCGATCCGCTCGATCGCCTCGATCCCGGCGTTGACGAGCGGCGACTCCTCACCGGCGGCCGCCGAACCGTGGAAGACCAGCACCCGCGGGCCCGAGCCGCCCGGGGGTGAGGTGATCGACATCGTTGTCAGCGTGGGTTCCGGAGCGGGGCGGGCGTGCGCCGCCGGGCCGGACAGCAGCCCCGCTGCCAGGACCGAGGCGGTCACGACGGCCGCCCAGGGCCGTCTTCCCCGTGTTCTCGTGTCGCTCAACCCTCGTAAGTACATGGGCACCTCCTCGGTCACAGCCACAGCGCCAAGGAAGTTAGACCCCTTTGCACGGTACGCCAATACCTATGACCGGAATGCCACAAACTTTGTCCTGGGCGTGGATAAACACCTGTGGTGCCGCTACCGTCTCACAGGTTCACCACAGACTCAGGCGCGTTGTCGTAAGCCGTACTCGCATGGGGAGTTCCGGATGGACGGACAGGACGGACAGGACGGACAGGACGGACTGGACGGACTGGACAGACGAGGCTTCAACCGACGGCTGCTGCTGGGTGGCGCGGCCGCCGCGACATCGTTGTCCGTGGCCGTCGACACCGTCGGCGCCCCCGAGGCCGCGAGCGCCGACGCCGCCGCGCGGACCGCCCCCGCGGGCGGCGAGGTCCGGCACATCAAGCTGTACGCCGAGAAACTGGCGGACGGTCAGATGGGTTACGGCCTGGAGAAGGGCAAGGCGTCCGTTCCCGGTCCGCTGATCGAACTGAACGAGGGCGACACGCTGCACATCGAGTTCGAGAACACCATGGACGTCCGGGCGAGCCTGCACGTCCACGGTCTGGACTACGAGACCTCCAGCGACGGCACCGCCCTCAACAAGAGCGACGTCGAGCCCGGCGGCACCCGTACGTACACCTGGCGGACGCACACACCCGGCCGGCGCAAGGACGGCACCTGGCGGGCGGGCAGCGCCGGGTACTGGCACTACCACGACCATGTCGTCGGCACGGAACACGGCACGGCCGGCATCCGCAAGGGCCTCTACGGCCCCGTGAT
This sequence comes from Streptomyces sp. MA5143a, assembly GCF_900290235.1. Taxonomy (GTDB): domain Bacteria; phylum Actinomycetota; class Actinomycetes; order Streptomycetales; family Streptomycetaceae; genus Streptomyces. The sequence goes on from NZ_OLMK01000010.1 coordinate 218,309, forward strand.
CGTCCGCCGCAAGGGTGACGTCCTGCCCGACAAGACCGTCACCGTCGTCTTCAACGACATGCTCATCAACAACAAGCCGGCCCACACCGGACCCAACTTCGACGCGACGGTCGGCGACCGGGTGGAGTGGGTCGTCATCACCCACGGTGAGTACTACCACACCTTCCACCTGCACGGACATCGCTGGGCCGACAACCGCACGGGCCAGCTGACCGGCCCCGACGACCCCAGTCAGGTCATCGACAACAAGATCTGCGGCCCCGCCGACTCCTTCGGCTTCCAGGTCATCGCCGGTGAGGGTGTCGGCGCCGGCGCCTGGATGTACCACTGCCACGTCCAGAGCCACTCCGACATGGGCATGGTCGGCCTGTTCCTGGTCCGCAAGCCGGACGGGACGATCCCGGGGTACGAGCCGCACGAGCACGAGCCAAAGCACGAGCACGTGCACTGAGCCCCGCCCGCGCGTCACTCCCCGCTGATGTCCAGCACGCCCCACGAGGTGGACGACCGCTCCTGGACGTAGAGGCGCGGTCCCCGCGACACGACTCGTCGTCGGCGCTCCACCGGGGTGCCGTCCGCGCGCGTCAGGCGGGCCGTGGTCAGGACGTCGACCGAGGTGTCGCCGAGCGAGGCGACGACCAGCCGGTCACGGTCCTCGCCGTAACCGCCGAAGAACACGACGCGCGCCCCGTCCACGGCCACGCCCTTCGCGCCCTCGACCGGTGTCGTCCGCAGATGGGGCGGCCGGTCGGGGCGCACCTCCACCAGCGGGAAGCTGATGGAGCTGGTGTACGGATACACCCATACCCCTCTCCGGTCCACGTTCAGCGCGTAGCAGTCGGCGATCCAGTCGGCGCCGGGCGGCGGTCTGTACTCCCACAGTGCCTCGCCGGTGGCGCGCCAGCGGCGTGCGCCCGCAGCACTGAGCGGATCGTCGCCGAACACACCCTCGTCGAAGTACCCGACCCACAGGTCGCCGGACTCGTCGGTCAGCAGATGCTCGATCGCGTCGCCGACGCGGAACGTCCACGTGGGGCGTCCCAGTGCGTCGAATATCTGGACCTGCTCGTCACCCGCCTGACTACGCGCGTCGGCGACGACGAAGCCGCCGTCCGGGAGCGAGTCGACCTTGGGGTGACGGGCGGTCACCGAACTGAGCGCGGTCGCGTACGAAGCACCGTCGTCCACGGTGACGACCACCGCGTCGTACGGCCCCGGCGCCTCCGTCGGAGCCCGCAGCAGCCAGTGGGCGCGGCCGAAGGCGTCGACCGTGCTGTGGAGAAGACGTAGATCGTCGTACGCGCGGGGGAGCCGGGCGTACGGGGCGAGGCGGTCAGGCGTCATGGGCCTTTCTCATGGTCATACGGTGATCCTCATGGCCGCCCCGGCCCCGGCGCAACCGAATTCCGGCGGACGCCTCCACCCGTTCCGGGAGCGCTCTCAGGCCGGCCCGGCCGCGGCTATCCTGATCCCCACCCGCTCTTGAGGAGTCCCGAAGTGACCGAGGCAGTGTCGCGTCCCACGTTGGAGGCCGTGGCCGCGCGCGCCGGGGTGTCACGGGCCACCGTGTCCCGAGTCGTCAACGGGGGCGACGGCGTCCGCGAGCCGCTGGTGGAACGGGTGCGCAGGGCGGTCGAGGAACTCGGCTACGTCCCCAACCAGGCGGCCCGCAGCCTTGTCACCCGGCGCCACGACGCGGTGGCCGTCGTGATTGCGGAACCGGAGACCAGGGTCTTCGCGGACCCCTTCTTCGCCCTCCAGCTGCGCGGGATCAGCAAGGAACTGACGGCCCACGACTCCCAGCTGGTCCTGCTGCTCACCGAGGGGCCCGAGGACTACGCGCGGGTCGGCCGGTATCTCGCGGGCGGCCACGTCGACGGGGCGCTCGTCTTCTCCCTGCACCTCGACGACCCGCTGCCGGGACTGATCCGGGGCGCCGGCGTGCCGACCGTGTTCGGCGGACGGCCCGGCTGGGGCGACGGCCCGCGCGGCGACGGACCCACCGTCTACGTCGACAGCGACAACCGGGGCGGAGCGCGGGACGCCGTACGGCATCTCGTCGGACTCGGTCGCACCCGGGTCGCCCACATCACCGGTCCCCTCGACCAGACCTCCGCGGTCGACCGCCTCGACGGCTTCCGCGACGTCATGGTCGACGCCGACCCCCGGCTGATCGTGGAGGGCGACTTCACTCCGGCCGGCGGGGAGCGTGCGATGCGCGTCCTCCTCGACCGCTGCCCCGAGGTGGACGCGCTGTTCGCCGCCAACGACCTCTCGGCCTGCGGCGCCCTGAGGGTCCTGCGCGAGCGGGGGCGGCGGGTGCCGGAGGACGTGGCCGTGATCGGCTTCGACGACATGCTGCCGGTGGCGGAAGGCGCCGACCCGCCCCTGACGACGGTCCGTCAGGACATAGAGGAGATGGGGCGGTTGATGGCCCGACTCCTTCTGAGGGGCCTCGACCGACGCGGCCGGGACGAGGACCCGGACCCCGGACCGGGCAAGGGCCTGGGCGGCGCGCCGTCCAGCGTCGTCCTCCCGACGACACTGATCCGGCGCGCCTCCGCGTGAGCCGCGGGTCCCAGGACCTGTCGGTCGGACCGGCCGGACCGGCCAACCGGCCGAACCTGCGCGGGTGCGCGGCTCGCCAGGGCCCTACGCGCCCACCGTCACCGTGAACCGTCGTGGGTTGCCGTCATGTGCCGCGCCGGACACGTCCGGCTGGCCGTCGGGTCGTACGTCGTCGTACGGGAAGGCGTACCCGATGGGCGAGTTGGCGTGCACGACGCGCGACCAGTGGTTGGTCACGGTTCCCCGGTAGTAGTCGCCCGCCGTGGACCCGTTCGGCTGCGTGGGGTGGGTGAGCATGAGCGAGCGGTTGAAGCCGGCGGCGATCCGGGCGAGGAGGGCCTTCTTGGGGTCGGGGTCGCCGGGGTTGTTGGCGAAGGGGCCGTGGTTGCAGGTGAAGATGTCCTTCGAGGTGGGCCTGGCGAAGGAATGGCCCCCGGTGAAGGTGAGCCGGTCGCCGTCGACCCGGCCGGTGAGCACGCCCCGGCCGCCCTGGAGGTCGATCCGCAGGTCGGTCGAACGGTACTTGTCCCAGACCTGGTTGATGTACGCGTCCCAGTAGGAGCGGAACGGCATCTGGTCCGGCCGGTCGAAGTACGGCGCCATCAGGTTCTGCGGGGAGATGACCCGCAGGACCCTGCCGTCGCCGCCCCGGATGACGAGCCGGTCCCACGGCTGGCCGTCCCTCGCGGCCTGGGTCACCAGGTCCGCGGCGATCCGGTCGACGGCGCCGCTCGGCAACGGGGCCACGGTGTGCGTGGCGTCGCCCTCCAGGGTGAGGCCGATGGGGAGGGCCGTCACCAGGTCGACGTAGCTGATGTTGGCGAACAACTGGGTGGTGTCGAACGTGAACTCGCAGAACGACCATGTCCTGCCGAAGTTGGGGTCGGCGGGGGTGGCGAACGCCGGCTCGACCAGCGCCGGGCCCGGGTTGAGGAAGAAGTCGAGTGTGTTGTCGCGCACGAAGTAGACACGGGCGCCGAACATCTGGGGGAGTGTCAGCACGACGGGCGCGGAGCCGGCGGGGCCGAGCGGGATGGCGCAGTCCACCGGCAGCGGCGTGTGGGGCGCCGACGGCGAGGTCGGCCGGTAGACGCTGCCGTTGGCCCGCAGCAGCACCCAGGCGCCGGTCGCCTGTTCGTGCCCGGTGACGTACGCCCGGACCGTGCCCGGCAACGAGGCGTTGCGCAGGGCCAGTTGGCAGGTGGTGGGCGCGGCGGCCCGGGCGGGAGTGGTGAGAGCGCTCCCAGCCAGAGGCGCGCCGATCACGGCGGTCGTTCCGGCGAGGAATGTACGACGAGAGAGCATGGTGGAGCCTCCTGGGAGTGGGGAGCGGAGGCACAGGGGGTGGGGCCCCTGCTGTGGTGCCCCCACTGTTCCCAGGGGAGGTTGAGCCGTCAAGACTTATGACTGAGAGCGCTCTCAGGACTTTCCGGCGTTCGGGACTTGACGGCGGGCGGGCCGTTGCTCGGCGCGCGGCTTGGGCCAGTCCGTCATGCGGAAGACGCCCAGCATGTCGTCGTCCCGTACACCGGCTCCCGCCGGACGTCGACCGCGCCGAGGTGCTGCGAGCCCCCACCGACGGATCGGACGGACGCCGACCGCCCCGGCCTACGGCGGCCCCACAGACCCGTCGGCGGCCCCCGCGGCTCTCACCCCCGCGGCTCTCACCCCTGCGGTGGCGCGCTCCTGATCACCGCGAAGCGGGCCCCGTACGGGTCGGTCAGCTTGGCGATGCGGCCCACGCCCGCCAGGTCCGTCGCGGGCATACGGACACCGCCGCCGCGCTCCTGGGCCTTGCGCACCGTCTCGTCCGTGTCCGTGACCTCGAAGTACGGCAGCCAGTACGGCCCGGAATCCGCCTCGCTGGGGTCCGCGTCCAGCGGGACGATACCGCCGAACATGTCCCGCTCCTCCTTGCCGGCCGGGTTCACACAGGTGTAGCTGCCGCCCGCGAAGTCCATCGCCGAGGTCTCCCAGCCGAACACCGCGTTGTAGAACCCCGCCGCGGCCGGCAGGTCGGGGGTGTACAGCTCCACCCAGCACAGCGAACCGGGGTCCATGACGACGTCGAGGCCCGTGGTGCGGCGGGGCTGCCAGATACCGAAGGGGACGCCCGCCCGGTCGGCGAGGATGGCCATCCGGCCCTCCTCCGCCACATCCATGGGCCGCATCAGCACCGAGCCGTGCGCCTGCTCGGTGGCCTTGGCCGTGGCGTCCGCGTCCGGCGACTGGAAGTAGACGTTCCACGACGGCGGGCCCTGCTCCGGGGGGTTCTGCATCCCGGCCGCGGCCGTGCGGCCGTCGAGCTGGAAGAAGCCGTAGCCGCCCATCTCGGGGCCGGCCGACCGGAAGTCCCAGCCGAAGAGATGGGCGTAGAACGCACTGGCTCCCTCGATGTCGGGGGTGCCGAGGTCGATCCAGTTGGGGGCGCCGGTGACAAAGCGTGTCGTGAGCATCCTGGCCCTCCTCCGAGGGGGTCCGTGAGGGGTCCCACTGCCTTTGTGTCGAGTCTCGCACCGCCCACTGACAATCGCCGGGGGGCTACGGCCGGGGCTCGGCCGACGGGGTGGTCACCGAAGGCGGGTCGGCCGACGCGGGGGCACGTACCCCCGCGCGCCGCCGTGCGCGCGGGCGCTCTCCGGAGGGACCGTCAAGGGGCCGGACCGCCGTGTTGATGCGGCGTTGATCGAACGTTTTTCGTCGACCGGCACGATCCTCTCCATGCACATCGACACGATCACCCCGGTCGACATCGCCTGGCAGGAGCGGGCGCTGTGCGCGCAGACGGGGGCCGACTTCTTCTTTCCCGACCCCGGCAGCTCGGTGCGGGAAGCCAAGCGCATCTGCGGCATGTGCGAGATGCGCACCGCCTGCCTCGACTACGCCCTGGCCAACGACGAGCGCTTCGGTGTCTGGGGCGGCCTGTCCGAGAAGGAGAGACTGCACCTGCGGCGCGCCGGACGCGGCTGACGCCGGGTGACGGGTCTCCGTCCACCCGGCGTCAGCCGTGTCCCGCGCGGGGGTCACGCCTTCCCGCGGGCCGCCATCCGGGCCTTGCGGGCCGCGAGCTTCTCGTCGAACTTGCGGGCCTCCGCGTCGAGGCCGCCCAGGTAGAGGCCGAGTTCCTCCTGGGCCTTCATGCCCTCGGGGCCGAGGCCGTCGATCTCCATGATCTTCAGGAAGCGGATGACGGGCGCGAGGACGTCGTCGTGGTGGATGCGCAGGTTGTAGACCTCGCCGATGGCCATCTGCGCGGCGGCACGCTCGAAGCCGGGCATGCCGTGGCCGGGCATGCGGAAGTTGACGACGACATCGCGGACGGCCTGCATGGTGAGGTCGGGCGCGAACTCGAACGCGGCCTTCAGCAGGTTCCGGTAGAAGATCATGTGGAGGTTCTCGTCGGTCGCGATGCGCGCCAGCATGCGGTCGCAGACCGGGTCACCGGAGTGGTGGCCGGTGTTGCGGTGCGAGACACGGGTGGCCAGCTCCTGGAAGGCGACGTACGCGACCGTGTGCAGCATCGAGTGCCGGTTGTCCGACTCGAAGCCCTCGCCCATGTGGGACATGCGGAACTCTTCGAGCTTGTCCGGGTCCACCGCGCGCGAGGCGAGGAGGTAGTCGCGCATCACGATGCCGTGGCGGCCCTCCTCGGCGGTCCAGCGGTGCACCCAGGTGCCCCAGGCGCCGTCACGGCCGAAGAGCGTGGCGATCTCGTGGTGGTAGCTGGGCAGGTTGTCCTCGGTCAGCAGGTTCACCACGAGGGCGATACGGCCGATCTCGCTGACCTTCGACTGCCCCTTCTCCCAGGCCTCGCCGTCCTCGAACAGGCCGGGGAAGTTACGGGCGTCGCTCCACGGCACGTACTCGTGCGGCATCCAGTCCTTGGCGACCTTCAGATGCCGGTTGAGCTCCTTCTCGACGACTTCCTCCAGCGCGTACAGCAGCCGCGCGTCGGTCCAGTCGGAGGACGGGCTGCCGAGAAGAGGAGAAGTGAGCGACACAGAGGCTCCAGGGGGACGACCGGGGGATGAACACATGTGCGGTCACGCGCGCGTGACTGAACCTACGGCATCGTAGGCTACGTCTCCGTAGGTTATGAAGACGTAGGTTAAGCGCACGGTAAAGACCCCTGATCAGAAAGGCCTTGCGTCAGGCGGGCGGGTATGCCGAACGGCCCCTCGACACGCAGGTCCAGGGGCCGAGACGGTGAGACGATCACCCGGTCAGACGTACAGCTCCCGCAGGCGCACCGAGAGGCATGTCACACAGCCCTCCAGCTTCTCGAACTCGCTGATGTCGACCAGGACGGGCTCGTAGCCGAGGTCGGCGTACAGCTCCGCGGTCTTCGGGGCGCTCGCCGCCATCAGCAGCTTGTCGCCGCCGAGCAGCACGACGTGCGCCCCGGCCTCCTCCGGCACCGGCAGGAAGCGTCCGAACAGCGACGGCGTGTCCATCTTCGGGATGTGCCCGACGACCGTGCCGTCCGGCAGCGCCGTGACGGCCGACTTCAGGTGCAGCACCTTGCTCACCGGCACGGACACGACCCGCGCCCCGAGCGGCTCGAAGGCCGCCCGCAGCTGCTGGACCCCGGCCGCGTTGGTGCGTCCGCCGCGGCCCACGAAGACGGTGTCGCCGACCTTGAGGACGTCGCCGCCCTCCAGCGTGCCCGGGTCCCACACCCAGTTCACCGAGCAGCCGAGCGCGGCCACGGCCTCCTCGGTCCCGGCGGTCTCCTCCCGCCGGGACTCGGCGCCGGGGCGCGCGATCAGCGCCACGTTCTTGTACATGACCACCGTGTCCTCGACGAACACCGAGTCCGGGCAGTCGCCGGCCGGGTCCACCTCCACGGTCTCCCAGCCGTGGGTGCGCAGGGCCTCCCCGTACGCCTCCCACTGCTCGACCGCCAGGTCGACGTCCACCTCCGCGCGTTCGATGTGCGTGACGAGGCCCTCTGCCAGGCGGGGGCTGGGACGACGGACGAGGGCCTTCTTGCTGGGCACGTGTGGGGCTCCGAATCGAACGAGGGTTTCCCGGCGCCCGTGAGGCGACGCCGGTCCGCCATCATGCAGTCCCGCCCCACCAGGACAAAACCCCCGCACCCAGGCTGTGCCCCTCCTGAGATACTCGGCGGTAGCCGGTACCGGGCGTCCGGCGGCCGGGTCGGTCCGCCGGGATCAGCCCGTCGTCCCCAGTTCCTCCGGGGTCGTCGTGCGCAGCCCTCCCTCCTTCAGCAGCAGCCACCGGGTGATGCCCAGCGACTCCAGGAACGGCAGGTCGTGACTGGCCACGATCAGGGCTCCCTCGTACGACTCCAGTGCCGTCGTCAGCTGGCGCACGCTCGCCATGTCCAGGTTGTTCGTCGGCTCGTCCAGCATCAGCAGCTGCGGGGCGGGCTCGGCGAGCATCAGCGCGGCGAGGGCCGCCCGGAAGCGTTCCCCGCCGGACAGCGTCGCCGCCGGCTGGTCGGCGCGGGCGCCCCGGAACAGGAAGCGGGCCAGTCGGGCCCGCACCCGGTTGTTGGTGGCGCCCGGCGCGTACCGGGCCACGTTCTCGGCGACGGTCAGCCCGTCGTCGAGGACGTCGAGCCGCTGCGGCAGGAACCGCAGCGGAACGTGCGCCCGCACCTCGCCGCCCACGGGGTCCAGCTCGCCCGCGATCGTGCGCAGCAGCGTGGTCTTGCCCGCGCCGTTGCGCCCGACGAGCGCGATCCGCTCGGGGCCCCGCACGTCGAGGTCACCGTCCACCCTGGCCCCGTACCGCAGCCGCAGGTCCAGAGCGGTGAGCACGGTACGGCCCGGCGGTACGGCCGTGTACGGCAGGTCGACGCGGATCTCGTCGTCGTCCCGTACGGCCTCCACCGCCTCGTCGAGCCGCTCCTTGGCCTCGGCGAGCTTCTCCTCGTGCATGATGCGGTGCTTTCCCGCGGACACCTGGGCGGTGCGCTTCTTGAGCTTCATCACCGCCCGGGGCTCCCGCTTGTTCTCGTACATCTTGTTGGCGTAGCGCGTGCGCTTGGCGAGCTTGGTGTGGGCGTCGACCAGTTCGCGCTTCTGCTTCTTCAGATCGGCCTCGGCGACCCGCACCATCCTCTCGGCCGCCTCCTGCTCGGTGCCGAGCGCCTCCTCGTAGACGGAGTAGTTGCCGCCGTACCAGGTGACCTCCCCGGAGCGCAGATCGGCGATCTGGTCGACCAGGTCGAGGAGTTCGCGGTCGTGGCTGACCACGATCATCACCCCGGACCACGCCGAGACGGCGTCGTACAGCCGGCGGCGGGCGTACAGGTCGAGGTTGTTGGTGGGTTCGTCGAGGAGCAGGACGTCCGGGCGGCGCAGCAGCAGCGCGGCCAGGCGCAGCAGCACCGACTCGCCGCCCGAGATCTCGCCGATCGTGCGGTCCAGGTCGATGTGGCCGAGCCCCAGTTGACCGAGGGTCGCCAGGGCGCGCTCCTCCACGTCCCAGTCGTCGCCGACCGCCGCGAAGTGCTTCTCGGCCACGTCGCCCGCCTCGATGGCGTGCAGCGCGGCGCGGGTCGCGGCGATGCCGAGCGCCTCGTCGACGCGCAATGCGGTGTCGAGCGTGACGTTCTGCGGGAGGTAGCCGATCTCGCCGGCCACCCGGACCGTGCCGTCGGTCGGGGTCAGTTCCCCGGCGATCAGCTTCAACAGGGTGGACTTGCCGGACCCGTTGACCCCGACGAGCCCGGTCCGGCCGGGGCCGAACGCGATCTGGAGGTCCTCGAAGACGGGCGTGCCGTCGGGCCAGGCGAAGGACAGGGACGTGCAGGTAAGGGAAAGGGGAGTAGACATAAGGGCCTCGCGGTTGCTTGCGGTGGTCGGGGCAACGCGTGCGGACACCGCGAGCGCGACACTGCGAGGCGAGGGTTGACCCGCTGGGGCGGGGCCGGAAGAAGGCCCGCTGCCGGGGGGACGGCTCGTACGCCGAGGTCGCACGCAACGCACACAGGAAGCCGGGATACGGCGATGATGTGTGACGCGGTGTCTCAGGACCTCAGACGAGCAACGTCCTTCTCCAATCGACGGCAACAGGACCGCTGTACAAGGTAGGAGGGCGTTCCGGGGGTGTCAACGGATTAAATCGGCGACCCGGACCGGCCGCCCCCGGCACGGTCGGGGCGGCGTCGGGAGGCGTTGCCTCAGCAGGCGTCCCGCATCAGCTCCGCGAGGTCGCGGTCCAGGTCGACCTGGTGGTGTTCGAGGCCGAGGGGCACCAGTTCGGTCGTCCGCTCCAGGAAGCGGCGCACCTCACCGGCGAGGACGTGCACCACGGCGGTGCCCTCCGGGGCGTGGAACTCCATGACCAGCCGCTCGTAGCCGTACGGGCGGACACGGACGTCCCCCTGGCCGACGGCCTCGTCCATGCCGGTCACCAGGAGTTCGCGGGCGAAGGTCCAGCAGACCTCGACACCCTCCAGCGTCGCCGGGGCGGGGAACGTCATACGGACGGCGAACGGGTCGCTCCGGTCGTAGTGGAGCGTTGCGGGAATGCTCGGCATCCGCGGCGCGGCGGCGACGAGACGGGCCTCGACGGGCTGCTCGATGACGATGGACAACGCCTTGCTCCCTTGTGACGGCTGGACGGACTCCGGACGGCATGGCCGGACATGTGAAGAGACGCTGGATCGGGTCGATGCGTGCACGCGGGCTTCGAGTGACCTCTGTCACCGACTCCAATCACCGAGGTGATCCATTTCTCGTCCGGCGGTCCCGGCATACCCGTGAGGACACCGGACGGGGCCCCACGGTTCCCTGCCGAGGCCATCTGGACGGCGCCCGGGGGGTCGGCTAGCTTCGCCCGCCATGAGGGCCTTGGGGCAGTCGAGAAGCAGGATCCGGACGAGTCGGACGATGACGACGGGACTGGCCGCGACGGCGCTCGCCGCCGCCCTGGCCGTGCCCGCGCAGGCACAGGGGGACGGCCGACCACCGCACTGGGAACTGAAGCAGACCGGCACCGACGTGCGTTTTCGAGGGCTGGCCGCGGTCAGCCGGAACACGGCCTGGCTGGCCGGAACCGGCGGCACCGTGCTGCGCACGAGGGACGGGGGCGAGCACTGGCGCACGGTGTCACCGCCCGGCGCGCAGGATCTGCAGTTCCGGGACATCGAGGCGTTCGACGCACGCCGGGCGGTCGTTCTGGCCATCGGCGAGGGCGAGTCCTCCCGCGTGTACCGCACCGACGACGGCGGTGCCACCTGGACCGAGACCTTCCGCAACACCGATCCGCGCGCCTTCTACGACTGTCTGACCTTCTTCGACCCGCGCCACGGGCTCGCCATGAGCGACCCGGTGGACGGGAAGTTCCGCATCCTGTCCACCGAGGACGGCGGCCGCTCCTGGAACGTCCTGCCGAGCGACGGCATGCCCCCGGCCCTGGAGGGCGAGGCGGGCTTCGCGGCGAGCGGGCAGTGCCTGGTCAGCTCGGGCCGGCGCGATGTCTGGCTGGCGACCGGCGGAGCGGCACGCGCGCGTGTGCTGCACTCCGCCGACCGGGGCCTGACCTGGACGGCCACCGACACCCCCGTCCCGGCGGGCGACCCGGCCCGCGGTGTCTTCGCCCTCGCCTTCCGCGACCGGGCCCACGGCATCGCCGTCGGCGGCGACTACCGCGCCGACCAGCCGTCCCCGAGCGCGGCGGCGACCACCGGCGACGCCGGGCGCCGCTGGACGTCCGCCGCGCAACCACCGCCCTCCTACCGCTCCGGCGTCGCCTGGCTCCCGTACAGCCGTACGACCGCCCTTGCCGTCGGTCCCACCGGCACCGATCTCACCACCGACGGCGGCCGCACCTGGCGCACGGTCGACACCGGCTCGTACGACACGGTCGACTGCACCCCCGACCGCGGCTGCTGGGCCGCCGGGGAGAAGGGGCGCGTGGCCCGGCTGGAGAACTGACGGGACGGCCGGTGAACGGGCGGCGGGCGGGACTGGATCCCGCCCACCGGGATACCCGTGCGGTGTTCGCGTCATGAAGGGAGTGATCGGCATGCCACGCGGTTCGAGCCCCAAGCGGGAACGCCAGTACGAGCACATCAAGGAGAGTGCCGAGGACCGCGGTGAGAGCGAGTCGCGCGCCAAGGAGATCGCCGCCCGCACGGTCAACAAGGAACGCGCCCGGTCCGGCGAGTCCAGGACCGCGAGCCGTACGTCCACGCAGGACATGTCGTCCGGCAAGCGCGGCGGACAGCGCTCCCACAGCGGTTCCGAGGGACCCACGTACGACCAGTTGTACGAGGAGGCCAAGCGGCGCAACATCCGCGGCCGTTCCGACATGAACAAGAGCCAGCTCAAGCGCGCCCTCGACAAGTAGCCGAGCAGCCCTGGGCGGCGTGCTCACCGCGGGGATGCGTAGGCTCGTCTGATCATGACGACCGTACGCATCCCCGCGGGCTGGCCCGCCACCGACGATCAGGCCCGAGCCGTGCAGGACGAGTTGCGCGGCCAGGTGGTCCTCGACGAGACCGGGCCGCCGCCCGGCACCGGACACGTCACCGGCGTCGACGTCGCGTACGACGACGAGCGGGACGTGGTCGCGGCGGCGGCCGTCGTGCTGGACGCGGCCACCCTCGACGTGGTCGCCGAGGCCACGGCGACCGGACAGGTCTCCTTCCCGTACGTCCCCGGCCTGCTGGCCTTCCGGGAGATCCCGACCGTCCTCGCGGCCCTCGACGCGCTGCCGTGCGACCCCGGGCTCGTCGTCTGCGACGGCTACGGCCTCGCCCACCCCCGCCGCTTCGGCCTCGCCAGCCACCTCGGCGTCCTCACCGGGCTCCCCACGATCGGTGTCGCCAAGAACCCGTTCACCTTCACCTACGACGACCCCGGCACCCCGCGCGGCAGTGCCTCGCCCCTCCTCGCCGCCACCGGTACGGGCACCGAGGAAGTGGGCCGTGCGCTGCGCACCCGCACCGGGGTCAAACCCGTGTTCGTGTCGGTCGGCCACCGCGTGACCCTCGACAACGCCTGCGCCCACACCCTCGCCCTGACCCCGGCCTACCGCGTCCCGGAGTCGACCCGGCACGCCGACGCGCTCTGCCGCCGGGCCCTGCGGGAGGCGGCCGGCTGAGCCCTCGGGGCCCGCACGTGAGTACGTCCGGGGCTCGCACCTGAGTACGAGTACGGATATCGACGCGTCGTCATGATCGGCAGGCTGGTCCGCATGACGACGCACCGCGCCCCGAAGCCCGCCGCCAGCCCCAGCCAGCCCGTCGAGCGGGCCGTCACGGCCGGGCTGCTGCTCGCCCTGATCGCCGGGCTCGCGTGGATCGGCGGGATGGTCTACACACTGACGGGATGGGCCCAGTAGGGCGCGGGCGGCGGGGGTCGGTGTGCCCCCGGCCGCCTCACGGCGTCGTCCGGAGCCCGTGTCACCGGGAGGCGGCCACCCGGAACGTGATACCAGCCGCGCGCAGCCGCTCGATCAGCGCGTCGCCCATCGCCACCGCCGTCGTGACCTGGCCCGCGGTGGGGGGAAGCTCGTCGAAGGCGAGGCAGAGGGCCGACTCGGCGAACATCTTCGCCGTCTCGCCGTAGCCCGGGTCACCGCCCGCGACCTCCGTGAAGACCCGCCGGCCGCCGCCCTCGCCCACGAACCGCACCGAGAACCAGCTCTTGGCCCGCGTCTCGGCGCTCGGCCCCTCGCCCGGCCTGTGCAGATTCCCCAACCAGCGCCGGGCGGGCGGCACTTGCGCGGCGGCGACGACCGCGCCCACGAACGCCACCCCGCCCACCGCGAACGGCAACGTCCTGACGGCCGCGTAGTGGCGGTAGCGGAAGTCCGGCCCGTAGCGCCGCAAAGCCCGCGCCGAACGCTGCACCACCTGCGCGTCGATGGTCGGCAGCGGCAGGGCCCACGCACCGACCTCCTTGGCGAAGCGGGGCGCGCTCACCGGCGCGTACGCCCGCCGTCCCACCGTCCGCGGCTCGTGCCGCTTGCGGTCCCGCGCGGCGGCCGCCGTCTGCCGGGCCCGCGAGAAACCCGTCAGCGCTGAGTTGAACGTACCGCCGGAGAACATCCCCGACGCCCGCACGTAGCCGTCGACGGTGATCGGCACGTCCTCCGGAAGCTGGCGCACCGTGAAGTACGCCCCCAGGTCGTGCGGGATCGAGTCGAAGCCCGCCGCGTGCACGATCCGCGCGCCCGTCTCCCGCGCGCGTGCGTCGTGCCGGACGAACATCAGGTCCACGAACTCGGGCTCACCGGTGAGGTCCAGATAGTCGGTGCCCTCGTCGGCGCAGGCGGCCACCAGTTCCTCGCCGTACGTGATGTACGGGCCCACCGTCGTGGCCACCACGCGCGCCTGCCGGGCGAGTTCACGCAGGGACGCCGGATCGGACACGTCCGCCCGGAGCACACCGATGCCCTCACCGCCGGGGAGCCGCTCCCGCAGTGCCGCCAGCTTCTCGGCGCTGCGCCCGGCCAGCGCCCAGCGCAGCCCCTCGGGCGCGTGCTCGGCCAGATACTCCGCGGTGAGCTCGCCGACGAACCCCGTCGCCCCGAAGAGCACGATGTCGTACGCCCGATCCGCCCTGCTGTGCGTGCTCATGGAACCCCTCAGCCCTCGCCCCCGCGCCGTTGTCGGTGGGTGAGGCTAGCGTGAGGGACGAGCAGCCGAACGCGCGGGATCCGGAGGTGGCCGTGGCCGTGCCCAGGAACGCCCTGAAAAAATGGGAGAAGGTACGTGAGTTCGCCCTCGGCATGCCCGGCGCCGCCGAGGAGTTCCCCTGGGGCGAGAGCGTCGCCAAGGTCAACAAGAAGGTGTTCGTGTTCCTCGGTGTGGACGACGGCAGCCATCCGCTGGGTGTCACCGTGAAGCTCAAGGACGAGGAGACCCACGCCCACGCCCTGACCTGTCCGGGAGCCGAGCCCGCCGGATACGGCCTCGGCAAGGCCGGCTGGGTGCGCGTCCCGCTGGAGGAGCCGGGTGCCCCGAGCGCGGAGCTGCTCTGCGACTGGGTCGAGGAGAGCTACCGCGTGATCGCCCCGAAGCGCCTGATAGCGGAGCTGGGGACCCGCTGACGCCGGATGTCCCGGCGCGTGCCGGGACATCCGGCACGACCTTGGGCACAATGGCTAAGCGTTTGCTCACCTCGGGCCTTGTGCGCGGTGGAACACGTTCTTAACATCACTGGTGTTACATCATCGGTGTCACAGAGCTGGGGGCTCTCGATGGCAGTGGCGAAGACGCCCGGGCACGGTCCGCTCGCCGGTGTGCGCGTGGTCGAACTCGCGGGCATCGGCCCCGGACCGTTCGCCGCCATGCTCCTCGGCGACCTCGGCGCCGACGTGGTCCGCGTCGACCGGCCCGGCGGCGCCGGCCTCGCCGTCAACCCCCTGTACGACATCACCAACCGCAACAAGCGGTCCGTGATCGTCGACCTCAAGTCCGGCGACGGCCCGGACACCGTCCTCGCCCTCGCCGAACGCGCCGACATCCTGATCGAGGGCTACCGCCCCGGAGTCGCCGAGCGCCTCGGCGTCGGCCCCGAGAGCTGCCACGCCCGCAACCCGGCCCTCGTCTACGGGCGGATGACCGGCTGGGGCCAGCAGGGCCCCCTGGCCCAGCGCGCCGGCCACGACATCGCCTACATCGCCCTGACCGGCACCCTCGGCATGATCGGCACCCCGGACACCCCGCCCGTCGCCCCCGCGAACCTCCTCGGCGACTACGCGGGCGGCTCGCTCTACCTCGTCGTCGGTGTCCTCGCCGCCCTGCACCACGCCCGCGCCACGGGCGCCGGCCAGGTCGTGGACGCGGCCATCGTCGACGGCACCGCGCACCTCTCCGCGATGATCCACGGCATGCTCGCCGCCGGCGGCTGGCAGGACCGCCGCGCCGCCAACCTCCTCGACGGCGGTTGCCCCTTCTACGGCACCTACGAGACCGCCGACGGCCGGTACATGGCCGTCGGTGCCCTTGAACAGCAGTTCTACGAGGAGTTCGTCGACCTCCTCGGCATCAAGGACCGGGCCCCGGCCCGCAAGGACGTCGCCGCATGGGGCGTCCTGCGCGAGACGGTCGAGGCCCGCTTCAGGACCCGTACGCGCGACGAGTGGACGGCCGTCTTCGAGGGCTCCGACGCCTGCGTGGCGCCCGTGCTGTCGCTGCGCGAGGCCCCGGACCACCCGCATCTCGCGGCCCGCGGCACGTTCACCGACTTCGGCGGCATCACCCAGCCCGCCCCCGCACCCCGTTTCTCCGCCACCCGCACCTCGGTCCGCGGCGGCCCCGCCCAGCCGGGCGCCGACACGACGGACGTCGCCCACGACTGGGGCATACCCGGCCTCCTCGACGCCCGTCCCCCGGCCGCCGCCACGGACGTTCCCCTCGGTGACCCCGTCCTCGACGGCGAGGCCGGCGTCTGACGCCCGGCCACCGCACCCCCGACCACCGGCTCTCCACCGCCACCCGAAAGGCCAGACCGTGAGCACCGAAGCGTACGTGTACGACGCGATCCGCACCCCGCGCGGACGCGGCAAGGCGAACGGCGCCCTGCACGGCACCAAGCCCATCGACCTCGTCGTCGGGCTGATCCACGAGGTCCGGCGCCGGTACCCCGGCCTCGACCCGGCCGCCGTCGACGACATCGTGCTCGGTGTGGTGGGCCCCGTCGGCGACCAGGGCTCCGACATCGCCCGTATCGCCGCGGTCGCCGCCGGACTGCCCGACACGGTGGCCGGCGTCCAGGAGAACCGCTTCTGTGCCTCCGGCCTGGAGGCCGTCAACATGGCCGCCGCCAAGGTCCGTTCCGGCTGGGAGGACCTGGTGCTCGCCGGCGGTGTCGAGTCGATGTCGCGGGTGCCGATGGCCTCGGACGGCGGCGCCTGGTTCAACGACCCGATGACCAACCTGGCCGTCAACTTCGTGCCGCAGGGCATCGGCGCCGACCTCATCGCCACCATCGAGGGCTTCTCCCGCCGGGACGTCGACGAGTACGCCGCCCTCTCTCAGGAGCGGGCCGCCGCGGCCTGGAAGGACGGCCGGTTCGACGCCTCCGTCGTCCCCGTCAAGGACCGCGCGGGCCTCGTCGTCCTCGACCACGACGAGCATCTGCGGCCCGGCACCACCGCCGACTCGCTCGCCAAGCTGAAGCCGTCGTTCGCCGACATCGGCGAGCTGGGCGGCTTCGACGCGGTGGCCCTCCAGAAGTACCACTGGGTCGAGGAGATCGACCACGTCCACCACGCGGGCAACTCCTCCGGCATCGTCGACGGCGCGGCACTCGTCGCCATCGGCTCCCGCGAGATCGGCGACCGC
Source organism: Streptomyces sp. MA5143a (assembly GCF_900290235.1). GTDB lineage: Bacteria > Actinomycetota > Actinomycetes > Streptomycetales > Streptomycetaceae > Streptomyces. The sequence continues at coordinate 235,152 of NZ_OLMK01000010.1, forward strand.
TACGGCCTGCGCCCGCGCGCCCGGATCGTCTCCGCCGCCGTCTCCGGCTCCGAGCCCACCATCATGCTCACCGGGCCCGCGCCCGCCACCCGCAAGGCCCTCGCCCGGGCCGGACTGACCATCGACGACATCGACCTCGTCGAGATCAACGAGGCGTTCGCCGCCGTCGTCCTGCGCTTCGTGAAGGATATGGGCATCTCCCTGGACAAGGTCAACGTCAACGGCGGCGCCATCGCCCTCGGCCATCCGCTGGGCGCCACCGGCGCGATGATCCTCGGCACCCTCGTCGACGAGCTGGAGCGCCAGGACAAGCGGTACGGGCTGGCCACGCTGTGCGTGGGCGGCGGCATGGGCATCGCGACGATCGTCGAACGCGTCTGACACCCGGCGGAACCCCACGACTTCTACGGAGAGCCCCCTCATGACCGAGAGCACCACCATCCGCTGGGAACAGGACCGCTCGGGCCTCGTCACCCTCGTCCTCGACGACCCCCACCAGTCGGCGAACACCATGAACCAGGGGTTCCGCGACTCCCTCGCCGTGATCACCGACCGGCTGGAGGCCGAGAAGGACTCCATCCGCGGCGTCATCATCACCTCCGCCAAGAAGACCTTCTTCGCCGGCGGCGATCTGCGCGACCTCATCCGGGTCACCCCCGACACCGCGCGGCAGCTGTTCGACGGCGGCCTGGAGATCAAGCGCCATCTGCGCCGCATCGAGACCCTCGGCAAGCCCGTCGTCGCCGCGATCAACGGTGCCGCCCTCGGCGGCGGCTTCGAACTGGCCCTCGCCTGCCACCACCGCGTCGCCCTCGACGCCCCCGGCTCCAAGATCGGCTGCCCCGAGGTCACCCTCGGCCTGCTCCCCGGAGGCGGCGGCGTCGTCCGCACGGTACGGCTCCTCGGCATCGCCGACGCGCTGCTGAAGGTCCTGCTCCAGGGAACCCAGTACAGCCCGCGGCGCGCCCTGGACAACGGCCTCGTCCACGAGGTGGCCGCCACCCACGACGAGCTGATGGCCAAGGCCCGCGCCTACATCGACGCCAACCCCGAGTCCCAGCAGCCCTGGGACAAGCCGGGCTACCGCATCCCCGGAGGCACGCCCTCGAACGCCAAGTTCGCGGCGAACCTGCCCGCCTTCCCCGCCACCCTGCGCAAGCAGACCGCCGGCGCCCCCTACCCGGCCCCGCGGAACATCCTCGCCGCCGCCGTCGAGGGCGCCCAGGTCGACTTCGAGACCGCCCAGGTCATCGAGGCCCGCTACTTCGTGGAGCTGGCCGCCGGCCAGACCTCGAAGAACATGATCCAGGCGTTCTTCTTCGACCTCCAGGCCGTCAACTCCGGCGCCAACCGCCCCAAGGGCGTCGAACCCCGCCAGGTCCGCAAGGTCGCCGTCCTCGGCGCCGGGATGATGGGCGCCGGCATCGCCTACTCCTGCGCCCGCGCCGGCATCGACGTCGTCCTGAAGGACGTGTCCGCGGAAGCCGCCGCCAAGGGCAGGGGCTACTCGGAGAAGCTCTGCGCGAAGGCCGTCGCCAGGGGCCGTACGACACAGGAGAAGGCCGACGCCCTGCTCGCCCGGATCACCCCCACCGCCGACCCGGCCGACCTGGCCGGCTGCGACGCGGTCATCGAGGCCGTCTTCGAGGACACCGCCCTCAAGCACAAGGTGTTCCAGGAGATCGAGAGCGTCGTCGCCCCCGACGCGCTGCTGTGCTCCAACACCTCCACGCTCCCCATCACCACCCTCGCCGAAGGGGTGGAGCGCCAGTCCGACTTCATCGGCCTGCACTTCTTCTCACCCGTCGACAAGATGCCGCTCGTCGAGATCATCAAGGGCGAGCGGACCGGCGACGAGGCCCTCGCCCGCGCCTTCGACCTGGTCCGGCAGATCAAGAAGACCCCGATCGTCGTCAACGACTCCCGTGGCTTCTTCACCTCCCGCGTCATCGGCCACTTCATCAACGAGGGCGTCGCGATGGTCGGCGAGGGCATCGAGCCCGCGTCGGTCGAGCAGGCGGCGGCCCAGGCGGGCTACCCCGCGAAGGTCCTCTCCCTGATGGACGAGCTGACCCTGACCCTGCCCCGCAAGATCCGCACGGAGACCCGGCGGGCCGTCGAGGAGGCGGGCGGCACCTGGGAGGAGCACCCCGCCGAGGCGGTCATCGACCGCATGGTCGACGAGTTCGGCCGCACCGGGCGCAGCGGTGGCGCAGGCTTCTACGACTACGGTCCCGACGGCCGCCGCACCAAGCTCTGGCCCGGCCTGCGCGAGCACTTCACCCGGCCCGACCACCGGATCCCCTTCGAGGACATGCAGGAACGCATGCTGTTCTCCGAGGCCCTGGACACCGTCCGCCTCCTGGAGGAGGGCGTCCTCACCTCCGTCGCCGACGCCAACATCGGCTCGATCTTCGGCATCGGCTTCCCCGGCTGGAGCGGGGGTGTCCTCCAGTACATCAACGGGTACGAGGGCGGCCTGCCGGGCTTCGTGGCACGGGCGAGGGAACTGGCCGACCGCTACGGCGCGCGCTTCACGCCGCCGGGGCTGCTGGTGGAGAAGGCGGAGCGGGGGGAGAGGTTCGCCGACGCGTGACGGTTCGGGGGGCGGGGGGTGCGTTGGCGGCCGCGGGTTCGTTGTGGCTGGTCGCGCAGTTCCCCGCGCCCCTGAAGAGCGACCGGGGCTGCGCCCCTTGCTTTTCACCCCCTCACCCCTCCTTCAGCCACTCCCGCAGCTCGTCCCGCAGGGAGCGCTGGAAGGTCGTCAGCAGGGCCTGGACGACCAGGGGCTGCATGTGGGCCGAGAGGGACTTCACCGCCTGCGGGTCCCGCTCGGCCACCGCGTCGCGGAAGAGACCGGACAGTTCGTGGGCGGCCGCCCGGGCGTGCTCGATCAGGACGCTCCGCGCGGCGAGGATCGACTCCTGGGACAGGGGCACGTCGAGGAGTTCCGCGCCCAGCCGCAGCAGACCGGGGTCCACCCGGAACCCGTCGCCGTCCCGTTCGACCAGGCCCATCGCCGTGAGCCGCTCCACGTCGTCCTCGTCGAGGGACCGCCCGGCCCGCGGTTCCAGCTCCTCCCGTGTCACCGTCTCCACCGCGTCCGGCGCCCAGGAGGCCACGACGGCCCGCTGCAGGGCGAGATCGCGCGGCGACAGATCCGGCGGCAGCTGCCGCAGATACCGCTCGATGGCGGCCAGGGTCATGCCCTGCCGCTGGAGTTCCTCGATCAGCGCGAGCCGGGCCAGATGGCCGCGCCCGTACCGGCCCACCCGACGCGGACCGATCACCGGCGGCGGCAGCAGACCCTTGGTGCTGTAGAAGCGGACCGTGCGCACCGTCACGCCGGCCCGCGCGGCCAGCTCGTCCACGGTCAGGACCCCCTCCTCGGTGTCCTCGGCCGCGTCGGCGCCTTCCCCGGTCTCGGTCGTCATGCACAGCAGTATCGCTGTCCCACCAGTGCGGTGAAACCTTCAACAGCTGCTCAGGGCGATTGTCAGTGGCCGCCCGTACGGTGGGGCCCATGTCGGGGATCACGTACGTCAGGGGGGACGCCACCGTGCCGCTGGGCAAGGGCGTCAAGGTCATCGCCCACGTCAGCAACGACCTCGGCGGCTGGGGCAAGGGCTTCGTCCTCGCCGTGTCCCGCCGCTGGCCGGAACCGGAGGCGGCCTACCGCGCCTGGCACCGCGACCGGGCGCACAACGACTTCGGGCTCGGCGCGGCCCAGTTCGTCCAGGTCGGCCCGTACACCTGGGTGGCCAACCTGATCGGCCAGCGCGGTATCCGGACGGGCAGCAAGGGCGTCCCCGTCCGCTACGAGGCCATCGACGCAGCCCTCGCCCTGCTCGCCGACAAGGCCCTGGAGCTCGGGGCCTCCGTCCACATGCCGCGCATCGGCTGTGGTCTCGCCGGCGGCACGTGGTCGCGGGTGGAGCCCCTGATCGCCGAGCGGCTCGTGCGGCGGGGGATAGCGGTGACGGTGTACGACCACGGGGACTGACGGACCGGCGGCGTGCCGGGGCGAGCGGCGGCCATTGGGGTGAACCGTCGTCGATTACCGGTCAACTCTGGCGCAGACGTGCGACGCGTCGCGCGTGTGAACGGGTAAGTCACCGGTATGAACCTTCTTCCGGTGGACATCGGCCCGTTGAACCCCCCGGTCGCGGAACTCGTCGTCGCGGCGGTGCTGTTCGCGCTGGTGTTCCTCTTCTTCGTCCGGCTGGCGCCCCGGGTGCAGCGCGTGTTGGCGGAGCGGGAAGCGGCCACCGACGGGGCGCGGGCGAGGGCCGATGAGGTACGGCGGGAGGCGGAGGTCAAGCGGGCGGAGGTGGCCGCGACCCTGGCCGAGGCCCGCCACGAGGCCGCCCGCATCCGCCAGCGCGCCTTCGAGGAGGGCACCACCCTGGTCGCCGAGGCCCGCACGGAAGCCCAGCGCGAGTACTCCACCATCCTCACCGAGGGCCAGGTCCGCATCGCCTCCGACCGTGCCGCCGCCGAGGCCGAACTCCGCGTCTACGTATCGGAGTTGGCTTCGAACCTGGCAAGCAGGGTCCTGGGCGAACGGATCGAGGCCGAGGCCCGGTCCCGCCGGTAGGAGCGGGGCGCGGCCCCCGGCTCCTCCTCCTGCGCCGTGGCGGTCACGGCACTAGGGCCCCGCGCCCGTGCCCGCCCTCAGCCCCGTGCCCGGCCTCGTGCCGGTGCACGGAGTTCGTCGCCGCGATCTTCTTCCAGGACTTCGGCGCCTTCACCACCCCGTTCCCCCGCGCGGCGACCCCCGCCCGCTCGGCCGCCGCGGCACCCGGCTTCACCGGCTGGTACAGCCACGTGTCGAGGAGGGAGCCCAGTCGCCGCCCCGACACCTCCTCCGCGTACGCGACGAAGTCGCCCACCGTCGCGTTGCCGTACGCGTACCTCGTCGGCCACCCCTTCAGGATCTCGAAGAACGCCGCGTCCCCGATCTCGTTGCGCAGCGCCTGCAACGCGAGGGCGCCCCGGTCGTAGACGGCGATGTGGAACTGGTTCTCCGGCCCCGGGTCGCCCGGCCTGACCGTCCAGAAGGCATCGTCGGCCGCCCGGGAGACATACACATGGTCGGCGATCTCCTGCGCCGTGCCCTCGTTCTCGTGCTCGGACCACAGCCACTGCGCGTACCGGGCGAAGCCCTCGTTGATCCAGATGTCCTTCCACCCGGCGACGGAGACGAGGTCGCCGTACCACTGGTGGGCCAGCTCGTGCACGACCACCGACACGTTCGACCCGCTCGCGAACTGGCGGGGACTGTAGAACGGGCGCGTCTGTGTCTCCAGGGCGTACCCCACCTGCGGGGTGTTGGGCACGTATCCGCCGAGGGCGTTGTACGGATACGGCCCGAAGTGTTCGCTCAGCCAGGCCGCGACCTCGCCGGTCCGCTCGACGCTCGCGCGGGCCGCGCCGGCGTCGTCGCCGAGGTCCTTGCTGTAGGCGTTGACGATGGGGATGCCGTTCTCGGTCCGCCCGGTCGTGAGGTCGAACCTCCCGACGGCGAGCGTGGCGAGATACGTGGCCTGCGGCTTGTTGGAGCGCCAGTTGTAGCGGGTCCAGCCCGCGCGGGAGGAGGTCGACTGGAGCGTGCCGTTGGAGAGGGCCTGGGTGCCGTCGGGGACGAGGACCGACACGTCGTACGTGGCCTTGTCGCGCGGGTGGTCGTTGCTGGGGAACCACCACCAGGCCGCCTCGGGCTCGCCCGCCGCGACTCCGCCGTCCGGGGTGCGGAGCCAACTGGTGAAGCCGTATGCCTGCTCGGCGGACGGCACCCCGGCGTAACGCACCACGACGGTGACCTCCGTGCCCTTGGGCAGCGGGTTCCTCGGCGTGATCTCCAGCTCGTGCTCGCCGGAGGTGGTGAAGGCCGCCCTGGTGCCGTTGACCCGTACCTCGCTCACGTCGAGGAGGAAGTCCAGGTTGAGGCGGGACAGGTTCTCGGTGGTCCGGGCCAGCAGGGTCGCCGTCCCCTCCAACCGGTCCGTCCTCGGCTGGTACTTGAGCCGGAGGTCGTAGTGGGAGACGTCATATCCGCCGTTGCCGTAGGCCGGGTAGTAGGGGTCGCCGATCCCCGGCGCACCGGGCTCGTAGGAGGCCGCCGATGCCGGGATCGCCAGCAGGAGGGAGGCCGCGAACGCGCCCGGGGCGATGAGTCTGCGGTGCACGAATCACTCCAAGTCCTCGGTGAACGGTTCCGCTCGTCTGTGCGGAGCCTATTGAGTCCCTGTGCGCCCAGCCGTGTCCATCGCCACCGCTGTCACACGATCGCCATTCGGCCGACATGAGTCACCCCCCTTGACGCTCCTTTCAAGCCAACACCGTGGCCGATGTCCCTCGCGCACCAAGAGGCCCTCTTTTGAACGGGAGTTGACAGCAGTACCGTCCGGCGCATGCCGATATCTGCGCGACGCACCCCCCTTTCGACCTGGAGATCTCTCGCCACGGTCGCCACGTCCGCCGTCCTGATGGCCACCTTCGTCACCCCGGCGGTCGCCGACAGCGCGACGCCCCCGAAGAGCCGGCCCGTCTACGCCTACGACAAGGCCATCCGCGAGGCCGTCTGGGTGGACACCGGACTCGACGGCGACCGCGACGGACGGAACGACCGCGTCGCCGTCGACATCGTCCGCCCGAGTGAACCCGCCCAGCGGGGCCGGAAGATCCCCGTGATCATGGACGCCAGCCCGTACTACTCGTGCTGTGGACGCGGCAACGAGAGCCAGCGCAAGACGTACGACGCGCACGGGAACGTCGTCCAGATGCCGCTGTTCTACGACAACTACTTCGTGCCCCGCGGCTACGCCTTCGTCGCCGTCGACCTCGCCGGGACCAACCGCTCCGACGGCTGCGTGGACGTCGGCGGCCGCTCCGACATCCAGTCCGCCAGGGCGGTCGTCGACTGGCTCAACGGCCGGGGGAGGGCCTACACCACCCGCACCGGCTCCACGAGGGCCAAGGCCGGCTGGACCAACGGCAGAACCGGCATGATCGGCAAGAGCTACGACGGCACCATCGCCAACGGGGTCGCGGCGACCGGCGTCAAGGGCCTGAAGACCATCGTCCCGATCGGCGCCATCTCCTCCTGGTACGACTACTACTTCGCCAAGGGCGCCCCCCTCTACAGCTCCGGCCCCGACTGGCTGTCCGACGCCGTCGAGAGCCCCGAGGCCCGCGCCAAGTGCGCCCACGTCCAGCAGTCGCTCGTGGACGGCGCCCCACGCACCGGCGACTGGACGCGGCTGTGGACCGAGCGCGACTACGTCAAGGACGTCCGAAAGATCGACGCCAGCGTCTTCGTCATCCACGGCCAGCAGGACCTCAACGTCCGCCCCAAGCACTTCGGTCAGTGGTGGGACGCCCTCGCCAAGCACGGCGTCGAGCGCAAGATCTGGCTCTCCCAGACCGGCCACGTCGACCCCTTCGACTTCCGCCGCGCCGCCTGGGTCGACACCCTGCACCGCTGGTTCGACCACGAGCTCCTCGGCTACGACAACGGCATCGACGACGAGCCCATGGCCGACATCGAGCGCCACCCCGACCAGTGGGTGACGACGAAGACCTGGCCGCCGCGCACGACGAAGACCACGACCCTCCGCCCCGGCAAGGGCGCCCAGGCAGGCGTCGGCACCCTCGGCCTGCGCAAGCGGTCCGGCACCGAGACCCTCACCGACGACCCCACCCTGAACGAGACCGACTGGGCGGCGCACATCGGCCGCCCCACCCCCGAGAAGGCGGGCTTCGTCACCGCCCCGCTCACCAAGGACCTGCGACTGTCCGGCTCCGCCAAGGTGACCGTCACCGCCACGCCCACCACCTCGACCGCCCACCTCTCGGCGATCCTCGTGGACCTCGGCCCGGACACCATCCGCGACTACTCCACCGCCGGCGAGGGCATCACCACCCTCACCGACCGCACCTGCTGGGGCCCGAGCACCACCGGTGACAGCTCCTGCTACCTGAAGACCCGGACGAAGACCGCCGCCGTCGACTACACGATCTTCAGCCGCGGCTGGGCCGACCTCGGCAACCACTCCTCCGGCACCGGCTCCCCGCTCACCCCCGGCACCCCGTACACCCTCACGCTCGACCTGCACGCGAGCGACCACGTCGTCCCGGCCGGTCACCGGCTCGCCCTCATCGTCGCGGGCACCGACGAGGGCCTCATCGACCCGCCGTCGACGACCCCCACCCTGACTCTCGACCTCAAGCGCACCTACGCCGAGGTGCCGATGGTCGGCGGACCCACCGCCTTCAAGAAGGCGACCTCGGGCGCCACCCCCGCACCGAAGGGATCCGCCCCCGCACCGCAGGGCTCCGTCCTCGACGGCGTCGGCGACCCGAGCGGCCCCGCCCGCCTCCCCGGTGACGGCGCATGAGGGCGCGGATCGCCGCGCTGATCGCCACCGCGCTCGCCGCGCCCCTGCTGTCGACCCCCGCGTACGCGGCGGACACCACGCCCCTGCCGCGCACCGGATTCGAGCAGTCGGGCGGAGCCCGGTGGACGAGCCAGCCGGAGGAGGAGGAGTTCCTCGCCGCGGTGGACCGGGCGAGCCCCCGGGTGGCGGTCACCCGTGTCGGCACCACCGCGCAGGACCGCCCGCTCCATCTCGTCCGGATCGGTACCCGCCCCACGTCGCGGACGGTGCTCCTCGTGTGCAGCCAGCACGGTGACGAGCCCTCCGGCCGCGAGGCGTGCCTCACCACCGTCCGGGACCTCGCCCGGCCCGGTGACCGGCGGGCCGGGCGATTGCTGAAAACCACCACCGTGCTCGTCGTGCCCACCGCCAATCCCGACGGCAGGGCCGCCGACACCCGCGGCAACAGCGACGGCGTCGACATCAACCGCGACCATCTGGCCCTGCGGACCGCGGAGGCCAGGGCACTCGCCGCGATCGTCCGCGATCGCAAACCGGACATTGTCTACGACCTGCACGAGTACGGCGCCACACCCCCGTACTACGACAAGGACCTGTTCGACCTCTGGCCGCGCAACCTCAACACGGACGCGGCCGTCCACACCGAGGCGCGCACCCTGTCCCTGGACCACGTACGGCCGGCGGCGCGGGCGGCGGGCCACTCCACCGGCACGTACGGCATCTGGACCGACCCGGTCACCGGCGAACCGATCCGGCAGGTCGCGGGTGACGGCCAGGAACGCATCCTGCGGAACATGTCCGGGGTCAAGCACTCCGTCGGCCTGCTCATCGAGAGCCGAGTCGAACCTCCGACGCCGGACACTCCCGAGCCGGTCAACAACCAGCGGCGCGTCGACTCCCAACGCGCCGCCCTCCACGGCCTGTTCGGGTTCACGGTGGAGCGGGGCCGCCAGGTCGACGCCGCGACCCGCGCGGCCCGTCTCGCCGGCCTGCGCGACACCGGGCCGGTGTATCTCGGCGGCGCCGACAACGACCCGGCCGAACCCGCCGAGGTGCTCAAGGACCCGCCCTGCGGCTACCGGCTCACCGCTCGGCAGTACGCGGAGGTCGGCGACGAGCTGGCCCTGCACGGCGTCCGCGCGCGTACCCGCGACGACGGTGTGCTCGTTCCGTTGCGCCAGCAACTGCGCGCGCTCGTTCCCCTCCTCCTGGACGAACGGGCGCCGTACCACCTGACGGTGGGAGAACCCGACGCCACCTGTTGAAGAAGAAAGGGTCGGGGTCACATGGGGTAGGGCTCGCTGGGCAGGAGTAGCTCAGTTCCAGCCACTCGCGGAAAGGTTCCACCTGTGACGCACGATCACACCACCACCCACCACGGGGGAGGCCTGCTTCCCGGCTCGGAGGCGGGCCTCCCCGGCGGCGGGCGGCCCAGAACCGATCGCGTCGTGTTCGGCGTGACGGCAGCACTGACCTTGGCGTTCGTGCTCTGGGGTGCCCTTGCCACCGACTCGCTGGAGAGCGTCTCCGGCAAGATGCTGAGCGGCCTCATCCACAACGGCGGCTGGGCGTTCATGCTGGCCGCCTCCTGCTTCGTGGTCTTCGCCCTGTGGCTCGCCGCCAGTCGCTACGGCCGTATCCACCTCGGTGTGGAGGGGGAGAAGCCCGAGTTCCGCACGGTGTCGTGGGTCGCCATGATGTTCAGCGCCGGCATGGGCATCGGCCTGATGTTCTACGGCGTGAGCGAGCCCCTCGCGCACTTCACCACGCCCCCGCCGGGCACCGACCCGAAGGTGGCCGGTGAGCGTATGGAGACGGCGATGGCGACCACGCTGTTCCACTGGACGCTCCACCCCTGGGCGATCTACGCGGTGGTCGGCCTCGCCATCGCCTACAGCACCTTCCGCAAGCGCCGCCGCCAGACGATCAGCGCCGTCTTCACCCCGCTGATCGGCGAGAAGCACGCGAACGGCACCGGCGGCCGGGTCATCGACATCCTAGCCATCGTGGCCACCATCTTCGGCTCGGCGGCCTCCCTCGGTCTCGGAGCGCTCCAGATCGGCTCCGGCGCACGGGAGCTGGACTGGATGGACAAGGTCAGCACCGGACTGCTCGTCGGCATCATCGCCGTGCTGACCCTGGCCTTCGTCGCCTCCGCGGTGTCCGGCGTGGAGAAGGGCATCCAGTGGCTGTCCAACACCAACATGGTCCTGGCCCTGGCCCTGCTCCTCTTCGTCTTCGTGGCCGGACCGACCATCCTCGTCCTCGACCTCCTGCCCACCTCGGTCTTCTCCTACCTCGGTGACCTGCCGCAGCTCGCCGGCCGCACCGAGGCGTCCGGCGGCAAGGGCGTGGCCGACTGGCTGAGCAGCTGGACCGTCTTCTACTGGGCGTGGTGGATCTCCTGGACGCCCTTCGTCGGCATGTTCATCGCGCGCATCAGCCGTGGCCGCACCATCCGCCAGTTCATCGGCGGTGTGATCCTCGTGCCCAGCTCGGTCAGCCTCGTGTGGTTCGCGGTGTTCGGCGGCACGGCCATGAAGCTCCAGGACCAGGGCCGACTCGGCGACGAGTCGACCCCCGAGGGCCAGCTGTTCGCGGTCCTCAACCAGTTCCCGGCGGCCACCCTCACCTGTCTGCTGGTGATGGTCCTGGTCGGCATCTTCTTCGTCTCCGGCGCCGACGCCGCCTCCATCGTCATGGGCACGCTCTCCCAGCGCGGCGCCCTCGAACCGGGGCGCTTCGTCGTCGTCTTCTGGGGCGTCCTCACCGGAGCCGTCGCCGCGATCATGCTCCTCGTCGGCAGCGGCCAGGGCGACGCCCTCACCGGCCTGCAGAACCTCACGATCCTGGCGGCCGCCCCGTTCGTCCTGGTCATGATCGGCATGTGTGTGGCGCTCATGCGCGACCTGCGCCGCGACTCGGTGATCGTGCGGGAGGAGATGGCCTCCGAGGCCGTCGAACTCGCCGTCATCGAGGGCCACAAGCGCTACGACGGCGAGTTCGAGATCAGGGTCGGTCCGGGGCAGGGAACGGAGATCGAGGGCGACCCCATCGGACACCGCAAGGAATGACCGCCACCGGGGGAGCGCCGGACCGGCCCGGCGTCCCCTGCCCCCGCCCCGGCGTCCCCTGCCTCCCCTTGCCTCCCCCGGCCCCAGCCCCGGCCTCGCCGTCATCCGGCGGCGAGTTCCGCGGCCTCCCGGGCGCATCCCCAGGCCACCGTCACGCCCGCCCCGCCGTGCCCGTAGTTGTGCACCAACAGCCGCCCGTCCGCCGCACGCTCCCGCTCCAGCCGTACGGCGGGCCGGGTCGGCCGCAGCCCCACCCGGTGTTCGATCACCCGCGCCCCCGCGATCTCCGGTCGCACGGCCGCGCACCGCCGCACGATCGCCTCGGCGGTCACGGGATCCGGCGTCATCGACCAGGCGTCCTCCTCCGCCGTCCCCCCGAGGATCAATCCGCCCGGCTGCGGAATGAAGTACGTGCTCGTGGCGTCGGCGTGATCCACCGACGTCATCCAGGTGGTGACCCCCGGGTTCTCCACCACCACCAACTGCCCCCGCACCGGCCGCACCGACGGGTCCGGCACCAGGTCCCGGGCGTCGAGCCCCGTGCAGTTGACGACCACCCGGGCGTCGACCGCCCCGAGATCCGAGACCGCGCGCTCCTCGACCGTCCCGCCCGCCGCGACGAACCGCTCGCGCAGCCACCGCAGATGGACCGGCATGTCGATCACCGGAAGCCGCGCCCAGAGCCCGGTCCCCGCGTACTCCTGTGCCGTGGCGGCCCGCAGCCCCGCCACCCGTGAGGCCCACGCCCCGAGTCCGTCCAGTGTGGTCTCGCCGTGTACGCCCTCGACCATGCGTACGCCCGTCTCGTCCGGCCGCGCCGCCAACTCCTCGTACACCGTCAGCGATACGAGCGCCCACGCGCCGGCGAGTGCCTCCGGCTCGACCCGGTACGGCCACCACAGCCCGCCCGCCACGGCGGACGTGGTCCGCTCCGCGGGCTCCCGTGCCCACAGGCGTACCCGTCGGCCGCTCTCCGCGAGGACGACGGCCGTCGTCAGACCGATGACACCGCCACCGACCACGATCACATCGCTGTTCGATTCCTTGGTCACGAGGGGACGTTAACGGAATATGTCATGCCGTGCTCACAAGTCTGGCTTTGTGGGGATACTCACACCATGTCTGCCGAGTACGCGACCTTCGGCCTGGCACCGGCGATCCGCGCCGGTGGCGTCCTCGCCGACGGTGCCTACCAAGCCCACCGGGACTTCGTGGACTTCATCGTCGACGGACGCCCGCTGCTGTTCCAGCTCTCCGACCTCGACGCCGTCTCCCCGCTCGCCTCCGACGTCCCGCCCTCGATCTTCACCGCCCAGGTGCGCAGCCTGCTCCTGGAGGCCGACGCGCCCCTCCCCGGCGGCCGGTACGTCATCTACGGCTGCCCCGAGTGCGCGGACCTCGCCTGCGGGGCCGTGACCGCGGTGATAGAGCGGGACGGCGACGACTACGTGTGGCGCGACTTCGCCTGGCAGACGGACGAGGAGGCCGACCTCGGACTGAACGGCTACACCGGTATCGGCCCCTTCCGGTTCCACGGCTCCGAGTACCGGAGCGCCCTTCAGTCGCTGCTGCGCGAGGACGCCGACGACACGTCGCCGCGCCGACGGGTCCTCCTCATCGGTGCCCGGGTCGCCGTCCTCGCCAAACTCGCCGCCGCCCTGCGGGCCATCGGGATCGGCGCCGACATGGCGCAGGGTGCCGCCGGTGTGCCCGACGAGGAACTGCGCGGCTACGGCGCGGTCGTCTTCGGCCGGGCCGTCGGCGAGCAGGACCGGCAGGCGGTGCGGAGCGCCTTCGACCGGGCGGGCGGGGAGGTCGCGTACGTCGACGGGTTCGCGCCGATCATTCCGCTCCTCGTGGCGCAGATCGAGAGCGCGCTCGACCGCAGCCCGGCCCGACAGCGCCGGCTCACCCGGCTGATCGCGGCGGACGGGCAGGCCGGCATCGAGATCACCTCGACCTGCCGCGTGGAGTTGACCGCGTACCGCCTCGACCGGCTCTACCGGACGCACACGTACCGCTTCTTCGACGGGATCCTGCCTGCGGGGCAGCACCGGATCGGGCTGGACGCGAAGTCCGTGAAGGGGGAGTCGTTCATCGTGGCCCGGACCACGGGGACGGTGCTGGTGGAGCCGATGGGGCGCTGAACGGAGGCGAGGGTGCCGGTGGGGCGGTGACCGGGGGTGAGGGTGCCGGTGGGGCGGTGACCGGAGGTGAGGGTCGCCGTGGCGCGGTGACGGGCCGCCGTCGTCGGTCGGCCGCGGGTCGTTAGGATCGCACCCTGTGACCGCCACCCTCGTCGTCAAGAACCTCGCCGCCGGCCACGGCGACCGCTCGCTCTTCTCCGGGCTCGACCTCGTGGTCGCGCCCGGCGACGTGATCGGGCTGGTCGGCGCCAACGGCGCGGGCAAGTCCACGCTGCTGCGGCTGCTCGCCGGGCTCCTCCCGCCGGAACAGGGGGAGCTGCGGCTGTCCCCGCCCACGGCCAACGTCGGGCACCTCCCGCAGGAGCCGGAGCGCCGCGAGGGCGAGACGGTCCGGGAGTTCCTCGCCCGCCGCACCGGCGTCGCGGAGGCCCAGCGCGTGATGGACGACGCCACCCAGGGGCTCGTGGACGGGACGCCGGGCGCGGACGACGCGTACTCGGCCGCCCTGGAGCGCTGGCTCGACCTCGGCGGCGCCGATCTCGACGAGCGGGCCGCGGAGGTCGTCGACTCCCTCGGTCTGGCCGTCGACCTGGACCAGCCGATGACCGGCCTCTCCGGCGGCCAGGCCGCCCGAGCCGGCCTCGCCTCCCTCCTCCTCTCCCGCTACGACGTCTTCCTCCTCGACGAACCCACCAACGACCTCGACCTCGACGGCCTGGAACGCCTCGAACGCTTCGTGAGCGGCCTGCGCGCCGGCACGGTCGTCGTCAGCCACGACCGCGAGTTCCTCACCCGCACCGTCACCAAGGTCCTCGAACTCGACCTGGCGCAGCAGCAGATCAACCTCTACGGCGGCGGCTACGAGGCGTACCTGGAGGAGCGTGACACGGCCCGGCGGCACGCCCGCGAGGACTACGAGGAGTACGCCGACAAGAGGGCCGCGCTCCAGGACCGCGCCCAGACGCAGCGCTCCTGGATGGACAAGGGCGTCAAGAACGCCCGGCGCAAGGCGGGCAACGACAACGACAAGATCGGCCGCAAGTTCCGCAGCGAGGCCAGCGAGAAGCAGGCCGCCAAGGCCCGGCAGACCCAGCGCATGATCGAGCGCCTCGACGTCGTCGAGGAGCCGCGCAAGGAGTGGGAGCTGCGCATGGAGATCGCGTCGGCCCCGCGCTCCGGCGCCGTCGTCGCGACCCTGCGCGACGCGCAGGTGAAGCGGGGCGACTTCGCCTTCGGCCCGGTGTCCCTGCAGATCGACTGGGCCGACCGCGTCGCCATCACCGGCGCCAACGGCGCGGGCAAGTCCACGCTCCTCGGCGCCCTGCTGGGCCGGATCCCGCTGGACTCGGGCGACGCCTCCCTCGGCTCCGGTGTCCTCGTCGGCGAGGTCGACCAGGCCCGCGCGCTCTTCCACGGCCCCGAGTCCCTCCTCGACGCCTTCTGCGCGGCCGTGCCCGACACCGAGCCGGTCGAGGTCCGCACCCTCCTGGCCAAGTTCGGCCTGAAGTCCCACCACGTCCTGCGCCCGGCCGTGACCCTCTCACCCGGAGAACGCACCCGCGCCGCCCTCGCCCTCCTCCAGGGCCGCGGCGTGAACCTCCTGGTCCTGGACGAGCCCACCAACCACCTCGACCTGCCCGCCATCGAGCAGCTGGAGTCCGCCCTCGACGCCTACGAGGGCACCCTGCTCCTGGTCACCCACGACCGCCGCATGCTCGACGCGGTACGGGTGACCAGGCGCTTCGAGGTGACCTCGGGCAGGGTCACGGAGAACTGAGCCGCGGCCCACGGCCTGACGGCACACCGGTGCCGGGCACCCCGCGAACGGGGCGCCCGGCACCGGCACGGCCGGTTCAGCGGCGCTTCGGGTCCAGCAGCCCCGCCTTGCGCAGCGCGTCCGCCATCGCGCTGTTCGACGGAGCCGGCGCGGCGCCCTGCTGCCGGGAACCGCCCCCGCCGCCCCCGCCACGGCCCTGCCGCTGCTGAGGGGCGCGGGCGCCCCGCTGAGGCCGCGCGCCCCCGCCGGACTGGCCCTGCGGCGCGGCCTCGTCGTCCAGCCGCAGCGTCAGCGAGATCCGCTTGCGCGGAATGTCGACGTCGAGGACCTTCACCTTGACGATGTCGCCGGGCTTGACGACGTCCCGCGGGTCCTTCACGAACGTCTTGGACATCGCGGAGACGTGCACGAGCCCGTCCTGGTGCACCCCGACGTCCACGAAGGCACCGAAGGCCGCCACGTTCGTCACGACCCCCTCCAGCACCATCCCGGAGACCAGGTCGGAGATCTTCTCGACGCCCTCCTTGAACGTGGCCGTCTTGAAGGCGGGCCGCGGGTCGCGCCCCGGCTTCTCCAGCTCCTTCAGGATGTCCGTCACGGTCGGCAGACCGAACGTCTCGTCCACGAAGTCACCGGGCCTCAGCGACCGCAGCACGCCCGTGTTGCCGACCAGCGCCGCGACCTCGCTGCCCGCCACCTTCACCATCCGCCGCACCACGGGGTACGCCTCCGGGTGCACGCTGGACGCGTCCAGCGGGTCGTCGCCGCCCCGGATCCGCAGGAAGCCCGCGCACTGCTCGTACGCCTTCGGGCCGAGCCGCGCCACGCCCTTCAGCTGGGAACGGGACCGGAACGGACCGTTGGCGTCCCGGTGGGCCACGATGTTCTCGGCGAGACCGGAGGAGATGCCGGACACCCGTGCGAGCAGCGGCGCGGAGGCCGTGTTGACGTCGACACCGACGCCGTTCACACAGTCCTCGACGACCGCGTCCAGCGAGCGCGACAGCTTCACCTCGGACAGGTCGTGCTGGTACTGGCCGACGCCGATCGACTTCGGGTCGATCTTCACCAGCTCGGCGAGCGGGTCCTGCAGTCGCCGCGCGATCGAGACGGCACCGCGCAGGGAGACGTCCATCCCGGGCAGCTCCTGCGAGGCGAACGCCGACGCCGAGTACACCGACGCGCCCGCCTCGGACACCATCACCTTGGTGAGCTTCAGCTCCGGGTGCCGGGTGATCAGCTCACCGGCGAGCTTGTCGGTCTCGCGGGACGCCGTGCCGTTGCCGATGGCGACCAGCTCGACCGCGTGCTCCTTGGCGAGCCGGGCCAGCTTGGCGATGGCCTCGTCCCACTTGTTGGCCGGAACATGCGGGTAGATGACGTCGGTCGCGACCACCTTGCCCGTCGCGTCGACCACGGCGACCTTCACGCCCGTACGGAAACCGGGGTCGAGTCCCAGCGTCGCGCGGGTCCCGGCGGGGGCCGCGAGCAGCAGGTCGCGCAGGTTCGCCGCGAAGACGTTCACCGCCTCGTCCTCGGCGGCCGTGCGCAGCCGCAGCCGCAGGTCGATACCGAGGTGCACGAGGACGCGGGTCCGCCACGCCCAGCGGACGGTGTCCGTGAGCCACTTGTCGGCGGGACGCCCACGATCGGCGATCCCGAACTTGTGCGCGATGATGCCCTCGTACGACGACGGGCCGTCCGTCGGCTCCTCCGGCTCCAGGACCAGGTCGAGGACGTCCTCCTTCTCGCCCCGCAGCATCGCGAGGACGCGGTGGGAGGGCAGCTCGGTGAACGGCTCCGCGAAGTCGAAGTAGTCGGCGAACTTGGCGCCCGCCTCCTCCTTGCCGTCCTTCACCTTGGCCGCCAGCCGGCCCCGCACCCACATGCGCTCGCGCAGCTCGCCGATCAGGTCGGCGTCCTCCGAGAACCGCTCGGTGAGGATGGCCCGCGCGCCGTCCAGCGCGGCCTGCGGGTCGGCGACGCCCTTGTCGGCGTCGACGAACGCCGCGGCGGCGGCCGACGGCTCCACGGTCGGGTCGCCCAGCAGGCCCTCGGCGAGCGGTTCGAGCCCCGCCTCGCGGGCGATCTGCGCCTTGGTGCGCCGCTTCGGCTTGAACGGCAGGTAGATGTCCTCCAGCCGCGCCTTGGTCTCGGCGCCGCGGATCTGCGCCTCCACCTCGGGTGTCAGCTTGCCCTGCTCACGCACCGAGTCGAGGATCGCCGCACGGCGGTCCTCCAGCTCGCGCAGATACCGCAGCCGCTCCTCGATCGTGCGCAGCTGCGCGTCGTCGAGCATCTCGGTCGCTTCCTTGCGGTAGCGGGCGATGAAGGGAACGGTCGAACCGCCGTCGAGCAGTTCCACCGCGGCCTTCACCTGCCGCTCCCGTACGCCGAGTTCCTCGGCGATCCTGCCTTCGATGGACCCTACTTCGATGGATCCGGGTGTCGTCACGATCCCGTACCGCCTTCTCCACTGAGGTTGCGCGGCAATTGTGGCAGGTGACGCCGACAACGGGGGATCAGGGCGACGCGTGCCGGTCACCGGACCGGAAAGGACGGGGGAACACGGCCCGGACGGACCGGGGAGCCAAGGTCCGGACGGACCGGGGAGCAGGATCCGGGGGAATCGGGCGGCAGGATCCGGGTGGATCGGGCGGCAGCACCCGGGCGCTCGTGGAGTGGGCCCCGGGCATGCCGGGAGCCGGACGCGGGGTCGCGTCCGGCTCCCTCGGTCGGCGGCTCGGCCGGGGTCAGGCCCGGCGGGCGCGTCCGGTGCGGCGCGTGGAGCTGGAGGCGCCGCCGAACAGCCGGGCCACGGCCCGGAACGGCAGGGTCACCACCGTGGCGATGGCCCCTCCGATCTGCCGCAACACATCTGCGATCGCACGGAACACGTACTTCCCCTTTCCTCTCCCGGCCGACCGGGCCGGGAAAGCACGGGTACCGCGTCCCGCTTCCTTCATGCGTGAACGGTGCCGGTCGGCCGGAATGCCGGACCGCGGGCGTGCCGCCGACCTGCCCGTGTGACGCCGGCCCGGCCGACGCGCCGCCCCGGCCCGGTCACTTCTTGCCGATCAACCCCTCCGGGAACGCCCCCGCCCCGACCATGGTCGGCACGATGCCGCCCAGCAGCTCGGTGAGGCGTTCCACGCCGGCCGCGCCCAGATGCTCGTACGGGGCCCGGTCGAGGCGGTCTGTCGCCGTCTCGATCTCCTCGCGCAGCGCGATGCCCGCCTGGGTCAACTCGCCCTCGCCGTCGACCAGTCCGCGCTCCTGGAGCCGCCCTCGGGCCGCCTCCCAGTCGGCCCGCGTCCAGCCGCGGGTGCCGAGCAGCCACTTCGGGGACATGCCCTTGCCGGTGGCCGAGTGGCTGACCAGTGCCTCGACCGGGTCGAGCCCGGCACCGAGGAGGACCGCGATGTGCCCGTCGCCCCGGTGCTCCCGCAGCAGCGTGGCCGCGTGCCACAGCGCCAGGTGCGGTCGCTCGGGCACGGGGAGGTCGGCGTGCGCGGCGTACAGGGGGCGCGCCGTCCGGACGCACGCCTCGGTGGCGCGCAGGGCCAGCTCGGCCGCCTCCGCGACCTCCTTGGAGCCGATCAGTTCCTCGCCGAGCAGCCGCCGCAGCGTCGCGTCGGCGACCCGCTCGCGGGCCGCCAGCACCACCGTGGGCGAGGCCGTCCCCCACACGGCGGGCACATGCCGGGCCACGAGTTCGTGCCGGAAGTTGAAGAACGTCGCCGTCACCACGCCCGGTCCGACCGGGCCCATGGCGGCGGCGCGCACCGCGAAGTACGCCGCGCTCGGGTGCTCGACCCCCACGGCACCCAGCTCCCGCCCGAGGTCCGGGGAGAAGTAGTGCGCGGAGTGGAACGGGTTGAGCAGGTTGTGGCAGCGCCGCTCGGCGCGCTCCGGCAGGGAGGAAGACGTCATGCCCCGCAGGTTACCGACTGGTCGGTTCGCGGGGTGGGGGAGGTCGCACGTGCCCTTGCTCACCCTTGCGGCCCCCGGCCGCTCACCCCGCCCCCCACCCGCGGCCGATGGCAGGAAAGGTGGGGTGCTCGTCATTGCGGCCCTCGCCCGGGCTGCCAAGAATCGAGACATGCGCACAGTCCTGGTCGTCCTCTTCGACGGCGTGCAGAGCCTCGACGTCACGGGCCCCCTTGAGGTCTTCCAGGGCGGTGAGCTGCACGCCCCGGGCACGTACCGCATCCGCACGGCCTCCCTGGACGGCGCCGCGGTACGCACCTCCAGCGGCCTCACCGTCGTCCCCGACCAGGCCCTCACGGCGTCGGCCACCCCGCACACCTTGCTCGTCCCCGGCGGCCAGGGCACCCGGAACCCCGCCCCCGACGTCGTCGCCTGGCTCCGGGAACACGGCCCGCGCGCGGAGCGCCTGGTGTCGGTCTGCACCGGCGCGATCCTGCTCGCCGAGGCGGGCCTCCTGGACGGCCGCCGGGCGACGACCCACTGGGCGTACTGCGACAAGCTGGCCCGCGACCACCCGTCGGTGGAGGTCGACCCGGACCCCATCTACGTCCGCGACGGCCAGGTCTCCACCTCCGCCGGGGTCACCGCCGGCATCGACCTGTCGCTGGCGCTCGTCGAGGAGGACCTCGGCCGCGAGGTCGCCCTCGACATAGCCCGCCACCTGGTCGTCTTTCTGCGCCGCCCCGGCAACCAGGCCCAGTTCAGCGCCCAGCTCGCCGCGCAGACCGCGCGCCGGGAGCCGCTCCGCGAGGTCCAGCACTGGATCACCGAGCACCCCGGCGGTGATCTGAGCGTGGAGACGCTGGCGGCCCGGGCCCGTCTCTCACCCCGGCACTTCGCCCGCGCCTTCCAGGCCGAGACCGGTACGACCCCGGGCCGCTATGTCGACCGGGTCCGCCTCGAACACGCCCGCCGGCTGCTGGAGGACACCCCCGACGGCGTCGAGGAGATCTCGCGCGCCTGCGGCTACGGCACCCCCGAGGCCATGCGCCGGGCCTTCGTCAAGGCCCTCGGCACGGCCCCCGCGGAGTACCGCCGCCGCTTCCGGCCCGCTTCCGCCCCCACCCACTGAAGGGAACCCCATGCAGATCGCGATCGTCCTCTTCGACCGCTTCACCGCCCTCGACGCCGTCGGCCCCTACGAGACCCTCGGCCGTCTCCCCGACGCCGAACTGGTCTTCGTCGCCGAGGAGACCGGCCCCGTCCGCAGCGACACCGGCGCGCTCGCCCTCACGGCGGACAGGACGCTCGCCGAGGTCCCGTCCCCGGACGTCGTCGTGGTGCCGGGCGGACCCGGCCAGTTCGCGCAGATGGAGAACGAGACCCTCTTCGCGTGGCTGCGCGCGGCCGACCGTACGAGCACCTGGACGACCTCCGTCTGCACCGGCTCCCTGATCCTGGCCGGCGCCGGCCTCCTCGAAGGACGCCGGGCCACCTCGCACTGGCTGGCGCTGGACTTCCTCAAGCAGTACGGCGCCGAGCCGACGGGGGAGCGGGTCGTGTTCGACGGCAAGTACGTCACCGCGGCCGGGGTCTCCTCCGGCATCGACATGGGCCTCACCCTGATCGGCCGGATCGCGGGGGACGAGCACGCCCAGGCCGTCCAGCTGATGATCGAGTACGACCCGCAGCCGCCGTACGACGCGGGCGCCCCGCACAAGGCGCCCGCCCACCTCGTGGAGGAGTTCCGCACCAACAGCCGCTTCGCCCTGATGTGACCTCCGGGGCACTCGGGCCTCTCACACCGTCCAGGTGAACCGGGGCACCCTGCGCTCGAGGAACGCGGCGACGCCCTCCGCGGCGTCGCCGCTGCCACGCGCCTGCTCGGCCCAGTGGGCGTCCCGGTCGGTCCGTCCGTCGGCGAACTCCTTGGCCGCCGCCTGGGTCAGCCGGGAGCGCGAGACCAGCACCCGGGTGAACTCCGCGACCCGCTCGGCCAGCCCGCCCCCGGGCAGCACCTCGTCCACCAGCCCCGTACGCAGCGCCCGCTCGCTGTCGATCAACTCACCCGAGAACAGAAGGTACTTGGCGGTGCCGGGACCGACCAGCGACACCAACCGCCGGGTGGAGGAGGACGGATAGACGAGCCCCAGCTTCGCGGGCGTGATCCCGAACAGCGACCCCTCCTCCGCGAACCGCAGGTCACAGGCCGCCGCGAGTTGCGACCCCCCGCCCACACAGTGCCCCCGGATCGCCGCGAGCGTCGGCTTGGGAAAGGCCGCGAGCGCCTCCTCGGCCCGTAGCGCCAGCCCCTGGGCCTCGCCCGGCGACCGCCGTAGCGTGGAGATGTCGGCCCCCGCACAGAACGTCCCGCCCTCCCCGGTCAGCACCAGCGCCCGTACGGAGGGGTCGGTGGCCAGCCGGTCGAGCAGCGGCGGCAGCGACCGCCACATCCCGGCCGTCATGGCGTTGCGCTTGGCCGGGTGGTGGATCACGACCGTCGCGACCCCGTCGGCGGTGGAATGCAGCAGTTGAGGGTCCATGCACCGGATGCTAGTCACCCCCCGCACCCATACGATCAAGAAGGGGCCCGAACGCGAGGGAGGCCCCGCGCGCCATGATCCTCATCGCGGCGGACCGATCCGGCCGGTCGGCAGCCTTGTCGTCCGCGGCGCATCCTGGACCTGGTCTCGGAGAAACTCACGGAGAGTCACCGGCCGACGGGTGGGAAGAGCGGGCACGGCACCGAACCCGTACAACCCGAATAGTTCTTGAAGCGGCACGCGCCCGGCAGAATCGTTCATTCTGCTGCTCGTCCCGAACGGGATCGGTCGAAGAAACGTCGATACGCGCTGACTTGTGTTCAGACACCCGTGGGCGGCGTCGAGTCGCCAACACTTAACGTGTGGTGACAATCGAGCGCAAGGGCGGCGACCGGACCATGGACGACCGAGGGCGCGGGGGCGACCCACGCCCGGCAGTCGGCGGGCACGCTCCCGACGATCTGAGGCCGCCGGGACCGCTGCCGTACGAAGGGGTCTGGCGGTTCACCGCGGCCGCCGTCGACGCCTCGGTGCCGCAGGCGCGGCGCGCCGTCCGAGACCTGCTGGCCCGTCAGGGCGTGCCGATCTCGGACGACCTCGTCCAGGGCTTAATGGTGATCGTCTCCGAGCTGGTGACCAACGCCGTCAAGCACGCGGCGGTGCTCTCGCCCACGCTCGCCGTCGAGGTCGGGGTCGGGGCGGAGTGGGTGCGGGTCGCGGTGGAGGACAACCACCCCTACCGCCCCACCGCCCTGGAGACCGACCACGGCCGGCTGGGCGGCCGGGGGCTGCTGCTGGTGCGGGAGATCACCCGGGAGGCCGGCGGGGTCTGCGACGTCGAACACACCGCGAGCGGCGGCAAGGTGATCTGGGCCGCCCTGCCGCTCAAACCCTCGCATCGCCTCTAGGGCGTGTTGCGAAAGTCCCGTCTGCCC